>NZ_JBZVDY010000002.1:597175-744356 GCF_058408345.1 Plantibacter sp. MDV22-iso1
GCGCCTCGGCAAGGACATCGGCGACACCGTCGACGTCCACCTCACCCGCCGCCTGAGCTGAGCACAGGAGATCCGCGCGACAGCAGGAGATCCTGAGGGAGAACCTCCTGCTGCCGCGCGGATCTCCTGTGCTCAGCCGCCCGTGACCTGGCGGATGAGGTCCTGGATGAACGGCACCACGTCCGATGCCTGGTCGACGCCCGCGAAGGCGACCGCCAGCAGCGGCCACAGCGACACGAGGAGCGCCGAGATTACCGCGGCGACGGCGAGCACCCAGGAGAGTGCGCCGTTGCGACTGCGGACGCACCCGAGCAGGAACAGCAGCGCGAGGACGTACCCGATGAGGAGCGCGACCACGATGCCGCCGACCGGGACGTCGAGCGCACCGACCGTCGCGCCGTCGGCGGCGCCGATGAGCCCGAGGATCGGGATGAGCACGCCGACGACGATGAGCACGAGCAGGACGACACCCGTGATCGCAGCGGCCCACACGGCACGCGGACGCGGACGTGCACCGTACGACGTGGTCCGGCTGAAGAGCGGCATGTCACTGCTCCTTCGTCGGCGCCGCGGCTTGGGTGGCCGTGACCTCGGCGGGAGCGTCCGTCACCTCGTCGACGTCGGCGACCTTCGGGGCAGACTGCTCGGGCGCGTCGCCGCCAGCGGACCCAGCGGTGTCGCCGTCCAGCTCGGGGGCCGAAACCGGGTCGGCATCCGGGCCCGTCGCGACGGGCTCTTCCGCCGGAGCGTCCTGGATCGCGTCAGCCGCCCCGGCGGGCTCAGCATCGGCGAGGTTCGGGTCGGCGCCGTGCGTCACCTCCTCGGCGACGGTCGCGAGCGAGTCGGCCGCGGTGGCAAGCTGACGGGCGGCCTCGGCGAGTTCCTCCGACACCACCGCATCGGTCGGTTCGCCGCCGACGTCGCCGTCAGTCACGAGCTCGCCGTCGGCACCCGCGGCCGCGCCCGGCTGCCCGTCTCCCAGCGACCGGCCGCCGTCGCCCTCGGACCGGCCGGTCCGCTGCTCGACCGCGTCACCAGCGGCGTCGGCCAGGTCGGCCGCTCCGGCTCGCGCCGAGTCCACCGCGTCCGATGCAGCAGCCTTCGCCGTGCCGAGGGCATCCCCGGCAGCCTCTGCCGCATCGCCGATCGCGGCACCCGCCGCGGACGTCGCATTGCCGATGGCGGCCTTCGCGTCGTCGATCGCCTCGCCCGGATCGGGCTCGATCGGGTCGAAGGGGCCGTGGATGTCCGTCACCGTGATGTCGATGTCGACCGGTCCCGGGTGGCGGGCCTCCAGCGCGGCCGCGACGTCGGCCCGGACCGTGTCCGCGAGCTCGTCGATGCTGGCCGGGTACTCGGCCACCAGTGAGACGTCGACGTTCAGCACGTCCTCGTCGGCCAGGACGTTGACGCCGGGGACGGCGGTGCGACCGAGCAGGCGGGTGCGGGCGCTGTCGATGGCGCGGGCCGTCGGGGAACCGAGGGCGTGCACGCCGGGGACCGTCTCGGCCGTCGTGGCGATGACCTGGGCGAGTTCGTCGGCCTCCTGCTCACGTCGCCGGCCGGAGTCGAGCTCGACCACCGGTACGTCCGCCGCTTCCGGCGGAGCCGCCGACTCCGACACCGACACCGTCGGCGTCTCGGCGGAGACCGAGTCGGCCACGGCCGGTTCAGCGGTCTCCGGACCAGCGACAGCCCCGTTCGCCGGCGCGACCACAGGAGCGGCCGCGGTCCCACCCGCGTGCTCGCCGTCGTGCGACTCGATGCGACGGACCTCGTCATCGGGATGCGCGGGCACGAGCACCGTCGGGTGCTCCGCCCGGACCTCGGCCGGGGTGGGGATGTGGTGCTGGTCCGGGTGCTTCGTGTCGTCGCTCATGCGATCCTCCTCGCACCGCGTCGGCGGTGCATCGGTCCTACTGCTGTCGGTTCGGGTGCCGCGGCGGCACCGCGGGGTGTCGGGTCAGACGACCCGGTTCGTGCTGGCGAGCCGTGTGCGCAGCCCGCTGACGATCTGGATGACCACCGGGGTGGAGGTCCCGAGGACGCCGTCCCACTCGTGGACGGCCGCCTCGATATCGCGCCGCAACTGGACGGGCGAGGCGCCGCGACGAGCGTGTGCGGTGAGTCGCAGCGTGGACTGCTTGCGGATCCGGAAGCCGGTGATGTCGACGGAGACCACGTCGGGGTTGCGCCCGATCGCCTCTTCGAGGACCTGCTCTGCGACCTTCACGTCGAGCACGACGCGACCACCGGTCGGCGTGTCCTTCGTCCGTTGCTCGTCGACCTGCAGCAGCGTTCCGGTGTGCCCGCGGCCCTGCCGGAACACGAACCAGAGGATGACGAGGATGAGCAGCAGGGCGACGACCGCCGCGACCCACAGGATCCACGGCTGGGCGTCGATGGTGTCGTTCGTCGGTCCGACGGCCCGCTCGGCGTTCTCGCTGATCGTCCGCTGCACGTCAGGCAGGAGCGCACCCACGGACAGGGCCGCGCCGGCCGCGAGGACGACGAGTCCGACCACGAAGATGAAGAACCGGTTGAGGAAGCGATTCGTGGAGTTCATCAGGCCACCGTTCCCTTGCTGCTCACGCGGACCTTGGCGCGGAGCGCCGGCCGGTAGTCGTATGACGCGACCTCCGCGTCCACGGCCTGCTGGATCTCGCGCTGGTCGACGCGTCGGCCGCTCGTCGGCGTGACGTCGACGCGGGCGCTCCTGGCGCCGACGCTGACACTCACCTGCGAGGGGTCGATGTCACCGGCGTACGAGGCGACGCGGGCGAGCGACTGCGCGATCACCCGGTCGTCCACGACCGCCGCCGTGCGCTCGGCGATCGACCCGCGACGCCCTTGGCGGGCGGGAGCCAGCGACAGGACGATCAGCACGAGGCCGACGATCGCCGCGACCGCGCCGATGGCGACGAGGAGTGGGGCCGGGGCGGTCGCCGCGGTCAGCACCGCGGTGACGATGTCCTTCGGTGCGACGAGGAGCGCCGGCTGCCCGATCGCGGCCAGGACCGACTCGGTGCCGAGCCAGGCGAGCACGAGCGCGAGGATGATCGCGATCGTGATCGCGAGCGTCGACCGCGGCGAGTGGGTCTCGCGACGCACCGCGCGGCGGTACAGGGCTGGGGTGCTCACAACACCCTCCTTCGTTCTTCGAGCTTCGCGCCCGTGATATGGAGGTCGACGCGTCCGATCGTCGACCCGGTCAGGTCCAGGCACCGCTCTCGGATGCTGGTCTGTGCGCGTGCCAGGCGTTCGAGGACGGTTCCCGAGGTCCGGGATCCGGCGCCGAGCGGCGACACGTGGATGGGCGTGCTCGCGGTGACCGTGAGGGCCCCCTGGGCGTCGGAGAGCTCGACCGAGACCTCCGACGCCCGCACACCGAGTTCCTCCGCGGTGACGGCAGACACGACGCGACGCACGGCGCGGGAGCTGATCGTGTTGCGACCATGCACGGCCTGTTCGGCCGTCACCGCCGCGGTCACGACGACCGCCGCCCGCGGAGCGCGTCGGCGACACCGCGCAGGTCGAGCTTGCCCTCGAGCACGCGTCCGATGCCGAATCCGATCAGCATGAACAGCGCGACGAGGATCATGCTCCAGAACCCGAAGGCGACGGCCGCCAGCGCCAGGACGGCACCGACGAGGATGCCGCGATCGGTCGTGGTCACTGGACGCGGCTCTCGTCAGCGTCGTTGTCGTCGTCCGACGGGATGTGGACGTCGGCGACGGTCACGTTGACCTCGGTGACGTCCATGCCGACGACGTTCGAGATCGCGTCGGTGACGCTGCGACGGACGTCGTCTGCGACGCGCTGGAGGTCGACGGGATACTCGGCGACGATCACGATGTCAGCGGCGACCTGCTTCTCGCCGACCTCGACCGAGACGCCCTGACCGCGGTCCTGAGCGTTGATGGCGTTGCGGATGGCGCCGATGGCGCGAGCCGCTCCGCCACCGAGGTCGTGCACGCCGGGGACCTCGCGGGCTGCGATGCCGGCGACCTTCTGGACGACGCCATCGGCGATGACGTTCTTGCCCGTGGAGGTCGTTGCGGCGTGGTTCGCGGTGTCGGTGGTGTTCGACATGGTGTTGCTCCTTCGGTGTCTGGTGGTGCTGGTTCACGCTCCGGGTGTCCGGCGGCGGTGCCCGTGTTGCGGGCGACATCTATGAGACTGCGCGTCACGCCCGAATCTCACGGTCCGTCTCGAACTTTTCCGGAAGCACTCATTTTTTGGATATCCGGCGACGGGCGTCAGCCGCGCAGGGTCTGGCTCGGGCCCTCGCCGAAGCGGTTCCGGTAGGCCGAGGCGAAGCGTCCGAGGTGGACGAAGCCCCACCGCTTCGCGACCTCACCGACCGTCGTCTCCTGCGGCGAGCTCTCGGCGAGCTCGCGACGGGTGCGGTCGAGGCGGATGTCGCGCAGGTAGGCGGTGGGCGACATGCCGAGTTCGCGACGGCAGTGGAGCTGCAGCGTCCTCGTGTGCAGCCCGGCCGCCTTCGCCGCGTCGGCGGGCGTGATGGGCTCCGCCGCGTGATGGTGCAGGTACTCGACCGCGAGGCGCGTGCGCGCCATCGAAGGCTCGCGGAGCGGCTCCGGCAGGTCGACCACCGCCCACGGTGCGAGCTGGAGCAGCGCGAGGGCGAGCGGTCGTTGGGCGTTCATACGGAGCAGCGGAGGCGCCGTCTCGTCGGTGAGCACCGGCGTGGAGGCGTTCAGCGCCACCCGCCAGCGCTCGATCGCCTCGGGTGTCGGCGTCGCCTCGAGATCGAAGGACACCTGTTGACTCGGGCCGGCGTGGATCTCGGTCGCGATGTCTTCGAGGTACGGTGCGGAGAAGAGCACGGAGTTTTGCCGGTGCGGGGTGAGGTGCACCGTGTACGGCCGGTGGAACGGGAGGACGAACGGGTGTCGCGGGATCTCCATCCGTTGGCCGTCGCGACGCACGATCCAGCCGCCGCCGGTCGTGACCCACGAGACCACGTAATCCGTGAGGCCCGGGGTCTCACCGGTGACGTGTCCGGTCATCGTCGCGGTGCGGAGCGAGACACGGTCGTCGCCGATCGACACCCACTGGAACGAGAACGGCTCGGTGCCACGGGTGACGGTGAAGCGGCTGCCGTCGTAGGCGCGCTCGTAGTTCTGCCGGGCGGTGGCCGGGTCGTCGCCACTGACCGTGACCTTGCGGACCGGAACCGTCGACGCCGTACTGCTCGCGCTGCCGAGCAGCGGGCTGGTGTCCGAGTCGCTCTCCGGATCTGATTCGGATGCGAGGAAGGAGTGTTGCATGGCCGTCCTTGTGCGAGTGGGGGTCTCTTCGTCGCGGGACGGGCCCCAGGGCCCCGTCGGTTTCCCGCGTCATTGGAGAGACGGACCGAGAGGAGGGAATCTCACGGTTCACTCAGCAGTTCGTCAGACAACGCCGTTCCGGATGCCCTGCGGCAGGCGTTCGGGCGAAAACTCAGTAGTCGGAACCCCCGGTCCCTGCGCCACTCCACCCGGTCCCTGCACCACTTCTTCTCGGCCCCTGCGCCACTTCTTCTCGGTCCCTGAGCTTGTCGAAGGGCAGCCGAAAGCGCCCGTTCCGTCGTCCTGGAGCTCTCCAGACGACGCAACGGGCGCTCTCGGTGATGTCCCCGTGCCTCCTACGCGGCGTCCAGATACCCGTTCGGGTTGAGGACGAACTTCTGCGCAGCCCCCGCATCGAACTCCGCGTACCCGCGCGGGGCGTCGTCGAGGGTGATCGCGGTCGCGTTGACGTTCTTCGCGATGTGCACCTTGTCGTGCAGGATCGCCATCATGAGGCCGTGGTTGTACTTCATCACCGGGCACTGACCGGTGGTGAACGACAGCGACTTCGCCCAGCCGGTGCCGAGACTCAGCGAGAGCGCACCCTTCTTCGCTGCCTCGTCGATGCCACCCGGGTCACCCGTCACGTAGAGTCCCGGGATGCCGAGCGCACCGCCGGCCGCCGTGATGTCCATGAGGGAGTTGAGCACCGTCGCCGGGGCTTCGTGACCCGCGTCGCCACCGTGACCACGAGCCTCGAACCCGACGGCGTCGACCGCGCAGTCGACCTCCGGGACGCCGAGGATCTGTTCGATCTGCTCCCCCGGCTCACCCTTGGTGAGGTCGACGGTCTCGCAACCGAAGCTCCGCGCCTGCGCCAACCGGTCGGCGTTCATGTCGCCGACGATGACTGCAGCGGCGCCGAGGAGCATGGCCCCGGTCGCTGCGGCGAGGCCGACCGGGCCTGCGCCCGCCACGTAGACGGTGGAGCCGACGCCGACGCCCGCCGTCACCGCACCGTGGAAGCCGGTCGGGAAGATGTCGGAGAGCATCGTGAGGTCCATGATCTTCTCGAGCGCCTGGTCGCGGTCCGGGAACTTCAAGAGGTTCCAGTCGGCGTAGGGCACGAGGACGTACTCGGCCTGGCCGCCGACCCAGCCGCCCATGTCGACGTAGCCGTAGGCGCTGCCCGGGCGGTCGGGGTTCACGTTGAGACAGATGCCGGTCTTGCGCTCCTTGCAGTTGCGACAGCGGCCGCAGGCGATGTTGAAGGGCACCGAGACGATGTCGCCGACCTTGATGAACTCGACGTCCGGTCCGACCTCGACCACCTCGCCGGTGATCTCGTGTCCGAGGACGAGGTTCGGCGGTGCCGTGGTGCGGCCGCGGACCATGTGTTGGTCGGAGCCGCAGATGTTGGTCGCGACGGTCTTGAGGATGGCGCCGTGCGGGACTTTCCGGCCGACGTTGGCCGGGTTCACCCCCGGTCCGTCCTTGAGTTCGAAGGTGGGGTAGTCGATGTCGATGACCTCGACGACACCCGCTGCTTTGTAGGCGACAGCTCTGTTACCTGACACGTGATCCTCCTTGATCGCGGGCGCCCGTTGTGGGGCACCCTGTGTCTGCTCGACCCTATCCCGCTCTCGTCCGAAGCGGCAGGGACGGACGTCCTTCGGTGGCCGCATCAGTCCGGTCCCTGAGCCTGTCGAAGGGCTGCCACCCCGTCCGCTCCCCGATCACTTCCGCCGGTCCCTGAGCTTGTCGAAGGGCACCCCTGTGGAGAGCGCGCTCGGTCGTCGGTACACCTTTGTCTAGGCTCCTCTGAAGCCGTCGAACCACACCTCGGCCACCCCCTCATGTACAGACGGAGGCCCAAAACGTACACTTGCGATATGTCCCGGATCAACGTCACCGAGGCTCGCGCGAAGTTCTCCGAACTCATCGCGCGATCCCACACCGAAGCCGTCTTCGTGGAGCGACGCGGGCGCGCAGAGGCCGTCATCATCAGTCCCGAACAGTACGACCGGATGATGGAGGCGCTCGAAGACGCCGAGGACGCCCGTGCCTTCGACGCGGCGATGGCCGAGGAGGGCGACAGCATCCCGTGGGCGCAGGCGAAGGCCGACCTCGGCTGGGAATGAGTCGATACGACATCGAGCTGCGGCCGGCCGCGATCAAGGCGCTCCGCAGGATCGATCATCAGGACCAGCGACGCATCCGGGCCGCAATCGCTCTGCTTGGGGAGAACCCGCGCGCGCCGAGTGCCACGGCGTTGCAAGGACGCCCCGGCTTCCGTGTCAGGGTGGGCAGGTATCGGATCGTGTACACGATCGATGACGGTGTGCTCCTCGTGGTCGTCATCACGCTCGGCCATCGGAGCGACGTCTACCGGGGCTGACGTCCGGCGACCTCGTGTCGGCGCCCGCCTCTACGCTGGTGGAGCAGACCCCGAGGAGAGCACCCAGCATGAAGAAGACTCCCTTGGCGTTGCTCGTCGCGCTCCTTGCAGCCGTCGTGGTGCTTGTCGCGACGCAGGTCGACGGCGGGATCGTGTTCGGCGAGCCGGGGTCACCAGCGCCGACGTCGCTCGCACCCACGCCCGCGGCGGTCAGCCCGAGCGCACGGGCATCGCTCGAGGCCGCCGGCTTCGCCGTCGTGGACGCGTCCGGGCAGTTGGTCGTCTCGGCCGCCGCAGTCGAAGACGCGCTGGCCGACGTCGACACCGCCACCCAGGTGGCCACCGGCTACGACCGGGACCGGTTCGGCCAGCGCTGGGCGGACATCGACCGCAACGGCTGCGACACCCGCAACGACGTGCTGGCGCGCGACCTCGTCGACGTCACCTTCAAGGCGGGGACCCGCGACTGCGTCGTCCTCACCGGCGTTCTGCACGACCTCTACACGGGGTCGACGATCGACTTCCAGCGCGGTGAGCGGTCGAGTCAGCTCGTGCAGATCGACCACGTCGTGCCGCTCGCGTGGGGTTGGCGTCACGGCGGGAACACGTGGACGGAGCAGCAGCGGGAGCAGTTCGCGAACGACCCGATCAACCTGCAGGCCGTCGACGGCGCGACGAACTCCTCGAAGTCGGACTCCGGCCCCGGCGATTGGATGCCGCCCGCGGTCGCCTCCCACTGCGAGTACGCGGCGCGGTTCGTGCTCGTGCTGATGGCGTACGACCTCACGGTCGACGACGCCGACCGCCGGGCACTCGCGGGCACGCTGGGCAGCTGCCGGGCGTAGCGGCTCGGGGCCGTCGCACGAGAACAGGACGAACGCCCGAGAACCGGACGTTTCACGCGATTCCATTCGCTTCTCGTGCAGACAACATCGGCAACCCATCGCAGCAACTGCGCGTTGTTTTACGCGATGTTCGAAGAGTATCTGCACCTCCGCGCGCATATTCACGTCAACCGGCGAACAGCTCGAGTGCCACACCTTCATTACCCGGACCATCTCAGGTACCCTCAGATGAATTCAATTCATCTGTATGGGGGAACGGTGAGCAATAACAACAAGCGGAGTAAGTCCAAGAAGCCTGCTTCTGCATCCGCCGGCCGGCCCCTGCACCCCCCTCGAGACATGCCGTCCGGTCCGTCCGGAGACGGCGAAATCACGATATTCCTGAGCTACTCGCGTGCGGACGACAACGCTTACCAGATGGTCCGGCCATTCAAGAACCTACTCAGCCACTTCATATATGCCAAATCCGGCAGGAAGGTGAGCACCTTCTTGGACCAGGAGGACATCGAATGGGGTGATATCTGGGAGGACAAACTTGAGACAAAGATTCTAGGCGCCTCGGTATTTATTCCACTCCTAAGCGCTAGTTATCTCGACAGCGAAAATTGTCGCATGGAGTTCAACCAGTTTCAAACTAACGCGAGCGCCTTGGGCGTGAAGGAACTACTTCTGCCGGTACTCCTCATCGACGCGCCTGCCATCTTCAACAAGCACTCCAGCGACGATATTGTTCGCGAGGCCGCCGCTCGACAGTGGGAAGTCATCGAAGAGGCCGTCCTCGCGGACGCGGGCACCGCCGCTTGGAAGAGAACGATGGCGCGTCTCGCCGATCGGTTCGTGAAGTCCTACGCGGCAGCGGAGTCGAAGCTTGCCGCCCTCGATGAATCTGATATTGCCGCCTCAGGCACAAAAGGTGGAGCAGACGAAGAGGACTCGGGAGACGATGACGACGATCCCGGTCTCGCCGAGCTAATGGAGTCGATACAACTCAACATCTCTCAGCTCACCTTGGACGCAGAATCCATCACTCCCGCCATCGAGTCCCTGGGAACGGCCGCCAGGTCGGCAAACCAAGCTCCAAATGCGACGCCGCAACAGCTGCAGGCGTGGGGCCGGCACACCGCGGCGGCCTTCGAGGATCCAGCCCAACAGTTGAGCGAGTCTGGTGAAAATATGTTCAACACGACCAAGGCGCTGGACGTCGACATGCGGCGGTTGCGACGCATTGCTGTTGACTTGCTTCCGGACAACACCGGCATCGCAGTTGGCTACAACGAGATGACCAGGCAACTAGCAGGGATCGGCTCGGTACGTGTGCAACTCGAGGACCTGCTCACGAAGATGAAGCCCGCAGAGGTCATCTCGGTTCCCCTCCGACGAGCGCTTCGACCAGCGCGCCGCGGGATCACACGAGTCAATGACAGTTTGAAGCTGATCGAGAGCTGGCGGAGTATCGATGTCGAGAGTTGACCGTCGCTATTCTCAACCTGTCTCATGCACTCTTTCAGCGTCCTAGTACCGGCATTCGAAGTCAGCCGACAAACTGTAGGGACTTTCGCGCCCTGCGTTCAACCGGATCGTCTGCGACGGATCTCTTAGGATCCTGCGAACCGAGCTTCAAGTCGCTTAAGAAGTAGCTCACCCTCAGCGGAAGGGTAACGCTTGACGGACTCTCGCGCCGGTTCGAGAAACACCTAGGCCGCGTCCTGACTCACCCGACACTCCTCCATGGCCCAGTGCAGGAGGGGCATCACAGGTTGGAGAGGTGAGGAGAGCGGGGAAATGCCCGCTAACCAGGCAAAAAAACGGCCCACCGAAGTGGACCGCTTTTTCAAAATGTGCGCCCGAAGGGATTCGAACCCCCAACCTTCTGATCCGTAGTCAGATGCTCTATCCGTTGAGCTACGGGCGCATTGCTTGCTGAGAGAAGAGAACTTCGGCTCGGCAGGCCGAAGTAGAGCCTACAACACGGAAGCCGAAGACGCGAATCGCCCTTCGACAAGCTCAGGGACCGGGGAGGGTCACGCCCCCTCGACAGGCTCAGGGACCGGGGAAGGTGGGTCAGGGACCGGAAGAGGTGACTCAGGGGCGAGTACGGCTCGGAGACCACGGAGGGGCTCCCCATCGACACGACGGGCGCCGACGTGGAACAGTCGATGCGACCACCTGCCGAGAGGACGACGTGAGCGCAGCACCAGGACCGACGAACGACGGCTTCACGATGATCGGCCGACCGCCCGTGCAGGCGAACCTCGTCCTCATCGTGATCCTGTCGGGCATCCTCGGCGGCGTCCTCGGCTGGATCACCGGCAGCGTCATCGACGGCATCTTCGACATCGCGCGCACAGCACTCATCGTCATCCCGGTCTTCTTCGTCATCACCGCCGGCATCTGCCTGTCCTACCTTCGGACCGCCTTCCGCCCGGTCGGCGTCGACGTCGGCCGCGGCACCGCGCTCTTCCGGGGCGAGACGGTCCCGTTGCGCTCGATCGTGAGCGGCGAACTCCTCACCCGCAATCCCGCCGCCACCACGCCCGCCCTTAGCCTGCGACTCACGACCGACACCGGAGCCCGAGCCCGCATCATCGTGAACGGCGGGTGGCTCCGCAGCCTCCCCACCTCCGATCTCGTGCCGCTCGTCGCACTCATCGCCGGCAGCGGCATCCCCGACGACACCGGCCAGGATCCACTCGACGTCGGCCGGGAACGCATCTCCCGCTCACTCGCCGGGAAGGGCTCGGACGTGATGATCGGTCGACGCGGGTTCATCGCCGACTGCATCGCCGCTGCGGAGTCCACCGGCGACGTGAAACTGCTCGAAGCGGTGGTCCAGGCCGCAGGGCCGCTCGGCCGGAGCATCCGGGACGAAGCGATGCGGGCCGCCCAGGGCGCAGTGGAGGACGTCGTGCGCGCGCATCAGGACATCGCTCCGGCGGCGCCTGATGCCCCGAACCCGACTCCCCTGGTGCCGCCTGCGCCGCAGTACGGGTCGATCATCGCTGACGAGGACGAGGCGACGGCGGTCGACGACGACACGGACGACGACCGGTTCCGTCGACCGGACGACCCGGCCCGGCTGGCCGCCGAGCAGATCGTCGACCGGGTGCACCTCGACAAGCTCGGTGACCGGAATGGGGCGCTCGGCAATCGGGATGCGGAGCGCGTCGGTCCGGACGACGGACGCGAGTTGCCATCGTGGATTCCGCCACAGGATCGGGCGCGGGTCCGCTCCTGGCTCGCGGACGACGACGAGGTCGTCCACCTGCAACCGATCCCGGAGACGGTTGGCCCACGCACCCTCCGGAAGGTCTGCGACTGGATCCTCATCGGGCTCGCCGGCGTCGGCCTGCTCGCGATCTTCGGGGCGGCCATCGCCGAAGGGGTCATCGACAGCCTCCTGCCGTCCGATGCGAACGCGCTCGTCGCCGTCGCCGTGGTCGGCTCGGCACTGCTCGCGTTCGTCGCGTGGATCGTCGGCGGCATCGCGCGGGCGAGGGAGATCCACGTCGCCCAGCGGTTCTCCCTCGAATGGCTCGAGCGGCGCGGGCCGGAACAACGCCGCCGCGGACTCCCGCCCGTGCTGCTGCAGCACTTCCTCGGCCCGATCCCCGCGTCACGCCTGTTCGCGGCCGGAGCATACTTCGGCACCTGCGTCGGTGGCGTCGGGGTCCTCGCCGGGGCACTGCTCTCCATCGACCCGGAGGAGCTGGGCGCGACCGGACCGATCATGCTCGGCATCAGTCTCGCGCTCACGGCCATCGGGACGGTGCTCTTCATCGTGCGATGGCGACGGGTGAAGCGGCAGCGGGCGCTGGCGATCGAGCTCGGCGGCGAGCGCCTGGCCTATCTCGGGAACCTGTAGGCGAGCGGGCGGTCGGCGGGCCCTTCGACAAGCTCAGGGACCGGACGAGGTCCGACCGCCCGTGGCGAGCTCAGGTGTCGTCACTGAGCGACGACCTTGGCGAGCAACCAGCGCGCCTTGTCGAGGGTGTTCGCGGGTGCCGGCAGGTACTGGAACGCCCGAGCACCACGTTGCACCGGGACACCCTGCGCCTTCGCGGCCTCCTCCAGCTGCGTGGCGAAGCGCTGCCAGCCGTCGAGGCCCTGCGGGAAGCCGAGGTACTCGGTGAGCGACGTCACCACCACCTCGGAACCTGCGCCTGTCGACTGGACCTCGATCGTGACGTCGTCTTTGGCGACGTAGTCGATGCCCCACACGCCGGGCCGCAACGACTTGGCCTTGCGCTTCGGCAGCCCCTCGATGAGCGCGGTCGCACCGGCGGGGTCCGTGCCGAGGACGACCGAGCGCCCGAACTCCTGCAGCATCTCCGGCACCTTGGTGGCGCGACGGTTCGTCGCCGTCTCGCGCAGCTTCCGGCGGCCGAGTCCCTTCAACACCCCCAGCCCGACGATGGCGAGCAGGACGAGAATGGCGATGATCGCGAGCACGTTGCTGTCCACAGGAGCCCCCCAAGGCTGTCGGTCACGAGCGGTATCGCCCAAGACGAGGATGCCGCAGAGCCGACATCCGTTCAATGGGTACCGGTCCCCACCCCGTCAGGCCATGGTCAGGCCGGCGACTGGAGTCCAGGGTCAACGACCGCCGACGCCCGCCTGTCCGTCGAAGCCGGGACGGTCGACGTTGGAGCGGACCGTGCGACCTCCCGCCACATCGCAGCCGGCGTCACGCCCGGGATCCCCATGATCGAGGCGATACTCCGGAATCCGCTTCGCCGATACAGCGCGCGGTTGCGCTCGTTCGACGACTCCAGGTACACGGGGAGGCCGTCGGCGTCGATGGCGCGCAGGCGTGACTCGAGGAGCGCACCCCCGACACCGGCCCCGCGAGCGCCGTCGCCGACGCCGATCTGCGCGAGGTACCAGTGCGGTTCGACCGGACGGTGCAGCTCGAGTGTCCGCTGTAGGCGCATGGCTCGCGGAAGTCCGCGCAGTCCCAGCGCACGGGCGAACCTCGGCAGCTGCCGCACCTGGTCGAGCACGGAGTGGCGGGCCTCCGGCGTCTCCCAGACGGCGACACCGAGGACGACGCCGTCGGCGTCCCGGCGAGCGAGGTCGACGCGGCCACTCGACGCCGCACCAGAGCACAGCATCGCCTCGAAGAGGAGGGCGAGCCGACGCTCACGGTCGGAACCGGAGACGAGCGTCGAGGTGACCGTGTCCTGTCGGAAGGCGGTCGCGAGCACGGCCGCGGCCTCCTCGAGGTCGGCGGGCGAGGCGGGAGCAATGGTGAACACGCGTTTCCTTTCGGATGGAGAGTGGGTGTGGGGCGACGATCCGCGTGGGTCAGTGCGCCTGCGAACCGAGCTCGATGACGAGCACACCGACCGCGATCAGGCCGATGCCGACGATCATCTTCGGCGTCAGCTTCTCCTTGAAGAGCACGCGCGCACTGATGGCCGTGAGGGCGACCCCGCAGGCGGCCCAGATTCCGTAGGCGATCCCGACGGGCATCCCGTTCGCGAGCGCGATGGTCAGCAACCCGAAGGCGGTCACGTAGAACACGGCGACGGGAGCGATCCACCGCTTCTTCCGCAGGCCTTCCGAGGCGCGCAGGGAGAGCGTCGCCGCGACCTCGGTGACGATGGCACCGGCCAGGAGCAACCAGGTCATGCGCCGACCTCCTCGTTCGTCGCGCCCGGCTTCGGTGACTCCGGGGCGTGGCCCGTCTCCACGAGCACGACGCCGGCGATCACGATCGCGATGCCGAGCCCGATCATCAAGGTGAACTGCTCGCCGAACACGAGCGACGCGAGCACCGCGGTGAGCGCGACGCCGGCCGCAGCCCAGATGCCGTAGACCACCCCGATCGGCACCCCCATCCGGAGCAGGAGCGACAGGGCGACGAACGCGCCCGCGTATCCGGCCACCGCGAGGATCGACCACCAGGGGTTCTCGATGGCGCCACGGAGCGAGAGGGTCGCCGTGACCTCCAGCAGGATGGCGGCGGAGAGGATCAGCCACTTCTTCATCGGGGTTCACCTCCAGCGAGGGCCAGGAGTCGCGAGACGAGGTCGGCGCGCTGGTCGCGGCCGACGTCGAGGATGCCGGTCGCCTCGGCGATCCAGAGACCGTTCGCCGCCAACCAGACGAGCAGGAGGGAGGTCGAATCGGTGTCCTCACCGAACCCGAACCAGGTGCGAAGGTACTCGAGCCAGGGAGCGGCGAGTTCGGGACGCCTGACCGCCTCGGCGAAGACGACGAACTCGCCCTGGCTCGCCCCGCCCTCCCCCGCGAAGGCGACGAAGGCCCGCACCCGCTCCTCGAGCGTCGACGTCTCGAGCGGCGCCCCCAACTCCTCCACGAGCTCGCGCTGCCAGCGGGCGACGACGTGCTCGATCACCGCGATCATCATCGCGTCCCGTGAGGGGAAGTGGTAGCGCAGCCCGGCCTTCGTCAGACCGACCTCCTGCGCCACCGCCTCGTAGGTGATGTCGGCCTCTCCGGAGGCGTCGACGACGCGGACGGCCGCATCGAGGATCTCGTTCCGTGCACTGGGTCTCATGCGAGTTACTTTAGCTTACGTGAGGTAAAGTAACTCTAGGAACGAACCGTGAGGAACGGAGGCTCGGCGGCCCATGTGACGCTCTGTTTCGGGCCCCTCGCGAGCACCCGAGCCCCCGAGTACCGTCGTGCTGGACGGCGCCGTGATCGCCGTCGGACCCAGCCTCGACGAGACGACCCGGTGGTATCCCTGTGAGCAAGCGCATCATCCTCAACGCGTTCGACATGAGCTGCGTGACCCATCAGGCACCCGGCCTGTGGAAGCATCCTGACAATCAGGCGCACCGCTACAACGACATCGACTACTGGATCGACCTCGCCAAGCTCCTCGAGCGCGGCACCTTCGACGCCCTGTTCATCGCGGACGTCGTCGGCATCTACGACGTCTACCGTCATTCCTCCGCGCCCGCGCTCATCGACTCGGCGCAGCTGCCCGTCGGCGATCCGATCGTCCAGGTGTCGGCCATGGCGAAGGCGACCGAGCACCTCGGCTTCGGTGTCACCGTCGCCTCCACCTACGAGCTGCCGTACGCCCTCGCCCGCCGCTTCTCGACGCTCGACCACTTCACGAAGGGTCGCGTTGGCTGGAACGTCGTCACCTCCTACCTCGACTCCGCCGCCCGCAACCTCGGCCTCACCACCCAGATCAAGCATGACGACCGGTACGGCATCGGCGAGGAGTTCCTCGACGTCACCTACAAGCTGTGGGAGGGCTCCTGGGAGGACGACGCGGTCGTCATCGACCGGGAGAACGGCGTCTACACCGACCCCACCAAGGTGCACCCCATCAACCACCGGGGCGAGCACTTCCAGGTGCCCGGCATCCACCTCTCGGAGCCGTCGCCGCAGCGCACGCCCGTCATCTTCCAGGCCGGCGCCTCGGCCCGCGGTCGCCAGTTCGCGGCCACGCACGGTGAGGCGGTGTTCATCAACGGGCTCGTCCCGGAGCTGACGCGCAAGACGACCGACGACATCCGCGACCGCGCCGAGGCCCTCGGACGCCCGCGCGACAGCGTGAAGATCCTCACCCTCGCCACGGCGATCGTCGCCGAGACCGACGAGGAGGCGCAGGCCAAGTACGAGGAGTACCAGCAGTACATCTCGCTCGACGGCGCCCTCACCCTCTACGGCGGCTGGTCGGGCCTCGACCTCTCGTCCTTCGACCCCGACAAGCCGCTCAAGTACGTCGACACCGACGCAGCCCGCTCGGCACTCGCGATCTTCACGCTCGCCGACCCGGAACGCGAGTGGACACCGCGCGACATCGCCCACTACATCGGCATCGGCGGCATCGGTCCCGTGTTCGTCGGCAGTGCCGCAACGGTCGCGGACGAGATCGAGCGCTGGATCGACGTCGCCGGCACCGACGGCTTCAACCTCGCCTACGTCATCACGCCCGGCACCTTCGAGGCCGTCGTCGACCTGCTCGTGCCCGAGCTGCGTCGCCGTGGTCGGGTCTGGGACGAGTACCCGGAGGGGACCCTCCGCGGCCGCCTGAACGGCACCGGCTCCCCCGTCGTGCCCGAGTGGCACCCGGCCCACCGGTACCGCGGTGCGTACGTCGGGCAGCCGTCCGCCGCCGACGACACCGCACCGTCCCTCTTCGACACCGACAACGCCGACGCCGACGCGGCAGACGACAACGTCTACGCCACCGAAGGAGCCTCCGCATGAGCACCGACACGATCAGCACTTCGACCGGCTCAGTGACCGGGCAGCCGGTCCTTGAGAGGCGCACCCACTGGTCCGGCACCGCCGACGACGCCGAGCTCGCACACTGGGACGCCGTCGCCACCGAGGTCGCCACCAAGCTCGCCGTCGACGTCCTCGACCGCGACCGCGCGAACCTCGACCCCACCACCGAGCTCGACCTCCTCCGCGAGTCGGGCCTCGTCAACCTGCTCGACCCCGCCGAGTTCGGCGGCGGTGGCGGCCACTGGGAGAGCGCCTTCCGGGTCGTCCGCATCCTGTCGCGCGTCGACGCGTCCATCGGCCAGCTGCTCGCCTACCACTACATCAACGCGGGCAACATCGGCTTCACCGCCGACCCGTCCACGCAGGCCGAGTGGCACCGCAAGACCGTGGAGGGCCGGTGGATCTGGGGCGACTCCGTGAACCCGACGGACCCCGACCTCTCGCTCACGCAAGACGGCGACGCGTTCCGCCTCAAGGGGCTCAAGCGGTTCTCGACGGGCGCCTCCGCCGGCGACGTCATCCTCGTCAACGCGGTCGTCCGCGGCGGCGACCACGACGGCACGATCTTCCAGTTCGTCCTCGACCACGACCGAGCGGGAATCACCTACCTCGGCGACTGGGACGCGCTCGGCCAGCGGCTCTCCGCCTCGGGGTCCGTGCGGTTCGAGGACGTGCTCGTCGAGCAGGCGGACATTCTCGGCACCGTCGGCGACGAACCGTTCTCCTCACTCGTGACGCCCGGCATCCAGCTCGCCTTCGGGAACCTCTACCTCGGCATCGCGGAGGGTGCGCTCGCGCAGGGCACGGAACTCGTCCGGGCACGGAAGAACGCCTGGTTCCTCAGCCACGCCGAGACGTACCGCGACGACCCGTTCGTGCAGCGCGTCATCGGCGAGTTCGTGTCGTCGATCGCCGCCGTCGAGGCGCTCGCCGACCGCACGAACACCCGCTTCGACCGCATCATCGAGCGGGGAGCGGCGGTGACCGCGGAAGACCGTGGTGCCATCGCCATCGAGATCGCCAAGCTCAAGGTCGTCTCCACCGAGCTCGGCATCGAGGTCGCGAACCGCATCTTCGAGGTCACCGGGTCCAGCTCGGCGAAGGCCTCCGTGGGACTCGACCTGTTCTGGCGGAACGTGCGCACGCACTCCCTCCACGACCCGATCGACTACAAGAAGCTCGAGGTCGGTGCGAACCACCTGAACGGCGAGCTGCAGCCGATCTCGCTCTACACCTAGGGGCTCGTCTGGTCCCTGAGCACCTCCACCGGTCCCTGAGCTTGTCGAAGGGCCCCACACGACCAGCCCACCGCCGCCTCCGGAACGGAACCACATGACCTCCGCCACCACCTCCTCCACCACCGCCCGCCCGGTCGGCTTCGCGGCCGCCCGGGAGCTGCTCCTGCCACTGTTCGCCGAGATCCAGGCAGGCGCCGTGAAGCGCGAACTCGAGCACCGGCTCCCGCGGGACGAGGTGCGGAAGCTCGCCGCCGCCGGATTCGGCGCACTCCGGGTCCCCGCCGAGTTCGGCGGTTCGGGACTCACCTTCCCGGAGTTCACCGAGCTCCTGATCGAGCTCGCGGCGGCGGACTCGAACCTCCCGCAGATCTTCCGCGGCCACATCGCCCTCGTCGAGGACCAGCTGGTCGCGGCCCCGAGCGACCGACGCACCGCCTGGCTCGAGCGCTTCGTCGCCGGTGAGATCGTCGGCAACGCCTGGAGCGAGGTCGGCTCCGGCGCACTCGGCGTCTCCGGAACGGTCGTCACCGAGCGCGACGGCCGCTACGTCGTGAACGGCCGCAAGTTCTACACGACGGGCAGCATCTACGCCGACTGGACGGACGCCACCGCGCGCCTGGTCGTCGACGGGCAGCCCGACACCGAGGTCACCGTGCTCGTCCGCACGAACCAGCTGGGTGTGACGATCGCCGACGACTGGGACGGCTTCGGCCAGCAGCTCACGGGCACGGGGACGATCGTGTTCGAGGACGCCGTCGTCGACGCCGACCAGCTGCACCCCTTCACCGACCGGTTCCGCTACCAGACGGCGCTCTATCAGCACGTGCTCATCGCCGTGCATGCGGGGATCGCGGCGGCGGTCGAGCGCGACGCCGGGGAGCACATCCGTGCGCGCACCCGCGTCTACACGCACGGGCTCGCGCCGCTCGTGAAAGACGACGGGCAGATCCAGGCGGTCGTCGGCGAGATCTCGTCGATCGCCTTCGTCGCGAAGCAGACCGTCCTCGGAGTCGCCGCGGCGATCGAGCGTGCGTCGGAGACGGCCGCCGACCGGGATTCCGCGGACGACCTGCAGGCGAACATCGAGGCCGAGATCCGCTCCGCCCAGGCGCAGGTGGTGCTCTCGGAGCTTGTGCCACGCGCCGCGACGCTGCTCTTCAACACGCTCGGGGCCTCGGCCGTCAGCCGCGCGAGCGCCCTCGACCGCCACTGGCGCAACGCCCGCACGGTCGCGTCGCACAACCCCGTGATCTACAAGACGCGCATCGTCGGCGACTGGTCCATCAACGGCACCCCGCCGCCCTTCGTCTGGGCCGTCGGCACGGCCAAGCCGGAGTAGGCCGCCGCGGCACGAGAACAGGACATCCGCCCGAGAGCAGGACATTCCACGTCGAAACGTCCGGTTCTCGGGCGGATGTCCTGCTGCCGAGCGGGCGGGGGTCAGCGGCCGGCGAAGGCGCCGCGGTAGGCGCGCAGCGGGTGCGTCTCCGGGAGGGTGGGCTCCGCACCGAAGAGCTTCTCGCGGAGCGTGCCAGGCGCGTACTCGCGCTGGGCGAGACCGCGCTCCTGCAGCACCGGCACGACCTCGTCGACGAAGACCTCGTAGGAGTGCGGAATCATCCAGTTGGCGACGTTGATCCCGTCGATCCCGGCCGCCCGCCACTCGGCCAGGTGGTCGGCGATCTGCTCCGGCGTGCCGACCACACGGCCTCGCAGCTTCGCGGTGAGCTTCGCGAGGTCGCGCACGGTCGGCTCGCGATCCGGCGAGAGGGCCTTCAGTGCCTCGAGCATGCTGTGCCCGCCCTGGGTCTCGACGTCCTTCAGCGGGGTGTCCGGGTCGATCGGCTTCCCGGTCGCCTGGTCGGTGCCGAGGT
This sequence comes from Plantibacter sp. MDV22-iso1, assembly GCF_058408345.1. Classification (NCBI taxonomy): domain Bacteria; kingdom Bacillati; phylum Actinomycetota; class Actinomycetes; order Micrococcales; family Microbacteriaceae; genus Plantibacter; species Plantibacter sp. MDV22-iso1. Next base: position 617,042 of record NZ_JBZVDY010000002.1, read on the forward strand.
TCGAGTGCGCGAGGAACGCGTCGGCCGACAGGAGTTCGTCGTACTCCGCCTCGATGCGCTTCGCCTCCTCCTCGGTGCTGCCGACGATGAACGACATCGCCTGCCAGAACTTGACGTCGCGCGGGTCGCGGCCGGTCTCGGCGACGAGCGCCCGTGTCGACTCCGCGGACGCGCGCGCCGCCTCGATGCTGGGCGCCATCATGAACTGCACCTCGGCGTAGTTCGCGGCGAACGCCTTCCCCGCACCGGACGAGCCGGCCTGGAACAGGAGCGGCGAGCGCTGCGGCGACGGCGACGACAGGTGCGGGCCTTCCACACGGTACCGTTCGCCGACGTGGTCGATCCGGTGCACCTTGGTGGGGTCGGCGAAGACACCGCTGGCCTTGTCGGCGAGGAGTGCGCCGTCGTCCCACGACCCCTCCCAGAGCTTGCCGACGACCGCCACGTACTCCTCGGCCCAGGCGTACCGCTCGTCGTGCTCGACGAGACGGTCGAGCCCGTAGTTGCGCGCGGCGTTCTCGAGGAAGCTCGTGACGATGTTCCAGCCGACCCGCCCACCGGACGCGTGGTCGATCGTCGAGATCTTCCGCGCGAAGGTGAACGGGTGCTCCTGCAGGATCGACGAGGTGAACGCGAGGCCCAGGTGCTCGGTGCTGATCGCCAACGCCGACAGCAGCATGGACGGATCGTTGCTCGGCAGCTGCATGCCCTCACGTGCGTTCACGTCGAAGGACGCCCCGGCGCCGCCGTAGACCCCGACGACGTCGGCGAAGAAGATCGTGTCGAACCGACCCCGCTCGAGCGTCTTCGCGAGGTCGACCCAGAGGTTCACGTCGTCGAAGGTGTGCTGCTTCGCGTCCGGGTGGCGCCAGAGGCCGTGCTGCATGTGGGAGCCTGTGTTCATCACGAAGGCACCGAACTGGAGGCGGGAGGACTGATCGGCGGTCATCCCCTCACGCTACCGGCAGCGGCTCAGCCGAAGGTGCCCTCGACGTCCTGGTCGGTACCGGAGGTGTTGATCGAGTAGTCGACCGGATATCCGGAGGGACTCGTCCCGGCAAGCGCCGGGTCCTGCAGGATGGCGACGATCGCGGCGCCCTGCTCAGGCGTCACGTCGGTGATCCAGAGCTTCGGTTGCGTCGTCACCTCGATCTCGACGCCGGGGGTGGCCTCGACCACGGCGAGGATGGCGTCGACCATCGGCACGCTCAGCTCGCTCGGGTCGTCCGCCATGGAGAAGCGTTCCGGTACGCGGTAGTGCGCGCCGTCCGGGTAGATCGCCCGGAGTTCCCTGACCGCAGCGGGAAGGGTGTCCATGGAGAAGACGGTGATGAGCGGTGCCCCCTCCGTGACGGCGATCGACACCTGCAGCCGCTCCGTCAGCATCAGCCGCTGCAGTTCGTCGGCGAGCTCGTCGATGCTCTGATCGCTCGGCACGAGCTGTACTCGCCACGGACCGCGCGGCGGATCCTGTTGCTGGGCCAGCGAGGTCGGGTCGGCCTCCCGCTGGATCACGACGATCGCGATCCCCTCAAGCTCCTCGCCGGCCCGCTTCGCCGCGTCTGCCGCGCCGAGCACCTGCCCGACGCCGGCGTCGAGCGACATCGTCACCGTCGCACCGTGACCGACGACCTCGATGTCGGCGATCCCGTCGATGTCGGCGAGCGCCCGCGTGAAGCCGTCCACGGCTTCGGAGCGCTGCGCCGCGGCCACCTCCTGCGCGGGCGGCGGGCGGAACGCGCCGGTCGACGCCACGATCACGGCGACGACGACGAGTCCGGCGAGCCCAGCGGTCACGACCCGCACCCGCCGGCGGCCGATGGCGAACGTGAGGAGCATGATGACCGCGGCGACCATCAGCACGGGGATGCCGTAGGCGATGAGCCCGAAGAGGAGGAAGGCGAGCGCCGATCCCAGGTTGGCACCCAGCCACGTCCACGGCGAGATCCCGAAGATCACGAGGACGCCGAAGCCGATCCCGGCGCCCACGACCGCCGTCAGGCCACCCAGGTAGGCGAGCCCGCGAGAGGGCGTCACACGACGGATGACCTCCATCACGGGTTGGACGATCACGAGCATGACGCCGACGGCGACGAGGATCCACCCGCCGAGCGAGCCGAGCATCTGGTACCAGAGCTCCGCTTCCGACGGTCCGCCGAGCACGATCGGTGCGTCCGGGCCGTACGACCCGGTGGGCGCTTCGGGACGCAGACCCTGGCCGATGAGGTTGAACAGGGTAGTGATGACGCCCCCGACGCCGACGATCAGGACGGCCGAGACGGCGAGGTCGAGGGAGCGGGTGAGGTACGCGATCAGGAATGCGACGCGCGGCGATCGGCCGGCGGGGTACTGCGGGTCCGTTAACGCGTCGTCGGGCTCGGACGAGGTCGCCACGGTCGAGGTCGCGACGACGGGTCCGACGTCGCTCACCTCGGCGTCATCGCGCTCCGACGATGCCCCGGCTGCGCCCCCGTCGCTCATGGCTCCCCACTTCCGATGCGTCTCGATGACGCTCCCCCGGTCGCCAGTCTCGCACGGCCCTTCCGAGATGCTGCCGCGGCCGGGCCGGCCCCCGGTCAGCGCGCGCCGAGTGCGCGGAGCTGGCGCTGCAGGGCGACCTGCCGGTACGAGGTGTCGATCAACTCGGCGATGAGCGCCCAGTCGACGTCGTCGAGCGTGCGTGCGCTCTCGCCGTCGAGACCGGCGTCGAACGCGAGCTTGCCCGACGGGCCGTCGTACTTCGGCGACCAGAACCGCTCGTCCTCGAGCCAGGCGCCGCGCTCCTCCTCGGCCGGCGTGAACGTGATGCTGTGCGGGATGCGCATCTCCGACCCGACGGTCACGAACACACGCTTGCCCGCCTTGAACCGTGGGCGTCCGTGGCCGAACGTCTCGACGGACTCCGGGTAGGCGAGGCAGATCCGCCTGACGCGTTCGACGAACGGATCGTCGGGTTCGTGCACGATCGGATGCTCCATGCGCCGACGCTACTCCGCACGGGCGTCACGCGACAGTGCTCACCGGATGCGGTGCCCCGGGTGGGCGGCGTCGTACGCCGAACGCGACGCCGCGATCGCCGGCCGTTGCTCGAGCGACCAGTCGGCGAGCGTCTTGATCAGGTGGGAGAGCCCCGCACCGGACGGGGTGAGGGCATAGGACACCTGCGCGGGCACCGTCGGGTACACGGTCCGGTCGACGAGGCCGTCGCGTTCGAGGCGGCGGAGGGTCAGCGTCAGCATGCGCTGGGAGATCCCGTCGATCGCCCGCTGGAGCTCGCGGAACCGGCGGTCACCCGACACGAGCTCGACGACGACGAGGACCGACCAGGTGTCTCCGATGCGGTCGAGGACGTCCCGGATGCCGCAGTCCGGGTGGTCCTCCGTGCCGCAGGGTTCGAGGTCGGCGGTTACCGCGGTGTGCGTGAGTGACATGGAAGTGCCTTCTTGTGGGGCCGGAACAGGGGACGCAGACTCGTCCGAGTCATCAATCCGAACACCGAAAGGCCCTGAAATGATCCTCGTCACCGGAACCACCGGCCAACTCGGCGGCGCGATCGTCGATGCGCTCACCACCCGTGGGGCTGCACCGCTCGCGAGCAACCGCAGCGGACAGGGCGGCGCACGACGGATCGACTTCGACGACCCCGACACCGTCTCCTTCGTCGGGGTCGACACGCTCGTCCTCGTATCGGCGGGCGAAGCCGAGGACGACGTCGTGATCGCCCGACACGAGACGGCGATCACCGCGGCCGAGCGGGACGGGGTGCAGCACGTCGTGTACACGAGCCTCACCTCGGCCGGAGACCACCTCGCGTTCGCGCTCGCGCACCGGTGGACCGAGCGTCGGCTGCAGCGCAGCAGCCTGTCCTGGACGATCCTGCGGAACGGCCTGTACGCCGAACTGTTCGGGTCACTCCTGTCCTGGTCGGGCGACTCGCTCGGCTCGGCGTTCGGCGACGGGGCGCTCGCCGCCGTCGCACGAGCCGACCTCGCTGAAGCCGCGGCCGTCGTCGCGATGTCCCCGTCGGACCACGTCGGTCGCGGCTACGACCTCGTGGGCGAACCGATCACGGCCGCGCAGGTGGCCGACCGACTGGCCGTCCCACACCGCACCGTCTCCCTCGCCGAGCAGCGGACGGAGCTGGCTGAGGCCGCACTCAAGCCGTTCCAGCCCGCCATGCTGATGTCGATCTTCACCGGCGTCCGGCACGGATTCCTCGACGGCGCGGGCGACGACCTCCGAACCCTGCTCGGACGCGAACCGGCGGACACGGTCGCGGTCGCCGCCGCCTCCCTTCCGCCCCGCTGAGTCGCCCGGAACTGCACGAATCCGAGCCGAAACCGCGCAGTTCCGGGCGACTCAGCGCTCAGGCGGCTGGCAGCGCAGCACCCCGCAGCGGGACGGCGCGACGCCAGGTGGCCATCCGCCAGACCCACTCGACCGGCCCGTAGCGGTAGTGCCGCAGCCAGAGGCGACTGAGCACCGACTGCACCGCGATGAGCACGAGTGCTCCGACGCTCACCGCGGCCAGGTCGTCGATCTGCCGGAAGGGGACGAGCAGCCCGACGACGACGAACAGGGCGCTCGCGGCGAGGTAGTTGGTGAGCGCCATGCGGCCGAGGGGTTCGAAGACGGCTGCGAGGACTCGACGCACCGGTGTCTGCCAGAGCAACGCGAATCCGGTGACGTACACGACGGCCAGGATCCCGCCCGCGATCCCACCGGCGTTCGTGAACCGTGGGTCGCCGGGCTCGGTGGTCTGCCACACGATGGCCGGGACGGCGAGGGCCGTCGCCACGAGGAAGGTGATCCACACGGGCCGTCCGCCGGTGTCGAGCACCTTCGGCAAGCCGTACGCCGCCGCCCCCGCACCGGCGAGGAACAGTCCGGGCAGGGTGGTGAGGCCACCACCGGTGACCGCATACGCGGCGACGGTGAGCACGACGCCGGACCAGAGCAACGCCCAGCGCGGCAACCACAGCATGAGGGGGAGCATGAGGATCCCGCAGATCGCGTACTCGCGGAGGATCTCCCCCGGGTAGAGGAACCCGTGCGCGATCCCGATGAGGAGGAGTGTTCCGAGACGCAGCAGCATCGGGACGAGCGCGCCGGTGCCGCGGCGGCGGGCGGACTGGATCACCAGCATTGCACTCAGCCCGAAGAGGAAGGCGAAGATGGGGACGAACCGCGTCTGCACCGCGAACTCGAGCACGGTGTCCATGAGCGTCGACTGTCGTCGGTCGAACGGGATGTCGCTGCCGAGCCGTGTGATGTCGGGGACGTTGACGAAGAGGATCCCGACGAGCGCGAACCCACGGAGGGCGTCGATGAGGTGCCACCGACGCGATGAGGCGTCGTCGGTGGACGGGATCGGCGGCGCGGAGGAAATGTTGACCTGAGACATATATCACCAGTTCAGCAGCTGTGGTGGGGCACCGCATGCACCCACGGGATGACGTCCTGCCACCCGGGATGGAGATCGCCTCAGGCGGCCGGGGCCTTCGGGCAGTGCAGCTGCGTGCGCGGGCCGGTCGTGCGGTCGACGATGTGCTCGGACATGGCGTGGCCGCAGATCGGGCACCCCGACTGCGCGGCCGGCGGCAACGGCTCCTCGTTGTAGGGACCGAGGGGCGGCGGTCCGAGCACCTTCCACATGCGGCCGTTCACCCAGCCGTACAGACCACCGGCCTCGCGCACGGACTCCCGGAAGGATCGTTTCTCGCTCATATTGATGAGTGTACTAATCATTTGGGTACGATGGGACCGTGACCGCCAACAAATCCACCACCGTCGCCACGGCCGACGATCTGCTCCAGCTCGAGAACCAGGTCTGCTTCGCGCTCGCCGTCGCGTCGCGCAGCGTCATCTCGCTCTACCGACCGATCCTCGAACCACTCGGTCTCACCCATCCGCAGTACCTCGTGATGCTCGCGCTCTGGCAGCACAGCCCGCGCTCGGTCAAGGACCTCGGCGGGGCACTGCAGCTCGAGCCGGCGACGTTGTCCCCGCTCCTCAAGCGCCTCGAGACCGCAGGGCTCGTCCGACGCGACCGCAGCCGACTCGACGAGCGCGTCCTCGACGTCTCGCTCACCAGCGCCGGCCGTGAGCTCCGCACCCAGGCGGAGGCCATCCCACACCGGGTCATGAACGAGCTCCGCATGGACGCCGAGCACCTCACCCAGCTCCGCGAGATGCTCCACGCGGTGATCGGGGCGGCCACCACCGCGCCCGCCGTCACGGGTGCCGACCCGCTCTGATCGAGATCCCGGCACCCGGCGAGGTCGTCAGGCCTGCGACGAGGTCGTCGTCTCCGGTGCGGTCGCGGTCCGCGGGTTCCGGATGCCGACGAACGACACCACGCCTCCGACGAACATGAACACGGCGGTCGCCAGGACCACCCGCGGGAACCCGTCGACGCCGAGCGCGCCACCGGCGATGATGCCGACCAGGGCGATCGACACGAGGCCCGCGACGCGCGACACCGCGTTGTTGACCGCCGATCCGATGCCCGCATGGGCCGGGTCGATCGATCCGAGGATGCCCGCGGTGAGCGGCGCGACCGTGATCGCGAGGCCGAGACCGACGAGCAGGATGCCCGGGAACAGCTGCACCCAATAGTTCAGATCCTGCTGCGCACCCATCATCAGGAGGAAGCCGGCGCCGGCGATGATCGGTCCGACCGTCATGAACAGCCGCGGTCCGTGCTTGCCGGCCAGCTTGCCGAACCACGACGACAACGCGAGCATGACGAGCGTCGGCGGCAGCGTCGCGATGCCCGCCAGCGTGGCACTGAAGCCCGCCGTCTGCTGGATGAAGACCGCGATGGCGAAGAAGCCGAGCGAGAGGGCACCGTAGATGAAGACGGTCGCGATGTTGCCGTAGCCGAAGTTCCGCACGCGGAAGAGCGACAGCGGCAGCATCGGGTCGGGGTGGCGGCGCTCCCACCAGAGGAATGCGACGAACGACACGACCCCGCCGATGAGCGGCACGAGCAGCATCGGGCTCGACCAGCTGTAGCGCTCCTGCTCGATGAGCGCGAAGACAGGGCCGCCGAGCCCGACGGCGCCGAGCACCGCGCCGACCACGTCGATGCGGGGACGGTGCTCCGGCTCGGGTACGCGATCGGTGCGCATCATGAGCCACAGGGTCACGAGGATCGGGACGATGTTGATGGCGAAGATGAGGCGCCAGGACAGCGTGTCGACGAGCACGCCGCCGAGCAGCGGGCCGGTGATGCCCGCGGCTCCCGTCCACGCCGTCCAGGTGCCGATCGCCTTGCCCTGCGCGACGCCGCTGAAGGTCGAGATGATGATGGCGAGCGAGCTCGGGACGAGCAACGCGGCGGCACCACCCTGCAGCAGCCGCGCGATGATGAGCACCTCGGCGGTCGGTGCGACCGCGCACAGGATCGAGGTGACACCGAAGCCGATGAGCCCGATGCGGAGGATGCGGATGCGCCCGAACGCGTCGGAGAGCGAGCCAGCGAGCAGGATGAGCGACCCGAGGGTGATCAGGTAGGCGTCGACCACCCACTGCTGCACGATGAGCCCACCGCCGAGTTCCTCGGTCATCGCAGGGAGCGCGACGTTCACGACCGAGCCGTCGAGGAACGCCACGAACGAGGAGAGGATCGCGATCGTGAGCACGAGGCGCTGCTGGCGGGTCATGGGTTCAGGGTAGCCCCGCGGACCGACGTGTCGAGCGCGATCCCGAGGAAGCTCGACAGGCGTCGGAACACCGTCGACGACCGACGCCCGACGCCACGTCCTTCCCAGCCGACGCCCGTTCCGCGTTCATAGACTGGAGCCCATGGACGACCTGTGGTGGCTCCCCTCGCTCATCGTGTTCGGCGGCGTCGGCATCATCGTCTGGTTGCTCGTCACCCTGCTGCGGCGGCGCCATCCGAAGACCCCCGTCGCCTCCATCGACGACCTCCACCGCCGGGCGGGCATCGCCCTCGTCCGCACCGACGACGCCGTCCGCGAGGCCGAGGACGAGGTCGGATTCGCCGAAGCGGAGTTCGGACGTGAAGCCGCCCGCGGGTATGCCGCCGACGTCGCCTCGGCGCGCTCGGCGCTCGGGGAGGCGTTCCGGCTCCGTCAGTCGCTCGAGGACGAGATCGCCGACACGGAGACGCAGCGCCGCGCCTGGAACGAGCGGATCATCAGCGTCTGCGAGGACGTCGAACGCACGCTGAGCGCCCGGCTGCGCGGCTTCGACGAACGCCGTGGAGCGGAGCGCTCGGCCCCCGACCTCCTCGACCAGCTCGAGCGACGCATCGACCGCGCGCGCGAACGACTCACCACCACCGGCCTCGCGATCGCCTCCGCGGCCGAGCGCTATGCGGCGAGCGCCGTCGAGGACGCCCGGGTACTTCGCCGGACCGCGCAGGACACGGTCGACCAGGCGACCGACGATGCGGCGACGACGAAGGATCGGATCGACACCGGCCGGCCGGCCGCCGCGGCACTGCACGCCCTGGGGCGCGAGCTGCAGCAGGCGGAGGACCGGTTGGACGCCGTCGAGCGTTCGCTCGCGGGCATCGCCGCGGCGGAGACCGAACTCGCCGCAGCGGGGCGTGAGCTCCGCACGGTGATCGCCGAAGCGGAGGCGTTGGGTGCGACGGTGGAACGCGCGGAGACGGCCGCCGTCATCGCGACCGCCGTCGAGCGGGCGAACCGCGCACTTCTGGAGGCGGAGTCGACCACGTCCCCGGACGGCGACCGCGTCCTGCCCGATCCGATGCGACGTCTCGAGGTGGTTCGTGCAGCCGACATCGACCTCGACGCAGCGCTCGCGACCGCCCGGAGCACGCAGCAACGTCTCGACAACGCACGCGAGGCGATGCGCGGGGCGCTGTTCACCGCGGACAGCAACATCCGCGTCGCCGTCGACGTGATCTCCGCGCACCGAGGCAGGGTCGGTGCCGACGCGAGGACCCGCCTCGCCGAGGCACAGCGGCAGCTCGCACTCGCGGAGGCGGCAGCGGTCGACGATCCGGTCGAGGCGCTCGACGCCGCCCGTCGGGCCTCTCGGATCGCCCAGGACGCGGACGCGCTGGCGCGATACGACGTCGGGTGACCCTCGGCCTCCGACGATGCGAGGCCGGTACTCAGAATTCATGTTCTAGAATATGAGTTCCGCTGCCGCATGCTATCGACCGTGCATCGCGCAGCCCTCGCCGTCGACTCCCCCGAGAGGACCCCGTGCCCAGCTCGTCCGCGCGCCAGCCGCTCTCCCCGTCCCCGATCTTCACAACGCTCACCCACGGGTTCGATTCCGGGACGGCGGGTACCGGCTCCGAGGAGCAGCGCTCGGCCGGAACGGCGACCGACCAGGGGTCAGCACTCGCCTCGGTCGACTGCCCGATCTTCGATCAGCTCGCGGGCCGTCGCCTCGCCCGCCGCCGCAGCAACTTCATCCACCCCGCCTGACCCCACCCTTCGACAAGCTCAGGGACCGGAAGAGGCGCGTCCAGGGACCGGAGGTGCGGAGCGCCGCAGTGTAGGGACGATCGCCCGTCCGTGCTGCGCGTTTACGTTTCATCTCGAACGGTGACGGTCCGCGGTAACGCAACGGGCGTCACTCCGCCTGCCTGTGGAGACTGGCTCCGTGCACGCACCAGTGCACCCACAGACAGAGCCGAGGACCATCATGAGTGAGCACACGGGACCAGAACCGAGCGAATTGCGGGCGTCGATCGCCTCCGGCAAGCGGAAGCGCCGAAACCTGCTGATCGGCGGTGTCGCGGTCGTCGCCGTCGCCGCGATCGCCGTCGTCGTCTCGGTCGTCGTCGGTGGCCAGAACGGGACCGCCGACGCGGCGACCGGTTCCGGCGCACCCGCCGAGCGCCTCAGCGTGAAGATCGCGGTGTCCGAGGACACGCAGTTCCAGGACGCCGTCAAGGAGGTCGCCGCCGAGAAGGGCCTCGACGTCGAGTGGGTGAACGTGAAGGACTGGGTCCTGCCCAACACCGAACTCGTCGCCGGCACCGTCGACGCGAACGCCTTCCAGCACATCCTCTACCTCTCGGCCTTCAACGCGGAGAACGACGCCGACCTGACGCCGGTGTTCTCGACCGTCATCACGCAGTGGGGGATCTTCTCGAAGACGCTCACCGACGTCGAGGACCTCGCCGACGGTGCGCGCATCGCGATCCCGGACGACCCGTCCAACGGCGGTCGTGCCCTGAACATCCTGGCTGCGGCCGGACTCATCGAGATCGCAGCGGACGCGGGGAACTTCCCGACGGTCGAGGACGTCACCGCGAACGACAAGAACCTCCAGTTCGTGCCGCTGCCGGCGACGAGCATCCCGCAGCAGTTCGACGACCCGTCGCTCGCGGCCGTCGTCGTCGGGACCTCCTACTTCGACCCGAGCCAGGGCATCACGAAGGACGACGCGCTCTTCCTCGACGACTCGCTCTCCGAGAAGAACCTGCCCTACGTCAACGTCATCGCCACCCGCGACGAGGACAAGGACAACCCGGCCTGGAAGATCCTCGAGGACACCTACGCCGACCCGCGCGTCGCCGAGGCGCTCGACGACGAGTTCGCCGGCAACTCGATCCTCGTGAAGGTTCCGGTGAAGGACCTCCGCGACAAGCTCGCCGAACTCCAAGCCGAAGCCGAGTAGGACGACGGCGGCCGATCATCGCCTCCCGCGATGACCGGCCGCCACCACGCAGTGGCCGTCCGGGGTCTCCCGGACGGCCCTCCCGCGAGAGGAGCAGGTGATGAACACAGCAATCGTCTTCGAGGACGTCAGCAAGACGTTCGAGGTGAAGGGCCGCGCCTTCGAGGCGCTGCGGAACGTCGACCTGACGGTCGACCGGGGCGAGATCTTCGGCATCGTCGGGTACTCCGGCGCCGGGAAGTCGACGCTCCTGCGCACCGTCAACGCCCTCGAGCGGCCGACGAGCGGGCGGGTGGTCGTCGAGGGCCTCGAGATCTCCGCGCTCGCCGGGCAGGCGCTGTACGCCGCGCGTCAACGGACCGGCATGATCTTCCAGCAGTTCAACCTCCTGGAATCTCGGACCGTCTACAAGAACATCGCCTACCCGCTCAAACTCGCGAAGGTGCCGGACGCCGAGATCCTCGACCGCGTCGAAGAACTGCTCGCGTTCGTCGGGCTGAGCGACAAGGCGCTCGCCTACCCGTCGCAGCTCTCCGGTGGGCAGAAGCAGCGGGTCGGCATCGCCCGCGCCCTCGCCACCCGCCCGGAGATCCTCATCTCCGACGAGGCCACCAGCGCCCTCGACCCGCAGACGACCGGCGAGGTCCTCGAACTCCTTCGGCGGGTGAACGAGGAGTACGGCGTCACGATCCTGCTCGTCACCCACGAGATCGACGTCATCCGCGAACTCGCCGATCGGGTCGCCGTCATGGAGGACGGCGAGGTGGTGGAGCAGGGCAGCGTGTACGAGGTGTTCTCGGCGCCACGCACCGCGACAGCGCGACGCTTCGTCTCGTCGGTGCTCCACCACATCCCCTCCGAGGAGGTGCTCGCGAAGATCCGAGCCGTGCACCACGGGCGCCTCGTCCAGCTGCACGTCGAGGACCGCGACACCAACCACCCGTTCCTCTCGCGGGTCGCCCGCGACAACGACATCGACTTCAACGTCGTGTTCGGCGGCGTCGACGAACTGCAGGGGCGACTGTTCGGCAGTCTCACGGTCGAGCTGCTCGGACCGGACGACCGCGTGGACGCCGCCATCGCGGGGCTCCGCGCCACGGCGACGGTCACCGCGATCGATCCGGCGTCGACCTCGCCGGTCCCTGAACCCACACCGGTCCCTGAACCCACACCGGTCCCTGAACCTGCACCGGCCCCTGAACCCACACCGGTCCCTGAGCCTGTCGAAGGGTATGAACCGCTCGCCGAGGACCCCGACACCCTGAAGGAGCACACCCATGCGTGACTTCGATCCCGACGCGTTCTTCCCGCGTCTCCTCAAGGCCATCGGGGAGACCGGCCTCATGGTCTCCGTGTCCTTCGCCGTCGCGACGGTCATCGGGATCCTGCTGGGCCTCCTGCTCTACGCGAGCCGGCCCGGCAACCTCCTGCAGAACCGCGTCGTGTTCGGCGTCCTGAACGTCATCATCAACGTCATCCGACCGGTACCGTTCCTCATCGTCGCGATCGCGCTCATCCCGCTCACACGGCTCGTGTTCGGCACCGGCCTCGGACCGCTTCCGGCGACGATCCCGCTCATCCTCGTCGCGAGCGTCGCCATCGGGCGCGTCTCCGAGTCGAACCTCGTCGCCGTCTCACCGGGCGCCATCGAGGCCGGCGCGGCCATGGGTGCGAGCCCCGTGCGGGTGCTGTTCACGATCGTCGTGCCCGAAGCGCTCGGCCCGCTCATCCTCGGCCTGACGTACATCCTCGTCGCTCTCGTCGATGCGACGGCCGTGGCCGGGGTGCTCGGCGGCGGCGGCCTCGGTGACCTCGCCATGACCTACGGCTACCAGCGGTTCGACTGGATCGTCGTCGGACTCGTGGTCGTCACGCTCGTCCTGCTCGTGCAGCTCGCCCAGTTGCTCGGCAACGTACTGGCGAAGCGGGTGCTGCACCGATGAGCGCCGACGACTTCGACTCCTTCCTCTCCGCCATCCGCGGCGGCGCCATAGCGCGCGAGACCGACCGGCGCCTCCTGTTCGACGAGGTCGCCGAACTGAAGCACCTGGGCTTCGCAGCAGCCAGGGTCCCCATCACATCCGGGGGTGGCGGACTCACCCTCGAGCAGCTCTTCGAGCGGCTCATCGACCTCTCGGCGGCCGACTCGAGCCTCGGGCACGTCTGGCGAGGGCACATCCTGTTCGTCGAGGCGCTGCTCGCCTCCCCCGACCACACCTATCGGGAGCACTGGTTCGCCCGGCTGAACGCCGGCGACCTGGTCGGGAACGCGCAGTCGGAGCGGCACGCGACCGCCCACCTCGAGACCGTCCTCGACCGCGACGGCGAGTCGCTCACGGTGACCGGCACGAAGTACTACACGACCGGCAGCATCTACGCCGATTGGATCTACCTGTCCGCGCTCGACGGAACCGACCGCGTCGCGGTGACCGTGTCCGCGCACGATCCGGGAACCCGCTCGGTGGACGACTGGGACGGCTTCGGACAGCCGTTGACCGGGAGCGGGACGACCACCTTCGACCGGGTACCGGTGGACCAGCGCGACCTCGTCGTCCACAGCGGCGACGCGGCGGCGTGGCACCGGACGGGCGCACTCCAACAGCTCATCCTGCTCGGTGTCGTCGCCGGCATCGCGCAACGCGCCCTCGAGGACACCGTCGACTACGTGCGCGCCAGGCGACGGACCGTCGGCCACGCGGGCGAGCACTTGCCACGCGAGGATCCGCTCGTGCAGTCGATCGTGGGCCAGCTGAGCGGCGTCGTGCACACGGCACGCGCGCTCGTCCTCGCGTCCGCTCGGACCCTGGACGGGCCGGCCACCGATCCCGACACCGCGCGTTCGGCGCTCCTGGAGGTCTTCCGCGTCCAGCAGGTCGTCCTCCCGCTCGTCCTCGACGCGCTCAGCCGCCTGTTCGAGGTCGGGGGTGCCTCCGCTGTCGGCCGGTCGACCGCGCTGGACCGGCACTGGCGGAACGTCCGGACGATTGCCTCCCACAATCCCGCCGTCCAGCGGTCGGCGGCGCTCGGGCAGTTCGAACTCAACGGCACCCTGCCCGAGTGGCAGGCTCCGGGGGCGCGGCCCGAGACCGAGCCCGTTCCGGCGGATGGAGAGCGGGCATGAGCGAGACGGCGACGGTCGACCGCGACCTGGCGCAGCGCTTCGCGCCGCTCTTCGACGAGCTCGGGCGGGACGCCGTCGCACGGGAGCGAGAGCGCCGGCTGCCGTATGCCGAGGTGGAGGCGCTCCGAGCGGCGGGCTTCACCCGCGTGACGCTGCCGCGACGGTACGGCGGCGAGGACGCCACGCACGGGGAGCTGTTCGAGCTCCTCGCCGAGCTGGCCAGGCGCGACCCGAACCTCGCGCAGCTGTTCCGCTCCCACTTCTCCTACATCGACCGCACCCTGCACACGCCGTCGTCGGCGGACCGTGAGGCGCGTCTGGCCCGACTGGCCGACGGAGCCATCGTCGGCAACGCGAGCCACGAGCGGTCGGCCGCGAAGGTGGGCTCGCTCGCCACCCGGCTCACCGAGACGCCGGGCGGTCTCCGACTGAACGGAACCAAGTTCTACAGCACGGGGACGCTGTTCGCCGACCTCGTCGGGGTCGCCGCTGAGCAGGACGGCGAGTTCGTCTCGGTGCTCGTGGAGACGGACGCCGCGGGTGTCGATCGGATCGACGACTGGACCGGGTTCGGCCAGCGACTGACGGGTAGCGGCACCACCGTCTTCACCGAGGTCCCCGTCGAACCGTCGACGGTGACCCGGCGCGAGCCGGAGCGCCCCTCGCATGGCGGCGCGTTCGTACAGCTGGTCCTGCTCGCGGCGGTGACGGGCATCGGCCGCGCGATCGTCGACGACGCCGGCGCGTTCGTCCGGACTCGGACCAGGACCTACAGTCACGGCGCGGCCGCGACCGCCCAAGCTGACCCGATCGTGCAGGAGGTCGTCGGCGAGCTGTCGGCGAAGTCGTTCGCCGCCGATGCCGCACTGGCCGCCGCGACGACTGCACTCGGTCGTTCGAGCGCGGCGATCCTCGGAGCCGACCCGGATCTCGTCCAGGAACGGATCGCCGACGTCGAACTCGCGACGGCGCGCGCGCAGCTGGTGATCCTGCCCGCCGTGCTCGACGCTGCGACCGCCCTGTTCGACGTCGGCGGTGCGAGTGCCGTCGAGACGCACCGGGCGCTCGACCGGCACTGGCGGAACGCCCGTACGATCGCCTCGCACAACCCGTCCCGCTTCAAGGCGAGGGCGATCGGCGACCACGTCGTGAACGGGACACCGATCGCCTCCTGGTGGAGCACCGGCGAGGCCTGACGCCCCACCGGTCACGCCCTTCGACAGGCTCAGAGACCGGGGCGAAGTGCTACTTCAGCCCGGAGAACGCCAGCCCGTCGATCACCCGGCGCTGGAGGACGATGAACAGGATGAGCACGGGCGCCATCGCGAGGATCGACGCCGCCATCATCACCGGGTAGTCCGTCGTCTTGTCGCTCGAGAGCGTCGCGAGACCGGCGGCGAGCGGCATGGAGTTGGCGTACGTGGACACCACGAGCGGCCAGAGCAGTTCGTTCCACGACCACAGCACGGTCGTGATGGCGAGGACGCTGATGCTGGGCTTGGCGAGCGGCAGCATGATCTTCCAGAAGATCTGGAAGGGTCCGGCGCCGTCGATCCGCGCCGCCTCCTCGAGCTCCGTCGGCAGGTTCAGGAACGCCGTCCGCATGAGGAAGGTTCCGAACGCGCTGAACAGGCCGGGTGCGACGATGCCGAGCGTGGTGTTCAGCCACCCGAAGCCCTGCACGATCTGGTACTGCGAGATGAGGTACGCCTGCGACGGCACCATGAGGATCGACAGCGTCACGGCGAGCAGCACCGCGCGTCCGCGGAACCGCATCCGTGCGAACGCGTACCCCGCCATCGTGCAGAGGACGATCTGCGCGAGCGTCCTGATCACCGTGATGACGATCGACGTGCGCAGCTGATCGAGGAACGGAAGACGCTCGAACACCGCGGCGTAGTTCTGCCACTGCAGTTCGGCCGGCCAGAACGTGGGGACCACGCTCTGCACCTCCGCGTTCGTCGACAGCGACATGATGATCTGCCAGATGAACGGGAACGCCATGATGAGGCCACCGACGCCGAGCACGATATGGGCGACGACGTGCGACCCGCGCCGCTGGCCGGGCCGACCGACCTCGCGGCGTCGCGCGGACGCGGCGGACGGACGACCCGATCCCGGAACGGTGACGGCACGGGTGGTGAGCGGTGCTGTGGCGGTGAGTTGCTCAGTCATTGTTCACCCATCGTTTCTGGAGCCGGAACTGCAGGAGCGTGACGAGTCCGATGATCAGGAAGATCACGATCGCGATCGCCGCCGCGTAGCCCTTGTCGTTCTGGACGAAGCCCTGGTCGTAGAAGAAGTAGACGAGCGACATGCTCTTCGGGAGCACCGGGTTGGTGCTGCCGAGGATCGCGTACAGCAGGTCGAAGAGCTGGAAGCTCGAGATCACCGTGATGATCGTGACGAAGAAGATGCTCGGGGTGAGCAGCGGCACCGTGATCGAACGGAACTGCCGCCACCGGGTGGCGCCGTCGAGCTCGGCCGCCTCGTAGAGCTCCGGCGCGATGTTCTTGAGTCCGGACGCCAGGATGATCATCGAGAAGCCGAGCGACGACCAGAGACCGACGATCGCGACGGCGAACATCGCGGTGCCCGGCGTGCTGATCCAGTAGGGGCCGTCGACACCGACGAGCGACAGCGTGTAGTTGAGGATGCCGAAATCACCGTTGAAGATGATGCGCCAGACGATGGCCACGGCGGTCGGCATCGCGACGTACGGCAGGAAGAAGAGCACCCGGTAGAAGCTCGCGAACCGCAGGCCGGGGAGGTTCAACAGGCTCGCGAGGTAGACGGCGATCGGGATGCCGAGGAGCACCACCGCCGTGTAGATCAGCGTGTTGCCGAGGGAGGCGTAGAGCCGCGGGTCGGCGAACAACCGGACGTAGTTCTCGACGCCCGTGAACGTCGTTCCGCCGAAGACGCCCCACTCGGTGAACGAGTAGTAGGCGGTCTGGATCATCGGCCAGATGAAGAAGACGCCGATGCCGGTGAGGAGCGGGAGGACGAAGACCCACGGCCAGGCGCCGTCGCCGCGGGCGGCACCCCGCCGGGCCACGCTCCGCGAGGAGCGTGGCGCCGACGGGGTGCGCAGCACGGTCTGACCGGTCACTTCTTGGCCAGCGCGGCGTTCATCTGCTCGGCGAGATCCTTCGCCACGTCGGCGACCGGCTTGTCACCGCTGAACGCGTCGGGCAGGAGCTCGACCTCGAGGGCGTTCCAGGCGGCGGTGTTCTCCGACACCGGCAGCGGCTTGGCGTAGTCGAGAGCGTCGAGGAAGACCTGCAGGTTCATCGTCGGGTAGGAGTCGACGAACGACTGCTGCGTACCGGTGTAGGCGGGGATGACGGCGCCGAGGTCGCCCTGCTGCTGCTGGGCCTCCTCGCTCGCCAGGAAGACCTGCAGGGCCTGTGCAGCCTGCTTGTTCTTGCTCGCCGACGCGACGACGTTGGAGACACCGTGGATGACCGTCGCCTGCTCCTTGCCGGTCGGCAGCGGGAAGGCCTGGGCGGTGGCGGCGACGTCGGACTCACCGACGAGTGGACGCAGCCAGCTGCCGCCCCAGTACATGGCGAGCTTGCCGGAGGTGAACCACTGGTCGGCCGGCGTGTCCGTCAGCTGCTGGATGCTGGGCGAAGAGCCGTCCGCGATGAGGTCCGTCCAGAACTGGAGCCCTTCCTGGGCCTCGGGGCTGTCGTACTCGGACTCGGTCTGGTCGGCGTTGATGACCTCGCCACCGGCCTGCAGGATCGTGTTGTAGTAGGTGGTCTGGCCGTCCATGCCGCCGGCGGCACCATAGACGCCCTGGTCCTTCAGCTTCGTCGAGATCTCCTGCGCGGCGGTGTCGAAGTCGTCCCAGGTCCAGCCGTCGGCGGGCAGCGCGACGCCGGCCTGCTCGAAGAGCGCCGTGTTGACCCAGACACCGATCGTGTCGAAGTCCTTCGGCACGCCGTACTGGGTGTCGTCCAGCGAGTACAGCTCGTTCAGGGCCTCCGGGTAGTTCTTCGGGTCGATGTCGCCGGCCTTCACGGCCCCGGTGATGGGCTCGATCTTGCCGTTCGCCGCGTAGACCTGGAAGTTCGGCCCGTTCAACCAGAAGAGGTCGGGCAGGGTGTCGCTCGAGGCCTGCGTCTGGAGCTTCGACCAGTACGAGGCCCAGGGTGTGACGTTCACGTTGACCGTGATGTCGGGGTAGACCTTGTTGAAGGCCTCGATGTTGGCGTCGATCGCCTCGACCTGGGCCTGGTCCCAGACGCCGTAGGTGATCTCGGCCTTGAGGTCCTTCGGGGCGGCGGCGTACTCGCCACCGGTGGCGCCCCCGCCACCGGTGCTGCAGCCGGCGGTGAGCGCGGCGGCGGCGAGGAGGCCGATGCCGCTGAGGACGGCGCGGCGGCGGGCGCGACCGCCGGATGCGGTGTTGCGGTTCATGAACGGCGAAGGCATGACTGGAGTCCTTTCGAGGTGCGCTACCGGGTGGCGGCGTCGAGGGAGTGCGGTGCGGTGCGGGCGGTGAGGGAGGAGAAGTACTCGACGAGTGCGGGGTCGAGCGGCGGGACGTCGAGCGGGATCGAACCGTTGCGGAGGGAGTGAGCGGCGAGGGCTCCGGCGGCGACGGCCTGTCGCGCGGCGACCGGCGACAGCGTGGTGGGGGTGCCCTCGGCGACGAAGGCGAGGAACTCGTTCATCGTGTCGAGGTCGGCGTCGGCATGGCCCTCCTCGACGCCCGCGATCGGGTACTCCACGTCGCCCTCGGTGCTCCAGGTACGACGACGGTTCCAGACCTTGACGGTGCCACCGGCGGTGTCGCCGATGTTCTCGAGCCTGCCGTGCGTCCCGATGACGGTGTAGTTCCGCCAGTAGTCGGGGGTGAAGTGGCACTGCTCGTAGCTGGCGGTGATCCCGTGCTCGAGGGTCATGAGCATCATCGAGACGTCCTCGACGTCGACCACGGGGTTCAGACCGCGCTGCGCCTCGGGCGGCCAGTTGTCGTAGGAGAACCAGTCGGCCATGGTCTGGCCGCTGCGGTCCTCGTGGTCGTCGATGTCGCCGTAGACCGCGAGGTCGCCCATCGCGACGACGCGCTGCGTGTACGCGCCGGCGAGGAAGTGGACGACGTCGATGTCGTGGCTCGCCTTCTGCAGGAGCAGGGAGTTCACGCGCGAGCGGTCGGCGTGCCAGTCCTTGAAGTAGTAGTCGCCGCCGTTGCCGACGAAGTGGCGGACCCAGACGGACTTGACCGCGCCGATCTCGCCGCGCTCGATGACCTCGTGCATGAGCCGGACGACGGCGGCATGCCGGAAGTTGTGCCCGACGTAGAGCGGCGTCCGCGACTCGTAGGCGGCCTGGAGGACCGCGTCTGCGTCGTCGAGCGTGATCGCGAGTGGCTTCTCCAGATAGACCGCGATGCCGGCGCGCAGCAGGTCGACCGCGATCTCCTTGTGGGTCCAGTCGGGCGTCGTCACGATCGCCGCGTCGACACCGCCCCGCGCGATGAGCGCCTCGTGGGAGTCGAGGACCTCGATGTCGTCGCCGAACAGCTGCCGTGCCCGACCGCGACCGATCTCGGTGGTGTCGACCGCCGCGACGACCGAGGCGGACGTGGGGCTCGTGGCGACGTGTTCGGCGATGTAGGCCCGCTGGCCGGTGCCGATGACGGCGACCCGGAGGCCTTCGGGGGTGGTGGCTGGTGCAGTGCTCACTCGATCACATCCGCTTCCTTGCGTGAAGTTGATTCATATGATGCCAAAACGATCATGAAATGACAATAGGCGATCACAGCGCTGGCGCAAGCACGGGGTGGCTGATGTGGAGAGGTTTTACCGCGCCGAAACATGGGGAGCGCACTTCGACAGGCTCAGTGACCGGGAGGGGGCGGTTCAGTGACCGGGAGGGGGCGGCTCAGTGGCCAGGAGCGGGGTGGCTCAGTGACCGGGAGCGGAGGACTCAGGCGGCGATGATGAGCTCGACGCCGGCCGCGGCCAGGGCGTCGGCGAACGCCGGATCCACCGGCTGGTCGGTGACGAGCACGTCGATGCGGTCGAGTGGGCAGATGCGGGCAAAGGTCGCCTTCGTCATCTTGGTGCTGTCGGCGACCACGATGACCCGCTTCGCGACCTTGACGAACTCCTGGCTCACCGAGGCCTCACCCTCGTGGAGGGTGGTGGCGCCGAACTGCGCGCTCAAGCCGTCGACGCCCAGGATCGCGACGTCGAGAGCGATCTCGGCGAGCGCCCCCGCGACGAGCGAGCCCACGAGTTCGTAGGACTGGCGTCGTGCGACGCCTCCCGTCACGACGATCTTCACGTGCGAGCGCACGGACAGTTCGAAGGCGATGTTGAGCGCGTTCGTCACGATCGTGACCGAGGCGTCGCCGTCCGAACGGACGAGGTGCTCGCTCCGCCCGATCACCCGCGCGACCTCGCTCGTGGTGGTGCCGCCGTTCAGTCCGACGGCGTCGCCGACGTTGATCAAGGCGGCCGTGGCCTTCGCGATGGCCATCTTGGCGTCCGCCTGGCGGGCGATCTTGTACTGCAGCGGCAGCTCGTAGCCGGTGCCGAGGGCGGCGGCACCGCCGTGGGTCCGCGTGACGAGTCGCTGCTCGGCGAGCGCCGTCAGGTCGCGACGGGCGGTGGCCGCGGAGATGCCGAGCGCTTCGCCGATCTCCGCGATCGTCACATTGCCGCGTTCGCTCACGAGCTCGAGCAGGGCGTTGAGTCGCTGTTGCTGCGTCATCTGTCCTGCTTTTCCGGTCGGGTCGGGCGTACTGTGACCATCATATGGGCGCTCAGCCAGCGCCGGCCTGATTGATTCTGACGATTTGCACTGGTATCGATCAGATTCGATCCGGTATGGTTGCGGCAACGCATCGCCACGCTGCGATCGCGTCCCCTCACGTGAAAGGCACGTCATGCCCGAGACCTTCGTCGCCGCCGAACTGGCGTCGCAGCCCGAATCCTGGCGCACCGCTGCCGCCCTCGTGCCGGAGGCCGTCGCCGTGCTGCCGCAGCCGGGAGAGCGGGTCGCGGTGGTCGGGTGCGGCACCAGCTGGTTCATCGCGATGAGCTACGCCGTGTTGCGCGAGCAGGCGGGGCTCGGTGTCACGGACGCGTTCGCCGGCTCGGAGTTCCCCGGCGTCCGCGACTACGACCGCATCGTCGCCATCTCACGCTCCGGCACGACCACGGAGATCGTGCACCTGCTGGAAGCGGTGGGCGACTCGGTCACCACCGTCCTCATCACCGCGGTCGACGACTCCCCCGCGACCGTTCCGGCGGCACACGTGATCGCCCTCCCCTTCGCCGACGAGCGTTCGGTGGTCCAGACCCGCTTCGCCACGACGACGCTCGCGCTCCTCCGCGGCTCGCTCGGACACGACGTCGAGGCACTCGCCGCGGAAGCCGAGCGGGCGCTGCAGATCCCGATCGACGAGTACCTCGGCGCCGACCAGGTGTCCTTCATCGGACTCGGGCACGCTGTGGGCCTCACCTTCGAGGCCGCGCTCAAGACCCGGGAGGCGGCACAGTTCTGGGCGGAGTCCTACCCCGCCATGGACTACCGCCACGGCCCCATCGCGATCGCGCAGCCCGGCCGACTCGTGTGGTCCCTCGGACCGACGCCCGCCGGCCTGCCGGAGGACGTCGCGGCCACCGGAGCGACCTTCGTGCAGCACGACCTCGACCCCATCGCCGGGCTCGTCGTCGCGCAGCGCTTCGCGGTCGCGTTGGCCGAGGCCCGCGGCCTCGACGCCGACCACCCCCGTTCGCTCACGCGCTCCGTCATCCTGACGCCGTGACCGAGCGGGCGGTCCTCGGCATCGACGTCGGCGGGACCGGGATCAAAGCCGCACTGACGGATGCCGACGGCACGGTCCTCGGGCGCTGGCGCGAAGCGACGCCCTCGGGCGACACCTCAGGCGTCCTGACTCGCGACATCGTCCTCGGACTCGTCACCGCCGCGAGCCGCGTCGCGGCCCCAGCGGCCGTCGGGGTGGTCGTGCCCGGCGTCGTCGACGATGAGCACGGCGTCTGCATCCACGCGGTCAACCTCGGTTGGCGCGACCTCGCCTTCCCCGAGCTCCTCCGTCCCGCACTCGACGTCCCGCTCGCCTTCGGGCAGGACGTCCGCGCCGGGGCGCTGGCGGAAGCGGTCTCGGGCGCTGCAGCCGACGTCACGGGCACGATCGCGTTCGTACCGGTCGGAACCGGCCTGGCCTCGGCGCTCGTCATCGACGGCGTCCCCTTCGCCGGCGGCGGCTGGGCCGGCGAGATCGGCCAGCGCGTGATCCAGGACGGCCCGCACCGCGGACTCCGGGTCGAGGAACTCGCCTCAGCGGGCGGCATCGCACGTCGTGCGGGTGCCCGCGACGCGAAGACCGTCGCCGACGCGGTCGCCAGCGGTGACGCCGCCGCCAGCGCCATCTGGAACGACGCCGTCGATGCACTCGCCGAGGCCCTCGCCGGCATCACCGTCGTCGCCGCACCCACCGCCATCGTGATCGGCGGTGGGCTCGCCCTGGCCGGAGCCGCCCTCTTCGAGCCGCTCGAGCACGGACTCCGCGAGCGGCTCGACGTCGTCTGCGTCCCGCAGCTCCTGCCCGCTCGTCACGGCGACGAGGCGGCAACGGTCGGTGCGGGGATCCTCGCCCGCCGACTGGTGACGGCGCGATGACGACCACCCCCGCACCGCGTCGCGTCGTGGTCGTGACGCCGAACCCGGCCGTCGACATCACCTACGCGGTCGCCGAGCAGCAGCTCGGGGTCACGCAACGCGTCCAGTCCGTCGTGCGGCGTGCCGGTGGGAAGGGCGTGAACGTCGCTCGCGTCCTCGAGTCACTCGACGTCCCGACCCTGCAGGTGCTGCCGCTCGGCGGCGCCTCCGGCACCTGGCTCGGGGACGCCCTCGCGGCCGACGACCTCCCCGCCCGGGTCGTGGAGCTCCGCGCCGAGACACGCTCGACGGTCGCGGTCGTCGACGGCATCCAGCATCCGACCCTCTACGCCGAGGCCGGACCGACGGTGACGCCCGAGGAGTGGGCCGCCCTGACGACCGAGCTCAGGCGCTCACTGCAGGACGCGAGCGCACTCGTCATCTCGGGCTCGCTCCCGCCGGCCACGCCCGACAGCGTCGTCGAAGCCCTCGTCCGAACCGGGCACGACGCCGGCGTCCCCGTGATCGTCGACGTCAGCGGCACGGCGCTCCTCGCCGCGGCACGCGCCGGTGCGACGATCCTCAAACCCAACCTCGACGAGGCCCTCGAGGCGACGGGCGCGGCCGACCTCGCATCGGCTCGCGCGGCACTCCTCGCACTCGGCGCCCGCGCGGTCGTCATCTCCCGCGGTGCCGACGGCCTCACCGCCGGCGACGCCGATGGCGCCCACGAGGTCCCGGCCGTCCCCGGCGTCAGCGGCAACCCGACCGGCGCCGGCGATGCCGCAACGGCCGGCCTGGTCGCAGCACTCCGCGCGGGAGCCACACTTCCCGAGGCACTCCGCTCAGCGGCGGCTGCAGGTGCGGCGGCCGTGCTCGAACCGATCGCCGGCGCGATCGACCTCGCCGCCTTCCACCGATTCATCGACGCACCCGCCGCATCCGACCCCATTGGAGCAACCGAATGACCACCGCCCTCGACTTCACCGCGCTCCTCGCCAACGCCTCGGACTCGAACGCCGGCATCGCGGCGTGCAACGTCGTCCTCCTCGAGCACGCGGAGGCGATCGTCGCCGGCGCCGAGGAGGCCGGGCTGCCGGTCATCCTGCAGATCAGCGAGAACTGCGTGCGGTACCACGGGTCGCTCGCGCCCATCACGCTCGCCTCGCTGGCCATCGCCCGTGCAGCGACGGTCCCGGTCCTCGTCCACCTCGACCACGTGGAGTCGGCCGAGCTCGTGCACGAGGGCGTCGATCTCGGCGTCGACAGCGTGATGTTCGACGCCTCGACCCTGCCGTACGACGAGAACGTCCGCGCGACGAAGGAGATCGTGGACTTCTGCCACGCTCGCGGCGTGGCCGTCGAAGCGGAGCTCGGCGAGGTCGGCGGGAAGGACGGCGTCCACGCTCCGGGCGCGCGCACGGTGCCTGCAGAGGCCGTCGCGTTCGTCGCAGCGACCGGCGTCGACGCGCTGGCCGTCGCCGTCGGCACCTCGCACGCGATGACGAGCCGGGAGGCCGCCGTCGACCACGCGCTGATCGCGCAGCTCCGCAGCGAGGTGCCCGTTCCGCTCGTGTTGCACGGCTCCTCCGGACTCCCCGACGACGAACTCCGCGCGGCGGTGCGTTCCGGGATGACGAAGATCAACCTCTCGACGCACCTCAACGGATTGTTCACCCGGGCGGTGCGCGACGTCCTCGACGAGCAACCGAAGCTCGTCGACCCCCGCGCCTACGTCCGGGCCGGTCGCAGCGCGGTCGCGACCGAGACGGCGCGGATCCTGCGCCTCCTCGCCACCGACTGAGCACTCCCAGGAATCCCACAGCAACACGCAACGCTGAGCTGTTAATATATATTGCGTTGGAGTTCTTCCAGCGCCTCCACCGGTAACCGATCGTCCCCCGCGATCACCCTCCGGCCTCCCGAGCCCGATATCCCTTCGGGTGCGCGGGAGATACGGCCACCCCTCCCCTAGGTGCGGTGGCCCGAAGCTCTGCGACACCGCCGGTCGATGCTCGGGTCTGACCTCGGGCATCGACCCGCGCAAGCATTGAAGCCCGTTCTTCCCAGGTTTTTCTCAGCTTGGTCGCGTACGTTCGTTCCTCGAGTGCCGATGTCACAACCGGCTTCCGTGTGCAGAGTCCACACCTCCACGGATACGCCGATGCTCCCGACACGTCACCACCAGCCGCCCTCCAGAACGGCGAAGAACGATCCACCGGACGGCCCCAGCCGACCAGCGCAGCCGAATCTCGGCGCAGCTGCATTCCGGACGGTCTCGTCGCTCCATCCATGCGACCAGCACCGATCGTCATCGCATTCCCCTTCTGGAACCGGCCCATCCATCATCCGCAACACCAGAATCGAGAACCACCATGTCCATCACCCAGACTCGGACCCCAGCGTCCTCCAACCGTTCCGCGGGCACCGCCGTCCACGGCCGCGGTCACTCCACCGAGAAGCTCACCTACCGCTTCGGTCTCCGCACCCGCGAGACCGGCGCGGAGCAGCGCGGTTCCAGCAGCGCGGCCAACCGCCGCGGCTGAGCCGCCTCACCGTTCCAACCGACGCCCCCGCACGGCTTGACCGTGCGGGGGCGTCGTGCGTTCGGGACCGGCGCCGCTCACGGCCGGTCCGGAGTTCGGACGATCGTACGGACGACCACGGCCTCCCAGGTGGGAGAATCCCCACATGGATCCCGTCGCGCTCATCTCGTGGATCGTCGTGTTCGTCGTCGTCACCGTCATCGTGTCGGGCCTGTCCGGCCGAGCGGGCGTCTCCGCCCCGGTGGCCCTGGTGCTCGTCGGCGGCGTCGCGTCGTTCATCCCCGCCGTCCCGACCGTCGAGATCGAACCCGACCTGATCCTCTACGGCCTGTTGCCGCCGCTCCTGTTCGCATCGGCGATCCGGATCTCCCTCATCGACATCCGGGCCCGTAACGACGGCATCATCCTGCTCTCGGTGGGTGCGGTCGCGTTCACCGTCGTGTCGGTCGGGTTCGCCAGCTGGCTCCTCATCCCGTCGATCACCCTCGCAGCGGCGTTCGCGTTCGCAGCGGTCATCGCGCCGACCGACGCCGTCGCCGTGAGCGCGATCGCCGGACGACTCGGGCTCCCCCGCCGTGTGCTGACGATCCTCGAGGGTGAGAGTCTGCTCAACGACGCCACCGCTCTCGTGGCACTCAACGCCTCGATCCTCGCCATCACGAGCGTCGTCAACCCGGTCATGATCGCCGGCGAGTTCGTCACCGAGGTCGTCGCCGGCGTCGGTGTCGGTCTCGCGGTCGGTTGGGTGCTGTCCGAGGTCCGC
Organism: Plantibacter sp. MDV22-iso1; assembly: GCF_058408345.1. Lineage (NCBI taxonomy): Bacteria > Bacillati > Actinomycetota > Actinomycetes > Micrococcales > Microbacteriaceae > Plantibacter > Plantibacter sp. MDV22-iso1. Next base: position 642,753 of record NZ_JBZVDY010000002.1, read on the forward strand.
CGACGCCTGCGCGCCCCGGTCCTCGACACCTGTCTCTCCCTCATCACCCCGTTCCTCGCGTTCCTCCTGGCGCAGGCGATCCACGGTTCGGGTGTGCTCGCGGTCGTCACCGCCGGACTGCTGCTCGGCTACCGGGCGCCCATCGTGCAGTCGGCCGAGGCGCGCATCGCCGAGTCCCTCAACTGGCGCACCATCCAGTTCCTGCTCGAGAACGCCGTCTTCCTGTTCATCGGGCTCAACCTGGCCGGCATCCTCGAGGGGGCGATCCAGACCGGTCCGGGGCTCTGGCCGACCGTGTTCATCAGCATCGGGGTCCTCGCGGCGCTCATCGTCTCGCGATTCGTGTGGGAGATGACGGTCACGGCGATCTACCGGCTCGGACCCAGACGGCTCCGTGAGCGGAGCTGGTCCTGGGGCAACGGGATCGCCGTCTCCGCCGCCGGCGTCCGTGGCGTGGTGACCCTGGCGGCGGTGTTCCTGCTGCCCGAGGACACCCCGTCGCGCGAGTTCCTGCAGTTCCTGGCGTTCGTCGTCGTGGTCGGCACACTCCTCTCGGGGCTCGCGCTCCCCCGGATCATCCGCGCGCTGCACCTCCCGCCGCCGAACCACAGCCAGGAGCGCGTCGAGCAACTGATGCTCATGGCGGAGGTCCAGACGGCCGGCCTGGACCGCCTCGACGAGCTGACGACCGAGGCGGACGAGGAACAGGTGCTGAACCGTCTGCGGACCAATGCGAGCTTCGTGGCCAACGCCCTCGAGCAGTACACCGGTGACGGCTCGGAGCTCCGGACGGTCGCGTTCGCCCGACTCCGCCGCCAGATGATCGCGGCGGAACGCGAGGCACTCCTCTCGGCGCGCGCCGAGGGCCGCTACCAGGAACCGGCGGTCGCGGCTGTTCTGGCCGCGATCGACGCCGAGGAGGCGACGCTCAAGGCGATGACGCCGAAGCCGCCGCGGTCATAGCACCCCGACCGGTCCGCTCGCACGCCCCGTCCACCAGGCCCGCGCACAACGATCGGTCGGGCAGGATGGGCGCATGATCATGTTGTTCCCGGCCGCCGTCTTCGCGGTGCTCTACGTCGTGAGTCGACGCAGCGACGCCCGCCGCCTGCGCAACGGGGTCTTCCTGGTCTCCGCGATCGCCTGCGGGCTGGTTGCGCTGCTCTCGGAGGCGTCCCGCACGACACCGTTCACCGTGCTCCTCGCCGCGTTCGGCACAGTCCTACTGGTGGGTGTGCTCGGGGTCCTCCTCATCGGCAACGGCATCACGATGCTCCGGCTCGAAGGACGCAGCCTGGGCAACCTGCTCTCGCTGTTCGCCGGGGTCGCGATCCTCGTCCTGCCCGTGCTGGCCGTGCTGCTGGTCCTCGGAGCGCACCCGCAGTCCCTGCCCTCGTGGCTGACGATCGTCCTCGTCGCGCTGGGCCTCCTGCTCGGGTTCGCCTGCTTCTACGCGGCGGCGACGTTCGCGGCCTTCGGCGTGTACTCACTCGTCTACAGCCGCTATCGGCACACGCGGACGCCCGACGCCCTCATCGTCCTCGGGTCCGGCCTCATCCACGGTGAGGTCCCGCCGTTGCTGCGCAGTCGCCTGGACCTGGCGCTCCGCATCTACCGGGCCACGTCACCTGGGGCGACGCGGCCGCTCCTGATCCCGTCCGGCGGACAGGGCGACGACGAACCCCGCCCGGAGGGCACCGCCATGGCCGAGTACCTCGTCGCGAACGGCGCGGACCCGTCCGACGTGCTGCCCGAGACCGCGTCCACGAACACGCGCGAGAACCTGTTGCTCTCCCGCGACCTGCAGCAGTCGGTCGGACGGGACGGCGAGACGATCGTGGTGACGAACAACTACCACGTCCTCCGCGCGGCCCTCCTTGCACGTTCGATCGGGAGCGAGGCCCAGGTGATCGGCTCCCCGACGGCCGCCTACTACGTGCCGAGCGCGTTCCTCCGCGAGTACGTCGCCATCATGGTCGAGCACCGCCTGCTCAATGCGCTGGCGATCGCCGGCGTCGCGGCCCTGATCGCCCTCGCGGTGGTCTGGTCGCTCCTACCGATCTGAGCCGCCCTCCCAGCCCGAGGCCGACGACGCCCGCAACGCGCGACGGGCCGTCGTCCGAATGGATCGGAGGACGGCCCGTCGGTCGTGTGGTGTCCGACTCAGTCGGGTGCGGTGTCGTAGACCTCGCGGGCGTCGTCGGTGGCCTCGGAGGCCGGCCCGGAGTCGGGCTGGTGGTCGGCCGAACCGTCGGCGTCGCCACCCTCGCCCTCGGCGAGCGGTGCGTCGAGTTCGGTCGAGGGCTCCGGGGTCTCGACGGCCTCCTCGGTCGCCTGCTCCTCGTCGGGAGCCGCGTCCTCCGAGCCGGTGCCGTCGACGGTCTGGCTCGACCCGTCCGAGCCCGGTCCGGCGGTCGTCTGGTCGGAGCTCACGAGCTCTGCGGTGTCGATGTCGGCACCCTCCCAGGCTTCCTGGTCCGCTCCGGCCGCACCGGTCGCGAGGTCGTCGCCTGAACGCTGGTCCTGCTGATCCGTCATGATGCACTCCTCTCCGCGGAACGCGTCGCGCTCCGTGTCCTCGGACTCTACGACGTGATCCTCCACGGTCTCCCGGGGTTGACAGCCGCCGACGGGCGTCCGGGCCGGTCGCGATAGCGTGGGGACATGAGCCTCCCCGTCACGGACACGCGCGTCACCTATCCCTCCGGAGCCCTCGTCTCGACGGGCACGGCGCTGCACGTCGAACCCGTCGGCGACCACCTCGCCGTCGTGCTCGACGAGACGGCCTGCCACCCCGTCGACGCCGCGTGGCCCGACCAGCCCGCCGACTCGGCGACCATCACCTTCGGTGAGGGCACCAGCGCCGTGGAGGTCGCCGTGACCGACTGCGTCGTCGCCGCGAGCGACGGCACCCGGCTGTACCTCGGCGCCGACATCCCCGTGAAGAAGGGCACCGAGGGGTGGGCCTTCCTCGTCGCCCACCTGGTCTCCATCGAAGCGGCACGCAGCGCCGTCGAGGGCGCGACGGCCCGCATCGAGGTGGACGCGTCCACCCGACACGCACTCTCCGCCGGGCACACCGGGTGCCACCTGGCATCACTCGCCTTGAACGCCGCGCTCGCCGACGCCTGGCGCAAGGAGGTCGTCCCCGATGCCCTCGGAGCCCCGGATTTCGACGCGCTCGCCTGCGAGTCGTCGCGGATCGCTCCGAACGCGTCGACCGACCGTTACCGCATCGGCAAGTCGCTCCGACGGAAGGGGTTCGACCCGGCCGCCCTCGACGACCTCGACGCACTCGGGTCACGCATCAGGAACACGCTCGACGGCTGGCTGGACAGCGGCGCCGCCGTCCGGATCGATCGCGAGGGCGAGCTGCTCACCAATCGGCGCAGCTGGCACTGCGAGCTGCCGGGCGGCCCGGCGGTCATCGCCTGCGGCGGCACCCACGTGGCGTCGTTGGGCGAGTTCTCGACGATCGCCGTCTGGCTGGAACGCGAAGAGGTCGACGGCGCCGTGGTGCTGTCGATGGTCAGCACGGTCGTCCCGGCCGGCTGACCGGCGGCCGAGCGACTGACCGGCGGTCAGACGACTGACCGGCGGTCAGGCGGCGATGCCCGTGGAGGCCGCACTGCCGACGCCGGCGAGCAGCCCGCCGATGACGAACACCCAGAGCAGCACGAGCGCCGCCCAGACGAGCAGGAACAGTCCGTTGAGCACGACGCCCGTGATGGCCATCGCCCGACCGGCGGGCTCGCGGCGGAGCCCCATGAGCCCGAGGACGAATCCGACGACCGGGAGCACGAAGGTGAACCCGAAGAACAACGACACCAGGCCGATGACCATGCTGGAGATGCTGAGCCCCTTCGGCGGCGACGCCGGGTACGGGTAGGGCGCGGGGTACACGGGCGTATACGGCTGCGCGTACGCCTGCATGCCGTACTGGGGCGGGTAGGGCTGCTGCGGCGGGTAGGGCGCCTGCTGGGCGTACGGCTGCACCCCGTACTGCTGCGGCTGGAGCTGCTGTTGCGGGTACGGATGCGGCGGAACCGACTGCTGCGAGTGTGCCTGCTGCGGCGCCGAGGGCTGCGGCTTCGATCCGTCCGGTGTGCTCATGCCCGTCAGCCTATCGACGAGCACGCACTCGGTACCCGAATCCGCGCCCCGACGGCAGCCTCCAGCTCTCTGAGAGCTCACGCTCAAGGGCGATGAGGGGCCCGGAAAGCGACTACCGTATTCGTGCGGTCCTCGCAGGGAACCCGGAACACGGACCGCGCCACACCCAGAAGGAGCACCGTGCAGAACGACGCGATCGCCGAGGAACAGGACCATCTCGATCGGCTGCACGACGTCATCCGGTCGCAGTCGGACCTCGAGGAACGGCGCTCCGAACTCGCCCTCCGCGCCTTCGACGGCGACGACGACTCGAGCTTCTCGGAACGCGACGCCCTGGTCGCCCACCACCGCCAGCGGATGGTCGAGCTGCGTTCGTCCAGCTACGGACTCCTCTTCGGCCTCCTCGAACGCGAGACCGACGAACGGCACCACATCGGCCGCATCGGGCTCCGCGACCCGGAGAGCGGCGACCAGCTTTTGTTGGACTGGCGCGCACCGGCCTCGCGCCCGTTCTACACGGCGACGCCACTCCGCCCCGAAGGCCTCCGCCTGCGCCGCCGCATCGGCACGGCCGGTCGCCGCGTCACCGAGGTGCACGACGAGGTCCTCGACACGACCATGCTCAGCGACGACGAGCCGAGCGGCATCGGCGAGTCCGGTGCGCTGCTGGCGGCCCTCGGTCGCGCTCGGACCAAGCACATGGCGGACATCGTCGACACCATCCAGGCCGAACAGGATGCGATCATCCGGGCGCCCCTCCCCGGCACGCTCCTCGTCCAGGGCGGTCCGGGCACCGGCAAGACCGCCGTCGCCCTCCACCGTGCCGCCTATCTGCTCTACGAGCACCGCGAGCGACTCATGCGCAGCGTCGTGCTCATCGTCGGGCCGAACTCGACGTTCCTCGACTACATCAGCCGTGTGCTGCCGTCACTCGGCGAGACCGCCGTCGTCCTCGTCACACCGGCGACCCTCGTGCCCGGACTCGACGCGCACGCCGAGGACTCGCTCGAGGCCGCCGAGCTCAAGGGCCGGCTGCGCATGGCCGACGTCGTCGCCCGGGCCGTCCGCGAGCGCCAGGTGCCGCTCGACCAGCCGGTCACGATCCGCATCGCCGGCGACGGCCCGCTCCGCGTCACGCCGGGCGTCCTCCGCCGGATCAAGGCCGGGATCGAGCGATCGGGCACCCCGCACAACGAGGCCAAGCTGCGGTTCGACCGCGCCGTGCTGACGCACCTCATCGGGCTCGAGGCGAAGCGCGACGGCTTCGAACCCCGCACGGGCGAGGACGCCGACGAGCGGCGACAGGAGCTGAGCGAGGAGCCCGAGGTCGAAGAGCTGCTCGACACGATGTGGCCGATCCTCGAGCCGGCCGAGATCATCGACCGCCTCTTCACCGATCCCGAGCTGCTGGCTCGCGTCGCTCCCGACCACACCGAGGAGGAGCGTCGCCTGCTGCTCCGTCAACCCGCCGCCGGAACGGACGGCGCGGGTGAGGTCGACTGGGCCGCGCGGCTCACGCCCGGCGACATCGCCCTCGTCGACGAGGCCGCCGAGCTCATCGGCGAGGATCAGCGCCCCGAGCTGGAACGGCAGCGCCGCGCCGCCTACGAACGCCGTCACGACGTCGAGTACGCGCGCAGTGTGCTCGAGATGATCGGTGACATCAGCATCGACGACGAGGCCCAGGACGACGACTACCTCCGTTCCGCCCAGGACCTCGCCGACCGCCAGACCGTGGAGGACGACCGCAGCCCCGCCGAACGCGCCGCGAGCGACCGCACCTGGGTCTACGGGCACGTCATCATCGACGAGGCACAGGAACTCACCCCCATGCTGCTGCGCGCCGTCCTGCGACGCGGTCCCAACCGCTCCATGACGCTCGTCGGCGACATCAACCAGCAGAGCACCTCCGCCACCCGCTCCAGCTGGCAGCAGCTGCTCGGCCCGCAACTCCCGCGCTGGACCGAGGAGCTGCTCACCGTCAACTACCGGACGCCCGAGCAGATCATGGCGCTCGCCGATCCCGTCCGGCTCGAACTCGACCCCGACTCCCCGGCGCCCGTGTCGATCCGACGCGGCGAGGAGGAGCCCGTGCAGCTCACGGTCGAACCCGCCGCGCTGGCCCCGACGGCGGTCCGCGCCGCCGTCGACGCGATCACCGCACACCCCGGCATCGCGGGCGTCATCGCTCCCCGCTCGCTCCTGGCGGAGATCGACGCCCTCCTCGCCGAGGCCGGAGCCGATCGCGCCCGGGTGTGGACCGGCACCGCGCGCGAGAGCAAGGGCCTCGAGTTCGACAGCGTCGTCCTCGTGCAGCCCGACGCGCTGGGCGGGACGGGCCACGCGGCCCTGTCACTCCGGTACGTCGCACTCACCCGCGCCACCCAACGGCTCACGGTCATCGACTCGTCGAGCTGACCGTCGGCAACCGGCGACGCACCGTCGTCCGGACCCCTCCAGAGCACCGGGCGACGGGAAGGACCGTAGGCTTGGGCTCTGCCAACAGAATGTGAGGCTGGGATGAAGGTCATCAGCTACAACCTCCGCAAGAACAAGGCCAGCGGCGAGCTCGTCGCACTCACCGAAGAGTTCGGCCCGGACGTCCTCGCGTTGCAGGAGGCCGACACCCTGCAGCTGCCCGCCGAACTCGGCGGCCTGCACCTCGCCGACAGCACCCACCGCAACCGGCTCGGCCTCGCGATCTACTACCGCCGCGACCGGTTCACCGCCGAGTCGACGCAGACGTTCGCGCTGAAGAAGTCGCTGCACGACATGGTGCTCGCGCCGGCGCACGAGCGGCTCATCGGCACCCGCCTCACCGACGTCGAGGCTGGGCGCGAACTCATCGTCGCCTCGTTCCACGCGGCCCCGCTCACCGCGCTCAACTCACTGCGTCGGCACCAGATCAAGGCCGCGCACGAGCAGCTGCACGCGATGGGCGACGTCCCGACGCTCATGGTCGGTGACTACAACTACCCGCTCTTCCAGAAGGGCCTCGGCACCAAGATGCAGGAGAGCGGCTACGATCTGAGCCTCAGCGACCGCAGCACCTACACGCGCTACAAGATGTTCCGTGGACACTTCGACTTCGCGACCTCCGTGGGCCTGAAGATCGACCGGGTGCAGACGCTCCGCCGCGGTATCTCGGACCACCTGCCGATCCTCGTGGACGCCACCTACGGTGCGGCCGTGCCGGTCGACGACGACGCTCCGGAGTCCGCCGCCCGCTGACCCGGTCGCCTGCCCCTGCGCGCGCGCCGTCCGGTTCGCAATTCAGGATGCGCTCGGCGCGGTGCCCTCCGCCGCGGCGTGTCACGCGGGACACGCCGCGCTCGTCCTGAGTTGTGAACTCGGAAGCGACGTCAGATGAGGCCGCGGAGGAACTCCTGGACACTCGTCCCGGCCTCGCGGGCGCGACGGACCAGGCGCTCGTGCTCGTCGGTCGTGAGGTCGAGGGTGAGCTGGTGCCACGTCGGCTCGACGTCGAGTGAGAACAGCGCGCCGTCGTCCTCCGCGTCGAACACGGGGGCGGTGCGTTCCTCCTGGACCTCGAGCTCGGCGAAGAGCTCCGGCTCGGTCGTCTCGGGAGCGTCTTCAGCGTCGGCATCAGCCTCGGGGGTGGACAGGGTCTCCGCAGCTCCGGCGCCGGTCCAGCCTGGTCCCTCAGGGACCGGCGTCTTGCGCTGGAACGCCTCGGCTGCCGTTCGGGCACGGATGTCGGCGGCCTCGTTGAGCCGGTGACCGACGTGCCCCTTCACCCACTCGAACCGGTAGCGCCGCCCAGCGATGGCGGCGTCGATCTCCTGCATGAGTTCGAGGTTCATGACGGGCTTGCCGTCGCCCTTCTTCCAGCCCTTCTTCTTCCAACCCGGCATCCACTTCGTGATGGAGTCGATGACGTACTTGCTGTCGCAGAGGATGTGGAGGTCCTCGTCGAGGTGCTCGGTGGCGCGGAACAGTTCGAGGACGGCGCGAAGCTCGCCCATGTTGTTCGTGCCGTGCGGCCAACCCCCGGCTGCCCAGCAATCGTCGTCGACGTACCAGGCCCAGCCGGCGGGTCCGGGGTTGCCGAGGGCGGAGCCGTCTGCGGCAGCGGTGATCGTCATGAGCGCCTTTCGATGAGTGCCCTCCATCGTATCGACGCACCACCGACGCCCCGACGCCGGTCCCGCGGTGCCGGTGTCGGGCTGGCCGGCGTCAGGCGGGCGCGAAGACGCTGAGCGTGACGGCGACCGTGACCGTCGTGTAGCCGGGCAGGTCGGCGATCGCCTGCTCGAAGACGTCGTCGTCGAGGTGGTGGGCGCTCGGCCCCATGCGAACCTCGTCGCGCACCTCCTCCGGCATGAGTTCGACGGCGTAGTCGAGCGTGTCGCGGGAGCGGAGCGTGAAGCCGTCGAGCTGCGCGTCGAGGCGGGCGTCCTTGCGCTCGGCGATCCCGATCATGCCGAGTCGGTCGCGCAGCTCGGCCAGGTGACCGGGTTGGGGTGTCACGACGGTGAGCAGGCCGTCCGGGCGCAACACCCGACGCATCTCGGGACCGTTCCGCGGGCCGAAGATGCTCAGCAGGTGGTCGACCGAGGCGGTCCGGAGCGGGAAGGGTGCCCAGGCGTCGGCCGTGGCGGCTGCCGCTCGTCCGTGCGCACGCGCTGCGCGACGTGCTGCGAGCGGCGACAGGTCGAACCCGAACCCGCGCCAGGCCGGTCGGGCGTCGAGGATCCGGCCGAGGTAGTAGCCGGTCCCGCCGGCGATGTCCACGACGAGTGGGGCGCTGTCGTCGTCGACCGAGCCGTCCGGGAGGAAGCGCGCGAGCGGCAGGGTCGTGGCGACGTGGTCCGCGATCGGCTCGTAGTGCTCGGCCTCGAGGAACGCTGCGCGGGCCGCGACCATTTCCTGCGTGTCGCCGGTCTTCGGCGTCCGACCGCCGACGACGAGCGAGGCGTACCCCTGCCGGGCGATGTCGAAGCTGTGACCGGCGGGGCAGCGCAACACGCGGTCGCCGAGCTCGAGGGTCGCGGTGCAGATCGTGCACGCGAGATCGGGGGCGACGAGGCTCAGCCGATCGTGCTGCGGGACGTCAGCGAGGATCGGCATGCCTTCGAAACGCTCCGCTTCCAGCTGCTGTGTCCGTCGCTGCCGCGATGCTTCCGGTTGTCGCACTTCACCCACACGGTGAGTCTAGGCGCGTGCCGCATGGTGCGTGCGCCGGAACATTCGAGCGGCGATCGGTCGCGGCGGGGCTTCGGCACCGCGGTGACTCGATCAGCTCGGTGACTCAGTCCTCGAGCGCGCTCCGCAGACGCTCGACGTCCTCGTGTGCTGCGTCGCTCACACGCTGCGCCCGGTCAGCCTCTCGTTGGCGTCGGGCCCACTCGCGCTCGGCGTCGGCGATGTCCGCGTCGAGCTCCTCGAGCCGCCTCGCGAGGTCCTCGCGGTCACGCAGGAGTCCCGACCGCCGGACCGCCGACTCGTCCAGGAAGGCGGTCGCCTCCTCACTCGCGCTGGACGCTGCCTCCTCGTCGCGCTCGGCCGCCTCCAGCCGGGCCCGAAGGCGTCGGCGTCGGTCGTCGTCTTCGCCGGAATGGTCGCCGTCTCCGTCGCCCGGCGTCCCGACGGAGCCGTCGGCGGTGGAGCGCCTGCCGGGGGTGCCGGCCCCGCCGACCACACCGCCCCACCCCGCTCCGCTCGACGTCGGGGCGTCGGTCAGTCGACCGGACGACACCTGCGCGGCGAGGTCGGCGTCAGCACTCGCCGCTTGCAGACTCTGGCGGACGGTCTCGATCACCGCGCCCGAAAGCGACGCCCCCTCCGCTGCGGCGGCTTCGACGGTGGCGGTGACGAGCATCGCGATCAACGAGCGACGTTCGGTGCCGAGCGTGCGGAGCGCTGTGGCGTCCCCGGAGCGTTGAGCGTCGCCGAGCGCGGAGCCGAGTTGTTCCAGTTCGCTGAGCAGGTCCGGGCGGTGCGCCGTCAACACGTTGAGCGCCCAGGCGGCGACCGTCGGTTTGCGGAGCGCGAGGATCGCCGTCGCCAGGTCGTCGTCCCCGTCGTCGCGCGCTGCGACGGCCAGGCGTCTGCGCTCCGCCACGAAGCCGCTGAGCGGGACGCGCAGTAGCTCGACGGCGGCAGACGCCAGGTCCGTCGGGGCCGGCGTCCCGGTGTCGCGGTCGTCGGGCACGGTGCCGCTCCCTCGCATCATTTCACGTCAGGCTAGCGCCCTCTTGCGCCAGAACGGAGTCCGACTGTCGCCTTTTCGGGGGACGCTACCGACAATGTGGACATGGATGCCAGACCTTACCCCGACACCGTGGAGCCGCCTGAAACAGCGGCCTGCGCCGATTTGAAGTCACTCCTCAGGACCGTGGACTTCCCGATCTCACGCCGCGAACTGCAGTCGATCGCCGTCCGTTCCGGACTCGACCGCGGGACCCTCGCCGCGCTCAACACGCTCACCGAAGAGCACTACGCCGGCTCGTTCGGCATCCTCCGCGAACTCCGCCACCACGGCGAGCTCCGTCGCTCCGCCTGACCGCCCCGTCCGACACCTGGTGGATTCCCCAGCGCGGTGCGCTGACGTGAGCGCGGGTCACAGACGCGGGCGCGGGTCTCCGGAGGGACGCGCTCACGCCTACGGGGCGCGGTGACGTCAGCGCACCGCGCTGGCGATTCCGACAGACATCGTGCAACGCAGAAACCCCCGGCGAACCGCGGGTTTCGAGCTGAGATCCAGTGCGGAGACGGCGGGATTTGAACCCGCGGTCCCCGTGAGGGGACTCCACCTTAGCAGGGTGGTGCACTAGGCCGAACTATGCGACGTCTCCATGTGCGCTCGCAAGCGGACGCACGACGACCAGCATAACCGGAGATGGGCGTGGTGACGAATCCCCGGGTCCGCGACGCCCTTCGACACGCTCAGGGAACGAGGTCGGGACGCCTACTGGTCGTCGAGGGTGCGGCCTCGGGAGCAAGTGCGCTGGTCGGCGGTCTGGCCCGTCACCGTCGACGGGAGGACCACCGCACCGCCGGCGGACGTGTCGGTCGCATCGGCGGGCGGAGCCGTCGCGGCAGGATCGCCACCTGCATCCGCACCTTCGGCGGGATCGACCGCGGTCGGGTCGGTCGGGTTCGTCACCGCACCGGCGCCGGTCGCGCCCGAGAGCTGGATGGGCTGGTCGTTACCGAGGGCCTCGAAGAGCGCGGCGGCCGCGTCGTCGATCGGTTCGACCCCGCCATCGACGGCCGCGTTCGGGTACTGCACGAACGCGATGTTCGACAGGTCGACGTCGCGCAGCGTCATGGCGATCGCGATCATCGTGTCGAGGCTCGTCAGGCTGTCGGACAGCTGCATGTTCTGCGCCGCCGCCTTGGCCAGGGAATAGAGGGTCCCAGGGTTGGTCAGCGTCTCGGCACTCTTGACCTGCTGCATCATCGCCGACAGGAACACCTGCTGGTTGCTGATGCGACTGAGGTCGCTGCCGTCCCCGACACCATGCCTGGTGCGGAGGAACTGCAGCGCCTCGTAGCCCTCGAGGGTGTGCTCGCCCGCCGACAGGAAGGTGCCCGTGTACTCGTCCTCGATCGGGTCTGCGACGCACACCGTCACCCCGCCGAGTGCGGTCGACATCGCCATGACGCCGCTGAACTGCACCTCTGCGGCGAACGGGATCTCGAGACCGGTGAGCTGCGACACCGTCAGCGCCGTGCACGCGAGCCCGCCGTAGCTCAGGGAGGTGTTGATCTTCTGCCGGCTCATCGAGTCGAACGAGCCGCCGGACGGGTCGGGACAGGACGGGATGGGGACGAACATGTCGCGCGGGAAGCTGACGACCGTCGCGTTGCTGTGGTCCTCCGAGATGTGCACGAGCATCGTGACGTCGTTGAGGTTGCCGGTCTCCTCCTCAGCGTCGCCGAAGACGGGGTCCTGGCCGGCGCGGGAGTCGCTGCCGACGATGAGGAGGTTGACGCCGCCCGGATACGCGCCGATCGCGGGCAGATCGGTGACCGCCTCACCCTGCGAATCGACGAGCGCGACACCGGGCTTCACCGAGGCGGCGACGTCCCAGAGGGCGATCCCCGCGACGATGCCACCGCTGACCAGCGCGACGGCCAGGGTCGAAGCGACGATCTTCAAGCCGGTCCGCACGGCGCTAGGCCGCTGCAACCGCCCGTGACGGGCGATGGTGCTGAGCTTGCGGGAACGTCCCTCACGACCGGCTGCGCCACGGCCCGTGCGGTTCCGCGCGGGCTCGACGGCGTCAGACGTGATCGGGGGCATCGGAACAGTAAAGCAGGTCCGGCTGTGAACGGGGGTGCCCGACCGGGTTTCCGCGACGCATCAGTCCCAGCGCACCACCGGGGTTCCCGAGGTGAAGTCCACCTGCGGCGAGCCGAGCGAGGGACCGAACAGGATGTCGCAACCGCCGGTCGCTCCGTTCTGCGTGCAGCTCGTCGAGGACGCCTTGACGCTCCCGATGTAGTCTCCGTAGACCTGGAGCGGGTTGACGAACGTCTCGCGGGGTTCGAGGTTGGCGAGGTTGGCCTGCGCGTCCGCACTCAGCGTGCGCGTGATGGTGCCGTCCGCGACCGCCGTGCCGTCCGACAGTGTGGCCGGGATGTCGAGACCGCACCCTGCGGTGAGGCTGGTCGAGGCGATGCAGGCGTTCACCGCTTCCGTCACGGCGTCGCGGAACTGCTTGACGCCTGCCTCGTTGAGCTCGACCTTCACGTCCGAGAGGAGGTCGTAGGAGTCACCGGCGGCGACGAGGTCGTCTGCTCCGGAGATCGAGAACGATTCCTCGAGTGCCTTGGGGAGCGCGAGCTGGTAGGCGCCGGGGAACACCGTCCAGGAGTCGCCCTTCGCCTCCTGTCCGTTGACCGTTACGGCGACGCCGTCGAGCATCGACGGGTACAGGCTGACCGTTCCGCCCGAGAGGATGGAGTAGCCACCTTTGTACGCCTTGTAGACGGTGAACTCCTGGGTCACGGGGGTGGAACCGACCGAGAACGTCGCCCTGACCGTGGTGGTGGAACTGGATTCCTTCGCGGAGGTCAGCTTGACCCTGCTGATCTTGCCGAGCTTCGCGGACGCTTTCAGGACGTCGTCGGTGAGCAGCGTCTTGTCGCTGATCGACTCGTCGAGGTAGCTCAGTGCCTGCTTGGCGTCGCCATCCTGCAGGGCGGTGAAGTAGTCGGTGACGATGCTCTTCGGGTCACCCTGCGCCCCGCGGATCGCGGAGCTGATGCCGATACCGGCAGCCGTGACCACGATGATGACGAGGACGACCGCCCCCGCGATGATGCCGATGAGTCCGCCGCGGGACAACTTGCGCCGCTTGGCGGGACCGGCGACACCGTGGGCGTAGGGGGACGGTGCGCCGACGTAGGGGTTCTGAGACGCACCGTACGGATTCTGCGGAGCGCCCGCCGGGCTCTGGGACGCACCGTACGGGCTCTGCGTGGCACTGACGGGATACTGGGACGCACCGTACGGATACTGCTGGGCCCCTGCACCGTTCTGCGGCGCATCGGCGCGCGGCGTGGATCCGTCGATCGACGGGTGCTGTGGAACGGGGCCCTGAGGCGGCGGCACCTGCCCGCCCGTCTCCTGTGGTTTCTCAGGCTGGTCGGATGGCTCGGTCATCGCTGGTTCTGCTTTCGAATCGTCCGCCGACACGAGTCGACGAGTACGAACTCGAGCCGCTCCATGTCTGCATATCAGTCGATGAATATCATACCGATGAACTGTGCAGCGCAGGCCCACCCGGCCATCTCGAGTACGTGCGGAGGGCGTGGGATTCGAACCCACGAGACATTTCTGCCCACCAGTTTTCAAGACTGGCTCCATCGGCCGCTCGGACAGCCCTCCTGATGGTCGATCGCCCGCGATGACGCAGCTGACGACCAGGATCGAGTGTATCGGATGGGGCCAGCGGCGAGGCGGCCCCATCCGATCACGCGGTGACTACTGGTCTTCCTCCGGACGACCGGCCGTGCAGGTGTTCTGGGCCGCGTTCTGGCCGGTGATCGTGTCGGGCAGGGCGACGGGGCCGGCGGCGGACGGATCCGCGGGCGCAGCCGGGTCCGCCGTGGCAGCGGGATCCGCCGCGGCGTCGGTCGTCGCCGGGTCTGGCGTGACCGGTGCGTTCGGGTCAGTCACGACGTACTTGCCGGTGGCGGACAGCGCCACGGCCTGGTCGCTCTGCAGCGCCGTCCACAGCACATCCGCATCGGACGTCGCCTCCACGCCACCTTGGACCGTGGCCGTCGGCGTCTGCACGAACGCGACACGGTCGAGCGGGATGTCCTTGAGCGCTGCGGCGATCGACACCATCGTGTCGATGTTGTTCAGGCTGCTCGACAGCGTCACGTTCTTCAACGCCGCACGGGCGATCGAGTAGAGCTTGATCGGGTCGGAGAGCGTCTCACTGCTCTTCAGGGTGCGGACAAGTGAGGAGAGGAACACCTGCTGGTTCGAGATGCGCGAGAGGTCACTGCCGTCGCCGACGCCGTGACGCGAGCGGAGGAAGGCGAGGGCGGACGCGCCCGAGAGGTCGTGGGTGCCGACGTCGAGGTTGATGCCGCTCCAGGCGTCGTTGAGGGGTTCGGTGACACACACCGGCACGCCGCCGACCGCGTTGGACATCGAGATGACACCGTCGAAGCCGATCTGCGCGGCGAACGGGATGGAGAGCCCGGTGATGCCCTCGACCGTGGAGACCGCGCAGGCGAGCCCGCCGTCGGCCCCGCCGTACATGAGGGCGGTGTTCATCTTGTCGCGACCGTTGCCGCCGTCGGCGCAGTCACCGATCTGCACGTACATGTCGCGCGGGAAGCTGACCACGGTCGCGCTCGAGTGGTCTGCCGAGATGTGCATGAGGATCGTGACGTCGTTGAGGTTCTCCTCGCGATCGCCGTACGCCGCATTGCCGTCGCCCGAGTCGCTACCGACGAGGAGCAGGTTGACGCCGCCCTCGATCGCGCCGATGTTGGGCGGCGGTGCACCCGGCGTCTCGTTGTCGAGGTGGGCGACGGGCTTCACGCTGTTGGCGAGGTCGAGTGCGGCCACACCGGCGACCGCGATACCACTCACACCGACGACGGCGGCCGTCGCGGCGACGATCTTCGCGACGGTGACGAACGGGTTCGACTTGCGGAGTCTGCCGTGACGGACGGCGGCGCGCGGTTTGGACGCGTCGGCGTTGCGGGTCATGGATCTCGCTCTCGTCTCAGGAACAGGGGTTGCCGGAACCCTGGAGACCGGGCTGCGGCGAGTCGTCCGGCGGACACCTGCAGCAGGCTCGCACCGACGCCCCGTGCCCACCGGAAACGGCGTGACGACACGGAGCTTTGGACGATGCTAACCCGAAATGCTCCTCAGGAGCTGAGAGAGACCGTCGTCGGTGACCGTCCCGGTGACCTCCGACGCGACCGCGAGGACCTCCTCGGGTGCCTGGCCCATGGCGACACCACGTCCTCCCGCTGCCGCCCAGCCGAGCATGTCGACGTCGTTGCGGCCGTCGCCGACGGCGACCATCTGCGAGCGCTCGAGCCCCAGCCACTCCCGGACACGCTCCAGCGCGGTCGCCTTGTTGACGCCCTTCGGCGCGATGTCGAGCCACGCCGTCCACCCGATCGCGTAGCTCACCTGGCTGAGCCCGATCTCGTCGACGATGCGGAGGAACTCCTCCTCGTCGTGGCTCGGGGACACGACGACGACGCGCGTCACCGGGCTCGTCACGAGTTCCTCGAACGGCACCTCGATCGCGTTCTCGAGGTTCCAGTCCTCCATACCGACCGTGTACTTGCGGAAGCCGTCGGGGTACTCGACCATGTAGCTGCCCTCGGAGAGGTGCGGCTGGATGAGCCCGAGGACCTCGGTCGGGTCGAAGGTCTCCGTGAAGAAGCGCTCGTAGGAGTCGGGCTTCGACTCGTCGCGCTTCATGATGAGCGCACCGTTCGCGCAGACGACGTACTGCGGCGTCAGCTCGAGCTCCTCGAGCACCGGGCGCGTGCTCTCCCAGCTGCGACCGGTGGCGAGCGTCACGATGTGGCCGAGTGAGACCACGCGACGCACCTCGTCGGCGACCGACAGGCTGAGCGAACCGTCCTCGTGCAGCACGGTGCCGTCGATGTCGAGGGCGATGAGCAGCGGGGTCGCGGTGGTCGTCGTCTCGTCCGTCATCGGATCGGCCTCGCGACCTCGATGCCGCCCAGGTACGGACGCAGCACCTCGGGGATGACGACGCTGCCGTCCTCCTGCTGGTGCGTCTCGAGGATCGCGACGATCCAGCGGGTGGTCGCGAGCGTTCCGTTGAGCGTCGCGACCGGCGTGGTCTTGCCCGACTCCGTGCGGTACCGGGTGTCGAGGCGACGTGCCTGGTAGGTGGTGCAGTTCGAGGTGCTGGTGAGTTCGCGGTACGCGTCCTGCGTCGGCACCCAGGCCTCGACGTCGAACTTGCGTGCCGCACTCGACCCGAGGTCGCCGGCGGCCGTGTCGATGACCCGGTAGCTGAGGCCGAGCGACTGCAGCATCGCCTCCTGGTACGACAGCAGGCGCTCGTGCTCGGCGGCGGCGTCCTCCGGCTTCGTGTAGACGAACATCTCGAGCTTGTTGAACTGGTGCACCCGGATGATGCCGCGGGTGTCGCGTCCGTAGGACCCGGCCTCCTTGCGGTAGCAGGTCGACCAGCCGGCGTAGCGGAGCGCGCCCTGCTCGAGGTCGAGGATCTCGTCGGAGTGGTACCCGGCGAGCGCCACCTCGCTCGTGCCGGTGAGGAAGAGGTCTTCGCCGGCGATCTGGTAGACCTCGTCGGCGTGTTCGCCGAGGAAGCCGGTGCCCTTCATGATTTCAGGGCGCACGAGCGTCGGGGTGATGAGCGGGACGAAGCCGGCCTCGATCGCGCGGTCGAGCGCGAGGTTCATGAGGGCGATCTCGAGGCGGGCGCCGATGCCGCGGAGGAAGTAGAAGCGCGAGCCGCTGACCTTGGTACCGCGCTGCATGTCGATGGCGCCGAGGAGTTCGCCGAGCTCGAGGTGATCGCGGGGGGCGAAATCGAAGGAGGGGCGTTCGCCGACCTCGCGGAGCGTGATGAAGTCGGCCTCGCCGCCGGCGGGTACGCCCTCGAGGACAGGGTTCTGGATGCGGCCGGCGACGTCGGCGAAGTAGGCCTCGGCCTCCGTCGCGACCTGCTGGGCCTCCTTGACGCGGGCGGCGAGCTGCTGCGCCTGGGCGACGAGGGCGGCCTTCTCCTCCTTGGGGGCCTTGGCGACCTGCTTGCCGAACGCGTTCTGCTCGGCACGGAGTTCCTCGAACCCGGTGATCGCGGCGCGGCGTGCGGTGTCGGCGTCGATCGCCTGGTCGACGAGGTCGACGGAGGACCCTCGCTTCTGCTGCGACGCTCGGAGGACTTCTGGCTGTTCGCGGAGGAGTACGGGATCGATCACCCGGCAAGTCTAGCGATCGAGGTCGATGACGAGGCCCCGGGACAGTACCGTTGGGCCATGCCGACTCCCGCGCACGCCGCGCTCGTGTACAACCCGGTGAAGGTCGACGCCACCAGGCTGCGGAGCGCGTTGGAGGCGCGGTCGCAGGAGGCGGGATGGGCGGCTCCGCACCTGTATGAGACGAGTGTCGACGACCCCGGTGTCGGTCAGGCGCGGCGCGCGGTCCTCGACGGCGCCCGGGTGGTGCTCGTGGCCGGCGGCGACGGGACCGTGCGGGCCGTCGCCGAGGGGCTGCGCGGGAGCGGTGTGCCGCTGACCCTCATCCCCTCGGGGACCGGCAACCTGCTCGCGAGGAACCTGAAGCTGCCGCTCGGCGACCAGGTTGCCGCGATCGGGACGGCGTTCACCGGCGACACGCGCGCGATCGACATCGGCGTCGCCATGATCACCCGCGCCGACGGGTCGGAGGAGGAGCACGCGTTCGTGGTGATGGCCGGTATGGGCATCGACGCGATGATGATCGCCACCGCGAACCCCGACCTCAAGAAGTCGCTCGGCTGGCTCGCCTATGTCGAGTCCGGTCTCCGCTCGATCGCCACGGCCGCGCCGTTCCGCATCCACTACCAGTTGCGCGGGCACCGTCAGCATGCGGCGACCGTGAGTTCGGTGCTCGTCGGGAACTGCGGCACGTTGCAGGGCGGCGTGCAGCTCATGCCGGACGCCGAGCTCGACGACGGCTTCCTCGACGTCGCGGTGCTGCAGCCGAAGGGTGCCTTCGGCTGGCTGCTCGTGTGGCGGAAGGTGACGTGGGAGAACCGGGTCCTGCGGCGGACGGCCGTCGGGCGGCGGATGATCCGGTTCACCGAGGGCCGTGGTGGGAACACCGTGACGAACCTGCGTGCTGAGGCGTTGACCGTGCGGGTCGACGAGGCGCAGGACCTCGAGCTCGACGGCGACGCGTTCGGTATGGCGACGATGGTCGCGTTCGACGCGCACCGCGGCGGGCTGCTCGTCAAGCTCCCGTAGTCGGCGACACCGCTGAGCCCGGCTACCCTCCTTCGACGAGGTCCGCGATCTCGGCGAGGAGCGCCGTCGCCCGCTCGAGGTCGGGACGGAGGTCGCGGTCGGCGTCGTCCGAGCCGAGCGACGTCAATGCCCGGGCGAACACCTCGGCGAGCGCCCCGGTCAGTCGATCGGCCACACCGCGACGCCGCACGACCCGCACCGCTCCGAGGAGTTCGCAGGCGATGAGCGTCCTCGTGGCGACGAGCGCGTCCTCCAGCTGGGCGACGGCCTGCGCGGCGAACGGCGCGTCCTCCTCGGCTCCGCGCGACAGGACGACCGTGCCGAGCGCCGCCGGTTGCGCCGCGTGTCGGATGTCGGCGACCGCGCCCGCCGCGACGTACTCGACCATCATCAGTCCTGAGGCACCCGGTTCCCCGTCGCCGAGGAACGGCGCCAGCCCCGTGAACGCGGGCTCGTTCAACAGTCGCAGGCGGGAGAACGTGACCGTCGACGTCTGCGCGAGCGCGAGCGCGGTCGCGTCGAGCTCGGCGGCGAGCTGCGCCTGGAAGAAGGCGCCATGGTGGAGGACCGCGCGTGATCCGTCATCGGCACCGAGGACGTACAGCGGGTTCTCCTGCGCGGCACCGATGAGCGCTTCCACCTGGTCCGCGAGCCGGTCCGCCGCCGTCACCACCACGCCCTGCGTGATCGCCGCGATGCGGAGTGCGAACGGGTCCTGGATCCGGGCCGGTTCCGGCACGGGTCCGATGAGCGCGCGCACCGCCGCAGCAGCGGCTTCGACACCGGGTGCGGCGGACGCACCCGCGGCCGCCTCGGCATACGCCTGCGCGTTGCCGTCCAGCGCGTGGAAGCTGAGCGCACAGACCGCCGACCAGACCTGGTGGAGCTTCCGCAGCTCCGTGACCGCGAGCGCCGCGCGCGCGATGGTCAGGGCGCTGCTGCTGATGAACGACAGGGCGCTCTCCGAGCCCCAGGCGCCCAGCGGCTCCAGTGGCGTCGACGCCGGCCGTTCGCCGAGGAGGGTCAGCGCCGTACCGGCGAGCGCGGTGAGGTCGCCGGTCCCGATCGACCCGAGGGTCCGGACGGTCGGCAGTGCGTCGCGGCGCAGCATCTCGGCGAGCGCCGCGACGACCGCGGGCTCGACACCCGATCCGCCGACGGCGAGCTGGTTGAGCCGGACCGCGAGCATCGCCCGCACGACCCGGTCGGGGACGACCTCCCCCGCGTCGACCGCGTGGCTGCGGAGCAGGCGGCGTGCGTGGGCATCGCCGTCGTCGGCCACCGCGGTGTCCTTGTTCGCCCCCACGCCCGTGCTCCTGCCGTAGACGGCCGCGTGCTCGGCGAGGTCCCGCGCGTCGTCATGAGCGGTGGCCAGCCGGTCGAGCACCGCGCGAGGCACCGAGGCCTCCTCCTCGAGGTCCGCGATCCGCCGCAGCTCGTCGATGCCCAGTGCTCCCGCGATCTCGATCATCCCGACACCCTCTCTTGCGCTCCGCCGTCGTGTGCACCATCCTTGCTCACACGGCGAACGTCCCACCAGATGAAATTCGAGTTTTACCTGACGGAAACATTCGAGGCGGTTCGCTGAAACGGCGGAGCCATAACGTGGTGGCTCGACAGAGAGGGATCTGATGGCTGAATCATCGACTCGAACCGTGGAGCGTGCACTCTCGCTCCTCGCCGTGGTGTGCGACCGCGGCCGCACGACCCTCGCCGAGAGCGCGCGACTCGTCGACCTCTCGCCGAGCACCGCTCTCCGGCTCCTCCGCACCCTGGAGTCCACGGGGTTCGTCCGGAAGGACGCCGACGGCAGCTACCGACCCGGCAGCCGCGTCGTCCAGCTCGGCACGCAGGCACTCAGCAACGAGTCGCTCGTCGGCTTCTGCCACACGGAGATGCTCGACCTCGTCGAACGCACCGGCGAGTCCGCTTACCTGAGCGTCGAGGGTCACGCGTCCACCGCGCTCTACCTCGCGATCACCGAGGGCACCCACTCCGTCCGTCACGCGAGCTGGGTCGGTCGCACGATCCCCCTCGACGGGTCGGCCGCGGGTGCCGCACTCACCGGTCGGACCCCCACCGCCGGCTACGTCACGGTCGAGCGGGGCGTCGAGTCGGACGTCACCGCGATCGCCGCACCCGTCCGCTCGGGAGCTCGGGTCGTCGCGGCGCTGAGCCTCGTCATCCCGAGCTACCGGATGACCGACGACCTCATCGCCTCCTACGGCGAGCTCCTCGTCGCCGCCACGGACCGGCTCTCCAGCGGGCTCGCCTCGTACACCGGCCCCATCGACAACACCGCCGCGACCGTCCCCGACGACGCCGCTGACCTTCTGGAGGGACGCGCATGATCCGCTTCACGAACGTCAAGAAGGCCTACCCGGACGGCACGGTCGCCGTCCACGACCTCTCCTTCGAGGTGCCGACCGGATCCCTCACGGTGCTCGTCGGCCCGTCCGGCTGCGGCAAGACCACCTCGCTCCGGATGATCAACCGCCTCATCGATCCGACCTCCGGGTCGATCCTGCTCGACGACGTCGAGACCCAGTCGCTCGACCGCGTCACCCTCCGTCGTCGGATCGGCTACGTCATCCAGAACGCCGGTCTCTTCCCGCACCGCACCGTCGTCGACAACGTCGCAGCCCTCCCGCGCCTCCTCGGCGGCTCGCGTCGGGAGACGCGCACGGCGGCCCTCGAACTACTGGAGCGCGTCGGTCTCGACGAGAAGTTCGCGAAGAAGTACCCGTGGCAGCTGTCGGGCGGTCAGCAGCAGCGCGTCGGCGTCGCCCGCGCCCTCGCGACGAACCCGCCGTTCCTCCTGATGGACGAACCCTTCAGCGCGGTCGACCCGATCGTCCGGACGCAGCTCCAGGACGAGTTCCTGCGTCTGCAGGCCGACATCTCGAAGACGATCGTCATGGTCACCCACGACATCGACGAGGCACTCAAGCTCGGCGACCAGGTCGCGGTCCTGCGCGAGGGCGGCCTCCTCGCGCAGATCGCGCCGCCGGTCGACCTCCTGACCCGCCCCCACGACGCGTTCGTCGCCGACTTCGTGGGCGAGGCCCGCGGCTACCGTGCACTCGGCTTCCTCGGACTCGACCACGACGACGCCCTCCACCGTGAGCCCGTCGCCCGGCTCGGCGACACCGCCGTGACCGGCGTGCATGCGAGCGGCTGGGTGGTGGTGACGGACGACGAACGCCGTCCCCTCGGCTGGTTCGACACGGCAGCCGGTCACGGCTCCGTCTCGACCGACACCATCAGCGGTCACGGCCTGTTCGTCCCGCGCACGGCGTCCCTCCGCATCGCGCTCAACGCAGCGCTCGCGCACCCGAGTCGACGCGTCGGCCTCCTCAACGACGACGGCCGACTCACCGGCACCATCGCCGCCAGCGAACTGCTCGAGCGTCCCGCCCCCGAGCGGAGCCTCCGATGACGATCGACTGGATCTGGGAGAACCTCCCGCTCATCGGCGACCTCACGCTCAACCACCTCTGGTTGACACTCACCCCGACGGTGCTCGGCCTCCTGGTCGCCCTCCCGTTCGGCTGGTGGGCGCACCGCTCGCGTCGCGGCCGACCGTTCATCGTCGGTACCGCCGGGCTGCTGTACACGATCCCGTCGCTCGCGCTGTTCATCATCCTGCCGACGATCCTCGGCACGAAGATCCTCGACCCGATCAACATCGTCATCGCCCTGACCGTCTACACGGTGTCGCTCCTCGTCCGCGTCGTCTCCGACGGACTCTCCTCGGTGCCCGTGGACGCGGTGCAGGCGGCCGAGGCCATGGGCTACCGGTCCTGGCAGCGACTCGTGCTCGTGGAACTACCCGTCGCCGTCCCGGTGATCGCCGCCGGCCTACGCGTCGCGGTCGTCTCCAACGTCAGCATCGTGACGATGGCCGCCCTGCTCGGCATCCCGCAACTCGGGACGCTGTTCACCCAGGGCTTCCAGCTCCGCCTGTTCGTGCCGCTCGTCACCGGCATCCTGCTCTGCGTCCTCCTCGCCGTGATCCTCGACCTCGTCATCGTCCGGCTCGGCTCGCTCGCGACGCCCTGGCGTGATCGGACGGTGGTGGCATGAGCGTCATCGACTGGCTGACCGACCCCGCCAACTGGACCGGCCCCGACGGCATCCCCTCGCAGATGGGCTACCACCTGCTGTACACGGGCATCGCGCTCGTGATCGCCGCTGCGATCGCCGTGCCGCTCGGCATCCTCGTCGGCTACACCGGCAAGGGCGAGCGTCTCGTCGCCGGATCGGCCAACGCCCTCCGCGCCCTGCCGACCCTGGGCCTCCTCATCCTGCTGTTCCTCCTCATCTCGCCGGTGGTCCCCGGGCAGCTCGTCTACGTCATCCCCACGATCGTCGTCCTCGTGCTCCTCGCCGTCCCGCCCATCCTGACCGGGACGTACACGGGCATCCAGAGCGCCGATCCCGACGCGGTGGGCGCCGCCCGCGGCATGGGCTACACGAGACTGCAGATCCTCTGGCACGTCCAGCTCCCCTGCGCCCTCCCCCTGCTGCTGTCCGGCATCCGCTCGTCCACCCTCCAGGTCGTCTCGACCGCGACGGTCGCCGCCTACCTCGGCCTCCAGGGGCTCGGCCGGTACATCATCGACGGCCGCGCCCAAGCCGACTTCTTCCAGATGGCCGGCGGCGCGATCCTCGTCGCCGCCCTCGCCTTCGCTCTGGAGATCGCCTTCACCCTCCTCGGCACCCTCATCGTCTCCCCCGGTCTGCGGCGCACCAGCCGCAGGCGGCGGACGGCGGCCCCGACCACCGTCACCGGGGCGATCCCCCGGCCGGCCTGAGCCGCACCCGCACCGCACGACCACCTCCGCACGACCGCACCACCGATCCGTCCATCTCACCGAATCGAGGTCCTCATGCCCTTCCCCACCTTCCCCCGTCGACTCGCGGCCATCGCCGCGACCACCGCAGCCGCCGCTCTCGTCCTCACCGGCTGCGGCGGCCAGGACGCCCTCAGCAGCGACGGCGCGTCCGGCTCCTCCGGCGACGCCGTCATCATCGGCTCAGCCGACTTCACCGAGAGCCAGCTCATCGCCACCATCTACTCCCAGGCGTTGCAGGCCGAGGGTGTCACAGTGAAGGAGCAGTTCAACATCGGCAGCCGCGAGGTCTACATGGCCGCGCTGCAGGACGGCTCCATCGACCTCCTCCCCGAATACTCGGGCGCACTGCTCAAGTACCTCGACTCCGAGTCGAAGGCCAGCACGAGCGAGGACGTCGTCGCTGAACTCGGCGACAAGCTCCCGAAGGGTGTCAGCATGCTCGACATCTCGCCCGCGGAGGACAAGGACGTGCTCGCCGTCACCCAGGAGACGGCCGACAAGTACGACCTCAAGACGATCTCCGACCTCGTGCCGTACATGTCCGAGCTCAGCCTCGGCGGCCCGCCGGAGTGGAAGACGCGCGTCAACGGCGTCGTCGGCCTCGAGCAGGTCTACGGTCTCACCTTCAAGGAGTTCGTCAGTCTCGACGCCGGCGGGCCGCTCACGATGACCGCGCTCACGAGCGGCCAGGTGCAGGTCGGCGACATCTTCAGCACCGACCCCGGGCTCACCGCGAACAAGCTCGTCGCCCTCGAAGACGACAAGTCGCTCTTCGCGGCCGAGAACATCGTCCCGGTCATCAGCACGAGCAAGCTCGACGACACGATCTCGAAGACGCTCGACAAGGTCTCCGCGGCCCTCACCACCGAAGACCTCATCGAGATGAACGGCAAGGCGTCCGACGGCACGAGCCTGAAGAGCATCGCCGAGGAGTGGCTGAAGGACGCCGACCTGGGCTAGCAGCACCCCTCGACGGGCTCAGGGGCCGAGAAGCAGCTCAGGGCCGAGAACCGGTTCAGGGCCGGTGACCCGCCCCTGAGCCCGTCGGAACCGCACCACCACCACCGCACCGCAGACGTAAAGGACCAGCGCATGCCGACCACCACCCGGACCATCCGTGCCGCCCGCGGCACCACCCTCACTGCCAAGAGCTGGCAGACCGAGGGCCCGCTCCGGATGCTCATGAACAACCTCGACCCCGAGGTC
Organism: Plantibacter sp. MDV22-iso1; assembly: GCF_058408345.1. Classification (NCBI taxonomy): domain Bacteria; kingdom Bacillati; phylum Actinomycetota; class Actinomycetes; order Micrococcales; family Microbacteriaceae; genus Plantibacter; species Plantibacter sp. MDV22-iso1. The sequence continues at coordinate 667,397 of NZ_JBZVDY010000002.1, forward strand.
GCCGAGCACCCCGAGGACCTCGTCGTCTACGGCGGCACCGGGAAGGCCGCGCGGAACTGGGAGGCGTACGACGCGATCGTCCGCACGCTCGAAGGGCTGGAGGCCGACGAGACCCTGCTCGTGCAGTCCGGCAAGCCCGTCGGCGTCTTCCGCACGCACGAGTGGGCGCCCCGCGTGCTCATCGCGAACTCCAACCTCGTCGGCGACTGGGCGACGTGGCCCGAGTTCCGCAAGCTCGAGGCCGAAGGTCTCACCATGTACGGGCAGATGACCGCCGGCTCGTGGATCTACATCGGCACGCAGGGCATCCTCCAGGGCACCTACGAGACCTTCGCCGCCATCGCCGACAAGCGGTTCGGCGGCACCCTCGCCGGGACGCTGACCCTCACCGGCGGCGCGGGCGGCATGGGCGGGGCACAGCCGCTCGCCGTGACGCTCAACGAAGGCGTCGTGCTCATCGTCGACGTCGACCCGAGCCGCCTGGAGCGACGCGTCGAACACCGCTACCTCGACGAGATGACGGACGACCTCGACGACGCCGTCGAACGCGTGCTCGCCGCCAAGGCCGAACGGCGCCCCCTGTCGGTCGGTCTCGTCGGCAACGCCGCGACCGTCTTCCCCGAACTGCTGCGGCGCGGTGTCGCCATCGACATCGTCACCGACCAGACGAGCGCTCACGACCCGCTCGCCTACCTGCCCGAGGACACGGCGCTCGCCGACTGGCAGACCGAGGCGGCGGCCGACCCGGTCGACTTCACGCGCCGCTCGCGACTCGCCATGGCGAAGCAGGTGCAGGCGATGGTCGACTTCCAGGATGCCGGCGCCGAGGTCTTCGACTACGGCAACTCCATCCGCGCCGAGGCGAAACTCGGCGGTTGCGAGCGCGCCTTCGACTTCCCCGGCTTCGTGCCCGCCTACATCCGACCGCTCTTCGCCGAGGGCAAGGGCCCGTTCCGCTGGGCGGCCCTCTCCGGCGACCCGGCGGACATCGCCGCGACCGACCGCGCCATCCTCGAACTGTTCCCCGAGGACGAGAAGCTGCGCCGTTGGATCACCTCGGCCGGCGAGAAGATCGCCTTCGAGGGGCTGCCAGCCCGCATCTGCTGGCTCGGCTACCAGGAGCGCCACCTGGCCGGCCTGAAGTTCAACGAGATGGTCGCCTCGGGTGAGCTGAGCGCACCCGTGGTCATCGGCCGCGACCACCTCGACTCCGGTTCCGTCGCCTCGCCGTACCGCGAGACGGAGGCCATGGCCGACGGCTCCGACGCGATCGCCGACTGGCCGCTGCTCAACGCCCTGCTCAACACGGCGTCCGGCGCGACCTGGGTGTCGATCCACCACGGCGGCGGGGTCGGCATCGGCCGGTCCATCCATGCCGGTCAGGTGATCGTCGCCGACGGGACGCCGCTCGCCGCCGAGAAGATCGCGCGCGTGCTCGTCAACGACCCGGGCACCGGCGTCATGCGTCACGTCGACGCCGGCTACGAGCGGGCGGCCGAGGTCGCCCGCGAACGCGGCCTGCGGGTGCCGATGTGGGAGGGCGAGTGACCGACGGCCTGATCGCCCACGGTCGACTCGCCGGGCTCGACGAGATCACCGGCGTCGGGGTCGATCCGGCACGCGGCGGGTACTCCCGGCATGTCTGGACGCCGGCAGAGTTCGAGCTTCGCGAGTGGTTCACCGCTCGCGCCGCCCGACTCGGTCTCGACGTCGAGACGGACCGGAACGGCAACCTGTGGGCGTGGTGGGGCGCGCCTGGGCCCGACGCGGTCGTCACCGGCAGCCACCTCGACTCCGTCCCGGGCGGCGGCGCGTTCGACGGGCCGCTCGGCGTCGTCTCAGCGCTGGACGCCGTCGCGCGTCTGCAGGCCACCGGGTTCCAGCCGTCGCGTCCCGTCGCCGTCGTGGTGTTCGCCGAGGAGGAGGGGTCCCGGTTCGGCGTCGCCTGCCTCGGATCCCGGCTCCTGTGCGGGGCGATCACCGCGGACGCCGCCCGAGCGCTGACGGACGCGGACGGGGTCACCGTGGCGGAGGCCGCAGCGGCCGCCGGGCTCGCTCCCGAGCACCTCGGCCGCGACGACGAAGCGCTCGGCCGCATCGGACTCTTCATCGAGTTGCACGTGGAACAGGGTCGCGGCCTCATCGACCTCGGCTCGCCCACCGCCGTCGCCTCGTCGATCCTCGCCCACGGCCGCTGGCGCCTCCGGGTGAGCGGTCAGGGGAACCACGCCGGCGCTACCGGTATGCGCGAGCGCCGTGATCCCGTGGTCGCCGCAGCACGTGCTGTCCTCGCGGTCGAGCAGGCCGCCCTCGCGACGGACGACGCCCGCGCCACCGTCGGCCGCCTGCGCATCGTGCCGGGTGGCACCAACGTCATCGCCTCCCAGGTCGACGCCTGGGTGGACGCCCGCGCGGCCACCGACGCCGGCACGCGCGCCCTCGTCGCGGACATCGAGGGCCGGGTGCAGGAGGCCGTCGTCGACTCCGGCTGCGTGGTGGAGCTGATCGAGGAGTCCTGGTCGGGCGTCGTCGAGTTCGACCCCGAGCTCGCCGCGCGACTCGCCGGCACGCTCGGCGGGGTCCCACTGCTGCCGGCGGGCGCAGGCCACGACGCCGGGGTCCTGAGCGGCGCGGTGCCGACCGCGATGGTCTTCGTCCGGAACCCGACCGGTGTCTCGCACTCGCCGGAGGAGTTCGCCGAGACGGCCGACTGCGTCGCCGGCGTCGAAGCGCTCGAAGCCCTGCTCCGGGGCGTCCTGTGACGGTCGCGAGCGTTGACCCCGGCGCGGCGGACGCGCGGGCTCCCATCTGGGCCGCGACGGCGATCATCGACGGTCGCCCGACCGGCCGCGTGCGCTTCACGTCCGACGACTCCGGACGGATCGCGACCGTCGAGCGCGGCGTCGAGCCGGAGGCGGGCGACCGCCGCCTCGGAACGGTCGTCCCGGGCATGGGGAACGCCCACTCCCACGCGTTCCACCGTCTGCTGCGCGGACGCACCCACGCCGACGGCGGTGACTTCTGGCAGTGGCGCGAGGCGATGTACGCGGCGGCCGCGAGCCTCGACCCGGACCACTACGGCCGGGTCGCACGTGCCGTGTTCGGCGAGATGCTCGTCTGCGGCTGGACGGCCGTCGGCGAGTTCCACTACGTGCACCACCAGGCCGACGGCACCCCGTACCCGACCGCCCACGCGATGGAACTGGCGGTCGCCGAAGCCGCCGCCGACGTCGGCATCCGGCTCACCCTCCTCGACACGGCCTACCTCGCAAGCGGCCTCGGGCCCGCCGGGGGTCCTGCCGCACCGCTGCTCACCGAACAGCTCGCGTTCGGCGACGGCGACGCGGCCGACTGGCTCGCCCGCTGGCATCGACTGCGCGACGCACTGTCCGGCTCCGTCGGTACCGCCGCACTCGTCACGCTCGGTGCCGCGCTGCACTCGGTGCGTGCCGTGCCCGTCGACGCCATGCGCACGATCCTCGCCGGCCTGCCCGACGACGTCCCGCTGCACGTCCACCTGTCGGAGCAACCGCAGGAGAACGTCGACACGCTCGCGAAGACGGGCAGGACGCCGACGGGCGTGCTCGCCGCGCTCGGAGCGCTCGCCCCGCGCATCAGCCTCGTCCACGCGACACACCTGACCGACGCGGACGTCACGGCGATCGGACGGTCCGGCGCGACCGTCGTCATGTGCCCGACGACCGAAGCCGACCTCGGCGACGGCATCGGACCGGCCCGCCGCCTCGCGGACGCGGGGGCCCGGATCGCCGTCGGCTCCGACCAGAACGCGGTGGTCGACCCGCTGCTCGAACTGCGTGGTCTCGAAGCCGGGGAACGGCTCGCCTCCGGCAGACGCGGCCGGTTCTCGCCCGCCGAGCTCCTCCAGGCGGGCACCGACCACGGCTACCGTTCGCTCGGACTCGGGCGGCACGCGCTGGATCCGGGTGATCCGCTCGACCTCGTCGAGGTGTCGACGTCGAGCCTCCGCACCACCGGCATGGACCCGGCGCAACTCGCCCTCGTCGCGACCGCGTCCGACGTCGAGCGTGTCGTCGTCGGCGGGCGGCTCGTGGCGGAGCGAGGTCGGCTGCTTGCGACATCACGGGAGTCGACGCCGGAACAGCTCCTCGCGGTGGCGCTGACAGAGCTGGCAGCATCGACGGAGACGCCCCGGGCGGCCGCCTCGCACCCGACACCCGATCACCCCTCGCAGGAGAGGCAGCCATGACCAGCGAACTCATCACCGGCATCGCCGAGCTCACGACCAACGCGGGCTCCGGGCCGGGCGACGTCGACGGCAACCGGATCACCGCTGCGGCGGTCGTCATCGAAGACGGCCGGATCGCTTGGCTCGGCGCAGCGGCCGACGCACCCGACGCCGACACGCGGACCGACGTGGGCGGACGCGCCGTGCTCCCGGGTTGGGTCGACACGCACACGCATCTCGTGTTCGCGGGCGACCGCTCGGCGGAGTTCGAGGCGCGCATGGCCGGCGGCCGGTACGCGGCGGGCGGGATCGCGACGACCGTGGCCGCCACTCGGGCCGCATCGGAGGAGCAGCTCGTCGCGGGTGCGCAGCGGTTGCGAGCGGAGGCGCTCGCGCAGGGGACGACCTTCCTCGAGGCGAAGACGGGCTACGCGCTCGACGTGGAGGGCGAGGCGCGATCCGCTCGGGCGGCGGCCGAGGTCGCCGACGTCGTCACCTTCCTCGGGGCCCATCTCGTGCCGGCCGGCGTCGACCGCCGCGACTACCTCGACCTCGTGACCGGACCGATGCTCGCGGCGGTGGCCCCGTTCGCGTCGTACATCGACGCGTTCTGCGAGGTCGGGGCCTTCGACGTCGAGGAGTCGCGTGAGGTGCTGCTCGCCGGTCGCGCTGCGGGCCTGGGCGTCCGGGTGCACGGGAACCAGCTCGGCGAGAGCGGCGGGGTGCGCCTCGCGGTCGAGCTGGAGGCTGCGAGCGTCGACCACTGCAACCACCTGTCGGACGTCGACGTCGACCTCCTGGCCGGTTCGTCGACGGTCGCGACCCTGCTCCCGGCCTGCGACCTGTCGACGCGCGAGCCGTTCCCGCCGGCGCGCGCGCTCATCGACGCCGGTGCTTCGATCGCGCTCGCGACCAACTGCAACCCGGGCACCTCGTACACGACGTCGATGGCGTACTGCGTGGCGACCGCCGTGCTGCAGATGCGGCTGACGATCGCCGAGGCGGTGTGGGCGGCGACGCGGGGGGCCGCGGTGGCGGTCGGTCTCGAGCACGGTGCCGAGGCCGTCGGATCGCTTCGCGTGGGTGGTCTCGCGGACCTGCAGGTGCTCGACGCGCCCTCGGTGTCGCACCTCGCCTACCGACCCGGTGTGCCGTTGACGGTCGGCGTCCGGCACCGCGGCGAGCGTGTCACGGCAGGGACGACGCAGCGGTGAGCGGCGCGACGGAGGGCCACGCACTCGTGTTGCTGCCGGCCGACCGGCATCGGAGCTACCGCTGGCGGAACGGGCTGGGGACCGCGACGGAGATCGCCGTCGAGGCCGTCGGGCTCCGGACCGATGGTGGGCTCGGCGACGGTGTCGGTGACGCACCGGCCGCTCCGGGGTGGACGCTGAGCATCGCGACGGTCGAGTCGGACGTCGCCTTCTCGTCGTTCCCGGGCGTCGACCGTCAGCTGATGGCGTTGTCGGCGGGTGGACTCGGACTCGTGATCGATGGTCAGCCGGTCGAGTTGGACCGGTGGCGGGTCGCCGCCTTCGACGGGGCCTCAGCGGTGTCGTCGCGGGGCGTGGTCGGGCCGATGCTCGATCTCAACCTGATGGTGTCGCGGGACCGGTTCCGTGGATCGCTCGAGGTCGGCGTCGTCGACGGGTCGAGGCTCGTCACCACGCCCCCTGGTGCCACCACGTTCGTCGTGTTCCTCGATGGGCTGCTGTCGGCGGAGGGGCCAGGTCTGGACCCTCGAGCGCTCCGGCGGCACGACACCCTCCGACTCGAGGCCGGCACCCTGTCCCTGACCGGCGATGCCACGATCGCGCTCGCCCGGATCCTCCCCCGTCGGTGATGGGTGCCAGCGCGGTGCGCTGACGCGAGCGCGCCCCACAGCCGCGAGCGCGGGTCTCCGGAGGGGTGCGCCGACGTCGCTGACCCGCACTCACGCCGACTCGTCAGCTCTCGCGCCAGCGCACCGCGCTGACCTGAGACCTCCCCACCGGGTGCCGGCGCGGTGCGCCCGCGTGAGTGGCGCACACCCGGCGTGGGCGCTCCCCACGCGCGTGAGCGCGGGTCTCCGGAGGGGCGCGCTCACGTCACAGATCCGCGCCCACGTCAGCGCACCGCGCTGGCGCAACCGGACCGGGCTACTTCTTGCGGTCGAGGACCGCGAAGCGGAAGGTGTAGGTGGCGTCGAGCGTGTCCTCGAGGCCCGTCACGTTCTTCTGGGCGAGGACCGTCTCGGTGCCCTGGAGGAGCGGGATGATCGGAGCCGCGGTCGCGGTCAGTGCCTGGATCTGCTCGATCGCCGCGATGCGCGCCGCCGGGTCGGTCGCCGTCGCCTCGGTGTCGATGAGCGCGTCGACGGCCGGGTCCGAGTACCCGTTGGCGACGGACGCCCCGGTCGTCGAGTACGCCGAGCGCAGGAAGTTGTCGGGGTCCGGGTAGTCCGGGAAGAACCCCAGCTGGTACGCCGGGTAGCCCGACTCCGGGTTCAGCTCCTTCACGTAGCTGGTCCACTCGGTCGACTGCAGGTCGACGGTGAACAGTCCGGACTCCTCCAGCTGCGACTTGATGAGCGCGTACTCCTGGTCGGAGTCGGGGCCGTAGTGGTCGCTCGTGTACTGGATCGGCAGGGCGACCGGGGTGCTGACGCCCGCGGCCGCAAGGATCGCCGCGGCCTTCGCCGGGTCCGGCGCGTCGCCGTACGCGGTCTGGAACGCGGGCGTCGCACCCGTCTGTCCGTCGAGCACCACCGAGTAGGCCGGCGCGTAGGTGCCCTTGTAGACCTGGTCGGCGATCTCCTCACGATCGATGAGCGACGCGACCGCCTGCCGGATGGCGAGCTTCTGCGCGTCGTTCGCACCCGGCTGGGTGTTCAGGTTGAACGCGAGGAACCGCACCGAACCGCCCGGCCCCTCGACGACCTGCAGGTCGGAGTCGCTCCGGAGGTCGGCGACGTCCGTCGCGGTCAGCGAGCGGTAGGCGATGTCGACGTCGCCCTTCTCCAGGTCGAGCCGCAGGTTCGACGCCGTCGTGTACGGCTTGAGCACGACGTGCTGCGTCTTCGCGCGGGTCCCGGAGTAGCGCGAGTTCGCCTCGAGCGAGAGCAGCCCGCCCGCCTGGTAGCTGTCGACGGCGTAGGGGCCGGAGCCGATCACGTCGTCGTCGCTCAGCAGCTCGTCAGCAGGGAAGACCTCTTCGTCGACGATCGGCCCGGCCATGCTCGTGAGCACGTAGGGCCAGGTCTGGTCGTTCGGCACCGTGAGGTGGAAGACGACCTGGTTGTCGTCACCCTCCTCGACGCTGTCGAGGTTCGCGAGCAGCGGCGACGGGCCGTTGTCGGCGGCGATCTCACGGACGCGGGTGAAGGAGTAGACGACGTCCTCGGCCGTGAGCGCGTGACCGTTGGAGAAGGTCAGCCCCTCCTTGACCGTGCAGACGTAGGTGGTCTCGTCGGTGAAGTCGCACGATTCCGCCGCGTCGGGCGCGGGGACGACGTCGCCTTCGTCGTAGCTGAGGAGGTGCTGGTAGATCTGGTTCTGCGGCGTGAAGGATCCGCGATCCCAGGCACCGGCCGGGTCGAGCGAGACGATCTGATCGGTCGTGCCGATGACGAGCGCCGTGGTCGTGGCGGTGCCGCCCTGGGCTGTGCAACCGGTGAGGGCGGCGACGACACCGAGGCCGACGGCGACCGTGGTGAATCTGGCGGATCGGTTCATGGAGCGGTTCCTTCGGGTGACTGCGGGAGAGCTGATGCTGATGGCGCGACGGGGACCGCGTGCGCGGCGAGCGCGAACCTCGGGTGCGGTTCGGCTCCGTCGACGAGATCGGCGATGAGGCGTCCCAGCACCGGGCCGAACTTGAACCCGTGACCGGAGAATCCCGTCGTGACGATGATGCTGTCGATCCGGTCGATCACGAAATCCTCGCTGGGGCTCAGATCGTAGAGGCAGCTGATGGTATGGGGTGCGGACGCGTCGACCCCTGGCACCCATTCGGCGACGTAGGCGGTGAGCCGCGCGAGTTCCTCGGGTTCGGCGAGGCCGTCGCGTGCGTCGGGGTGGACGTGGACGGCACCGCCGTGCAGCCCGACCTTGACCCCCTCGCCAGGCGTCAGCAGCCCGTACACGCTCGACCCCTCGGCGGGGTAGTGGACGAAACTCGGCCAGCCGCCGGCGCCCAGCCCGCTCGGGAAGTGCGCGGGCTGGACCTGCGTCACGACGATCTCGGGCAGCGGACGACCGACGCTACGAGCGAGTGCGCCGACGAGGTCGGGCGTCCAGGAGCCGGCCGCGACGACCACGTGGTCGGCGACGACGTCGCCCAGCTCGGTGCGGACGACGGCGCCGCCGACACCGGCGGTCGGATCGGTCGACTCAGTCGGATCGACGCCCGTCACCCGCAGGCCGAAGCGCAGGGTCGCTCCTGCCACCTCGGCGAGGTCGAGCAGGGCCTCGATCGCCTCGGCGGAGTACAGTCGCCCGCCGGTCGCGTGGTGGAGGACCTCGCGGTCGAACCGCAGTCCGGGCCAGCGGTCGCTCGCCTGCTCCGGGGTGAGGCGCTCCGACGCGATCCCACCCCGGGTCATCGCCGCCTCGATCGCCGCGAGCATCTCGGGTCGGCCGTGGTCGAGCGCACCGGTGAGGTCGAGCAGTGTCCGCCCGCTCGCGGATTCGAGCGCCCGCCAGGCCGCGAGCGCCTCCGACGTCAGCGCGACGTAGTCGTCGGCGTCGTAACCCTGACGGAAGATGCGGGTCGCGCCGTGGGAGGAGCCGTGCTCGTGACCGCGCGGGTACCGCTCGAGAAGCAGGACGTCGCGGCCCTGCTCGGCCAGCGAGCGTGCAGCCGCCGCACCGACGATCCCGGCGCCGATGACCACGACCTCGGCGCGCGCCGGCAGCGCGGTCGGCGTCGCGTCCGCTGCCGGACCCGACGCGGTCATCGGCCCGACTCCGCAGGCAGGCCCGACTCCGTCGTCACGCGCGTCGCTGCGGTGGCGCGCGCCTCGACCGCCCGACGAGCCGGCATCGCGGCGGCCACGGCGGCCTCGTCGGCGAACGGACGGGACGGGAACCGACCGGGGGCGTACCGCGACGCGTCGACGAAGGGGCTCTCACCAGTGACGATCAGTTCGGCGACCATCCGGCCGAGTCCAGGGCCGTGCGTGACCCCGGACTCGTTGTCGCCGGCCACGACGAACAATCCGTCGAGCTCCGGGACGGACCCAGCGATGAAGCGGCGGTCCGCGGTGTACGACACGATCCCCTGCACGGCTTCGGCGTCGTCGACGACGGGCGCGGCGGCCGGGATGAGCTCGGAGACGATCGGCGACAGGTGCTCGCGCATCGCCTCGACGAGGTCGGGGCGGTCCGGACGACGATCCGCGGGGCTGTCGCGCACCGCGAGCGCCTCGTAGCCGACGCCGTTGCCGTACGTGAGACCACCGAGGTGTTCCCTGATCCACAGTCCGTCCAGCTCCGGGATCATGAGGGTCGGCACCTCGCCGAGGCCGAACAGGGCGGTGGTCAGGCGGCTCGCGATCACCCGCGCGAACGGCAGCACGCGGTCCGTCGCGGCGAGGAGCTCGTTCGTCCAGGACCCTGCGGCGAGGACGACCTCGTCGCCGAGGACGCGCTCGCCGGTGGCGGTCAGCACGCCGACGGCTCGGCCACCTTCGGCGAGGAGATCGACGACGGGTGTCTGCTCGATGATCTCGACACCCTCGGCCCGGGCGAGCGCAGCGAGCGCGATTCCGGCGTCGGGCGCGCTGATCTGGATGCCGTCGGGATGGATGAACGCCCCGACGATCGCTTCGGGGTCGAGACCCGGAACGAGTTCAGCGGTCTCGACGGCGGTGAGCAGGCGGGCGTCCTCGGGGCGGAGCGGGTGCTCGGCGAACGGCAGCAGGTGGTCGAGCACGGCCTGCTCGGTGAGGGCGAGCCACACGTTGCCCGTGTTCCGCAGCCCGATGTCGTATCCGGCAGCGTCGAGCCCGCGGTAGAAGTCGAGGCCGGCCTGCTCGAGGGCGAGTTCCGACTCGTCCCAGTACCAGGCGTAGCCCGCCGCCCAGAGGCCGACGAAGCCCGCTCCGGCTGCGGTCGTCGCACCGGCGGCGGTGCCCGACTCGAGGACCGTCACCCGTCGACCGGCGCGGGCGAGGTGGACGGCGGTCGCCAGGCCGAAGAGGCCGGCGCCGACGATGACGGTGGTTGCGGGGCGGGGGTCGGTCACCCTTCGAGGCTAGTCACTCGCCGTCCAGGAGCCGACCATCCCGCCGCAATCGGACACGTGCGCGTTCGCAACTCAGGAACGCCGCCGGCGTGTCCGCACCCCGATGGACGAGATGGGGGCGACGCCCCGGCGGCGTCCTGAATTGCGAACGGGAAGAGCCGACTAGATGACGCCCTGGGCGAGCATCGCGTCCGCGACCTTCACGAACGCGGCGGTGTTCGCCCCGACGACGTAGTCGCCCGGCCGGCCGTAGCGCTCGGCGGCCTCATAAGCGGCGCGGTGCACGCCGTGCATGATGCCGCGCAGTTTCACCTCGCTGTCATCGAAGGACCACCGCTGCCGGGCCGCGTTCTGACTCATCTCGAGCGCCGAGGTCGCCACACCACCGGCGTTCGCCGCCTTCCCCGGGCCGAAGAGGACGCCGGCCTGCTGGAACACCCGCACGGCCTCGGGCGTCGACGGCATGTTCGCGCCCTCCGCGACCGCGATGACGCCGTGCTTCACGAGGGCGATCGCGTCGCGTTCGTGCAGCTCGTTCTGCGTCGCGCTCGGCAGCGCGATCTCCCCTGGGACGTCCCAGACACTGCCGCCGGCGACGAAGTGGGCGCCCTGACGGCGGGCGGCGTACTCGGAGATCCGGCCGCGCTCGACCTCCTTGATCTGCTTGAGGAGCTCGAGGTCGATGCCGGCGTCGTCGACCACGTACCCGGAGGAGTCCGACGCGGTGACGGCGGTACCACCGAGCTGGTGGACCTTCTCGATCGCGTACGTCGCGACGTTCCCGGAGCCCGACACGATGACGCGCTTGCCCTCGACCCCGCGGCCGTCGACGGCGAGCATCTCGTCCACGAAGAACACCGTCCCGTACCCGGTCGCCTCGGTGCGCACCTCGGCGCCACCCCAGCCGACGCCCTTGCCGGTGAACATGCCCGACTCGTGACGGTTGGTGATCTTCCGGTACTGGCCGAAGAGGAAGCCGATCTCGCGCGCGCCGACGCCGATGTCGCCGGCCGGGACGTCGGTGTGCTCGCCGAGGTGGCGGTAGAGCTCGTTCATGAAGCTCTGGCAGAAGCGCATGATCTCGGCGTCCGATCGCCCGTGCGGGTCGAAGTCGCTGCCGCCCTTGGCGCCGCCGATGCCCTGCGCGGTGAGAGCGTTCTTGAAGATCTGCTCGAACCCGAGGAACTTCACGATCGACAGGTTCACACTCGGGTGGAAGCGCAACCCGCCCTTGTACGGGCCGAGCGCCGAGTTGAACTGGACGCGGAAGCCGCGGTTCACCTGCACCCGGTTGCGGTCGTCGGTCCACGGCACGCGGAACACGACCTGCCGCTCGGGTTCGACGAGGCGTTCGAGGATGCCCGCCTCGAGGTACTCCGGGTGTTCGTCGAGGGCCGGGCGGATGGACTCGAGGACTTCGAGGAGCGCCTGGTGGAACTCGGGTTCGCCCGCATTGCGCCGCAGGGCGGCCTCCGCGACGGCGTGGACGGGGTCGGTGGACGTGGTGGTGCCGGTCACTGTGGTGCTTTCTGATCGGCCGACCAGGCGTCTCCGGCTGTCGCTCGACGGTGGTCGGAGGCAGTGGAGCGCGACTCGCCGGCGGGGAGGTACACGGGCCGTCGTGGGGCCTCGGCAAGCCTGGCAGCCGCGATAGATATCCGTCAAACGTCGACTAGACGAGCCGACCGGACCGGTGGGACGACGGCCTAGAGGTGGTCGTGCTCCGCGGCCTCGCTCGGGATGATCGGGATCGCGAGGGCCGGGAGCACCGCGACCGCGAGGAAGGCGAGCGGATAGCCCACCAGGCCGATGAGCGCACCGACCGCCGGCCCGACGACCGACGCGGCGATGAACTGGCCGGTGTTCTGCGCTCCCAGCGCCCGCCCCGCCCAGGTGGGGCCTGCCATCTCCGCGACCGAGGTGAAGGCGAGCCCGTTGTCGGCGACCGTCACCGCACTGGCGACGACGAGCGCGACGGCGACCGCCACCGGCCACTGCAGCAGCCCCACACCGGCGAGGAGCAGCATGACGACGACCGCCGACACCGCCACCCAGCGCAGCGGTCGCACCCGGCTGCCGAGGCGGTCGCTCAACACCCCGACGCCGATCCGGCCGACGGCGCCGACGAACTGCGCGACACCGACGAGCGCGCCCGCCGCGAGCGCATTCCAGCCCTGGTCGGCGACGAGCCAGACGAGTGCGAAGGTCGTGAGCGTGAACTGCGGCACCACGAGCAGGATCGACACGGCGTGGATGCGCCAGAGGAAGCCGTCGCCTCGGTAGGGGTTGCGTGGTCGCGCGGTCACGGGGTTCGGCGTCGTCTCCGTCGGGACCGGCTTCGACACCACGGTCCGTGGCGGATTCCGGAGTCCGATCGTGCAGGCCACGGCGAGGACACCCGTCGCGACGAGCGAGATCATGAGGGCGGCGGAGATGCCCGACGCCGCCGCCACGGACGGCACCGTCACCGCGGCCGCCGTGACGCCGAGGGGCTGCGACATCTGGCGGATCCCCATCGCGAGACCGCGGCGGTCCTTCGGGAACCAGCCGACGACGATCCGGCCGCTCGCCGAGTTCGTGCTCGCGGAGGCGGCGCCACCGAGCAGGAGCAGGATCCCGAGCGGACCGTAGCCGAGCGACGGGATGAGGCCGTCCGCGGCGATCGCCCCGGCAGCGGCCAGAGCGGTGAGGGCGAGGCCGCCGGCGATGACGATGCGCTCGCCGACACGGTCGGCCAGCCAGCCCCAGGCGATGAGCGTCAGCACCATGCCGAGTGTGGGGGCGGCGGCCAGGACGCCGGCCTCGGCGAGCGACATGCCCCGCTCGGCGTGCAGGAGCGGGATGAGGAACGCCGGGGTGCTGACGAAGAGCGTGCCGGCGGTCTGCGCGGCGACACCGAGCCCGAGGACGGTCCAGGCCCGACCGGCGTTCGGCATCGGTGGACGCGCCCCGCGAGCGGTCGCCGGGGCCTCGGGGGCTGGTGTCGATCCGGTCATCGTGCCGCTTCCTGCGGTGGGTGTCTCCCGCTGCTAGCATGACGGTACACCATTTTGGTATACCAATTGTCACCGGCCAGATCGGGAACACGCATGAGTACTCCGACGCAGACCACGCAGCTCTACGAGCGCCTCCGCGGGGCGATCCTGACCCTCGACCTCGCGCCCGGGCAGCCGCTCACCGAGCGCGGGCTCGAGCAACGGTTCGCGGCGTCACGGACGCCCGTGCGCGCCGCACTCACCCGGCTCGAGGCCGAGGGTCTGGCGCGTCGGGACGGCCGCGGCTGGATCGTCGCACCCATCGACCTCGAGGAGATCGGGCTCATCGCCGAGGTCCGTGAGGCGCTCGAGACCGCCGGCGTCCGGCTCGCCGCCGAACGCGCGACCGAAGCGCAGCTCGCCGCGATCCGCACCCTCCTCGACGAGCCCCGCCCCGACGACGAGCACACGGTCCTCCGCGTCGGCGGCGACTTCCACGAGGAGCTCGCGGCGCTGTCCGCGAACCACCTGCTCGCCGAAGGGGTGCGCGGCGCGATGGTCCGGCTCGCCCGCACCCGTTGGCTCGAGGTGCGGACGCCTGAGGCCCGAGAGCAGGCCGCCACGGAGCACCGCGCCATCCTCGATGCGGTCGCGGCGCGCGACCCCGAGCGCGCGGCGGACCTCGTCGCGCGCCACATCCGCGGGACGAACGAGCGGCTCATCGCATCGCTCACCGCCGACCAGCGGCGCCTCCGCGGTCACGGTGTCGACATCGTCAGCTGAACCCCGGCGACACCTCGTCGGCGCTCACAACTCCTGCACCCCGCTGCGGATAGCGCCGACACGCCGTCCCCGACGTCGACCCCGTCCTCGAATGCGGACCGACTGCAGGAGCTCCGCGCGAGCGTGACGGCTCAGTCCTCGAGTGGCTCCGCCGACAGCAGCCCGCGCAACCAGTCACGGGCCTCGATGAACACCTCGTCGTTGTAGCGCGAGTGGTAGTCGACGGCGGTGCGGTCGGCGCTCGGGTACGAGCCCAGGAAGATCACGTTCGGGCTGAACCGCCGGAGCCCGAGCAGGGCGTCGGCCATCCGCTCGTCCTCGATGTGGCCGAGGGCGTCGATCACGAAGCGGTAGCGGCCGAGCGCGTCGCCGATGGGCCGGGACTCGATGAGACTCAGGTTCACACCTCGCGTGGAGAACTGCTCGAGCATGCCGAGCAGCGAGCCGGACTCGTCGTTCGGCAACTCGACGATGAGGCTCGTCTTGTCGGCGCCCGTCCTGGCCGGGATCTCCCGTGAACGGCTGACGACGACGAAGCGGGTCACGGCGTTCGGGTTGTCGCCGATGTTCTCCGCGAGGACGTCGAGGTCGTAGTGGTTCACGATGCCGGGCGGGGCGACCGCGGCGTCGGCGGTCGAGGTGCCGTCGAGCAGGGAGGCTGCGGCGGCGACGTTGCTCGACGCCGGGATGTGTCCGTGCGAGGGCAGCTTGGCGTCGAGCCAGAGGTGGCACTGCCCGTAGGCGACGGGGTGCGCGTTCACGACCGCGACGTCCTCGAGGCGGGTTCCGGGGCGGGCGACGAGTACGAAGTTCACCGGCACGAGCACTTCGCCGACGATGCGGAGACCAGGCATCGTGGCGAGTGCATCCTGCGCCACCGACACGCCCCCGTCGACCGAGTTCTCGATGGCGATGACCGCGGCCGTGCTGCGGCCCTCGAGGACGTCGCCGAGCGCCTCGCCGACGTTCGACACGGGCTTCCAGATCTGACCCTTGGCCTCCTCGACCTGGCCGAGCGCCACCTCGGTGAAGGTCCCGCTCGGACCGAGGAAACTGTAGCTCCGGAGGGCGTCGTCGGCGGGTGCGGCTGGCATGCCTCCGAGCGTACCGTGTGCTTTGCGACACGCTCTGGAACGGCCGTTGACTCCCATCCAGGTCACATTCGGGTGATTTCCAGGAAGATCGGGCCGTTTCGGCCCCGATACCCCCCGTTTTGAGCTATTCAAATCACGCCAATACCCGCCACAATGGATACAAGGGTGTATTGAGCGCTGCCGCTCGTCTCGGGAAGCGAGTTCACGGCCGTTCGTCTCCCCGATCTCGATGCGTGACCCATGTCGCGTGAGGCTCCACCCGACGGGCTGAGACAGGAACAGGAGTGACGTGACGAGTGTCTTCACCGACGCCGCCCCGCGGTCCACTCCACGGCTGAACCTGGCGAGCGGCGGCGAGGCCGTGTTCAGCCTCGGCTCCTCCTGGAACCTCCCGTCGTTGTCGCTGCCGGCCTGGGTGCACCGGCCGATCTCGGCGGCCCGCGCGACTCTCGTCAAGTCGCTCGTCATGACCGTCGCGATCGCCGCGATCCTGGCCGGCGTCGTCACGGTGACGCAGACCTCGACCGCCGGCGCGACCGCGATCTCCGCCGCCGACTTCGCACCGGCGGCCTCCTCCGTCCCGACGATGACGGCCGCCGCCTTCACCACCGCCTACGCCGGCGACCTCGCTGCGGCGGCGACGGCCCTCACGACGATGTCCTCATCGCAGGTCGCGCAGCTGTGGACCGAGCTCGCTCCCGGCTACCGCGCACTGCTCATCACCGGTTACCCGGCGGTCATCGGCAACCTCGAGGGCGTCGCCTACACGGACCGGGCGACGGCCAACGTCTCCCGCCTCGCCGGCCTCCTCGCCGACACCGAGGCGAGCTACCGCTCGCTGACGGTGAGCAGCGACCAGGTCGACGGGCAGGCGGACTCGGCGGCCCTCGCCACGACCCTGTCGCGCCTGGACGCGATCAAGCTGCTCGTCGACCGGTACTCGCCGGACGCGATCGCCGCCCGCCTCCAGCCGGAGTACCTCATCACCTTGCAGGCGGGCGGCTCCGGACCCCCGCGGGTCGCGGTCGCCGTGGGAGACGTGGACACCGCCGCCTACGTCACGGTGTTCGTCCCCGGGATGAACAGCAGCGCCCTCGAACTCGACGACTACCTGCGCGGGGCGAAGCGCATCCAGAGCGCCGCAGCCGACAGCGCGGTCATCCTCTGGATCGGCGGACACAGCCCGAGCGCGCTCGAGGTGCCGTCGAACGACCGGGCGGTCGAAGGGGCACCCCTGCTCGCCGGAGTGCTCGCCGGATACGACGCCGTCCGTTCCGCGCGCGGCATCGTCTCCCAGTTGAGCGTCGTGGCGCACTCCTACGGCACGGCGACGGCCTCGCTGGCGTTGGCGTCCGGCGACTACCACGTCGACGACTTCGTCATGCTCGGCTCGGCCGGCATCCCGACGGAGATCGGGATCGAGGATCTGCACGTCCCGGCCGGCCGCGTGTACGCCTCCCAGGCGAGCGCCGACACCCTCGCCGGTCTCGGCCAGTTCCTGTCCGGTCGAGCCGATCCTGCGATGAGCTCCTGGGGCGCGACCACCTTCGGCTCCGACGGCCTGACGCTCGGCGACGGCGACCACCTCGGCGCCGTCGACGGGCACAACGCGGTCGGGTCGAGCAACGCCGACGACCGGGGGAAGTACCTCGGGCCGGCGACCGAGAGCCTCTACGCGATCCAGCGCATCGTCACGGGTCAGGCGTCCGCGGTCGCCGATCTGACGACGCCCGGGTCGTCCCACCAGCGCGGCTCCGTGCCGGATGCCGCGGGCGTCGGGGCGGGCGCCTCCACGACGAGCTCCTCCACGACCACCTCCGCTTCCGCCTCGGCCGCGGCGCTCCTCGCCACGCACTAGTCGACGGCCCTCCACAGGTACCTGGAGCAGCGCCCACTCCACAGATCCGTGTCGGCTCACCCCTGCACCGATGGGAGAAGGTAGCGTCGTTGACATACCGACATACGCCTTCGTAGGCTCGGGTCATGCGAACGACCATCCGACTCGCCGACGAGTTCTACGAGGCCGTCCGCGAGCACGCCTCGCAGGAGGGGAAGACCGTGACCGCCTACATCGAAGAGGCCCTGCGAGCGAAGCTGGCCGCGGCGGCCGCACCGCCCGAGCGGGAGCCGTACAAGGTCGTGCCGTACGGCCGGGGAGGACCCCGCCCAGGAATCGACCTCACGAACAACGCGCAACTCGAGGACGTCATGGACGGTTTCGAGTGAAGGTGGTCGACACCAACGTCCTCATCGGCGCGTTCCGACCCGACTCACAACACCACCGCACGCTCGCAACCTGGTTGGAAGATGCCGTCCGATCGAGAGAGCCCCTGGGCGTCAGCGAAGCCGTGCTCGCGGGGTACATCCGGATCGTGACCCAGCGTCGGATCTTCGTCGATCCCACTCCGATCTCCGTCGCGCTGGACCAGATGCAGCGACTCCGCGACGAGCCCGGGGTCCAGGTGGTCCGCCCTGGCCCGTCGTTCTGGACGGTCTTCACCTCGCTCTGTGCAGCGGTCGAGGCCCGAGGCAACCTCGTCTCGGGCGCGGCCCACGCCGCACTCGCGATCGAACACCGGGCCACCTTCGTGACGCTCGATCGCGACTTCGCGCGCTTCCCGGACCTCCGGTGGGAATCGCCACTCGCCACGGGTCAAGCGCCTTCCTGACATCGGTCGTTCCTGCCAGACTGGTACGATGAACGATCGCGCAGGTACCCCCGCCACCGAAGCAGATCTGATCGACGTCCCGTCGCTCATCGACGCCTACTACACGCTGAAGCCGGACGTCTCGATCCCCGAGCAGCGGGTGGTGTTCGGCACCTCCGGCCACCGCGGCTCCTCGCTGAACACCGCGTTCAACCAGGACCACATCGCCGCGACCACGCAGGCGATCGTCGAGTACCGCACGAGCCAGGGGATCACCGGGCCGCTCTTCATCGGATCCGACACCCACGCGCTCAGTGGGCCGGCGCAGACGACGGCGCTCGAGGTCCTGGTCGCCAACGGTGTGCGCGTCCTGGTGGACGAGTTCGACGACTTCGTGCCGACCCCCGCGCTCAGCCACGCGATCCTCAAGTACAACGCCGAAGGCAACGGCGACCAGGCGGACGGCATCGTCGTCACGCCCAGCCACAACCCGCCGGCCGACGGCGGCTTCAAGTACAACCCCCCGCACGGCGGACCTGCCGACTCCGACGCGACCTCCTGGATCGCGAACCGCGCCAACGAGCTCATCGCCGGTGGGCTGCACGACGTCAAGATGGCGGAACCGTCCGCCGTCGAGACGTACGACTTCCGCGGCAACTACGTCGACGATCTGAAGCACATCATCAACCTCGACGCCATCAAGCGCAGCGGGATCCGCATCGGCGCCGACCCCCTCGGCGGTGCGAGCGTCCACTACTGGCAGGCGATCGCCGACCGTTACGAGATCGACCTCACCGTCGTGAACCCGCACGTCGACCCGGCCTGGGCGTTCATGACGCTCGACTGGGACGGCAAGATCCGCATGGACCCGTCGTCGCCCTCCGCCATGGCGGCGCTCGTCGCACGACGCGACGAGTTCGACCTCCTCACCGGCAACGACGCCGACGCCGACCGCCACGGCATCGTCACGCCCGACGCCGGGCTCATGAACCCCAACCACTACCTCGCCGTCGCGATCGACTACCTCTACGCGAACCGGCCGGGCTGGCGCGACGACGCCGCCGTGGGCAAGACCCTCGTGTCGTCGTCGGTCGTCGACCGCGTGGCCGAGTCCCTCGGACGCCGCCTCTGGGAGGTCCCGGTCGGCTTCAAATGGTTCGTCCCCGGTCTCGTCGACGGTTCGGTCGGCTTCGGTGGCGAGGAGAGCGCCGGCGCGAGCTTCCTCCGCTTCGACGGCTCGGTGTGGACCACCGACAAGGACGGCATCCTCCTCTGCCTGCTCGCCGCGGAGATCCTCGCCGTGACGGGCAAGACCCCGTCGGTGCTCTACCGCGAACTGACCGAGCGCTTCGGCGACCCCGTGTACGAGCGTGTCGACGCCGCAGCCTCGAAGGAACAGAAGGCACGGCTCGGCAAGCTCGACGGCGACGCCATCACGGCGACCGAGCTCGCCGGCGACCCGATCGTCGCGAAGCTCAGCCACGCGCCGGGCAACGACGCGGCCATCGGCGGCGTCAAGGTCGTGACCGAGCACGCGTGGTTCGCCGCGCGTCCGTCCGGCACCGAGGACGTCTACAAGATCTACGCCGAGTCGTTCAAGGGCGCGGAGCACCTCAAGCTCGTCCAGGCGGAGGCGAAGCAGATCGTCGACGCCGCCCTCGGCGCCTAGCTCATCTCCTGGTTCCTGAGCCTGTCGAAGGGCGCACTTCGACAGGCTCAGTGACCGGTCTTCCCTGACGCTACCCCGGTCCCTGAGCGGACGCCCGGTCCCTGAGCCGCTACCCGGTCCCTGAGCCTGTCGGAGGGTTAGTTCAGGTATCCGGGAGCCGCCGGGAGCCCGAAGAACTCTTCGAGCGTCGTCACGCCCGTGTTGTGCATCTCGGTCGCGAGCGGCACGCCGATGTAGCGGTAGTGCCACGGCTCGAACGAGAAGCCGGTGACGTCGACCTTGTCGGCCGGGTACCGCAGGATGAACCCGAAGCGGTAGGCGTTCGCGGCGAGCCACTGCCCCTCCGCCGTGTCGCCGAAGCAGGTGTTGAGCGAGCAGTTGCCGCTCTCGGCACCGATGTCCATCGTCCAGCCGGTCTGGTGCTCGCTGTAGCCGGGGCGCGCGGTCGTCGAGTCGTCGGGTTCGCTGTCGTACACCGACACCTGGCTCGAGTAGCTGCGATACGCGCTGTTCGAAGCGAGCGACAGGCCGGCCTCGGCTGAGGCGGTGTCGAACAGCTGCACGATCGCGGCGGCGGCCTCGGCTCGCAACAGCGGGTCCCAGGTGTGGGCGACGGGGACGGACACCAGGTCCGGTGGCGTGTAGTCGACCGGGTTCAGCGGCCGGGTCTTGTTGACGACCACCCACGGGCTCAGCGGGTCGTCGATCGAGTAGGCGGCCTTGTCGAACGCCGGCGGGGCAGGCGGCGCGACCGGAACCGTCTCCGTCGGCGTCGGCGTGGGCGTGGGGGTCGGCGTCGGGGTGACGGACGGGGTCGCACTCGGTGTCTTCGTGGCGGCGGCCGGGGTGGGCGTGGCGCCGCCGGCGATGTTCACGACGAGCACCACCAGCAGGATCGCGAGCGCGGCGGCCAGGACGCTCAACGCGATCACGCGGTTGCGTCGGACGCGCCGCGAAACCGGGCGTCGGTGGGAGGGCTGGTGGGCTGCGGTCACACGTCGAGCCTAACCGCGACACGGCGCATGCGCCTCTGCCACACTGTCGACAGGCTTGCACACCGGACGAGGGGCCCGACCATGACCGCAGGGACGCCAGCACACCACGCGCCGACGCACCGGAAGCGCCCGCGGTTCCGTCGACTCCTGACCGCGGCCGCCGTCATGATCGGTCTCGGCCTCGTCGTCGCGGTCGTCGCGGCCATCACCCCGTGGCCGTCCGCGCTCCTCATCCGCTCGGTGTTCGAACGCGGCGGTGCTGCGACGGTCGCCGAGATGGAACCGTACGTCCCCGACACGAAGCTCACGGAGTTCCGCGACATCGCGTACGCGGCACCGAGCGGCGGCCGACCACAGGTGGACACCACCCTCGACGTCTTCACCCCAGCGGACGGCACCGAACCGCTCACCACGATCGTCTGGATCCACGGCGGCGCCTGGATCTCCGGCGAGAAGGGGAACGTCGAGCCCTACCTCCGCATCCTCGCGGCTGAGGGGTACACGACGATCGCGGTCAACTACACGATCGCTCCCGAGGCCGTCTATCCGACGGCCGTGAACCAGCTCAACGACGCCCTCGCGTACATCTCGGAGCACGCCGCCGAGTGGAACGGGAACCCGGACCGCCTGGTGCTCGCGGGCGACTCAGCGGGATCGCAGCTCGCCAGCCAGCTCGCCGTCCTCACGACCAACCCCGACTACGCGACGCTGTCGGGCATGACCCCTGGCATCGCTGCGGACCAGCTCGTTGGGACGATCCTCAACTGCGGGGTCTACGACCTGCCGGCGATGGCCGAGCTCGACGGCATCGGCGCCTGGGGCCTCCAGACCGCCCTCTGGGCCTACGCCGGTACGAAGGACTGGTCGGAGACGTCGACCGGCGCGCTCATGTCGACGATCGACTTCGTCACCGCCGACTTCCCGCCGACCTTCATCACCGGTGGGAACGGCGACGCCCTCACCTGGCTGCAGTCGGTCCCGATGAGCAGTGCCCTCGAGGACGCCGGCGTCGACGTCACGAAGCTCTTCTGGGCCGCGGACCACGAGCCGGCGCTCCCCCACGAGTACCAGTTCCACCTCGACCTCGACGACGCCCATGTGGCACTCACGGCCACCCTGGACTACCTCGCGGCGCTCGACGCGGACCTCGACGCAGCGCAGACCGCCACGCCCTGACCGAAGCGGTTGCCGCGGAACTTGCGCCGGGTGTAAGTTTGCACACTACGCAAAATCCCCAACGTCGGTGCGCCTGCAGACCGGCGCACCCAGAGTCGAACGAGATCGCATGTCATCCAGTTCCCCCGCCTCGACCGAGCCGTCGGGATCCGCCCCCGTCCTCAGCCACCGGCAGATCCTCTTCATCATCTTCGGCCTCATGGCCGGGATGTTCCTCTCCGCACTCGACCAGACCATCGTCGGCACCTCGATGCGCACGATCGCCGACGACCTCGACGGCATGGCCCTCCAGGCGTGGGTCACCACCGCGTACCTGATCACCTCGACCGTCTCGACGCCGATCTACGGCAAGCTGTCCGACATCTTCGGCCGTCGCCCGCTGTTCATCATCGCGATCTCGATCTTCCTCATCGGCTCGCTGCTCGCCGGCATGTCCGGTTCGATGTACGAGCTGGCGATCTTCCGTGCCATCCAGGGCCTCGGCGCCGGCGGCCTCATGGCCCTGCCGCTGACGATCATGGGTGACATGCTCGCCCCGCGCGAGCGCGCCAAGTACCAGGGGTACTTCCTCGCGGTCTTCGGCGTCTCGAGCGTCATCGGCCCGCTCATCGGCGGCCTGTTCGCCGGTGCCCCCGAGCTGCTGTTCATCACCGGTTGGCGCTGGGTGTTCCTCATCAACCTGCCGATCGGCGTCATCGCGCTCGCGATCGTCCTCCGCTTCCTGCACATCCCGCACACCCGCCACAGCGTCCGCATCGACTGGTGGGGTGCCGCAACGGTCGTCCTCGCCGTCGTGCCCCTGCTGCTCGTCGCCGAGCAGGGCCGCATCTGGGGCTGGGCCTCGGCAGGGTCCATCGCCTGCTACGCCATCGGGGTCGCCGGCATCGTCGGGTTCATCCTCGTCGAACGGGCGATGGGCGACGACGCACTCATCCCGTTGAAGCTCTTCAAGAACTCCACCTTCCGGGTCGCCACCATCCTCGGCGTGCTCGTCGGGTTCGGCATGTTCGGCGCGATGATGACCGTGCCGCTGTTCCTGCAGCTCGTCGAGGGCGCGACGCCGACCGAGTCCGGTCTGCTGATGCTGCCGATGATCCTCGGCCTCATGATCTCGTCGATCGCGAGCGGCCAGATCATCGCCCGGACCGGCAAGTACAAGGCGTTCCCGATCGTCGGTACCTTCCTGCTCCTGAGCGGTTTCTTCTACTTCAGCTTCGCGACGGCCGACAAGCCCGTCTGGTGGATGATGGGCGGCATGCTGCTCGTCGGCCTCGGACTCGGCCAGCTGATGCAGACGCTGACGATCGCGAGCCAGAACGCCGTCGAGGCACGCGACATCGGGGTGGCGACGAGCTCGTCGACCTTCTTCCGCCAGATCGGTGGAACGTTGGGCACGGCCGTCATCTTCTCCGTGCTCTACACGCGGATCCCGACGACCATCGCGGCGGCGTTCGCCGACCCGACGCTCAGCGAACGGGTCCGGGCTGCGGCGCAGGACCCGGCCGTGCTGTCGGACCCGGCGAACGAGGGCATCCTCAAGGTGCTGCAGCGGGCGCAGGAGAACAGCGGCTCGGCCGGTTCCGCGCTCGACGGCGACACCTCGTTCCTCGTCGGTGCGAACCACGACCTGGCCGCGCCGTTCCTCACGGGGTTCGCGGATGCGACCGTGACCGTGTTCTGGGTGAGCTTCGCTGTGGTCGCCGTCGCATTCGTGCTGAGCTGGTTCCTCAAGGCGCCGCCGCTGCGGGCGAAGTCGGCGCTGCAGGAGCGAACCGACGCCCAGGCTGCGGAGGACGCCGAGGACGAGTTGTCGCTCGCCGCCCAGCGTGCCGCCGAGCTGGCGGGGTCGCAGCTGTCACCCGACACCGCGAGCAACCGCGTCGTCGATCCCTCCACCCGTCGCTGACCGTCGTTCGTCGGTTTGCCAGCGCACCGCGCTGACGTGAGCGCTGTCGAATCGGCGTCACCGCGGCCCCAGCACGTGAGCGCGCCCCTCTGGAGGGGCGCGCTCACTCCGTAGACCCGCGCTCGCGTCAGCGCACCGCGCTGGCGCCACACCCCACCCACAGCCGACACCAGCATGAGAGCGCTCTCAGCAAGCGATAGCATGGGCGTGCACCCAGCCACGAGGAGCTTCGATGACGCACGCCCCCCAGCCCACCACCCGCCCGGCCCTGATCCTGCCGCCGTTCCTCTGGGGTTCCGCCACCGCGGCCGCCCAGGTCGAGGGGGCGGCACACGAGGACGGCAAGGAGGACTCCATCTGGGACGCCTTCGCCCGGGTGCCCGGAGCGATCGCCAACGGTGACGACCTCGAGGTCGCCGTCGACCACTACCACCGCACCGCCGGCGACATCGCGATCATGTCCGAGCTGGGCCTCGACGCCTACCGCTTCTCCACGAGCTGGGCGCGCATCAAGCCGGGCGACCGCGACGTCAACCCAGCCGGCCTCGACTTCTACAGTCGCCTGGTCGACCAGCTCCTCGACGCCGGCATCCTCCCCTGGCTCACCCTGTACCACTGGGACCTTCCGCAGGCGCTCGAGGAGCAGGGCGGCTGGACGAACCGCGACACCGCCCTGCGCTTCGTCGACTACGCCGAGGCGACCTACGACGCGCTCGGCGACCGCGTCCGGCACTGGACGACCTTCAACGAACCGTTCTGCTCCTCACTCCTCGGCTATGCGGTCGGCGTGCACGCACCGGGTCGCCTTGACGAGGCCGCCGCGCTCGCCGCCATCCACCACCAGCACCTCGCCCACGGGCTGGCGACCACCCGCCTCCGCGAGCTCGGTGCCGAGCAGATCGGCATCACCCTCAACCTCACCAACGCGATCCCGGCGGACCCCACCGACCCGGCCGACGTCGACGCCGCCCGCCGCGTCGACGGCATCATGAACCGCATCTTCCTCGAACCGATCGTCCTCGGCGAGTACCCGGCCGACGTCGCCCAAGACCTCGAGGGCCTCGGCCTCGACACACTCATCCACGACGGTGACCTCGAGACCATCTCCGCCCCGATCGACTTCCTCGGCGTCAACCACTACCACGACGACCTCGTGTCGGGTCACCCCGACGACTCCGGCGCCGACGGCGGCCACTCCGGCGCGACCGAGCGCGAGGCAGGTTCGCCGTGGCTCGCCTCGCCCGACATCTCCTTCCCGAGCCGCGGACTCCCCCGCACCGCGATGGACTGGGAGGTGCACCCCGCCGGCCTCCGCACCCTGCTCGTCCGGCTCGGCCGCGAGTACCCGACGCTGCCGCCGCTGTACGTGACCGAGAACGGTGCGGCCTACGACGACGTCGTCGCGGAGGACGGCCGCATCCACGACGTCGACCGCGACGCCTTCATCCAGGACCACATCGACCAGGTGGAACTCGCGATCGCCGACGGCGCCGACGTGCGCGGCTACTTCGTCTGGTCACTGCTCGACAACTTCGAGTGGGCCTACGGCTACGACAAGCGGTTCGGCATCGTGCGGGTCGACTACGACACGCAGGAGCGCACGATCAAGGACAGCGGACTGGCGTACGCACGCCGCATCGCCGCCTCGCGTGTGGTGCCCGCCGTGGCGGAGCTTCCCTGACGCAGGAACACTCCGGCGTGTCGCGATCGAGGGGCCGCGACACGCCGGTCACCTCCAGAGGAGCGACACCGGCCACGGACGTCCAGACGCCCGGCGATACACTGCACTCGGCACGCTCACCCGCTCGGAAGGGGACGATGATGCAGTCCGGTCAAGGGGCCCCGACACTCGAGATGGTGGCGGCACGCGCAGGCGTCTCCCGCGCGACCGTGTCGCGCGTCGTCAACGGCTCGCCGAAGGTCACGGCCGAGGTCGTCGCGGTCGTGAACGAGGCGATCGCCGCGCTCGACTACGTCCCGAACCGCGCCGCCCGGTCCCTGGCCTCCCGCCGGACCCAGGTCATCGCGCTCGTCGTCCCGGAGTCGACCGCCCGGGTGTTCTCGGACCCCTTCTTCGCGGCGGTCGTGCAGGGAGTGGCCCTCGAGCTGGCGGAGACCGACTACACACTCAACCTCCTCATCGCGAGTGAGGCGAACTCCGAGAAGACCCGCCGATACCTGCTCGGAGGCAACGTCGACGGCGCGCTCGTCGTGTCACACCACAGTGGCGACCACTCGTACACGCGGCTCGGCCAGGAGCTCCCGATCGTGTTCGGTGGTCGCCCGATGGGTGCCGACATCGTCGACAGCACCTACGTCGACGTCGACAACGTCGAGGGCGCGAGGACCGCGGCCCGTCACCTCATCGAGGCCGGCCGGACGCGGATCGCGACGATCGCGGGTCGTCAGGACATGCCGGGTGGGGTCGACCGACTCGCCGGGTGGCGTGCGGAGCTCGAGCTCGCGGGTCTTCCACACGATCTCGTCGAGGTGGGCGACTTCTCCCCGGCCGACGGCGCTGCCGCGATGCGGCGTCTCCTCGCGCGCGGCGTGCCAATCGACGGACTCTTCGCCGCGAACGACCAGATGGCCGCCGGCGCCTACTCCGTCATCCGCGAAGCCGGCCTGACGATCCCCGGCGACATCGCCGTCGTGGGCTACGACGACGACCGCTACGGCGAGACCGCCGCACCGCCGCTCACGACGATCGCGCAGTCGCCCGTCGACCTCGGTGCCGAGATGGCGAAGGTGCTGGTCCGTCGCCTCGCCGGCGAACCGGTCGAGCGCGTCACGATGATGCCGACCCGCCTCGTCCCGCGCGCCTCCGTCTGACCCTCCCCACCAGCCCGCGAACGGTCACCAGACGACAGTCCCGGGCGCAGCGACTGTGCCGAACTGACCGTTCGCGGGCTAGGAGAGGCGGGAGCGGATGATCTCGATCGCCTGCGGGTTCTCGTCGACGAGGACGTAACGACGACCGAGCGCCTTCGCGACCGCCCCCGTCGTGCCGCTGCCGGCGAAGAAGTCGAGCACCCAGTCGCCCTCGCGGGAGGACGCCTGCACGATGCGACGCAGGATCCCTTCCGGCTTCTGCGTCGGGTACCCGGTCTTCTCGCGGCCGGTCGGCGACACGATCGTGTGCCACCAGACGTCGGTGGGGAGCTTGCCGCGCGCCGCCTTCTCCGCGGTGACGAGCCCGGGCGCCATGTAGGGCTCGCGGTCGACGGTCGCGTTGTCGAAGTGGTACCCCTTCGGGTCCTTCACGTAGACGAGGATCGTGTCGTGCTTCGTCGGCCAGCGGCTCTGCGCCTTCGCGCCGTAGTCGTAGGCCCAGATGATCTCGTTGAGGAAGCACTCCCGGCCGAAGAGGGCGTCGAGGAGCACCTTCGCGTAGTGCGCCTCGCGGTAGTCGAGGTGGAGGTAGAGGGTGCCGTCGGCGGCCAGGACGCGCCAGGCCTCGACGAGTCGCGGCTCGAGGAAGCCCCAGTAGTCGTCGAAGGCGTCGTCGAAGCGTCTGAGGTCGCCGCGGATGCGCTCGTACGCCTGCCCTTTGAAGCCGGCGAAACGGTTCACCCCCGTCTCAGCGGTGCGCACCGAGGTCGAGGAGTGGCGACGCTGCACGCGGCCGGTGTTGAACGGCGGGTCGAGATAGATGAGCGTGAACGCCTCGTCGGGCAATTGGGCCACGACGTCGAGGTTGTCGCCCTCGAGGACGAGGTCGGGGCCGTCCGGGGTCCATCGCAGCGGCACTTCATCGGCTGCTGCGGCGAGGGACATGTGCCTATTCTGGCAGCCCGCGGCCTGCACACCCGGGAAGGAACGACCGACCCCGCGCGTTGTACCGCGTATGACCACGGAGTTCGCCAACGAGACCGATGCCCAGCGCTACACCATGCACGTCGACGGCCAGCTGGTGAGCGTCGTCGACTACCGCATCTCGGGCGACTCGATCTCGTTCCCCCGCACCTTCACCACGCCGCCGTTCCGCGGCAAGGGGTACGCGGGCGAACTCGTCGCCTACGCGGTCGACGACGTCGAGCAGCACAGCGACCGTCGGATCGTCCCGATGTGCTGGTACGTGGGCGAGTGGTTCGACGCGCACCCCGAGCGTCAGGACCTCCTCACCCGTTCCGCCGGCTAGCACCGGCGCGTCACCCACCGGCCACCTGGCGGTTACGCACGGGGACTAGCGTCCCGACCATGCAGCAGCTCGTCTCGCACTACGCCCCGCCGCCCGCACTCGACCAGGTCGACGGTTACCAGGTGGTCGATGTCGACGACGACGACCCCATCCTGCTGGACGCCGCCGGCAGCCACATCGACACCTGGCGCGAGGGCTACCCGTACGCCGAGCGCATGTCGCGAGAGCAGTACGAGAGCGACAAGCGGCTGCTCCAGATCGAGCTGCTCAAGCTGCAGAACTGGATCAAAGCGAACGACCGTCGGCTGGTCGTCGTGTTCGAGGGACGCGACGCCGCCGGCAAGGGCGGCACGATCAAGCGCTTCACCGAGCACCTCAACCCGCGTGGCGCCCGCGTCGTCGCGCTCGAGAAGCCGACCGCCCGCGAGTCCACGCAGTGGTACTTCCAGCGCTACGTCCAGCACCTGCCGGCCGCCGGCGAGATCGTGCTGTTCGACCGGTCCTGGTACAACCGCGCGGGCGTCGAACGCGTGATGGGGTTCTGCACCCCGGCGCAGTACGACGAGTTCATGCGCCAGGCACCGCTGTTCGAGCAGATGCTCGTCGGCGACGGCGTCGACCTCGTGAAGTTCTGGTTCTCCGTCTCCGCCGACGAGCAGCGGACGCGCTTCGCGATCCGGCAGGTCGACCCGGTGCGGCAATGGAAGCTCTCCCCGATGGACCTCGCGTCACTCGACAAGTGGGGCGATTACACCCGCGCGAAGGAGGCGATGCTCGAGGCGACGGACACCGCCGACGCCCCGTGGACGATCGTCAAGAGCAACGACAAGAAGCGCGCCAGGGTCGAGGCGATGCGGCATGTGCTGCACCGCTTCGACTACGACAACAAGGACCACGAGGTCGTCGGCACGCCCGACACCAACATCGTCGGGCCCGCCGCCTCGGTCTACGAGCGCGGCGAGCGCAACGTCGGCGACTGAACCGGGGACGCAGGGCTGCAGCGCCCGCTATCCTCTGGATCATGCAGCCGAAACCGTCACCGTTGCGACGCCTCACCTCGTCGAGCGCGATCTACGGCACCGTCGTCTACGCCGGCCTCGTCGGCGCGTCGAGCGTGTACGAGGAGGACGACGTCGACCAGGTGCTCATCACGAGTGCGCTGACCCTCATCGTGTTCTGGCTCGCGCACGTCTACTCGGCCGCCCTCGCGCACCACGGCGACGACCGGCACGAGGCGCTGGTGACGCTCGGCGCGTCAATCAGGCACGGGTTCCAGGAGTCGTCCGGCATGCTCCTGTCCGCCGTGCTCCCGACGATCCCGCTCGTGTTCGGCATCGCCGGTGTGCTCAGCCATGAGCATGCCGTGATCCTGGCGTTGCAGGTGTCCACACTGATGCTCTTCGTGCTCGGCTGCGCGGCGTTCGTGGTGCGCGGGTCACGCTGGTGGTGGTGTCTCCTCGGCGGTGTCGCGACGGCCCTGTTCGGGATCGTCATCATCCTGCTCGAGGCCGGCACCCACTAGTCCGGCCCGCGACGGGTCCCGAATGGCTGGTACCGAGCGTCCGGGATCGACCGTTCGGGCCCCCTCGCGAGCTCAGCGGCGGGCGGCGAGCGCTTTCGCGGACTGCTGCGCGGCGCGACGGACCTCGCGGTCGGGGTCGCGGAGGAGCGCTTCGAGGAGCGGCTTGGCGTCCTCTCCACCGACGACGGCGAGCGCCCGGGCTCCGGCTGCGCGCACGCGGGCGTGGTCGTCGCTCAGCAGTGGTGCGATCGCGGCGACGTCGCCGATCCGACGCTCGGCGCAGACGCGCGCGGCCATCTCGCGGACGCGCCAGGCCTGGTTGCCGAGTGCTCCGACGACGGGCGCGGTGGCCGAGTCGTCCCACACGTGCAGCAGGGCGCGGGTGCCCCAGAGCTCGGGCCAGTACAGCGCGGGCGCTC
The DNA here is from genome assembly GCF_058408345.1 of Plantibacter sp. MDV22-iso1. Lineage (NCBI taxonomy): Bacteria > Bacillati > Actinomycetota > Actinomycetes > Micrococcales > Microbacteriaceae > Plantibacter > Plantibacter sp. MDV22-iso1. Next base: position 697,157 of record NZ_JBZVDY010000002.1, read on the forward strand.
CACCGAGGATGCCCTCGGCGTGGTGTCCGCCGACGACGCGGAGGAAGTCCTCGCCCTCGTAGCGACCGGCGAGCAGGGAGACGCAGCGTTCGACGACCCGGGTCTCGCTCTCGGCGGCCACCGCGTCGGCGAGCCGTTGCTCGAGGGACGCCTGCGTGGCGGGGGTCGACGGGTCGGGTGTCTCGTTCTGCGCTGTCATCGTCCCCCCACCCTAGCCCGCGAGCTGTCACCAACGGTGGGTGATGCAGGCCCACACCCGCCACTGGTGACAGTTCGCGGGCTGCGGGGAGGGTTATGGGACGCGGGTGAGCCAGGCGTCGGTGGCGAACTTGTCGGTGACGAGCTGCTCGGCGGCGGAGCGCTCGGCATCGGTGACGTGGCCGGGGGTCGCGCCGGTGATCTCGACGAAGGTGTCCTTCATGCGGTCGATGATCTCGGCCCGCGAGAGCCCGGTCTGGCTGCGGAGCGGGTCGACGCGCTTCGCCGCAGAAGTCGTGCCCTTGTCGCTGAGCTTCTCACGCCCGATGCGGAGCACCCGGGTCATGAGCTCCCCGTCCATGTCGTAGCTCATCGTGACGTGGTGCAGGACGGCACCGTTCCCGAGCCGCTTCTGCGCGGCACCGCCGATCTTGCCCGACGGGCTCGTGATGTCGTTGAGCGGCTGGTACGTCGCCTCGATGCCGAGCGAGCGGAGGGCGACGAGCACCCAGTCGTCGAGGTAGGCGTAGGAGTCGGCGAAGGTCATGCCGTTCACGAGCTCGGCCGGGACGTAGAGCGAGTAGGTGATGATGCCACCGCGCTGCATCATCATCGCGCCACCGCCGGAGACGCGGCGGACGACCTCGAAGCCGTTCGCCTTCGCGTTGTCGAGGTCGACCTCGTTCTTGAGCGACTGGAAGCTGCCGATGACGACCGCCGACTGGTCCCACTCCCAGATGCGGAGCGTCGGACCGCGGCGGCCCTCGCCGACCTCGTTCGTCAGGACCTCGTCGAGCGCGAGGTGGAGCTGGGGTGACACCGAGCCCTCGTGGATGAGCTGCCAGTCGTAGTCGCCCCAGCCCGTCGCCTTCGCGAGCGAGCGGCGGATCGCCGTCGCGACGGCTTCGGGCGTGAAGCCGAGGAGCACGGCGTCCTCGGGCAGGGCGCCGCGGATGGCTGCGGCGAGGCCGGCGGCGTCGGTGGTGGCGGGGAGCCCCGTGACGGCGCGGTCGATCAGCGCGAGTGCGTCGTCGGGTTCGAGGAAGAAGTCGCCGGCGAGGCGGAAGTCCGCGATGCGGTCGTCGACCACCTCGAGATCGACGACGACGAGCTTGCCACCCGGGACCTTGTACTCACCATGCATGCACCCAGCCTATTCCTGGACGGCGTCCGGATTCCCCGGAAGGGGCGTCGAACCGGGTCAGGAGTCGAAGCCGATGCCGAAGCGGTCCATGACCTTCAGGAGCAGGCCGTCGCGGCCCTCGTTCGCGTCGGAACGGGCGACCGCGCGGCGGACGGTCTGGATCGCGGGGTTCGCGATGGGCTCCGGCGGGATGGGGATCGGCTTGGACCGGACCATCTTCAGGCGGGTCAGCTCGGTCGATTCGCCACTCAGCAGATCGAGCATGACCTTCGCACCGAAGCGCGTCGCGCCGACCCCGAGCCCGGTGAACCCGGCGCTGTAGGCGACGCGTCCGCCGAGTGCCGTGCCCTGGAACGCCGAGAGCCGCGAACACATGTCGATCATGCCGCCCCACGCATGGGTGAACCGGACGTCGAGTTGCGGGTAGGTCGTGAAGAAGTGGTCGGCCAGGGTCTCGAACGTCTCGCGGCGCTGATCGTGCTCCGGCCGGATCCTGCCACCCCGGTGGTAGACCGCGTCGAAGCCGCCGTAGAGGATGCGGTCGTCGGCGGACCGGCGGGAGTAGTGGAACTCGCGACTCGAGTCGGCGATACCGAAACGGTCGGTCCACCCGATGCTCTCGAGCTGGTCCGGGGAGAGCGGCTCGGTCATGAGCACGTAGTCGTACACGGGGATCGTCAGGAGCTCCGTGCGTTTGAGGAGCGACGGGAAGCCGTTGGTGGCGAGCGCGACCTGCCGGGCCTGCACCCCGCCCTGCTTCGTGGTCACCGCGACGCCGTCACCCGAGCGCCGCAGCCGGGTCGCCGGGGTGTGCTCGAAGACCCGCACACCGAGCTCGATGCAGGCGCGCTTCAAGCCCCAGGCGAGCTTCGCCGGGTGGACGAGCGCGGTGCTCTTCCACTCGCGCTGACCAGCCAGGTAGACGGGTGAGTGCACGAGCGCCTGGACGGCCTCGCGATCGAGGAAGACACCGTCGCCCGACACCTCGCGCAGCGCGTCGACCTGATGCGGCTCGGTCGCGACCGTGAGCACACCGGTGTGCTCGAACTCGGCGTCGATCCCGAGGCGGTCGAGCGTGGCGACGAACTCGTCGAAGTTCTCGTCCGCCAGGCGATCGAGCTCCGGCAGTTCGTCGGCGAAGTGACGCTCGCCGTTGTCGACGCCGTGGGTGAGGCTCTCCTCGAAGAAGCCGCCGTTCCGGCCACTCGCCGCCCAGCCGACCTCCTTGCCCTCGATGAGCACGACGTCACGCGAGGGGTCGGTCTCCTTGGCGATGAGCGCGGTCCAGAGTCCGGAGTAGCCGCCGCCGACGACCAGCAGATCCGCCGTGACCTGGCCGACGAGTCGGGGCTCCGGCGTCGGCCGGTCGGGGCTGTCGAGCCAGTACGGGACCGTACTCGCTCCCGCGAGCGACCGCGCGATGCGCTCGGCCGAGTTCCGTCTGCGGTGGCTGTAGGTGGGTCCGTCCGAGGTCACCGGGTCTCCTCTGCGTCGAGTGTGGGTGTCGCGACTGTACCCCGCGGCCCCTGAGCTTGTCACCGGTTCGGATACCCGGCGACCGCCCGCTCAGGTGCGCTGGTCGAGCCACTCCACGACGTCGCGCTCGACGTCCTCGCGGTTCAGCTCGTTGAAGATCTCGTGCCGCGCCTCGGGGTAGATGACGAGCGTCACGTCCGTCAGCTTCGAGCGCTTGACGTACGCGTCGCGGAGCAGGGTCAGGCCGCGGACGCCGCCGAGGGCATCGTCGGAGCCGCCGAGGATCAGCACGGGCAGCTTGCGCGGCAGGCGCTTCGGCGGGCGACCGAGGAAGGCGAACGCCTGGATCGGGTTCCACACCGGGGTGACGCCGATGTCGAAGTTGCGCTCGTCGGCGGCGAACGCGGCCCAGGCTGCAGGGTCGCGGTTGAGCCACTCGAGACCGGTCTTCCCGGTCTTCCGCCAGCGCTTGTTGAGGTCGCCGGCGTTGATGACGCCGGGCATCGCGAGCGAGGTGCCGGAGAGGATGAGGAGTTCGTACAGATCGTGTTCGGCGACGACCTTCTGCGCCATGAGCGAGCCCCAGCTGTGACCGAGCAACGCGAGCCGCGACTCGGGGAAGCGGGTCCGCAGGTACCGGCCGACGGCGGCGACGGAGTCGATCGCGCCCCGGGTGGTCCGCGGGCCGAGCTTGCCGAGGCCGAGGTGCTCGAGGCCCGTGCGACCGTGGCCGCGGTGGTCGTCGGCCGCGACCGTGTATCCCGCGTCGTTGAGCCGTGCGGCGAGGCGCCCGTACCGGAGGGCGTGCTCCCCCGCGCCGTGGGCGATGTGCACGACGGCCCGCGGGTTCGGCACCTCCCACAGGTAGACGTAGACCGTGACGCCGTCGTCGTCGACGATCGTCTCGGTCGCATACGGTCGTGGCTCGACGGGGCGGTTCGCGTCGTCGACGGGTGGCGGGGTCTGCTCGCTCATCCCGCCAGCGTATGCCCTCGGACCGTCGGCGTCGCGAGTCCGTTTGCGGTTCCCGGAGGGCAGGCGTACGGTGAACGAGGCCCGAACGGCGGGCCGGCAGGTTTCGACGGAAGCGAGGTGAGCGGCCATGGCTGGTGACAGTACCCGCGCCACCGCATCGACGAGCCGCCCCGCCTCCCTCACCCGGTAGGCGCTGCCACCGCCGGTGCCGAGGCGCCCTCACTCACACCTCCCCGGGTGCGATCCACCGAGATCACCTGCACCCGCGCGGCCGCCGCACGTTCCCGTCGATCGATGGACGGAGACCTCATGGCACTCATCGACAACGGCATCTACGTGACCGGACGGCGCTCGGCGAGCCCGCGATCGCTCGACGCCACGTACGAGCTCCTCAACGAACAGCGCGGCATGGCCTGGATCGGTCTGTACCGCCCGGAACCGTCGGAGATCCGCTCCGTCGCTCAGGAGTTCGATCTGCATCCGCTCGCCGTCGAGGACGCCCTGAAGGGCCATCAGCGGGCGAAGCTCGAGCGGTACGGCGACACGCTGTTCGTCGTCCTGCGTCCGGCCCGCTACCTGGACGAGGAGGAGCGGGTCGAGTTCGGCGAGGTGCACCTGTTCGTCGGCCCCGGGTTCGTCGTCACGGTCCGCCACGCGGAGAAGCCCGACCTCGGCCAGGTCCGGCGGCGACTCGAAGCCCGGCCCGACATCCTCGCACTCGGTCCCGACGCCGTCCTGCACGCGGTGCTCGACCAGGTCGTCGACGGCTACGGTCCCGTCGTCGCGGGGCTCGAGAACGACATCGACGAGATCGAGGACGAGCTCTTCGGCGACGCCGCGGACGTCTCGCGTCGCATCTACGAACTGTTGCGTCAGGTCATCGCGTTCCAGCGCGCGACCACGCCCCTGCGGGCCATGCTCCACGGCCTGCTGCAGGGTGCCGACAAGTACGGTCTCGACGAGGAGCTGCGCAACGGCTTCCGCGACGTGCTCGACCACACCCTCCGGATCGCGGAGCGCGTCGACTCCTTCCGCCACCTGCTCCGCAACGCGCTCACGGTGCACGCGACGCTCATGACGCAGCAGCAGAACGAGGAGATGCGACGCCTCTCGGAGGCGAGCCTCGCGCAGAACGAGGAGTCGCGTCGGATGAGCGAGACGGCGCTAGCGCAGAACGAGGAGATCAAGCGGATCTCCTCCTGGGCGGCGATCCTCTTCGCCCCGACACTCATCGGCACCGTCTACGGCATGAACTTCGACGACATGCCGGAGCTGCACTGGCAGTTCGGCTACCCGGTCGCCATCGGAGCGATGCTCGTCCTCTCCGGGACCCTGTACGCCATCTTCCGAGCCCGCCGCTGGCTCTGACCCCCCTGCTCGCGAACTGTCACCAACTGCCAGTCCTGCTCCCCGTGCACTGTCGGTTTGTGACAGTTCGCGGGTATACTTAGGGTGGCTAATGAGCTAAGCTAATGGATCGTGGCAAGCGGAGCAGCGACGAAGACCAGGGCACTGACGATCGCCGAGCAGGCGTCCGAACTCCGGATGGGCACCTTCCGGCTCGCGAGACGACTGCGCGGGGAGAAGTCGGTCGACGACCTCAGCGATCCACAGTTCTCCGTCCTCGGAGGGCTCTACAAAGAGGGCTCCGCAACCCTGCGGGCACTGGCCGAACGCGACCGCGTGTCCGCGCCATCCATGAATCGCACCGTCAACTGCCTCGAAGAGGCCGGGTACGTCACCCGAGAAACCGACGCGGCCGACCGCCGGAAGGTCACCATCGCCCTCACCGAAGCGGGCCACACCACCGTCACCGAGACCGTCCGGAAACGCGACGCGTGGATCACCCAGCAGCTGCGCGCGCTCACCCCGGACGAACGCGACACCCTCGCCCGCGCAGCCGAGATCATGAGGAGACTCGCCACCCAGTGAGTGCAATGTTCCGTTCCCTGTCCAGCGTCAACTACCGCATCTGGTTCATCGGCGCACTCGTGTCGAACGTCGGCGCCTGGATGCAGGCCACCACCCAGAACTGGGTCGTGCTGACCGACCTCACCGACAACGACGCCGTGGCCGTCGGGGCCACCATGGCCCTGCAGTTCGGGCCGCAGCTCGTCCTCGTGCCGATCACCGGTCTCATCGCCGACCGCTTCGACAAGCGGAAGATCCTCATCCTCACCCAGTCGTGCCTCATGCTCCTGGCCGCAGCCCTCGGCGCCCTGCTCATCTTCGGTCACGCAGAGCTGTGGCACATGTACCTCTTCGCGCTGGCCCTCGGCATCATCAACGCCGTCGACGGCCCGGCCCGCCAGACCTTCGTCTCCGAGCTCGTCGACGAGCACAACATGTCGAACGCCGTCGCGCTCAACTCGGCGTCCTTCAACGCGGCGCGGATGGTCGGCCCGGCCATCGCCGGTCTCCTCATCGTCGCGATCGGCTCCGGGTGGGTGTTCGTCGTGAACGCCTTCACCTTCCTCGGCGTCATCGGCGCCCTGTTGGCCCTGCGGACCGGCAAGCTCCGTCGGGCGCCGCGCCCACCGCGGGCTCGAGGACAGTTCGTCGAGGGCTTCCGCTACGTCCGCGGACGGCCGGACCTCATGGTGATCTTCGTGATCGTGTTCATCATGGGCGCGTTCGGCATGAACTTCCCGATCTTCGCCTCGACCATGGCCGTCGAGTTCGGCAAGGGCGCCGGCGAGTACGGCATCCTCTCCTCGGTGCTCGCGATCGGTTCCCTGACCGGCGCGCTCCTCGCGGCGCGGCGGGCGCAGGCCCAGATGCGGATGATCGTCGGCGCGGCCGGGCTCTTCGGAGTCGCTGCGCTCACGGCCGCGTTCATGCCGAGCTACTGGTCGTTCGCCGCCGTGCTGATCCTCGTCGGCTTCTCGACGGTGACGCTCCTGACCACCGCGAACGGACTCGTGCAGACGAGCACCGAGGCCGCCGTCCGTGGCCGGGTGATGGCGCTGTACATGGCGATCCTCATGGGTGGCACCCCGATCGGCGCGCCCATCGTCGGGTGGGTGGCGAACACCTTCGGGCCGCGCTGGGCGCTCGGCCTGGGCGCACTCGCCGGGTTCGCCGCCTGCGCCACCGGCCTCGCCTACGGGGTGTTCCGTCATCACCTCCGCCTGCGCGTCGCACCGGACTCCCGCTGGCGCCTGCAGTTCACCCACGACGGCGTCGTCTCCCCGGTCACGCCGGAGGACTTCTCGGAGCAGATCGCGCTCACCTCGCCGATCCCGCTGCCGAAGCCGAAGTCGCGCGCGAAGGCGCCCGAGCCGCGTCCCGAGTCGTCGCCGGTCGACGAGTCGACGACCCTCTCCGGCTCCCGCCGCTAGACGGTCCTCCGCTCCGACCCGCTCGGCGTCCACAACTCCTGCATCCTGCGACCGCCGGGGCTCCCGGCCGGGCGGGGCGGCGGGTGACGCGGCCGGTCGTCACGCGCAGCAGGAGTCACGAACGAGCCGCCACCGGACGGACACTCGGGACCCAGCACCGCAGCTCATCGCGGTAGCGGCGGTAGGGCTCGCCGAAGCGCGCCTCGAGGTCGGCCTCTTCGACCGGCCGGACCAGGACGTTCCAGACGACGGCGCCGAAGACCGCGTAGACGACCACGATCCAGGACGACAGCAGGAGTCCGACGCCGACGCCCTGGACGATGCTGCCGACGGCCATCGGATTGCGGACGAAGCGATACGGGCCGGCGATGACGAGTCGGTTCGGCATCGCGGCGGGTAGCGGCGTCCCACCACCGGTCGTCGCCATCGCGGCCGCCGACCAGAGCCCGACGACGCTCCCGAGCACCACGACGACGATGCCGACGGCCACGGCGAACTGCTCGGCACCCGGCGGCAGGGCGACCGCGACCCGCCACCGCAGCTCGAAGAAGCGCAGGACGGCGGGGATCACCGCGAGGAAGACACCCCAGAACGCGACGATCTCGACGGCGGTCCTCACGAGTTGCGAACCGGTCGACGCCGACGCATCCGCCGGGCGGAACGCGAACGGCCCGAAGGCGATCCACGCTCTCGGGATCCCGCCGGTGAGGACGAGCGCGAGAGCCACGAGCGAGCCGACCGCGGCACCGACCATCAGCAGGGCGCCGATCCCCGCCTCCTGGGTCACGGCCGCGAAGATCCCCAGTGACACGGTGACCAGCAGCGTCCATCCGGTTGCGAGGATCGCCGCCCATCGGATCCCGACCGCGGCGAGCGCCGAGGCGACGACGAAGAGCGGGACGTCGAGCACGGCTGTGACGACGGGGTCGAGGCTGCCGAGCGTCGCCGCACGGACGGGCGGGACGAGGAACACCGACACCCACCAGGCTGCGCCGGCGAGGGCCTGCACCGCGAAGTACCAACGCCCCCAGCGCTCGACGCTCATGTGCTCGTCGGTGTCGGTGTCGGGGGCGTCATCGGCGTCGGCGCGCGATGAGCCACGCGACGAAGCGCCACCCCAGGAGGAGTGCGGCGAGGACGAGGACGGTCACGATGACGAAGCTGAGTTGGACGCCTTGGCCGGAGACCGCGCGCAGCACCATCCCGACGACGACGGTCGACACCCAGACGACCACGCCGGCCCAGCGGACGGAGCGGGTCTCGCGCTGACCGAGGACAAGTGCGAGGACGTGTCCGACGAGGAGTCCGACGGCGAACGGCCACAGCGTCACGAGGAGTCCGAGGATGCCTTCGCCGTGGCTGGCGCGGCCGATGAGGACGAACACGATGACGGCGAGGAGGTCGATGCCGACGGTCGCGGCGAATCCGGCGGGGGTCCTGCTGGGGCGGTCCATCCCCTCACCCTATTGGCGTCGTCGCCGCCCACCCTGGAGGGAGGCCGCATGGCGCGCTGCGAGGCCTGTCGCTCGGTGCCGGCGCTGGCTACGATGGCGCTGACACCCGATCGACGAAGGAGCCGTCATGTCGTTCCAGGCCTATCTCGATGCCGCCGAGGCGAAGACCGGCAAGACCCCGCGCGCGCTCGTCGACGAGGCGCACGCCCGCGGCTTCGACGCGTCGACGAAGGCCGGTGAGATCCTCGAGTGGCTGAAGGCGGACTACGAGCTCGGCCGGGGTCATGGGATGGCGCTCGTGCACGTCATCAAGAACGGTCCGACGATCAGCGAGAAGCACGTCGGCACCGACGGGGTGCACCGCGACGAGTCGACCGAGCTCTGGCTCGACGGAGCGGCGACGAAGCCCGCCGCCCCCTGATTCCCCGTCCGGGTTGCTGCCAGCGCGGTGCGCTGACGCGACCGCGGGGCTGTGGCGTGAGCGCGCCCCTCTGGAGACCCGCGGTCACCCGCCAGACCCGCGCTGGAACCTGAACACCGCCGCTCGCGTCAGCGCACCGCGCTGGGCCCGGAACAGCGACCTTCGCGTCAGAGCGGTGCGCTGGCGGACGAAGTCTTCGCTCAGTACCAGAAGATCGGGATCCAGTCGCGATGGTGGGCGTGCACGATCGCGAGGAAGACGATCGCGTCGAACAGCAGGTGGACGGCGAGGATGTAGCCGAGCGACCGCGTCTTCGAGAACAGATACCCCTGGAGGAGTGCGAACGGGAACGTCAGGAGCGGACCCCACGAGCGGTAACCCAGTTCCCACAGGAACGAGACGAAGATGACGGCCTGCAGGAGGTTGGCCTGCCAGACCGGGAAGTGCCGTCGCAGCAGGGCGAAGCAGGTGCAGATGAAGAACAGTTCGTCCCACGTGCCGACCGCGTTGACGCCGACGAAGAAGCGACCGAGTTCCCCGGCGTCGCTGATCACCGGCCAGTTCTCGTAGGCGCCCGAGCGGATGAAGTAGAACGGGAGGATCGCCCAGCCGAGCAGCGGGACGGCGACGAGGTAGGCGATCTCGCCCTTCGTCTTCTTCTCGCGGCTGCGCCAGGGGAAGGTGATCGCCTTCCGCCGGTAGACGAATCGGTCGATGAGGAACGGGACACCGACCGCCAGCAGGAGGACGGTGCCGATGCGGAAGAAGCTCGGCCAGGAGACGTCCGCCTCCACGGATGTGGTCGAGACGATCCCGATGCCGATCGCGATGAGGAACAGGTCTTTCGCGAGTTCTCGGTCGATGAGGATCGCGGTCGCGAGCGCGGCGACGAGGAGCGGGTAGCCGGCGAGCGGCTGCATGAGGCCGAAGAGGCAGAACGCGGACGCGGCGAGCAGCACCGCAGGGATCAGCTTCATCGGGCGGCGGGCCGGGACGATCATCTCGGTCTGCATGCCGTCGATCCTACGGGTGCCGGCGCGGGGCGCTGACGTGACCGCGGGGTTGCGGGCGTCGGCGCGATGCGCTGACACGAGAGCGCCCGAACGGGCACGACCACGGGGCTGGCGCGTGAGCGCGACGCTCCGGAGACCCGCGCTCACGCGCATGACCCGCGCTCACGTCAGCGCACCGCGCTGACGCATCCACCGAGGAGGGTGTGCCCCACGTCGGCCGGCGGGTCAGGCCTCTCGGGTGATCTCGACCTTCACGAAGAGCTTCGAGCGGTAAGGGCCCGCGTAGACACCACGGAGTGGGGAGACGTCGCCGTAGTCACGACCCCGCCCGATGAGGACGTGACGCTCGCCCACGTCGACCATGTTCGTCGGGTCGAATCCACGCCAGTCACCGCAGAACCACTCGACCCACGCGTGCGACTCCCCCGTCACCGTCTCGCCGATCGCCGCGTGCGGCTTCGGATGCAGGTACCCCGACACGTAGCGGGCCGGGATCCCGACCGAGCGCAGCGCCCCGAGGACGATGTGCGTGATGTCCTGACAGACGCCCTTGCGGTTCGCCCACGCCTCGGCAGCGGTCGAGTACACACTCGTGACGCCCTGCACGTAGTCCATCTGCTCGCCGATCTCCCGACTGATGGCCATCGCGGCCTCGCACGGGCTCTCGTGGCGGTCGGCGATGGTCCGGGCGAGCTCGACGAGGTCGTCCGGCGGCGTCGTGCGGCGCGTCTGTTCCAGGTGCTCCACCCGCGTCACGGCGGCCTGGGTCGCGATGTCGAGCTGCTCCCAGCCCGTCGGGTGCGGTTCGTGCTGGCGCGGCCGGACCTCGACGAGGCTCGTCGCCGTGAGCGAGAGCTCGTCGTGTGGGGTCAGCACCTCGAACGCCGAGACCTTCATGCCCCAGTAGTCGGTGTACGTCGACTGCGACGCTCCCGGCTGGATGTCGATGTGCGAGTACAGGACGTACTGGTCCTCGGTCGTCACCGGCAGCATGCGCGCCTCGTTGTACGACGCGTTGACCTTGCCGCCGTAGGAGAAGCCGGTGCTGTGCTTGATGTGGAGCCGGGTCATGAGTTCTCTCCGATCCACGCGGGCACCGCATGAGTGGGGAAGTAGCGTTCGCGGATCGCCTCGGACACCTGGCTGGTGACGTTCTGCACGGCGTCCATCCGACCGGGGAGGTCGACGAGCGTGTCCTGGATGGGCCGGTATTCGAGGTCGCTCCGGATCTGTCCGAGCAAGCGCTGGGCGGAATCGACCGTCCCGACGCGGCCTCGGCGCGGTTCGAGGTCGCGCATGCACTCCTCGGCCCGACTGATGGAGAACATGACCGACCGGGGGAAGAGCTGGTCGAGCAGCAGGAACTCGGCCGCGTTCTTCGCGCTCGGCATGCCGCGGTACGTGCGCAGGTAGGCCTCGTAGGCGCCGCAGGAGCGGAGGATCGTCGTCCAGGACGGGCCACTCGCCTCGGTGAGCGACCGCGTCGCCAGGAGCCGCGCGGTCATGTCGGCGCGTTCGAGGCTGCGACCGAGGGTGAAGAAGCGCCAGGCGTCGTCACGACTCGTGGCGGAGTCGACGATGCCGACGGCGAGGGCCGAGCGCTCGCGCACCCACCCGAAGAACTCGTGCACCTTGTCGCTCGCGACCCGGCGCGGCATCCGGGCACGCGTCGTGTTGAGGCACTCCCAGAGCTCGGTCGACACGATCTCGCGGGCACGACGCGCGTTCTCGCGGGCTGCGCCGAGCGAGTAGGCGATCGACGCCGGGTGGGTGCGGTCGACGGCGAGCTGCGCGAGGACGTCCTGGCGGGTGAGCTCCTGGTCGGCGGGCGCGTCGCTGCCCATGACGGACAACAGCGACCGGCAGGCGGTGTCCTCGTCGATCCACGGGTCCTCGAGCAGCAGCTGCAGGTGGACGTCGAGGATGCGCGCGGTACCGTCGCTGCGCTCGATGTAGCGGCCGATCCAGAAGAGGCTCTCGGCGATGCGGCTCAGCATGATGCGTCCTCCTGCCCGGCGACAGCGGGCGTGGAGAGCGTCTGCTGCTGTTGCTCCTGCTGGTCCTGGTTGCCGGCCGGACGGTCCTGGGGCGAGTGCTCCGGGGTCGTTCCGTGGTCGTAGATGATCGGGATCGACGTCGTCTCGGTCGTGGCCTGCTCGGCGACGAGACCCTGGATGTCGTGCGACGAGGCCTCGGGCGCGGCGTTCGGGTCGAAGGCCCGGCCGACCACCCAGGTGTCCTTCGAGCCACCACCCTGGCTGGAGTTCACGACCAGCTGCCCCTCCGGCAGGGCGACGCGTGTGAGTCCGCCCGGTAGCACCCAGACGTCGTTACCGTCGTTGACCGCGAACGGTCGCAGGTCGGCGTGGCGGGGACGCATGCCGTCCTCGACGAGCGTCGGGATCGTGGAGAGCATGACGACCGGCTGCGCGATCCAGCCGCGCGGGTCCTCCTGCAGCTTCGTCTTGAGGGTCGCGAGCTCCTCCTTCGAGGCGTCCGGACCCACGACGAGGCCCTTGCCGCCGGAGCCGTCGACGGGCTTGATGACGAGCTCGTCGAGGCGGTCGAGGACCTCTTCGAGGGCGAGCGGGTCCTCGAGACGCCAGGTGTCGACGTTCGGGAGGATCGCGTCCTCGGCGAGGTAGTACTTGATGAGGTCGGGCAGATACGTGTAGACGAGCTTGTCGTCGGCGACACCGTTCCCGACGGCGTTCGCGATGGTCACGTTGCCGAGACGTGCGGCGAGCATGAGCCCGGGCGAACCGAGCATGGAGTCGGCACGGAACGACAGCGGGTCGAGGAACTCGTCGTCGACGCGGCGGTAGATGACGTCGACGCGAGTGGGTCCGGCCGTCGTGCGCATGAAGACCTTGCCGCCGGAGCAGAAGAGGTCACGGCCCTCGACGAGTTCGACGCCCATGAGCCGCGCGAGCAGCGTGTGCTCGAAGTACGCGGAGTTGTACACGCCGGGGGTGAGGACGACGACGTTCGGGTCCTCGACGCCGGGCGGGGCCGACGCACGCAGCGCCTGCAGGAGCTTGTTCGGGTAGTCACCGACGGGCCGGACGCGCATCGAGACGAACAACTCGGGGAGCGTCTGCGCCATCACGCGACGGTTGGAGATGACGTAGCTGACGCCGGACGGGACCCGGACGTTGTCCTCGAGGACGCGCATCTGACCGTGCTCGTCGCGGATGAGGTCGATACCGGAGACCTGGATGCGGACGCCGTTCGCGGCCTGGATCCCGTAGGCCTGCCGGTGGAAGTGCGACGACGAGGAGATGAGCTTCGCGGGGATGACGCCGTCGCGCACGGCGAGCTGCGGGCCGTAGACGTCGGCGAGGAAGGCCTCGAGCGCCTTGACGCGCTGTTTGATGCCGGCCTCGACCTGTGTCCACTCCTGCTGCTCGATCACCCGCGGGACCGCGTCGAGCGGGAACGGACGCTCCTCACCGGCGAAGTCGAAGGTGACGCCCTGCGCGAGGTAGGAGCTGGCGAGGGCGTCGGTGCGACCTCGGAGCTCCTCCTGGGTCATCCGAGCGAGGGAGCTGTAGATCTCCTGATACGCCCGCCTGGCGGTCGCACCACCCGCGTGTTCCGCCGCCTCGCCGAACATCTCGTCGAAGGCGGGGACGCCGCCCGGAGTCTTGCGCGGGGCGAGCGTGCCGCCATAGCCGTTGAACAGGTCACCCATGGGCCGACTCTACCGGGACACATGTTGCCGGGGTGTTTCGGAGCGCGGGGAGGTGCCCTCGCCGGTGCCGCCCCTACGCGACCGAGGCGGCGGTGAGGGCGGCCAGCTCGTCGGCGGAGAGTTCGAGCGTGGCGGAGGCGAGGAGGTCGGGCAGCTGCTCGACCGTGCGGGCGCTCGCGATCGGCGCGGCGACGGTCGGCTGCGAGCGGAGCCACGCGAGCGACACCGTCGCGACGGAGACGCCGTGGGCCGCGGCGACCTCGTCGAGGACGGGCAGGAGCGCGGCGTGGTCGGCGAGGTAGGCCTGCGCGCCCTCGGCACGGACGCTGTCGACGCTCGACCCCTCGCGGTACTTGCCCGTCAGGAAGCCCTTCGCGAGCGAGAAGTACGGCAGCACCGCGAGCTGCTCGCGCTCGGCGATCGTGCGCAGCTCACCCTCGAACTCGCGCTCGACGAGGTTGTAGTGCGGCTGGAGGGCGATCGGGCGGTGGAGCCCCTTGGCCTCGACGATCTCGAACCACTCGGCGATGCGCGCTGCGGAGTAGTTGGAGATGCCGAGGTGGCGGACCTTGCCGGCGTCGACGAGGGACGACAGTGCCGTCACCGTCTCCTCGAGCGGCACCGACTCGTCGTCGAAGTGCGCGTAGTAGAGGTCGATGTGGTCGGTGCGGAGGCGCTCGAGCGAGGCGTCGGCCGCGTTGAGGATGTTGTCGGCCGCGAGGCCTGTGAAGTCGGGGTGCTGGCTGACCTTGGTCGCGATGACGAGCTCGTCGCGGTTGCCTCGGAGTTCCTGCCACTCGCCGATGAGTCGCTCGGAGTCACCGCCGGTGTTGCCGGGCACCCACGCCGAGTAGCCGTCGGCGGTGTCGATGAAGTTGCCGCCGCCCGCGACGAAGGCGTCGAGGATGTCGAACGAGGTCTGCCGGTCGGCGGTCCAGCCGAACACGTTGCCGCCGAGGTTCAGCGGGAAGACGGACAGGTCGGACGTTCCGAGGGTGGTGCGGGCGTGAGTCATCTGATGATCCTCCAGGGTTCGGTGCATCGCTGGTACTGCTCCTCACGCTAAGCCCGCGGACGGCTCGACTATTCCGTCGTGTCGTTCGATGACGAGCGGGCCACCGGAACCGGACTGGCTCTCCACGGCCCGGTGCCGGCCGTCCTACGGTTGCTCGATGGGCTATCGCATCGACGACTCGAAGGACCGCATCGACCGGGACGCCGTGTGGGCCCTGCTCCGCGAGGTCTACTGGGCGAAGTGGCGCAGCCGAGCCGACGTCGAGGCGCAGATCGACGACGCCTGGCGCGTGATCGGCGTGTACGAGGAGGAGACGGGCGCCCAGGTCGGTTTCGCACGAGCGGTGTCCGACGGACTCGGCTTCGGCTACCTCGCCGACGTCATCGTGGACGAAGCGCGCCGGGGCCACGGGCTCGGCAAGCGGATCGTGCAGGCCATGATCGACGACGGTCCCGGCGCGCACTTCCGGTGGACGCTCTTCACGAGCGACGCGCACGGCCTCTACGAGCAGTTCGGGTTCATCGACCCCGGCCCGACCGCGCTCGTCCGTCCAGCCGCGCAGCTGCCCGTCCACCCGACGCAGGTACCCACCGCCTGAGTTGCGGCACGTCGTCGCTGAACCGCGGCCCGGGCGACCGATCGCCTCACTTCACCTCATCACTCTCGCCCGGCCTCCAGCCGCGACGGGCTAGCGTTGACGTATGTGGATCTCCGACGACGGCCGATACAACATCGTCGACGTGCCCGCCGAAGCGTACCCGGGGCGCGCCTATCTCCTCGAACTCGTCGCCGGACTCGATCCCGACGAGCTGCAGACGCTCGTGACCCGCATGCAGACGTTCGACGACGCGATGATCGACCGACTCGAGGTCCTCGTCGACGACGAGGCACCCGAGGTCGCTCCGGATCCGGAGCGTGAAGCGCCGTACGTCGATGAGATGATCCCGCGACGCGTCCTCGACTCGATCGACTGGGACGCGATCCTCACCCCACCGTTCCGGATCGAGGCGATCGACGTCGCCGGTGACCGCTGGCGCATGGACGCGTGGGCGTTCCTGGAGTCGATCGTCGAGCCGCCCGTCACCCGACCGAGCGCCCGCAACCTCGGCTCCTCCCCCATCGATCCGGAGTAGAACGGCACCTGCCGAATAGGCTGGGCGTCATGACCGACGACGACGTCACCATGACGACCGGACCCTCGCCGCTGCTCGCCGAGGGAGCCGGACTCGAGCGCCTGTACACGGGCGCGACCTGGAGCGAGGGGCCAGCGTGGATCGCGGAGACCGGCCGCGTCCGGTGGAGCGACATCCCCAACGACCGCATCCTCGAGTTCGACACCGCGACCGGCGAGACGGCCGTGTTCCGCGACGGCGCCGAGTACACGAACGGCCGCACGATCGACCGCGAGGGCCGGGTCGTGCAGTGCAGCCACGGGCGCCGCGCGGTCGAGATCGAGGGGCCCGACGGCCCGGTCACGCTCGTCGATCACTGGGCCGGCGGTCGCTTCAACTCCCCGAACGACGTCGTCGTGCACTCCGACGGCTCGATCTGGTTCACCGATCCGCCGTACGGCATCGATCCGAGCGGACGTGAGGGGCACCCGGGTGAGCAGGAGTACGACGGCTGCTACGTCTTCCGGTTCGAGCCTGTGACCGGAGCGATCGAGCCGGTGATCACCGCCCTCGTCCACCCGAACGGGCTCGCGTTCTCCCCCGACGAATCCGTCCTCTACGTCTCCGACACCGGCGATGGGGCGCAGCGCATCGCCGCGTACGACGTCGCCGCCGACGGGATCTCGGTCGAGCACGGAGACACCCCCGGCCGCACCTTCGCCGCGACCGCCGTCCCCGCCTCGGACGGCTTCCGCATCGACGTCGACGGCAACGTCTGGTCGTCGGCCGGCGACGGCGTCGAGGTCTTCGACCCCACCGGCGCGACCATCCTGCGCATCCCGGTCCCCGAACGCACGGCGAACGTCTGCTTCGGCGGCGAGGACGGCATGACGCTCTACATCACCGCGTCGAGTTCCCTGTACCGCATCCGCACGGCCACCCGGCAGTCGCCGCGGCCCTGACGGTCGCGCCGCTCAGACGGAGGAGGCCCGAACGACGAGCTCGGGCTGGAAGACGAGGTGGCGCGCGGACAGCGGCGGGATCGGCGCACCCTCCGCGACGGCGAACTCGCCGAGGAGCAGCTCCACCGCGGCGACACCGAACCCCTCGTGCGGCGCGCGCACGGAGGTGAGCGGGATGCTCGACGACTCGGCGAACTCGATGTCGTCGTAGCCGACGATCAGCGATGTCCTCAGGCACCGGGACGACCGTCAAGGACGCGCTCGAGCCATCGATCCGATCGTCCACCTGGTATCTCGATATTTCGCCGCTCAAAAGGATCCACATGTTTGATATAACAGTTTGTTGTGTATACATATTGCGCGTAAAAATTAGAAGTATTAGCTTCATGGGAAGTCGTTCGGAGGGATCAATCTCATGCCATCTCATCTGCAACCGCGGTCGCGCAGGCCTCACAAAGCTTGGGGAGTCGGTCTCATCGCGGTCTCGGCGCCGATCATGTCCACGAGCCTGATTCTCCCGTCACCCGCAGCAGCGATCGGGTTCCTCTCGGTGCCATTGCTCTGCGTCGCTGGCGCGCTGCTCCTTGCGGCGTCCGCCTCAGAACGATGAAGAGTGCCACACAACGAAACGGAGAATGCAGTGGAGCTTATGGGAGTATCACGATTTGTCGCGGCGCTGACGGCCGCTACCCTGTGCGCGGTCGTGATGACCGTTGCACCCGCACAAGCGCGCGCTGAGGACTCGACTACACCCACATCATCCGACGTCCTTCGATTGGTCACAGACGCGAGCGAGCTTTCGACGACCGACATCACCGGCTCGGAACGAGACCGCTTCCTCCGAGCAGCTTCACAACATCTCGAGGTTCAAGGGGGTGCGCACGTCGACGTTGCTCGGGCTTCCGTCCTCAAAGTTGAAGAGTCGACTGTGGCCGCCAGATTCGATCTGGTTGGCGAAAACGTGGTCGCACCGTCTTCGCTGACAGTGTTCTTGAACGACGGTGCTGAAGTCGTATCCACGGTGGAGATGCTGTTCCAGCCCGATGGTCGAGGTGGCGGAAGCATGAGCGTTTGGCAGGACTCCATCTTCACGTCGACACAATCCGTGACCGCGCCTCAAGCCGCCGACGCTCTCTCGGGGACCGTATCGGTCAGTGGAAGTGGCGACTGGTGGGGCGAGTTGAGCTCGTGCTTGAGCCAGAGCGGCGTCCCCGTCTGGGCGGCCAGCCTCCTGGCTACCGCTTGCGCCGTGGCTTGCGCAGTCACGGTCGGCATCGGATGCGGCGTGTGCCTGGCCGCGCTGATCGGCACCTCTACAGGCATCACCGCAGCCTGCATCGACTACGCGAACAGCCACGCTTAGCTCAGCGCCACGATAGTCGATGAACGAATCGGGCATCGCCTCCACGGCGATGCCCGATTCTCGCGCTTGTACGACAAGCGAACTACTCGCGCGTTGAGGCCCGGACGACGAGCTCGGGCTGGAAGACGAGGTGGCGCGCGGACAGCGGCGGGATCGGCGCACCCTCCGCGACGGCGAACTCGCCGAGGAGCAGCTCCACCGCGGCGACACCGAACCCCTCGTGCGGTGGGCGCACGGAGGTGAGCGGGATGATCGACGACTCCGCGAACTCGATGTCGTCGTAGCCGACGATCGCGAGGTCGTCCGGGACGCGGAGCCCGTGCTCGACGACGAGCGTCTGCATGATGCCGAGGGCGAGCAGGTCGTTCACCGCGAACACGGCGTCTGGACGCGCCTCGGGCGGGCGGCTGGCGATGGCCCGGCCGAGCTCGCGGCCCTCGGCGATCGTTCGCTCGGTGCCCGCGATCACCTCGAGGGTCGCCCCGGGCACGGCGGCCACGGCGGCGCTCGCCCCCTCGAACCGGTCGGCGACCTGACGGATGCCGAGTGGACCACCGACGAAGGCGAGTCGCCGACGACCGGTCGCCAGCAGGTGCTCGGCCGCGAGGAACCCACCGCGCACGTCGTCGACCGACACCGACGGCTGGTCCGGTGACGATGCGAGCTGCCCGACGAGGACCGACGGGATGCCCCGCTGCCGGATGCTCGTCAACCGCTCCTCGACGGACTCGTGGGAGGCGACGAGCATGCCCTGCACACGCTGCGCCTCGAACATGCCGAGATAGGCGTCCTCGCGCTCACGACTCCGGTTCGAGTTGGCGATGAACACCGAGAGACCGTCTTCGGCCGCGCGCTGCTCCACCCCCTCGGCGATGGTCGCGAAGAACGGGTTGCTGACGTCCGGCGCGATGTACGCGATGGTGCCACTCCGACCGAGACGGAGCTGCCAGGCCGCGTTGTTCCGCACGAACCCCAGCTGGTCGATCGCCCGCTGGATGCGTTCCTGCTTCTCCGGCGAGACCCGATCGGGGTGGTTGATGTAGTGCGACACCGTCCCCATGGAGACGTCGGCGAGCGTCGCGACCTCGCGGATTCCGACTCGTCCCATGCTCAACCCCTCCTGTCGTCCTGCGGCGCTGCGGGCGCTCGCCCGCGGCCCGGCTCAGTCTAGATCGCCGGGTCCCGGGCGGTCCTGAGCGCTGCCGGGCTGCTGGTCGCGCGGCTCCGGGCCGGTCCAGTCCGGTCCGAGCGGCTCGGGGATCTCCACGCCGACCTCGATGAGGGCGTCGGTGACGACCCGGATCGCATTGAGGGCGCGAGGGAACCCCGCGTACTGGACGGTGTGGATGACCGTCTCGAGGATCTCCGTCGCGCTGCAGCCGACGTTGATCGCGCCGCGGGTGTGGCCGCGCAGCTGTGGTTCCAGCCCACCGAGCGCGACGAGCGCCGCGAGGGTGATGAGCTCCCGCTGCGCCAGCGTGAGCCCCGGCCGGGAGTAGATGTCGCCGAAGTTGAACTCGATACCGAAGCGGGCGAGGTCCTGCGCGAGCCCGGTCTGCATGGCGACGAGCCCCTCCGACTTCCCCTCGCCGTACACCTCGTCGAACTTCGCCTTGCCGCGCTCGAGTCTCGTCATGTCGTCTGGTCCTGTCGTCATCGTCCGTCGCCTCAGATCGAGTGTCCGCCGTCGAGCGGCAGGATGAGGCCGGTGAGGTTCACGGCGGCGGGTGAGGCGAGGAAGACGACCGTCTCCGCGAGGTGCTCCGGCTCGCCGAGGAGCCGGGTGGGGATCTGCGCGAGGAGCGCCTCGCGACGCTCCGGGGTGTCGTTGTCGCGGCCGGGGGTCGCCTGGGCTCCGGGGGCGAGTGCGTTGACGGTGACGCCCTGTTCGGCGACCTCGATCGCGAGCGCCTTCGTGAGTCCGACGACGCCGGCCTTGGCCGCGGCGTAGGCCGTCGCCCCGCGCACGAGGCGTCCGCCACTGACGGCGGCGATGGACGCGATGCTGATGATGCGACCGGAGCGCTGTTCGAGCATCGAGGGCAGGACCGCGCGCGTGACGTTGAACACCGAGTTGAGGTTGCGGTCCATCTGGGTCATCCAGGTCTCGTACGTCATCTCGTGGAAGAAGCTGACCGCGCCGCCGCCCGCACCGTTCAGCAGGATGTCGACCCCGCCCCACTCGTCGACGATGCCGCCGACGGCAGCCTGGACGGCGTCGAAGTCGGTCAGGTCGGCCGTCGCCGATGCGGCCCGCACCCCGTGTGCACGGACAAGCTCCGCCGTCTCCTCGAGCCCCGCGGCGTTGAGGTCGAGGCCGGCGACGTCGGCCCCCTCCGCGGCGAGCTTCTGGGCGATCACCCGCCCGAGCGCTCCTGCTGCTCCGGTGATGACGGCTCGTTTGCCCTGCAACCTCATGTGCGGTTCCGTTCCTCGTCCGGCGGGTTGAATCGCCGTGCATCGTCGTTGACTGTGGTCGTGCCGACATGATCGAGATCACGGGACGACGATCACCCATTCTCGTCGCCGTCTTGAAACGTGTCAATATGCATTCCGTGCAGCCCTCGTCATGCTCGAAGTGCCTCACCGAGCGGAACTGATCCAACGCTTGACATGCGACCCGTGCGCGGTTAGCCTCGGCCATTGAAACGCTTCAACTTTGCTCGCGACCATCACCGCTCGCGTCTCAACATCACTGCCACATCTTCAAGGAGGAAATGTGTCCACAGCGCACCGGGCCCCGAAACGTCGGTCGGCCACCGCCATCGCCGCTCTCGGCGTCACCGCTCTCGCCCTGACCGCCTGCGCAGGGAACGGCGGCGCATCGAGCGCCACGTCGTTCGACTACCTCGCGGCCGTCGAGAACTCGATCGTCCGCGACGAACTCACCGCTCTCGGCGACGGCGCGTGCGCCGCGAACGAGAAGGCGCTGCCGCTCAAGGTCGAGACCCTGCCCCAGGCCGACGTGCTCCAGCGCGTCACGCTGCTCGCCAGCCAGAACGCCCTGCCCACCACCTTCACCGCACCGACCGCACCGCTGCGGCCCGGCGGCACCCTCGGCGACGACGACACCGTCCTCGACCTCGAAGACACCCTCACCGAGCTGGGCGTCATGGACGACATCCTCCCCTCGGCCGTCGCCACCGTGAAGAACATCTACGGCGACCGGTTCGTCTCGATGCCCTACCAGTACAACGTCGAGGGCTTCTTCTACAACAAGACGATGTTCACGGACCTCGGCATCGCGGTCCCGCAGACGTGGGACGAACTGCTCGACGCGGCCGACACCGTTCAGGCCTCCGGCAAGTCCGCCTTCACGGTCTCCGGTGCCCAGGGCTGGACGATCACCCGCTACATCAGCACCTACCTGTTCCGACTGCTCGGCCCGGACGCGATGAACGACATCGCCTCGGGCGACGCCAAGCTGACCGACCCCGAGTACGTCGAGGCGATCACCGCCGTCGCGGACCTCGGCAAGTACTTCGGTGCCGGCATCACGACGATGGACATGCAGACCGCGACGAGCGAGTTCTTCACCGGCAACGCGGCCATGATGTACAACGGCACCTGGATGCTCGCCGACGTCTACAACACCGAACTCAACCAGATCGGTGAGGACGCCGTGGGCTTCATGCCGTTCCCGACCGTCGAGGGCGGCAAGGGTTCGATCGACCAGTACCCGGCCAACACCGGTGCGGCGACCTCGTTCTCCACGAAGGGCTACGACGAGGAGAAGGTCGGCGGCTGGCTGAGCTGCATCGCGGAGAACTACGGCTCCAGCGTGCTGAAGAACCAGGGCGTCATCTCCGGGTTCAAGCTCAACGAAGAGGTGACCGACGTCCCCGCGCTCACCGCCGAGGTGCAGGGCATCATGGCCGACACCGATGAGACGGTCACCTGGTTCGAGACCTTCCTCCCCGAGAAGGCCGGTGTCGACGCCCAGACCAACGCCGCCCCGCTGCTCACCGGCGGCATCTCCCCCGAGGACTTCGCGGCGCTCGTCCAGGCCGGCGTGGACGCGGGTCTCAAGAAGTAGCCGGCGATCCGGTCGCCCGGCAGTCGCCCGGCGACCGGATCCGTCCGTCCGCGGACATCCACCTCTGCAGCGGGTCTCTCACCTCGCCGCCCAGCCTCACGGTCCCCCGACCGACTCAGGAGCACAGCATGAAAGACGTCCTCGGCGACAGGAAGGCCATCGCCATCCTGCTGGGCCCGGCCCTGCTCATCTTCACCCTGGTGAAGCTCGTCCCGGTGATGTGGTCGTTCGGCCTCACCTTCTTCCAGGGCGACCTGCGCGGCTTCGAGTTCGTCGGCCTCGACAACTTCGCCCAGCTGTTCGCCGACCCGACGGCACCGGAAGCGATCTTCTTCAGCATCAAGTACTCGCTCATCGCGACGGTCGCGCAGATCGCCCTCGGGTATGCACTCTCCCTCTTCTACGTCTTCGTCCTGAAGAAGGCGTCGACGCTGGTCCGCACGCTCGTGTTCTTCCCGGTCGTGCTGCCGACCGTCGCCGTCGGTCTGCTGTTCAAGCGCCTGTTCGAGGTCGCGCCGCAGACCGGACCAGTCAACGCCATCCTGAACGGCTTCGGCATCGACTCGGTGGACTGGTTCAGCTCGCCCGACAGCGCGTTCGTCGTGATCATCATCATGGACCTCTGGCGGTCGATGGGCTTCTACGCCGTCCTGCTCTATGCGGGGCTCCTCGACATCCCCGAGGAGGTGATCGAGTCGGCCCGCATCGACGGTGCCCGCGGCCTGAAGCTCGTCCGGTACATCATCGTGCCGCTGTCACTCCCCGTCCTGCTGTCCGCGGTGATCTTCAGTTTCAACGCGACGCTCAAGGTGTTCGACTCGGTGCTCGCCTTGACGGGCGGCGGGCCAGGGACGGCCACGACCCCGCTGACGCTGTACATGTACAACACGACATTCACCTACCAGAACTACGGCTACGGCTCGACGCTCGCGTTCGTGCTCACGATCATGTGCTTCCTCGTGACGCTCCTGATCTTCAAGACCTCCCGCAAAGACCTGACGAAGGACTGACGCCATGACGACCGCCATCACCCCGGCGCCCGGCGCCACCACACCGGCCTCGAGCGGCAGCGGCGACGGATCCGGCACCGCCGTCCGCCGGCCGAAGATGCGTCGCGCTCCCCGCTCGCGTGCCTACTACCTGCGGAAACTGCCCTCGGTCATCCTCATCGGGCTCCTGCTCGTGATCGAGATCTACCCGATCGTCTGGCTGTTCCTGTCCTCGTTCAAGAACCAGCGCGAGTTCCTGCAGGAGTCCACTTTCTCCCTCCCGGAGTCGTGGAGCTTCGACAACTACGTCACGGCCTGGACGACCGGCAACATCTCGCAGAACCTGCTCAACAGTGTCATCGTGACCCTGCCGTCACTCGTCTTCATCCTCATCTTCGGCGTCGCCGCCGCCTTCGCCCTCGAGGTGATGGTGTGGAAGCGCCGCAACCTGACGCTGCTGCTGTTCATCTCCGGCATCATGATCCCGGGCCAGATGATCCTCGTGCCACTCTTCGTCGCCTACTTCAACCTCGGCCTCACGAACACGTACTGGCCGATGATCATCACCTACACGGCGCTCGGGATGCCGCTGACGGTCTTCATGATGACCGCCTACTTCCGGGCCGTGCCGCGCGAGGTGTTCGAGGCGTCGACGATCGACGGAGCCGGCATCATCCGTTCCTTCTGGTCCATCGGACTGCCGATGGTGCGGAACGCGCTCTTCACGATCGGGCTCGTCCAGTTCCTCTCCATCTGGAACGACCTGCTCATCTCGCTGACCTTCACGACGAACGCCGACCTCCGCACCATCCAGGCGGGTCTGCTGAACTTCAGCGGGGAGTTCGGCCAGGTCGACTACGGGCCGCTGTTCGCGGGCATCTGCATCAACGTGTTCTCACTGCTCGTGGTGTTCGTGTTCCTCAACCAGCGGATCATGAAGGGGCTGGCATCCGGCGCACTCAAGGGGTGATGCCCGAGTGCCCGACGACTGCAGGATGGACGACATGATCAACGACGACACGACCCGCACACCCTCCGCCGACCGGACGACTCCAGCGGCGGCGACACCAGACGACCTCCGCCCGCTCGGCTCGACCGGAATCCTCGCTAGCCCGATCACGGTCGGCACCTCCGGCCTCGGCACCCCGGCCAGCGCCGACGGCTCCCCGGCCGCAGGATCCACGGCGTTCGCGTCGGCCGCCCTCCGCGGGCCGAACCTGCTCGTCGACACATCGAACGCCTACTCGGACGGGCGCAGCGAAACGGCCATCGGCGACGCCATCCGTCAGAGCGGTCTGCCCGAGGGACGCGGAGTGGTGACGAAGGCCGACCAGGATCCGTCGACGGCGGTGTTCGACCGCGACCGGGTGCTGCGGTCCTTCGAGGAGAGCCTCGAGCGGCTCGGCGTCGAGCGCATCCCGGTGTTCCACCTGCACGACCCGTACTCGGTGTCGTTCGAGGAGGCGTCGGCACCGGGTGGTGCGATCGAGGGCATGCTGGCACTCAGGGAGCAGGGGCTGGTCGACGCGATCGGGATCGCCGCGGGTGCCATCAGCGTGATGCTGCCCTACGTTCGCACCGGCGTCTTCGACGTGCTCCTCACACACAACCGGTTCACCCTCGTCGACCGATCGGCGACCGGCCTGCTGGAGGAGGCGCGCTCGCTCGGGATGGGCGTCTTCAACGCGGCTCCGTTCGGGGGCGGGCTCCTCGCCGGACGTCGTGGCCGCGACGGCAAGCCGGCCACGTACGCGTACCAGGCCGGATCACCCGAGTTGCTCGCCTGGGTCGACCGTGCCGACGAGCTGGCCACCCGCCACGGCATCCCGCTCGCGGCTGCCGCGCTCGCGTTCTCGACGAGATCGGAACTCGTCGACTCCACCGTCGTCGGGATGAACCGGCCCGAGCGATTGGAACAGGTCGAGACGCTGCGAACGACCCACATCCCCGAGGACTTCTGGTCGGACCTCGACGCACTCGGCACCCCGCCGAGCACCATCACCGACTGAGTCCGTTCTCCATCCACCCATCCACCCACCCGCTCCCCTTTCCCTTCCGCTGTCCCTTTCTCAGGAGTCCGCCGGCGTGGCGTCCGCTGGCCGGGCCGGCGCGCCGATGACCTCCTGAGAAAGGGACGCCCGACGATGAAGGCCGCATCACGATGAAGGTTGCACGACGATGAACGACTCAGCAGGGCTCGCGGCGTCGTGGGTCGAAGACCCGATCCCGGGGACCGGCCGGCGGCGACCCCGTGCCGACGAACTGAGCGACGCACGTCGGCTGTCCCTCAACGGCGACTGGGCGTTCACGCTCTCGCCCACGGCCGACGGGACGGGCGACACCTTCGGTGATCCGTCGCTCGACGACTCCTCCTGGGACCGCATCCGGGTGCCCGCGCACTGGGTCCTCGAGGGCCACGGGCAGCCGCTGTACACGAACACCGCGTTCCCGATCCCGATCGACCCGCCTCACGTGCCCGAGGAGAACCCGACGGGTGACTACCGCCGTACCTTCACCCTGCCGGAGGACTGGCGTCGCGCTGACACGGTGCTGCGCTTCCAGGGTGTCGACTCCTGCGGGACCGTGTGGTTGAACGGCGTGCTCCTCGGCCACAGCAAGGGCAGCCGTCTCCCGGTGGAGTACGACGTCGGCGAGCACCTCGTCCCCGGTGAGAACGTCCTCGCCGTGCGGGTGCACCGGTGGTCGAGCGGCACGTACCTGGAGGACCAGGACATGTGGTGGTTGCCGGGCATCTTCCGCGACGTCGACCTCCTGGAACGCCCGGCCGGCGCGATCGACGACGTCCAGGTCCGCGCGAGCTACGACCATCGCGACGGCATCGGCGTCCTGCGCGTCGACACCGACGTCCCCGGCCTCGTCGACGTCCCCGAGCTCGGCATCCTCGACCTCCCCACCGGCACCGCGACCGCTCTGCCGGTCGAGCCCTGGAGCGCCGAGGTACCGCGCCTCTACACGGCGTACCTCAGGCCGCGGCCGACCGATGAGACGCCCGTGGCCGGCGAGACCGTCGAGCTGCGCATCGGGTTCCGCACCGTCTCCATCGAGGACGGCCGCTTCCTCGTGAACGGCGTCCCGGTGCTGTTCCGCGGGGTCAACCGGCACGAGCACGACCAGGACCGCGGCCGTTCACTCGACACGGAGACCATGCGGCAGGACATCCTGCTCATGAAGCAGCACAACCTCAACGCCGTGCGCACGAGCCACTACCCGCCCCACCCGGACTTCCTCCGCCTCTGCGACGAGCTGGGGCTGTGGGTGGTCGAGGAGTGCGACCTCGAGACCCACGGCTTCATCTACACCGACTGGGCCGGCAACCCGCCGACGGAGCCGGTCTGGCGCGACGCGATGCTCGACCGTGTCCAGCGGATGGTCGAGCGCGACAAGAACCACCCGTCGATCGTCGTGTGGTCGATGGCGAACGAGAGCTGGGTCGGCGAGAACTTCGACGTGCTGGAGCAGTGGATCCGCGAGCGCGATCCGTCCCGGCCGATCATGTACGAGCGCGATCCGTCGTATCGGAACTCGGACTTCTCCAGCCTCATGTACCCCGACCAGGAGCTGCTCGAGGCCATCGGCCGTCGCGAGGAACCGACCCCCGTGGGCGTCGTGGCGGGGTCGCCGGACGACGTGCATCGGCGGCGACTCCCGTTCCTGCTCTGCGAGTACGCGCACGCGATGGGCAACGGCCCGGGGTCGCTCGTCGACTACCAGCGGATCCTCGAGTCCTCCGACCGGTTCTGCGGCGGCTTCGTCTGGGAGTGGATCGACCACGGCTTCCGCAGCACCGACGCCGCCGGGAACGAGTTCGTCATGCACGGTGGCGATGTCGCCTTCCGACCGAACGGCGGACGCTACTGCCTCGACGGACTCGTCTTCGCCGACCGCACGCCCTCCCCCGGCCTCGCCGAGCTGCACGCCGCGATCAGTCCGGTCGAGCTCCTGGCGGACGCCACCACCGGCACGCTGACGGTCAGGAACAAACACGACATGCGGTCACTCGATCACCTGGCGCTCCGGTGGCAGCTGGAGGACGACGGCCTCGCCGTCGCGTCGGGTGCGTTGACGACACCGCCCGTCGACCCCCGGAGCGCGGCGACCGTCGACCTGCCGGCCGAGGCGACCGTGCCGACCGCCGGTGTCGATCCCGTCTCCGGCGCACCCGTCGAGCGTTGGCTCACCGTGCGCGCGGTCCTGGCGGCCGACGAGCCGTGGGCGGCAGCGGGACACGAGGTCGCGTTCGGGCAGGCGCGGATCGCCGCCGACCGACCGGCGGATCCGACCGGCGTCACCGTTCCCGTGGCGTCCGCGGCACGCAGACCCCTCGCTCACGCCGACCGCACGCCGGGCCACCGCATCACCCTCGGCGCAGGCTCCTTCGACGCGCGCACCGGCCGACTCCGCGCGCTCGGCGATCTCGAGTTCGACGGGCCCGTCCTCGACATCATGCGTGCACCCACTGAGAACGACCGGGGCCAGGGGCCGCGGAACACGGCCGCAGCCAGTTGGAAGCTCACGGGACTCGACCGCTTCCTCCACCGGACCGACGTCGTCGAGCGGATCGACGACGGGCAGGGCGGCGGCCTGCGGGTCTCCGGCCGCAGCGCCCCGGCCGCGCACGGGCTCGGCCTGCGCTGGACGTTCGACTGGACCGACGCGGGCGGCGCCCTGGACCTGTCGGTCACCGTCGTCCCCGAGGGGATCTGGGAGCACACCCCCATCGGCGATCACGTGCTGACGCTGCCGCGCCTGGGCCTCCGACTCGGACTACCGGGCGACTACACGGATGCGACGTGGTTCGGTCGGGGCCCCGGCGAGTCGTACGTCGACAGCCTCGCCGCGGCGCGCGTCGGTCGCTTCACGAGCAGTGTCGACGGGCTCCAGACCGACTACCCGGTTCCCGAGGAGAACGGCAACCACGTCGGGACGCGGTGGGTGGAACTCACCGGCAACGGCCTGCCGACTCTACGAGCCGAGCAGCTGCAGGACACCGGCTTCGACTTCACCGCCAGACGATGGACGAGCGAAGCGCTCGAGGAGGCCCGCCACCCGCAGGACCTCCGAGACTCCGGCCGTGTGTGGCTCAACCTCGACCACGCGCAGCACGGGCTCGGCAGCTCGTCGTGCGGGCCGGCCCTGCCCGAGCGCTATCGGGTGCCGGTGGCGGAGACGACCTTCGGTGTGCGGCTGCGGACGCTCACGCCCGACCCTGCAGGATGAGGTTCCAGTACACCCAGGGCAGGACGTGGCGGTCGGCGATGAACGTGAACCGACGCTCCTTCGCGAGTCCGTTCCAGAACGGGATCGAGGGCTTCGGGCGGTAGCGGTCGTCGAACTCGGCGAACACCACCGTCCCGCGGGAGACCGTGAACGGGCACACCGAGTAGCCGTTGTAGACCGTGCTCGGCTCCTGGCCGGACCGCACGGCGACGAGGTTCTTCGCGAGGGTCTTCGTCTGTTGCCGGAGGGCTCCGCCGGACTTTGAGCTCATCACCGCGGCGGCGTCGCCGAGCGCCCAGACGTCGGGGAAGCGCGGATGCCGCAGGGTCAGCGAGTCGACCTCGACGAAGCCACCCGGGTTGCCGGGCTCGGCGAGCGCCGTTGCCGCGAGCCAGTCCGGTGCGGACTGCGGCGGCACCGCGTGGAGGACGTCGTAGGGGATCTCCTCCCGGAGTCCCCCCGTCACGCCGTCCTGCCCGCGATCCGGGCCGTCCTGCGGGTCGGTCTGCGCGATGGTCACCACGCGCTGCTCCGGGTCGACCGCGACGAGCTCGCGCGAGAACCGCACCTCGATGCCGTACTCGGCGACCTTGCGGTCGAGTTCGGCGTCGATCATCGGCATGCCGAACATCGTGGGTGTGGGCACGACGAGCACCACACGGATGTCGTCGAGGACGCCCGTCTGCCGCCAGTGGTCGCACGCGAGGTACATCGGCTTCTGCGCGGCACCCGAGCAGCTCGCGGGGCCGGCGGGCTGCGTGAACACGACGGTGCCGGAGCGGACCGACCGGAGCACGCGCGAGGCCTTCTGCGCGTACTCGAACGTGTAGTTGGAGATCCCCACCGGCGAGGCCATCGCCTCCGTCAGACCGGGCACGGCGTCCCAGTCCTGCTGGATGCCCGGAGCGACGATGAGCTGGGCGTACTCGACGGCGGTGCCGGATTCGAGCGTCAGCGTCTTCGCGACCGGGTCGATGGACCGGACCCGGTCCTGGATCCAGGTCACGCCCTTCGGCGTCACCGCGCGCTGGGGCCTCGTGGCCACCGATGCGGACGCGGTCCCGCCCGCGACGTGCGAGAACATCGGCTGGTACCGGTGGTGTTCGCGCGGTTCGATGACCGCGACGTCATCGACCCCGTATCGCCGGAGCCTGCCAGCGACGGACAGACCGGCGTTGCCGCCACCGATGACGACCACCTCGTGATGGAGCGGAGCCCTGCTGGAGTCGGTCACGGTGGCGGCGGCGCTCAGGATCCGGACTGACCGCGGCCGGTGGCGTTCTGCAGCCGGTCGATGTGCTCGGAGGCCTGCGCCTTCGTCAGCTCGGCGGGGAGCTCCTCGCCGGCCTCGCGCGCCAGGGTGTCGAGGTAGCTGCGCTGCGGGCCGGTCATCGGCTCGTCGCCGGTGACCCAGTCTTCGGGGTCCTTGCTCGCGCTCGTCGAGCTGTCATCGCCGCGGGCCCCGAGGGTCTCCTCGGTGGCGCCGATCGTCTCGGGCGAGCCGGAGGTCGTTGCGTCGGGGGTCGTTGCGTCGGTCTGTTCTGCGTCAGTCATGCGGCAACGGTACGTCGAGCGGGCGATCGCGGAGGAGGGGTTGCGCGTCCACGTCGGACCGGTCTCGGAATAGCGATGGACGACCCCCGGTTGACCCAGGCGACCGCGTGCGGCCGCACCGTCCACGAAGGAGACCCATGTCCGACACCGCTTCCGGAACCGACCGATCCGTCGACGACCCCGCTCCATCGCAGGGCGTCGCCATCGGCATCCTCGGCGCCGGCAAGGTCGGCACGGTCCTGGCACGACTCGCGGTCGCCGCCGGCTACCGGGTGCTCATCAGCGGTTCGCGCGACGCCGCCCGGATCGCCCTGACGATCGACGTCCTCGCGCCGGGTGCCGTCGCCACGACCGCCGCCGAGGCAGCGGCCCAGGCCGACCTCGTCATCCTCGCGCTGCCCCTCGGTAAGCATCGCTCGGTGCCCGTCGACGAGCTGCGCGGCAAGCTCGTCATCGACGCCATGAACTACTGGTGGGAGGTCGACGGCCACCGCGAGGACCTCAGCGCGCCGGAGACCTCGACGAGCGAGCTGGTCGCCGCCTTCCTGCCGGAGTCCCGGGTCGTGAAGGCGTTCAACCACATGGGGTACCACGACCTCGACGGGGAACCGCGTCCGGCCGGCACGCCCGGTCGCAAGGGCATCGCGATCGCCGGCGACGCCCCCGCGGACCGGGCGGCCGTCTCGGCCGTGGTGGACGCCCTCGGGTTCGACCCCGTCGAGATCGGGCCGCTGCGCGCGGGCGTCGTCCTCGAACCCGGACACGAGCTCTTCGGGGCGAACATCGGTGCCGACGAGATCCGCGAGGTCGCCGAGGTGCGGGCGTTGGCCGAAGCCGAGGCGGGCGTCCGCTAGGCGACGCGGCGGGTTCCCGCGCCGGACCGGTCTCGACCGTTCGTACCACTCTCGGGTGCAGCGCCGACTTTGGGCGTGCCGACCCGAACGCCTCGTCGAGCGCGTCGTCAAAGCCGTACTCAGCGAGGAGGAACGCCCGACCGGCCTCGGATGCCCCGTCGCCGGTCAACGGCATCGTGCTCGCGCGAACCGGGGTGCACTCATCCGTCGATCGTCCGATCAGCGCCTCGTTCGTTTCCGTGCCGATCAGCCCCGCGCTGCCTGCTCGCGCTCGAACTCGTCCCGCCAGGAGTACTCGGGCTCGAAACCGAGTCGTGTGCGGGCCTTGTCGATGGACATGAGCGTCTCGAACTCGCCGAGCCCCGCCCGCAACGGGACGCCGGGGAAGTGCGTCGCCGCGAGCTCCGCCGACGGCACGGTCGTCCCGTTGTCGGAGGCGCACACGTCGAAGACCTCGAAGCCGGGCTCCGCTCGGGTCAGCGCCAGCGCGACCGCCTGCGCGCCGTCACGTGCGTCGACATAGCTGAACAGGAGGTCGCGCCGGTACCCGGGCTCCGACGCCCGCACGAACGTCCCGTACTCCCCCGGCGCCACGACGTTCGTGAACCGCAACGCGGTGATCGACGTCCCGTCGGCCCACCGCACCAGCTGTGCGGCCATCGCCTCCTCGGCGACCTTCCCGAGCGCATAGGTGTTGTTCGCGCGACTGACGGTCTCGTCGATCGGCAGGAACTCGGGCGCCTCCTCGAACGGGAATCCCATGGCCGTGATGCTCGACGCCGTCACGATCGTCCGGATGCCCGCCCGCAGCGCCGCGTGCAGCACGTTGAACGACACGGTCAGGTTGTTGTGGAACGTCGCCGCATCCGGCACGAGCCCGTTCACCGGGATCGCGGCCAGGTGCACCACGGCGTCGAGACCTGCGAACCTCGCCGTCACCCCGAGCAGGCTGTCGATCGTCTGCCCGTAGTCGGTCAGGTCCACACGGGTGAACCCCGGCCCGGCCGTGCCCGCGACGTCGAGTCCGTGCACGTCGTGGCCGTCCCGCAGCAGTCGTTCGACGGTGGCGGAGCCGAGCTTGCCCGAACTCCCGGTGACGGCGATGCGCATACGGACGATCCTAGGCTCGGGCCGGGAAGTCGGCGGGCAGCGGGAGTGCGGTCACCACGTGCCCGGCTGCGTCCTCCTCGTTCGCGTGCAGATGGCCGACGCGCCCACCGGCCGGGAGTCCCGTCTCCGTGAAGAAGCCACGGATCGTCTCGTACACCTCGACGATGTCGTGGGTGTCGCCCGCCTGCGTCAGCACGATGTCGCCCGACTGCACGTAACGCTCGCCACCGTCGACGAGCACCTTCCCCTTGCCCTCGGTGATGAACCAGATCTCGTGGTCGTCGTGGTGGTGCCGGTCGAACCGTCCGCCGTCGACCGACACCGCGAACCGCCCGATGGTGCCGATCTCGCTCCAGTCCGGCTTCGAACCCGGATGCACCCAGGAGCCCGGTTCGATCACCGGCATCAGCGGTCCTGCTTCCAGCTCGGCGCCGTTCCGGCGTCGAGGATGCGCGCGTCGGGCAGGCCGTCGAGCCCCGTCTCCGCGCCACCAGGGGTGTACACGACCGACAGTCGCAGCGGGCGCCACGTCGTGTTGTAGGTGGAGTGCACGGTGTCCTTCGGGATGTACACGGCGTCACCCTCGCGGATCGGGAACGCGGGACCGTCGCCGACGGTCTGCACGCCCTCGCCGGAGATCACCGTGATGACCTCCTCCTCGCCCGGGTGCTGGTGGGGTGCGTGGCCCTGTCCGGGGTAGACGATGACCTCGCCGACCGTGAGTCCGGCGCCCTCGTCGAGGTGCGGGGTGACGAGCCACTTGATGGTGCCCCAGTCGAAGACCCGGGTGGGGACGTCGTCGGGGCGACGTCCGGCGGTGGCAGGGGTGATGGCTGGTTCGGTCATGAGATGCTCCTCGTCGAGTGGTCGGGTGGTCGGTCGTGCCGTCGGTCAGCGGGTCTGGATGGCCTTGAAGTCTTCGATCTGGCGTTTGATCGCCCGCTCGGTCGGGAGGCGTTCGGCCGAGGACGCGCCGAAGAACCCGGCGACGCCCGTCGTGTTGGCGAGGATGAAGGCGGCGTCCTCCGGTTCGGCGATCGGACCGCCGTGGCACAGCACGATGACGTCCGGGTTGATCGCGACGGCCGCGTCGCGCATCTCCTGCACCCGGTGCGCCGACTCCTCCAGCGAGAGTGCCGTGGTCGCGCCGATCGTGCCGGCCGTCGTGAGGCCCATGTGCGGGACGAGGACGTCTGCGCCCGCCTCGGTCATCGCGACCGTCGACTCGACGTCGAAGACGTACGGCGCCGTGAGGAGGTCGCGCTCGGCGGCGAGGCGGATCATGTCGACCTCGAGGTCGTAGCCCATGCCCGTCTCCTCGAGGTTCTGGCGGAAGACGCCGTCGAAGAGCCCGACGGTCGGGAAGTTCTGCACGCCGGTGAACCCCATCGTCTTGAGCTCGTCGAGGAAGCGCTCCATGATCCGGAACGGGTCCGTCCCGTTCACGCCGGCGAGCACCGGGGTGTCGCGGACGATCGGCAGCACCTCCCGACTCATCTCCACGACGACCTGGTTGGCGTCCCCGTAGGCGAGCAGGCCCGACAGCGAGCCGCGACCGGCCATCCGATACCTGCCGGAGTTGTAGATGATGATGAGGTCGACGCCGCCCGCCTCCGCGGACTTCGCCGAGATGCCGGTGCCCGCCCCGGCGCCGATGACGGCCTGTCCGCGCGCGACGGTGGCGCGAAGTCGTTCGAGTGCGATGGTCCTGTCCATGGTCAGTCCTGTTCCGTGGTGTCGGTGCGGTTCCTGTCGCCGTCTCGCTCGATCACAGCGTGGAGGGCGTCGGCGGCGAGCCTCGCGAACACCGGATCATTGAGATGTTCCGGACGGTCGACGACCGTGACCGCGCTGCCCTGCACACCCGCGAGCACGGCTTCCATGAGTGCAGCATCCGCCTCCGCGTCGCGGAAGGGCAAGCCCTCGGCGTCGAGCGCCGAGACGCCGCCGCGCGGGATCAGCAGCACGGTGGGGGCCTCGGCGCCGCTGAGCTTCGCCCCGATCCGCTCGCCCAGCTCGCGGTTCTCGTCGACCGTGGTGCGCATGAGCGTCACCGTCGCGTTGTGGACGAAGAAGTCGCGATCGGCGAACCGCTCCGGCACGGTGTCGCGAGGGCCGAAGTTGACCATGTCGAGCGCACCGAGGCTGACGAGCTGTGGGACGCCTGCCGCGCCGGCCGCGGTGAGTCGGTCTGGGCCCGCCGTCAGCACGCCGCCGACGAGATCGTCCGCGAGTTCGGTGGTGGTGAGATCGAGGACCCCTGCGAGCATGCCGCTCCGGGCGAGCGATTCCAGGGCCCGCCCGCCCGAGCCGGTGGCGTGGAAGACGAGGACCTCGTAGCCGAGTTCGTCGAGGCGCTCGCGGGCCACGTCGACCGCCGGCGTCGTGACCCCGAACATCGACGCCCCGACGAGCGGGCGGTCCGTCCGCTCGGCGGACGAGGCCGGACCGCGCGCCTGCGCAGCCGCCGCCATGCCGGCGATGGCCGCCACCGCATTCCCGAGGACGGCACGGGAGATCTGGTTGATCCCGGCGATGTCGACCACGCTGTACATGAGCGTCACGTCGTTCGCGCCGACGTACGGCGCGACGTCCCCGGACGCCATCGTCGACACGAGGAGCTTCGGGGCCCCGATCGGCAGTTCGCGGAAGACCCGGGCGGCGATGGCCGAGCCGCCGCTGCCACCGAGGGCCAGGACGGCGTCGACCCGCCCGGTGGCGTGCAGTCGGCCGATCACCGTCGCGGCACCTTCCGCCATCGCACTCACGGCGGCTCCACGGTCATCCGCGGCGAGCAGCGTGTCGAGATCGGTCCCGCCAGCGGCGGCCACCTCGTGGTTCGGGTGGTCCACGGCAGCGTCGTACCCGTGGGGCTCACGCGTTCCGGCGTCGACGACCACGACGTCCGCGCCCAGTTCGCCGAGACGGCCGGCGACCCATCGGTACTCGGCGCCCTTCGTATCGAGGGTGCCGACGAGGGCGACGGTCGGTCTGGCTGGTGCTTCGGGTGCGGTCATCGTCGCTCTCCATCGTCGTCGTCGTGAGCGCAGGACGGCCGTGTGTCGGCGCGCCCCACCTGACGGATCCGCTTCGACCCCGCCAGCGCCTCCATCCTGGTCCACGTTTTGAAACGTGTCAAGAAGAGTTGCATCTTCCTCGCTTTCTCGCATGCGAACGCTGTAGCATCGGGTTTTGAAACGTGTCAGAGTTGATCGCCGAGCGAGCTGCGACGCGCCCAGCCTGACGAAAGGACCAGCAGCCACGATGGTGACCACGAGCGCCCCCAGATTCGAGCACCTCCGCGAGGCCCGAGGGATCGGCGACGCCACCCCGAGGCTGAGCTGGACGAATCTGGCGCCCGCCGGCTGGGAGCAGCACGCCGCCGAGATCGAGATCACCCGCGACGGACGGGTCACGACCACGGGCCGGGTCGCCACCGGTGAATCCGTCCTCGTCGCCTGGCCCGCCGCTCCGCTCCGCTCGCGTGAGGTGGCATCGGTGCGCGTACGGGTGTGGGGCACCGACAGCGGTCCTGGCCAGGCGGTCGAGGTGGCCGACTGGAGCCCGGTGGCGACGGTCGAGGCCGGCCTGCTCGCACCGGGCGACTGGGTCGCGGTGCCGGTCGCAGCCGACTGGGATGAGGAGCCGGAGAGCGACACGCGTCGGCCACCGCTGCTGCGGCGGGACTTCACCGTCGGTGCCGACCTCGTGTCGGCGCGGTTGTACCTCACAGCGCACGGTGTCTACGAGGCGGAGATCAACGGTCGTCGCGTCGGGGACGAGGCGCTCGCGCCGGGTTGGACCAGCTACGCGAGCCGGCTGCGCACGGCGACGCACGATGTCACCGAGCTCCTGCACCCCGGCGACAACGCGATCGGCTCCTGGATGGGCGACGGCTGGTACCGGGGTCGACTGGGGTGGCGCGGTGGCTTCCGCAACCTGTTCGGCTCGGACCTCTCGTTCATCGCCCAGCTCGAACTCCGCTATGAGGACGGTCGCGTCGAGACCATCGCGACCGACGAGCACTGGCGCGCCTCGTTCGGCCCCATCGTCAGCTCCGGCAACTACGACGGTGAGCACTACGACGCCCGCGAGGAGCTCCCCGGATGGTCGGGGCCCGGCTTCGACGACAGCGGGTGGGCCGGCGTACGGATCGGCACACGCGACCCGGCCACCTTCGTCGCACCGCAGGGACCCCCGGTGCGCGCGACGCAGGAGGTCTCGCCGATCGCGGTCCTCACGAGCCCGAGCGGCAAGCGCATCCTCGACCTCGGCCAGAACCTCGTCGGTCGATTGCGGATCCGGGTCACCGGTCCGGCGGGCGAGACGGTCGTGATCCGGACCGCGGAGGTCATGCAGGAGGGCGAGATCTACACCCGCCCACTCCGCGAAGCGAAGGCGACCGACAGCTACACCCTCGCCGGCCGCCCGGCTCCGGCGGACGGCGGTCCCGCGGAGGAGTGGGAGCCGCGGTTCACGATCCACGGTTTCCGGTACGCGGAGATCACCGGATGGCCGGGCGATCTCGACGAGGCGGTCGCGAACGGCGACGTCGTCGCGCGGGTCTACCACTCCGACCTCGAGCGGACGGGCTGGTTCGAGAGCTCCGACGAGCGGGTGGACCGCCTGCACGAGAACGTGCTCTGGAGCATGCGTGGGAACTTCGTCGACCTCCCCACCGACTGCCCGCAGCGGGACGAGCGCGTCGGCTGGACCGGCGACCTGCAGGTCTTCGCGCGCACCGCCTCGTTCCTGTACGACGTGTCGGGCATGCTCGGCTCCTGGTTGCAGGACGTCGCGGTCGAGCAGCACGAGGACGGCACCGTGCCCTGGTACGTCCCGTTCATCCCCGACGACGGCCAGTGGACGCCGAACCGACCCGGCGCCGTGTGGGGCGACGTCGCCGTCCTCACCCCGTGGGTGCTCTACGAGCGCTTCGGCGACATCGGCGTCCTCGCGGCCCAGTACGACAGCGCGAAGCGGTGGGTCGACCTCGTGCACCGACTCTCCGGCCCCGACCACCTGTGGAACGAGGGGTTCCAGCTCGGCGACTGGCTCGACCCGGCCGCACCACCGGATCGGCCGGCGGAGTCGCTCACCGACCGCCACCTCGTCGCCACCGCCTACTCGGCCTGGTCCACGGCGCACCTCGCGAAGACCGCCGCCGTGCTCGGTCGCATCGACGACGCCGAGCACTACGCCGAGCTCGCTGAGGCGACCCGCCGGGCGTTCCTCGCGGAGTACGTCGGCGAAGACGGGCTGATGACGAGTGACGCGCAGACCGCGTACTCGCTCGCGATCGCGTTCGAACTCCTGCCGGACCCGGCGGCAGTGGACCGTGCCGGCGAGCGGTTGAGCGCCCTCGTCGCCGCCGCCGGCAACCGCATCGCGACGGGCTTCGTCGGGACGCCGATCGTCAGCGACGCGCTCACGACGTCGGGCCATCTCGACCGCGCCTACGACCTGCTGCTCGAGGACGAGTGCCCGTCCTGGCTGTACGCGGTGGGACAGGGGGCGACCACGATCTGGGAGCGCTGGGACAGCATGTTGCCCGACGGGACCGTGAACCCGGGGCAGATGACCTCGTTCAACCACTACGCGCTCGGAGCGGTGGCCGACTGGCTGCACCGGGTCGTCGCCGGCATCGCTCCGTCCGCACCCGGCTACCGCTCGATCCTGTTCCGGCCCCGACCCGGCGGTGGGCTCACCCACGCCTCGGCCGTGCACCTGACGCCCTACGGTCGGGCGTCGATCGTTTGGCGGATCGAGGCTGACACGCTGCACGTCGAGGTCGAGGTGCCCACGGGGACGACGGCCGTCGTCGACCTGCCGGGCGCCGAGCCGGTGTCGGTGACGAGCGGTACGCACCGCTTCGAGGTGACGGTCGGGACGGTAGACGATCCATTCAGAGGAATAGAACCGCTCCGCGCGACGCTGTAGTCAGCGTGAAGAAGATCGGGTTCCTGTCCTTCGGACACTGGCAAGACGTTCCGGGCTCCAGCGTGCGCACCGGGCGTGACGCACTGCTGCAGAGCATCGACCTCGCGGTCGCAGCAGAGGAGGTCGGCGTCGACGGCGCCTACGTGCGCGTGCACCACTTCGCCCGGCAGCTCGCGTCACCGTTCCCACTGCTGGCGGCGATGGCGGCGAAGACCTCGACCATCGAGCTCGGCACCGGTGTCATCGACATGCGCTACGAGAACCCGCTCTACATGGCCGAGGAGGCGGCGGCCACCGACCTCATCAGCGACGGCCGACTGCAGCTCGGCGTGAGCCGGGGATCACCCGAGACGGCGCTCCGCGGGTCGGAGTCGTTCGGCTACGTACCCGGCGACGACGAGACCGACGCGGACATCGCCCGCTCGCACACCGAGGTGTTCCGGGCGGCCATCGCCGGAGCCGGTGTGGCCCGCGCGAACCCGCAGATGACGGGGACGAACGGACTGCTCGCGATCCAGCCGCAGTCGCCGGAGCTCGGCGAGCGCATCTGGTGGGGTGCCGGCTCGCGGCCCACGGCGGTGTGGACGGCGGAGCAGGGCATGAACCTCATGTCGTCGACGCTCCTCACCGAAGACACCGGGGTGCCGTTCGACGAACTGCAGGCGGAGCAGATCCAGATGTTCCGTGACGCCTGGTCTGAGGCCGGTCACGAGTGGCAGCCGCGGGTCTCCGTGAGCCGCAGCATCCTGCCGCTCATCGACGACGAGACGCGCCGCTACTTCGGTCTGCGCGCCCAGGCCGACTCGAAGGACCAGGTCGGACACCTCGACGGCGGACTCGCGCGCTTCGGCCGCAGCTTCATCGGCGAGCCCGACGTCATCGCCGCCGAGCTCGCGGCCGATGCCGCCGTGCAGGCCGCCGACACCGTCCTCGTCACCGTCCCGAACCAGCTCGGCGTCAAGTTCAACGCGCGCATCCTGGAGTCGATTGTCAAGGACATCAAGCCGGCGCTGGGGTAGCCCAAGGAGGCTAACGGCGAACTGAAGTGGTACGCTTTTCTGTACCACTCCAGGAGGCTCTTCATGTCAGCGATCACCGCGACCGACGCACGCAAGAACCTGTTCGGTCTCATCCAGCAGGTGAACGACGACCACGTCCCCGTCGAGGTCGTGTCGAAGCGGGGGAACGCGGTCCTCGTCTCAAAGGACGATTACGACGCCATGGTCGAGACGGCGTACCTGCTCCGCAACGCCAAGGGTGCCGAACGCCTCCTCGCCTCACTCGAACGCGCTCGGAACGGCGAGTTCGAGACCCACGAGCTGCTCGACGCGTGACCCGGCAGCTGGCCTTCGACCGCAGCGGCTGGGAGGACTACACGTCCTGGCAGAGCCAAGACCGCAAGACACTCAAGCGCGTCAATCTGCTCATCCAGGACGTCCTCCGCGATCCGTTCGTCGGCATCGGCAAACCCGAGCCGTTGAAGCACATCCTCTCCGGAGCCTGGTCCCGACGGATCGACGACGCGAACCGACTCGTGTACCTGGTGACCGACACCCACATCGTCATCCTGCAAGCGCGCGACCACTACTGACGCCCGGCGCCGGGCCCTCCTGCGCACAGTCAGAGCCCGAGGCCGCGTACGAAGAGCGGTATCGGGGAGGCGACGTCATGCCGTGTACGCCCCGCCGGCGATGTCCTCCAGGAGCGTCGGGCACTCGGGCCCCCGCAGGAGCCTGCTCGAGCGCGAAGCGCACGAGTCGGGCCGCATCACCGCGATGCACGGCGGCCCAGGAGTTCGAACCGTCGCCGAGGTAGCCGGAGACGCCCGTGCGCCGCGCGGCCGCGACGATCTGCGCGATGAAGCCATGGTCATGGTGACCGTGCACCGTGGGCGCGAAACGAAGGGCGATGCTGCGAACCCCGCGATCCCGGTAGTCGAATGCGAGGTTCTCGCTTCCACCGCGCATCGACTCCGGCCCGACGGCTGGGTGCGGATCGGTCTCGAGTACCGGCCGGTCCGCGTCGGGTCGGAACAGTCCGGAGGCGAGACCGAGCGTCTTCCCGGAGCCGACGAGCGCTTCGGCGAGCGCCTCGACCGCCGCACGCTCAGCGCGGTTCGACTCCGCAGGGTTCGACCAGTCGTGCTTGTTGGCGAGGTGGAGCGTCGCCTCGGACTCGGCGGCTCCGCGACGGAGCGACACGAGGTCGTCGAGATCACCGCGGAGGACGGTCGCCCCCTTCGCCTCGAGGGACGCCGCGGAGGCGTCGCTGCGCGCGAGGCCGAGCACCTCGTGACCCGCCGCGAGCAGCTCGTCGACGGCGGCGCTCCCGATCCAGCCGCTTGCTCCGGTAACGAACACGCGCATGATGCGCTCCTTTCATGTCAGTGAGTGACATTGACCCTAGCACCTGATGTCAGTGACTGTCATTGATAGGATGTATCCATGGCTCGTTGGCAAGCGGATACCGAGGGACGGCTCAAGCTGGCCGCCATCGAGCTGTTCGGGTCGCGCGGGTTCGAGGCCGTCACCGTGAGCGACATCGCCGCGGCCGTCGGGGTGACCGAGCGCACCTTCTTCCGCTACTTCACCGACAAACGCGAGGTGCTGTTCACGAACCAGGACGACTACCAGGCGCGATTCCTCGACGCCCTCCTCGCATCCGAGG
The DNA here is from genome assembly GCF_058408345.1 of Plantibacter sp. MDV22-iso1. Classification (NCBI taxonomy): domain Bacteria; kingdom Bacillati; phylum Actinomycetota; class Actinomycetes; order Micrococcales; family Microbacteriaceae; genus Plantibacter; species Plantibacter sp. MDV22-iso1. The sequence goes on from NZ_JBZVDY010000002.1 coordinate 737,713, forward strand.
CCACGGCGCCGATGAGCCTCGTCGAGGCCGCACTCCACGGCGGTGCGGCGTTCTTCGCGGACGAACGACGCTCCTGGTCCCGCGCGCGCCAGCGGATCGTCGACTCCAGCGCCGCACTGATGGAACGCGAGTCGCTCAAGCGCAGCTCGCTCACCGACGCCCTCACGACCGCGCTCATCGCGAAGGGCGTCGCCCCCGTGCCGGCGGCACTCGCAGCGCAGAGCGGCTCCGCAGCCTTCCACCTGGCCTTCGCCGCCTGGATCGCCGACGACGAGACGAGATCGTTCACCGAACTGCTCGACGTCGTCCTCGCCGACCTCCGCGCCCTCCTCGGCTGACCACGCGCGGCGCCTGAAGGTTAGGGCAACGTCTGCGGCGACTGCCAGGCACCCGAGCCGTCTCGCTCCAGCGGCAGCTCGGTGACGACGGCCGACCCGGCGGTCGGGAGGGGTGCGAGCACGCGCGGTTCCGGTTCCAGAACCACCTCGATGCCCGCTGCCTGCAGCTCCTCCACGTCGAGCACGATGAGCACGAGCGGCAGCTGGAGCGATCCGTAGACGCGCTCGAGCACTTCGGGCAGCCGGTCGGCGGTCGTCGCGTGGACGAAGCCGGCGTCGACGAACGGCACGGCTCGCGTCGACACCTCGTACTCGCCGAACGGCCGACTGGCCTCCCAGTCGTCGACGATCGCGACATGCAGGATCTTCGTCATCTCCACCCTCTCCATTTAATGAGACGTTACCGTATCATTAGAGCATGGAATCGAGACGTGGTCGCCCGACGGCAGCCGAACGCGACCGCCGCCGCGACGCGATCCTCGACGCCGCCATCCGCCGGTTCACCGAGCACGGGTACGGCGGGACGACGATCGAGGCGATCGCCGCCGACGCCGGCGTGACGAAGCGGACCATCTACACCTGGTTCGGTGACCTCGCCGGCGTGCTGACCGCGGCGGTCGAACGCCAGCACGGGTACCTCCTCGCAGCCGACGAGCCAGGCTCCGAGGCGGAGCCTCTCGAGGACGCGGCTACCCGACTGGTCATCGCACTGCACTCGGACGTCTCGGTCGCGCTGCACCGACTCGTGATCGCGGAGTCTCCGCGCTTCCCCGAGGTCGCCGCCGGTTTCTACGCGGCCGGCCCGGCCCGCTCGATCGCGTTCCTCTCCGGCCACGTCGGCGAGCGGGCGGAGCAGCTCTACACCCTGCTCCTCGGCGAACCGCATCGACGCAGGCTGCTCGGCCTGGCCGCTGCGCCGACGCCGGATGCAGCACGGGCGCACGCCCGCGCGTGCCTGGCACTGGTCTCCAGGAGGAGCCACCCACCGCGCGCTCAGCGGTCGTAGACCTCGCGACGGTGCGCGATCCGGAACACGGTCACCAGCACGACACCATCCAGGATTTCGTAGAGGACGCGATAATCGCCGACCCGAATCCGCCATGCGTTCTCGAACCCAACCAGCTTGCGCACACCAGTCGGTCGAGGATCAGCCTCCAGCTCACCGATGGCGAGGAGCAGCCGTCGCCGCAATTGGGGATCGAGTTTCCTGAACTCACGAGCGGCAGCGGAGGTGAACTCGACCACGTACCTCGTCAAGCGTCGAGCTCGGCGCGCAGCTCGTCGAGTGAAACGCGGGTTCCGTCGTCTTCAGCCCGAGCCGCCCGGAACTCCGCCTCGTCTCGTGCCGCCTCGAAGGACTCCAGCAGTTCGAGGTCCTCGACACTGATGACCACCGCGGCGAGCTTCCCGTGCCTCGTCACACCGATCCGCTCGTGCGCATAGCCGACCCGCCCGAAGACGTCTGCGAGGCCTTCACGAAGATCTCGCGTCGAGAGGGAGTGGGTGATCGTGTTCATCGCACCATGGTATCAAACTGTGTACACAATTACATTTGTTCACAGATGGGGTATTCAGGGCATCAGCGTCCGGAAGTACGCTCAGCGGTCAAGCGTCACCACGTCGCTCAGGCCTGCGGTCGCGTCGGCGGCCAGGACGCCGTCACGCGCGAAGTCGGCCCACATCTGACGCAGGAAACGTCCGCGTCGATCGACCTCCTCCCAGGTCGCCGAGCCGATGAGCGCCGTCCGGCTCCACGATCGTTCGGTCCCGAGGAGAAGCGGCAGATCGGTGACATGGGACGCTCCGTAAGGACTACCGGGCGGCGCCCAGCTGAGCTCGTACCGCGTCGCTCGACCGCCGACGCGCGATGCCGTTCGACGAACTTCCGGGCGTCGCGGGTGTAGGTCACGTGCGTGGTCGCGCCGACGAGCGCCCGCCGGATGGGGTCACCGACGAGCGGCGCCGAGGTCATGCGGGCGAAGGCCGGAATGAGCGGCACGTACAGCCGGGTCTCCTCCGTCGTCGAGCCGATGAGCACGTCGATGCGCGACGCCGCCTCACGCCAGGCGGCGTCGCGGTCGGCCTCCGCCGGAAGCGGCTCGTGACCGTACTGGGTGCCGAACGCCATGCCTCCGCGCAGTCCGAACCGACGAGCGGCTCGCTCCACCCGCTCCTCGAGCGCCAGCAACTCGACCACCGGCGTGTCCCGTGTCGGGCTGCCCGCCGCTCGCATCATCGCGCTCGCCATCTTGGCGCGCCCACTGCTGATGCCGAGGGGCGCGCTCTGGATGATGGCGCGCTGGAAGAGCCCCGCGGTGCCGTCGCTGATCATGAGGTGTGCGATCGCATCGCCGCCCGCCGACTGCCCGAACAGCGTGACCGACGCCGGATCGCCACCGAACGCGCCGATGTGCTCGTGGATCCGCCGGAGCGCGAGGACGAGGTCCAGCAGGCCGAGGTTCGCCGGCAGCGTCTCACCGTCACCGAGGAAGCCGAGGATCCCGAGCCGGTACGTGACCGACACCACGATGACCCGCTGCTCGACGACCAGGCTGATCGGATCGTAGACGTCGAGGTCGCCGGCACCCGTCACGTAGGCACCACCGTGGATCCACACCATCACCGGCAGCGACTCGTCCGGCCGGGCGTCCGCAGGGATCGTGATCGAGAGCGCCTGGCAGTCCTCGGAGTCGACCATTCCCTCACCGGCGCCCTCGAGGACGGCCTCGAGCACCCGCGAGGAGCGCTGCGGTGAAGCAGGCGCCCGCTCGAAGGCCCGGAACGGCAGCGGTTCGCGGTCGGAGCCGACGGGAAGACCGGTCGACTCCGGCACCTCGAAGCGACCAGCACGCGCGTACGGGATGCCGCGAGCTCGCACCACCGCGCCGTCGACCCGCCCCAGGATCGTGCCGAGGGAGGTCTCGAAGCTGCGTGCGTCACTCATCGCTCCACGGTATCCGTCGCTCCGGCTGAGTTGCCCGGAATTGTGCGTATTTGCGGTGAAAACGCACCGTTCTGGGCGACTCAGCGCTCGGCCTACGGGATGCGGATGTAGACCGGATCTCCCCAGATCGTCAGACGGTGCTGGACGTAGCGACCCCAGTCGGGAGAGTCGTACATGCCGCCCGCGCCGTCGTAGATCGCGATGTGACCTTCCGGCCAGTAGAGCAGGTCACCGGCGACGGCCTCCGACGCCGAGATCTGCACGCCCGATGCGGCCTGCGCACCGGCACCGCGAGGCAGGGACACACCGAACGCCGCGAAGACGTACTGCACGTAGCCGTCGCAGGCGAAGCTGTCGGACGGGTCGTTGCCGTTGCCGTAGGGGACGACGCCGACGAACTGCGCCGCGTAGGCGAGGATCGCCTCGCCGGATCGGGCGACGGCTGGGGCCGCGTAGGTGCGTCCCGCCGAAGCCGACGCGGACGACGAGGAGGCGGCGGATGCACTCGCGGCCGCCTCGGCTGCGGCAGCTGCGGCGGCGGCCGAGGCGGCGTCGACCTCCTCCTGGCTGGTCGCGCCGTAGCCGTCGCGCACGAAGGGCACATCGGTTGCGGCCGACGGCACGGAGTACGACACCGACTGCATCGTCGCCGCAGACGGGATCGCGCCACCGGTGGCCGCATCGACGTCGACGCCGGCAGCGGCCGCCGGCAGTGACACCGACACGAAGAGCCCGGTTGCGAGCGTCATGACGCCGAACGTGGCGAACGGCTTGGCGCGCTTCGCGAAGGAGCTCTTGGCGCGCAGGGCCGAGGGCCGCTTGGCGGGCACGAGGTCGACGTGACGTCGCTCCTCCTCGGCGGAGGCGGTCCAGCTGGCGTCCTCGAGGCGAGCCGCGCGACGGGCGGCCCGCGGGCTGAGGGCCACGTGGCGGCCGCCGGTCCGACCGGGGGCCGCGGGGGTTGCGGCCGGAGTGTTCGGGTCGCGGCGCTCGAGGGCGCGCGCAGGGGTGGTGCTGGTCATGTGCGGGGTACCGTCCTGGGTCTCGGTCGCGTCGGGGGCGCGCTCGGTTCATGCTCGGTGGGTGCAGCATCGCCTCGGCAGAGCCGTCCCTCGATGACCGCGGTCGACCGGTTGCCCGATCCGAGGAAGGCGAAACGGCCACCCTACGTGGGCCTCCCTGAAAGGAACCTCCGCTCGGCGTGGCCTGTGGAGGACCGATGAAGCCGGACCCACTGTCCTGCTAGCATCGTGCTAGCACTCCATTTCCACGAGAGGTGACGACATGCCCACAGTGACCGTCCGCAATCTCGACGACGACACGAAGCGCGGTCTGCAACAGCTCGGCGCCTTGCACGGACGATCCATGGAAGCGGAGATCCGGGCGATCCTCGCCGCGGCTGTCAGGACGACGACGCCTGAAGACCTCCGCGCCGCCTCGGCCGCAGACATCGACCGACCCGGGCTGGCGGAGCGTATTCGTCAGCGCTTCGTCGACCTCCACCTCGACGGTGAACTCGTCATCGAACTGCCCGAGCGCACCACGACCGTCCGACCGAATCCGTTCGAGGACGCTGCGAGCGCCGACACGGATGACCAGACCCCGAGGTGATCATCCTCGACACGAACGTCGTCTCGGAACTGTTCAGACCACGGCCCGACCCGACGGTGGTCCGGTGGCTCGATCGGCAGGACGAGGCCGCCCTCCACCTCACGGCGATGACCGCTGCCGAGCTCCTCGAAGGAGCCCTGCGCCTCCCTGCAGGCGCTCGCCGATCGACGCTCGTCGGGGCCGTGGCGACCGTGCTCGATGCCGACTTCGCAGGGCGCGTCCTCCCCTTTTCTGCGGAAGCCGCGCTCGACTACGCGGAGCTCATGACGACGCGACGCCGCTCCGGCAACCCGATGGGACCTCAGGATGCGATCATCGCGGCCATCGCGAGATCCTCCGACGCCGCGCTCGCGACGCGGAACACGCGCGACTTCGCGGGTGTCGGTCTCCGCCTCATCGACCCGTGGGTCCCCGACCACCCGGCATGACGCAGGGTGGCACCAGACTCAGGCCGGGTCGACGCCGACCGTCGATTGCCGGACGACGAGCTCCGGTTGGAAGACGATCTGCTCGGGCACGCGTCGAGCGCCCGCGTCCGCCTCACGGAGCAGGAGCTCGACGGCGGTGTGGCCGATGAGCGCGCTCGGCTGACGGATCGACGACAGTGGGACGACCGCCGCCGACGCGAAGTCGATGTCGTCGTACCCGATCAGCGCGATGTCGTCCGGCACGCGCACCGAACCGAGCATGCTGAACGCCTGCAGGACCCCCATCGCGAGGAGGTCGTTGGCCGCGAACACCGCGTCGGGCCACTCGTCGCGAGGACGGTTCCGGATGGTCTCGCCCGCGGAACGTCCCTGCAGCACCGTCAACGCGGTGGTCTCCACGACCTCGAGGGAGACCTCGGCACCACCTGCCGCGGCTGCATCGACCGCCTGGCGCGCACCGGCGAGCCGATCGACGACCTGACGGAGCGAAGACGGACCACCCACGACCGCGATGCGACGCCGTCCGAGTCCGATGAGGTGCTCGACCGCGAGCCGTCCGCCCGCGACGTCGTCGACGGCGACCGATGAGAAGCTCGTGTCATCGGTCTGCCGGTCGACGAGGACCGTCGGCGTCCCGCGGTCGCGCAGCCGGCCGAGCCGGGTGAGATCGTCGCCGAGCGGCGTGATCAGGACGCCGGCGACCCGCTGCTCCTCGAAGAGGTCGAGGTAGGCGCGCTCGCGGTCGATGCTCTCGTCGCTGTTGCCGAGGAGGACCGACCATCCCTCGGCATCGGCTCGATCCTCGGCGCCGCGGGCGACGTCGGTGAAGAACGGGTTGCCGACGTCGAGCACGACGAGGCCGACACTGCGGCTGCGACCAGCCCGGAGCTGGCGGGCCGCGTCGTTCCGGACGAAGCCGAGCTCGTCGATCGCCGCGTGGACGCGGTCGACCGTGACGGGCGAGACCTTCTCGGGGCGGTTCAGCACGTTGGAGACGGTCCCGACCGAGACGCCGGCTCTCGCCGCGACGTCCTTCACGCTCGCGCTCACGGCTCCCCTTCGCCTGTCGGGCCCGCCGGGTGACGCCGGACGGGCTGGCTCATTGTTGCACGCAGGGCCTCCTCGCGCCCGCGCAGTCGGCTGTCCCCGGTCGTCTCCGTCCCCGACTCAGGAGTTCTCCGGCGCGGCGCCCCCGCCCGCCCCCGACACACCGGGCGACTCCTGAGAACAGGCCACCCACCCACATCCGCCCCCAACTCAGGAGTTCCCCGGCGCGGCGCCCCCGCCCGCCCCCGACACACCGGGCGACTCCTGAGAACAGGC
>NZ_JBZVDY010000002.1:744456-886432 GCF_058408345.1 Plantibacter sp. MDV22-iso1
CACCCACCCACATCCGTCCCCGACTCAGGAGTTCTCCGGCGCGGCGCCCCCGCCCGACCCCGACACACCGGACGACTCCTGAGAACGGGCGACGATCAGGCGGGATCGCCCGGCCTGGCCGACGCGACGGGCAGGGTGACGACGACCTCGAGACCGTGGCCGGGACGGTTGCGGAGCACGATCTCCCCACCCGCGTTGCGCGCGATGGCGGCGACGATCGCGAGCCCGAGACCGGAACCGTGCCCGGAGGACCGCGTCGCGTCGGAGCGACTGAACCGCTCGAGCGCCCGCGGTTCGAAGGCCGGGTCGAGCCCTCCCGCGTTGTCCGACACCCGCAGCGTGAGCTGACCACCGTCGTCGTCGAGCATGACCGACACCCGGCGCGGAGCACCCCCGCGCTCGGTGAACGCCTGCAGCGCGTTCCCCGCGAGGTTGTCGACGACCCGGCCGACCTCGTCGGCGCGCACGGCGTACACCGCCGCGCCATCCCCCGGCCCGCTCTCGGCGATCGCACTCACGTACTCGACCTCGATCCCGGCCAGCGCGTCGTCCGAGGCGACCCGGAACCGTGCGCGCTCGACCGCTTCGAGCACGTCGGCCTCCAGCCTGGCCGCGCTCGTCCGCTCCTCCGGCGTCGCCGCCTCGATGCGGGACAACTCGAGCAGCGAGGTGACGAGCGCCGACAGCCGCGTCGCACTGCGCTCGGCCCCCTCGATGTCGGCGAGCAATTGCTCGCGCGACGAGTCCTCGAGGCGCGCGAGTTCGAGCTGGGTTCGGAGGATCGCGAGCGGCGTCCGGAGCTCGTGACTCGCGTCGGACACGAGCTGCCGTTCGCGGTCGGCCGAGGCCCGCAGCCGCTCGATGAGGTCGTTGAGGGTGATCGCGAGCTGCGCGATCTCGTCGTCGGCACGGCCGACCGGCAGCACCTCGTCGGTCGACCGCTCGCTGAGGCTCTGCGCACTCACCCGGAGCCGGGTGACGGGCCGGAGCGACACCGTCGTCAGGATCCACCCGCCGGCCGCCACACCGAGGACGAGGAGCGCGAAGGACCCGACGAGGAGGAGCCGCATCTGGACGAGGACGGTCGTCTCCTCAGCCTCGTCGCGCCCGGCGATGACGTACCAGGTGTCGCCACCGACGGTCACGGGCTGCGACAACAGGATGTAGGTGGCGGCACCGGCGTCGACCGTGGTGACCTCCCGCGTCGCAGCGAGCGCCGGGAGCGGCGCGGCGAGCGTCGTCGGCAGGCTGAAGACCGGGATGGAGCCGTCGGGGGCGATGACGGCGATGCGGGTCCCGAGGCCGGGCCCCTGGAGCGGGTCGTCGGGTCTCGCCTGCAGCGCGAACACGTATTGCGCGCCGTCACTGCGGAGCGCCTGGACGGTGCCGTCGCGGACGATGCGCTCCAGCTGGGCGTTGATCGCGAGCCCGGCGAAGAGCGACACGACGACGGCGATGAGCAGACTGCCCCCGGCGATCCGCGTGCGGATGCCGTGGTGCCGCGTCGACCGGCGACGGTCCGCCGACACGCCCTCAGCTCCCTGCGGCGACGAGCGAGAACCCCACGCCGCGGCTCGTCACGATGCGGACGCCAGCCCCGGCCAGGTCGAGTTTGCGACGGAGGCGGCTGATGTACTGGTCGACGACGTTCGGGTCGATGTTGTCGAAGGTCTCCCAGACCTCCCGCAGCATGGCCGCCCGGGAGACGACGACACCCGGTTCGCTCGCGAGCACCCGGAGGACGTCGAACTCGGTCCCGCTCAGCGGCACGTCGTGGTCACCGACGCGTGCCCGGTGCCGGTGCAGGTCGAGCGTCAGCCCACCGACGTCCAAGCGTGGCTGCACGGTGAGCGCGTCCCGCCGCCGGACCGCGCGGATCCGCGCGGCGAGCTCGGCGAAGGCGAACGGCTTGATCATGTAGTCGTCGGCCCCCGCATCGAGCCCTCGGACCCGGTCGTCCACGGCGTCGCGCGCCGTGAGCAGGATCACCGCGAGCGTCGGGTCGAGGCCTTTGAGCTCGCGGCAGACGGCGAATCCGGAGAGCCCCGGGAGCATGACGTCGACGACCGCGACCTGGAAGCCCGGGTCGCCACCGGATGCCGGCGCGATCGCCTGCCGCGCGAGGTCCAGTGCGGTCGGGCCGTCGAACGCCGTCGTCACGTCGTGGCCGTCCGACCCGAGACCGCGGGAGAGGAGGCCAGCCATCTCGCGTTCGTCATCGACGACGAGGATCCGCACGGTCGTCCTCCTTCGCCATCGAGCATCCACAGCCTAGGCGAGCCGACCGGGGCACCGTTTCTGAAGGTCCTGTCAGGAACGACCACTTCGCCTTGCCGCCCGCGATCCGGCGGCCATACAGTGCAGGTGCTCCCGACCCTGAATCGATTCACATCCCGCCGGGAGCGAGCCCCTCACCGTGGAGGAACGGACCCTCAATGACGATCGACCATCCAGCGCAGCCGGCGCGCACCGAGCCCGCCGGGCGCAGCGCCCAGCCGGCGCTCTCCCTCATCGGAGCGGCCAAGACCTTCGGCCCCGTCGTCGCCCTGGCCGACGGCACCATCCGGATCGAGGCCGGCGAGATCCACGCGCTCGTCGGTGAGAACGGCGCCGGGAAGTCCACGCTCGTGAAGATCCTCGCCGGGCTCTACACCCCCGATGCCGGCGACTTCACCCTCGCGGGGAAGCCCGTCGCCTTCCGTGGGGTCGCCGACAGCAAGGCCGCGGGCATCTCCGTGATCTACCAGGAGCCGACCCTGTTCCCCGACCTCACCGTCGCCGAGAACATCTTCATCGGCCGCCAGCCGAAGAACGGCCTCGGCCTCATCAGCACGGGCGCCATGCGGAAGGCCGCCCGCGCCCTGTTCGACCGCCTCGGCGTCCAGATCGACCCCGACCGCGTCGCCGAGGGCCTGTCGATCGCCGACCAGCAGATCATCGAGATCGCGAAGGCCATCTCGCTCGACGCCAAGGTCCTCATCATGGACGAACCGACCGCCGCGCTCTCCGGCGTCGAGGTCGACCGCCTCTTCCAGGTCGCCCGCTCCCTGCGCGACGCGGGTGCCGGCATCATGTTCATCTCCCACCGCTTCGAGGAGGTCTTCGCGCTGTGCGACCGCATCACGGTCATGCGCGACGGCCGCTACATCGCCACGCACGTCACGAGCGAGACGACGGTCGACGCGATCGTCCGGCAGATGGTCGGTCGCGACATCGCCGCCCTCTTCCCCAAGCAGGACGCGGAGATCGGTGACGCGGCCCTCACCGTCGACGGGCTGTCGCGCGCCGGTGTCTTCTCCGACATCTCGTTCACGGTGCGCTCGGGTGAGATCGTCGCCCTCGCGGGACTCGTCGGCGCCGGGCGCACCGAGGTCGCCCGGGCCGTCTTCGGCATCGACCCCTACGACACCGGACGCGTCACGCTCGACGGCAAGCCGGTCAAGGCCGGCGACCCGCAGGCGGCGATCGACGCCGGCATGGGCTTCGTCCCGGAGGACCGTCGCAAGCAGGGTCTCGTGATGGACCTGTCGGTCGCCCGCAACGCGACCCTCACCCTCCGCCACCGGCTCGCGCGGTTCGGGATCATCTCCGGCCGCCGCGAACGCCAGGCGGCCGAGGAATGGTCGGCCCGCCTCCAGGTGAAGACCGGCTCCCAGGAGTACGCGGTCTCCACCCTCTCCGGCGGCAACCAGCAGAAGGTCGTCCTCGCGAAGTGGCTCGCGACCGAGCCGATCCTCCTCATCGTCGACGAGCCCACCCGCGGCATCGACGTCGGCACGAAGAGCGAGGTCCACCGCCTCATCTCCGAACTCGCCGGCCGCGGCATCGCGATCCTCATGATCTCCTCCGAACTGCCCGAGGTCCTCGGCATGGCCGACCGCGTCCTCGTCATGCACGAGGGCCGGATCACCGCCGAGCTCACCCGCGAAGAAGCGACCCCGGAGACCGTGATGCACGCGGCCACCGGTTCCCTGGAAGGCGCACGATGACCGACACCACCACCAAGCCGGGAGGCGGCGGCCCCGTCACCGTCGCGACCGAGCGCACGACGAACCCGATCGCGTCGATCGTGCGACTCCGGGAACTCCCGGTCACCGTCGCCCTCGTCGTCCTCGTGCTCGTGACCTACCTCGCGAACCCGCTGTTCCTGTCGGCGCAGGGGGTGAAGGACCTCCTCCTCAACGCGACGATCATGATCATCCTCGCCGTCGGTCAGGCGCTCGTCATCATCACCCGCAACGTCGACCTGTCCGTCGGCTCGATCCTGGGGCTCGTCGCCTTCGCGACCGGCACGATGTTCGCGACGATGCCGCAGCTGCCGATCATCGCGGTGTTCGCCATCGCGATGCTGCTCGGCGCGGTGCTCGGTGCGATCAACGGTGCGCTCGTCACGATCGCGAAGGTCCCCGCCCTCGTCATCACCCTGGGCACGCTCTACATCTACCGAGGCTTGAACAACGCGTGGGCCGGTGGCACGCAGTACTTCGCGGACGACCGACCCGACGCGTTCGGGAAACTGTCCGTCGACACCGTCCTCGGCTTCCCGGTCATCACCCTCATCGCGATCCTCGTCGTGGTCGTCGTCGCCGTCTACATGGCCGGCGCACGGTCCGGCCGCGACCTCTACGCGATCGGGTCGGACCCCGACGCCGCGAAGCTGTTCGGCATCCCGGTCGGCCGCCGCGTGTTCCTCGCCTTCCTGGCGAACGGCCTGCTCGCCGGACTCGCCGGCGTGCTCTACGCCTCCCGCTTCAACTCGGTCGGCGCGACCACCGGGTCGGGCATGGAGCTCGACGTCGTCGCAGCGGCCGTCGTCGGTGGTGTCGCGATCTTCGGCGGCAGCGGCTCCGTCGCCGGGGCCGCGATCGGCGCGATCCTCCTCACCACCATCACGAGCGCCCTCACCGCCCTGCGCGTCGACAAGTTCTGGCAGCAGGCGATCGTGGGCATCCTCATCCTGGCCGCGATCGTCATCGACCGCGTCGCCAGCCTCCGTACGGCCAAGAAACTGCGAATGAGCGAGGCACGCGATGTCTGATCTGAAGACCCCGACCACCTCGGGCACCACCCCGAAGGCTCCGTTCTCCAAGGGCTCCGGCCCGCTCGGCACCGACACCACCGGCGTGCTCGTGGCCGAACCGAAGGGCCGCACCGGCGCTTCGCGCATCCTGCTCGGCCGCGACGCCATCATGATCTACGCGCTGCTCGTCGTCGTCATCGGCGCCTGCCTGCTCATCCCGCGGTTCGCCTCCCCCGTCACCGTCGGCTTCCTCCTCCTCGACGTGATCCCGATCCTCCTCATCGCGATGCCGATGACGCTCGTGATCATCACCGGCGAGATCGACCTGTCCGTCGCGAGCACCGCGGGCCTCACGAGCGCCGTCATCGGTGTGCTGTGGGCCGGCGGCGGGATGGACATCGGGGTCGTCCTCCTCATCGGGCTGCTCGTCGGAGTCGTCGCCGGCGCGTTCAACGGCTTCCTCATCGCGGTGGTCGGACTCCCGTCGCTCGCGGTGACGATCGGCACGCTCGCGCTGTTCCGCGGCCTCGCGCTCGTCGTGATCGGCGACAACGCGGTCGCGAACTTCCCACCCGAGCTCACCGCGTTCTTCACGTCGAAGATCGGCTCGACCGGCGTCCCCGTGGTCATGGTCGGGGTCGTCGTCGTCGTGCTCGCCTTCGGGGTCGTCCTGCACCTGACCCCCTTCGGCCGCGGGCTCTACGCGCTCGGGTACAGCACGGAGGCGGCGAGCTTCGTCGGCATCAAGGTCGCCCGCTCGAAGTTCTGGCTCTACGTCGCGACCGGCGGCGTCTCCGCCCTCGCGGGGGTGTTCTGGACGCTCCGCTACTCGAGCGCCCGCAGCGACAACGCCTCCGGGCTCGAACTCGCCGTCATCGCGGCAGTGCTCCTCGGCGGCGTCTCGATCTTCGGCGGTAAGGGTTCCATCCCGGGCGTCGTCGCGGGTGTGCTGCTCATCGGCACCATCAACTACGCGCTCCGGCTCGGCCGCGTCTCCGACGTCGTTCTCATCATCGTGACCGGGACCCTGCTGATCGCCTCGGTGGTCGGCCCCAGTATCTTCGAATCCGTCAAGCAGTGGAACCACCACCGACGGATCCGACGCAGCCTGCCCCAGCACTGATCTCCCGATCGGCGCAGCCCTCGGGGCACCCCACGCCACAGCACCAGGCGTATCCAGAAAGGAACAGACAATGCAGTCGATTCGAAACCGCGCAGCAGGCCGTCCGGCCCGTCGCGCAGCGGCCCTCATCGCCGCAGCAGCCTCCCTCGCACTCATCGCGACGGGGTGCGCCACCGGCGACTCCGCGGGATCAGGTGGTGGCGGCGGTGCCGCGGAGAGCATCACCTTCATCCCCAAGCAGCTCAACAACCCGTACACGGACGTCGTGCTCGGCGGCGGCAAAGACGGCGCGAAGGCGGCCGGCTTCAGCGCCACCGAGGTCGTCGGCCCGCTCGAGGCGAGCGCGTCCAGCCAGGTGTCGTTCATCAACGCCGAGACCCAGGCCGGCACGAACGTCATCGTCATCGCGGCGAACGACCCCGACGCCGTCTGCCCCGCCCTCAAGGAGGCCCGCGACGGCGGCGCGAAGATCGTCGCGTTCGACTCCGACACCAGCAAGGACTGCCGCGACGTCTTCATCTCCCAGGTCGTCGCCAAGGACGTCGCCCTGATCCAGACGAAGCTCATCTCGGAGCAGATCGGCGGCTCGGGCGAGATCGCGATCCTCTCGGCCACGGCCAACGCGACGAACCAGAACGAGTGGATCAAGTACATGGAGGAGGAGCTCGCCTCCAACCCGGACTACAAGGACATCAAGCTCGTCGCGAAGGTCTACGGCGACGACGACGACACGAAGTCGTTCCAGGAGGCCCAGGGTCTGCTCCAGGCGCACCCGAACCTCAAGGGCATCATCTCGCCCACGACGGTCGGTATCGCCGCGACCGCCCGCTACCTCTCCACCTCGGAGTACAAGGGCAAGGTCGCGCTGACCGGCCTCGGCCTCCCGAACGAGATGCGTCCGTTCGTGAAGGACGGCACCGTCACCGCGTTCGCGCTGTGGGACCCGGCTCAGCTCGGCTACGTCGCCGCGTTCGCCGGCAAGGCACTCGCCGAGGGCACGATCACGGGCAAGGAGGGCGACACCTTCGAGGCCGGCGACCTCGGTGAGCGCGAGGTCGGCGCCGACGGCACCGTCATCGTCGGCCCGCCGACCACCTTCGACGCGTCGAACATCGACAAGTACGACTTCTGACCCGTTCGCGATTCAGGACGATCTCGGCGCGTCGCCCCCGGACCCTCGGATCCGGGGGCGACGCGCCGTTCGCGTCCTGAATTGTGAACCGCACGTGCATCCGATGGCGGCGATATCGTGAACGCTGTGCCTCCGACCGCCGAGCCCGACACGACCGAGCTGACGCGGCACCTCCCGTGGAAGGAGGTCGTCGCCGACCAGCCCTGGGTCTTCCGCGACGCCGCCGTCGGCGCGGGCGTGGTCGTCGCGAGCGGGCTGTACCTCTGGTGGGCGGCCACCAGCCTGCCGCTGCGTCTCCCGGACGGATGGGAGGGCCTCGGCAGCGGGATCGAGATCGTCGCCGGCATCGTCGCCGTGGTCGCCGTGCTGGCGGTCGTCCTCGGCGGTTTCCTCCTGACGCAACCGCTCACCGAGCGTCGCCTCCTCCGCGTTCGTCGCTTCGCCGCCGACAACGGTCTGGAGTACCGGGCCAACGGTGCGCCGCCCCCACCGGTCGGCGTCGTCTTCGGTACGGGCCTGCACATCGCGGTCGCGAACCAGCTGCTCAGTCCGGAGGGGCGACGGATCCGCGGACGGACCGGGCCGGCGACGGTCGGCGTGACGATCGGCGACGCGACCCTCTCGGAGCGTTCGGCCTCGGGCGGTGCCGGCAAGACCCGCGGTTCGGTCGGTTTCGTGCACGTCTCCCTGCCCACGCGGTCACCGCACCTGCTGCTCGACGGTGTCGCCAACAACGGCGGCGCGCGTCGCGGGATCGCACGCACCGTCGAACACGAACAGCTCGTCTCCCTCGAAGGCGACTTCGACCGGCACTTCGCCCTCTACGTCCCCCGCGACTTCCAGGTCGAGGCACTGCAGGTGTTCACCCCGGACGTCATGGCGCTCCTCATCGACCACGGCCGGCGCTGGGACATCGAGATCGTCGACGACAACCTCTTCGTCACCACGAGCGGGAGCTTCCGGCTCTGGGACGCGTCGGAGACGCTGCGGCTGTTCCGGTTCATCGACCTGGTCGTCCCGAAGCTCGGTGGACGCATCGCCCGCATGAGTCCGGTCACCCCGCGTCCGTCGCGTTTCGACGCGGGGACCACCCGTGGGGCGCGACTGTGTCCGAGCCGGAACTGGGTGCTCGTCCCCGTCCTCGTGGTCGCCGGACTCGTCGTCGGTGCCGAGATCCTCGTCGCCGTCCTCGACTGACCGTCGTGCGGACCGCGTCGTGCGCAGCAGCGGTCAGCGGGGCTCGTCGCGACGGTCGTCGTCCCGCGCGAGCTCGGCTTCCAGCTTGCGGATGCGCTCGGCGTCCTCCGCGGCCTGGATCTCGCGTTCGAGGGCCGCGAGCTGCTCCTCGGTGCTGCTGACCGCGCGGTCGGGCTGGGACGGCGAGGGTGACGAGGATGCCGCGGGACCCCAGGAGCCGCTCGAACGGGACGCACTGCGCGGCCGACGCTCGGGGAACCTGATGCGGCTGTTCGACCAGTCCTTGCCGAGCAGGAACCACAGTCCGACGCCGATGAGCGGGATGAAGACGATGAGCAGCACCCACACGATCTTGGGCAGGTTGCGCACGACGGGCTCGGGCTGACCCACCACGTCGATGAGCGCGATGATCGTGAGCACGATGAGCAGCAACGACAACACGAACATGTCGTCAATCCTAGGCAGACCATCGGTGGGTTCGGCCAGGATGGTCGGATGAAGACCATCCCCCTGCCCCAGACCGACCTGACCGCGTCCAGCATCGTCCTCGGCCTCATGCGCATCGAGCCCCTCGACGACGAGGCGATCCGCACCCTCTTCCACACCGCACGAGACGCCGGCGTCACCGTGTTCGACCACGCCGACATCTACGGCTCGGAGCGTCACGGCTGCGAGCGCCGCTTCGGCGACGCCGTCACCCTCACCGCCGCCGAGCGCGAGCAGGTGCTCATCCAGTCGAAGGTCGGCATCCGCCCGGGCTTCTTCGACTTCTCGGAGGAGCACATCCTCCGCACCGTCGACGAGTCGCTCGCCGCCCTCAAGACGGACTACCTCGACCTCCTGCTCCTGCACCGCCCCGACAGCCTCGTCGAGCCGGAGGAGGTCGCTTCGGCGTTCGACGCCCTGCAGGCCTCGGGCAAGGTCCGGAACTTCGGTGTCTCCAACCACACGCCGGCACAGGTCGAGCTGCTGAAGGGCTCCGTCGAGCAGCCGCTCATCGTCAACCAGGTGCAGCTGAGCATCACCCACGCCCCGATCATCGCGTCGGGCGTCGCCGCGAACATGGCGGGCCTCGACCAGTCGATCGACCGCGACAACGGGATGCTCGACTACAGCCGCCTGACCGGTATGACCCTGCAGGCGTGGTCGCCGTTCCAGGCCGGCTTCTTCACGGGCGTCTTCATCGGCGACCGCGAGCACTACGCGGAGCTGAACGACGTGCTCGACGAGCTCGCAGCCGCACACGGCGTGACGCCGTCCGGCATCGCGACCGCGTGGATCACCCGGCACCCCGCGAACATCCAGGTCGTGCTCGGCACCACCAAGCCGTCGCGCGTCGAGGAAGCGGCCGCAGGTTCCGACGTGACGCTGTCACGCGAGGAGTGGTACCGCCTCTTCACCGCCGCTGGCCACACCCTCCCGTAGCGGTCGCCTCCGTCCCGTTCTCAGGACTTCCGCGGCGTGTCGGGCGGAGATCGCCCCACCACACCGGAGGAGTCCTGAGAACGGGACGAGGGGCGCGCCGGGTACGCTCGGAGTGGAATCGGAGGGCAGCATGGCGAAGCACGACATCGGGTTCGCCGCCGTCGCCAGACTCGCCGGCGTCTCGAACGCGACCGTCTCCAACACGCTCAACCGCCCCGAGATCGTCGCCCCCGCAACGCGCGAGCGCGTCCTCGCGGCGATCGAGGAGCTCGACTTCGTCCCCAACCGCGCCGCCGCCACCCTGCGACAGGGCACGAACCGGCTCATCGGCCTCGTCATCCCCGACATCGCGAACCCGTTCTACTCGGCGATCGCCCGCGGGGTCACCGAGGCCGCGGCCGAGCACGGCTACACGGTCGCGCTCTGCGTGAGCCATGACGACCCGGACCTCGAACTCCGGCACTTCGAGATGCTCGCCGAGCACCGGGCTGCCGGCGCACTCGTCGCTCCGTTGACGGCCGACGCCTCCCGGCTGGCCCAGCTGCGACGGGTCGGCAGCCGCCTCGTGCTCATGGACCGCACCGCTCCCGAGGGCACCGGCTGCTCCGTCGCGATCGACGACGTGCACGGCGGGGAACTCGCGGTCGCGCACCTGCTCGCCGATCCCGCCCGAGTGTCCGCCGGACGCGATGCTCCCGCCCGCGCCGACGGGTCGATCGTGCTCGTGAACGGCGACCTGGCGATCCCGCAGTGCGCCGATCGACGCGAGGGTGCCCGGAACGCGTTCGTCGCGGCCGGTCTCGACCCCGACGACCTCCGCGAGGTCACCGTGGACGAGATGACCGTCGACTCGGGGCGCATCGCGGGCCGTCGGATCGCGGCAGAGACACCGCGTCCGACCGGCGTGTTCTGCACGAACGACCAGCTCGCGCTCGGCGTCATCAGGGGGTTGAACGACGGTGGTCTCGCGGTGCCCGACGAGGTGTCGGTGGTCGGATACGGCGATCTCGCGCTCGCAGCCGACGGGCGGGTGCCGCTCACCACGGTCGAGCAGCCGAAGGATGAGCTCGGGCGTTTGGCCGTCGAGATCCTCCTGGCCGAGCTGGGGGCCGACCGCGCGGCACACGAGCACGTCACGCGGACGCTCGAGCCGCATCTCGTCGTCCGCGAGTCCGCTCCCCTGCCTGCCTGAGCAGCGGCGAGGCTGGACGCGGCGGTGACGCCCGGGTACAGTCGTCACCAGTATTTAATCGATTAAATACTCCCGTACCCGCACCCACCCAAGGATCGACGATGACCCACACCGCAGCAGCCGCCCACCCGCTCCTCACCCCGAAGGCACGGCGGAAGCCCCGCATCGGCCTCGTCGCCGGCGGCCTCGGCACGTACTGGCCGCAGTTCCCGGAGTTGCTCCCCCAGCTCCAGGAATCGGCCCGGTACGTCTCGGAACGCTTCCAGCAGATGGACGCCGAAGTCGTCGACGTCGGCTTCATCTCGGACGCGCAGGAGGGCGACGCCGCGGCGGAACACCTCCGACAGGGGGACTGCGACCTCATCGTCCTGTTCCTCACCACCTACCTCACCTCCTCGATGGTCCTGCCGATCGCCCAGCGCGCGAACACCCCGGTCCTCGTCATCGACCTGCAGCCGACCGAGCGGATGGACCACGCGAGCTTCGACACCGGCGCCTGGCTCGCCTACTGCGGGCAGTGCCCCGTGCCCGAGGTCGGCAACGTCTTCCGACGGGCGGGCATCCCGTTCCGCTCGGTGTCGGGGTGGCTGCGTCAGGAGTCGGCGTGGGACCGCATCTCGCAGTGGATCCACGCGGCGCACGTCCGCGCAGCCCTCCGTCACGCCCGCCACGGCCTCATGGGCCACGTCTACCCCGGCATGCTCGACGTCTCCACCGACCTCACCCTGCTGCCGACCACCTTCGGCTCGCACGTCGAGGTCGTGGAGTTCGACGACCTCCGCGTCCTCGTCGAGGAGGTGACGGACGCCGAGGTCGCCGACCGCATGGCCCTCGCCAGGGAGGTCTTCACCCTCGACGACACGGTGGTCGAGGACGACTTCGCGTGGGGAGCGAAGGTGTCGGTCGGGCTCGATCGGCTCGTCGACGAGTTCGCGCTCGACAGCCTCGCCTACTACCACCGCGGTCGCGACGGCGAACAGCACGAGCGACTCGGCGCCGGCATGATCCTCGGCGCGTCCCTCCTCACCGCTCGCGGTGTCCCCACGACCGGCGAGTACGAGTTGCGGACCACGGTCGCACAGCTCGCGACCCAGGTCGTCGGCGCCGGTGGGTCGTTCTGCGAGATCCAGGCGCTGGACTTCGAGGACGGAGTCGTCGAGATGGGGCACGACGGTCCGGCGCACCTCGCCGTCAGCTCCCGCGACCCGCTGCTGCGCGGACTCGGGGTCTATCACGGCAAGCGCGGCTGGGGCGTGAGCGTCGAGTTCGACGTGCGCCACGGGCCCGTCACACTGCTGGGGCTGGGACAGGACCGCGACGGATCACTCGCCTTCGTCGCTTCGGAGGGCGAGGTCGTCCCGGGCCCGCTGCTCGCGATCGGCAACACGACGAGCCGCGTCGACTTCGGGCGCGACCCGGGTGTCTGGGTGGACGAGTGGAGCGCGACCGGTATCGGGCACCACTGGTCGCTGTCGCTCGGGCACCGGGCGGCGGATTACCGGGCTGCGGCGAGCCTCCTGGGGATCGACTTCCGCCAGGTGTGAGTCCGCGTCGGCCCCTGCGCTGAACCCGGTCCCCGAGCCGAACCCGGTCCCCGAGCCTGTCGAAGGGCGCTCGCGACAGGACGGATCAGAGCACGGCGCGAAGACGCTCCATCGCGGGCTCCACCACGGCGATCGGCGCCGGCCGCTGCAAGCCGTCCAGGGCGACGGCCAGCCGACGGGTGGCGCGATCGACATCGCCGCCACCCGCACCGAGCTCGCGGATCGGGGCGAGCAGCGCCGCACGTCGCAACCAGGGCTCGTCCTGCATCCAGCGGTCGAGGACGCTCTCGGCCTTGGTCCGGGGCGTCCCGTCGAGGCGCTCCAGGAGCGGTCCGATGACGTCGGTAGCCAGCGGGTCGGCGAGCTCGGGCACTCGACCGGCGCGGACGAAACCTTCGATCCGCGTCAGGTCGGTGCGCTTGAGCACCGGGACGCTCGACTGCAGCAGGACGATCGCGGCGAGCCGGCGCTCGAAGACCGGCACGGCCCACAGCTCCGAGGCGAGGGCTGTCAGCTCGTCGTGCTCCAGCCCGCGGAACTTCCGGAGCGCGTCCCGCACGGTGCCGCGGACCGCACCGACCGAGGACCCGTAGGACTGAAGTCCATCGCCCAGCCGCTCGGCCACGTCCGCTGCGCGATAGCCGTCGCCCTCGTACTGGAGCGCCGCGTCGATGAACTCCCCCACAGCACTCATCCCACCATTCTCACCCCTGCCGCCGGGTACGGTGGAGCGATGACCGTCGTGATCGTGGGACTCGGACAGCTCGGCTCCGACGTCGCCGGGAGGCTCCTGGCCCGTGGTGAGGACGTCGTCGGCGTGAAGCGCACGGCGCCCGAGTCGAACCCTGCCCCCGAGCCGAACCCAGCGCCCGGCTCGGTCGAGGGGCGCTTCACCCTCCAGCTCCGCGACCTCACGACCTCCGTCCCCGACCTTCCTGCGGACACGACGGCGATCGTCGTGGCCCTTGCGCCCCGGGCACGCTCGGTCGAGGCCTATGACGCCCTCTACCGCGACGGTGTCGGGTACCTCCTCGCTGCCGTAGCCGCGCTCCCCGGCACCCCACCCCGCATCCTGTTCGTCTCGTCGACCGCGGTGTGGGGCGAGGACGGTGGGGAGACGATCGACGACACCACGCCGGCCGTCCCGACCACCGGCACCGCACGCGCCCTGCTCGCGGCCGAGGAGTCAGTCCTCGCCGCCGTGCCCGAGGCGAGCACCATCCGCTTCGGCGGTCTCTACGGCCCGACGGCCACGATGTTCGTCGACCAGGTCCGCGACGGCCGCGTCACCCGGCCCTCCGGCTGGACCAATCGCATCCATCGTGACGACGCCGCTGCCGTGATCGTGCACCTGCTCGACCTGCCGGCGGCATCGCTCCCGCCGGTCGTGGCTGGCATCGACGAGGAGCCGGTCCTGCTGTCGACGGTCGCCGATTTCCTCGCCGATCGACTCGGCGTCGCTCACCCGACGCTCGACGACGCCGGTCGCACCCCGGAAGAACCGCACCGCGGCAAGCGCATCACGGCGGCCGCCCTCCGCGACACCGGATTCACCTACCGCTATCCCACCTACCGCGAGGGCTACTCGGCGCAGCTCCCCTGACCGGACGGCCAGAGCGGATCACGGCTGCTTCGTCACCTCGGCCATCGCCCGTCGCCCGGACGGCACGAGCACGGCGACGGCGAGCACCACGAAGGTGAGCACGCCGGCGACGACGAGGAGCAGTTCGACGGACACGATGTCGGCGAGCGGCCCGAACACGATCATCCCGAGCGGCATCGACACCGCCATGACGATGCCGACGAACCCGAACACGCGACCCTGCCGCTCCGGTTGGACGCGTTCCTGCAGCAGGGTCATCGACGTCGTCGAGAAGAACGGCACCGCGATCCCGAGCAGGAACATGAAGCCGAAGAAGACCCAGAGGTTGGTCGAGAGTCCGAGCCCGATGGACAGCGCCCCGAACACCACCGAGGACCCGACGATGAGGAGCACGCGGTTCCTGGTGCCGCCCCAGATCGCGATGATCGCGCCGCCGCCGACCATGCCGACGCTGAAGGCGAGTTCGTTCACGGTGAGCATCCAGACCTCGTCGCCGAAGGTGCGGGCGATCATGAGCGGCGTGAGGTAGGACGGCGCGACGACCAGCAGGAACACGATCGCGAAGAGGATGAGCAGCCATCGCACGAAGCCGTGGTGCCAGACGTAGCCCACACCCTCGGTGAGGTCGGCGAAGTAGCCGGGACGCTCGCCCGAGCGCACGAGTGTGCGCACCGGCACGAGCAGCAGCAACCCGATCCCGATGGCGGCCGTGACGACGTCGACGAAGAAGATCGCGACGAGCGACGCGCTCGCGTACAGCGCACCGGCTGCAGCCGGCGCGACGAGCATCATGGCCGACTGGATGGATCCGTTGATGCCGTTGACCCGCATGAGCTTGTCGGTCGGCGTGATCTGCGGGATGAGCGCCGACACCGCCGGCATCTGGATACCCGCGCCGACCGAGCGGATCGCGAGCGTGAGGAAGATGAGCCAGAGCTCGGCGGCGCCGTTGATGAGGAAGATCGCGAGCGCGAGGGTCGTGATGGCGATCGAGCCGTCGGCCGCGATGATGAGCAGCTTGCGGTTCATGCGGTCGGCCCACACCCCGCCGAAGATCGACACGATCGCCTGCGGCAGGAACCCCGCGACGGCGGCGAACGCGAGCACCACACCGGACTTCGTCTCGAGTGTGAGGTGCCACATGATCGCGTACTGCACGAGCATCGAGCCGAACAGCGAGACCGTCTGGCCGGACAGGAACACCGCGACGTCGCGACGCCAGTGCGGGCTCTCCGAGGCGACGGTCGTCTCCTCCGAACCGTCGGAACCGTCGATCGTGGGTGCATCGGGTGGCGCGTCGTCGGCAGCCATACGTTCCACGCTAGGGACTTCGCTCCGGGGTGTCCAGGGGTGATCGTCGCGGACGACGGGCGCGCCCTGAACGCCGAACGGTCGATGCACCCTGTCCAGATCTTCAGACGTCCGGTCAGCCGGTCCGTTGACCCGCGGCCGATCGCCCGGATACGCTGCTTGCGATCCTCTGAATCGATTCAGAGTGTCCGTGAACCGAACCGAAAGGTGCGCCTCGATGACGAGTGCCCGACCCCTGCACCGCGTGTGCTTCCAGCTCCAGGTCAAACCCGAGCGCCTCGCGGAGTACCGCGAACGCCATGCCGCCGTCTGGCCGGACATGCTGCGGGCTCTCGCCGACACCGGCTGGCACAACTACTCGCTCTTCGTCCGCGACGACGGCCTCCTCATCGGGTACTTCGAGACGGCGTCCCTTGAAGCGGCCCAGGCCGGCATGGCCGAGACCGAGGTCAACGCCCGCTGGCAGGCCGAGATGGGTGAGTTCTTCGTCGACCTCGACCTCCCGCCGGACCAGGGCTTCCTCCAGCTCACCGAGGTGTTCCACCTCGAGGACCAGCTCGCCGCCCTGCACGAGTAGCATCATTGAAACGATTCACGTATGCTGCAGTCAGCGCCGTGAACGCGCCCAAGACCACCGGAACACGCACAGAGAAGTGACCATGACCAGTTTCGACACCATCACCCCCCTGCTCGAGAAGCAAGCCATCGAACTCCCCTCCTGGGCGTTCGGGAACTCCGGCACCCGCTTCAAGGTGTTCACGACGCCCGGCACCCCGCGGACGCCCGAGGAGAAGATCGCCGACGCCGCCAAGGTGCACGAGTTCACCGCCCTCGCGCCGAAGGTCGCACTCCACATCCCGTGGGACCTCGTGGACGACTTCAGCGCGCTCCGTCGCTACGCCGAGGACCACGGCGTAGCGCTCGGCACGATCAACTCGAACACCTTCCAGGACGAGGACTACAAGTTCGGCAGCCTGACCCACAGCAACCCGGTGATCCGTCAGAAGGCGATCGACCACCACTTCGCCTGCATCGACGTCATGCACGCGACCGGCTCGCAGGACCTCAAGATCTGGCTCGCCGACGGCAGCAACTACCCGGGCCAGCAGGACATCCGCGGCCGGCAGGACCGCCTGGCCGACTCGCTCCAGCAGATCTACGCCCGCCTCGGCGAGGAGCAGCGACTCGTGCTCGAGTACAAGTTCTTCGAGCCGGCGTTCTATCACACCGACGTCCCCGACTGGGGAACGTCCTACGCCCAGGTGGCCCAGCTCGGCGACCAGGCCCTCGTCTGTCTCGACACCGGCCACCACGCGCCTGGCACGAACATCGAGTTCATCGTCGCCCAGCTCCTGCGTCTCGGGAAGCTCGGCTCGTTCGACTTCAACTCGCGCTTCTACGCCGACGACGACCTCATCGTGGGTGCAGCCGACCCGTTCCAGCTGTTCCGGATCCTCTACGAGGTCGTCCGCGGCGGCGGCCTCGACGACGACTCGCCGGTCGCGTTCATGCTCGACCAGTGCCACAACGTGGAGGACAAGATCCCCGGTCAGATCCGCTCGGTGCTGAACGTGCAGGAGATGACCGCGCGCGCACTGCTCGTCGACCGCGACGCACTGACGGCGGCACAGGAGGCCGGCGACGTGCTCGGCGCGAACGGCATCCTCATGGACGCGTTCTACACCGACGTCCGCGGGCCGCTCGCCGCCTGGCGCGAGAGCCGCGGCCTGCCCGCCGACCCGTTCGGCGCCTACCTGGCCTCGGGCTACCAGCAGCACATCGCCGAGGAGCGCGTCGGCGGGACGCAGGCGAGCTGGGGCGCTTAGGCACACCCGAGCACGAGGAAGCCCCGCGACCGACCCGGTCGCGGGGCTTCATCCACATCCGGACGTTCACAAGTCAGGACGCGCGCGGCGTGTCACCCCGGGTGCGCCGGCCGAGTTCGCCGACGCGCCGGAACGGACCTGAATTGCGAACCGACCGAGCCGACTACTTCGCGAGGAAGGCGAGCAGCTGCTCATTGACCTCGCGGTAGTGGGTCCAGAGCATGCCGTGCGGGGCGCCCTCGATCTCCACATACTCGGCAGAGGGCAGCGCCTTCGCGAACACGCGACCGGTGGAGTCGATCGGCAGGACGCGGTCGCCGGTGCCGTGGACGATGAGCGCCGGGACGTCGATCTTCGCGACGTCGGCCCGGAAGTCGGTCAGCCAGGTCGGCTGCGCCGCGACCGACGCGTACGGCGACGCGTTGTAAGCGAGCTGCGTGTTGGCCCGCAGCGCCTCCTCGCTCAGGCGCGAGCCGAGGTTCTCGTCCGTGTTGAAGAAGTTCTCGAAGAAGCTCGTGAAGAACGCGTAGCGGTCGTCGGTGACGGCGGCGAGGAGCCCGTCGAACACGTCCTGCGGGACGCCCGTCGGGTTGTCATCGGTCTGCAGCAGGTACGGCTCGAGCGATCCGAGGAAGACGGCCTTCGCGACGCGCTCCGAGCCGTAGGTGCCGAGGTAGCGGCCGACCTCGCCGGTGCCCATCGAGAAGCCGACCAGGACCGCGTCGTGGAGATCGAGCCCGTCGACGACGGCCTTGAGATCGGCGGCGAAGGTGTCGTAGTCGTAGCCCTCGGCGGGCTTGGAGGATTTGCCGAAACCGCGGCGGTCGTAGGTGATGACGCGGTAGCCGGCGTCGAGGAGCGCCGCGGTCTGCTTCTCCCACGACGAGCCGTCGAGGGGGTAGCCGTGGATGAGGACGACGGGCTGGCCGCTGCCGTGATCCTCGACGTAGAGCTCCACGGAGGTGCTGTTCTCGGTTCCGACGGTGATGAACGACATGGTTCGATTCCTTTCGTCTTCAGCGTCCGGGCTCGTCGCCCGGTTCCACGCCCCGAATTGAGAACGAGCGTTCTCCTCGGTGTCCATCAGCATAGGGAACGATCGTTCTCAATGCAAGTACACTGATGGAATGACCAGCGAACAGACGATGACCATCGCGTCGCCGAGCCCGGCGGGCGCACCCGCGGCACCGGCCTCCGTGCGCGACATCATCGTCGACGCCGCCGACCGCCTGTACTACGCGAAGGGCATCCAGTCCGTCGGCATGGACGAGCTGCGCTCGGCGGCAGGCGTATCGCTGAAGCGCCTGTACTCGGAGTTCCCGAGCAAGGAGGACATCGTCCTCGCGGTCATGGAGTACCGGCACGCGATCTGGACCACCGGCGTCAGCGCCCTCGTGGACGACGCCGAAACGCCCCGAGACCGCCTCCTCGCGATCTACGACTACCTGGCCGGCTGGTTCAGTGACGACTCGTTCCGCGGCTGCGGATTCATCAACACCTTCGGGGAGCTCGGGGGCGTCTCGCCGGCGGTCGCCACCATCACCCGCGAACACAAGGCGTCCTTCCAGGACTACGTCGCCGACCTCGTCGCCGACGCCGGCGCGCCGGCATCACTCGCACCCCAGCTCGCGATCCTCGCCGAGGGCGCCCAGACCACCGCCGCCATCACGGGTTCCCCCGAGGCTGCGCTGCACGCTCGTCGCGCCGCCGAGACGCTCATCGACGCCGCCCCCTAGCGATTCGTTCACCCATTTCCGGGCGAACGAAACCTCGTTTGCCCAGAAAGAGGCGAACGGATGTGGTCAGGCCACACTCTGATATATTTTCTGCTCAGAACTCCCCCGGGTTCCACGCGCCGTCGACGCGTCCCACCTCAATGGAGAGAGAGCATGTCCTCACCAATCGGTACACCTGCACCCAGCGTCGGATCCCCCGGCACCCGACCACCGAAGGCCTTCCTCGGCCTCTCCGGCCCGCTGCTCTGGGGGTACGTCGCGATCGCCTTCTTCATGACCGGCGACGGACTCGAGCAGGCGTTCCTCTCGGACTTCCTCGTGACGAGCGAGGGCTTCAGCACCGACCAGGTGGGCTCGCTCTTCACCGTGTACGGCCTGATCGTCGCGATCGGGGCGTTCGCCTCCGGTGTGCTGGCCGAGTACTTCGGACCGCGGCGGATCATGATCGCCGCCGCCGCGGGGTGGATCGTCTTCCATGCCGGCTTCGTGTACTTCGGCATCATGCAGCACGACTTCGCGATGATGATGGTGATGTACGCCATCCGCGCCGTCGCCTACCCACTGTTCGTCTTCGGGTTCGTCGTGTGGATCTCCTACGCCGCTCCGCAGGACAAGCTGTCGTCCGCGATGGGCTGGTTCTGGTGCTCGTACTCGGTCGGCGTCGGCGTGTTCGGGTCCTATCTGCCGAGCTTCACCATCCCGGCGTTCGGAGCCGTCGAGACGATGTGGGGCGCGATCGCCTTCATCGCCGTGGGCGGCGTGCTCGCGGGCGTCCTCGTGCGCGGCAAGGGACCGGAGACCTCCGAACCCCGCACCCTCCGGGGCCTCGGTGAGACCCTCGCGACCACGATCGCCCTCCCGTTCCGGAACGTCCAGCTCGCCTACGGCATGCTCCAGCGCGTCATCAACCAGATCTCGCTCTACGGGTTCATCGTCATGCTGCCGATCGTCTTCGTGCGCGACATCGGCTTCGAGCAGGGCACCTGGTTGCAGCTGTGGGGGCTGGTGTACATCGTGACGGTGTTCACGAACCTCCTCTGGGGCATCCTCGGCGACCGCATCGGCTGGATCCGCACCGTCCGCTGGTTCGGGAGCCTCGGCATGTTCGCGTCCACGCTCCTGCTCTACTTCATCCCGCTCGTCGTCGGGCCGAACCCCTGGCTCACGGGGATCGCCGTCGTCATGTTCGGGTTCGCGGTCGCGGCCTATGTCCCACTGTCGGCGCTCATGCCGGCGCTCGAGCCGAACCATCGCGGCGGCGCGGTCGCACTCCTCAACCTCTCCGCCGGACTCTCCCAGTTCGTCGGGTCGCTGCTCGTCACCCTGCTCTGGACATCCTTCGGCACGACGGCGACCGTCATCGCGCTCGCCTGCACGTACCTCGTCGGGTTCGCGGTGACGTTCCTGATGCGGGTCGACCAGGACGCCCTGGCGAAGGCGGAGACGACGCGGAGCATCCCGACGGTGCCCCAGCGCTGAGTCCGAACGGCCCAGCATGACAGCGGCCCGGAGCGCATCCCACCGATGCGCTCCGGGCCGTCGTCGTCATCGCCCGTCAGATGAGCGTGTACCCGCCGTCGATCCGGAAGCTCTGCCCGACGACGTAGGAGGAGCGCTCTCCGGCGAGGTAGACGACGAGGTCACCGAGCTCGTCCGGCTCACCCATCCGGCCGGCCGGGATCCGCGACACCCAGTCCTCGGCCATGTCCGGATTGGCGGCGACGAAGTCACGCGTCATGTCGCTCGCGAAGTAGCCCGGTGCGACGGCGTTGACCCGGATCCCCAGCGGCAACCACTCGATCGCGAGACTGCTCGTGAGCATGGAGACGGCGGCCTTCGAGGCGTTGTACGCGGCCTGCGTCTGCGGCACGTTCACGGCGAAGGCGGACATCGAGGACACGTTCACGATGCTCGCGAGCTGACCGGCGTCGCGACGGTCGGCGACGAAGCGTCGCGCGAACTGCCGGGACACGAGGAAGGTCCCGGTGACGTTCACGCGGAAGAGTCGGTCCCAATCGGCCACCTCGGTGTCGATCGCGCGGGCGCCGTGCGTCATCCCGGCGCTGTTGACGAGGATGTCCGGCGTCCCGAGGGTATCCGCGACGTGGTCGAGCGCGGCGTTCACGGATCCCTCGTCAGTGACGTCGACTGGGAGCCCGATCACCGCAGGCGAGACCTGTGCATCGAGGACCGACGCGGCGTCGGCCACCGTCTCCAACCGGTCGAGGAGGGCGACCTGGGCGCCGGCTTCGGCGAGCGCCGTGGCCATCGCGAGCCCGAGCCCGCGGGCGCCTCCGGTGATGATCGCCGTGCGACCGGCGAGGACTGGTTCGTGTGTGGTTTCCGTGGCGCCAGTCTAGAAGTTCCAGATGCTCATATATATTTGCTTGTCCGTAACTCAGGACGCTCGTGGCGCGCCGCGCACGCCACACCGCGTCATGTCGGCGACGCGCCGGGGTGCTCCTGAGTTGTGAACCAGACCGATGCCCCCTCCCGCTGTGACATCCTGTTGAGACGGACACGAACGGACACGTCCGACACCGATGGACAGGGGGCGGCATGGCCACGACCGGCACGCTCGGCGCCGAGGAACGACGGACCCGACTGACGGCGATCCTCGAACGCGACGGCAGCATCCGCCTCGACGATGCGGCTGCGGAGCTCGACGTGTCCTCGATGACCGTGCGACGCGACCTCGCCGACCTGGAGCAGCTCGGCCTGGTGCGGCGAGTCCGGGGTGGTGCCATCCCGACCCTGCGACCGAGGACCTTCACCGAGCGGTCCGCGACGGGCGTCCGCGAGAAGGGCGCGATCGTCGAGAAGCTCCGGTCACTCATCCCGACGGACGGCGCGATCGCGATCGACGCCTCCAGCACGGCCGGCGGCATCAGTCGACTGCTCGGCGAGTCGACGCTCACGGTGGCGACCAACTCCTACCCGAACTTCCTCCTCGCCGGCGCGAACCGCGAGATCACGGCCATCCTCGTCGGCGGCCAGGCCGAGCCGCGCACTGACAGCTTCATCGGCCCCATCGCCTGCCAGGCGGCGTCGTCGGTGCTCTACCGGCGCTTCTTCCTGTCGGCCGCCGCGATCGACTCGACCGTCGGCAGTTCGGAGGTCACCCTCGAGGAGGCGCAGGTCAAGCAGGCGTTCGCCCGTGCCTCGGACGAGACGATCCTCGTCGCCGCGTCCTCGAAGCTGGGACAGCGCGCGATGGCGGTCGGCTTCGCCCTGGCGGACGTCGACCTCCTCGTCACGGAACTCGACCCTGCCGACCCTGCACTCGACGCCTACCGCGACGCCGTCGAACTCCTCTAGGGCCCGGCCCCCACGTCCCGTTCTCAGGAGTCACCCCGCGCGTCGCTCCGCGACGACCGCGACGCGCCACAGCCCTCCTGAGATCGGGACAGCCGCCATTGCAAGATCTGTCACTTCGTGTGACACTTAACACGATCGAACACTGGGCACGGACGTGCCCCGACGAAGGAGTGCGAATGTCCGTGAACCCAACCGCTGCCGAGCTCATCGCCCGCAGCAACCGCCTCGGGAGCGACCCGAAGAACACCAACTACGCCGGCGGCAACACCTCGGCCAAGGGCACCGAGATCGACCCCGTCACGGGCGAGCCGGTCGAGCTCCTCTGGGTCAAGGGGTCCGGCGGCGACCTCGGCACGCTCAAGCCCGAGGGTCTCGCGGTCCTTCGCCTCGACCGCATGCGCGCCCTGCAGGACGTCTACCCCGGCCTCGACCGCGAGGACGAGATGGTCGCCGCCTTCGACTACACCCTGCACGGCAAGGGCGGCGCGGCTCCATCGATCGACACCGCCATGCACGGCCTCGTCGACGCGGCCCACGTCGACCACCTGCACCCCGACTCCGGCATCGCCATCGCGACCGCCGCCGACGGCCCCGAACTCACCGCGAAGATCTTCGGCGACAAGGTCGTGTGGGTCCCATGGCGTCGCCCCGGCTTCCAGCTCGGCCTCGACATCGCCGCCATCAAGGCCGACAACCCGCAGGCGGTCGGCACCATCCTCGGCGGGCACGGCATCACCGCCTGGGGCGACACCTCCGAGGAGGCCGAGGCGAACTCGCTGTGGATCATCGACACCGCGGCCGCCTACATCGAGGCGAACTCCCGCCCCGAGCCCTTCGGTCCGGCGCTCGACGGCTACGCGGCCCTCCCCGAGGCCGAGCGTCGTGCGAAGGCGGCGGCCCTCGCGCCCACCATCCGCGGGCTCGCCTCCGCCGACCGTCCCGTCGTCGGCCACTTCACCGACAGCCCCGAGGTCCTCGACTTCCTGGCCTCGGCGGAGCACCCGCGCCTCACCGCACTGGGCACGAGCTGCCCCGACCACTTCCTCCGCACCAAGGTGAAGCCGCTCACGGTCGACCTGCCCGCCACGGCGAGCGTCGAAGACGTCATCGAGCGCCTCGGCACCCTGCACGAGGCGTACCGCGAGGACTACCAGGCCTACTACGACCGCCACGCCACGGCCGACAGCCCGGCGATCCGCGGTGTCGACCCGCTCATCGTCCTCGTCCCGGGCGTCGGCATGTTCAGCTTCGGCAAGGACAAGCAGACCGCCCGCGTCGCCGGCGAGTTCTACGTCAACGCCATCAACGTCATGCGCGGCGCCGAGGGACTCTCGACCTACGCGCCGATCGACGAGGCCGAGAAGTTCGCGATCGAGTACTGGGCGCTCGAGGAGGCGAAGCTGCAGCGGATGCCGAAACCGAAGCCGCTCGCGACCCGCATCGCGCTCGTCACCGGTGCCGCATCCGGCATCGGCAAGGCCATCGCCACGCGTCTCGTCGCGGAGGGCGCGGTCGTCGCGATCGCCGACCTCTCACTGGAGAAGGCGCAGGCCGCGGCAGCCGAGCTCGGCACCACGGACGT
Source organism: Plantibacter sp. MDV22-iso1 (assembly GCF_058408345.1). NCBI lineage: Bacteria > Bacillati > Actinomycetota > Actinomycetes > Micrococcales > Microbacteriaceae > Plantibacter > Plantibacter sp. MDV22-iso1. Next base: position 768,466 of record NZ_JBZVDY010000002.1, read on the forward strand.
CGCGATCGGCATCGCCGCCGACGTCTCGAACGAGGCGGCCGTCCAGGCCGCGATCGACGAGACGGTCCTGGCCTTCGGCGGGCTCGACCTCGTCGTCAACAACGCCGGCCTCTCGCTGTCGAAGTCGCTCCTCGAGACCACCGAGGCCGATTGGGACCTCCAGCACAACGTCATGGCGAAGGGCTCGTTCCTCGTTTCGAAGGCCGCCGCACGCGTGCTCATCGACCAGAAGCTCGGCGGCGACATCGTCTACATCTCGTCGAAGAACTCCGTGTTTGCCGGCCCGAACAACATCGCCTACTCCGCGACGAAGGCCGACCAGGCCCACCAGGTCCGTCTCCTCGCCGCAGAGCTCGGCGAGTACGGTGTGAAGGTGAACGGCATCAACCCCGACGGGGTCGTCCGCGGCTCCGGCATCTTCGCCTCGGGCTGGGGTGCGAACCGCGCGAAGACGTACGGCATCGACGAGCAGGACCTCGGCAAGTTCTACGCGCAGCGCACCATCCTCAAGCGCGAGGTCGTCCCGGAGAACGTCGCGAATGCGGTCTTCGCGATCTGCACGAGCGACTTCAGCCACACGACCGGACTGCACATCCCCGTCGACGCGGGCGTGGCCGCGGCCTTCCTGCGATGAGCGCGGCAGGCCGGAGCGGCACCGTCGCGGCGGTCGACCTCGGGGCCACGAGCGGGCGGGTCATGCTCGGCCACGTCGGCCCCGGCGAGCTGCGCCTCGTACCGGTAGCGCGGTTCCCGAACACGCCCGTCCGCACGCCGGACGGCCTGCACTGGAACATCCTCGAGCTGTACCGCTCGATCATCGCGGGGCTGTCGGGCGCAGCGAAGCAGGAGCCGCACCTGGCGAGCATCGGCATCGACTCATGGGCGGTCGACTACGGCCTCCTCCGGCAGGGGCGCCTCCTCGGCGCACCGTTCCACTACCGCGACGAACGGACGGCTGCAGGTGTCGAGGCGGTCCACGGAACGGTCCCCTTCGCCGACCTCTACCGCGTGAACGGCCTGCAGTTCCTGCCGTTCAACACCGTCTACCAGCTCGCGACCGAGCGCGACGCCGGCATGCTCGACGTCGCCGACACCGCACTCCTGGTGCCCGACCTCATCGCACACTGGCTGACCGGTGCTCGCGTCGCCGAGGCCACCAACGCGTCGACCACCGGCCTCGTCCGCGCTGGCGAACCGACCGCCTGGGACACCGAGCTCCTCGGGCGGCTCCACATCCCGGCGACGATCCTCCCGCCCATCGTCCAGCCGGGCGATCGCATCGGGACGCTCCTCCAAGCGGTCGCCACCGAGGTCGGCCTGCCCGCGTCCACGCCCGTCACCGCCATCGGTTCACATGACACGGCCTCAGCGGTCGTCGCCGTCCCGATGACGACCCCGGATGCCGCCTACATCTCGTGCGGCACCTGGGGACTCGTCGGGGTCGAGCTCGAACGCCCGGTCCTCACCGAGGCGAGTCGAGCGGCGAACTTCACGAACGAGGGCGGCGTCGACGGACGCACCCGCTTCCTGCACAACGTGATGGGACTCTGGCTCCTGAGCGAGTCGGTGCGCACCTGGGAGCGCGGTGGCGAGACGATCGACCTGCCCGGGCTCATCGCCCAGGCGGCCGCGGTCGACGCACCCGTCTCGGTGTTCGATGCGAACGACCCCCGGTTCCTCGCCCCCGGTGACCTGCCGGCGCGCATCGCCGGGTTCCTCACCGAGCACGGGCGGGCGGTCCCGCAGTCCCGTGCCGAGTTCGTCCGGTGCATCATCGAGAGCCTGGCGCAGGCGTTCGCGGACGCGGTCCACACGGCCTCCGAGCTGTCCGGGGTCCAGGTGCGTGCGATCCACGTCGTCGGCGGCGGATCCCAGAACACGCTCCTCTGCCAGCTGACGGCCGACCGTGCGGGGATCCCCGTCATCGCCGGCCCCGTCGAGGCGACGGCACTGGGGAACGTCCTCGTCCAGGCGAGGGCGGTGGGGATCATCGACGGCGACCTCGAGTCCCTGCGCGCCCTCGTCGCCCGTTCCTTCGAGCCGACCCGCTACGAGCCGCGCAAGCCTGCCGGCTCCACGACCGTCAGCCGGTAGCGTCGCAGCATGACCGCTTCTCCACTCATCGTCAGCCTGCCCGCCGACCTGCGCGAGGAGGTGCTGTCGCAGGGCCCCCTCCCCGAGGGCGTCGAGTTCGTCGAATGGGATCTGCGCACCGAACCGCCGGTCGAGCACATCGACCTCGTCGTGCCCGTGTACCTCGGCTCGAACAAACCGCTCGCGAACGTCGGTGCGGTGACGCCGAAGCTCGTCCAGGTGCAGTCGATCGGTTACGACGGCCTCGCGGACCTCCTCCCGGAGGGCATCACCCTCGCCAACGCGGCGACCGTCCACGAGGCCTCGACGGCGGAGCTCACGGTCGGGCTCATCCTCGCCTCGCAGCGCGGCATCCCCGACTTCGTGCGGGCCGAGCGGACGGGCGAATGGCTGCAGAGCCAGCGCCCGAGCCTCGCCGACCGCCGCGTGCTCCTCATCGGGTACGGCGGGGTCGGCGCGGCCATCGAGGAGCGCCTGCTCCCGTTCGAGGTGGAGGTCACCCGGGTGGCGTCGAGCGCGCGGGAGGACGAGCGGGGGCCGATCCACGGCATCGACGAACTGCCCGAACTCCTGCCGCACGCGGAGATCGTCATCGTCGTCGTCCCGCTGACCGACAGCACCCGCGGCTTGATCGGAGACGACTTCCTGGCGGCACTGCCCGACGACGCCCTGGTCGTGAACGTCGCCCGCGGCCCCGTCGCCGACACCGACGCCCTGGTGGAGCACGCGACGAGCGGTCGCATCCGACTGGCGCTCGACGTGACCGACCCCGAACCACTGCCCGCCGACCACCCGCTGTGGTCCCTGCCGAACGTGCTCGTCTCCCCGCACATCGGGGGCGCGACGAGCGCCATGCTGCCGCGGATGGCGCGTCTCCTGCGTCGACAGATCGAACATCTGTTGGCCGACGAGGAGCCGGAGAACATCGTCCTCCGCACCTGAGATGGGCGTCGATATCCGTCGAAACCCCCTCGCAGAGAAATCTGCGAGAAGGGCTCGCGTTGAATCGGTTCAAGAGGTAGGGTTTGTGGTCTGACCACACCGAAATGTCGAAGGAGGATCGATGAACGCACCAGCGACGGCCGCGGCCCCGGCGACGCAGCCCCCCACCCCAGCGGCGGAGCCCCGGGCCTGGGAGGTCGTGCTCGCCCGCATCGAGTCGGACCTCCTCAGCGGTGTCCTCACCCCCGGTGACCGCCTGCCCGGCGAACGACAGCTCGCGATCGACCTCGGCGTCGGTCGGTCCAGCGTCCGCGAGGCGATCCGCGTCCTCGAGGTCCTGGGACTCATCCGCACCCACACGGGATCCGGCCCCACCGCCGGCGCGATCATCGTCGCCACGCCGTCCGGTGGCATGGCCACCCTCATGCGGCTCCAGGTGGCCGCGCAAGGCTTCGCCGTCCAGGACGTGGTCGACACCCGGCTCGTGATCGAGACCGCGGTCGTCCACAGTCTCGCGTCGCGCGCCGGAACGACCGTCCCCGATCTCACACACCCCGAGGCCCTGCTCGACGCGATGGACCAGTCGACGCTCACGGAGGCCGAGTTCCTCGCCCTCGACGCGCAGTTCCACCTGTCGCTCGCCGAGGCGGAGGGCAACCAGGTCCTCGTCGCCACGATGTCCGGCCTCCGCGACTCCATCGAGCGCTACGTCCTGGCCGGTGTCCCACAACTGGCGTCGTGGTCAGCCACCGCCGACCGCCTGCGCGCCGAGCACCGGGGCATCGTGGAGGCGATCCGTCACGCCGACGCCCCGCTGGCCCGCGATTCCGTCCGCTCCCACATCACCAACTACTACCAGGCTCGCGAACGGTCAGAAGACGACAGTCCGCACCCCTCGACACCCACCTCAAGCGACAGTTCGCGGAAAGAAGAGACAGACCATGGTTGAACGCCGCATCCCCAAGCCCCATGACCTCCTGCCGCTCATGCAGTTCAAGAAGCCGGAGTTCAACGCTCGCCGGCGACGGCTGGCGGCCGCCACCACCATCAGCGACCTCCGGGCGATCGCGAAGAGGGTCACGCCGACGGCGCCCTTCGATTACACCGACGGCGCCGCCGAGGGCGAGATCTCACTGGCTCGGGCACGGCAGGCGTTCCAGGACATCGAGTTCCACCCGGCCGTCCTGAAGAACGTCGCGAACGTCGACACCGGCTGGGACGTCCTCGGCGAGCGTGTCGCGTTCCCCTTCGGCATCGCGCCGACCGGCTTCACCCGCATGATGCAGACTGAGGGCGAACGGGCGGGGGCCTCCGCCGCCGCGGCCGCGGGGATCCCCTTCACCCTGTCGACCATGGGCACGACCTCGATCGAGGACGTCAAGGCGGCGGCACCCGGTGGGCGCAACTGGTTCCAGCTGTACATGTGGAGCGAGCGCGAACGGTCGATGGCGCTCGTCGATCGCGCGGCCGCGGCGGGCTACGACACCCTCGTCGTGACGGTCGACACCCCGGTCGGCGGCGCCCGCCTGCGCGACGTCCGCAACGGCATGACGATCCCGCCGTCGCTCACCCCGAAGACCATCGTCGACGCGCTCCCCCGCCCGGCATGGTGGATCAACTTCCTCACCACGGAGCCACTGGCTTTCGCGAGCCTCGACCGCTGGTCGGGAACCGTCGCGGCGCTCATCGACACGATGTTCGACCCGACCGTCGGCCCGGACGAGGTCAAATACATCCGCGAGCAGTGGAAGGGCAAGCTCATCGTCAAGGGCGTCCAGTCGGTCGCCGATGCGAAGCTCGCCGTCGACCTCGGTGCGGACGCCGTCCAGCTCTCCAACCACGGCGGCCGCCAGCTCGACCGCGCGCCGATCCCGTTCCACCTCCTGCCGAGCGTCGTGCGCGAGGTGGGCAAGGACGCAGAGGTGCACCTCGACACCGGCATCATGAACGGCGCCGACATCGTGGCCTCCGTCGCGCTCGGTGCGCGCTTCACCTTCATCGGCCGCGCCTACCTGTACGGGCTCATGGCCGGTGGACGCGAGGGCGTCGATCGTGCGATCCAGATCCTCTCGGGTGAGATCGTGCGCACGATGAAGCTGCTGGGTGTCGCCTCGCTCGACGAGCTGCAGCCTCACCACGTGACGCAGCTGTCGCGGTTCACGACCCTGCAGCCGCTGCCCGAGCAGTCGACACTGAGTGCCGGACGCTCCACAACAGCGAAGCCCGCGACGTCGCCCGCCCGCAAGGCTCCGGCGCGGAAGCCCGCAGCCGCGAAGGCGTAACCGTCTCCTCACTCGACCGGCCCCGGTCACCGCGCGCGCCGAAGGATCCTTGTCGACACGCTTGGTGACCGGGGCCTTGGACGTCCTCGCAGGCGCACAGTTCCGTCCCGAGCTCTCGCCAGACGGCACGCCGCACGACGCGAGCGTGGGGCCGCCTCACGCTTCCGCATGAGACGACCCCGCCGCCGGCCTGGGCCGATCAGTCCTGCCCGAACCCCGGGCAGGACCGTCTCGTCATTCCGTCAGGTCCGAGCCGACCTCCTCACGCTGACGGCGGCGCACGATGAGGCCGAAGCCCAGGGCGATCCCGAGCAGCGCGAGTGCCGCTGCGCCTCCGAGGAAGGCGCCCTCGGCTCCGGTCTTCGCGAGCGGACCGTCCGTCGATCCGGACGAGACGACGGGTGCCGGCGTGTTCGGTTCGGGCGTCTCCGGTACGACGATTCCGACGTACCAGGACTCGGTGGAGGCGGATACCAGCGAGCGAGGCTGCACGCCGTCGTCGAACGATCCAGACCCGTCTTCCGCGGTCGCCGTGACGATCCGGTGGTGTGCGCCGAGCTCGGCGCGCTCCTCGAGATCGACGCTGACCGACGCACCTGGTGCCAGCGCACCGTCGACGGACAAGGCTGACCGGGGCTCCATGCCGTCGTCGAGGACGACGTCCGTGAGTGTCCGCGGACCGGTGTTCGTCACGATGTACGTCCACGTGATGCCGTCAGCAGCCAGGATCTCCGGCCCGGGAGCCTCCTCGACGATTTCGCCGTTCAGCAGCACCTCGACGCTGATCTCACCGGCGGTCGGCAGCTGCACTTCGGCCAGGTCGTCGTCGGAGACCCGCGATCCATCGGCAGCATGTGCTCCCGACGCCGACACCTCGCGCGAGACGAAGCCCGCGTCGATGTCCGACTGCGTGATCGTGGTCTCGAACGTGGTCACTTCGATCGAGCCGGGGGACAGGGACTCCCAGGTCCCGATCGTCTGCTCGTCGTCGTGGACCTCGACGTTCCGCAGCGTCGGCAGCCCGGCGTTCTCGACCGTCACGGTCCAGTCCACCGTGGCACCGACCGCGACCTCGTCGCGGACGCTGCCCACGATCGACACCGTCACCGCAGCACCCGTGGCCAGATCGATGGTGACCGAGTCACCGGCCTCGACCGTGTCGCCGGCGAGGTCGACGCCGGACGCGACCGCATCCGTGGTCAAGGACCCTCGATCGATGTCAGCCTGCGTCAACGTGTACTCCACCGTCGCGACCGCGGACTCGCCGAGCTGCAACGTCCCGGGCTCGCCCGGCCACACCACCTCCGGCTCACCCATGCCCGCGAACCGGTCGCGGACCTGGACCTCCGTCAATGCGGTGCCGGCGCTCGTGTTCGTCGCGGTGAGCTCGAACTCGATCACCGAGCCGACGACCAGGTCGCCGTCAGGCAGGATCGCCCGCTCGTTCAAGGTGATCACGGAGTCGATCACACCCTGATACCAGCTGACGTCCTCAGCACCCACCGGACCCACCGGCCGATCGCCCGCCTCAACACCGGAGACCACGGCACGAACGAGCTGCTCAGCGAACACCGCGTCGGCTGACACCGTGATGTCCGTGCTCTCGCCAGGGGCCAGCGTCTCGATGACCGCCAGCTCCGACCCGAACGAATCCGAAACGGACAGGTCGGCAAGCGTCCGGATACCGGTGTTCGTGACCACGTACGTCCACTCGATCGACTCACCGACCGTCACCTCAGGACCAGGAGCCGAAACGACATCCTCTCCGTTCAACAGCACCTCGATCGACACCGCACCAGCCACGTCGAGCGGTACCTCCGCAGTGTCCTCATCGGTCACCGGAGCGCCATCGGCGGCATGCTGACCAGAAGCCGACACCACCTGGGAGACGACACCTGCGTCGATGTCGTTCTGGGTCAGCGTGGTCTCGAACGTGCTCATCTCGATCGAGCCGGGGGCCAGGGACTCCCAGGTCCCGATCGTCTGCTCGTCGTTGTAGACCTCGACGTTCCGCAGCGTCGGCAGCCCGGCGTTCTCGACCGTCACGGTCCAGTCCACCGTGGCACCGACCGCGACCTCGTCGCGGACGCTGCCCACGATCGACACCGTCACCGCAGCACCCGTGGCCAGATCGATGGTGACCGAGTCACCGGCCTCGACCGTGTCGCCGGCGAGGTCGACGCCGGACGCGACCGCATCCGTGGTCAAGGACCCTCGATCGATGTCAGCCTGCGTCAACGTGTACTCCACCGTCGCGACCGCGGACTCGCCGAGCTGCAACGTCCCGGGCTCGCCCGGCCACACCACCTCCGGCTCACCCATGCCCGCGAACCGGTCGCGGACCTGGACCTCCGTCAATGCGGTGCCGGCGCTCGTGTTCGTCGCGGTGAGCTCGAACTCGATCACCGAGCCGACGACCAGGTCGCCGTCAGGCAGGATCGCCCGCTCGTCGAGCGTGATCGAGGAGTGGATCACACCCTGATACCAGCTGACGTCCTCAGCACGCACCGGACCCACCGGCCGATCGCCTGCCTCGACACCAGCGACCTCCGCGGTGACCGTCTGCTCAGCGAACACCGCGTCGGAATCGACCGTGATCTCGCGGCTCTCGCCCGGGGCGAGCGTCTCGATGACCGCCAGCTCGGACCCGAACGAATCCGAAACGGACAGGTCGGCAAGCGTCCGGATACCGGTGTTGGTGACCACGTACGTCCACTCGATCGATTCACCGACCGTCACCTCAGGACCAGGAGCCGAAACGACATCCTCTCCGTTCAACAGCACCTCGATCGACACCGCACCGGCCACGTCGAGCGGCACCTCCGCAGCGTCCTCATCGGTCACCGACGAACCGTCCGCAGCGTGGAACCCTTCCACCGCCACCGACCGGGATACCAGGCCGGCATCGATATCGGACTGGGTCAGGGAAGTCTCGAACGTGGTGATCTCGATCGCCGCGGGCGCGAGGGTGTCCCAGCTGCCGATCGACCGTTCGCCATCGCGAACCTCGACATCACGCAGCGTCGGCAAGCCGGCGTTCTCGACGGTGACGGTCCAGTCCACCGCGGCACCTGCCGTGACCTCGTCGCGCACACTGCCCACGATCGACACCTTCACCGCAGCCCCCGTGACGAGATCGACGGTGATGCTGTCGTCATCGCTGACAGCGCTTCCCAGCGCGTCGGTCCCGGCGACGGTCGCATCGTTGGTCAGGCGACCACGGTCGATGTCGGACTGCGTCACGGTGTAGCTCGCCGTCGCCTGCACGGTCGCCCCGGCAGCCAGCACACCGGATTCGGCGGGCCAGTCGAAGGCGAGTTCGCTCAGGCCCCGGAGGTCGTCGTCCAACTGGACGTCACTGAGGGTTCCTTGCCCGCTGTTCGTGGCGACGAAGGTGTAGTCGATGACCGAGCCGACCTCGAGATCCCCCTCGGGCAACGTCGCACGCTTGTCGAGCACGATGCTCGAGTCGACGGTCTGGTACCCGAACACGAGGTCGTCGCGACCACTTCCCATCGGCACCGTGAACGGACCGGCGACGTCGTCTCGGCGATCCTGCCAACCGGCGGTCTGCAGGTGTGACGCCGGGAGCGTCGTGCCGTCGACGACCACCTCGTACTCCTGGCTGGAGACGAGCCCGTCGATCGAGAACGTCCCGTCCGATGCGGTCGAGCTCTGCTCGATCGCATCGCCGCCGGCCGGACGGAGGTCGAGCCTCACGTCGGCCAGGCCGGGCTCGTCGGCCTGCTGCACGCCGTCGCCGTTCCGGTCGTCGAAGACGACACCGCCGACCGTGGAGCCGACGACCTCGGACGTCTGGTTCGGCGTCCGGAGACGGACCGAGTTCGATCCGAAGTAGGCGTCGGCGCTGTTCTGGTAGACGTCTCCCGCCTCCTGCCCCTCCACCGAGAGGTCGAGACGGAGGCCACCCGCGGCCGTGGAGTCGAACCCGACGTAGACGACACGCACAGCGGTGACGGAGGAGAGATCGGCGTCCTCGGCGAGATCGACCCACTCGACCTCGTCGCCGGGCGCATCGCCGATGAGGCGAGGATCGGCGGTCGTGATCTGCACCGTCGCCGGCTCGACGCCCAACAGGCGAAGGCTCTGGAGCGTGGCGGTCCCCGAGAAGCTGGAACCGCGGGCGTCGCCGTCGTACGGCAGGACGTCGAGGAACACGACGTTGCCCTCGTAGTTGCTCCGGGTGAAGTTGTACCAATAGGTCGTGAAGTCGATCGACGTGTCGTCGGACTCGATCTGCGGCTTCCCCGCGGCGCCGCTCAGCGAGAGGGTGTCCACCTGCACGACGTTGACACGCGAGGACGCCTGGAGCGCCGTGTCGCCGATGCCGGAGAGGGTGCTCAAGGTGGACAGGGTGCCGTTGGTCCCGCCGGTCCAAGCGTTCGGCTTGACCGGCCGCTGGACCGACACCGTCGTGCCGATGCGAACGGGCTTGAGCGACGTGGACGACGCATCGAGCACGACCGGGGCAGTGCTTTCGAGCGTGACGTACGCGGGAGCGCGGTCATCGCGGGTGCCGGGGAGTCCATCGGGGCCGAGGTCGGCCTCGCGCACGCCGACGACTCGCCACGCCGGGTCGAGACGCGACACGTCGAAGGCCGTCACCGCGGAGTCGAGTCGCACCTCGGTGCGGACCGCGTCGAAGGTGATGGGCGCAGCGTCGAGGCGCGCGCCGGCCGGTCGAACCAGACTGGTCTGCGCGATCTGGTCGACGGAGTTGCCACCGACGACCGAGGCTGAACCCGCTGCCAGCGAGTGGTTCGTGGTGAACAGCTCGACGCAGGTGCTCGTCCGCTGGCCGCGGGCACCGGTCTCGTCCGCCGTCCAGGTGTGGTTGATCGTGATGCAGGACCCGACCGGCGCACGCGCCTCCAACGGGACACGGACGGACAGCTTGAAGTCGGCGACGCGCCCGAGCACGTCCTTCTGCCAACTCTCTCCGAGGTACTGCACGCGCACCCCGGTGATCGCCGTGGGGCCTCCGGCCTCCTGCGGCGTGTCGAACCAGGCGTTGCTCTCGGGGTCCTGCTGATCGGTTCCGTTCGTGTACTGGACGAGGAACCGGTCGGCCGGCTGCTGCTGGAGGGTGCTGTCGCGGACGACACCGAAGGCCACGGCCGGGGTGTCGAGGACGAACTGAGCCTCCTCGGGATTCCAGAACTGGTGGGTGACCAGGTTCGTCAGCCCCTGGCTGCGGGTCTGGCCGGACTCCGCGCGGGTCGGCGGGGTGACCGTCCCCTCGGAGAAGAGCTCGGCGTCCGGCGACACCAGACTGTTGCTCACGCTCGTCCAGCGGGACGCGTTGAGCGGCGGATAGCTCGGCGTTCCGGAGATGTAGCGTGCTGCGGAGATGCCCGCCGTCGGCGGAGCGAGGACCCAGCCGCCCTCTTCGTCGTCCTTCAGGTTCTGCGTCAGACGCGCTGAGGACTGACCACCGATCGCACCGACGATGGTCGAGCCACCGTTGGTGGTCCAATCGGGACCCGTCAGGGTGTAGGGGATCACGATGGCATCGGCCGCCTTCTCAGGGACGTCGTCCTTCGGGTACCAGAGGGTCGGCCGGATGGCCAGGCGGGTGGGAGCCACGTCGCTGATCGGGAGGGAGGTGATCCGTAGGGTGATCTCCTTGCCGTCGACGGAGACGATTTCCGCAAGGTCGCTCTCGAGTTCGACGCCACCGGCGGTGGGACCGTCGTACGTCAGGGTGACGTCGATCGGCAGGTCGATCTCCATGGGCCGCCGCTGTCCGGCTTCGAGCAACGAGGTCAGCTGTACGCCGATGGACAGCGGAATCGCGTCCTCCAGACCGTTCCCGAAGTCGTACTGGCCGAGCGCGTTGGACTGGCCACTGATCGGCGCGAGGTCCGAGCGGTACTCACCCACGGTCGTGAGCGTCCCGCCGGAAGCCTCTCGAGCGCCCGTGCCGTCCTCGTAGACGACCGTCGCGTCGTACACCGTGCCGGGGGCCGTCGTGAATCCGTTCATCGTCGCGGTGAGACCGTCGACCGTCACGAGCGACCCCGAGGGGATCGACATCGTCGCACGGAGCGTGCGCCCACCGTCCTCGAGCACGTAGCGGGAGGTGAACGTCGGAGAGTCGTTGTTCAACTTGATGAGGGACGATTCGTCCCAGACCCACCCTTCGGGCAGGGTCTGCGAGGCGACACCGTCGGTGAGTCCGTCGCTTCCGAGCGACCAGGCGAACATCGCCGAGGAGCCGGTCGCGATGAGTCCGTTGTCGGCAGCCGGGTCGAGCGTGCCGACGATGCCGTCGTCCGTGATCGAGAGCTTGAACTCGGTGAACGAGCCGACGGCTTGGAGGTCGGTGGTCGCCGCAGCCGGCGCCGAGAGCACACCACCGAGCGCGGTCGTGATGGCCAGGGTGCCGGCCATGAGTTGCAGGCGCGAACGCCAGCGAGGGGGTTTCATGCTGTTTCCTTCGAGAGAACGATTGCGGCCGGGCGGCCGCACGGGGACGGGATGTCGGGGAGGGTGGTCACTGCGCCGGCGCCAGGGTGTTGCCGGGGAAGGCGTCCTCGGCGAGCTCGGCGCCGTCGAGCCAGGTGAGGTCGTTGCCGGATCCGACGACGTCGACACGCTCGACGAAGTCGATGCTGATCGTGTTGTCGTCGCCGTCGACCGTGAGCGAGGTCGCCGAGTCCGCCTGCAGCGTGACGGCGTCGGCTCGCACCGTCACGGCACCGCAGTCGCCGATGAGGCGCACGTTCGCGCCGTCCGAGCCGATGGTGACATCACGGCCGGTGCACTGGGTGACGGCAGGTTCGGCCACGCTGGCGATCGGTGCGGACGTACAGGCGACGAGGGTGCCGGCGAGCGCAAGGGTCACGGCGGCGAGGACGGCTGGTTTCATGGGGGAGATCTCCGGTCGGTTTCCGAATGTCTGATTCTACACGTGAAATACTAGCCGACGAATAAGTGATATACAAGCAGCCACGAGAGTGCAGGCCGACACAACGACGGAACGCGCGACCCCTCAGGGCCGCGCGTTCCGTCGGATGCGCTGTGTGCGCGTCGATGCCTGGGGCTTCGCCCCTACCCCACCCTCCTCCGCGCGCGCGAGATCGCGCTCGCAGCGGAACCGAGCCCAGCGAGGATCAGGATCGCCGCCAGCGCGAACGGCGCGGCGTCGGCCCCCGTCCGGACCAGCGACCCTTCCGCGGACGACGGATCGATCGGGGTCGGAGACGGAACGACCACCGTCGCAGCGGTGATCGTCCAGGTGAACGTCGTGGAGGCGACCAGTTCGCCTGCGGTCGCCGAGACGGTCACGGCGAAGACACCGACGGTGGTCGGGATCCCCTGCAGCACGCCCGTCGACGGGTCCAGACCGATGCCGCCGGGCAATCCCACCGCCGAATAGGTGACGGCTGAGCCGTCCGACGTCGTCGCGTTCGCGGCGACGGAGACCGCATCTCCCGACCGGTCGCTCCGATCGGCCAAGGGATCCAGTGCGATCGTCGGTGCCGGTGGATCCACCGTCAGGGTCGCTGCCGCAGTCGGCGTCGACCCGACCGAGTTCGTGAAGACCGCACGGTATCGCTGGCCCGACTGATCGACCGTCGCCGCCTCGATCGTCAGCGACGGTGCAGTCTCGTCGGCGAGATCACTCCAGGTCGCGCCCCCGTCGGTACTGACCTGCCAGACCACGGTGGTCGCCTCGACGCTCGAGGCCTGGGCCTCGAAGGTCGCATCACCGCCGGCAGCCACGCGCTGATCGATCGGATCGGAGACGATGGACGGTGCCGTGGCGATGGGATCGATCACCGTCAGGTTGTTGCTCCGGATGCTCGTCACGAAGGTCCGATGGCGGGTCGGGTCGGTCGCGATCTGGAACGCGCCGATCGCGGGCACGTCCTGGACGCGGGCGCCGGTGGCCGCATCGACCACCACGACCGTTCCGCCGTTCGCCTGCGGGGACGTGAGGAAGGCCGACTCGAGCGCACGGTCGGCGGAGGTGAAGTAGGTGTTCGTGACGTCGATGGACCCGGACACCGCCCCGGTCGAGGTGTCGTGGACGGTCGCGGTCGGGCCGAGCTGCGCCGTGACGAAGGCGCTCGTCTCGTCCGAGGAGAGGAGGAGGCTCTGCGGCACGCGGTTCGTCGACCAGCTCGTCCGCAGCGTCCCGTCCGCGGTGTCGAACACGAGCACCTGGTCGTTGTTCGGCGCGACGGCGTACGCGGTGGTTCCTGCGGCGTCGACGGTGACCTCCTGCATCCCGGTCACAGCCGACCAGGTGGTGACCGGGACCGGAGCCGCCGGATCCGAAGCGTCGAGCACCGAGAGGTAGGCCGAGGCGGAGTTCACCACGTAGATCTGCTTCGTCGAGAGGTTCAGGCTGACGCCCGTCGGCGCGTTTCCGACAGGCACGCTGGCCACGACCGACGCGGACACGGGATCGATGACCGCGAGGGACCCCTGCAGCAGGTTGCCGGTGTATTGCGACACATAGACGTAGCCGCTCGCCGGGTCGACCGCGATCTGTGATGGCAGGTTCGGGACGGCGACCGTCGTCACCCGCTCCAGCGTGTCGGCGTCGTAGACCCAGACGACGTTCGACGTCCGGCCCGACACGTAGACGAGCCCACGGTTCGGATCGACGGCGACCCCGTACGGTCGAGCGTCGAGTGTCAGGACGCGGCTCGCCTGATACGCCGGCGCGGCCGCCGACGCCGCTTGCGGCAGGCCGACCGACATGGTCATCGCCGCAACCGCGATCACTGCGGCGACGACCTTCTGAATCACGGGCATACGCCACCCCATCGCTCGAGCCACTCCCCCCACCGAGATCGTCGAGGAGTCCGGACCGCACCGACCGATCACCTGAGCGAGGATCAGTTCTGCGGCGACTTCGCGACAGTTGTTGGTGAGGATAGCGGTCACGGGACCGCACCGACAACCGGTCGCGGAAATCGGCCAGCGCCGGTCGCTCGGGCCGGACTCGCGCGCTCACACCATCACACCGCCCTCCCCGGGTTGTCCCCGATGCCCTCCGTCGCTCCGTCGGGGACGATGGATCCGTCCGGACGGTCGCAGCACCTGCGCCGTCGGGCCGGTGTTCGACGATCGGGAGGCGACGGTGGCACACCTCCTCGTGATCGGTGGGAGCGGCCGCACCGGGCGGCTCATCATCGGCGAGGCGCTTCGCCGCGGCCACTCGGTCACCGCGCTCGTCCGCGACCCCGCCGCCGTCGTCCCCGGCGACCGCCTGACGGTCGTCCAGGGGTCTCCACTGCGGAGTGAGGACGTCGAGGAGGCCATGCGTGGCGCGCAGGCCGTCATCATCGCCCTCAGCAACATCGGCTCGTCCGACTGGCCGTGGGCGCGCCAGGTCAGCCCTCCCGACCTCATCTCGAACGCCGTGCGAGTCGTCACGGACGCGATGCGCTCGCGTGGGCTGCGTCGAGTCGTCCTCCTCTCCGCGCTCGGCGCCGGCGAGTCGGTCCGGAGCGTCCCCGCCGGCTTGCGGTGGGCGACGCACTTCCTCCGACTCGGCACCGTCTACGCCGATCACGAGCAGGCGGACGCGTTCCTCCGCCGCTCGGAACTCGACTGGACCATCGTGCACCCGACCGTGCTCTCCGCCAGTGACGCCCGTCGCCCGGTCGTGTCCTCACCACCGGGGAGCTGGCCGAGCTCGCTCCGCATCCCTCGCTGCGACGTCGCCGCATACCTCGTGGATGCGGTCGACGACGAGGACCTCATCGGCTCTGCCCCGGTCATCTCGTCAGGGCCGCGCCGCAGCTGACGACGAACCCGCCGACGGGCGCCGTCGCGACTCAGGAGCCGGCGGCCGCCCGTGATGCTGCAGGACGACGCCCGATGATGCGGTCCGTCAGTTCGCAGACGCCCCACCAGGTGACGCGGAGCATGGCTTCGACGACGATGCCGCTCGTCATCTTGGACGCCCCGAGCGTCCGCTCGGTGAAGGTGATCGGCACTTCGACGATCCGGAGACCGGCGCGGTTCGCGTGCCAGAGCATGTCGACCTGGAAGCCGTAGCCGTGGCTGTGGACCTCGTCGAGCTGCAGCCGCCGCAGTGCATCAGCACTGAACACGCGGTAGCCGCCGGTCACGTCCCGCGCGGGCAGCCGGAGCGCGAACCGGGCGTAGGCACTGCCGACCCGCGAGATGGCCTCGCGATGCTTGGGCCAGTTGACGACGGTGCCGCCCGGGACCCAGCGCGACCCGAGGACGACGTCCGCCTCCGCGGTGGCCGCGAGAAGTGCCGGCAACTGCTCGGGGGCATGGGATCCGTCGGCGTCCATCTCGACCACGTTGCCGAATCCGCGGCCGATCGCCCAGGCGAAACCGGCCTTGTAGGCGGCGCCGAGCCCTTCCTTGCCGGTGCGGTGCAGCACGTGCACCGCGTCGTCCTCGGCGGCGAGACGGTCGGCGATCGCTCCGGTGCCGTCGGGTGAGTTGTCGTCGACCACGAGCACCTCGACGGATGGTGCAGCGGTACGGACGCGCGCGACGATCCTCTCCAGGTTCTCGCGTTCGTTGTAGGTGGGGATGATGACCACCGTGGAATCCATGTGCCGTCCTCGTGTCTGCTCAGCCAGCGTAGCGCGCTGAACAGGACCGTATCGGCGGCCTCCGACCGGACGTCCGGACGCTCAGGAAACGGTCGGCGAACGTCCGGCTGGGGATCAGTTGTTGCTGGCGAAATGCGCCGGGATGAAGATCGCGAGCGCGATCATGAGGATGCCACCCATGAACCAGACGGCCTGCAGGACGTCCGTGCGGAACGCCTCGCCGAACGCCCACATGCCGCCGGCGAACAGGGCGAAGGCGATCACGACCCAGAACCCCGTCGCATCACTCAGGGTGCCGGAGCGTCCTGCGTCGGCGCGTTCGTGGTCACGTCGTTCTCCGGCGTCCATGGGTGCCCTTCCTCAGGTTCAAGCGGTCAGTGCAGGTATACGCCGCGCCACCGGCACCCGCAACCCCTCGACATCGACCCCGGCCCCTGAGACCGCACAGCCCCGGTCCGGTCCCTCAGCTTGTCGAAGGGCTAGCCGCGCAGCTCCAGCGTGCAGCACTTCACGCCGCCGCCGCCGAGGAGCAGCTCGGACAGGTCGACGCCGATCGGCGTGTAGCCGCGCTCGCGCAGTTGACGCTCGAACCCGACGGCCCGGGCGGCGATGACGACCTCACGACCGTTCGAGATCGAGTTGAGGCCCAGGACGGCTGCATCCTCGGTGCTCACGTGGATCGCGTCGGGGTAGCGCTGCTCGAGGATGCGGTTGCTCGCCTCGTCGAACGCGGTCGGCAGGTAGGCGATGTTCGCGGGCGAGCCGTCGGCGGGAGCCACCGGGTCGAGCACGGCGATCGCGGTGTCGAGGTGGTAGAAGCTCGGGTTCACGAGGTTGAGGGTCACGACCTCGCGGTCGAAGATGCGCCGCACCTCGTCGTGGCTGCGGGGATCGGTGCGGAAGCCGGTCCCGGCGAGGATGGTGTCGCCGACGAGCATGATGTCGCCCTCGCCCTCGTTCACGAACTCGGGGCGCTCGACGCGGAAGCCGTTCGCCTCGAACCAGTCCATGTAGGCCGGCCCCTCGGGGATTCGCTCCCGGTAGGTGAACTTCGCCCCGTAGGCGGTGCCGTCGAGCGTGAAGCCGCCGTTCGCCGCGAACACCATGTCCGGCAGGCCGTCGAGCGGGTCGATGAGGTCGATCCGGTGGCCGAGATCGAGGTAGGCCTGGTGCAGCTGCTCCCACTGCGACACCGCGAGCGAGGTGTCGGTCGGGTCGTCCGGGTTCATCCAGGGGTTGATCCGGTAGCTGACCGTGAAGCGGTCCGGCCGGCACATGAGGTACCGGCGACGGTTCGCGACGCGGGTGCCGGTCGTGGCGTCCTGCGTGGTGGGGGTGGGGTGGTTGAGCGTCGACGACACGTCGGCCTCCAAACGAGCGAGGGTCGGCGGACGAGGTCCAGGGGCCCGGGGGCACGCCACGTTCATCATCGCATGCGATTCGCAGCGTTTTCACGGAGTTTGGCGCAGGAATACTGCGAAGTGGCAGCTTTTCGCACAATGATTGCGCTTACACTGAGTCTCATGGACAACCTCGACCGCGGCATCATCGACCTGCTCCGACAGAACTCACGCGCCGGCTACGGCGACATCGGCGCGGTCGTGGGCCTGTCGGCCTCAGCGGTGAAGCGACGCGTCGACCGCCTCGTCGCCGACGGGGTCATCCAGTCGTTCACGATCCAGGTCGACCCCACGGTCGACGGCATGCAGACAGAAGCCTACGTCGAACTCTTCTGCCGCGGCACCGTGTCCCCCAACGAGCTGCTGCGGATCCTGTCGGGCGTCCCGGAGGTCGTCGACGCCGGCACCGTCACCGGGAGCGCCGACGCCATCGTGCACATGCGGGCCCGGAACATCCCAGCCCTCGAGGACGCCTTGGAGAAGGTGCGGATCGCCCCCAACGTCGACCACACCCGCAGTGCGATCGTCCTCACCCGCCTCATCCACCGCCACATCGACTGACCCCTCCCCCGGCCCGCGAACGGTCACCAACGCACAGTGCGGCTCGTCCGAAGTCGCCATTCGTGACCGTTCGCGGGCAGGATGGGCGAATGGAGTGGACGATTCAGGCGGGGACCAGTGTGTTCGAGCAGCTGCGGACGCAGGTGATCGAGGCCGTCCGCGACGGGCGGTTGGCGACCGGCGCGAAGCTCCCGACGGTGCGCGGTCTGGCCGACGAGCTGGGGATCGCACCGAACACCGTCGCGAAGGCGTACCGGCTGCTCGAGACCGACGGGGTCATCGAGACCCGGGGGCGCGCGGGGACGTTCGTGTCAGCGCACGGCGACGCGATCGACCGGCAAGCGCAGCTGGCGGCGGCGGCGTACGCGGACCGCATCCGGGACCTCGGTGTCTCGCCGCAGGACGCCGTGGCGCTCGTGGAGGCCGCGCTCCGCGCCTGACGGCGGCTCGCCCTTCGACAGGCTCAGGGACCGGGGAACGGACTCAGGGACCGGGGAACGGGTTCAGGGTCAGATGACGCTCTGGGACCACGGATCGGGGTTACCGAACCGATGCGCCGTGATCGAGATCGCCTGTTCACGCAGGAACGGCAAGAGCTCCACCCGTCCGGCCTGGGTGACCGGTCCACCCCAGATCGCGATCTCGGGATCGCCGCCGAGCACCTCAGCGAGTCGCTTCGCGAGCGGCTCAGGCTCGGAGGCCTCCGTCCCGGGTTCAGCCTCCGCAACCGTCTCGGGACGCGGACCGACGATCCGCACCCGGGTCGCGACCGGTGGCTCCTGGCCCAGCTCGCCCGTGTCGATCGACCCGCGGGCCGCCATCCGGGTCAGCCACTGCTCGTCGGTCTCGAGCGAAACGGGGATGCTGAGCTCCGACAGCCAGTCGCGCACCTCGCGCGGCAGCCGACCACCGAGGCTGACGGTGAACCGCGAACGCGACCGCACCGCGGCGATGAGGACCCGCAGCGCGTCGCCCAGGTCGGCCCCCGACGCGACCCGCACCGCGACCGGAACCGGCCGGTAGCGCAGCAGGTTCCGTTCCACGCCGAGCTGCGAGACGTCCTTCACCTCGCCGAACTCGTTCCCCCACGCGATCGCATCGCTGAGCGCCGACCGTCGCAGCACGTCGAAGGCTTCGTAGGTGAGCGACGGCTGGGCGGACTCGATGAGCTTCACGATGCGGGTGTCGAGCCCGCGGAGATGCAGGCTGCGGCTCGCCGATCCCGGATCAGGTCGCCACTCGCCGAGCCCGAACAGGTAGTTGGGGCCGCCGGCCTTCGTGCCGGTCCCGACCGACGAACGCTTCCACCCGCCGAAGGGCTGGCGCTGCACGATCGCACCGGTGATGCCCCGGTTGACGTACAGGTTGCCCGCCTCGACGGTGTCGAGCCACTCCCCGAGATCGACCGGGTCGAGGGTGTGCAGGCCCGCGGTCAGTCCGTAGGGGGTCGCGTTCTGCAGGGCGATCGCCTCGGTGAGGTTCGCGGCCTGCATGACACCGAGGACCGGTCCGAAGTACTCGGTCACGTGGAAGGGCGAGCCGGGCTGGACACCGGTGCGGACCCCAGGCGACCAGAGGCGCTCGCTCGGCCGGCCGAAGTTGACCGAGGAGTCGTCGAGCAGCTTCGGCTCGACGAGCCACTTCTCGCCGAGGCGCAGCTCGGTCAGCCCGGCGAGGAGCTTCTCCCCCGCCGGCTCGACGATCGGCCCCATCTGCGTCCGCGCATCGGACGGCCAGCCGACCCGGAGCGAGCGGACGGCGTCCTCGAGCTGCCGCAGGAAGCGGTCGGATCGTGCCACCGAGCCGACGAGGATCACGAGCGACGCGGCCGAGCACTTCTGCCCGGCGTGCCCGAAGGCGCTCTTCACGATGTCGGCGACGGCGAGGTCGAGGTCGGCACTGGGCGTGACAATGATCGCGTTCTTCCCGCTCGTCTCCGCCAGCAGCGGCAGGTCGGCACGCCACCCACGGAACAGCTGCGCCGTCTCGAAGGAGCCGGTCAGGATCACCCGGTCGACGGCCGGGTGGGAGACGAGCCGACGACCGAGGTCACCCTCCGCCACATCGGCGAGCACGAGGAGGTCGCGCGGCACCCCGGCGTCCCAGAGCGCCTCGACGACCACGGCCGCGCACCGCTTCGCCTGTGGAGCGGGCTTGATGATCACGCCGCTGCCGGCGGCAAGCGCCGCGAGGACGCCTCCGGCCGGAATGGCGACGGGGAAGTTCCAGGGCGGCGTCACGACCGTGAGCGCGGAGGGGACGAAGCTCGCCCCGTGCACGCTCTCGAGCAGGGGCGCGTTGGCCGCGTAGTAGTGCGCGAAGTCGACGGCCTCGCTCACCTCGGGATCGGCCTCGGCGATCATCTTGCCGGTCTCGCTCGCCATGACCTCGATGAGGTCTGCCCGACGGGAGGCGAGGACCCGAGCTGCAGCGTGCAGGACGGCGGCCCGTTCGGCGGCCGGGCGGGCTCCCCATCGCTCACCGGCGGTGCGGACCATCGTGATCGTGCGTTCGAGGACACGTGGGTCGTCGATGGCTGCGGCCGCGACCGCGGAGCCACCGAGGGTCGACTGCGGGACGCGCGCCAGGATCGACGCTCCCCACGCCCGGTTCGCCGCGAGCGAGGGGTCGGTGTCTGCAGTGTTCTCGAAGCCCGGGGCGCCGTCGACGACACCACCACGCTCCGAGCGGGAGAAGACCGCCGTCTCGACGTACGCGGAGGAGGGGTCGGCGTGGAAGCGGTCCTCGCCGCCGCTCGATCCGCGTTCCAGCCCGAGGACCTGCTGCGTGAGTCCGGCGTCGGGCGCCTGCGCAGGATCGCGGAAGCGGTCGTCCCCGTCGTTGTCGGACAGCGGTGCCTCCGGGGCCTCCGCGGCGCGGTCCTGCGTCCGGTTGGGGGTCGGCACCTGCCCGGCGGTCTCTCCGAGGGCGTCGACCGAGGCGAGGAACCGACGTCGCTCGCGTGCGAACAGGGTCGGCTTCTCGGCGAGCTCGAACACCGCCGACATGAAGTTCTCCTCGCTGGCGTTCTCCTCCAGACGGCGGACCAGGTAGGAGATCGCGACGTCGAACTCCTTCGGGTTCACGACGGGCGTGTACAGCAGCACCGCCCCGACGTCCCGCTTGATGGCCTCGACCTGACCGGTCGCCATCCCCAGCAGCATCTCGAAGTCCACCCGCTCACGTACACCGCGGTCGCCCGCGAGGAGCCACGCGTAGGCGATGTCGAAGAGGTTGTGCCCGGCGACCCCGACCCGCACGACGTCCGTGTGCGCCGGCGTGAGCGCCCAGTCGAGCACGCGCTTGTAGTTGGTGTCGGTCTCGCGCTTCGATCCGGTCGTCGCGAGCGGCCAGCCGTGGATCGCCGCGTCGACCCGCTCCATCGCGAGGTTCGCGCCCTTCACGAGCCGCACCTTGATGGGCGCGCCACCGGCGGCCACGCGCTGCTTCGACCAGGCGGTGAGCTGCATCATCGCCTCGAGGGCGTCGGGCAGATAGGACTGGATGACGATGCCGGCCTGGTAGTGCAGCAGCTGCGGCTGGTCGAGGAGTCGGGTGAAGACCGCGATGGTGAGGTCGAGGTCGCGGTACTCCTCCATGTCGAGGTTGATGAAGGTGCCGGTCGCGAGCCCCTGCTCGTAGAGCGGCACGAGGCGACGGACGATGCGGTCGACGACCTGCTCGAACGACCACATGGACAGCTGACTGGCGATCGACGAGACCTTGATGGACACGTAGTCGACGTCGGGGCGCTGCAGGAGCTCGCGGGTGCCGGCGAGCCGTCTCGCCGCCTCGCCCTCGCCGAGGACGGCCTCCCCGAGGAGGTTCAGATTGAGCCGTGAACCGTCGGCGCGCAGCTTCGCGATCGCGTTGCCGAGCTCACGAGGACGGCTGTCGACGATGAGGTGGCCGACCATGCCCCGGAGGACGCGTCGCGCGGCGGGTACGACGACCCAGGGCAGGACCGGACCGACCAGACCACCCGTGCGGACGGCGGCCTGCTCGTACCAGGGCAGGAACCGCGGCGTCCGACCCGCGAGGGCGGCGAGGGCGTTCCCGGCGACGAGCGGGTCCTCCGGGCGCATGACGCCGTCGACGAACCCGACGGTGAACTCGAGGCCGTTGGGGTCGCGCAGCACGCCGGCGAGCCGCTCGGCGGCGGGATCGGTCGGAGTTTCCGCCCCTTCGTCGACCCATTTCGACGCGAGGGCGATCGCACGATCCGCGAGTCCGACCGGTTCGGTGGGACCCTCGTTCGCAACGTTCGCCATGCTGCTCAGCCTATGCTCCGATCCGATGATCCCAGCTGAGGCTCGCGAGTACACGCCTGGCGGCTGAGCACCCCGGTCGCCGAGCGCCCTCCCCCGGTCACTGAGCCTGTCGAAGTGCGGCTGCGAATAGGGTGTGGTCATGCACTCCGTCGAGCAGTACGACGCCGTCATCGTCGGCGGCGGGCACAACGGCCTCACCGCCGCCACCTACCTCGCACGCGCGGGCAAGCGCGTCCTGCTCCTCGAACGCCTCGACCATACGGGTGGAGCAGCTGTCTCGGAACGTCCGTTCCCCGGCGTGGACGCACGCCTGTCCCGGTACTCGTACCTCGTCAGCCTGCTGCCCCAGCGGATCATCGACGACCTCGGGCTCGACGTCCGGCTCGTCCGGCGCCGCTTCTCCTCGTACACGCCCGACCCCGCGAACCCCGGCACGGGTCTCCTGATCGACAACCGTGACGACGACGCCACCGTCGCGTCGTTTGCATCCATCGGGCATCCGGAGGACGCCGCGGGCATCGCCGAACTGCACCGTCGGATCGGTCACCTGGCCTCGGTGCTCTGGCCGACGGTGCTCGAGCCGCTCCGCAGCCGTTCCGATGCGCGTGACGCGGCGATCGCCGCCGCCGCGGACCTCGGGGTGCCGGCCGCAGAGGTCGCGTCGATCTGGTCGGCGGTGTTCGACGAGCCGATCGGCCGTGCTATCGAGGACGCCGCGCGTTCCGACCTCGTCCGAGGTGTCGTCTTCACGGATGCGCTCATCGGCACCTTCGCCCGCGCCGACGACCCGACCTTGCAGCAGAACATCTGCTTCCTCTACCACCTGATCGGCGGCGGGACGGGTGACTGGGACGTCCCGGTCGGCGGCATGGGCGCGGTCACGGACGCGCTGCGCCGAGCCGCCGAAGAGGCCGGTGCCGAGATCCGGACGCTCGCCGAGGTGACGTCCATCCAACCGGAGCACGGGCTCGTCACGTATGTGGACCTCGCCGCGGAAGCGGAGCTCGAGGCGCCCGAACCGGCGGCGGCGCAGGATCGGTTCCGGCCTCGCCCCGGGGTCGTCGTCCGCGGCGAGTGGATCCTGTCGGGCGCGGCTCCGGCGGTGCTGGAGCGCCTCCTCGACCCGGCGGCGGAGCAGCGGGCGGCCGCGGCCTCGTACGCCGCGTGGTCGGCAGCGCGGGGGACGCCGGTGCAGTGGCGTGATGCCGACTCGATCCTCGGCACGGCGCCAGCGCCGAAGGACGATGTCCCGCATCCCGAGGGCGCCCAGGTCAAGGTGAACCTGTTGCTGCGGAGACTCCCCAAGCTCCTCGACCCGGCCGTCGATCCGGCGGCGGCGTTCGGCGGCACCTTCCACATCAACGAGGGCTGGGCGCAGCTGGAGCACGCCTACCTCGAGGCGGAGGCCGGCCGGATCCCCGACCCGCTGCCGTGTGAGATCTACTGCCACACCCTGAGCGACCCGAGCATCCTGTCAACGGAGCTGCAGGCCTCGGGGGCGCAGACGCTCACCGTGTTCGGCCTCCATGTGCCGCATCGGCTCGCGGTCGCTGCGGACGCGGTCCCCGGCGGCCACGACGCCTTCCGTGACGCACTGCAGGCCGCGGTACTGCGATCGTTGGACTCGGTAATCGCGGAGCCGATCGAGGACCTGCTGCTGCTCGACGCCGAGGGGCGGCCCTGCATCGAGACGCGGACGACGCTCGACCTCGAGCGCTCCCTGGCGATGCCGGGCGGGAACATCTTCCACGGCCCGCTGTCGTGGCCGTTCCTGGAGGACGACGCCCCTCGGTCGACGGCGGCCGAGCGGTGGGGCGTCGCGACGGCGCACCCGCGCGTCCTGCTCTGCGGCGCTGGGGCCCGACGCGGTGGCGCGGTCAGCGGGCTCGGCGGGCACAACGCGGCGATGGCCGTCCTGGACGCCTGACCCGCACGCCGGAGAGCGCGCTCCCGCGCTCAGTGGTGGCGGTGGTCCTGGATGGTGATCTTCGGGCCGCGACGCGGTTTGTGGATGCCGCTCCGGCCGATGAGCCGCAGCACCCGCTGCCGGTGACCAGCCCAGGGTGCGAGCAGCTCGAGCATACCGTCGTCGTCCACGGGTGAGCCGGTGAGCGCCTGACCCACCGAGGCTGCGAGGTGGTAGTCGCCGACACTCACGGCGTCGGGGTCGCCGTGCGCTCGGAGCGTCACCTCGGCGGCCGTCCATGCGCCGATGCCTGGCAGGCTCTGGAGGCGCCGTGACGCGTCATCGGGGTGCTCGTCGATCGTCCGCTCGATCGCGGCGGCAAGTCGCGACGACCGCACGACCGTCTCCGACCGTTGCGGCCCGACACCCGCCGTGTGCCACTCCCAGCTCGGAACCATCCGCCAGGTCTCGGCGGACGGCGCGACGACCATGCCCTCGGGTGCCGGCCCTGGTGCCGGGTCACCGTGTCGCCGCACGAGCAGGCGCCACGCACGCCACGCTTCGAGTGCGGTCACCTTCTGCTCGAGGATCGACGGCACGAGCATCTCGAACACGAGCCGGTTGCGGCTCAACCGCAACCCCGGGTTCCGTCGGGACACCTCGGTGAGGAGCGGGCTCCGGCTCACGTCGAGCTCCGACCAGTCGTCGTCGCGCCCCAGCAGCTCAGGCACGCCGGCGATCATCCACTCGGCTCCCGGACCCCAGGCGGTCGCCTCGACCCTGCCGTCGCGGACCGTCGAGACGTACAGCGTCGCGCCACCGTGCGGTGTCCGCGCCGTCAGCCAGACCCCGCCAGGCGTGCGGCGGTAGCAGGGTCCGTCGCCTCCCCGGGCGATCAGCCGCAGGGTGCCGTGGACGTCGAGTGGACCGCTCGGGCGGTACACCGTCCGCATCGGCTCCGCCTCGCGCGACACCGATCCGGTCGGCTGCAGCGCGGCCTCGACGGAGGACAGTGATGGAGCGGCGAACGATGCAGAGGCGGACATGGTGGTCACCCTACGTGGTGACCACCGACATCCGGCGACGCCGACGGCGGCTGAGGGGCGTGAGGATGCCTCACCAGCCGCCGACGATCCGCTATCGCACCAGGCGGAAGTCATACCCGGCCTGATCGATGAACGTTCCGTTCACGCGTTGCTCGACGCGTCCGCCCTGGTAGCGGCCCGGGAGGTAGTCCCGACTCCATTCGACGGTCCACGAGCCCGAGGAGTCGGCCTTCGTCGTCCCGAGTCGGGTGCCCCAGGCTCCGATGATCTCGATGTCGGCCAGCGGTGTCGCCGTGCCGGTGAACACGGGCCGCGTACCGGTGAGGGTGTCGCCGATCCTCGGCGACGTCACCCTGAGGACGGATGCGACGGTGAAGTCGTAGACGGAGCGGTGCGTCTCGACGCCGCCGATGATCTGTCGGACGGTGCCACCCGCGTACCGGGCGGGGAGCAGCGACTTGTTCCAGCTGATCGTCCAGCGTCCACTCGCAGCGACGGCCTCGGTGGTGCCGACGAGATCGCCCCATGCGCTCCAGATCTCGAGCCTCGCACCGGGCTGTGCCGTGCCGCTGAACACGGGCACCGACGAGGAGATGACGCCACCGCTCGCGGGCGACTCCACGACAAGCGGTGCGACGACCGCGCGGGCGGCCACGGTGAAGTCGTACGGCGCGCGAGACTGCTCCATCCCGTCGATCTCCTGGCGCACGGAGCCGCCGCTGTACCGACCGGGGGTCAGGCTCTTGTTGATCGGCGCCGCCCAGCGATGGTCGTCTCCGACCTCGGCTGCAGCGATCTCCGTACCCCAGGCACCGATCACCCGGATGGTCGCGCCCGGCTCTCCACGACCGCTGAACACCGGGTCTGCGGTCTCGATGGTCTCCCCAATGGCGGGCGAGAGCAGGGTGACGTCCTCGACCGGGCCCGGCTCGGGCGTGGGCTCCCGATAGGTGAACCGGAGCGGTGCCGTGGTGCGCTGTTCCCCGAAGACCTGCGTCGCGGTCGCGGTGTACGCGCGCGGCTCGAGCGTCCGGAGTGACTGCTGACTCCAGGCGCCGCTTCCGTCCACCTCGACGTCGACCAGCGTCACACCCGTCGTGTCATCGAGGACGGTCACCCGCGCGCCCGGTTCTCCGAGACCGGAGAACACCGGACGCGGATCGTCCACCGTGGCGTCGAGTGCGGGCGTTCGGACCGTCACCGCTGTGACGACGCGGTAGGTCAGCGACCAGTTCGCGGTCGAGTCGTCAGAGCGTTGACGAACGGTGCCGGACTGCGCTCCGGGCGCGAGATCGCGGGTCGGAACGGCAGACCAGGTGCCCTCTGCGGTGACGGTCGCCGTGGCGAGTGGTCCGCCGGACGAGTCGAGGACCTCGACGACCGCATCGGGCGTGCCTCGCCCGCTGAACACGGGACGTGGCTCCCGGACGACGGACCCGGGCGTCGGCGCTTCGAGGGTGACCGGGATGGCGACGGGGACGGGATCGAGTCCCTCCGGGGTGACCCGGTCGGCGTCCACGACCGAGCCGAACCCGCCCACGGCCAGCCTGCCGTCGAACTGACGGAGGAAGCCACCTGCTCCGCCGTTCGAGACGAGGCCGTATCCGCTGACACGGTCGTTCGCGAAGACCTCCCAGCCCCATTGCTGCGCGGTCGAGCCGGTGCAGACCGCCGGGTACACGTACTTGTAGGCCTGCGACGGATCAGGCTGGAGGCACCTCGTGACGCCTCCGACCGTGGTCGTGACCGGACCGGACGCGTCCACCGACGGGAACGTCCAGCGGCCGGATGCGGCGAGCGCCTGGTCGAGCGTGGCGTGCAGCGTCACCCTGGCCGGGTTCAGGACGTCCGTCGAGCCACCGACCGCAAAGAAGGCGTCCGAGCCGGAGGGGAACGCCTGGCCGACGAACCTGCCCTCGACCGAGGACACCGCCGGGGTCGTGTCAGGCGCCGGCTCGGTGGCCCGGGCGGCCGGACCGGTGAGCAGACTCACCGTCATGCCGAGCAGACTGACGATGGCAATGGGGATGGGGAGTTTCATGGGCGACCTTTCGCAAGGGTGCGCCCGAGACGACCCGAGGGAGGGCCGTCCGGACGCACCGGCGGAGCGTTCGCGAACGAACGCGGTCAGCCTACAAGTATTCCAGTTGCTTAATCCAGTATGTCGACCAACTCTTCCGGTTCACCAGTCGCTCGGTGCCGACGCCTTCGTGGGCGGCAGGGCTACATCCCTCGCCCACTGCGCCTGCCATGCAGGGAGGTCGGTTGGAGCCGGGCCGGTGAGCTCGATGAGTTCCGAGAGCGCCACCACGCCGCCCGAGCGCTTGAGGAACCGACCTCGGACGAGGGCTTGCGTGTAGATCTCCCCGCCCACGACCACCCGGTGTTCGATGAACACGCCCTTGTCGTCATAGCCCGTCACGCGGGTCTCGACGGTGAAGCGCTGCCAGGGCTGCAGCGATTTCCGGAACGTGATGCTCTCACTCGACACCACCGGGTACCAGCCCAGGTGCTTGAAGCGATCCCAGAGTCCGTTCCGGATCAGGAGGTCGAACCGGCCGAGGTCGAAGATCGACAGGTAGACACCGTTGTTCATGTGGCCGAGGACGTCGAGGTCGGTCGGCAGCACGCTCAACCGGATCCGTCCGACGTCCCAGGTGTCGAGGCGCTCGCCGCGGCGGGCTCGACGGCGGGACTGCAGGAACATGGCGATGGTGCGGAAGATGAGGTGCACGGATGCGACCGTATCCCGCCGGCGCGGCGTCGTGCACCACGGTTGTCCCGACTCGACAACACCCGGGTCCTGGGACGCCTGGCGACGTGTGGCGTCCGACACACCTGGGCCGGATCGCCGACGGTCAGTCAGCGGCGACGGTGTTGCCCTCCCCACTGTCGGTGACCACCGGCGCCGACGAGGTCGCGACCTTGTTGCCGTTGGCTCCCTCGACGAACGTGACGTTGTCGACGGTCGAGACGTTCACGAGGGTGATGGAGCTGTTGAACGAGAGGTTCACGACGGCTCCCGTCACGGTCACGATGCTGTTGGAGGCCTCCACGACGACGTTCTCGCAGTCGCCGTCGATGGTCACGTTCGAGCTGTCGTCGACGATGGTCGCCGTGCCGTCGACGCACTCATCGGTGACGTCGGGGATCGTGTACTCGGAACCGGTGGTGGACTCGGCGGCGACCGTCGGTGACGCGCTCGTCGTCGACGTCGCATCCGCGTCGGTGCATCCGGTGAGGGCGATGACGGCGAGGCCCGCGGCGGCGAGGAGGGTGGGTTGCTTGGGCATGGGTACTCCTTCGGAGGCTCGGTAGGGGGAGGCAGGAGCCGCCGACCCGGTGCAGTGACACCGGGCCGGCGGCCCGATGGTCAGCTCACTGGGTGAGGGTGAAGTCGTACCCGGACGAGGCGATGACCTTGCCGCCGACGGTCTCGGTCACGGTGCCGCCGAAGTACCGCGCCGGGAGATAGTCACGCGGCCAGGTGATGGTCCACTCCCCGGTCCGTGGGTCGGCGATCGCGGAGCCGAGGTCGGTGCCCCACGCGCCCGTGATCTGCACCCGCGCCCCCGGGTTCGCCGTACCGGTGAACACCGGCCTGGTGCCGGTGAGGGTGTCGCCGACTCTCGGCGAGGTGACGACGAGTCGAGGCTGGACGATCGTGAAGTCGTAGACGAAGGTGTGCGTCGGTACCCCGTCCACGAACTGCTTCACGGTGCCTCCGGCATACCGGCTCGGCAAAAGGCTCTTGTTCCATGTGATCGACCAAGCACCGCTCGCGTCGACCCGCTCCACTGAGCCGAGGACGTCGCCCCACGCGCCACGGATCTCGATGCGCGACCCCGGCTCGCCGGTCCCACTGAACACGGGGGTCGTCTCACTGATCGTCTCGCCGCGCCTCGGCGACTCGACCACCAAGGGGGCGATCGGCTCGTCCGGCGCCCGGACGATGTTCGCCGTGAAGTCGGCGATCGTGATGCGGGAGGAACCGTAGGTGACCTTGCCGCCCGTGGCCTCGCCGACGGGAGCGTCGTCGTTCGCCCGCAGCGTGAACCTCAGCGTGGTCGCGCCGACCGGCAAGACACCCCCGATGCCCAACGCGTCGAGTGTGAAGGCCGGGTGGTCGACCGCAGTGATCCGCGTGTTCGCCGGGTGGTAGACGTCGATGCGCTGACCACCGGCATCGGCGTTGAACGTCGCCTCCACCTCCACGGACTGACCGGGGGCGAGCGTCGGCGTGGGGATCGAGGCGCCGGGCGCGAGCGGCGACGGGACCGTGAAGTCGAAACGCACCTGGACATCCGAACCGGTCCCGCTCTGGGTCGCAGTGCCCGTGTAGCGGCCGGGCTCGAGCTGGATCGACGGAACCGACCAGGACGTCGAGTCCAGGGGGACACTGGTGCTCGCGAGCAGGGCCTGCGCGTCGGTGCGGATCGAGATGGACGATCCGGGCTGCCCGATACCGCTGAACGTGGGGGACGGCGTGTCCACCGTGGCGCCGATCGCCGGCGTACGCAGTTCGAACGGCTCGATCGGGGCCAGCTGCGACTCCACGACGACGTCGGTGAGCGCGTCCATCGTGAGCTCGACGAAGGTGTCGGTGTCGGTCCCACCCAGGGAGTACCGACTCGACACCGGGTACAGCGCGTAGCCGGCGACCCACGTGTTCGAGACGTAGCGCCACTCGAAGTCCTGCGACGGGGAACCGGTGCACGTCCGGGCTGCGACGAACGCCCGGGAGCCGTCGCCGGCGGGCGTCAGGCAGAGCGTCGAGGAGGCTCCCACGCCGGTGATCGGCCCGGCCGCACCGACGGAAGGGAGGGAATACGTTCCCGCGAGCGACGCTGCTCCGCCCACCGAGGAGGAGTACAGCCGCTGGACGTTCCGACCCGACTCCGGCGCGGAGAGCCCGACGTACGCCGAGGATCCACTGGACCGGTTCTGCAGGACGAGCTTGCCGATCACCCTCGAGGTGCCTGCCGAAGGGGCCACGGCGTCCGGCGCACCGGGGACGTCCCCGGTGCCGAACGCGTCACGGGGTCCGTCGTCGTGCTCCTGGGGGTCGGCGATGGAACCGACGGGCGGAGCGGCGGACGCCGGGACCGGGACTCCCACCGCGGTGAGCAGGATGGTCGCAGCGGCGAGGGCCGAGAGCGTGGATCGCAGGAGCAAGGAGCGCGGAGCACGAATCAGAGCAGTCACGAGGACCGAGGCTACTCATCTGGAATATCGCCATGGGGGCTGCCGCCGAATCTGTGGAGAACTCGTCCCTCAGTCGGTCGGCACGTGCCGCTCGTCGAGCCCGACGTACTCGGACAGCGGACGGATGAGCGCGTTCGACGCGAGCTGCTCGGCGATGTGCGCCGTCCACCCGACGATCCGAGCGGCGACGAACAGCGGCGTGAACGTGGCCGTGTCGAACCCGATCAGGTTGTACGCCGGGCCCGAGGGGTAGTCGAGGTTCGGCTTGATGTTCTTCCGCGCGACCATGTCCGCTTCGAGCGTCGTGTACAGCTCGAGGATCTCGGGCTTGCCGTAGTGCTCGGCGAGCCGCTCGAGCGCCTTGAGCATCGTCGGCACGCGCGAGTCGCCGTTCTTGTAGACCCGGTGTCCGAAGCCCATGATCTTGCGCTTCTCGGCGAGCGCCGCGTCGAGCCAGGCGCTGGCCTGGTCAGCGGTCCCGATCTCGTCGAAGACGTGCATGACGGCCTCGTTCGCCCCACCGTGCAGGGCGCCCTTGAGCGCGCCGATCGCTCCGGTGACCGCCGAGTACAGGTCGCTGAGGGTCGAGGTGATGACCCGGGCGGTGAACGTCGACGCGTTGAAGGAGTGCTCCGCGTAGAGGATCATCGACACGTCGAACGCGTCGACGACGACCGGATCGGCCTCTTCGCCGAAGGTCATGAAGAGGAAGTTGGCGCTGTAGCCGAGGTCGTCGCGCGGCGGGACGAGCTCGAGACCATGGCGGCGGCGCTGGTCGTACGCGACGATCGCGGGCAGCTTCGCGTACAGGCTCGCGGCCTTCACCGCGTTGGCCTCAGGGGTGTTCGTCTCGGCGGTCGGATCGTTCGCACCGATCACGCTGACCGCCGTCCGGAGGGCGTCCATCGGGTGGCTCGTCGTCGGGAGGAGGTCGATGGCCGCCTTGACGTTGTCGTCGAGTGCGCGCTGGCCCCGCTCCGACGACGTGAACTCCGCGAGTTCGGCCCCCGTGGGCAGTTCACCGTTCCAGAGCAGGTACGCGACCTGCTCGAAGCTGCAGTGCTCGGCGAGCTCCTGGACCGGATACCCGCGGTAGAGCAGCGAGTTCGTCTCCGGGTTCACCTTCGAGACGCTCGTCACGTCGACGACGACGCCGGCGAGACCCTTCTTGATGTCACTGGTCGCTTCGGTCATGCGTTGCTCCTTTGCGTACTGCCTGCGCGCGTCCTGCGCGCGTCGGTCGAGCTTGGCACCCGGCTCGCCCCTCGACAAGCTCGGGGAGCGGAGACCCAGGTGGTGTTCACCGGTGAGGGGACGCCTACCGGTCGATGGTGAAGTTGAAGACCGAGGTGTCGAAGCGGTTGTAGCCCTCGTAGTCGATCAGTTCGTAGAGGTCGGCACGGTGCTGCATCTCACCGAGCTTGCTCGTGAGCGAGCCCTCGTCGTTCAGCGTGTCGAGCGCACGACCCGCGGCACCCATCGCGATGCGGAGGAGCGACACCGGCCAGATGACGAGGTTCACGCCCACATCGGCGAGCTGCTGACTCGTGAACAGCTCGCTCTTGCCGAACTCCGTCATGTTGGCGAGGATCGGCACGTCGACCGCGTCGCGGACGGCGGCGAACTCCTCGAGCGACCGCATCGCCTCGGGGAAGATCGCGTCGGCTCCGGCGTCGACGAGCTGCTTGGCCCGGTCGATCGCGGCGTCGAGCCCGTCGACGGCGGCGATGTCGGTGCGCGCCATGATGAGCAGGTTCGCATCGCGCCGGGCGTCGACGGCGGCACGGATCCGGCCGAGTGCGGTGGAGGTGTCGACGACCTGCTTGCCGTCGAGGTGGCCGCAGCGCTTCGGGTTGACCTGGTCTTCGATGTGGAGCCCGGCGAGCCCGGCGTCCTCGATCTCCTGGACGGTGCGCGCGACGTTCATCGGCTCCCCGAAGCCGGTGTCGGCGTCGACGATCGCGGGCAGCTCGGTCATCCGGGCGATCTGCTTGGCGCGACCGGCGACCTCGGTGAGGGTCGTCAGTCCGATGTCGGGCAGCCCGAGGTCGGCGGAGAGCACCGCGCCGGAGATGTAGACGCCGTCGAAGCCCTTCTGCTCGATGAGCCTCGCCGAGAGCGGGTTGAACGCGCCCGGGAAGCGCAGCAGCTCACCGGTGGCGAGTCGCTCCCGGAACAGCCGGCGCTTCTCTGCCGGCGTGGTCTCGCTGTACAGCATCAGCACGGTCCCTTCTGGAGGTCGGCCGGCATCAGAACAGGCCGGTCGGGTGGGGTGCCGAGGCGAGGACCCCGGAGGCGGCCTGGATGCTCAGCTGCTTGACCTCGTCGGCGTCGAGCTCCGGGAGGCGTTCGGCGAGCGCGAGGAAACGCTCGATCTCCTCCGCATCGAGGACGTCGGCGGCGAGCGTGCGGAACTTGTGGACGTAGTCGGCGCGCGCGAACGGCCGGGCTCCGAGCGGGTGGGCGTCGGCGACGGCGATCTCGTCGACGATGGTCGACCCGTCCGTGAGCGTGATCTCGATGCGCCCGCCGAACGCCTGTTCGGCCGGGTCGAGCGAGTGGTAGCGGCGCGTCCACTCAGGGTCCTCCGCCGTCGAGATCCGGTGCCACAGCTCGACGGTGTCAGCGCGGGTGGCGCGTTCGGGACGGTAGGAGTCGACGTGGTGCCACGCGCCGTCCTGCAGCGCCACCGCGACGATGTAGGGGATGGAGTGGTCGAGCGTCTCGCGCGACGCCGTCGGGTCGTACTTCTGCGGGTCGTTCGCGCCGGAGCCGATGACGTAGTGCGTGTGGTGCGAGGTGTGGAGGACGATGCGGTCCACGGCTCCGGGCACGAGGACTTCCGGGTGCTCGTGGTGCAGCTTGCGGGCGAGGTCGATCCACGCCTGCGCCTGGTACTCCGCCGAGTGCTCCTTCGTGAAGGAGTCGAGGATCGCGAGCTTCGGCTCACCGGCGCCGGGCAACGGGACGTCGTAGGAGGCGTCGGGGCCGTCGAGCAGCCAGGCGACCACGCCGTCCTCGCCCTCGTAGATCGGTGACGGGCTGGTCTCGCCGCGCATGGCCCGGTCGACGGCCTCGACCGCCATCTTGCCGGCGAATGCGGGAGCGTGCGCCTTCCAGGTGGAGATCTCGCCCTTGCGCGACTGGCGAGTGGCCGTCGTGGTGTGGAGTGCCTGGCCGATCGCCTGGTGGATGGTGGCCTGGTCGAGGCCGAGCATCGTGCCGATGCCGGCGGCGGCGCTCGGGCCGAGGTGTGCGACGTGGTCGATCTTGTGTCGGTGCAGGCTGATCGCCTTCGCGAGGTCGATCTGGATCTCGTAGCCGGTCGCGATCCCTCGGACGAGGTCGGCGCCCGTGCAACCGACGTGCTGGGCCACCGCGACGATGGGCGGGATGTTGTCGCCCGGGTGCGAGTACTCGGCGGCGAGGAAGGTGTCGTGGAAGTCGAGCTCGCGCACGGCGACGCCGTTGGCCCAGGCGGCCCATTCCGGGGAGACGCGGCGGGCGAGGTGGGGCCCGAACACCGTGGCACCGTCGCCGCCGGTGCTGACGGGGTGGCTGAGCGCCTGGGCGCGAGCCGAGGAGACGGGCCGGCGCGTGAGCGAGGCGGCTGCGACGGCGGCGTTGTCGATCACCCGGTTGATGATCATGTCGACGACCTCGGGCGTCACCTCCACCGGATCGGTCGCGACGCGGGCGAGCTGCCAGGCGAGCTGTCCTTCGCGGGCGAGGTTCTCGTCGCTGCGATGGACGCGCAGGTGGTGCTGGATCACGGGTGTTCCTTTCGGGTGCGGCCCGTCCGAGTGTGCTGCGGGGCGTCGCATCCTCCAGCCTACGCCCGCGGGTCCGTCGCGCCGCAGCAGGAGAACCGCCTGGGAACAGGACATTTCGCGTGGAACGGTCCTGCTGTCGCGCCGATCTCCTGGCACCGTGGAATACCAGCGTCGTTCTCCGCATCCACCCAGCCCGCGTACACCGCGCATACGGCGGCCGCGGCCAGAGTGACACGCATACCGACCCCTGACGAACCGAAGGAGACGACCGTGCCGATGCACACCCCTGGGGTACCGCAGACCCCGCACCTGTTCGGCGACGTGGTTCGAGCCGAGGCGCTCCACTACACCGAACTGTTCGCGGAGAAGCCGTTCGTGCCGGCCCTGCTGCTGTACTGCTCGAACGGCGCGTACCGCATCCTGTCGCCGGGCGAGGACCACCCCGGCAGTTACGTCGCCGAGGGGCCGCTGTCCGCTGAGCGGGTGCGCGTGAACTTCATCTCGTGGCCGTCCGAGGACTGGAACCGGAACGTCGCCTTCCACGTGCTCGACTTCGACCGGACGACCGGAGGGTTCACCCAGCGGCTGCGGCTCCCGGGCGATCCCGAGCCGAAGCACCAGGCCGGCCGCCACACCGAGGTCACCGACCTCGGTGCCTGGGATGCGGACACGACGTGGGAGACGGCCGAGCCGCTCCTCAACGAGACCTTCGAGGCACTCGCCCGCGGCTGACGGAGGGAGCGGTGGGCCGAGCGAGCGACGGGCAGTCACCGGACGGGATGAAGCACCGTGTCCGGACGATCGCCGACGGTCGGCGTCAGGCGGCGAGCAGCTGCGGGTCGGCCGCGGGGCGCAGCGGAGTGATCGTCGCATCGGCGAGCACGTCCTCGGCCAGCGGCAGGTCGACGACGATCGGAGCCGCCGCGGTCTCGAAGCGGTCCGCGATGTCGAACATGAGCGCGTCGAGGCGGGTGCGGAGCGCGTCGGCGATGGTCACCACCACCTCGGAGGAGGCGTCCTTCCGGCCGCGTTCGATCTCCGACAGGTAGGGCGTCGAGACGGCTGCGGCGGTCGCGACGTCCTGCAGGGTGCGCCCCTGTTCGAGTCGACGCGTGCGCAGGGCCGCGCCGAGGGCTTCGCGGTACAACATGGCGACTCCTTCCGGCTGCGGGCGCGGGCTCCGTGACCGCGTGCTCTCACTGTAGGCGCGGGTCGGCCAGGCTCGGGGAGCACGCGTTCTGCCGTGAGCGGACAGGGCGAGCCGTCCGCTACAGGAAGATGTCGGGGTAGAGCTCCGACTCGTCGACGCCCGGTGAGTACTTCGCGAGGTCGGTGACCCCGGCCTCCGCGAGGACGTCCTCCACGATGAGCGACCGACCCGTGAGCTCACGCGCCGACGCCGTCAGGACCTCGTAGGCCGCGTCGGCGTAGATCTCCGGGGTGCGACTCTTCGCCAGGAGGGCCTCGCCGCCGAGGATGTTGCCGACCGCCGCCGTCTTGATCGTCGTCTTCGGCCAGAGCGTGTTCGCGGCGATGCCGTCGCGTCCGAACTCGGCCGCGAGACCGAGCGTCACCATCGACATGCCGTACTTCGCGAGTGTGTAGCCGGTGTGCGCGCCGAGCCACTTCGGGTCGAGGTTGAGCGGCGGTGACAGTGACAGGATGTGCGGGTTCTCCGCGTCCTTCAGCATAGGGATGGCCGCCCGCGACAGCATGAAGGTGCCCCGCACGTTCACGTCCTGCATGAGGTCGTACCGCTTCGCGTCGAGATCGAGGGTCCGAGCGAGGCTGATGACGCTCGCGTTGTTGACGACGATGTCGATGCCGCCGAACTCACCGGCGGTCTCGAACACGGCCCGCGTGATGTCGTCGTCGTTCCGGACGTCACCGAGGATCGGGAGCGCCTGCCCACCGGCCTCGCGGATCGCGTCCGCTGCGGTGTGGATCGTCCCCTCGAGGCGGGGATCGGGGGTGTCGGTCTTGGCGAGGATCGCGACGTTCGCACCGTCGCGGGCGGCACGCAGGGCGATCGCGAGGCCGATGCCGCGGCTGCCGCCCGACATGAGGATGGTCTTGCCGGCGAGGGTGGTCATGCGGTGGGCTCCTTCGGGGTGGTGGTGGTCGACGCAGCCGAGCGTTTCGCCGACGCGGCGGCGAACGCCGCGACGCGCGCGACCGACTCGGGTGTCTCGATCGCCGCACCGATCGTGCGGGCTTCGTCGTCGAGGGCGTCCTGATAGCCGCGGCCGACGCTCTCGCGCAGCAGCCGCCGCGCCTGACCGAACGCGGCCGTGGCTCCGGCCAACCAGAACGCGGCCACCTCGCGGGCACGGGCGTCGAGATGCTCGGCGGGGACCACCTCGGTCACGAGCCCCCAGTCGAGTGCTTCGTCCGCGCTCAGCATCCGCGGCCCGAGGGTGAGCTCGAGCGCCCGACGCATGCCGACCGCCTCGAGCAACAGGGTGCTCACGCCGCAGTCGGGCGTGAGGCCGATGTCGGCGTACTTACTGACGAACTTCGCCCGGTCGGATGCGATGATCACGTCGGCGACGAGCATGAACCCCAGTCCGCCGCCGGCGACGGCGCCCTGGACGGCGGCGACGATCGGCTTCGCGACCGATTGCAGCGTCCGATGGCCCTCGTGGATGATGTCGGCGAGCTCGGTGACGAAGGCGCCCGTCGATCCTGCGCTGCCGTCACCCATCCGCGACATCGCGAGGACGTCGCCGCCCGCGCAGAACGCGGGTCCGTTGGCGTCGAACAGGACCGCCCCGACGTCGTCGCGCTCCGCGATCTCGAGGGCGAGGTCGCGCCACCGTCTGGCCGCACGGTCGTCGATCGCGTTGAGGCTCGCGGGCCGGTTGAGCGTGAGGTGCGCGAGGCCGTCGCTCACCTCGAAGAGGATGGTGTCGTCGCTGGTCACGGAGTGGCTCCCTGGTCGGTGGATGGGTTCGTCGGCATCGGAGAGCCGGTCATTTCGGCGCCATCCGGATCGCGCCGTCGAGGCGGATCGTCTCACCGTTGAGGTAGCCGTTCTCGACGATGTGCAGCGCGAGTGCGGCGTACTCGTCGGGACGGCCGAGGCGGGCCGGGTACGGCACCTGGTGCCCGAGCGACTCCTGCGCCGCCTCGGGCAGTCCGGCGAGCATGGGCGTCTCCATGATGCCGGGTGCGATCGTCACGACCCGGATCCCGAAGCGCGCCAGCTCGCGGGCGATCGGCAACGTCATCGAATGCACCGCCCCCTTGGACGCGGCGTAGGCGGGCTGGCCGATCTGTCCGTCGAAGGCTGCGACGGACGCGGTGTTGATGATGACGCCGCGGTCTCCGGCGCCGTCGACGGGATCACCGTCCGGATCGTTGTACTGCATCGCCTCGGCCGTGAGCCGGATGACGTTGAAGGTGCCGAGGACGTTGACGCGGAGGACGCGTTCGAAGGCGCCGAGGTCCGCCGGACCGTCGCGGCCGAGCACCTTCGCCGGTGGCGCGATGCCGGCACAGTTCACGACGACCCGCAGCGGTCCACGCGACACCGCCGCTTCGACCGCCGCCTGCACCTGCTCACCGTCGGCGACGTCGGCGGGCACGAAGGTCGCGAACCCACCGAGCTCCTCGGCCCGCTCTGCCCCTGGTGAACCGGGGAGGTCGACGAGCACGACGCGCGCGCCGGCACCGGCCAGCCGCGTCGCGGTCGCGAAACCGAGTCCCGAGGCGCCGCCGGTGACGATCGCCGAACTACCGGTCACATCCATGTCGTGGTTCCCTTCACGTGGTGGGCGCGCCCGTCAGAGGCGCTCGATGATCGTCGCGTTGGCCATGCCGCCGCCCTCGCACATCGTCTGCAGACCGTAGCGCCCGCCGGTCGCCTCGAGCTGGCCGAGGAGGGTGGCGAGGAGCTTCGTCCCGGAGGCGCCGAGCGGGTGTCCGAGGGCGATCGCCCCGCCACGCGGGTTGAGCCGGTCGTCGTCCACCCCGAACTCGCGTTGCCAGGCGAGCGGGACGGACGCGAACGCCTCGTTGACCTCGAACGCGTCGATGTCGTCGATGTCGAGCCCGCTGCGCCCGAGGATGCGGCGGGTGGCGGGAAGGATTCCGGTGAGCATCTCGATCGGGTCGCTCCCGACCGCGGCGAAGGAGACGAAGCGCGCACGCGGCGTCAGCCCCAGCTCGAGTGCCCGGACCTCGCTCATGACGAGCGCGGCGGAGGCGCCGTCGGTGAGCGGTGAGGCGTTCCCCGGCGTGATCCGCCAGGCGATCTCGGGGAAGCGCGCCGCGAGCCGCTCGTCGCGGAAGACGGCGGGGAGTCCGGCGAGCGCCTCGGGGGTCGTCCCAGCACGGACCGTCTCGTCGGTCGTGACGACGGAGCCGCCGGGGAGGGTGACGGCGACGACCTCGCCGTCGAAACCGCCGGACGCCCAGGTCGCGGCGGCGCGCTCGTGGGAACGGGCGGCGAAGGCGTCGAGTTCATCGCGGCTGAGGTTCCAGCGGGCGGCGATGAGTTCGGCGGAGACGCCCTGGCCGACGAGGCCCTCGGGGAAGCGGGCTCGGAGCTCGGAGCCGAAGGGGTCTGCACCCTGCACGTTGGAGCCCATCGGCGCTCGACTCATCGATTCGACCCCGCAGGCGATGACGACGTCGTTGCCCGCCGACATGACGCTCTGTGCGGCGAAGGTGGTGGCCTGCTGGCTGGAGCCGCACTGCCGGTCGATGGTGGTGCCGGGCGTCTCCTGCGGGAGGCCTGCGGCGAGCGCCGCGTTCCGCGCGATGTTCTGCCCCTGCTCGCCGGACTGGGTGACGCAGCCGGCGTAGACGTCCTCGACGACCGCGGGATCGATGCCGGTCCG
Source organism: Plantibacter sp. MDV22-iso1 (assembly GCF_058408345.1). Classification (NCBI taxonomy): domain Bacteria; kingdom Bacillati; phylum Actinomycetota; class Actinomycetes; order Micrococcales; family Microbacteriaceae; genus Plantibacter; species Plantibacter sp. MDV22-iso1. Next base: position 807,367 of record NZ_JBZVDY010000002.1, read on the forward strand.
CTCCACGAGCGCGCGGATCGTGCCGGCGAGGAGGTCCGTCGGGTGCACGGCGTTCAGCGCACCGCCCGGTTTGCCCCGGCCGGACGGCGTCCGGATCGCGTCGACGATCACTGCAGTGCGCATAGCCATCTCCTTCGAGGTCTGCGTCCACCCTAGGCCTGGCGCCTGCGCGGACGGCGGCGGTTGTGGCCCTTCGACAAGCGAGGGGCCGGAACGTCCGTGTCCGCTGGACCGGCCCGACGATCCGCGGTCGGCGCCACGTACGATTGAGCGGTGGCCGACCCGAAGATCCTCCTCTACTACGCGTTCGCTCCCCTGGCGGACCCGGAGGCGATCCGGCTGTGGCAGCGCGACCTCTGCGAGTCGCTCGGTCTCCGTGGTCGCATCCTCATCTCGAAGGACGGCATCAACGGCACCGTCGGCGGCGAGCTCGACGCCTGCAAGCTCTACGTCCGGAAGACGAAGGAGCACCCCGCGTTCCGCGACCTCGATGTGAAGTGGAGCGACGGCTCCGGCTTCGACGAGGACGACCCCGTCCGCACGGCCAGGCACCGGCCCGCGCCCTGGCGACGGAGTAGCGACTTCCCGAAGCTCAGCGTGAAGGTGCGCGAGGAGATCGTGTCCTTCGGCGCCCCCGGTGAGCTCGTGGTCGGCGAGCACGGCGTCACCGGCGGCGGGGTGCATCTGCAGCCCACGGAACTGCACGAGCTCGTCGCGGAGCGTGGCGACGACGTCGTGTTCTTCGACGGTCGGAACGCGTTCGAGGCCGAGATCGGACGGTTCGCCGGCGCGGTCGTCCCCGACGTCGCGACCACTCGTGACTTCGTCGCCGAGCTCGACAGCGGCAAGTACGACCACCTCAAGGACAAGCCGGTCGTCACCTACTGCACGGGCGGCATCCGCTGCGAGGTGCTCTCGGGACTCATGCGATCGCGAGGGTTCGGCGAGGTGTACCAGCTCGACGGCGGCATCGTCCGGTACGGCGAGCAGTTCGGCGACGACGGCCTGTGGGAGGGATCCCTGTACGTGTTCGACAAGCGTGGCTCGCTCGAGTTCAGCGATCACGCGGCCGTCATCGGGCACTGCGTCGTCTGCGACGCCTCGACGAAGCACCTGCAGAACTGCGCCGATCCCTCATGCAAGACACAGTTGGTCGTGTGCGAGGCGCACGCGGACGGGCCCGACGGCGGCCCGCGATGCGCCGTGCACACCGGGGCCGCCGTCTCCGCTGATGCTCGCACCGGCCAGCCCGCCTGAGCCGCCACCGTCATGACCGCCCACTTCCGCCTCCGCACCGAGCTCGACGGGACGATGCAGCAGGCCTTCGACCTCTCGCGGTCGATCGACGCCCACCTCGGCTCGATGGCGGACACCGGTGAACGGGCGGTCGGCGGCGTGACCTCCGGGCTGATCGGCCTCGGTGAGACCGTCACCTGGCGGGCGAAGCACTTCGGTGTGCCGTGGACGATGACGAGTCGGATCACCGCGTTCGAGGAACCCCACCGGTTCACCGACGAACAGGTGTCCGGTCCCTTCCGGACGTTCCGCCACGTCCACCTCTTCGAACCGCTGGAGCGACCGATGGGGACGGCGCGGACCATCATGCTCGACGACGTCACGTTCGCAGCGCCCTTCGGTCCGCTCGGGGTCGTGGCCGAACACGTCGCGCTCACCCGGCACCTGCGACGACTCATCGAGTCGCGGAACCGGTGGTTGGCGGAGGCACTTCGACAGGCTCAGTGACCGAAAGGTGCGGCTCAGTGACCGGAGGGTGTGGCGGTCCGGTCCCTGAGCCTGTCGAAGGGCAGATACCTCGACATCGAGACAACCCGACACCCGTCGCGCCTCGCCCTGACCGCGCACATCCGCCCCTGCCAAAATGGAGCCATGGGTGCTCGCACGAAGTCGAAACTGGCCATCATCGGGGCGGGGAGCGTCGGTTCGTCCCTCGCCTACGCCTCGCTCATCCGCGGCAGCGCCCGGCGGGTGGCGCTCTACGACATCGACGGCAAGCGCGCCTCGGCCGAGGTGCTCGACCTCGCCCACGGGACGCAGTTCACCGGGTCGAGCAGCATCACGGGCGGTGACGACATCTCGGTCGTGGCCGATGCGGACGTCGTCGTGATCACGGCCGGCGCGAAGCAGGAGCCCGGCCAGACCCGACTCGACCTCGCGGGCACGAACATCCGCATCCTCGAGCAGCTGCTCCCGAAACTCGTCGAGCAGGCGCCGGACGCCGTCTACATGCTCGTCACGAACCCGTGCGACGTCCTCACCGTCGCCGCCCAGCAGATCACGGGGCTGCCGCGCGAACGCGTCTTCTCCTCCGGCACCGTCCTCGACACCTCCCGGCTGCGCTGGTTGCTCGCTGAGCACGCGGGTGTCGCGACCTCGGCGGTGCACGCACTCATCGTCGGCGAGCACGGCGACAGCGAACTGCCGCTGTGGTCGCAGGCGACCATCGGCCCCGTCCCGATCCTCGACTGGGAGCTGCCCGACGGATCGCGCTTCACGGAGCAGCAGCTCGACGAGATCGCGGTCGACGTCCGGACGGCCGCCTATCGCGTCATCGAGGGCAAGGGCGCGACGAACTACGCGATCGGGCTCTCCGGTGCACGCATCGTCGAGGCCATCCTCGGCGACGAGCACGCCATCCTGCCGGTGAGCACCGTGCTCGACGGGTACCACGGTGTCAGCGGGGTCGCCCTGTCGGTGCCGAGCATCGTCGACCGCTCGGGCGTGCGGTCGGTGGTCGAGGTCGCGATGTCGCCGCGCGAGGAACAGCAGTTCGCCGACTCGGCCGCCGCCGTCCGCGCGTCGCTCGACTCGCTCGGGCTGTAGCAGCCGACCTCGTCCTCGGCTCCGCCGTCCCTGTCTCAGGAAAGGTGCGGCGCGTCGCCCCGATGCGAGCCCGCCACGCCGGGCATCTCCTGAGACGGGGCCACAGGCGCCTGCACCGGGATCTCCCCCGAGCGGCCGATGCGCAACCGGTCTCGGCCCCGATAGCGTTGCGGGACGAGGCGCGGATCCGGCCGCGCCCCTGGGGAGGTACCGGATGACCGCTGGCGTGACGATCGAGTTCGACGGACTCTCGAAATCCTTCGGGGCGGTGCAGGCGGTCGACGACCTGACGTTCCACGTGGAACCGGGCAAGGTCACCGGTTTCCTCGGCCCGAACGGCGCCGGGAAGACCACGACCCTGCGCATGCTGCTCGGCCTCGTGCAACCGACGTCCGGGAGCGCGACGTTCGGCGGCGTCCCCTACGCCAAGCTGCCGGTGCCTGCCGCGACCGTCGGCGCGGCTCTCGAGGCGGCGAGCTTCGTCCCCGGCCGCACCGCCCGCAACCACCTGCGCGTGCACGCCTCGGCAGCGCGTCTGCCGGCGAACCGGGTGGACCTCGTGCTCGCGCAGGTCGGGCTGCTCGACGTCGCGGACCGACGCGTCGCCGGGTACTCACTCGGCATGCGACAACGGCTCGGCCTCGCGACCGCGCTCCTCGGCGACCCCGGTGTGCTCGTCCTCGACGAGCCGATCAACGGGCTCGACCCCGAGGGGATCAAGTGGATCCGCGGCTTCCTCACCGCGCTCGCGGCCGAGGGCCGGACCGTCCTCATCAGCTCGCACCTGCTCAGCGAGGTGCAGCAGTCCGTCGACGAGGTCGTGATCATCGCGAAGGGGCGGCTCGCGCACGTGGGCACCCTCGCGAGCCTTGACGCCGCCGACACCCTGCGCGTCGTCGTGAACTCCCCGGAGCACGAGCGGCTCGCCACAGCGCTGACCGCCGCGGGGTACACCTTCGACCAGGCCCGCTCGGGGCTCGTCGTGCACGACGTGGAGGCGATCGACATCGGCCGGGTCGCGCTCGCCGCCGGCATTCCACTCAGTGCGTTGTCGCGGCATCGATCAGGGCTCGAGGATTCGTTCCTCGCGCTCGTCAGCGGTGGGGAGGACCACGCATGACCTCACTTCTGGCAGCCATCCGCTCCGAGTTCCTCAAGGTGTTCACCACCCGCGTGTGGTGGGGCCTCGCGCTCATCCTGTTCGTGTACGTCGGTTTCGCCGCGGCCGGGGCCGCACTCCTCTTCGCCAACATCCCGGGCGCGGCCGAGTCCAGCGGGGCCGGAGCGCAGGCGACGAGCGAGATGCTCACCCAACCCGGTCTCATCTACGGCTTCGCGACGAGCATCGGCTACGTCTTCCCCGTCCTGCTCGGTGCGCTCGCCACGACCGGCGAGTTCCGGCATCAGAGCCTGACGCCGACGTTCCTTGCCAACCCGAACCGCGGTCACGTCCTCGTCGGCAAGGTCCTGGCGCTGACCGGGGTCGGCGCACTGTACGGCGTGATCGCGCTTGTTGCGTCCGTCGGTCTCGGCGGCGGCGCCCTGGCGATCAGCGGCATCGATCCGATGCTGACCGACTCCGACACCTGGGCGCTCATCGGCCGTGCGGTGCTCGCGATGGCCCTGTGGGGTGCGATCGGTGTCGGTCTCGGGGCGGTGCTGCCGAGCCAGGTGGGCGCGATCATCGTCGTACTGGCCTTCACGCAGTTCGTCGAGCCGCTGCTGCGCCTCGCCTCCTCGTTCTCGGAGATCACCGCGTCCATCGGCCGGTTCCTGCCGGGTGCCGCGACGGACGCCCTCGTCGGGCCGAGCTTCTACTCGATGATGTCGGCGCAGCAGGACGCGCTGGCCTGGTGGCAGGGCGGACTCGTCCTCCTCGGCATCGGAGTGATCGTCGCGCTCATCGGCTACGCCACGACCTGGCGCCGCGACGTCACCTAGGCACGGCGCGCGATGGCTCGCGCCAGGCGGCCCCTCGGCGGGGAGGCGTAGGCTCGACGGACAGCCACCGACCGGTCACCGCACCGGAGACAGGAGCACCATGGGCCGCGCATACCTCGTCGAGCAGGTCGAGCACGAGGGTGGCAAACCCACCCGGACGGTCGACCTCCGCGACCTCCCCGACGCCTCACTGCCCGACGCCGCCGTCACCGTCGACGTCGAGTACTCGAGCATCAACTACAAGGACGCCCTCGTCCTCACGGGGAAGCCGGGCGTCGTGCGGTCGTTCCCCATGGTCGCGGGCATCGACCTCGTCGGCGTCGTCGCGGCGTCGAGTGATCCCGCGTGGACGGCCGGCGACCGCGTGGCCCTGTTCGGCGACGGCCTGAGCGAGACCCGGTACGGCGGGCTATCCGAGCGTGCGAAGGTGCGGTCCGAGGCGCTCGTCCGCGTCCCCGACCACGTCTCGAGCGCACAGGCCGCCGCGATCGGCACAGCCGGGTACACCGCGGCCCTCGCCGTGCTCGCGCTCGAGCACGGCAGCGCGACCTCCGGCGCCGTCCGCGTCGGCGGGCTCCCCGTGCTCGTCACAGGAGCGGGTGGCGGCGTCGGAGGCATCGCGATCGCACTGCTGGCCGCCGCCGGCTTCGAAGTCACCGCCTCGACGGGGCGGGTCGACGAGCTGGGTGACGCCCTGCGGCGGCTCGGTGCGACGTCGATCGTCGATCGCGCCGAGTTCGCCGAGGCCGGTCGCCCGCTCGGCAGCCAGCGCTGGGCGGGAGCCGTCGACTCCGTCGGCGGTCAGACGCTCGCGACGGTCCTGTCGCAGGTCGAGTACGGCGGGACGGTCGCCGCCTGTGGTCTCGCCGGTGGGTCCGATCTCCCGACGTCGGTCATGCCGTTCATCCTCCGCGGAGTCACGCTCGCGGGCGTGAACTCCGTCGAGGCACCGCTCCCCCTGCGGCAGGCCGCCTGGGAGCGCGCTACCACCGCGCTCGACCTCGATGTCCTCGACACCCTGACCGAGACGGTCCCCCTCGCCGACGCGACGGATGCGGCGGAGCGGGTCCTCGCAGGCTCGGTCCACGGCCGGATCGTCGTCGACGTCCGCGCCTGATCGGGCCCAAGGAACAGGCCCGGCCGTCCCCAACTCAGGAGAGTTGCGGCGCGGCGCACGCCCACCCCGGCGACACACCGGCCGACTCCTGAGACAGGGACATCACCCGACCCGCCGTCCCCAACTCAGGAGAGTTGCGGTGCGGCGCACGCCCACCCGGGCGACACACCGGCCGACTCCTGAGACAGGGACACCGCGCAGCGCTCCAGGAACGCGACAGCGGCCGGTGCCCGAAGGCGACCGGCCGCTGCCGACGGGACTGCTGAGACTCAGTAGCCGGCGGTCGACATGACCGAGCCGAGCGCGACGGCGTAGAAGATGCCGCCGATGATGCCGAGCACGACGAGGATGATGCCGATGATGACACCGATCTTGGCGAGCTGGTTCGGGTAGCCGGCGTCCTTCGACTGCTTCTGCGCGACGAGGCTGATGATCAGGCCGACGAGCGGCACGACGATCGCGAGGATGAGGCCGACGAGGCCGAGCGTCTTGCCCGGGTAGTCGGCGGGCAGGGCGCCGCCCGGCTGCTGCGGGGCGTTGTACTGGGGTGCGTTGGTCATGATGGTTCCTCTCGAGGATGGTAGATGCGCCACGGGCGCGAGCCAACAGTAGTGGGTTAGGTACCCGACAGGCGATGGGGACAACTCCCCAATCGCCCGGATGTCATCTGATTACGGGCAGGTGATGGTGGTCGTGCCGTCGGTGTGGACACCGCTCCCGAGGGACTCACATGCCTCGTTGAACGCCGCAGCACCGATCGCGATACCCGCGATGATCGCGATGATCGCCAGCACGATGAAGACGATCGACAGGATGAGGCCGACCTTCGCCAGCGTGTTCTTGACACCCGCGTTCTTCGACTGCACCAGTGCGACGATGCTGAGGATGAGGCCGATCGGCGGAGCGAGGAACGCGAGGATCAGCCCGACGATGCCGAGCGTCTTGCCGGCGGTCGCGTCGCCGGAGGGAGCTGCGCCGCCGGAGTACGCGGGAGCGGAGCCGTACTGATCCTTCGGGGGCTGCGGCGCCTGGGGAGCCTGCGGCGGCTGGCCGGGGTACTCACCGGGAGGAGGAGTCGACATGGCTGTGGTCCTTTCGAACAGGCGGATCTGCGGAGGTTCGAGCGCGCCCAGAATACCGGTCAGACGTCGTTTTGTGCCCTGTTCGAGGGAAATGGTTGCGAACGGCCCTGATCAGCGCCAGGATGCGCTGGCACCGTGCCCTGGCCCACGATCCGGGCCCGGCCGAGACCGCCGTGCGTCCGGCAGCTCGTCCTAGTGCAGGTCGAGGGCCGCGATGAGCTCGGCGCTGCGACGGGTCGTGATGATGAGCCGCGAGTACTCCGCGTCTTCGAGATCGATGACGACCGACGGTTTGGTGCCCTTGATGACCAGGAAGTCCATGCCACCGTGGAACTTCCACTGGCCGATGGCGAGCGTCAACGGGATCGCGGTGCCGGGCGCTCGGATGCCCCGGACCCAGATCCACGGGTCGTCGGTGATGGTGGCGGAACGGATGCTCGACCGTGGCACGACGACGTTGCTCCGACGCAGCGAGAGCGCTTTGTCGTACGCGGACAGCTCGATCTCCAGTCGGTCGGGGTGCAGACGCAAGGAGGCCATGCCTCTAGTCTGCCAACCCCCACCGACGTTCGCGTTGCCGGAAGTTCACAAAGCGGTAACGCATGCCCTGTGCGACGGCCGACGTCGGCGGCGGGGCGACCGTCCGACTCAGCGGATGGCCGCCGCAGCCGCGCGGGCCGCCGCGGGCAGGGCGTCGACGATGCGTCCGATCGCTTCGTCGTCGTGCGCCGCGGAGACGAACCAGGCCTCGTACACGCTCGGCGGGAGCGACACCCCGGCGTCGAGCATGCGGTGGAAGAAGGCCGGGTACCGGAAGGCGTCCTGCCGCAGGACCGCGGCGTAATCGGTCGGTGCCGTCTCGCTGAAGGCGAAGGAGAACAGGTTCCCGGCGCGTTGCACGGTGTGCGCGACCCCGGCCTCCGTGAGTGCGTTCGAGGTCGCCTCGGACACGATCGCGGCCGCCGCATCGACCCGACGGTAGACGTTCTGGTCGGCGAGGCGCAACGTCTCGATGCCGGCGGCGAGGGCCACCGGGTTCCCCGAGAGCGTCCCGGCCTGGTAGACCGGGCCGGTCGGCGCCAGCAGGTCCATGAGCTCGGCGCGCCCACCCAGCGCGGCGAGGGGCATGCCGCCACCGATGACCTTGCCGAAGGTGAAGAGGTCGGGCTGGTACACACCGACGGGGATGCTGATGGCACCGGTCGAGTTGGCGACGGCGTGGTTGCCGGCCTCCCAGGCCTCGGCGCCCGGCACGGGCTCCGTGCCCGGTGCGACGGCGGCGAGTCCGCGGTTGTCGAGCCCCCACCAACCGGCGGAGGAGACGCGGAACCCGGTGAGCACCTCGTCGATGATGACCAGCGAGCCGTACTCGTGCGCGAGCTTCACGACGCTCGCGTTGAACCCCGGAGCCGGCGGCACGACGCCCATGTTGGCGGAGGCCGCCTCCATGATGATCGCGGCGATGTCCTGACCACGCTCGGCGAAGACCTCGCGGAGTGCCGACCGGTCGTTGTACGGGACGACGATCGTCTGGGCGGCCGTCTCGGCGGTGACCCCGGCGGACCCCGGCAGGGCGAGGGTCGCGACGCCCGATCCCGCTTCGGCGAGCAGGCCGTCGGAGTGGCCGTGGTAGTGGCCGGCGAACTTCACGATGAGACTGCGACCCGTGGCACCGCGCGCGAGGCGGATGGCCGTCATAGTCGCCTCGGTGCCGGTGGAGACCATGCGCAGCTTCTCGATCGGCGCGACACCGGACGCCTGGACGCGCTCTTTGACGAGCTCCGCGAGCTCGGTCTCGGCCGGGGTGGACGCGCCGAAGGAGAGACCGCGGGCCGCAGCGGCCTGCACGGCCTCGACGACCTGCGGGTGCGCGTGTCCGAGGAGCGCGGGGCCCCAGGCGCTCACGAGGTCGACGTACTCCACTCCCTCGGAGTCGGTGATGTAGGGACCGGTCGCGGACACCATGAACCGCGGCGTACCGCCGACCGAGCGGAAGGCGCGGACGGGCGAGTTCACCCCACCGGGGATCGACCGCTGGGCTCTGACGAATGCTGCGTCGTTCATCGGGTTCCTCCTGCACGCAGGCCGCGCGCCTCATCCAACCAACCGGCGAGTTCGACGGCCCAGTAGCTCAGGACGACCTCGGCTCCGGCGCGCTTGATGGACAGCACCGACTCCTCGATCGCGCGTCGACGGTCGATCCAGCCCTGCCGGGCGGCGGCCTCGATCATGGCGTACTCACCGGACACCTGGTACGCCCAGACCGGGATCGACACCGTGTCCGCCACGTCGGCCAGGACGTCGAGGAAGCTCCCCGCGGGCTTCACCATGACGATGTCGGCGCCCTCGGCCTCGTCGATGAGGGCCTCGCGCAGACCCTCACGACGGTTGGCGGGGTCGAGCTGGTAGGTGCGGCGGTCGCCCTGCAGTTGCGAGTCCACGGCCTCGCGGAACGGCCCGTAGAGCGCGGATGCGAACTTCGCCGAGTAGGCGAGGATGATCGTGTCGTCGAACCCGGCGGCGTCGAGCGTCTCGCGGACGGCGGCGACCTGGCCGTCCATCATGCCCGAGAGCCCGAGGAGGGCCGAACCCGACTCGGCCTGGGCCAGCGCCATGTCGCGGTAACGGTCGAGCGTGCGGTCGTTGTCGACGCGCCCGCGGTCGTCGAGGACGCCGCAGTGTCCGTGATCGGTGAACTCGTCGAGGCAGAGGTCGGTCTGCACGACCAGGGCGTCGCCCACCTCGGCGACGAGCGCACGGGTCGCGACGTTGAGGATGCCGTCGGGGTCGGTCGCGCCGGAACCCACAGCGTCGCGCTCGGCCGGGACGCCGAAGAGCATGACCCCACCGATGCCGGCCGCTGCCGCCTCGGCGGCGGCCCGCTTGGCGCTGTCGACGGTGTGCTGCCGGACGCCCGGCATCGAGGAGATCTCGACCGGCTCGGAGACGCCCTCCCGCACGAACATGGGGAGCACCAGCTCCGCCGGGTCGAGTCGCGTCTCGCTGACGAGGCGACGGATGGCCGGCTGCTGCCGGAGACGACGGGGACGGGTCTCGGGAATGCTCACCCGTCCAGCCTACGCGCCGCCGCCGACGCGCCCTCCCGGTTCGCGCAGGGCGTGAAGCCGGTCAGCGGTTCTCGTCGCCGGCGTCCTCGTCGCGCTTCTGGCTGAGCGCCACGGACACGATCGCCTCGATCAGCGAGTCGACCGTCTGCTGCTCCGCCACGACGTCGACCCGGAGCCCGTAGCCTCGGGCGTCACGAGCCGTGCGGGGTCCGATCGCGGCGATGACGGTGCTCTCGGGGATCTCGGGGAACTGCGAACGGACCTGCTCCGCCACGCTGCCCGAGGTGACGAGGATGGCACGCACCCGGCCGCTGGCGACGTCGGCGACGATCTTCTCGGCGACCGGGACACCGACCGTGCGGTAGGCGACGACGGACTGGACGTCGTGCCCGGCGGCGATCAGGCCCTCCGTAAGGAGCGGCTTGGCGATGGCCGAGCGGAGCGTGAGGATGCGCTTCGGGTGCGGTTCGAGCGCCGTGAGCTCCTGCACCATGCCCTTGGCGGAGTTGTCCTTCGCCGGCACGAGGTCGACGCTGTAGCCGACGGCGGTGAGTGCGGCAGCGGTGGTCTCGCCGACGGCGGCGACCCTCGTCGTCTCGGGGATCCGGATCCGCTGCGAGGACAGCACGTCGACCGTGGTCGCGCTCGTCACGGTGAGCCAGTCGAACTCGCCCGCCTCGAGCGCCGCGAGCGCGGTCCCGAGGGTCTCCGGGTCGTCGGTGCTGGCGAAGTTGATCATCGGGGCGACGACGGGCGACCCGCCCTTGCCACGGACCGTCCCGGCGACCGAATCGCCCCACGGACCGCCGCGCGGCACGAGGACGCGCCACCCGCCGAGCGGCTTGGTGGCGGTGGGAACGGTGTTCGACTTCGTCCAGTCCTTCACGCAGCGCCTCCCAGCGGGGCGAGGTCGGCTGCGCCGGCCTCGATGAGCTCGTCCGCGAGCGAGACACCCAGCGCGTCGGCCGCTTGCAGCAGCTCCCGCCCGTGTCCGTCGCCGGAGAACCCCTCCGCGCGGCTCTCCCGGTGGATCATCTCGGTGCCGTCGAGTGAGTAGACGGCGGCCTGCAGCACGAGGTCCTCGTCATCGAGCCACGCTGCGGCGCCGACGGGGGCCGAGCAACCGGCCTCGAGTCGACGGAGCACGGCCCGTTCCGCCGTGGCCTGCCATCGGCTCGGCGCGTGGTCGAGCAGCGCGATGGAACCGGCGATGGACGACTCGTCGTCGTCGAGGCACTCGATCGCGAGCGCCCCCTGCCCCGGCGCGGTCGGCCAGGTGTCGAGGTCGAAGAGCCCGGTGACGGCATCGAGCCGTCCGAGGCGGGTGAGACCGGCGGCCGCGAGGACGACGGCGTCGAGGTCGTCGTCGATGCGGCGCAGGCGGGTGTCGATGTTGCCGCGGATGTCGACGACCTCGAGGTCGGGCCGGATGCGCTTCAGCTGGGCGATCCGTCGCGGTGAGCCGGTGCCGATCCTGGCCCCCTGCGGCAGGTCGTCGAGCGAGCGGTCGTCCGAGGCGCACAGCGCGTCGCGTGGATCCTCGCGCATCGGCATGGCGGCGATCGTGAAGCCCTCGGCCGGAGCCGTCGGGAGGTCCTTCAAGGAGTGCACGACGAGATCGCACGCGCCGTCGAGCAGGGCGTCGCGGAGCGCGTTGACGAACACGCCCGTCCCGCCGATGGTCGAGAGCGACTCACGACTCGTGTCGCCCTGCGTCGTGACGGTGACGATCTCGACGTCCTCACCGGTGGCCGCCGTGAGGGCGTCGGCCACATGACCGGTCTGCGCCAGCGCCAGGGCGCTGCCGCGGGTTCCGATACGAAGGGTCATGGGGCGATCCCCGAGAACGCCGGTTTGAAGCCCAGCCGGGCGTTCTCGCAGCACCCGGGGCGGCAGACGTCGTACCAGGGGCCGAGGTCGGTCATGTGCGGTCGTTCCTCGACGGGCGTGCCGTCGCGGCGCTCGAGGACGAGGTCGACGAGTCCCTTGACGTAGGCGGCGGCGGTGCCCGGCGTCGGGACGCGGACGGCGGCCAGGCCGTGTTCGCCAGCCGTCTCGATGGCCTCGTTGTCGAGGTCCCACATGACCTCCATGTGGTCGCTCACGAAGCCGAGCGGCACGATGACGATCGCCTTGCGGCCGGCGGCGGGCAGCTCGGCGATCGCGTCGTTGATGTCGGGCTCGAGCCACGGCATGCTGGGCGGGCCCGACCGGGACTGGTAGACGAGCTGCCACGGCACCGAGACACCGCTGCCGACCGCGCCACCGAGGACACCGGCCTCACGGAGCTGGTCGATGGCGTTCGCCATGACGACCTCGGCCACCGCGAGGTGCTGGGCCTCGTACGCCCCGTGGTCGCCGAAGCCGCGGAAGTCGGGGCCGGAGCGCGCGGCGTCGCCGGTGGGGATCGAGTGCGTCGCGAAGAGCACCTCGATCTCCGTCTCGGCGGAGAGCTCGGGCTGTTCGCGCAGGTACTCGGCGATCGCCTCACGGACACCGTCGATGAACGGGGTCACGAAGCCGGGGTGGTCGAAGAACTGACGCACCTTGTCGATCTGGATCTCGCCCTGGAGGTTCGTCTCGTCGACGGCGATCGCGAAGTCCTCGCGGTACTGCCGACAGCTCGAGTACGAGGAGTAGGCGCTCGTGGCGATCGCGATGAGCTTCGTGAAGCCGCGCTCGTGCGCCTCGGTCAGCGCGTCGCGCAGGTACGGATCCCAGTTGCGGTTGCCCCAGAGGACCGGGAGGTCGATGCCACGGGACGCGAGTTCGAGCTCCAGGGCCGCCTTGAGCGCACGGTTCTGGTCGTTGATGGGGCTGACGCCGCCGAAGTGGCGGTAGTGGTGCGCGACCTCTTCGAGACGCTCCTCGGGGATCCCGCGCCCGCGTGTGACGTTGCGGAGGAACGGGATGACGTCGTCCTGGCCCTCGGGCCCGCCGAAGCCGGCGAGGAGGATGGCGTCGTAGTCCGTCGGCTCGGAGACGTGCTCAGGACCGGCCGCTGCGGCGTCGGTCGCGCCGCGGACGATGCGCTCGGGGGCCTCGGCTCCGGTGCTCCCCAGGTTCATGGCTGCCATCAGCGCACCACCTCCAATGCCTCGGCGGGCGTGATACGGCGGCCCGTGAAGAACGGCACCTCTTCGCGCACGTGGCGGCGCGCTTCGGTGTTGCGCAGGTCGCGCATGAGGTCGACGAGTTCGACGACGTCGTCGGCCTCGAGCGGCAGGAGCCACTCGTAGTCGCCGAGGGCGAAGGAGGCGACGGTGTTGGCGAGCACACCCGTGAACGCCGCACCCTGACGGCCGTGCTCGGCGAGCATCTTGCGACGCTCCTCCTCCGGCAGGAGGTACCACTCGTAGCTGCGCACGAAGGGGTACAGGCAGAGCCAGCCCTTCGGCTCGATGCCGCGGAGGAACCCGGGGACGTGCTGCCGGTTGAACTCGGCGTCGCGGTGGACGCCCATGGCGTTCCAGGTGGGTGCCAGCGAACCGAGGATGGCGGTGCGGCGCAGCTCGCGGAGGCCGGCCTGCAGGCCCTCGGCGGTGTCGCCGTGGAGCCACAGCATGAGGTCGGCGTCGGCGCGGAGGCCGGAGACGTCGTAGATGCCGCGCAGGGTCACGCCCTGGGCTTCGACGAGTGCGATGGATGCTTCGAGTTCGGAGACATGCTCTTCGCCGAGCGGCAGCGCACTCGCCGGCTCGCGGCGCAGGACAGCCCAGAGGGTGAATCCTGAGGGGCCAGTCGGGGTGGCTGAGTCGGTCGGGTGGTGCGATGCCTCGGCAGAGGCCGGGTGAGTCATAGTCCTATCCTCACCCAGTTCGGTCGATTGGGCAAAAGGGGCAGGTCACGATTGACACCGAGCCCAGCCTCACCGGCGATACAGTCGGGTGATGACCAGCGAGCAGCCTCCCGTCCAGTACCACGTCGCCAGAGCGGCCGAGATGGATCCGGTGACGCTCTACCGTGTGCTGAAGATCCGCGTCGACGTCTTCGTCGTCGAGCAGACGGCGCTCTTCGCCGATCTCGACGGACGCGACATCGAGGACGGGACCCTCATCGCCTGGGCGCAGGAGGGCGACGAGGTGCTCGCGACGATCCGGATCCTGACCGAGGCCGAGCACTCGGAGATCGGACGGGTGGCCACGGCGTTCACCGCCCGCGGGCGAGGTCTCGCCGCGGAACTGATCCGCCGCGCGGTCGCCGACCACGGGCATCGGGAACTCCGCATGGGCGCCCAGAAACGCCTCGCCGACTGGTACGGCCGGTTCGGGTTCGAGATCAGCGGCCCCGACTATGTGGAGGACGACATCGTGCACGTCCCGATGACGCGCGTCGCCACGCCGAGCGACTGACCGGCGGCGCGACGCGTCAGCGCGCGATGGCGCGGACGATGCCCCATACGGCCAGCCCCGCCGCACCGGCGAGGCCCGCGACACCGGCGTAGAAGACCGCCGGGCGTTCGACCTTGACGGTCGCGATCTGCACGATGGCTCGACGCTTGGCGCGGTGCACCTGCTTCGGGACGTTGAGCTTGTCCTCGATCGCGTTCAGTGTGGCGACGAGCTCGGCACGAGCCTGCTCGGGCGAGGGCGTCGCCCCCGGGAACTGGTCAACGGTCATACTCGCCGAGTCCCTTCACTGCCTTGATGTCTTCCTTCACGTTGTCCATCGGGCTCGGGTCCTCGTTGATCTTCTTGAAGTAGCGCAGCGCGATCAGTACGAGGACCGCAGCGACGAGGACGAAGAGCACGAAGACGCAGAGCGCCGCCAGCCACGAGGGCATGACGAGCGCGAGCGCGAGGATCAGCACTGCGACGAGCACGCCGACCGCGAAGAAGAGGAACACCGCGGCACCGGCGACGAAGGCCGCGCCGATACCCGCGTACTTGCCCTTGTGGGCGAGCTGCGTCTTGAGGTTGGCGATCTCGGCCTTGACCAGGTTCGAGACGACCCCGGGCAACTGGCCGACGAGGGTCAGGAGGGACTCGTCGCGCTTGTCGTAGCGCGGCTCCGAGCGGTTGCGGTCACTCATGAACGGCATCGTCGGTGCTACTCGCCGCTCTTGGGCTTCGGTGCCGTCGTCTTGGGCGCGGCAGGCTTCCGCACTGCGGGCTTCGAGGCCGACGACGTCGAGGTGCCGGAGGCCGTGCGGGCGTCCTTGACCGTCTCGGACACGTCCTGGACGGTGTCCTCGGTCTTCGAGATGGCCTTATCGAGCTTCTGGCCGGGCGTCGAACCCTGCTGGCTGACGACCTTCGCGACGGCGCTGACGCCGCTCCACAGAGCCGCGGGGACCTCACTGATGCGTGCCTTGGCGAAGTCCTCGACCTTGCCGCGCTGCGCGCGCACCGGCTTCGCGTTCCACAGCTTGACCCACTGCGTCTTGATCTGCTCGTAGCGTTCGCGTCCGGCGCGGGTACCGAGCACGTAGCCCGTGAGCCCACCGACGACGAACATGACCTTGCCCTTCATGGCGCCTCCGTCTGTTCGAGTGGTGCTGTGATGCTGCATCCAACGGGACCAGCGTAGTCGGGTGTCACTCCGACGCCACCATCCGGTCGGGGGTTGACAGGAAAAGATGCCGGGTCGGGCATATGGGCGCGTCTACCGCTGCAGCGCCTGATGGCGGAGTCGTGCCGCCGCCTCGTGGGCGTCGGGGACCACCGAGGCGAGCCCCGTGCCCGACAACCAGGCACCAGTGACCGCTAGGTCGGGCACCTCGGCCACCGCTTCCCGGATGGCCGTCGAGCGTTCACGCTGGCCGCGCGCGGCGGTCGGTTGCGTCCCTGTCCAGGAGATGCGGTGGAAGCCGCGGACGCTGCCCGGGTCGAGCTGGACGCCGAGCATCGCGGACGCGTCGTGCAATGCCGTCGAGAGCAGCTCCTCGTCGGTCAACGCGCTCGTCGCGTCGGCCTCGCCCTGACGGCCGAAGGACAGGCGGACGACGTGGCGGTGCTCGCCATGCTCCTTCGCGCGGTCGGCGAGCCAGGCCCATTTCGCCGTCGCGTGGGTGAGCGCCTTGGCGTGGAGCGTGGAGCCGGGTGCGACGAGCAGCCCGGAGCCGCGCGGTGCGGCGTCGAGTGCCGGTTCGTCGAGCACGATCGTCACGAGTTCGATCGGCGCGGGCAGGACCGGGTCGCCCGCATCGTCGCCGGCGGCGGGGAGATCGCGGAGCGCCGGCCCGACGTCGGCCAGCAGGTTGCGGGCCGGCTGCTCGGGCGTCGCGATGAGGACGAGATCGGCCTCGAGCACCCGACCGTCGGTCAGGGCGACGTACCAGGGGGCCTTCGACGCACCCGCGGCGGCGGGGCGCTCGCTCATCCGCGGGAGGCCGGCGTCGCCGAGGCCGACACCCGGTCCGTCCACGTCGATGTCGAACGGGTTCCGGGAGATCGCCGTGACGGCGACGCCGGTGATGAGCGTCGACCCCCACCGCTCGAGCTCCGCGGTCAATCCCTCGACGAGGACGGTCATGCCACCGTCGAGGCCGCCGACCGCGGCACCGGCGGGCGCGTTCTCCCGGAGGGCCGCGACGGCGAGGGACAGCGCCCCGGTGCGGGTCAGCGCGGCGTTCAGTCCAGGAGCCGCGCGGTCGACGTCGAGGTCGTCCGGAGCCGCCGAGTAGACGCCCGAGGTGACCGGTGCGACGAGGAGGTCGTGGACGGCCGCGCCCATGCGCTTCCTGACGAGCGCACCGAGGTTGTGCTCGGTGCCGATCGTGAGCGGCGGGCGGATGCGGTCGAGGTAGGCGCGCAGGGCACCTTTCCAACCGATGACCCGACGGACGTCGTCCGCGAGGGGGTTCGTCGGGATGCCCAGCAGTCCCGCCTTGGGGAGCGGGACACTCCGCTGCGGCTGTCCGGGCTTGGCGACGTGCAACCAAGCCCCCGCCCGGTTGGGACGCACGACGCGGTCGGTCAAGCCCAGCTGCTCGATGAGCTCGACGACCGAGCCACCGCGCGTCGCGAAGCTCTCGGCACCGACGTCGACGCGGAGACCCGCGACCTCGGCGGCCGCGAGCGCACCACCGAACGACTCCTGCGCATCGACGACCGTGACCGAGATGCCGACCTTGGCGCAGTCGACCGCGCCGACGAGTCCGGCCACACCACCGCCGATGACGACGAGACGCTTCGGCTCGAGACTCATGCGGGCTGCCAATCGTGGGCGAGGGCGACGATGCGGGTCAGGACGTCCGGGTCGGTGTCGGGCGGGACCCCGTGGCCGAGGTTGAGGACGTGCGACGGCGCCGCCGTCCCGCGCTGGAGGATGTCGAGGACGTGCGCCTCGAGGACCGGCCAGGGGGCGGCGAGCAGTGCCGGGTCGATGTTGCCCTGCACGGGGACGCCGCCACCGAGACGTCGGATGCCCTCGTCGAGCGCCAGCCGGTAGTCGACCCCGACCACGTCGGCGCCGACCCGGTGCATCGCGCCGAGCAGTTCACCGGTCCCGACGCCGAAGTGCACCTTCGGGACGGCGAGGTCGGCGACGTGCGCGAGCGCGGCCCGGGAGGCCGGGGCGACGTGACGCTCGTAGTCCTCGAGGGAGAGCGCCCCCGCCCACGAATCGAAGAGCTGCGCGGCCGACGCGCCGGCGAGCACCTGGGCGCGGAGGAAGCGACCGGTGACGTCCGCGCACCAGGCCATGAGCTTCGCCCACGAGTCCGGGTCGGCGTGCATGAGGGTGCGGGCGGCGAGGTGGTCCTTCGACGGCCCGCCCTCGACGAGGTAGGCGGCGAGCGTGAAGGGCGCGCCAGCGAAGCCGATGAGCGGCGTGCGGCCGTCGCCGATCCCCGCGAGCCCGGCGACGGTGAGCGCGACGCCTTCGCGGATGGGCGCCAGTGTGTCGTCGAGGACGGCGGGATCGAGCGCGACGAGCGCGTCGACCTCGGCGGCCGTCCGCACCGCCGACCCCATGACGGGACCACGGCCCGGCACGATCTCGACCGCGACGCCGGCCTGCTTCAACGGCACGACGATGTCACTGAAGAAGATGGCCGCGTCCGTCCCGTGCCGTCGGATGGGCTGGAGGGTGATCTCGCTCGCCATCGCCGGGTCGAGGCAGGCGTCGAGCATGGCCGTCCCGATCCGCAACTCGCGGTACTCGGGCAGCGACCGGCCGGCCTGCCGCATGAACCAGACGGGCGTCCGCTCGGGACGGGTGCCGCGGTACGCGGTGATGAGCGGCGACGACCGGGTCACGCCGGTGACGAGGGGGTGTTCGGGTGGGAGACTCACCCTTCCATCCTCCCATCTCCGCCCTGAGAGCGAGGGGCGTGCGTGCGATCGGGTGAGGGTCACCTGGGTGGCTTCCCGGAGAGGCCGACGTGCCCGCTCGGGTAGACTCATCGGGTGCTCATGTGTGTGACGGCGAGCCATAAGAACGCCACCTTCGACCTCCTCGAACGACTCTCAGTCGGTGCCGAGGGCGTTGCCGCGCGCCTGGTCGAGCACCACGAGTGCGTCTCGGGTGCCGTCGTCGTGGCCACCTGCAACCGGTTCGAGGCGTACATCGACCTCGACGAGCCCGTCACCGCCGCCGCATCCGTCGCCTTCGAGGCCGCTGCGGAGGCCGTCAGCGAGACCACAGGCATCCCCGCCGAGCAGCTGCGGGAGGTGTTCGACCTCAGCATCGGCACCGCAGCAGCCGAGCACCTCTTCGCCGTGTCGGCCGGACTCGAGTCCGTCGTCGTCGGCGAGGGCGAGATCGCCGGCCAGGTGCGGCGCTCCCTCGAGGCAGCTCGCGCCGGTGGCACCACCAGCTCCGAGCTCGAGCGTCTGTTCCAGCGCGCGTCTCAGACCTCCCGCGGCATCAAGAACCGCACGCCGCTCGGGCGCGCCGGGCGCTCCATCGTGCGTCTCGCCCTCGACCTCGCGGAGAGCCGTATCGACGACTGGGCCACGCAGCGAGTGTTGCTCGTCGGCACCGGCGCGTACGCCGGCGCGAGCCTCGCCGCCCTCCGCGACCGCGGCGTCACCGACGTCCTCGTGTACTCGCCGTCCGGCCGCGCCGAGAAGTTCGCGCGCTCGCACGAGATCGGTTGGATCGGACACGACGACCTCGCCCGCACCACCGGCGAGGTCGACATCATCGTGACCTGCACCACCGCCGAGGGCCACGTCGTCGACGCCGAACTGCTCCGCGCGGGTCGCACGGCCGTCGCCGCCGACCACCGCGCACGAGCCGCGGCCGCCACGGACGCACCGACGCTCTCGTTGATCACCCCGGCCGACGCACCGGCGGCACCCGAGCCCACCGGGGTCTCCGCACTCGTCCACGACGTCATCACCGAAGCCGCCGCCGAGTGCCCCGTGCCGCACGCCTCGGCCCAGCTCGTCATCGACCTCGGCCTGCCGCGTAACGTCGACCCCGACGTCGCCACGGTGTCCGGTGTCGTCCTGCTCGACCTCGAGACCATCCGCATCCACGCGCCGCTCGAGGAGCTGCAGGCCACCGAGGTCGCACGCTCCATCGTCAGCCGCGCCGCACAGAAGTTCGCTGCGGTCGGCGAGGAGCGCAGCCTCGAGCCCGCCGTCGTCGCCCTCCGCAGCCACGTGCACGCGCTCGTCGAGGCCGAGGTCGCCCGTGCGACCGCGCGTGGCGACGACGACGGCTCGACCGCCCGTGCACTGCGGCACCTCGCCGGCGTGCTGCTGCACGAACCGACGGTGCGGGCGCGGAACCTCGCCCGCAACGGCGAGCAGGCCGCGTACACGACGGCGCTGCAGACGCTCTTCGGTATCGAGGTCCCCCAGGCACCGGCGGTCATCGCTCCGGTCGCCGACACCGATTCGGCAGCTTCCGCCTCCTAGGTTTCCGGCCCCACTGAGCCGTCTGGCCCCTGAGCCTGTCGAAGGGCGCTCGAACGACGAACGGGCACCGGCGCGATGCCGATGCCCGTCATGATCCGCCTGCCGAGCAGGCCGTGGATCAGTAGTCGTAGTTGTAGCTGCTCGCGGTACTGATCGCGCCGGCGATGAGCAGGACGTAGAAGATGATGAAGATGACACCGACGAGCACCGAGACGCCACTCACGATCGTGCCGGCGAGGGCCAAGCCGCGGCCCTGCTCGCCGGTGCGCTTGATCTGACCGAGCGCGATGATGCCGAGCACGAGGCCGACGACGCCGAACCCGACGAACGGGGCGATGAGCGAGATGATCGCCATGACGTTCGTCTTCGGGCCGGTCGGCTGCGCGTAGCCGTACGGAGCCTGGGGCTGACCGTAGGGAGCGGCGGGCTGACCGTAGGGGTTCTGCTGCTGACCGTAGGGAGCGGCGGGCTGACCGTAGGGGTTCTGCTGCTCGCCGTACGGAGCCTGCGGCTGGCCGTACTTGGGCTGCTCGCCGTACTGCGGAGCCTGCTGGCCCGACTGCTCGCCGTAGGGCGAGGGCTGACCGTACTGCGGCGCCTGTTCCCCGTACTGCGGAGCCGGCGGAACCTGCGATTCGCCGTAGGCCGGCTGCTGGGGGTTCTGGCTCTGACCGTATGGGTCGTTCGGCTGGCCGGAGTTCGGATCAG
Source organism: Plantibacter sp. MDV22-iso1 (assembly GCF_058408345.1). Taxonomy (NCBI): domain Bacteria; kingdom Bacillati; phylum Actinomycetota; class Actinomycetes; order Micrococcales; family Microbacteriaceae; genus Plantibacter; species Plantibacter sp. MDV22-iso1. The sequence continues at coordinate 827,936 of NZ_JBZVDY010000002.1, forward strand.
TCATGAAGGTGCACCTCGCGCATAGGGGTTCGACGAACGGACTCATGCTTGCAGCGTGCCGTCGCCTTGTCAACACAGGGTAACCCGCGATCCCTGATGTTCACTGGGCTCGTGCGGCGCGCACCGGAGGCGGTGGCAAGATGGACGAGGGGGTGCGGATGGACGAGGAATCGGTGGCGGAAGCCGAGGACGTCTCGCTCGCCGACGCCCCGCCGGTCGCCGAGCGACCTGGCGCGCTGGCCATCGCCGGGATCGTCGCCGCCGACTGGGTCCACTCGGTCGTCTGGCACACGCGGGCCTTCTTCAGCGGGCGCATCCCGAAGGAGTACGCCCGTGGCGACGCGAGTCGACCGGTCGTCGTCCTCATCCCCGGCGTGTACGAGACCTGGGCGTTCCTGAAGCCGGTGGCCGACCGCCTGAACGCCGACGGCTACCGGATCCGCATCGCGCGCGGCCTCGGCTACAACCGCAAACCCATCCGCGACACGGCGGCCCGCTTCGCTCGCGCGCTCGGGCGGTTGCCGAAGCCCGCCGCCGGGTGCGTCATCGTCGCGCACAGCAAGGGAGGGCTCGTCGGGAAGGAGCTGCTCCTCACCGAACGCGAGCGGCTGGGCCTGCTCGGGGTCGTCGCGATCTGCTCGCCGTTCTCCGGATCGGTGCTCGCGAAGTACGTGGTGGACCCGAGCCTCCGTGCGTTCCTCCCGACGGACGAGACCATCGTCGCGCTCGGCGCCCCGCACGACGTCAACACCGACATCGTCTCGATCTACAGCACCTTCGACCCGCACGTGCCGTCCAGCAGCGTGCTGCCCGGAGCAACGAACGTGCTCCTCCCGGTTCCGGGTCACTTCGTGATCCTCAGCACGGACGAGCTCAAGGACGCCGTGGAACTCGCCGTCGACGGGTTCGCCGATCGGGTGCGGCCCGCGCTCGACCCCGAGAGCCCGGCCGACCGGTGAGCCGTGCACCCGCGGGCTCGGGCAGCCCGCTCCCCGACATCCTCGTGTCCGCGGTCGCGATCGTCCGCGGACGGCGGGTCCTCATGGTGACGGCTCGCGGTCGCGACGTCCTGTACATGCCCGGCGGGAAGATCGACGCGGGCGAGACGCCGGCCGAGGCCGCCGTCCGGGAGGCACGCGAGGAGGTCGCGGTCGAGATCGATCCGGCGCGGGTCTCGCCGTTGTTCACGGTGGTCACGCAGGCGCACGGCGAGCCCGACGGCCGGTTGGTGCGGATGCACGTCTTCGCGGCAGAGACGGACGAGACACCGATGCCCTCCGCCGAGGTGAGCGCGGTCCACTGGGTGGGCACGGAGTCACTCGACCGCTGCCCGCCCGCGGGGCGTGAGGTGCTCGAACGCCTCGCGGCGGCGGGGCTCATCGACTGAGTGGGCGTTCGACAGCCGCATCCTGCCCTTCGACACGCTCAGGGACCGGAGGAGGTGAGCCCTTGGACACGCTCAGGGACCGGAGGAGCGAGACCGGCTCAGTGCACGTACTCGAGGAGGTCCTGGCCGAGGATCCGGACGGCGTCGACCACCCCGAGGCGCGTGCCGAGCTCCGTGTCGTCGTAGCTCGTGCACACGGCGTAGCTCACGGCGCCGTTCGGGCCTCGGAGGATGCCCGCCTCGGCTCGCACACCGACCCCGGATCCGGTCTTGTTGAAGAGTTGGATGCCGTGGTCGGGCTCACGGTGGGCCAGCGGATCGAGCCCGAAGCCCGAGGCGACGAGCGAGAGGTCCGTGTTGAGCGACAACCAGGCCAGGACCCGGCGGCTCGTGGTGGCGTCGACGATCTCGCCGGTCGCGAGTGCCTGGAACAGCCAGGCGAGTTCGCGGGCGGAACCGACGGAGAGCTGCGGTGCGTTGTCGGGGCCGCGGTGGTCGCGGACGATGTCGAGGAGAGCCGTGCGCTTCAGCCCGATCTCCTCGGCACGGTGGCGGACGGCGTCGAGACCGATGTGGCGGAGCAGGACGTTCGTGGCGAGGTTGTCGCTCGTCGCGCCGACGAGGGCCGCGAGGTCGGCGACCGGGAGGGACGGCGCTTGGAGGTGCTGCCAGATCCCGGAGTCGGCGACGGCGTCGAGCGGCTCGCGGTCGAGGATGGTGAGGCCGCTGAAGTCGGCGTCGCCGAGGCGGGCCGCGACCTCGATGAGGAGGAGGACCTTGCCGATCGAGGCGGTGGGCACGACGACGTGGTCGTCGGCCGACATGAGCATCTCGCCGGTGGTGATGTCGTTGATCCGGAGGCTGACCTGCGCGCCCGACGCGGCCAGCTCACCGAGGGCGCTGAACCCGCGGGTGAAGGGTTCGATCTGGGCTGAGGCACGGTGGCGCCCTCGACGCGCATCGCGCGAACGGCGACGTTCCGACTCGTGCACTCGTGAAGCCACGGCTGACCGAACTCCTCTGCTCCAGATGGTGATCCCGACGATCCTGCGGCTGTGGACCTGCCCCGGTCAGCCCACTCGACGGCCCTCCGCCGACCCGCGCAGCGGGCCTCCGGATGTGCCGTCCACGGTATCGTAAGCGGCCTTCGCGCTGGCTGCGAATCCGGGCCTGGGAACGTCGTTCCCGGGCGCGTCGGTCCGACATCCGTCGCTTCACCACCCGTGAATCCGGCCGGTCCACCGCCCGGATCCCGTCAGGTCCAGAGCCTGATCAGACGCGAGCGCGGGCTGGGAACTGGGTCGCGAACTTGCCGCCACTGACGTCGATCAGCGCACCGGTGACGTAGCCCGCCTGGTCGCTCGCGAGGAACCGGACGACGTTCGCGACGTCCTCCGGTTCCTCCCAACGGCGCACCGAGAGTGTGTCGAGGAGTTCGTCCTGCTGCGCCGTCGGGAGGTCGGCGAAACCGTTCATCGCCGTCGGCACCATGCCGGGGGCGTAGGCGTTCACCGTGATGTCCCACGGTCCCAGCTCGCTCGCGAGGACCCTGGTGAGCTGCACCACCGCGGACTTCGACGCCGCGTAGGCCGCGCTGCCGACGCTCGGGATGACCGCGGCGAAGCTCGCGGCGTTGATGATGCGCCCGGAACGCTGTCCCTTCAGATACGGGATGACCGCCTTCGACACCCGGAACACGCCGCCGACGTTGACGTCGAAGCACCTGGTCCACGCGGCGTCGCTCGTCTCCTCGAGCAACGACTGCACGTTGATCCCGGCGTTGTTCACGAGGACGTCGATCCCTCCGAGCTCGGCGGCAGCCGCCGCGACCGCGCGCGACACGGAGTCCTCGGATCGCACGTCACACGTGATGGCGACGAGGCCACCGTGGTGGGTTGCCACGAGCGCGTCGAGGGCGGAGACGTCGAGGTCGAGCACCGCGACGCGGGACCCCTCGGCGAGGAAGGACTCCACGAGGGCGAGCCCGATCCCCCGAGCACCTCCGGTCACGATCACCCGTCGGTCCGTCAGGTCCAGCAGCATCGGTGTCTCCCGTCGTCCGAGCGCAACCCTCGACGCGTCGACCCGGTGCCGACGGCCGCGTACGCACCAGGCGAGTAAAACATACTTATGGCCGGTCGGTTCGCTACACTGGCGCCATGACGGATCGAGTGCTCTGGGTGACGGGTGGCGGCAGCGGTATGGGACAGGCCGTGGCGGTGTCGGCCGCGGAGGCGGGATGGCGCGTCGCCGTGACGGGGCGGCGGCGCGAGGCGCTCCTCGAGACGGTGGAAGCCGTCACCTCCGCCGGCGGTGTGGCCGTCGACGCGGAGGCCGACGCGACGGACCCCGCTTCGCTCGCCCGAGCCCATGAACGCATCGTCGCCGAGCTCGGCCCGGTCGACGACCTCGTCACCGCGGCGGGCCTGAACGCACCTCGGCGCCGGTGGGACGACCAGACGATGACGGAGTTCGCCGCGATCGTCGACACCAACCTCACCTCGGTCGCCCGCACGATCGACCTCGCGCTGCCCACCATCCGCGACGCGCAGGGACGGATCGTCGTCATCTCCTCCTTCGCCGGCTGGCGCTTCTCGACCAAGGGTGGCGTCGCCTACAGTGCGAGCAAGACCGCGCTCGCCTCGCTCTGCGCGACCCTCAACGAGGAGGAGGGACTCCACGGCGTCGGCGCCACCCACCTCTGCCCGGGCGACGTCGACACCCCGTTCCTCTCCATGCGGCCGCAGGTGCCGGACGCGTCGGCGCGCGAGACGATGCTGACGCCCGGGGACATCGGCCGCGCCGTGCGGTTCATCCTCGACGGCCCGCCGCACGTGCGGATCGACGAACTCGTGATCTCCCCCACCCGTCCGTCAGCACGGGCGTGAGTCGCGCACCGGGGACATCGGCCTTCGAACGCACGCTCGACCGGATCGGCACCGACATCGTCGACGGCGGACTGCCCGCCGGCACGGTGTGCACGGTGGACGAGCTGGTCGACCGCGCCGGGCACTCACGGTCGGTGGTCCGGGAGGCGACCCGTGTGCTCGCCGGCATGGGACTCCTCGCCAGCAAGGCCCACGTCGGTCACACCGTGCAGCCGTCGTCGAGCTGGGACTGGTTGCAGCCCCGGGTGCTCCGCTGGGCACTGGCGAGCGGGCGACGGGAGTCCACCCTCCTCGCGATCCGCGAGCTCCGTACGGCGACCGAGCCGGAGTCGGCACGGCTCGCGGCCGAGCGACGCGGCGACGGCGACGCCCGTGAGCTCCGCGAGACGAGCGAGGCACTCCGCGCGGCGGCGGCTCGCCAGGATCCGATCGCGTTCCTCGAGGCCGACCTCCTGCTGCATCGCCTCATCCGACGGGCGGCGGGGAACCCGATCCTCGACCGGGTCGGCGACGCCGTCGACGAGGCCCTCCGGGATCGTGTGGTCCAGCTGCCCGGTGACGGCATCGACCACCACGACGCGGCGTTGCACACGGACCTCGCGTCGGCGATCGAGGCGCAGGACGGCGAGCGGGCCGCCGCGACGATGCGCGTGATCATCCTCCGCACGGCTTGACGACGGCGGTGGCCGACCGCCATCCACACACACGGTTCTCGCAGCTTCGCGAAACACGTCCGTCACGCAGGTAACGACCGTGTTGCAGTGCTGGAAAATATTTGCAAGCTTCCTGTACTTATTGAATACTGTTTCCACACCCACTGAAAACAGCAGGGATCGACCGCGGTTTCCCGGTCATCACGGATCCCGGGCCAACGACGGCCCGGACTCCCGATCCCAGAATCGAGGAGCAGCACCATGCGCAAGCGCACCCTTCCGCTGGCCGTCCTCGCCACCGCGGCACTCGGCCTCACCGCCTGTGCCGGTGGCGGTTCCGGCTCAGGCGACGTCTCGGCAGACGGCCAGACGCTCACCGTCTGGATCATGCAGGGCACCAACCCCGACTCCGAGGCCTTCTTCAAGGAGGTCGGCTCGGCCTTCAAGAAGGAGACCGGCGCCACCCTCAAGGTCGAGTACGTGCAGTGGGCCGACGCCCACGACCGCTTCGTGACGTCGATCGCCGGGAACACCACCCCCGACGTCGCCGAGACGGGCACCACCTGGACGGCCGAGTTCGCCGATGCCGGCGCCCTCGCCCCCATCGGCGACTACGTCGACAAGGCCGGCCTGAAGGACGACCTCGTCAAGGGCCTCGCCGACTCCGGCACCTACGACGGCGAGCTCTACGGCATGCCGTGGTACGCCGGCGTCCGCTCGATCGTCTACCGCACCGACGTCTTCGAGGAGCTCGGCCTCAAGGCGCCGACCACCTGGCAGGAGATCATCGACGCCGGCACCGCGATCAAGGCCGCCAAGCCCGACATGATCCCGTTCCCCGTCCCCGGTGACGCCGAGTTCACGGCGTACCCCTGGGTCTGGGGCGCCGGCGGCGAGGTCTCCGAGCTCGACGGCGACACCTGGAAGTCGGGTCTCGCGAGCGACGACTCGCGCAAGGGCATCCAGTTCTGGACCGACCTGGCCACCAAGTACGACCTCTCCTCCTCGGGTGCCACCACCTGGAAGGAGACCGACGTCCTCGACAACTTCGTGCAGGACAAGGTCGCCATGGCGATCATGGGCTCCTGGACCCCGGCGACGATCGTCCAGAAGAACCCGGAGCTCGAGGGCAAGTTCGCCGCCATCCCGATCCCGGGTGAAGACGGCGGCATGTCGCCCTCCGTGCTCGGCGGTTCGCACCTCAGCATGTTCAACACCTCGAAGAACAAGGACCTCGCGTTCCAGTTCATCGAGATGATGACCACCGGCAAGTTCGCCTCCGAGTGGGCCGAGCAGACCGGGTACTTCCCCGGCCAGACCTCGCTCCTCAGCGACTCGACCGAGAGCGACGACCCGCTGGTGAAGCCCTTCGCCGAGCAGTTCGTCGACGGCGGCGCTTCCCTCCCCGTGACCCCGAAGTTCGGTGCGGTGCAGGCGAAGAAGACCACCAACGCGATGATCCAGGCCATCCTCTCCGGGAGCAAGTCGGTCGACCAGGCGACGACCGACGCCGCCAAGGAGATGGACGACATCATGAACGGCAAGTAGCCGATCGTGTCGACCCTCACCCCGCCCACGGTCACCCGCGAAGCCCCCGCTTCGCGGGTGGCCGGGGGCCCTTCCCCCAAGCGGCTGCGCCTCCTGATGCGCACCCGCCCCTGGCTGCTGCTCACGCCGGCGCTCCTCATCCTCGCCGTGCTCCTCCTCTGGCCGCTCATCCGCGTCGTCCTGTTCTCCCTGCAGGACTACGGCCTGCGCGAGATCGTCAGCGGCGACACCAACTTCAACGGCGGCGCGAACTACGCCGAGGTCTTCGCCGACCCGACCCTCTGGACCGTCGTCCTCCCGAACACCGTCCTCTTCGCCGCCGCGGCCGTCATCGGTACCGTCGTCCTGGGCACCCTCGTCGCCCTCCTCATGGCGAACCTCGGCTCCTTCTGGCGCACCATCGTCGGCAGCGCCATCATGGTCGCCTGGGCGATGCCCGCCGTCACCGGCACCTACGTCTGGGTCTGGATCTTCGACGCCGACCGCGGCATCGTCAACCAGACGCTCATGGGGCTCGGGCTCATGGACGAGCCCTTCAACTGGTTCACGAACCAGTTCACGTTCTACGGCATCGCGCTGCTGAACGTGATCCACCACGGCTTCCCCTTCGTGGCCATCACCGTCCTCGCCGGCCTGCTCGGCGTGTCCAAGGAGATGCTGGAAGCCGCCGAGATGGACGGGGCGGGCGCGTTCCGTCGCTTCTTCCAGATCACCTTCCCATCGCTGCGTCAGGTGTTCTCGGTCGTGATCATCCTGTCGACCATCTGGGACTTCAAGGTGTTCGCGCAGATCTACCTCATGCCGGGTGGTTCCGGCTCGAACCGCGAGGTGTTGAACCTCGGCGTGTGGTCGTACGTGGAGTCCTTCGGACAGAACCGCTACGGCTTCGGCTCCGCGATCGCGGTGCTGTTGACGCTCGTCCTGCTCGGCATCACGATCGTCTACATCCGCGCCCTCATGAAGGAGGACGAACTGTGACCACCCAGGCTCCGGCCCCCACCGCAGACCGTCGACCGGCTCAGAAGCCGGGCATCGACCGGTCCGCCACGCCGCAGGTCCCGATGCACCGGAAGGCGAGCGGTCGGAAGATCCGCTCGAACACCGTCAAGGCGATCCTCGTCACCCTGCTGCTCGTCTTCACGCTGTTCCCGGCGTACTGGATGCTGTCGAGCGCGTTCGACGCACAGGCGTCGAGCGGCGGGCAGTCGTTCTTCCCGAAGGAACTGTCGCTCACGAACTTCCAGTCGGTCCTGACCGACGGCGGCTTCGGCGTCTTCCTCCGCAACTCCGCGATCGTGGCAGCCGCCACCGTGCTCATCTCGGCGGCCGTCGCGCTCCTCGCCTCGGTCGCGGTCGCCCGCTTCCGGTTCAAATTCCGCACCGCGGTGCTGCTCATGATCCTCGTCGTGCAGATGGTGCCGCTCGAGGCGCTCGTGATCCCGCTGTTCGTGCAGATCCGCGACCTGCAGCTGCTCAACACCCTGCTCGGGCTCATCATCGTGTACGTCGCGCTCGCGCTGCCGTTCGGCATCTGGATGCTCCGCGGCTTCGTCGCGGCGGTGCCGGTGGAGCTCGAAGAGGCGGCCTTCCTCGACGGTGCCAGCTGGTGGCGCATGTTCCGCTCGATCATGCTCCCGCTCGTGGCCCCGGGCCTCGTCGCGACGAGCGTGTTCAGCTTCATCACGGCCTGGAACGAGTTCATCTTCGCGATGACCCTGCTCGGCGGCTCGACGGAGAACTACACGGTCGCCATCGGCCTCAAACAGTTCTTCGGCCTGAACTCCAACGACTGGGGTTCGGTCATGGCGGCGTCGACCATCATCACGATCCCGGTCATGATCTTCTTCATCCTCGTGCAGCGCCGCCTCTCCGGCGGACTGGTGTCCGGAGCGGTGAAGGGATGATCGACCCAGACGTCGCGCGGCTCGTCCGGGGCGTCCTCTGGCCGGGGTTCCTCGGCCGGACCGCCCCGGACTGGCTGCTGCGCGAACTGGACGGCGGCCTCGCGGGCGTCGTGTACTTCGGGCAGAACCTCTCCTCGGACCCGGCGGAGGTCGCGGCGCTGTCGGCCGAACTCCGCGTCCACCGGCCCGAGGTCCTCATCGGCGTCGACGAGGAGGGCGGCAACGTCTCCCGCCTGGAGGCGCAGACGGGTTCCACCCTGCCCGGGCATGCGCAGCTCGGTGCACTCGACGACGTCGAGACGACGCGCGCGGTGGGTGCTGCACTCGCCGAGCGGCTCCACGCGGCCGGGGCGAACGTCGCACTCGCGCCCGTCGCCGACGTGAACACCAACCCCGCGAACCCGGTCATCGGGGTGCGCTCGTTCGGACCCACCGCCGACCTCGTCTCCCGCCACGTCGCCGCGATGGTCGACGGATTGCAGACCGGCGGGGTCGCCGCGTGCGTCAAGCACTACCCCGGACACGGCGACACGGCGAGCGACTCGCACCTGGATCTGCCCCGCATCGACCTGGACCTGGCGGAGCTCGAAGCCGAGCATCTGCCACCGTTCGACGCGGCGATCGCCGCCGGCGTCGCGAGTGTCATGACCGCCCACATCGTCGTCCCGGCGTTCGGTGACGCCCCGGCGACACTCAACCCGATCCCCCTCCGCCGGCTGCGCGAGAGCGGCTTCGACGGTGTCATCATCTCCGATGCACTCGACATGGCCGCCATCCGTTCCACCACCGGCTCCGGACGCGGGGCGGTCCTCGCCCTCCAGGCCGGGGTCGATCTGCTCTGCATCGGCAACCCGTCCAACCTCGGGCCGAAGCAGGGCGCGACGACCGACGAGGACGACTACCTCGAGGTGTTCGAGGCGGTCTGCGCGGCGGTGGCCGACGGTGAGCTCGATCGAGCGATCGTCGAGCGCGCGGCCGCCCGGGTGGCGTGGCTCGCACGGTCCGTCAGCCCTTCGACAGGCTCAGGGACCGGGGAATCGGTCCCCGAGGAGTCCCCGGTCCCTGAGCGGTCACCGGTCCCTGAGCTTGTCGAAGGGCGCTTCTCCGACGCCATCCGCCGGGTCGTGCGCGTCCGGGGCGACGTCGCCATCGCAGCGTCGGCGATCACCCTCGTCGACCTCCGCGACCGACCGACCTTCGCCGTCGCCTCGGCCCACGATCCGTTCGCCGAATCGCTCGCCGAACGGTTCGCCGTCGCCCGGCTCGCTGCCGGCCCGAGCCTCCGGACACCGGATCCGCAGGCCGAGGCACCCGCCTCCGATGAGCTGGCCCTCCTCCTCGAGACGATCCCCGCCGACGACGGCGTCGTCCTCCTCGCAGACCGCCTCGGCGCCGACACCCCGCAGCGGCTCGCGGTGGACCGTGTCGCGCTGGTCCGGCCGGACGCCGTCGTCGTGAGCGTCGGACTACCGCTCTCCGAGGACGCCGTCCTCCCCCTGCCGGTGATCGACACGCTCGCGGCCTCCCGAGCGTCCGCCGACCGGGTCACCGAACTCCTCGCCGCGGCCTCCACCGCGGCACCGACGCACCATCTGCACGACCAGCACCACCGGAACGGATCATGAACCACCTCGCAGCACCCGTCCTCGCCATCGATCTCGGGAAGACCTCCTGTCGCGCCCGCATCACGAGCGGATCCGGCGACGACCTGACCATCCTCGCGGAGGCCCGCGGCCACGGTGCACCGGGCCTCGCCGACCACGAGGGTGCGGAGCTGTCCGCCCGCGCAGTCCTCGAGACGGTCGCGCACCTCCCGGCCGACCTCCTCACCGCGGTGCAGCACGTCGGGATCGGCGCCGCCGGGGTGGAGGCGGCCCCGCACGAGGTCGCCGCGTTCACCGCCGAACTGCGTCTGGCGCTCGGAGCGACGATCGCCGTCGTGAACGACGCCCTGGCAGCCCACGCCGGTGCGTTCGCCGGTGGTCCCGGCACGGTGCTCATCGCCGGCACCGGATCCGTCGTGTTCGACGTCGACGCCGACGGCTCCGTGAAGCAGATCGACGGTTGGGGTCCCTGGCTCGGAGACGAGGGCAGCGGTCGGTGGATCGGGCAGCAGGGCCTCGAGGCGTGCATGCGTGCCTTCGACGGCCGCGGCCCCGCCACCGCCATGCTCGCCGACGCCGAGGCGCTCATCGGGTCGATCCCCGCGCTCCCCCGCTGGGTCTCCAGCACCGGAGCACCGGCCCGCCAACTCGGCACCTTCGCGCCCGCGGTCATCACCCGAGCCGAGGAGGGCGACGCGGTCGCCGCGGACATCGTCGACGCCGCCTGCGCCCATCTGGCTGTCAGCGCCGCCGCTGCCCGCACGGGTGCCGTGTGCGTCGTCGGCGGGATCGCCTCCCACCCCTACGTCGCCGCACATCTCGCGACGGCCCTGCACGAGGTCGGCGTCGACCTCGTCGCACCCCGCGGTGACGCACTCGACGGAGCCAGACTCGTCGCACTCGACACCGCGATCTCCTACGACGGAAGGGTCGTGCGCGACGATGTCCACGCAGCCTGAGGACGCTTCGGCCGCCCACCGTTCGACAGGCCCAGGGACCGGTGAACGCGACATCATCCGCGCGGAGCTCGCCACGCTCTCGACGGAGCAGGTGAACGAACGACACCCCGACCTCGACGCCCTCTCCACCCGGGAACTCGTCTCCGCGATGAACGAGGACAACCGTTCCGTCCCCGACGCCATCGCGGCCGTGGAACCCGAGATCGCCGAGGCCGTCGAAGCGATCGTCGAGCGCCTCCGCCGGGGCGGACGACTCGTCTACCTGGGCGCCGGGACCGCCGGACGGATGGGCATCCTCGATGCGAGTGAGGCACCACCCACGTTCGGGACCGACCCCGGCCTCATCGTCGGACTCATCGCGGGTGGTCCGGGCGCCATCCAGCAGGCGGTGGAGAACGCCGAGGACCGCGACGACCTCGGTCGGGCGGATCTGGAGTCGCTGTCGATCACCGCGGACGACGCCGTCGTGGGGGTCTCCGCGTCCGGCCGCACGCCCTACGTCCTGGGCGCCCTCGAGTACGCGCGCTCGATCGGTGCGATCACGATCGGCCTGTCGTGCAACGCCGGCTCCCCGCTCGCCCGGGACGCGGACATCGGCATCGAGGCGGTCGTCGGTCCGGAGCTCCTCACGGGATCGACCCGGCTGAAGGCGGGGACGGCGCAGAAGCTCGTGCTGAACATGCTGTCGACGATCACGATGGTGCGGCTCGGGAAGACGTACCGGAACCTCATGGTCGACCTCCTCACCACGAACGAGAAGCTGCGGGCGCGAGCGGAACGCACGGTCATGTTGGCGACCGACGTCGACGCCGCCACGGCCGCGAAGACGCTCGCATCCGTGGACGGCTGGGTGAAGGCCGCTATCCTCGTCCTCGTGACCGGCATCGCCGCAGACGAAGCCGTCGCCCGCCTCCGTGGTGGCGACGGCTCCCTCAGCGCGGCCATCGCAGCGCACGCCGTCGAAGACCCGACGGGGGCCGCACCGGATGTCCACTGACGCGCTGCTCGTGCTCCGCCAGGCGATCCCTCGTCTGAGCGCCGCCGAGACGCGCGTCGCCGAGACCATCATCGGCACCCCCTCGCTCGTCGTCGAGCTGACCATCACCGAACTCGCGAAGGCGTGCGGCACCTCCCAGGCGACCGTCGCGCGGTTCTGCCAGACCATCGGGTACACCGGCTACCGGGAGTTCCGGGTCGCCGTCGCGACCTCCACGAGTCGCGAGCAGGCGGAGCGTGACCGGTTCGAGGTCGACGACGCCGACATCGACCCGGACGACTCGGTCGAGACGGTCGTCGCGAAGGTCGCCTACCAGGAGGTGCAGGCGATCGAGCTCACCGCCCGCTCACTCGACCGCGACGCCCTGGACGCGGTCGTCGACGCCCTCCTCGTCGCCCCACGGATCGACGTCATCGGCTTCGGGTCCTCGAGCCTCACGGCGCAGGACCTCCACCAGAAGCTCTACCGGATCGGCATGCCGGCCAACACCTTCGTCGACGCCCACCTCGCACTGCCCTCGGCCGCCCTCCTCGGGCCCGGTGGGGTCGCCATCGGCATCTCGCACTCCGGGCTCACGGTCGAGACCGAGCAGGCGATGCAGCTCGCGCGGGCCGCCGGCGCGACGACCGTGTGCATCACCAACTTCCCCGACTCCCCCATCGCCAGCCGGTGCGACCTCGTCCTCGCGACGCAGGCGAGGGAGAGCCGTTACCGTTCGGGTGCGATGTCGTCGCGCATCGCCCAGCTCGCGCTCGTCGACCTGCTCTTCATCCGTGTCGCCCAACGTCGTTACGACGCCGCGGCCGAGTCCCTCCGCGTCACCTACGAGTCCATCCAGGACCACCGCATCGACACTTGAATCCGGCCCGGCCGGCGAGAGCGCAGTCGATGCTCTCGAATTCGCCCCGTGAGCGCGTGCACTACGCTCTCGTGGGAGTCACGGCAGCAGCGGCACGCCCGTGTGCTCGGCGAGCGCGAGCAGCAGCTCGTCCTGGAACGCCTCGTCTCGGACCGCGCGGTGCGGCTCCTCGCGTCGCTGGTGGTGCCAGTATCCGGAGGTGTCGGCGCCGCGCCCTTCGGCGAGCGCCACCTGGGTCCGGTGCCCGAGTTCCAGATCGTCGGGCGCGTTCGGCCCGCCCATCCGTGTCGGCACCCACCCCGGGTCGACCGCGTTGCTGAACACCCCGGGACGCACTCGCGCGATGGCCGCCGCGAGGACCGTCACGAGGAGTTTGCTGTCGGAGTAACTCGTCGTCCTCGTGGAGCCCGACCAGTCGAGACCGTCGAGCGTCGCGGTACCGCCGCGGTGCATGCTGCTGCTGAGGAACACGAGTCGCCGCGCGGGGACGAGGGCGGTGAGCAGGTAGGGCGCGACCACGTTGACCGGCAGGACGGCCGTTCCGTCGAGGACGCCGGCGTTGTGGATGATCGCGTCCACGGGACCGGCTGCGGCGACCTGCTCCGCGAGCTCATGGACGCCGTCGGGGGTGGTGAGGTCACCGGTGACGAGGTGCGCGGAGGGCTCGTCGAGCAGCCGGACACCGTCGGCGCGGGCGAGGCTCCGTGCGTGGACGAGCACCTCGTGCCCGTGGTCGACCAGCTCGGTCGCGGCGCCGAGCCCCAGGCCGACGGCAGCACCGGTCACCAGGATGCGCGCCATCAGCGACCCCCTGCCCGTCCGGCCTCGCTGGTGTCGGGCTCGTTCGTGACCGCCGCACCGTCACGCTGCGCAGCCTGCCGCTGGGACGCCGCCCAGTTCGCGAGCAACTGCAGTCGCTCGGCGGACGGCGAGCCGGGCTCCGCCGTGTAGACGAGCACGACGCGACCGGGGTCGGCCGTGATCGCGAGCTCCTCGTAGGCGAAGGTCATCTCGCCGACGATCGGGTGGTTGAACCGCTTCGTGCCCGTGCCGTGCGTGCGCACGTTGTGCGCTCCCCAGAGCGTGCGGAAGGCGTCGCTCCGGGTCGACAGCTCACCGACGAGGTCGTGCAGTCCTTTGTCGTGCGGGTCCCGGCCGGCCTCGGCACGCATGACCGACACGCACATCTCGGCGAAGACGTCCCAGTCGGGGTAGAAGTCACGGGAGGCCGGGTCGAGGAACTGGAACCGCGCGAGGTTCGGGGTGCGCCCGCCGTCGCCGATGACCGGTGAGTAGAACGCGCGCCCGAGCTCGTTGGTCGCGAGGAGGTCCTGGTGGGTGTTGCGGACGAAGGCGATGCCGTCGGTGATCGCATCGAGCATCCAGTGCAGGCTCGCCCGGGTCGCGGGGTTCTTGGCCACCCGGCGACGCGGTCGACCGGAGAGTGGGACGCCGTCGGCCGCGCGGGCGAGGTCGAACAAGTGGGTGCGTTCCGCCTCGTCGAGCTGGAGCGCCCGGGCGATGGCGTCGAGGACGGTCGAGGACGCTCCGGCGATGGCTCCGCGCTCCAGCTTCGCGTAGTACTCGACACTGACCCCGGCGAGCGCCGCCACCTCGGAACGCCGCAGCCCGGTCACCCGACGGTTGGGGCCCGCGGTGAGGCCGGCGAGTTCCGGGGTCAGCCGTGCCCGACGCGTCATGAGGAACTCGCGTACGTCTGCTCGATCGTCCATGCCTCCGACGATACGTCCTCGCGGCGAACCGACAGGTGCCCTCTCGGTACACCTCTCAGGCGGGACTCCCTCCCGCGTCGCCCCGGGCGTTGACTGGTCGCCTGCACCACCCGACAGAAGGAGCACACATGCGCGCAGTCGTCATGCACTCGCCCGGCGACGTCCGGGTCGAGGACCGTCCGGACCCCACCGTCATCGACCCGACCGACGCCGTCATCCGGCTCACGGCGACCTGTATCTGCGGCTCCGACCTGTGGCCGTACCGCGGGGTCGAGCCCGTCGACCACACGAACATGGGGCACGAGTACGTGGGTGTCGTCGAGCAGGTCGGCGAGGACGTTCGGACGATCGCCGTCGGCGACTTCGTGGTGGGCTCCTTCGTGACCTCCGACAACACCTGTGAGATCTGTCAGGCGGGGTACCAGTCGAAGTGCGTGCACGCCGAGTTCGTGTCGGTCGCCGCCGGCACGCAGGCGCAGCTCGCCCGTATCCCCCACGCCGACGGCACGCTCGTGGCGACGCCGGGGCAGCCGGACGCGGAGCTCATCCCCTCGCTGCTCGCCGCGTCCGACGTACTCGGGACGGGCTGGTTCGCCGCTGTCGCCGCCGAGGTGGGGCCGGGGAAGACGGTCGCGGTCGTCGGTGACGGGGCCGTCGGACTCATGGGCGTCCTCGCGGCCCGGGAGCTCGGGGCGGAACGCATCATCGCGATGTCCCGTCACGCCGACCGGCAGGCGCTCGCCCGCGAGTTCGGCGCGACCGACATCGTCGAGGAGCGCGGCGCCGAGGGTGTCGCACGGATCACGGAGCTGACCGGCGGTCTCGGCGCGCACAGCGTCATCGAGGCGGTCGGCACCGAGGAATCCATGCTGCAGGCGATCCGCTCCACCCGCGGGGGCGGCCACGTCGGCTTCGTCGGCGTCGCCCACGAGGGTGTCTCGCTGCCGCTCGACGAGCTCTTCTTCGCCGAGGTGCACCTCCACGGTGGGCCGGCGCCGGTGCGACGGTTCCTCCCCGAGCTCATCCGGATGATCTGGGAGCGGAGGATCGACCCGGGGAAGGTCTTCGACCTCACGCTGCCGCTCGAAGACGCCGCCGAGGGCTACCGGGCCATGGACGAGCGTCGTGCGATCAAGGTGCTGCTGACACTGTGAACCCCGCGGAACCGATCACCTCGACCCCGGACGCTCCGGCCGGGGCGTCGCCTCTCCCGACAGCCGGTGCGCCCACCCGGATGCCCTGGTTCGCGCTCGCGGCCCTCACCGCCATGGGGTTCGTCCTCGTGGCCTCGGAGACGATGCCGGCAGGGCTCCTCCCGGTCATCGCCCGAGATCTCGAGACGAGCGAGGGCCTGATCGGTCAGTTCATCAGTGTGTGGGCGCTCGGGACCGTCATCGTCACGATCCCGGCGCTCGCCATCACCCGTGGGCTGCGTCGCAAGCCGCTCCTCCTCGGCGCGATCGTCGGGCTCATCCTCGCGAACACCGTGACCGCGGTCGCGGGGGACGTCGTCGTCGCGCTGGTGTCGCGGTTCGTCGCCGGTGCGTTCTGCGGGGTGATCTGGGGCATGCTCGCCGCCTATGGGCGTCGCATCAGCCCGCCCGACCGTGGAGGCCTCGCACTGTCGATCGTGTCCGTCGGAGCGCCTGCCGGGCTGGCGCTCGGGACACCGCTCGGCGCCTGGCTGGGCACCGCGTTCGACTGGCGCTGGGCGTTCGGAGGACTCACGGCGCTCGCGCTCGTCGTGCTCGTGTCCATCGCGGTGGTGGTGCCCGACGCGCCCGGACAGCCTCGCTCGGCACGGCTCCCGCTTCGACGGGTGCTCGTCCTACCGGGTGTCGCTGTCGTCCTCGCGGTGATCGTCGTCTGGATGCTGGCGCACAACACGGTCTACACCTACATCTCGCCGTTCCTTCGGTCCTCGGGCACGGGACTCGGAGCCGATCTCGTGCTGCTGGTCTACGGTGTCGCGTCCATCGCGGGCATCGGTCTCACGGCGGCGCTCATCGACCGGGCTCCGCGTGCGCTGCTCCACGGGAGCGTCGCGATGTTCGTCACGGCGGGCGCGCTGCTCCTGATCGGCCACGCGTCGATGGTCGCCGTCCTCATTGCGACCGTCCTGTGGGGCCTGGCGTTCGGCGGCTCCTCGGCCCAGCTGCAGTCGGCGCTCACCCGATCGGGACGCGAGCACTCGGACGTCGCGAACTCCTTCCTGCCCGTCGCGTTCAACCTCGCGATCTTCGCCGGCGGTGTCCTCGGGGCGCTCCTCCTCGGCACCTTCGACGGCCTGATCCTCCCGGTGGTCATGATCGCCCTCGGACTCGCTGCGCTACTGCTCACGATCGCGGGACGCCGGTCGGCCTTCGCCGCGGGGTGACGACGAGGCCGAGCCGGCGGCGGTGGTCGCGTGAGACCATCGGGCATGGCTTCCATGGATGATGCACCCCGGATCGGGGACCTCGAGGTCGACGGCGACGCACTCACCGGCGACGGCACGACACTCTCGGCGCTGGCGGACGAACTGGCCTGTGGCGTCGACGACGCCACCACCGCTGAGGCCCCGTCGGATGGTTGGCGGGTGCTCCGCCGGTTGGAGAGCGGTGCGGTGTATCTCGGTTCGCCGGTCGATGCGGACCACCGGACCTGGCGCCTGGCACAGGTGCATGAGGGAGAGCGGCCTCCGGTGGTGCGCGTGCACCCGGACACCTTGGACGTGCGACCGAGCCGAGCGGAGCGCCGAGAGGGATTGGTGCTGCGATGGCCGCGGTTCATCGCGGAGCTGGCCGACCCGAGCGAGCTCGTCATCGACATCGTCAACGCGGGCACCACCAGATGGACGCCCACTGACGAGGGGTTCTTTGCCATCGGCGCACTCACCACTCCAGGCGAGACCGGGTTCTCCTTCGGATGGATGGGTTCCGCGGCGGGCCGCGCCGTCCCGCTCGACCCCGGGGAGTACAACCGCGTCCCGGTGCAGCTGCAACTGCAGTCCGACCCGTCATCATTGCGGCCCGGCCCCTACGACCTGCACGTCGTGGTCGTCGAACTCGGCCTGCGCCTCGCCGAGCCGCTGCGGGTCGAGCTGACTGCAGAGATGGTGGCGCGTCAGGTCGCCAAGCAGAACCGTCACCGGGCCGACCCCGCGAGCGAGCGCCGAGCCTTCGAACGACAGATCGAAGCAGAGCAGCTGCGAGTCGGCGCCCGCCGGTCCTGGCCCGAGATCGCCGAGGTGGTCGGGAGCGCGGTGTCGGACGACGAGGCGTTGGAGCGCATCGCAGCCGTCCTGGACTGTGAGCCGGAGCAAGCGGCGTCCGTGTACGACTCCTCACTGCGTGCGATGGTCAGGGCGGACGCCGACCGACGTGACGAGCAACTGCAGGAACTCATCCGCCGTCGCGACGCCGTCGGGTGACGCTTCGCCCGAGGACCTGAGCCACCTAGACTCCCGCGCATGGGTTATGTCGGAAGCGATCTCTGGGAGCTGCGGCAGCTCGTGGGGCATCGGCTCCTCGCGCTCCCCGGTGCGCAGGTGCTCGTGCTGGACAGCGAGGGGAACGCACTCTTCCAGCGGCGGGTCGACACCGGCCTGTGGGAGATCCCGGCCGGCAGCTGCGAGCCCGGAAGCAGCTTCGCGCAGACCGCAGTCATCGAACTGATCGAAGAGACCGGTCTGTCAGTGGACGAGCGCGACCTCGAGCCGTTCGCCTGTCTCTCAGCCGCTGAGCACCACGTCCTCGAGTACCCGAACGGCGACCGGGTCCACGCGTTCGCGATGTGCTTCGTGGTACACACGTGGACCGGTTCGCTCCGCGCCGAGGTGGACGAGGTCGTCGAGTTCCGCTGGGCTCCGCTCATCGCCCCGCCTTCACCGACGCATGGTCCGACCCTCGAAGTCCTGCGCCTGTTCGACGCCTACGCCGCGTCGGGAAGGTTTCAGGCGGGGTGACGCCGCGCTCCACGAGAGCGCAG
The DNA here is from genome assembly GCF_058408345.1 of Plantibacter sp. MDV22-iso1. NCBI lineage: Bacteria > Bacillati > Actinomycetota > Actinomycetes > Micrococcales > Microbacteriaceae > Plantibacter > Plantibacter sp. MDV22-iso1. Next base: position 846,437 of record NZ_JBZVDY010000002.1, read on the forward strand.
TAGATGTCGCCTCAGACGGCGGATGAGCGCCGCTTGTGCGATCTCGGCGAGCGGGCCAGTCGGGGGAGGAAGAGCGCGAGCCCGAGGAGGGCGACGCCGAGCCAGGGGGCCACGGCACGGATGGCGGGGACCACCGGGCCGTCCTCGTACCAAGCGAGCGGGAAGCTGAGATTGGTGTTGCCCGCGGCATGCAGCGCGGCGAAGTCGAACAGGACGACCCACTCCTGTGGACGCTGCACTCCATCGGTGTAGTAGGGTGCCATCGCGAGGACCGAGGGTTCGTCCGTGGTGACCGTCTCACCGGCAGCGGCGACCTCGCCCCGGTTGATCTGCGCATCGGTGTACTCGGGCAGCCCAGCGCTCAACGGAACGTACATGCGCCATTCGTCGGCCAGTGACGCTTCACGCTCGTTCGGGTCCTCCACGCCATCCCGCCCGCTCACCGTGGCGATGAACCGTGCAGGAAGGTCGTCGGACAGGATGAGCTCGGACGGCTCGACGATCGACACGCGGTCCGGGACACGGGAGCGGGTGTCGACGTCGATGAGCGTGAAGGTCCGATCATCACGCGAGTACGACCCGAAGCGACCGACCGGGCCCTGGAATCGTTCGAGCTCGACCTCGGTTCCGTCCGCGGTGGTCACGGTGATGCGGTCGGGCGCGCTGAACGCCGGCCCGTCCGCCGGCACGACCGGGAGGGTGAGCCCTGCCGCACTGGTGAACGCGAGCACCGCCAGCACGCCGCAGAGGACGCGGATGACGACGAGCTGATGGCGACGAAAGGTCTCCCGGCGGCCCCCGTCCGCCGCCGCGGCCTGTTTCTGAACCCGCTGGTCGCCCATAGATATCCCCGTCCCCGTCCGACACCCTAGCGAACCCCGGGCGGAGAGGGACCGTTCCGCCGGATCCCGAGGAGGGTCAGCGCTCGCGCTCGCTCAGCCGGGCCGGATACGCTGGCGAGCGGGGCGAGACGAACGCTCGACCGACGAGGGGATGCCGGATGCTGACTGACGCACTCACCATCGTGCTGGCGGTCGTGTCGGCGCTGCTCCTCGGGTTCGCCGCCCGACGGGTGCTCGACGCCCCGGTGGGTTGGCCACGCAGCATCCTGGTCGGGCTCGTCGTGTTCGTCACCGGCCCACCGTTCGTGAACTGGCTGCTGCAACAGACCGGCCTGGTCCAGCCCGGTGAGGCCGGGGACGCTCGGGCGGCCTTCGCGGCGATCGCCGTCGCCCTCCTCGCGATCGGCTGGATCTTCGCCCTCGGGCTCGGTGTCCTCGTCGCCATCGAGGTCATCATCCCGACCCGGCCGCTGATGAACCCGATCGACGTCGTCCGCTCCGCGATCAAACGACGGCGACGGACGAGGCGATACCTGCAGATCCTCGCCATCGCATCCCGACACGGCGCGGGCTGGCTCGTGCACGGCCGGTCCCGCGTCCAGCTCGAACTCACCACGAGCGAGCAGCGCGCCAACGCGATCATCGCGACGATCAACGACTCCGGCGTCACCTTCGTGAAGCTCGGACAAGTGCTCTCCACGAGACGGGACCTCGTGCCCGAGCCGTACCTCAGCGCCCTCGCGTCCCTGCAGTCCGAGGCGACCACCCTCCCCTGGCACGAGGTCCAGGTCGTCATCGAGACCGAGCTCGGCGCACCGATCGACACCGTGTTCGCGTCGATCGACTCCGAACCGCTCGCGGCCGCATCCGTCGCCCAGGTGCACACCGCCGAGATGCTCGACGGTACCCCCGTGGTCGTGAAGGTCCAGCGACCGGCCGCCCGCGTGCAGGTCGAGGCAGACGCCGACATCGTCGTCCGCCTCGCCGAGCGCGCCGAGACGCACACCAAGTTCGGGCAGGACCTCCGCCTCGCCTCCGTTGCGCGGGCCTTCACCTCGACCCTGCTCGAAGAACTCGACTACCGGATCGAAGCCCGCAACGTGGAGATGATCCGCAGCACCTTGAAGCGTCGCGATGAGCGCGACGAAGGCGTCCGGATCACGGTCCCACGCGTCTATCCGGCGGCCTCCGGTGCCCGCCTGCTCACCATGGACCTCGTCGACGGACTGCCACTCAGTCGAGCGCGGGACCGCATCGCGACCATCCCCAAGGAGGAACGCGAGACCCTCGCGACCGGCCTCATGGAGGTCGTGCTCGAACAGATCCTCGTGCACGGCGTCTTCCACGCCGACCTCCACCCGGGCAACGTCATCCTCCGCGAGGACGGATCGCTCGGACTGATCGACTTCGGGGCCGTCGGCGTCATCGAGCGCAGCCAGCGGCAGCGACTCACCGCGGTGATGCTCGCCACCGTCAGCGAGGACGACATCGCGGCGACCGACGCCCTCCTCCTCATCGTGGACCTGCCCGAGGACGCCGACCTCGATGCCCTGCGCCACGACGTGGGCATCGTCATCACGACCGAACGTCACCGCCCGGGTGGCGACGGCTCGATCTTCAGCCGACTCCTCGACGTCATCCGGCAGCACCACATCGCGCTCCCCGGCGACCTCGCCGCCGCGTTCCGCAGTTTCGCGACCCTCGAAGGGTGCCTCAAAGCGCTCGACCCCGACTTCGACATGTTCGAACAGGCCCTCCCGATGGTCCCGCGCCTGCTCCGCCGCTCGCAGTCCATCCGGCAGACGGCGGTCACCCTGCAGGCGCAGGCCGCCGTCACCGCCGCCTTGGCCCGCAACCTCCCGCGCCGACTCGACTCGCTGCTGTCCGGCCTCGAGGACGGGACGGTGGGCGTGACGCTGAAGGGCTTCGCCGATGAACCGGCGAAGGGGCTCGTGGAGGGTGTGACCGCGGAGATCGTGGGAACCCTGATCTCGATCGCCGCCCTCGTGATCGCCGTGGTCCTCGTCGTCACCGGTGCCGGCCCGGTCCTCCCCGGCGGCCTCCGGGTGTTCGACCTGATCGCGGCGTTCATCGGGTTCCTCGGCTTCCTGGGCCTGTTGCGCGTGCTGCGGCAGACCGTCGTCCGCCGAGGTCGGTGACCGGAGCACCCTGCTGTTCACCTGACGGCACTACCGTGATCGGGTGAGCGATCCCCGACTGCAGCGACGCCTGGGCACGAGCGCCGCGGTGTTCATCGGCCTGGGGTCGATGATGGGCGCCGGCGTCTTCGCGGTGTTCCAGCCGGCGGCGGAGGTCGCCGGCGCAGGACTCCTCATCGGGCTCATGATCGCCGCGGTCGTCGCCTGCTGCAACGCGATGTCCTCCGCGCAACTCGCCGCACAACTCCCCTCGGCCGGCGGCACCTACCTGTACGGCCGCGAACTCATCGGGCCGTGGTGGGGCTTCGCGGCCGGATGGAGCTTCGTGGTGGGCAAGACGGCGAGCGCCGCAGCCATGGCGGTCGCCTTCGCCGCGTACGCTGCACCGGCCGAGTGGAGTCGTCCGGTCGCCGCGCTCGCGGTCGCCCTCGTGGTCGTGACCAACTGCCTCGGGGTCACCCGCACCGCGACCGCGACCCGGGTGATCGTGGTGGCCGTCCTCCTGGTCCTCGCCGTGGTCGTCGGCTCAGGCCTCGTCGGACCGGACGCCGGTTCGACGGGGCTCGCGTCGCTCGGGTTCGACGCCGGCCCGCTCGCCGTGCTGCAGTCCGCGGGGTTGCTGTTCTTCGCTTTCGCCGGGTATGCGCGGATCGCGACCCTCGGCGAGGAGGTCCGCGACCCGGCCAAGACGATCCCGCGCGCCATCGGGATCGCGTTCGCCGTCGCGGTGATCGTCTACGCGGCCGTCGCGGTCGTGTCGCTGCTCACGCTCGGCGCAGACGGTCTCGCGTCCAGTGCGCGCCCCTTGGCCGCGGTGGTGGAGACGAACGGGTGGCCGTGGGCTGCGACGCTGGTGCGACTCGGTGCGGCGGCGGCCTGTCTGGGGGCGCTCCTCGCCGTGTTCGCAGGCATCGGACGGACCGCCTTCGCGATGGCGAGGACCGGCGACCTGCCCCGGGTGCTCGACGCGGTGCACCCGCGCTTCGCGACCCCCTACCGGGCGGAGCTCCTCGTCGGCGCGGTCGTCGTCGTCCTCGTCCTGCTCATCGACCTCCGGAGCGCGATCGGGTTCTCCTCGTTCGGCGTGCTGCTCTACTACGTGGTCGCCAACGTCGCGGCGTTCCGCCAGACGCGCGAGCACCGACGGTACCCTCGCGCGGTCAGTGTGTTCGGCGCCGTCGGTTGCGTCGTCCTCATGTTCACACTGCCGCCGACGTCGGTGCTCGTGGGCGGCGTCGTCGTCCTCGTCGGGTTCGCCGGGCGGGCGGTGGCACTTCGGCAGGCTCAGTGACCGGAATTCGGCTCAGTGACCGGATGCTGGTCCCTGCCCTTCGACAAGCTCAGGATCCGCCTGTCGGAGGGTGGCCGACGAAAGGGGGCTACAGCTGCGTGGAGAGGCGGAAGATGTTCTCGACCGCCAGTTCGGCGGCGATCGCGTCACCGGCCTCGACCGCCTCACGGAGCTCCGGATAGCCCTGCTCCTTGGCCGCCCAGTCCGTGTTCTCCTCGGTGCGGGTCGCGGAGGACCGGTAGGTGAGGCCGTCGATGATGTCCTTCGTCGCCGCGACGAGCGTGGCGTTCGGGCACGCGGCGATGAACGCGTCGAAGAGCTCCCAGCTGAGTCGCCCGTGCTCGGCCATGTCTCGCTGCTCGACGACCACGATCACCTGGTTGATCGCGCGGACGAGCGCCTTCTTCTGCGTCGCGCCGAGACCGGGCACGGTGACGCGGACGACACCGCCGAGCATCGCGCCCAGTGTCTGCATGACCTCGGTGCGCTGTGCCGGGTCGGGCAGGGCGACTCGGGTGTACCGCTGTGCGGCCATCTCGATGAGGCCGACGCGGGCGAGGTCGTTGAGGGCCTCGCGGATCGGCGTGCGGGAGATCCCGAGCCAGGACTGGAGTTCGCCGTCGTTGAGGTGCTCACCGGGCTCGAGGGTGCCGTCGAAGATGGCCGTGCGGATGCGTTCGACCGCGACCTCGCGGAGTGACCGACGCTCGACGGGCGGGTTGGCTGAGGGCACGGGCATGCGGGATCTCCTTCGTCGGCGAATGCTATGCCATCAGCGTACCGAATATCAGCGGATCCACCCGGGGTTGACGGGAGAGTCGACGACACCTGACGGGCGGGGTCACCGCGCGGTCACCGCAGGGTCGCCCGCCCGCAACCGCGCATTCATCCGGTCTCCGTACCGTGATCGGCTGCCGAGCGTTGCGATTCGCTCGGCGGTTCGGGCGATGCCTGCACCTCGGAAGAACACTGGAGATCTGCGTGAACGACATCACCGGCGCGACTGACACGCGCCACCGCTCGCGACACCGCGCGACGCGACTCGCCGGCGGCACCCTCGGAGCGCTCGTGCTCCTCGTGGGCGTCGGCACCACCGCCGCCGCACCGGCGCAGGCGGCCTCGTACCCCGACACCTTCCTCGACACCGCGTCGACCGTCTGGAGCTACTCCGACGACGCGAGCGACCCGGCCGCCGGTTCCGCCGATCGCCTGGTCTGGACGCAGGGCGGCTTCGACGACAGCGCATGGAAGACCGCGAACGGCAGCTTCGGCGCGAAGAACGGTCGCGCGACCGGCATCGGCCCGTACACCGCGAAGACCCTGCTCAACCAGTACATCGACGGCAGCGCGGCACCCGATGTGCCGACGTATCACTTCCGTTCGGACTTCGAGCTGACCGGTGAGCAGCTCGACGGACTCGACAGCCTCCAGGGCAGCATCGTGTACGACGACGCCGTGCAGGTCTTCGTGAACGGCACCAAGGTCGCCGGCTTCGTCGACGAGCAGGTCGAGGCGGCGCCGGAGGCGTCACGCAACCAGATGTACGCCGGCGCCAGCAACGGCGATCCGCTCACCTCCACGTTCACCGTTCCGGCGGGCGCACTCGTCGCCGGCGAGAACACCGTCGCGGTCGCGCTCTACCAGGACCGGGCCACGAGCTCGGACATCTACTTCGACCTGACCTCGCTCGCCCCGGTCGCAGCCGACGAACCCGTGTCGATCTCCGACGTCGTCCTCACGATCGGCGCCGATGAGAGCGAACGCGGCATCACCTGGTACAGCGACCGCGATGTCGCCCAGGTCGCTCAGGTCGCACCGGCGTCCGCGATGACCGGTGACGCCTTCCCCGAGGCGTCGGCGGTGAACGTGCCGGGTGTCGGCGGCGTCACGACGAGTGGTGAGTTCAACCGCTTCGCGACGATCACGGGACTCGCCGAGAGCACCGGTTACGTCTACCGGGTCGGCAGTGACGACAACGGATGGTCGGAGGTCTCGGCGTTCACGACCAAGTCCTTCTCCGGCGACTACGACTTCCTCTTCGTCGGGGACCCGCAGATCGGAGCCTCCGGGAACGTGGCGGACGACCAGGCCGGCTGGGCCGACACCCTGGACGTCGCACAGGCCGCCTACCCCGATGCGGAACTGCTGTTCTCAGCGGGTGACCAGGTCGAGCGCGCCGGCAACGAGGACCACTACAACGCCTTCCTCGCCCCCGAGCAGCTCCGCACCATGCCGCTCGTGCCCGTCAACGGCAACCACGACGTCGGCTCGAAGGCCTACGAGCAGCACTACAACGTGCCGAACCTGGACCCCACCGCCGGCGCGGCGACCTCCGGTACCTCCTCGGGCGGCGACTACTGGTTCTCCTACAAGGACGTCCTGTTCATGGTGATCAATTCGAACAGCAGCGACTACGACTCGCACGCCGCGTTCCTCGAGCAGGTCGTCGCCGAGCAGGGTGCGTCCGCGAAGTGGAAGGTGCTCGCGTTCCACCACTCGATCTACTCGGTGGCGGCGCACACGAACGACACGCAGATCGTGGACATGCGGGCGAAGCTGCCGTCGATCATCTCCGACCTCGGCGTCGACCTCGTCCTCCAGGGACACGACCACAGCTACACGCGCAGCTACCTCATCAAGGACGGCGAGCTCGCGAACCCGGACGAGACCGCCGCACAGGGCACCGTCACCGCGGGCCCAGGCGAGGTTCTCTACGTCACCGCCAACTCCGCGAGCGGGTCGAAGTACTACGACGTCAAGGCGCCCGACGCCTGGTTCGCCTCGGTCATCAACCAGGAGTACACGCGCAACTACTCGAACATCCGGGTGACCGACGACTCCATCACGATCACGACGCTCCGGAGCGAGGCCAACTCTGCCGCCCGGGCGGCGGTGAACAGCGTCGTGGACGAGGTGACCCTGCAGCGCGAGGACACCGTCGCGCCGCAGCTCGTGCTGCCTGAGACCGAGACCACGGTGGAACAGGGTGCTGCGTTCGATGCGCTCGCCGGCGTCACGGCGACGGATACGCGCGACGGTGACCTGACCGCGGCGATCACCGTCTCAGGATCGGTCGACACGACGACGCCGGGCACCTACGCCTTGAGCTACGCGGTGTCCGACGCCGCCGGCAACACGGCGACGGCGAGCCGCTCGGTGACAGTCACCGCTGCCCCCGCCGTTCCGGGCACACCGGGCGCCGGCAGCGGGACGGGTGCAGGATCCCCGACGCCGGTCGCGTCCGGCTCCGACCCGCTCGCGAACACGGGTGCGGAGATCGGCGGGATCGTCGCGATCGCGTTCATGCTCCTGTTGGGTGGCGCGCTGACGCTGCTGCAGCGTCGGGCCCGCGCGCGTCGCGAGGGCTGACCTCGGGCGGGTGCCCCGTCGTCCATGGTCGTCCGCGATCCGACGGCGGGGCACCTCTGCTTCCGCGCCCGGCCCTGGTCGGTCATCTCGTCATCGCCTGCACGATCGGATCCCACATGTCGCCCACCCGCACGCGCCCATCGCGCGTCGCCCGCTTCCACTCCGCAGCCGTCTTCGCGCTCGCACTCGCACTGACCGGGTGCTCCGGAACCGGTGGAACCGAAGGGGTCCTGACAGCGCCGACCGGTCGGACCGACGCTGCGCCGTCGGTGCCGGGCGCGACGAGCACGCCCGAGCCCGCCTCATGGGCCGACGCCGTCGCACCGGAGGGGTTCACGGTCGCCGTCGTGACCGCAGTGCCCCAGGGCGCCGACCCCGAGATCGACGCCGCGGTGGACGCCATCGGCGCGCGAACCGGCGCGGCCGTCAGCAGGACGGTGGTGCCTCCCGGTGGCGCCGGCACGGGAGATCCCCTCACAGACGTGCTCGCCGGTTCCCCCGACCTCGTGGTCGTGCTCGGCCTGGAGCTGCTCGACGTCGCCGACCGCTCCTCGGCGTCAAATCTCGGGCAGCAGTTCCTCATCATCGGCGCACAATTGCCGGAGCCGACGGCGAACGTCACCGCGGTGGTCTGGCCGGGTGCGACCGCGCGACGTGCCGACGAGCCCCGAGCGGCGCCGAACGGCTTGCCGGGGGTCGCCGCGCATGCGGGCGACGCGCTCCAGGCGGGCCTCGCGGCGCTGATCGCCGACACGACGGGCGGGGTGCTCGTCCTGTCGTGAGCCAAAGTGGCAGTGGAGGGTGGCGCCCCTCGTGATACGAGAAACTCGATCCGAACATATTCTGCATATCAGACTGATATACTGATCCTTCATCGTGAGCTGAGCTCCGTTCGCCGGAAGTCCGTCCGCGCCGTGGCGAGAGCCATGGTCTTCGACCAGCTCCCCCATCGAAGGAATCTCATGACCCCTCCCTCACTCGTCCAACCCGACCCAGGCGTCGGTGCCGCTCCGCCGCGGAGACGGGCACCCGTACTCCGCTCCATCGCCGCGCTGGCGATCGGCGCCGTCGCGGCGATCGCCAATGCCACGCCAGCGCATGCCGCAGACGTCACGTTCGCCGATGGCAACCTCAACTACTGTGTCCAACAGGCGCTCGGGCTCCCATCCGGGACGCCCATCTCCGAGGAGCAGGCTGCGACGGTGACCACGCTCCGCTGCGGCACGACCGTCCAGTCGCTTGTCGGCATCGAGTCACTCACCAACCTCACGTCACTCTCGCTCACCCGTGCGCCGCTCTCCGCCGGCGTCGAGCCGCTCGCGTCCCTCGCTTCGATCACGAGCCTGTCGCTCACCGGGACATCGAGTCTCGACCTGTCGGTCATCGCCGGGATGACACAGCTCACATCGCTCAACATCCAGTCCGCGCCGCTGACCGACCTGTCGCCGCTCGCCTCGATGGTGAACCTCACGAGCCTCGGACTCAACGACGTCGGGGCCAGCGATCTGAGCCCCCTCAGCGGTCTCTCCGGCTTGGAAGCCCTCTCCGTCAAGGGCAACCGGCTGACCACGCTGGCGCCGCTGTCGACACTCACCGCGCTGCACTCGCTCGAGGCGGCGTCCAACCAGATCTCCGACGTCTCGCCGGTGGCGAGCTTGACGAGGCTGCAGCACCTGAACCTGCTCTCCAACCAGATCGAGGACGTCACGCCGATCCAAGGCCTCACGAACCTCCGCACCCTGAACCTGCAACTCAACCGCGTGTCCGACGCCGGCCCGTTGAGCACCCTGACGAGGTTGACCTCCCTGGCGCTCGACGACAACCGGATCACCGACCTCTCGCCCTTCATCCCGCTCACCGCGCTCCAGGTGCTCACGATCAACGACAACCTGATCGAGGACGTCACACCGCTCCGCGAACTGGTCCACATCGAGACCCTCGAGTTGTCCGGGAACCACATCTCCTCCATCGCACCGCTCGCCGGCCTGGTCGCGACGAACTACGTCCGCCTGGACCGCCAGGTGATCGCGCTCCCCGAGATCGCCGTCGGCGCACCACAGGAGAACCCGATCCGGTCGCTCGACGGAACCCCGGCGCCCGTCACCTCGGCCACCGCGCAGTACGACTCAGCGAGCAACACCTGGACGTTCGCAGCGGTCGGCAACAACTCCCTCGCATGGACGGTCCGCGACCTCGGCATCGGCTCGTACTCCGCGTTCTCGGGGCGGATCACCCAGCGCTCGATCGCGACGGTCGGGTCGCTCGAACTCGAGCAGTCCATGGCGCTCGAGGAGACCGGCACCCACCCCGCCCCCGGCGACACGGTGACGCACACGTACACCCTCCGGAACACGGGCACGGCGACGGTCTCCGACGTCTCGATCACCGACACCACTCCCGGCCTCTCCGGATTCAGCTTCGACTGGCCCGCGGCCGAGCGTGTCCTCGCGCCGGGACAGGTCGCGACGGCGACGGCGACGAGCACGCTGACGCAGACCGACATCGATGCCATGCGCCTCGACAGCTCCGCCACCGCCACTGGAGCCGCGGCGACCTCGCCGGTGGTCTCGAACGAAGCGGCAGCCACCCTCCCGATCGACGGACTGAACGAGATCAGCGTGACCATCACGGCAGACACCACGTCCGTCGGCGAACCGGCGGCGGTCGGCGACCCCATCGGCTACGCCATCATCGCGGCGAACACCGGCACGCGAACCCTCACCGGGACAACGGTCACCGCATCGCTCCCGGAGCTGTCCGAGTTCGTCATCGAGTGGCCGGGCGCGGCGGGCGTCCTCGCTCCCGGCGAGCAGGTCCGCGTCACGACCGGGTACCCCATCACGGCGACGGACATCGAGCTCGGGTCGGTCAGGAACGTGGCGACCGCGAGCGGAACCGGGCCCGACGGCGTCGGCGTCGACAGCAGCGCCTCGGTGTCAACCGATCTGAGCAGCTCGATCGTCACGCCGGACCCGGAACCGACCCCGGACCCGGATCCCACGCCGACCCCGGAGCCCTCCCGGTCGCCCGCTCCGGGAACGGTCGCCCCGGCACCCGGCGCGACCACCGGCGACCTGGCGAAGACCGGCGTCGACAGCGGCGCGCTCACCGGACTCACCCTCGGCGCACTGCTCCTGTTCGGCGTCGGCGCCGCGGTGCTCGCGGAAACGCGCCGACGGTCACGCGCCGCAGCAGGCGCTGAGCGGAACGCGTAGACGCATCACTGGTGCAGCGGAGGGCGGGTTGTCGACAACCCGCCCTCCGCTGTGTTCCCGGAGCGACCCCGCTCGTCGGCATGATCGCCGAACGGCCGCCCAAGCCCGAATCCCGATCAGGCCTTCGGATCAGGCCTTCGGGATGAGCGGGATGACGTCGCGGCTCGGCGGAACGACCTCGCCGCTCTTGCTGCCGCCGATGACCTTGCCCTCCGGGCGGTCGTAGACGAGGTCGAACTCGGTCTCATCAGTGCGCACCCAGGCGCCGATCCAGCCGGTCGCCGTCTCACCGGCCGGTGTCGCCTGCAGGAGTGGGTACCCGGCCGACGCCATCGGAGCCTTCAACTCTTCGGGCGTTCCGAGGCCGAGCGTCACGTACTCGAGGTTGACGGCACGGGTGGTGACGGAGACCCGGTGCGGGAAGACGCTGCCGCCGTACTCGTCGCCGGCTTCGAGTCGGACCTGGACGAGCATCGGACGCAGGCCGTCGGTGGTGCCTGCAGGCGCCGGGAAGTCGTCGACGATCGCGAGGGCGGTCACCGTGGTGCCGTCGACATCGTCGGTGAGGGTGTGCTCCTGCAGCGGAGTGCTCGGTGGCTGCGACACGGACGGCGTCGGCGAGGCGGAGGATCGGCCCGCATCCGACGAGGAGCCGGTGGAGCAACCGGCGAGGGCGAGGGCGGCGACCGCGAATGCTGCGGCCAGGGTCGTTCGACGAGAACTGATGCGCATGACTCAATCCTGTCAGACACGCCCAGGTGCGATCCGTCGCCGGATGGTCGGGCGCGGGCGACGCGGGCGCACGGAACGGCCATGTGGCGTTGCAGTCCCGTGCGACCGCGATGCACGCGTTCGATCCAGCCCCTCAGACAGCGCCACCGAAATAGACCTCGACCTCCTGGACGGTTCCGTCCACGACACGAGTCGCTTCCAGGTTGCGATACGTCTTCCCTTGCACGACGTACTCGTAGCGGTGGAGGACGATGCCGTCGGTCTCGACGATCTGGAGCGTCACGCCCGGGGTGTCGAAATGGTCGGCGGTCGGGAAGCAACGCTCGAGCCAGGTCGCTCGGTCGAGGTGGTCGTCCTGCGGGCTGGTGAAGACGAAGTCCGCATGCATGAGCGCCTCGGCAGCATCCCGATCCTGCTCGCGGAACGCCCGCATGAACGCCAGAACCGTGTCGATCGCCGATGAACGCATGCGGTGATCCTACGCGCGGAGCTGGCGCGGCGGTTGGGGAACGGGTGTTCGGGGGCCCGTCGAAGGGCGCCCGGGCAACCCCCTCCACCACGCCACGACAGGCTCGGCGACCGCGTCGCTGCCGGCCCCTGAGCCTGTCGCGGAGCCTCCCCGCACCTCGACAGACTCCGCGACCACCTACGGTCCCTGAGCCTGTCGAAGGGCACCCCGAGCAAGCATCAACTGTTGGACAAACTCCCAGATCAAAAGCTGATTCTTTGGCCGTTTTAGTGTCAGTGGTCCGTGTTTGGATGGACCCGTGACCAGCACCGCACCGAACCCGCTCACCGCCGCCGCGGCCGGGTTCGATGCGCTCTGGCAGAGCGCGCTCGACGCGATCCGTCCAGGCTCCGGTGTCGCGGAGCAGCTCGAGAACATGAACGACGAGGCGATCCTCCGTGTCCTCGACGAGCTCGGTGCCGTGCAGCATGCGGTCGAGGTCCTCGCCGCACGCGTCACCGGCGCGATCGCGTTGCGCCCGTCGCCTTCCCGCCGCGACGGCACCCTGGTGCGCGCCGCCGGCTACGCCAACCCGGGTGTCATGGTGTCCGAGCGGTGGCGGGTGGCGCGCACCCGAGGCGCGGCGATCGCGGAGGTCGGTGCCGCCATCACGCAGCCGCGCGGGTTGCTCGGCGAGCTGGAGGAATGTCCGTTCCCCGCAGTCGCGGCAGCACTCGAACCGGTTGCCGCCGATGACCCATCCGATCCCGACACAGGCCCCGACGACACCCACCCCTCAAGCACTGCGGGCACACCCAGAGCGCCCCTGAGCGTCGACGGTGCCGCGGTCATCGTCCGGGAGCTCCGCAACGCGGGCCGCATCTGCACCAGAGTCGAACTCGAGACGGCGTCGGTCATCGCCATCGAGCACGCCGGACACGCGCCCCTGCAAGACGTCACCCGCATCGCCAAACTCGTCCGCACCCGCCTCGACCAAGACGGCCGCGAACCCCGCGACGAACTCCTCCGCCGCGCCGAACGCTGCACCATCCACGAACTCCCCACCGGCATGACCCTCCTCCGCGCCGAACTCGCCCCCGAAAGCGCCGCCTTCATCCGCGCCGGCCTCGACGCCCTCATCGGCGCCACCACCCGCAAACCCCACTTCACCAACCCCGAGCAGCCGTCCGACACCGACGCCCCCGACGACTCCGGTCACCCCATGCCCCACGGCCCCACCCTCATCCCCATCGACCGACGACGCGCCATCGCCCTCACCGAGACCTTCCGACACCTCGCCGGCTGCAAAGGCGCCGCCACCGAACTCACCCCCGTCACCATCATCATCCGCACCGACCGAGACACCCTCGAAACCGGCCTCAGCACCGCCACCATCGACGGCATCGACGAACCCATCGGAGCCGGCGCCCTCCGCCGCCTCGCCGCCGACACCAACCTCATCCCCATGATCCTCGGCGGCCCATCCCAAGTCCTCGACCTCGGCACCAGCACCCGCCTGTTCACCCGCGGACAGCAACTCGCCCTCGCCGAACGCGACGGCGGCTGCGCCTGGACCGGCTGCACCCACCCACCATCCTTCACCGAAGCCCACCACATCACCTGGTGGTCACAAGGCGGCCCCACCAACCTCGACAACGGGGTACTCCTCTGCCCCTTCCACCACCACCGCATCCACGACGACCACTGGACCATCACCACCCAAAACGGCATCCCCTGGTTCATCCCACCCAGCCACATCGACCGCCACCAAACCCCCATCCGAGGCGGACGCATCCACCTCGCCGCCTAGACCAAGGCACCCGTCTGCCTCCGCACCCGCCTGCCCTTCGACAAGCTCAGGGACGACAGCTGGAGCAACAGTGCCCGGCAAGCCCGGCAACCGGGTACCCCGTTCCCTGAGCCTGTCGAAGGGCCCACGAGGAACCGTCACACCTGCCCTTCGACAAGCTCAGGGACCGACTGGGAAACCGACAAGCCCGGTGAACGACGCCGTTCTCGACAACCCCGCCACCCCGGTCCCTGAGCCTGTCGAAGGGCACACGAACAACCGGCACACGCACCCTTCGACAAGCTCAGGGACCGAGACGCGAACCACCCTTCGACAAGCTCAGGGACCGAGACGCGAACCACCTTCGACAAGCTCAGGAACCGAAACCGGAACCAGCACGCGTCGACGCCGCATGGGCACCGCTCCCCATCGCGGGTGGACAGTCGACCTCGGTACCGTGATGGACGAGCCACCGGTCGCGCGGGTGCCGCGTGTTCAGCTGCGCGTCGCGACCGACACCCGAAGAGGAGCACACATGATCATCTGGACCCGTTGGGGCATCGTCGTCTTCCTGATCTTCGGGCTGTCCGTCGGCGCCGGCTTCCTCATCAAGGCGATCGTCTCCCCCGACGGCGGATCGGCGCAGTCCGGGGTGTTCGTCGGCATCGGCTTCCTGCTCGGCGCCGTCGCGTGCTGGGCCTTCGGGAAGTTCGCGCTGGCGAAGCTTGATGCACCGCGGCCGGTCGTCGTGTGGCAGCAGCTCGCGCAGCCGTACGTCAACGAGCACGGCATCACCGTGAAGCAGGAGGCCGTGCCCGTGCGCCACCCGCAGACCGGCGAGCAGCTCTACAGCCGTCCGAGCTCCACACTCTTCTTCATCCCCGTCCGCTTCTGGGCGTACGTCATAGCCGCACTGGGTGTCGTCACGATCGTCGTGAACGTCGTGCGCGGCTGACACTCAGCCCTGGCGACTCTTCCACCGCGGGTTCTGCTTGTAGATGACGAACACCCGCCCACGGCGGCGGACGATCTACGACCCCGGCCTGTCGTCGAGCGACTGGAGTGATGCGCGGACCTTCCTGGTGACCTCCTGGTGATCACAGGGCGTGCTACCTTGTTGAGAACAATTCTCAACAGGACGCACTGTAGCCCCATCGACCAGGAGAACCCGCCGTGACCACGCCTCGCATCCCGCTGACCGTGACGCTCGTGCTCGGCACCTGTCCGCCGGAGCGTCGCACCGTGGCCCGACAGATCGCCGGTCGATCCGCGGCGCTCGTCACGATCGAGCGGCAGGGCGAGGCTGAAAGCGCCCACCCTGACATCGACGACGCGATCGACGCCGTTGCACGACACCCGCTCGCTCCCCGGCACCTCGTCCTCGATTGCGGGAGCACGGTCCGCCCGGTCGACGCGGTCTCCGCCGTCCTCGGGCACCGCGACACGGCCGTCCTGGACGCCGTCGTGACGGTCGTCGACGCAGCCCATCTCCTGCACGACCTCCAGGACGACGAGTGGGTCACCCACGACGAGGACGGCGACACGGCCTACACCGCACGGTCGATGATCACCGTGGAGCAGCTCGAGTACGCGGACACCATCGCCGTCGCCGGCCGACGCGGCGTGACGCACGAGCGACTCGCGGTGCTCCTCGCTCTCCTCAGCCACCTGAACCCGACGGCGCTGACGCGGATGGTCGAGCCGGTCGCGGCCCGGCCACGGGCCACACCCGGCACTCCGGCGACCGCGAGCAACCGCGAGCCGCTCGCCCGCTACCGCGACTCCCCGTTCGAACTGGACCGTTTCAGCACGTCCCCCGGGTGGATCGCGATGCTGAACGGCGAACACCGGCCATGGGTGGATCACGACCGCGTGACCACCCTGCGGTTCGACAGCCCCCGACCGATGCACCCGGAACGACTCCTCGCGTGCTTCGACGGACCGATCGAGGCGGGGCGGTTCGGCCGGCTCATCCGTACGGCGGGGTTCCTCGTCCTCGCGACGCGCGCCTCCCGCGTCGGCGTCCTGCAGCACGTCGGCCAGATGATCGATCTGGAACCCACATCGTTCGAGACGAACGACCCTGGCGCACCGCTCGGCCAGGAGCTCGTCGTCACCGGGATCGACCTCGACGAGGTCGCCATCACCGCCGCCTTGCACGCCTGCACGCTGACGGACGAGGAACTCCTCGCCGGGCCGGCGGCGTGGGCGCACTACCCGGACGCCTTCACGCCATGGAGCACCACCCGCGAGCACTGAGCAGCGGGCCCGTCAACTGCCCGAAACGGTTCGGATCTCGGTCGATTTCGTGCAGGTTCGGGCGACTCAGTGGATCCGCGCGCTCACCCACTCCTCGCGCACGAACCGCACGAACTGCTCGACGGCCGGCGACACCGCCCGGGCACGGCTGGTGGCGACACCGATCACCCGGACCGCCTCGTCGTCGAGCGGGACGAGCACGACGCCCTCCATGCTCGTGGAATCGGGGAGAACGGCGATCCCGACCCCGGCGCGCACGAGACCACGGAGCGTCGACAGCTCGGACACCTCCATCGTCACCCGGGGCACGACGCCGTGCCTCGCGAAGTACGCGTCCGCGATCTGCCGGAGCCCCGAGTCCGTCGTCATCGCGAGGAACTCCGTCTGCTCGAGATCGGACGCCGCCAACGACGTCCGGTCGGCGAACGCATGCCCGACCGGCACGCCCAGCGCGAGCCGCTCGGAGGTGAGCGGACGCCACTCGATCTCCGGATCACGCGGTTCCGGGCTGATGAACGCGACGTCGGCCGAGCCGGAGCGGAGCGCGTCCAGCACACTGTCGGCCTTCCCACCGTCGAGGACAAACCGGATGTCCGGCAGCAGCTGGCGGTACTCGCTCACGATGCGCGGGATGAGCCAGCCGCCGAGGGACGAGACGTAGGCGATGGACACGAGACCGGCCGAGGGGTCTCGGAGCTCGTCGATCCGCGACTGCGCGTTGTCGAGCTCGGTCTGCGCACGGAGCGCGTGCACGAGGAGGATCTCGCCGTAGCGGTTGAGTTCGAGCCGGCTGCGGTGACGGTCGAACAACTCGACCCCGGCGTCCGCCTCGAGCCGACCGATCGCCCGCGTCAGCGTCGACTGGGAGATACCGAGCGCCTCAGCGGCGTACGGGACGTGACCGTCTTCGGCGAGCGCCCGAAGGTACGCGAGTTCGTCGATCCTCATGCCCTCATGATGCCGCACCGGCGAGCCCGGCTGGGGCGGCACCTCGACAAGCTCGGTGACCGGGGAGCCGCTCGGCGACCGGGGCGCCGCTCGGCGACGGGATGAGTTCGGCGACCGGGGCGCGCTAGCGTGGTGCAGTGATACGCAGACCGCGACCGAGCGAGGCGGCGACCGGCGCCCTCCTCGTCCTGGCCGGACTCGTCTGTCAGGAGCTCGGCGCATCGATCGCGGTCACGCTGTTCCCGCAGGTCGGTCCGATCGGCATGGTGACGCTGCGCCTCGTGTTCGCCGCGCTCATCCTGCTGGCCGTCGCCCGCCCATCCCTGGGCGGACACCCGAGGAGCGCCTGGGTGTCGGCGGTCGGTTTCGGAGTCGTCCTCGCCGCGATGAACGTCTGCTTCTACCTGGCTCTGGACCGCATCCCGCTCGGTCCGGCGGTGACCCTCGAGATCCTCGGCCCGCTGGCGCTCAGCGTCATCGCGGGTCGTCGATGGACGAGCGCGCTCTGGGCGGGCGTCGCCCTCATCGGCGTCCTCCTCCTCGGCGGGGTGCTCCTCCACAGCGGACCGACGGCCGCACTCGATCCGATCGGCGTCGTCCTCGCGCTCGCCGCCGGCGCCCTCTGGATCGGCTACATCCTGCTGTCGGCGCGGACCGGGACGGAGTTCCCCGGCCTGAACGGTCTGGCGATCGCCGCCGCCATCGGGGCTCTCGTGACCATCCCGCTCGCCGCGACGACCGCCGGCACCGCGCTGTTCGATCCCGTCATCCTCCTGCTCGGCCTGGGCGTCGCCGCGCTCTCGTCGGCTGTGCCGTACGCGCTGGAGTTCGTCGCCCTCCGACGACTCAGCGCTGCGACCTTCTCGATCCTGCTCGCATCCGCGCCGGCCATCGCCGCGATCGCCGGACTCCTCGTGCTCGGTCAGGAGCTCACGACACCGCAGTGGCTCGGCATCGCCTGCGTGGTCGGTGCGGGCATCGGCGCCGTGCTCTCAGCCCGACGGGGTCCCTCACCCGAGGTGCAGCCGAGCATCGCGCCGAGCTGATCGTCAGGTCAGGATGCGGCGAAGCGGGCGTGCACCCGGGACGAGACGGTGATGTCCTCCGGCTTGAGGTCGAGGGCGGTGTCGCCGGCAGGAGCCGCGGCCCCGCGCATCATCGGTGCCGCGGCCTGACTCGACGGCGAGCGGGTGTCGTCGCCCAGCATGCCGGGTTCCGCCAGGGCGACCGACCGCACGGCGCCGAGCCCGAGGCTCCTGGCGTAGGCGGTCGCGCGGTCCACGGCGTCGCGGACGGCGTTGTGCTGAGCCTCGGCCGTGATGCGGTGCTTCGTCGCCTCGGTGAGCGCCCAGGTGACACCCGTCACCGTGACGCCGTCCTGGGTCGCGATCTCCTCGGCCCAGCGGGCCAATGCCTGCAGGTCGGCGAACTTGACCTCGAGCGCGACCGTCGCGTGGTGCACGAGCGGCAACTGCTTCCCGTCCTTGTTCCACGGCCGCTCGCTCCACACCCGCAAGCGATCGGCCGACCACCAGGTCACGGCCGACTGTGCGCGGAACTGCTCCGCCGCCTGACTGAGCGCACGGTGCAGTGCGGTGGTGTGGGAGACGACGGGCTCACGTTCCGGCCCCTGGAACCCCGCCGAGATGAGGACGGTCCCACGTTCGGCCGGGTGGTGGTAGTCGAAGCGGCCCTCGACGGTGATGATCGTTTCACTCATACCCGGCACTCTATCCCGCGACGGCGGCTACGCTCTGGACCATGACGGACGGCGGAACCTGGGCGGATCGACGACATGGACGACGGGGGAATGAGTACGGTCCAGCCAGTCGGGGACTCCCGCCGGGCGATGTGGAGACCGTCGCGAAGTACCTCAAGGAGCGCGTCTACGCGACCTTCACCGGCCTCGCGATCGTCCTCGTGCTGGCGGCGAACGTGGAGCACCACGACGCGCCCGACGCGCTCTTCTCGCTCGTCATCGGCGTGGTCGGCATCACCCTCGCCGGCCTGGTCGCCGAGATGATCGCGCACCTCGCCGCCCACGGTGCGTTCCCCGACGAGCGCGGGTGGCACTCCATGCTCCGGATCGCCTGGGGCTCGCTGCTCACCGTCGCGACCCCCACCATCCTGCTCGTGCTCGCCGTGTTCGACGTCATGGAGGTCGAGACCTCCCTCCGCGTGTCCGCGATCGTCTACCTCGTCACCCTCGGGCTCAGCGGTTGGTTCGCCGTCCGCCGCGCACGGCTGTCCGTCTGGCAGCAGCTCATCGCGCTCGCGGCCCTCGTCCTCCTGGGGGTCCTCGTCATCGGCGTGCAGGTCCTGGCCCACGGCTGAACCGCGGGTTCGGGCTCGGGCCCCGTCGGAAATGCCGGAGGGGTCGACGACGTTGAGGAGCACGTGAGCACTCCGGAGACCGTCGACGTCGTCGTGATCGGCGCGGGTCAAGCCGGGCTGTCGGCCGCGTACCACCTGCATCGCCGCGGATTCGTCCCGCTGGGCACCGCCCGTGGCGCGACCGCAGCACGCACCTTCGTCGTCCTCGACGCGAACGACGCCCCGGGCGGTGCCTGGCAGCACCGATGGCGGTCGCTCACCATGTCGACCGTCAACGGGATCTACGACCTGCCCGGCATGCCGAAGCCCGAGCTCGATCCCACGTCGCCGAGTGTCGACGTCATCCCGCCGTACTTCGCGGCGTTCGAGGAGCGTTTCGCCCTCGCGGTCCGCCGCCCGGTGCAGGTCCGCGCCGTCCGCCGCGAGGACGACGACCCGCACGGTCGACTCCTCGTCGAGACCGCGGCGAGCGCCGACTCCTCGGGCGCCGACTCCCCCGCCGCCGTGTTCCGGGCGCGGGCGGTCGTGAACGCGACGGGCACGTGGACGAAACCGTTCTGGCCCGCGTACCCGGGGCGGGAGCGCTTCGCCGGACGCCAGCTGCACGTGGCCGACTACGTCTCCGCTGACGAGTTCCGCGGCCAGAGGGTCATCGTCGTGGGTGCCGGCATCTCCGCCGTCCAACTCCTCGAGGAGATCTCGCGGGTGGCGGACACGGTGTGGATGACGCGACGCGAACCGGAATGGGTGGAGGACGACTTCGACACCGCCGCCCGGGTGGAGGCGATCAAGGGCGTCGAGGAACGCGTGCGCCAGGGCCTCCCGCCGGGCAGCGTGATCTCCGTGACGGGGATGCACTGGACGCCGTGGGCGCGGGCGGCCGAAGCGCGCGGTGTCCTGGTGCGTCAGCCGATGTTCCGCCGGATCGAGGAGCACGGCGTGGTTCTCGCCGACGGTTCCTTCCTCCCGGTCGACGCCATCCTCTGGGCCACCGGGTTCCGGGCGGCGCTCGACCACCTCGCACCGCTCGGCATCCGGCTGCCCGGGGGCGGCATCCGGATCGACGGCACCAGGGCGGCCGACGAGCCGCGCGTGCACCTGATCGGGTACGGCCCCTCAGCCTCGACGGTCGGCGCGAACCGGGCCGGGAGGGCGGCGGTCCTGGCGATCCTCGCCGACCTCGACGCCACCGTCGCCCTCCCTCAGCACTGACCCCGTCACTGCACCGGCACGGGGATGGGCACCGCGGGAGCCCGCTCGGAGCGCACGAAGCCGATCCCCAGCAGGATGCACACCCCGCCGAGGAGCTGCGCGAGCGACAACTGCTCCCCCAGGAGGATCCAGGCGAACCCGGTCGCCGCGACCACTTCGAGGAGGCCCGCGAACGACGCGAGTCGGGAGCCGAGCATCTGACTCGCGGTGATACTCGCCGCATAGGCGACCGCCGTCGACACCACCCCGACGAACAGGAGCGGCACCCACCAGGCGACGTCGGTGCCGAGCACCGTGACGTCGGCGTCGGAGGTCGTGAAGGGCACGCCGACGAGCCCGGCGAGCCACAGACTGAGTGCCCCGATGAGCAGACCGATGGCGGCGAACGCCACCGGAGGCAGCCCCTTCGCCGGCCGCGCCGAGATGACGTAGTACGCGGCGCAGCCCACCATCGCGAGGATGGCGAACAGCAGACCGACCGGGTCGAGCGTCGAGCCACCGCTCGGAGCGACGACGAGCACGAGCCCGACGAGCGACACGACGGAGCCGACGAGGACGACCGTCGCGGGACGACGTCGGGTCAGCACCCACGCGACGGCGACGAGCAGCAGCGGCGCCATGTACTCGACGAGGATCGCGGTCCCGACGGCGATGGTCTGCAGCGCCGCGAAGTAGACGAGCTGCGTCGCCGCCACCCCGATGAGGCCCATGCCGAGGAGTCGCCAGCGGCCACGCCAGACCGCGTCCCAGCGACCGCGGAGTGCGATGAGGGCGAACGGGGCGAGCACCAGGCCACCGATCAGGGCGCGGACCGTGACCGCGGCAGCGGGGCTCCACCCCGACGCGAGCACCGGTTTGATGAACGCTCCGGAGGTGCCGAACGCGACCGCCGCGAGCACCGCGACGAGCAGACCGACCGTGGTCGAGGACGTGTGCTTCATGGGTGTCTCCAGCTGCCGCGAGTGGGGCCGGCGGAAGAGGTGGACGCCCGGCTGAGATGAAGCTACTCTCGGAGAGAGTAAGGAGTCAACTTGCGTTTTGCCCCTGACACCGAGGATGCGCTGCACTTCGCCGCGCTGCTCGTGAACACCCGCGCATCGGCGTCCCGCAGCGGTGGCGACGAACTCGCGACACCGCCGCAGCTCGTGGACCTCCTGCGCGTCAGTCGGTACTCGGGTCGGGTCGACGGCGACGAGCCCGAGCGGGCCGCAGTGGCGGCACTCCGAGAGCGGATCCACGCGCTCTGGGCCTCCGACGCTGACGCCCCGGACACCCGTGACCGCGCCGTCACCGAGATCAACGCGATGCTCCGGGAGTCGGCCGCGCTCCCCCAACTGCGCCGCCACGACGGCTTCGACTGGCACCTCCACGCCACCGAGTTCGACGCACCGCTCGTCGATCGCGTCCAGACCGAGATCGCCATGGCACTCGTCGACGTCATCCGGTCCGACGCCTGGGACCGCCTGAGGCTCTGCGCCGCGGACGACTGCGACGGCCTGCTCGTCGACCTGTCCCGCAACGGTTCGAAGCGCTACTGCTCCGTCCGCTGCAGCAACCGCGTCAACACGATCGCCTTCCGCGCGAGAGCGCAGTAGCGGGCGTCACCAGACCCGGATGACGACCATCACTGCGATCTCGTCACATCCCAGAGGTGGTGCACCGGGTCATGGATGAAGTAGCGGCCGAGGGTCTCGGTCGTGAAGCGCGCGCCGTCGCTCCGGCGGCCCGTCCGCGCGAGCGCGTCGTCCGGCACCCGCTCGAACGCTGCGGCGAGCACCGTCGCGGCCTCGACCAGTTCCGCGGAGACCCGTTTCGGGTCCTGCTCGCCGTAGCGCTCCTCGAGAGCCGTCGCATCCTGGTCCCAGTTCTCGAACGCGGGATCGTCCTCGTCGAGGACGAGCCGCAACCGGACGTCGAAGATGCGGAACACGTCGCGCACGTGGGCCGCGTACTCGAGCGGCGACCAGGTCCGCGGGTCGGGCCGATCCCGGACGTCGGCACGCTCCAGCACCGCCGGCCACGCGGCGGCGTTCGCCAGGATCAACCCGGGGAGGTCCCGGAAACCGAACCGCGAGGTGTCCATCCCGCACTCGGAGCAGGCGCGCTCGAGGACCCAGGTCCAGTTCTTCGTGTCCGGGACGATGGTGTCGCCGTCGGGGGTGTTCGTCGTCATGGGTTCACTCTAGGAAGCGGCGTGACCCAGCGCCCTCGCGAAAGCGTCATCGTGCCGCGATCCGCCGCCACCGTCCGCTGGCGGCGCCGTGCCGATGCCTCCGTTACCCGGCGGGGGCGACCGGCGGGGCGCAGACCATCGCCGAGGCGGCGAGCTGCTCCGCCATCTGCTGCTCGGACCACGGGAGCGCGATCTCGGGGGCTTTCTGCCCGCTCGCCGGTGCCGCCTTGGCGCCGATCGATGCGAGCTGCATCGCGAGCGTCTGCGCGAAGCCCGCCCCGAGCGTCGAGTTGTTCAACATGACGACGACCGTCAGTCCGGACGTCGGGTCGGAGAAGGCCGCCGAGAGCGAGCCGGGGATCGCGCCGGCCTGCCCCCGGAGGGGACCGATCTGCAACCCACCCACACCGAAGCTCTTCCAGGTCGGCTCAGCCTCGCCCAGCGAGACGGGGTCCTTCCACTGCTTCTTGTACGTGCTGTCGTTCACGAGGGACCCGGACGCGAACGACTGGGTGAACTTCCGCAGATCGTCGACCGAGGAGACGACGCCGCCGGCGGTCCACACCATCGAGGGCGACAGCTCGGTCTCGTCCGTCGGTGCGTCGCACTGGTAGGTGCCGTCCGCGATGCGCGGCGTCAGGTACCCCTTGGGGTGCGACCCCGGCAGCTCGACGGTGGAGGCGTCGGGGAAGCTGGACTTCGACATGCCGAGCGGCGAGAAGACGTAGTGGTCGTACAGGGACTGCCAGGACTGACCGGTCAGCTCCTCGAGCGCCATGCCGAGCAGGATGTACCCGGTGTCACTCGAACCGAAGAGCGCCCCCGGAGCCGTCCGCGTGCCGCTCGCGAGGCCGTTCGCGAGGATCTCGGCCATCGACCAGTTGCGGGTCGGGTTGGTGACGAACTGGGCGTTGAGCGCGGGCGTGTAGGTGCCGAGCCCCGACGTGCCATTGCACAGCTGCTGGTAGGTGATGCCCTCGATGCCCTGGACCTGCGGGAGGGTCTTGTGGACCTGGTCGGTGAGCTTGATCTTGCCCTCGTCGACGAGTTCGAGGAGCACGGTGCAGGTCATCGGGCGCGTGGTGTCGCCGATGCGGTAGACCATGGACGGGTCCATCTTGGTCTTGCCACCCGGCTCGGTCGTGCCGACGCCGGCCGTGTAGCTCCCGGCCCACGGCGCCCAGACGCCGACGATGGCACCGGAGGATCCGGACTGGGTGACGGCGGCCTCGACCGCCGCCGTGATGGCGTCGGTCGTGTCGCCCGCGAGCGTGCCGCTGACCTGGTCGGGGAAGTCGGTGTCGGACACCGAGGGGCCCGAGCAGCCGACGAGCACCGTCGCGAGGGTCGCCGCGGTAAGGAGTGCGGCGAGACGCCGGCGCCTCGGAGCTGTTGCAGTCAAGTCATCCCCCTGATGAGCGGTCTGCGGAGCTGCAGACTGTTCCCGATTGTAACCGGGCGCGGCTGAGAGCTGCGGTCGCACGCCGCGTGCCGGTCACACGGGCGGCGGACCTGGTGCGGGGCCAGTCGATGGTGTTCCCTGGAGAGGTGACCTCGAACGCCTTCCCGCAGACCACCGTCGACGCCGTCCTGGCGCACATGAACGGCGACCACCCCGACGACAACGTGCTCATCGTGCGAGCCTTCCTGGAACCCACGGCCGAGGCCGCCACCATGATCTCGCTGGACGGGACGGGTGGCGAATGGACCTGGACAGTCGACGGCACCGCCGCGGGTGGGCGGGTGCCCTGGCCCGCCGGCGCGATCACCGAGCGCGGCGAGATCCGACGCGAGGTCGTCGCCCTCTACGACGCCGCGTGCGCCCGTCTGGGCGTGGAGCCACGCCTGCACGACTGAGCGACGGCCACCCCTCGGCCGTCGACCTCGGATGACGGCCTCAGGTGACCAAACCGTCGACGCCCGCACCTCCGAACTCCTCAACGCCCCGGGACGACTCGCGGCACGAAGGATCAGGAGGCATTCCCATGCGTCATTCACCCAACCGGCTCCTCGCCGCCGTCTTCGGCGCGGTCTACGTGGTCGTCGGACTCCTCGGCGGGATCGTCGCCGGAGGCCTGCCGTTCCTCACCACTGAGGGCGGTCTCCTGCTCGGGATCTTCGAGGTCAACCCGCTGCACAACATCGCGCACGTCCTCATCGGGGCGGCCCTGCTCATCGCCGGGCTCTCGAACGTCGTCGCGGCCAAGACCGTGAACACGGTGATCGGGGGGTTCTACCTCCTGCTCGGTGTCGTCGGGTTCTTCATCGTGGGCTCCGCGCTCAACATCCTCGCGCTCAACACGGCCGACCACTTCCTCCACCTCGCGAGCGCCGTGGTGCTGCTCGGCGCCGGGCTGGCTGCGGACAAGCGCACGCACCGGGCGGCGACGGCCTGACATGTCGGTCTCCGTCGAACGGCAGGACGCCCGGACGGGTGAGGACGACGCGGTCCGCTCCGGCACGACGTCGATCTCGAACTGTCTGCTCGCGATGTGCGCACTCGGCGCCGGTCTCGTGTTGATCGCGACCGGCGCCGGGTCCTCTCCCGTGGGTGCGATCCCGCTCGTCACCCTCGGCGTCGCCGCACTGCTCTGGTCCGTCGTGGTCCTCGTCCGTGACCGGGTGCCGGGCCTCCGTGCGTCCTTCGCCGGCGCGGTGGGCGCGGTGGTCGTCTGGGTGGCGCTCTACGGACTCGCCTCCCTCGGCGTCACGACCGTGCCGCCGTTCCTGCCGACCCTCTCGTCCACGGTGTTGCTGCTCTTGGTCGCCGGGGTGCTCGCACGGCGACTCCGGCGGGTCACCCTCGCATCGACGGCGCCGGACGAACTCGAGCTCGACGCCCTGGTGACGCGCGCGACCCGTCGGCCGCATCGCGAGCCGAGCACCGGACGGTACGTGCTCACCCTGCTCGTCGGGGCGGCGTTCGTGGCGGCCCTCACCACACCGGCGCTGGCGCAGACCAACGCCGGTGCGTTCGCGGTCCCGCACGGTTCCCTGCACAGCAGCCACTGATTCCCTCCACAGCGACAGATCCACCCTCCCGTTCAGGAGCCCGGCCCGTTACACTTAGGTAACCCTTACCGAGCCAGCCGACGCGGAGTCCGACATGAGCACTGTGATCCCCTTCTCCCAGGCCCTGCGCGAGCGCACGTCCTCCGGCCACTCCTCCAGCGAAGGGGCGGACTTCATGAGCGACCTCATGACCGGGAAGGGCTCGAAGGAGGACTACATCGCCCTCGTCGCGCAGCACTTCTTCATCTACGAGGCCCTCGAGGTCGCAGCCGACCGCATGCGCGCCGATGCCGTCGCCGCTCCGTTCATCAGCGACAAGCTGACGCGGCTCCCCGCCATCGTGCAGGACCTCGAGTTCCTCATCGGTCCGGACTGGCGCGTCCAGATCACCCCGCTCCCCACCACGGCCCGGTACGTGGCACGGATCAACGAGGTCGGCGCCGTCTGGCCCGGCGGCTTCGTGGCGCACCACTACACCCGGTACCTCGGCGACCTCTCGGGCGGGCAGATCATCCGCACGCTGATGCAGCGTCAGTTCGGCTTCGACACCAACGGCGTCGGCTTCTACCTCTTCGGCGACATCGCGAAGCCACGCGAGTTCAAGGACACCTATCGTGAGCAGCTCGACGCCGTCCCGTGGGACGACGAGGAGCAGGCCCGCGTGATCGACGAAGTCATGGTGGCGTACCGCTTCAACACCGACCTCTTCCGCGACCTCGCGACCGCGAAGGCCGCGGCGACCGCCGTCGCCTGATCCGTCCCTCTCAGCCCTCGGCCGGTTGCAGCGCTGCCCGCGAAGCACCCCTCCCGCGGCTCGCCTGCGCGGCGTAGCATCTCGGGCATGGACGTCATCCTCGTACCCGGCTTCTGGCTGGACGCATCCTCGTGGAGTGCGGTCACACCCCCGCTCGAAGCGGCAGGCCATCGGGTCCGACCACTCACGCTCCCCGGGCTCGAGAGCGTCACTGCCGACCGCGCCGGCATCGGCCTCCGCGACCACGTCGACGCCGTGGTCGCCGAGATCGACGCCGGTGCCGAGCCCGTCGTGCTCGTCGGGCATTCCGGCGGCGGCGCCATCATCTCCGCCGCGATCGACGCCCGCCCTGACCGCGTCGTCCGCGCCGTGTACGTCGACTCGGGTCCGCTCGCCGACGGTGCGTGCATCAACGAGGAACTCCCCTCGTCGGGTTCCGACATCCCACTGCCCGACTGGACGGTGTTCGACGCGGAGGACCTCGTCGACCTGGACGACGAGGTCCGTGAACAGTTCCGGGCCAGAGCCGTCCCGCAACCGAAGGGCGTCGCCGTCGACCGACAGCAGCTCTCCGACGACGACCGTCGCCTGTCCGTCCCGGCGACCGTGATCGCCTGCGAGTTCTCCTCGGAGATGCTTCGCGGCCTGATGGAACAGGGCCACCCGTACGTCGCGGAACTGGCACGGCTGCGCGACGTCGAGTTCGTCGACCTGCCGACGGGCCACTGGCCGCAGTTCACGAAGCCGGCCGAGCTCGGCGCGATCCTGCTCCGGGCCGTCGATCGCACCTGACCTCTGCTCAACCCCCGACCAGGCTGGTCAGCGGGAGGCGTCGACGGGCGCTCAGGTCATGAGGTACGCGAGCGGGACGACACCGAGTATCGCGATGAAGATCACTGCCAGCACGGCGTACACGGCGATCTGCGCGCCGCGTCCCTTGATGACCGCCTGCCCCCGCGGTGCGAGCGAGCCCGAGACCCACTGCTGCGCCGGGGCGATGTAGTCGAGCGTCGGCGCCTCACCGGGGTGCAGCAGGTAGTCGGCGCGGCCGAACTCCCACAGCCACGCCATCGAACACGAGACCTGCACGGGCCGGTCGGCCGGCACCGTGAACTGCGACGGTCCCCAGCTCGGGCGATGCTCGAAGCCGTCGATGCGGACCACGAGTGGGATGAACCCCCAGTATCCGGCGAACGGCGGCTTGCTGGCGTTCAGCTCGAGCGTGCGCCAGGCGGTGATCGGACCGGGCTGCGGCCAGCCCTGCTGCATGGGATGCGTCATAACCGACAATCGTAGGGTCACCGACCCCGTTCGTTCGCCCCTTTTGGGCGACGGAGCGCCGATTAGCCCGACAATGGGCGAACGGACGCTACTGCCCCGACATGAACCGCTTCACGTCGGTGTCGACGATGATGTCGCTCGGGCGCAGCGGCCGGGAGAGGTAGAGGCCGTCGAGCGTCGAGATGCGGCTGAGCGCGACGTAGCTCTGTCCCGGGCTGAACGCGCGGCTGCCCAGGTCGACGATCGCGCGGTCGTAGGTCTTGCCCTGCGACTTGTGGATGGTGACCGCCCACGCGAGCCGCAACGGGAACTGGGTGAACTCGGCCACGATGTCGCGCTTCAGCTGCTTCGTCACCGAGGAGTAGGAGTACTTGTACTTCTCCCACGTCGCCGGCTCGACCTCGAACTGCTCACCGTCGACCTCGACCCAGACGGTGGAGTCGATCTTCACCACGGTCCCGAGCGTGCCGTTCACCCAGCGACGCTCGCTGTCGTTGCGGAGGAACATGACCTGCGCACCGACCTTGAGGTCGAGCGCCTCGTCGGCGGGGAACGCCCGCCCGCCGAAGTCGCCCGAGACCTCCGCGTTGGCGGTGAGCGGCTTGCCGTCGAGCTTGGCGAGCGCCGCCTTGTTGATGCGGTCGACGGTGTCGTTACGGCTCGCGAGGGTGATGACGCCGTCCTCCGGAGGGGTCCTGGCGCCCATGCCGTTCAGCCGGCCGGCCATCTCGGCAGTGACCTGGCCGTGCCGGACACCGTTGAGGAGGTACTTGAACTCGGCCTCGTGCTGGCGGTGGATCTCGGTGAGCTCGACGAGCTGCAGCGGCGTCTCGGACCACACCTTGGCGTCGAAGAACCAGAACGAGCGGTAGGTGTCGGCGATGTACGCCCGCTCCTCGAGGCTGCCCGGCACGGGAGCGAGCTGGTACGGGTCGCCGAAGAGCACGATCTGCACCCCGCCGAACGGCTCGCGCGGCCGCTGCCGGGCCTGCCGGAGGCTCCGGTCCATGGCGTCCATGAGGTCGGCGCTCACCATGGAGACCTCATCGACGACGAGGGTGTCGATGGAGTTGAGCAGCTTCCGGGTCTGATCGTTCTGGTCGATCGTGTGATCGGCGATGAGCCCGATCGGCAGGCGGAACAGCGAGTGGATCGTCTGGCCGCCGACGTTCAACGCGGCGACACCCGTCGGGGCGCAGATGGCCAGCTGCTTCGAGGTGTTCCAGGCGAGGTGGTTGAGGAGCGTCGACTTCCCGGTGCCCGCTCGACCCGTCACGAACAGGTGCTCGCGGGTGCTCTCGATGCGATCGAAGACGGCTTGCTGCTCGGCGGAGAGGGCTACGCTCATGATGCTTCGGTTCCCTCCCGTTTTCGCCCTCCAATCCTATGCGAGGTGCCCGCCTAGGATGTCAGGATGAGCCATGTCGCGACACGTGGGGAGCTGCGACGCCCGGGAACGGTGCGCGGTGCGCTCGTCCGCGCCGTCGTGCTGTGGCTCTGCATCGCGGCTCTGCTCGTCGCGGCCATCGTCTCCGCCTGGTCGGCCGTCGCCCGCGACGTCTACGGCGCCGGTTCCTTCGCACGCGGGTACCTGGACGCCCTCGCAGACGACGATGCCGCGACCGCGCTCGCGTTGCCCGGAGTCGCTCTGAGCTCCGCCGAACTCGCCGACGCGGGGTTGCCCTCAGACAGCTCGGACGCCCTGCTCCGGAGCGAGGCACTCGGCACGATCGAGGACGTGCGCCTCGTCTCCGACGTCACGACCGCCTCGGGCGTCCACGAGGTGACCTTCTCGTACCGACTCGCGGGGCAGCCGCACCGCACGGCGTTCTCGATCACGAGCGGCGAGCGCACCTTCGGGCTGTTCCCGTCGTGGCGCTTCGAGACGAGCCCCCTGAGCGTCGTCCAGCTGACGGTCGCACACACGACCGGGTTCCGGGCGAACGGCTTCGAGCTCGACACCCGTCGCGTCGCCGAGGGGACCGAGGGGGCCTTCACCTCCACCATCCCGCTCCTCACCTTCACACCGGGCAGCGTGGACTTCGACGTCGACACCACCTACCTTGCGGCGGCGGTGGAGACGGCGACGACGACCGAGGTCGCGAGCGTCGTCGACGCCGAGGTGACCGCGACTGCCACCCCGGACTTCGTCGGGGAGGTCCAGACCCAGATCGACGGGTACCTCGACAACTGCGCCACGCAACAGGTCCTCCAGCCCACCGGGTGCCCGTTCGGCATGGTGATCCGCGATCGCGTGGACGACCTACCGGTGTGGTCCATCGCGACCTACCCCGTGGTGGCGGTCCAACCGGGCGACACCGGTTGGCAGATGCCGGCGACGGCCGGCGCCGCGCACCTCGTCGTCGACGTGAAGTCACTGTTCGACGGCACGGTCTCGACCCTCGACCAGGACGTCCCGTTCACGCTGTCGGCGTTCGTGACGATCCGCGACGACGGCTCCCTCTACATCGACCTCCGCTGAAGCCCGCGAACTGTCACTCCAGCACAGTCCGACACCCCTCACACTGTTCCGGAGTGACAGTTCGCGGGCTAGGAGCGGGTGTCGTTGGCCGCCATGCGCGCGAGACGCTCGTTGTACTCGTTGAGCTCCGCGTCGTTCGTGCGGTCCGCGTTGCGATCGAGTCGCTTCTGGTCCTTCGCGTCGCTCTTGCTCCACGAGATCGCGACGGCGACGGCGAGCGCCAGGGTCGGGATCTCGCCGACGCTCCAGGCGATCCCGCCGCCCGTCTGCTGGTCGAGGAGCGGCACCTGCCCCCAGGTGCGTCCCATCGCCCCGAACCAGTCGGCGAGGAACAACCCGGTCGAGGAGATGATCGCCAGCCCGAAGAACGCGTGGAACGCCATCGTCGCGAAGAGCAGCAGCAGCCGCATGGGGTACGGCAGGCGGTACGGGACCGGGTCGATGCCGATGAGCGACTGCACGAAGAGGTAGCCGGTGATGAGGAAGTGCACGACCATCCACTCGTGCCCGATGTGATCCTCCATCGACCAACGGAACAGCGGCGTGTAGTAGAACACCCAGAGCGATCCGGCGAAGAGCACCGCGGTGACGATCGGGTTCGAGATGATCCCCGCGAACTTCGAGTGCACGGCGAGGAGCACCCACTCCCGACCCCCTCGGGAGTCGTCGGAGCGCTTCCGCACCGCCCGCGCGAGCAGCGTGACCGGTGCTCCGGGGACGAGGAGCACGGGGACGAGCATGGTGAGCCCCATGTGCCCGAGCATGTGCACGCTGAAGAGGTACGGCTGGTAGACGTTGATGCCGCCGCACGTGAGGTAGAAGAGCACGAGCAGCCCGAGGACCCAGCTGACGGTGCGCAGGATCGGCCAGGAGTCGCCGCGGCGGTGCAGGCGGACGACGCCCGCGATGTAGAAGAAGATGCCGAACGCACAGGCCAGCAGCCACAGGAGGTCGATGTTCCACTCGGTGAAGTAGCGGGAGAAGGTCAGTTCCGGCGGCAGTTCCTCCCCGGTGAGCAGCACCGCTGGTGTCGGCGCGGTCGGCACGGTCTGGTCGACCGGCGGGGCGGTCTTCGCGAGGGCCGCGGCGGCACCGGAGGCGATGCCCATGAACCCGAGCTCGAGGGCGACCAGCCACCAGAAGGTGCCGGTGCGGCCCGCTGGGGTGTCCGCGCGCGCAGCGGCGGAGCGCTCGATGCGGCCGATGAGCACCCGACGCTGCAGCGCGCCGAACAGGCCGAGCGCAAGCAGCGCGAAGACCTTGACGAGGACGAGGATGCCGTACGGGGTGCCCAGGCGGTCGAGCGAGCCGATGCGCAGCTCAGCACTCACGTACCCGGAGACCGCCACGACGACGAAGGACACCAGTGCCACGGTCGAGTACCGCATGAGCACGGGGGCGAGCCGGCCGTCTTCGAGGGTCTTGCGGATGAAGACGAGCGTGAGCAGACCGCCGAGCCAGATGGCGGCGAACACGAGGTGCAGGCCGAGTGCGGTGACGGCGGCGTTGTGCCCGCTCGCCTCGGCGGAGTGACCCTGCTGGGCCATCGGCAGCAGCGACACGAGGGACAGCCCGAAGACGAACACGAGCACCGTGTGGTTGCGGACGGCGAAGCAGAGCACCGTGACGGCCGCGGCGATGAGGGTCGTCTGCAGCCAGGCCTGACCCGACTCGATCCCGGTGAAGAAGAGGCTGAGCTTCGCACCGAACGCGTCGTCGAAGGTGAGCGGCACCTGCGTGACGTTCAGGAAGGTGAAAAAGCCCGTCACGCCGGACGCGACGGTGAAGACCGCGGCGCCGGCTGCGGCGACGTCGAGCGCCGCGCCGTACTCGCGCCGGTCCGGGCTGAGCGCCCAGCAGGCCATGAGCAACGCGCCGATGGTGACGGCGGCGCTCAGGTTGACGAGCAGTTGTGCGATCGGGAGTCCCCACCGCACGACGGCGCCGGGATCGCCCAGGAGTTGCGCATCCGCTCCGCCGCCGAAGGCCAGACCCGCGAGGAGGGTCGCCACAGCCACGAGGAGCAGGAGGGCAGGACCCGCGAGGCGGACGACACGATTCACGCTGCAAGCCTACGCGGCGCTGCTGGGAACCCCGACCGCAGTGGGATCAGCCGGCGCTCGGTCCCTGAACCGAACCACCGGTCCCTGAGCCGAACCACCGGTCCCTGAGCCTGTCGAAGGGCGCCGCTCACGCCCGGACGAGAAGGGTCGACGACCCGTCCTCGAGCCGCCGCACCTCGATGCGTTCGCCGATGCGCTGCTTCATCTCCTCGACGTGGCTGACGACGCCGACGACGCGGCCTCCGGCCGACAGCCGACCGAGCTCGGCCATCACCGTGTCGAGCGTCTCGGGGTCGAGGCTGCCGAACCCTTCGTCGACGAAGAGCGTGCCGAGCTCGACACCGCCGGCCTCGCCCGTCACGACGTCCGCCAGCCCGAGTGCGAGGCAGAGCGAGGCGTAGAACGTCTCGCCACCGGACAGTGACTTCGGATCGCGACGCCGGTCGGTCCGGTGATCGTGGACCGTCAGCGACAACCCGACGCGCTGGCTGCGGGAGGGTCCTTCCTTGACATCGCTGCGGACGAGCTCGTAGCGCCCGCCGGACATCGACTCCAGACGCGCGTTCGCCGCCGCCACGACATCCTCGAATCGGCGCAGGAGGACGTAGGTGCCGAGGGTGACCCTCGTGCTGTTCTCGCTGCCCGTGGCCGACACCACGTCGGCGAGGCGGACGACGGCCGCGGCCTCGCGGACCGCGTCGGCGTTCTCGTCGGCCGCCTCGGCGAGTGCCGTGCAGGCGGCAGCCGCGTTGGCCGCTCGTCGCGCGGAGACGGCGGCCGCTGCCGTCGCGGTGCCTGCCGCCGCCTCGGCGTCGGCCAGTCGTCGGGCCGTCGCTTCGACGTCGGGGGCGGCGGTACCGGCGACACCGGCGAGAGCCGGGCTCGCGAGTGCTTCCGCGTTGGCGGTCGTGTGACGCAGGTGGTCGGCCACCCGCGCCTCGGCGCTCGCCCGTTCGACCCCGTTCATGGCTGCGGCTTCCGCGGCCGCGCGGTCGGCGAACCCGGCCCGCTCGAGCGCCGCCTCCAGCTCGACCGCGCGCTCGGCGTCCCGCAGGCGCCGGTCCGCGACGGTCGCTCGTGCCGCCGCGAGCAGCGAGAGCGAGGAGAGCTCGGACTCCAGCATCGCGTCGAGCTCGGCGAGTGAAGCTGCTCGGCCGGCGAGGACACCGGCCACCTCGGCGCGGGCCTGCTCGTGGGCGCGCTGCGCGGCGGCGAGCCGCTCCGTCAGCGTCGCCCGAGTGGCGGTGCGTTCCGACACCGCGACCACGCCGGCCAGGTGCTCGTCCGCGAGGCGCCCGGCCTCCGCGACCTCGGCGTCCGCCTGCTCGGCGGCGACCACGGCCTCCGCGTACTGCCGATCGGCCTCCGCAGCGGCCGCATCGACGGCCGCCCGCGCAGCGACCGGGTCGAAGCCGGTGGTCGCCGCCGTCGACGCGTCGGACGAGCCGGTTACAGCCACGTCGCTCGGGTCGTCGGCCAGCGCGGCGAACTGCTCGACGAGGCGGTGACGCTCCGCCCGAGCGATGTCCCGGGCGTTCTGCGCCGACTGCATCCTCGCCTCGGCTTCGGCCCGCGCGACGGATGCCGCTTCGACCGCGTCCGCGTCGGGGTGGTCTCCGTCGAGCACCGCGGGCGCCGGGTGGCTCAGCGAGCCGCAGACGCTGCACGGCTCGCCGTCCCGCAAGCCGGTGGCGAGTTCACCCGCCATACCCTCGATCCTCCGGAGGCGCAGCGACGTCTCTACGTCGATCGCCGCCTTCGCGGCGGTGGCGGCCTCGGTGACCTCGTCGGCGAGCCCCGCGAGGCGTTCGTCGGCCGCGTCCACCCGATCCAGCACCGCACGGCGTTCAGCCGCGCGCTCGACGGACCGGGCGGCCCTGGCCGACTCGGTGGCCGCACGTGAGGCGCGCTCCGGTGCCGAGCCGAGCGCTGTCCGGCGGGCGTCCCGTCGCGTCTGTTCCGCTGCAAGCTCGGCGAGCCGTTCGTCGACGGTCGCGAGCTCCTCGGCGAGTGCTGCGAGCGCGCGTTCGCGATCGGTGTCGGCGGCTTCGAGGACGAGCACGGCCGCCATCGACGCCCGCTCGACGGTGAGGGATTGACGGCGCGCGGTGACGGACGCGTCGTCGAGTGCGATGATCGCCTCGTCGGCCTGCTCCTCCATCGCGGCGAGCGACGCGACGGCGTCCTCGAGCGCCACCGATGCCGTGGCCGCTCCGGCGAGCGCGGACGCCACGGTGTCCGCCCGAGCCGCTGCCGCGATCCGTTCGGAGAGCCGCGCGACCGGTTCGTCGTCCACCGAGAGCAGCTCGCGCTCGGTCAGCAGCTCCGCGCGACGTTCGATGGACGCGAGCAGCGTCTGGGCCGCGGCGTGTTCGGCGCGAGCGCGTTCCAGGGCGACCCGAGCAGTGCCAGCGGTCGAGGCGTCGGCGGCGGCGTGGCGCTCGAGGACGGCGACGATACGCGTGGCGTCACCGACGAGGTCTTCGGAATCGGGTTCGAGCGGGACCGCGAGGGTCGCGACGTCAGGGTCTGGGTCGGGCTCCGCAGTCGCGGTGTCGCCTGGCTCGGCATCGACTCTCGAGGGAGCGTCCATCCCGGCCGGGGTGTCCGCTCCCCTGCCCGCGACGAGTTCCCGTGCGTCGTCGAGTTCGGCTGCTCCCGCGAACCGGGCGATCGCGCGGCCCAGCGCTTCTCTTGCCCCTTCGATGTCCCGCTGGGCCTGCCGTCGCTGCTCGACGAGGTGCTTGGCGACCCGCTCGTAGTGCTCCGTCCCGAACAGGGACCGGAGGAGTTCGCTGCGCTCCTCGCCGCCGGCGGCGAGGAACTTCGCGAACTCGCCCTGCGGGAGGACGATCGTCTGGACGAACTGCTCCCGGGTGAGACCGACGATCCGGCTGATCTCGGGACCGATCTCCTGCGCGCGGGTCGACAGGGTCTCTCCGGCCAGTGCGTCAGGATCGGTCAGGCGGACGAGGGTAGCGCTCGCCTGCTGCGGTGTGAAGCCGGCACCGCGCTGCTTCGGCCGCTGGTAGGCCGGCGTCCGCCGCACCCGGTACACGCCGGATCCGGTCTCGAACACGAGTTCCACGAACGGTTCCGTCCCGGGCTGCGCGTGGTGGGAGTGGAGGCGGTCCTTGCTGGCCCCGGTACCGGCGAGTTCGCCGTACAGCCCGAACACGATGGCGTCGATGATCGTGGATTTGCCGGCGCCGGTCGGTCCCTCCAGGAGGAACAGACCAGCCCGCCCGAGTTCGACGAAGTCGATGGTGTGCTCGCCGGCGTACGGCCCGATGGCCTGCAGCGTCAGTCGGTGCAGTCGCATCAGGCGCTCACCTCCGCGGCGAGTGCCGCCTCGTTCGCCGCCGCGATGAGCTCACGCTCGCGAGTGGTCGCCGGTGCACCCGTCGCGTACTCGATGAACTCCGCGGTGACCTCGATCGGATCGGAGACCGCCGTGACGGCTGCGGCGCGCGCTTCCTCGGAGCGGTTCGCCGGCGCGTGCGACCAGACGAGCAGGTGCGGGAAGCGTCGGGTCAGCGTCGCGTACAGCTCCGGTGGCCGGACGTCGTCGGTGACCGTGGCGCGCACCCAGGCGTCGACGGCGTCGTCTCCCGCGGGGCCCTGCAGCTCCGCGAGGGTTCCGATGACGTCGACGAGCCGACGCGGCACCGGCGCCGGCAGCAGCTCCAGGTGCACGGAGCCGTCGGCGGCGAGGTCGACCAGCACGCTCGACTTCACCTGGTTGCGTTCGGAGAAGGAGTAGGCGAGCGGCGACCCGGAGTACCGCATGCGGTCGACGCCCGTCGCGGCCCCGACGCGCTGCGCACCGTGGAGGTGGCCGAGCGCGACGTAGTCGAAGTCGTCGAACAGCTGGGCGGGCACCGCATCGACCCCGCCGATCCGGATGTCGCGTTCGCTGTCGCTCGCGAGACCACCGATGACGAAGGCGTGCGCGGCCACGACCGATCGGACCGCTCCGTGCTCGCGGCGCTGCGCGAGATCGGCTCGGACGCTCGCGAGGGCTGCACCCATGACGGCGGCGTGCGACCGCGCGAGCGGCTGGTCGTCCGGGGAGAGCACCCCTCGTGCGGTGTCGGGGTCGAGGTAGGGCAGCGGGTAGAAGGCGACGGGCCCGTGTTCGTCGTCCACCAGGACCGGTTCGCCGATCCGCGCGAGGTCGGCTCTGATGTCGATCCCGTCGCGCAGCATGGCGGCGCCGAAACCGAGCCGGATGGCCGAATCGTGGTTGCCCGGTGCGAGGATGACCCGGGTGCGGCCCGCCAGCCGCCCGAGCGACTCCGACAGCAGCGTCACCGCCTCGACCGGCGGGATGGCGCGGTCGTAGATGTCGCCGGCGACGAGGAGGACGTCGACCTCGTGGTCCACGACCGTCTGCTCGAGGTGCGCGAGGAAGTCGCGTTGGAAGGGGAGCAGGTCGACCCCGTGCAGCGAACGGCCGAGGTGCCAGTCCGAAGTGTGGAGGATCCGCATGACAGCAATGCTAGGCCGAGCCGCCGACACCTCGCCGCGCCCCGGATGGCACCCGGACGAACGACAGCAGGGCGTCGCTCTCGCGACGCCCTGCTGTGTGGTCTGGACCGACGGAGTGTCTCCGCGGTCCGAGTCCGTGCGGGCTCGCGCCCGCGACGACTTACTTGACGGAAGCCTTGAGCTTCGAGCCGGCGGTCACCTTGACGCGCTTGCCGGCCGGGATCTGGATCTCGGCGCCGGTCTGCGGGTTGCGGCCCGTGCGAGCGGCGGTGTCGGTCTGCTCGAAGGCGATCCAACCCGGGATCGAGACCTTGCCGCCCGTGGCGACGGTCTCAGCGACGGTGGTGAACAGCGCGTCGACAACGCTGCCGACGGTCGCCTGGCTCTGGCCGGTCGATGCGGCGATGGCGGCGACGAGTTCGGTCTTGTTCAAATTTGCCATTGTGAGGGTCCTCCTCGGACGTTGCTGCAACGTACAGCTGATGTGTTGGTAGCGAAGGTGTCGCTGATACGGCACCAACTGGTCGGTGTGACCGCCTCGAATGTAGCAGCAATCCGCGAGATTTCGCGGATTTCTCCGCTCTACGCGGACAATCGGGCCCGCGTGTCGGTCGTTTCCCAGCTGGGAGCCGTCGGTGCGAGCGCTCAACGGACCCCGATGACGCTGTGCCCGGCCGCCCGCGACAGCAACCACGCCTCGATCGTCGGGAAGAGGGTCAGGACGGCGATCGCGAGGAACGCGAACTGATACGGCAGCAGCTGGCCGCCACCGACCCCGTCCTCGAGGGAGAATCCGGTCGTCAGCAGGATCGCCCCGACGGCGACACCGAAGCCGCTCGCGACCTGTTGCAGGGTCGAGTTGAGCGTGTTCGCCCGAGACATCGCAGCGGGTTCGACGTCGGCGAACGTGATGGTGTTGTACGCCGTGAACCCGATCGACCGGGCGACGCCGCTGACGAAGAGCAGCAGTGCCGTCAGCACGATCGACGTGTCAGCGGTGAGGAACGCCATCCCGGCCATGCACAGGACCCCGATCAGGTTCGACGACACGAGCACCAGACGGAATCCGAACCGCCGCAGCATCCAGGTCGTCGCCGGTTTGATCGCGAGGTTGCCGGCGAAGAGGAAGAGCACCATCGATCCCGCCTGCACCGGTGTCCAGCCGAACGCGTCCTGGAACAGCAGCGGCAGGAGGAAGGGGACGGCGCTGATCGTGAGTCGGTAGACGCTGCCGCCAGCGTTGGCCAGACGGAAGGTCTCGATCCGCAGCGAGCGGAGATCGACGAACGGGTGCGGCGCACGGAACAGGTGTCGGATCGCGAGGGCGAGCAGGACGACACCTGCCACGAGCGACCCGATGAACCACCGGGCGTCGAACCCGGCTCCGGACACCAGGGACGCCGCCACCAGGAGCGACGCCAGCCCGACACAGGCGAGGGACAGGCCGAGCCAGTCGAGCGGCGGCACCTCGTCGGCGGCGAAGTCGGGGACGATGCGGATCGCCACGACGAAGGCGACGACACCGATCGGCACGTTGATGAGGAAGATCCAGTGCCAGGAGGCGTCCTGGGTGATCAACCCACCGAGGAACGGCGCGATGATCGGGGCGGCGAGGGCGGGCCACGTCAGGAGGGCGATGGCCTGGATCAACCGCTCCTTGGGCGTCACCCGGAGCACGGCCAGCCGGCCGACCGGCACCATCAACGCCCCGCCGACGCCCTGGAGCACCCGGAAGCCGACGAGCATCGGCAGGCTCGAGCTCAAGCAACACAGCACGGAGGCGATCGTGAACACCGCGATCGCCAGCGCGAAGATGCGCTTGGCACCGAACCGGTCCGTCAGCCAACCGCTGACGGGGATGAGGACGGCCACCGTGAGCAGGAATGCGGTGACGGCGAGCCCGACGGCCGTTGACGAGGTCCCGAGGTCGCGCGCGATGCTCGGTGCGGCTGTGGTGAGGATCGTCCCGTCGAGGTTCTCCATGAAGAAGCATCCTGCGACCAGGAGGGCGATGGCTCGTTGCGTGCGGACGTCCAGCAGCGCCTCCTTAATGGATGTGGGAACCGTTCGATCCTTGCAGCTGTCGCCGACGACGCGAAAGGGCCGCCCGCGATGCGGACGGCCCTTTCGGTGGTGCGATGCTGTGTCAGCGGAATGTGAGCTCCGACTGAGCGGGTGTTACCAGCTCGACTTGCGGACGCCGGGCAGTTCGCCCTTGTGCGCCATGTCGCGGAAGCGAACGCGGCTGATGCCGAACTTCGAGAGGTTGCCTCGCGGGCGACCGTCGATCGCGTCGCGGTTGCGAAGGCGAACCGGCGAAGCGTTGCGAGGAAGCTTCTGGAGGCCGAGGCGAGCTGCTTCACGCGACTCGTCGGTCCCGGCGGGGTCGACGAGGGCCTTCTTCAGCTCGGCGCGCTTCGTGGCATAGCGGTCGACGATAACCTTGCGCTGCTCGTTACGGGCGATCTTGCTCTTCTTAGCCATGTTTAGCGCTCCTCTCGGAATTCAACGTGCTTGCGCACTACGGGGTCGTACTTCTTGAGCACGAGACGGTCGGGGTTGTTACGACGGTTCTTCTTGGTCACGTACGTGTAACCGGTACCAGCCGTCGAACGGAGCTTGATGATTGGACGGACGTCCTGCTGCTTAGCCATTAGATCTTCACCCCACGAGCGAGAATGTCCTTGACGACGGATTCGATGCCACGGGCGTCGATCACCTTGATGCCCTTGGCGGACACCTTGAGGGTGACGTTACGACGCAGCGAGGGCACGTAGTAGGTCTTCTTCTGCACGTTCGGGTCGAAGCGGCGCTTCGTGCGACGGTGCGAGTGCGAGATGTTGTGACCGAAGCCGGGAACGGCTCCTGTCACCTGGCACACTGCTGCCATAGTAGTTTCTCCTTCATTACCGCAGGGCGACTGCCCTGCCCAAGATCTCTTGTCGGCGTGCGCGATCCCGGTCTGCGTGAGCGGTGGGGAATCGTGGACACGATGTGGACATGGAGCGTCCACACCAAGGGTCAAG
Source organism: Plantibacter sp. MDV22-iso1 (assembly GCF_058408345.1). NCBI lineage: Bacteria > Bacillati > Actinomycetota > Actinomycetes > Micrococcales > Microbacteriaceae > Plantibacter > Plantibacter sp. MDV22-iso1. The sequence continues at coordinate 886,317 of NZ_JBZVDY010000002.1, forward strand.
CGTACGCTGTGACCAGGCATTTTGCAAATTCGTGTTTCTCGTACTGAGTGCGCTGCGCGTGTTAACGCAAAATGGCCACCCAAGAACCTTGGGTGGCCATTTCAACGAAGAAGTCC
>NZ_JBZVDY010000003.1:0-199512 GCF_058408345.1 Plantibacter sp. MDV22-iso1
TGCACGCTGTTGAGTTCTCAAGGATCGGATGCTCCTGCCTTTGGCCATCACGACCGCCCTGCAGGGCAACTTCTCTAACTTACCACTTCTTCGGTTCTTGTCAAGTCGAACCAGGAGCTGATCTACGTGGACCGGAGTCCGCTCAATCCTCACCGCTTCGATGACCCGAGAGCTGGGAAGTTCCAACCTAGTCTTGAAGTGAGACGATCTCAAGTGTGAGTTTGACTCACGTGGAGATGCTCGGCTTTTGGCTGGGTATCAGTCCCACTTGAGGCCGGGAAGCTCTTCCGCTTCCCGCACCTTTGGGGTGACGAGTGATTACTTTACGCAGACCGCCAGGGGCTGGCAAATCCTCGCTGCATCCCGGGCGTGTCGCCCGGATCCACGCGCTTCAGTCCCGATCAGCGTCACCGATGCCGAGCACGGCCGCTGAGCCGGAACCGGCCGCGACGACCGTCGCGACGGCGAGCGGGCTTCCGCCCCAGGCGGTGAACGAGTACTCGTCTCCGGCGGAGTCGACCGACCAACTGCGCTCGCCCGTGGTCGCGTCGATGCCGACGAGCGTGTCGTCGAGCGTCAGCAGGAGGGTCCGGTCGCTGTATCCGACGAGGCTGCCCTCGGCGTCCCGCTCCTCGTATCGGATCTCACCGTCTCGAGCGCCGACGCCGGTGTATCCGCCGTCGCCGTCACCGAGCATGATCGTGTCGCCCACGGTGTAGGCGCCGTCCCAGGTGCTCGTCAGTCCGCTGCGCCACTCGACCTCGCCGGATCGCGGGTCGAGGCGGCGGACCCGCTCCCCCGACTGGTCGGCGACGACCAACAGTCCGCTCGCGTCGAGCACCACCGGCAGTGCCCCGGTCGCCTTCCAGCGCTCGGCGCCGGTGCGGTCGTCCACCCCGCGGATCGTGGTGTCGTTGCCGGAGTAGTCGATCGCGACGAGATCGCCGCCCACCTGCTGGTAGTACCAGGAGAGGTCGCCCTGCCAGTCGATGGTCGATCCGTCGTCGAGCGAGTAGACCGCACCGTCGTAGAAGAGCTTGTCGCCCGCGGTGGTCGCCCGCTCGCCGGCGTCACCACTGACCTCCCAGACCGGGTCGGTCAGGTCCGTCGACCGATAGCGGCCGACCGTCCCGGTGCCGTCGGCCGTGGTCGACGAGATGAGCAGGTCACCCTCGAGACCCGGGACGAACGCCGCCGGCGCGGCGAAGTCGGCGAAGCCGATCCCCTCGACACTCGAGTGCTCTTGCGAGGTGGAGACGACGTGCCCGTCGCGACGGCTCACGGAGACCATGAGGTCCCCCTGACTCAGCACGATCGCGGCCGCATCCGGTGGGGAGACGACCACCGGTGCGTCGAACCGGTCGAACTCCGGCGAGAGCTCGGTGACGCGACGGTCCCAGAGCGTGTGGCCGTTCGCCGTGTTCACCAGGGAGACCACCGTCTCGCCCGGAGCGTCGTCGAGCGTCGTCTGATCCAGTGGCCGGTCGGTCGACCACACGAGCAGCGCGGTGTTGGGGCTCGCGGTGTACCCGTTCAGGTAGAGCTCGTCGCCCGCGGGCACCTCGTCGTCCAGCGGATGCGCGAGTTCCCAGGTTCCGACGGTCGGCTTCGTCGGGAGGTCGCGGAGGAGCGCGAGCCCCTCGACGCGGTGGGGAACGGCCGCGACCACGATGAGCACGACCGCGACGATCGCAGCGACCACGGCGAGTGCGAGTCCGCCGAGGAGGAACCATCGTCGGCGCGAGGGGGTCCGCTTGACCGTGGTGGGCAACGAATCAGGGTGCCAGAGGGCTCGGGGCGCGGTCGCGCTCGGTTCCCCCAGCGCCTCCCCCGCCGCGGTTGCCGAGGCCGGTTCGGCCGCAGCGGGTGTCGCCGCAACCGGAGTCGACGCCGGGGCCGGGGCCGGGTTGGTGGACTCAGCATCTGGAACCGGTGTCGGCACGGCGATCGCCGGGATCGACGTCGCGGTACCGGGGGGCGTGGGCTCAGTGGTGTCGACGTCCGGCGACGGCAGCCGATCGGCTTCACCCGCGGGCGCATCGGTCTCGACGTGGGGTGCATCGGTCTCGACGTGGGGTGCATCGGTCTCGACGAGGTCGCCGTCGTCGGCCGTCATGGGCCGGTCGTCCGCGGACTCCGACTCGGGCTCGTCCATCGATTCGTCCGCCGGCTCCCGCTCGGCCGCCGCCTCGGCCTCGGCCGGTGTCTCCACCGTCGACAGCTCGCCCGTGCGCAGCGGCAGCATGGCCCCACAACTCGGGCACACACCGTCGCGACGGTCGACGATCTCGGTCCCGCACGCCTCGCAGAGCTGCACTCGGAGCATCCCCTTCAGGTTCGATGACGACGACGATGCCGTCGCCGGCGGATCAGGCGGGCACTCCGTCGAGGAACAGCCCGGCGAGGGTGCGCTTGCCGCGGCGCAGCACGGCCACCCCGCCCGTGAGGAACCGGTCGTCCAGGGTCGCGTCGACGTCGTCGATCTTGCGGTTGTTCACCGAGACGCCTCCCTGGGCGACCGCGCGTCGAGCCTCACCGAGGCTCGAGCACAGCTCCGTGTCGACGAGTGCCTGGATGACGAGGGTCTCCGCCGTCACCCGCGCGTTCGGCAACTCCGTGACCGCCGACCGCAGCGTGTCCGCGTCGAGAGCGTCCAGATCGCCCTGACCGAAGAGCGCGGCCGACGCGGCGATGGCCGCATCCGTCGCGGCGACCCCGTGGACGAGCGCGGTGACGGCGTAGGCGAGGGTCTTCTGCGCCTCCCGCTTGAACGGTTCCGACTCGGTCGCGGCCGCCAGTCGCTCGATCTCCACCCGATCGAGGAACGTGAACACCTTCAGCCGGGCGATGACGTCCGCATCGTCGGTGTTGACCCAGAACTGGTAGAACGCGTACGGGCTCGTCATGCTCGGGTCGAGCCAGACCGCGTTGCCTTCGCTCTTCCCGAACTTCGTGCCGTCCGAGTTCGTGATCAGCGGGGTCCCGATCGCGTGGACGGTCGCCCGCTCGACCCGGTGGATGAGGTCGGTGCCGCTCGTGAGGTTGCCCCACTGGTCGCTCCCGCCGGTCTGCAGGACGCAGCCGTATTCGCGGTACAACTCGAGGTAGTCCATCCCCTGGAGGATCTGGTAACTGAATTCGGTGTAGCTGATCCCCGCCTCCGAGTTGAGGCGGGCACTGACCGCGTCCTTCTTCAGCATCGTGCCGACGCGGTAGTGCTTGCCGATCTCCCGCAGGAAGTCGATCGCCGAGAGCGGTGCGGTCCAATCGAGGTTGTTGACCATGCGCGCGGCGTTGTCGCCCTCGAAGCTGAGGAAGCGTTCGATCTGCGCGCGGAGGGACTGCACCCACTCGGCGACGGTGTCCGGCGTGTTCAGTGTGCGCTCGGCGGTCGGTCGTGGGTCGCCGATGAGGCCGGTCGAACCGCCGACGAGCCCGAGCGGGCGGTGTCCGGCCAGCTGCAGCCGACGCATGACGAGCAGCTGGACCAGATTGCCCAGGTGGAGGCTCGCAGCCGTCGGGTCGAACCCGCAGTAGTAGGTGATCGGCGCTCCACCGAGCAGACGCTTCAGCTCCTGCTGATCCGTCGACACATGGACGAGCCCGCGCCAGACGAGTTCGTCCCAGACGTCCTCGAAGGTCGGATCGTTGCGCTGGTCAGGAAGAGCGAGGTTCGACACGCTTGCAAGGCTATCAGCGCAGGATCGGCGGCTGGATCGGGTGCATCGTCACCGGCGCGATCGCGGCGATCGTGATGTGCAGGAATTCCTCTCATTCGTCGGAGTTGTGGAAATACCTACACGTTGCGACTAGGGTGATTCAGCCGAGCCACCGCCGGGAGGAGAGCCGTGTACGTGCTGACCGTCGATCAGATCGCGAGCCGGACCGGCCCTGATCGCGCCGCCGATGTGATCGACTCGATCAACGACCGGTTCGCGGACCGCCTGCTCCTCCAGGCCGAACGCACGGCGGGGGACGAGTTCCAGCTCGCCACCGATGACGCCGAGATCGCGCTCGCCATCGCCTTCGACCTCCTCCGGAATCGCGGCTGGAGCGTGGGCATCGGACAAGGCGACGTCCGACGTCCGCTCCCCGATTCCACCCGAGCCGCGACCGGTCAGGCCTTCTACGCTGCGAGAGAGGCCGTCACTCGGGCCAAACGGGCGCCCTTCCGGTTCGCGCTCGAGGCGGCCGACCAGCAGGGCGGCGCCGATGTCGAAGCGCTCATCGTGCTCCTCCTCCACCTCCGCGATCGGAGGACCGACGGCGGATGGGAGGTCGCCGACCTGCTCGCGGCCGGCGCGACCCAGTCCGAGGCCGCGGCACGACTCGGCATCACCGAGAGTTCGGTCAGTCGCCGGGTCGCGGCCGCCGGAGTCCGAGCCGAAGCCGCGGCGACCACCGCGCTCATCCGCCTCCTGGCGAAGCTCGACCAGGACGCCTCCGTGCACCACCCCGACGACCGAAAGGACGAGCGATGAACCTCGTCACGCTCACGCCCATCACCTGGCCGACCGTCATCGGCCTCCTCGGAAGCGCGCTCGTCTTCCTCCTGCTGGCCCGGATGCTGAGCGCGCGTCTCGCGGATCGTCTCATGGTCGTGGCGGCGGCCCTCATGGTGGTCGGGGCCATCCTGATCGCGCTCGTCCCCTCGGTCCCGCCGACCGGTCCTGCACTCGTGCTCCTCGGCGTCTTCGTCCTGGCCGTCGCGGTCGCCGGCGGTGGTCCGGTCGCCTCCTTCGTCCTCACCCTCGCGACGAAGGGCAGCGTCGCCCCCGGAATCCACGGCGGCATCCTCGTGGAGCGCCGGAACCCGAGCGCCTCGCAGGTCGTCGGACGTCCGATCGAAGTGCTTCGCGGCGGGACCGCCATCGGGATCCTCGAACGGCTCGCCCTCGTCGCCGCGTTGTTCTCCGGCTATCCGGAGGCGATCGCGGTCATCGTCGCGGTGAAGGGTGTCGGACGCCTCACCGAACTCGACTCGGCCGAGGCGCGCGAGCGGTTCATCATCGGCTCGCTCGCCAGCCTCCTCTGGGCTGCCGGGGTGGCGTCGATCCTGCTGCTCGCGCGAGGCTGAGTCGGCGGATCAGTCCACGGCCCTGGGCGAGCGGCGGTAGGGCGAGACGGTCGTCTCCCCCGGCAGCACGAACCGCCACGGGTAGGCGGCTCCCCCACCGACCCCGCTGACGCCCGTCCGCGGACCGGCCGCAGAGGCGAGCGGGCGCTCGGGCAAGCGCAGATCGAAGGGCGGCTCGGCGAGGTCGTCACCCGACTGGTCGAGCGCGATCCCGAGCGCCACGGTGAGCCGCGCCGGTCCTCTGGCCAGGTCGCGATCCGGCACCCGTTCACCGCGTCGCAGCCGCGCGAGCTCCAGGCCCGCGACGACCTCGCCGGCACGCAGGAGGACGGCCGACGCCGTGCCGACGGGTGAGCACACGACGTTGACGCACACGTGCATGCCGTAGCTGAAGTAGGCGTACAGACGCCCGGGCGGACCGAACATCGGACTCGTGCGCGGGGTCGGACCACGGTGCGCATGGGATCCGGGATCCTCGCCGACCCCGAGATAGGCCTCGACCTCGGTGAGACGGACCGACACGGTGCCCTCCGGTGTCGTGTGGGACAGCACCGCTCCGAGCAGCGCGGGCGCGACCTCGAGGGCCGATCCCGAGGTCACCGCCCGCAGCGGACCGGCCGTCGTCATCGGACCCCGCCCCGTCTAGAGCGAGAGGGCCTGCGACAGCGCGCCCACCCGCCCGACGAGCGTCACGAGCTGGTCCTGGACCCGCTCCGGCGCAGTCCCTCCGGCGCCGAGTCGGCTACCGATCGAGCCGTCGACGGTCAGGACGCTCCGCACGGCCGGCGTGAGATGTTCCGAGACACCCGCCAGTGCCGCGTCGTCGGGTTCGTCGAGTGCCAGCCCGCGCTCCTCGCAGTACCGCACGAGCTCGCCGCTGATCTCGTGCGCGTCGCGGAAGGCCACACCCTGCTTGACGAGCCACTCGGCGACGTCCGTCGCGAGGGAGAACCCCTCAGGTGCGAGCTCGCGCAGCCGTGCCGTGTCGAAGCGGAGCGTCGCCACCATCCCGGTGAACGCCGGCAGCAACACCTCGAGCTGGTTCACGGAGTCGAACACCGGCTCCTTGTCCTCCTGCAGGTCGCGGTTGTACGCGAGCGGCAGCGCCTTCAGCGTCGCCAACAACCCGGTCAGGTTCCCGATGAGTCGCCCGGACTTGCCGCGGGCGAGTTCGGCGATGTCGGGGTTCTTCTTCTGCGGCATGATGCTCGAGCCGGTCGAGTAGGCGTCGTCGAGGGTCACGAACCCGAACTCGCGGGTGTTCCAGACGATGATCTCCTCGGCGAACCGGGACAGGTTGATCCCGATGAGCGAGGTGATGAACGCGAACTCGGCGACCACGTCGCGGCTGGCGGTGGCGTCGATCGAGTTCTCCGTCGGCCGGTCGAGCCCGAGCTCGTGAGCGACGAGCACCGGGTCGAGCCCGAGGGAGCTCCCGGCGAGCGCTCCGGAACCGTAGGGCGACGCGCTCGCCCGGGCGAGCCAGTCGCGGAGCCGTTCCAGGTCGCGGGTGAGCGGCCAGGCGTGCGCGAGCAGCTGGTGGGCGAGCAGCACCGGTTGGGCGTGCTGCAGGTGCGTGCGGCCGGGCATGACCGCGTCCGGGTGTGCTTCGGCCTGGGAGACGATCGCGTCGATCAGGTGGATGACGTCGCGGGCGATCACCCGTCCGTGATCGATGAGGTAGAGACGCACGAGCGTGGCGATCTGGTCGTTCCGGCTCCGACCGGCACGCAGCTTCCCACCGAGTTCCTTGCCGGCCCGTTCGACGAGCCCGCGTTCCAGCGCTGAGTGGACGTCCTCATCGCTGTCGGCCGCGACGAACGTCCCGTCGGCCACATCGGCGTCCAGGACGTCGAGGGCTGCGAGCATCCCACCGAGCTCGTCCTCGTCGAGGTACCCCGCCGACGCGAGCGCTTTGGCGTGGGCACGGGAGCCCGCGATGTCGTATGCGGCGAGGACCCAGTCGAACTGCGTGGACTTGCTCAGACGGGCGAGTTCCGGTGACGGGCCGCTCGCGAAGCGTCCGCCCCAGAGGGCCCCGGATTCGCCTGCTCGATTCTGCTGATCTGCCACGATGGGCCTCCTGTACTGCTGGCGTCCGGAGCACTCCGGACTGGTCGGTCGGCCGCAGCCGGGGAAGGGTCAGGCCGCAGAGCCGGCGTGCTGCTGCTCGAGCAGCCACACGAGCAGGGCCTTCTGCGCGTGGAGGCGGTTCTCCGCCTCGTCCCAGATGATGCTCTGTGCCCCGTCGATGACCTCGGCCTCGACCTCGAAGCCGCGGTCGGCGGGCAGGCAGTGCATGAAGACGGCGTCGGACGCTGCGAGCCCCATGAGCCTGCGGTCGACCCGGTAGCCGCCGAAGATGGCCACGCGTTGCGCCTTCTCGTCCTCCTTGCCCATCGAGACCCAGGTGTCGGTGATCATCACGTCGGCATCCGCCGCCGCCGTGTCGGGGTCGGTGGTCACGAGCACGGAGCCGCCCGTCGTCGCGGCGATGCGCTCCGCGTCGGCGACGACGTCCGCTGCCGGGGCGAACTCGGCCGGGGCGGCGATACGGACGTGCATCCCCGCCGTCGCGCCGGCCAACAGGTAGGAGTGGGCCATGTTGCTCGCTCCGTCGCCGAAGAACGACATCGTCAGACCGGCGAGCTCGCCCTTGTGTTCGCGGATCGTGAGGAGGTCGGCGAGGAGCTGGCACGGGTGGAAGTCGTCGGACAGCGCGTTGACGACGGGCACGGTCGTCCCGGCCGAGATCTCCTCGAGACCGGACTGGGCGTAGGTCCGCCAGACGATCGCCGCGACCTGACGTTCGAGGACGCGAGCGGTGTCGGCGGCCGTCTCCTTGCCGCCGAGCTGGCTGTTGGCCGTCGAGATGATGAGCGGTGATCCGCCGAGGTCGGCGATCCCCACGGCGAAGGAGACGCGCGTCCGCGTCGAGGACTTGTCGAAGATGACCGCGACGGTCTGCGGGCCTTCGAGCGGCTTGCGAGACCAGCGGTCGCGCTTCAGTTCGGTGGCGAGGTCGAGGATCTCGGCCTGCTCGGCCGGGCTGAGGTCGTCGTCGCGGAGGAAGTGACGGGTCATGGCTGGTGGTCCTGTTCGTGTGGGTCGATGGCCGGTCAGGCCTGGACGGCGTCGAGCGCCGCGCGGAAGAGGGAGGTGAACTCGTCGATCTCTGCGTCGCCGATGATGAGCGGCGGCGCGATCCGGATGCTCGTCGCATTCGGGGCGTTGATGATGAGCCCACGGTCGAACGCAGCAGCAGACAGCTCGGCCGCCACCGGGGCGCTCAAGCCGATGCCGATGAGCAGCCCGTGTCCGCGGACCTCCTCGACGAGCGGGGAACCGATGGCGGTGATGACGGCCCGCAACTGCTCACCGCGCGCGGCGGCGTTCTGCACGAGACCGGCGCGCTCGATCTCCTCGAGCACCGCGTTCGCCGTCGCGGTGGCGAGCGGGTTGCCGCCGAAGGTGCTGCCGTGCTGGCCGGGTCCGAACAGCCCGGAGGCGGCGCCGAAGGTGACGAGGGCGCCGATCGGCATGCCACCGCCGATCCCCTTGGCGACGGTGATCGCGTCCGGGACGATGCCGTCCCGCTGGAACGCGAACCACTCCCCCGTCCGACCTGCCCCGGTCTGGATCTCGTCGATGATGAGCAGCACGCCGTGCGCCTCGGTGAGTGCCCTGGCACGGGCGAGGTAGCCCTCTGGCAGGTCGATGACGCCGGCTTCGCCCTTGATCGGTTCGAGGATCAGCGCGGCGACCCGGTCGTCGATCGCCGCCTCGAGTGCCTCGATCGTGGTCGGGATGTGCTCGACGCCGCCCGGGAGCGGGTGGAACCCCTCCTGCAGGGCGGGCTTGCCGGTCAGTGCCAGCGCGCCGAAGGTCCGCCCGTGGAAGGAGTTCTCCAGGGTGAGCACCCGGGTCCGCGATCCGTCGCCGTGGTTGAGTCGGGCGAGCTTGAACGCCGCCTCGTTCGCCTCGGCACCGGAGTTCGCGAAGTACACCCGACCGCCCTCGTCCGCTCCGGCGAGACGCTTGAGTCGGGCCGCGAGCTCGAGCTGCGGCGGACTCGAGAAGTAGTTGGAGACGTGCGCCAGCGTGCCCGCCTGGCGCGTGATCGCGCCGACGAACGCCGGATGCGCATGTCCCAGTGCGTTCACCGCGATGCCCGCGAGGAAGTCGAGGTAGCGGTTGCCCTCGGCGTCCCAGACATGGCATCCCTCACCGCGCGTCAGCATGGCGATCGGCGTGTTGAACGTGCGCATCATGTCGCGGTCGACGCGGCTCTTCCAGTCGCTCATGAGTCCTCCGGGACGACCTCGGTGCCTGAGCCGTTCTGGGTGAACACCTCGAGCAGGATGGAGTGGGGTACGCGGCCGTCGATGATGGCAGCCTTGGCGACCCCGCCGTCGACGGCGTCGAGGCAGGCGGTCATCTTCGGGATCATGCCCGATTCGAGCGAGGGCAGCATGGCTCGGAGCTCACTCGTCGTGATCTGCGAGACGAGCGAGTCGCGGTTGGGCCAGTCGCTGTACAGCCCGGCGACATCGGTCAGGATGACGAGCTTGGCGGCACCGAGTGCGACGGCGAGCGCCGCGGCGGCCGCATCGGCGTTCACGTTGAGCGTCTGTCCGGGCTGGTCGAGGTCGGGGGCGATCGAGGAGACCACCGGGATGTTGCCGGCGTCGAGGTAGGCCTGCACCGAGGTCGGGTCGACGCTGACGACGTCGCCGACGAGCCCGATGTCCACGGTCTCGCCGTCCACGACGATCGAGCGACGACGCCCACCGAACAGGCCCGCGTCCTCGCCGGACAGTCCTGCGGCGAGCGGGCCGTGTTCGTTGATCCGCCCCACGAGCTCGGGGTTGACCTGGCCAGTGAGGACCATCCGGACGACCTCCATGGCCTCGGGCGTCGTGACCCGGTACCCGCCGCGGAACTCGCTGTGGATGTCGAGCCGCTCGAGCATCGCGGAGATCTGCGGGCCACCACCGTGCACGACGACGGGCTTCAGCCCCGCGTAGCGCAGGTAGACCATGTCCTCGGCGAACGCCTGCGCGAGTTCGTCGCTCACCATCGCGTTGCCACCGAATTTCACGACGATCGTCTGGTCGCGGAAGGTCTTCAACCAGGGAAGGGACTCGATGAGGGTGGCGGCCTTGATCGCCGCCTCCTCGGGAGAGTTGTCTCGGTACTGGGTCATCATCAGCTCGCGTAGGCGCTGTTCTCGTGCACGTAGTCGTGCGTGAGGTCGTTCGTCCAGATGGTGGCACCCGTGTCGCCGGCGTGGAGGTCGATGAGCACGTGCACGGCGCGCGGTGAGAGGTCGACGCGGTCGCGCGACTGATCCGGCTCGCCGGCCGTGCACACCTGGACGCCGTTCATGGCCACGTCGATCCCATACGGGTCGAACTCTGCGCCCGTGGTCCCGACGGCCGCGAGCACCCGGCCCCAGTTCGGGTCGTTGCCGAAGATGGCCGCCTTGAAGAGGTTGCTGCGGGAGACCGCGCGGGCGACCTCGACCGCGTCGTCCTCGGACACCGCGCCGACGACCTCGATCGCGACGTCGTGGGCCGCGCCCTCGGCATCGGCCTGCAACTGCAGGGTGAGGTCGCGACAGACCTCCGTCAGCGCCTCGGTGAAGGCGGACAGCTCCGGGGTGACGCCGCTCGACCCGGAGGCGAGGAGCGACACCGTGTCGTTCGTGGACATGCAGCCGTCGGAGTCGAGGCGGTCGAAGGTGACGCGGGTCGCGCTGCGGAGCGCCTGATCGAGCTGGGCCGGCTCGAGCACGGCGTCGGTCGTGATGACGACGAGCATCGTCGCGAGCCCGGGGGCGAGCATGCCCGCGCCCTTCGCCATGCCGCCGACGGTCCATCCGTCCGCGCTCCGCACGGCCTGTTTCGGCTTCGTGTCAGTCGTCATGATGGCGGTCGCCGCGGCGAGCCCGGCCGCTTCGCTCGCACCGTCCTGGCCGGCGACCGCGCGGGTGGCGTCCCACACGCCTGCGGTCAGCTTGTCGAGGTCGAGCTGTTCGCCGATGAGCCCCGTGGAGCAGACGAGGACGTCGCCGGCCGAGATCGCGAGACGCTCGGCGACGGCCTCCGCGGTCGCGTGCGTCGTCTGGAAACCGCGCGTCCCGGTGTAGCAGTTCGCGCCGCCGGAGTTCAGGACGATCGCCGAGACGATGCCGTCCTGCATGACCTGCTCGCTCCAGAGGATCGGGTTGGCCTTGCACCGGTTGCTCGTGAACACCGTCGCCGCGTGCTGCAGCGGACCGACGTTGTGGACCACCGCGAGGTCGAGGCCCCCGGAGGTCTTGAGGCCGCAGGCGACGCCCGCCGCGAGGAATCCTGCTGCTGCTGTCACACTCACGGTGCCACTCCATTCACACTCAAGCCGGTCGTCTCGGGGAGCCCGAGCGCGATGTTCGCCGATTGGATCGCCGCGCCGGCGGTCCCCTTCACGAGGTTGTCGACGGCGGTCACGACGACGACCCGTCCCACCGTCTCGTCGACGGCCAGTCCGATCAGCGCGGTGTTGGCGCCGAGGACGTCGGCCGTCCGTGGGAACGAGCCCTCCGGCAGCACCTGGACGAACGGTTCGTCGGCGTAGGCCGTCTCCCAGGCTTCGCGGACGGCTGCCGCCGTGGTGCCCGGGACGATGCGTGCCGTCGAGGTGGCCAGGATGCCGCGCGACATCGGGACGATGACCGGGGTGAACGAGATGGAGGCGCGATCGGCACCGGCCGCCCGGAGGCTCTGCGTGATCTCGGGGATGTGCCGGTGGGTACCGCCGACGGCGTAGGGGTTGGCCGTGCCGAGCACCTCGCTCGCGAGCAGGTTGACCTTCAGGCTCTTCCCCGCACCGGACGGCCCGACGGCGAGCACGGAGACGAGGTCGAGCGGCTCGATCACCCCCGCGGCGATGCCGGGCGCGAGGGACAGGGCGACCGTGCTGGCGTTGCATCCGGGAGCGGCGATCCGCTTGGCGCCGACGAGAGCGTCGCGCCCCCGACCGGTGGACGTCTGAAGCTCCGGCACGCCGTAGGCCCAGGCGCCGAAGTAGTCGCCGCCGTAGAACGCGTCCCAGTCGGCTTCGTCGACGAGCCGGTGGTCGGCTCCGCAGTCGACGACGAGGGTCTCCGGTGGAAGGGATGCCGTGACCTCACCCGACTTGCCGTGCGGCAGGGCGAGGAAGACGACGTCGTGTCCCGCGAGCACCTCCGGCGTCGTCGCCTCGAGGACGAGATGCCGGAGGGAGCGGAGGTGTGGCTGGTGATCGACGAGCGGTTGACCGGCGTTCGCGTGCGCGGTCACCGTCCTGACGTCGAAGTCGGGGTGGTCGGCGAGCAGCCGAAGCAGCTCGCCTCCTGCGTAGCCGGATGCTCCGGCCACCGCTACAGAGAAGGACATGGCTCTACCTTATTGAGTGGACGCTCGAGGGGCGGAGGCGGCGACGCCTGGACGACGGCACGATCACCTGGACCGTGCGAGCACCGGGGTCGCCTATCGTCGCTCTGCGGTAGCGCGTGCGGACACGGGACGGCGGAGGGCGCGGAGCGTGATCGCCCGCGAAGAACCCTGTGCCTGGAAACGTGCCATGTCGAGAGCGTACTACGACGACGAGGATGCCGACGAATCCGCGCCCGGCGCAGCCCGCTCCGCGATGAGCGCCGCCTGCACCCGCGACCGTGCGTCGAGCTTCACGAGGATCCGGGACACGTGCGTCCGGGCCGTCGCCTCGGACAGCCCCAGCACGGTCGCGATCCCCGCGTTGCTCAGGCCCTCGCGCAGTCGCTCGAGGACCTCACGCTCCCGCGGTGTCAGCGTGGCCAGACCGGGGTGCTCCGGAGCCGGTGCCGGCGCGACCGGAGTTCTGGCCGCGGCGAGACGTTCGAGGACTCGGCGGGTCACCTCCGGCGCGAGCACCGCCTCGCCCGCATGCACTCGTCGGATCGCATCGACGAGACCGGCAGCGGAGACCGTCTTCACCAGGAAGGCGTTCGCCCCCGCCGCCAGCGCCTCGTCGACGTACCGGTCGAGGGCGAAGGTGGTGAGCATGATGATGCTCGGCGGCGGGGTGACGGCGGCGAGGATGGCCGGTATCGCGTCGATCCCGGAGGCACGCGGCATCTGGACGTCGAGCAGCACGACGTCCGGTCGGTGTCGCACGGCTTGCGCGACGACGGCCTCACCGTCCGCCGCCTCGGCGATGACCTGGATGTCGTCCGGCTCGTCGAGCAGCGCCCCCAGACCCGCTCTGACGGCCGCGTGGTCGTCCGCGATGAGGACGGTGATGGTCATGACGCCCCTCCTGCAAGGGCGACCGAGGCGGTGGAGGGCGACGCTAGGGTCGGCACGGTGAGCGCCGTCCGCCAGTCGGGACCGTCCGGCCCCGCGACGAGGTCGCCTCCGACCAGACGTGCCCGCTCGGCCAGGCCGACGAGGCCGACCCCACCGGACCCGGCGAGCACCGAAGACGTGGCCGCCGTCGGCATCGGGTTGCTGAGCGTGACGGACAGGGCGCCGGGTGGAAGCGAGACCTCGACCCGCACGGCTGCTCCCGGTGCGTGCTTCGCAGTGTTCGTCAGGCCTTCGACGAGCGTGCGGAGGCCGACGATCGACGTCTGCGCGGGGACTTCGGCGAGCGCCGCGTCCTCCGGTGCCCGGACCTCCACCTCCAGCCCGTTGGCACGCGCGACCTCGACTGCGCGGCGGACCGACTCGGCCGTGAGTCGGTCCGGAGCCTGGGTCAGGTCGTCGGCCGACTGGTCACCGCGGAGCACGTCGATCATCGTGCGCATGTCGGCGAGCGCGTCGAGACTGCTGGTCCGGACGAGTGCGAGGCTGCGCCGGAGCGCCACCGGGTCGGTGCCGTCGCGTCGTTCCAGGGCCGCCGCCGACTGCATCGCGATCGCCGAGAGGTGACCGGCGATGACGTCGTGCAGCTCCCGGCTGAGCTCGAGCCGTTCACGGGTCACGGCGTCCTGCCGGAGCGCAGCCGCTGCCTGGGCGATCGTGTCCGCGCGCTCGCGCTGGCGTTCGGCCTCGAGGCGGGGGTACCGGACCATCCTGCCGTACCAGATCGAACTCGCCAGGATGACCGGGACGATGATGAGCGAGCCGAGGACCACTCCGCGACCGAGACGGGTGACGGCCTCGACGTCGTCGGTGAACCAGATCACCGCGAAGACACCGACCGACACGACGGCGAGCGCGGTGCAGGCGAACGCGGCGACGTCGATGACCCGGGACCGCGAGTAGAGCGCCGCCGCGTAGGCGAGGTCGGACACGACGATGAGCATCCCGAGGCCGCTGCCTCCGGTGGTGAGCGCCTCGGCGAGGGCGATCAGGATGCCGACGGCCAGCGTGGTCAACGGGCGTCGGCGGCGGAGCAGGTGCACCGCCAGGATGGCCGTGAGGAAGACGAGGGTCAGGAGGAGCGGCGGTTCCGACACGGTCGTCCCCCAGGGGACATGGATCCCGAGGAGGGCGAACAGGAGTCCCATGGCTGCGCACACCGAGGTGATGACCGGCTCCCGGTGTCGATCCACCCATGCGCGCGGTCCTTCGAGAGCAGCCATGCCTCCATCACATCAGCTCGAGCCGCGCGCCGCGAGCGTCGGAGGGACGAACCCGCGTACGCAGTTCCGCTGACCCCGTCGCCGGAGGATCAGCAGCACGGTCGATGTGGCACGGCATCATCCCGCGACACCATCGGAACATGGACAGCTTCACTGAACTCTTCGGCACGAGCCCGCTCATCTGGGCCATCCTCGGCGCGGAGGCCGCGTTCTGGATCCTCCTCTTCGGCGGGCTCGCGGCCCGCTACCTCCTCCGGCGGCGCCGGCTCAGCGCGATCATGTTGATCGGTGTACCGGTCGTGGACCTCGTCCTCCTCGTCCTGACCGCGATCGACCTCGCGTCCGGCGAGGAGCCGAACGTCACGCACCTCCTCGCGACCCTCTACCTGGGCTTCACGGTGGCGTTCGGGCACACGCTCATCACGAAGGCGGACGTCTGGTTCGCACACCGGTTCGCGGGCGGTCCAGCACCGCGGCCCAAGCCGAAGTCCGGTCCCGCGTACATCCGTGCCGCCTGGTCGGAGTGGCGTCGGGTGGTCCTCGCCGTCGTGATCGCGATCACCGGGCTCCTCGCGATGCAGGCCATGATCGGCTGGAGGGTCCCCGCGTCCTTCGCCCTCGCGAACGAGGACGTCATCTGGGGCATGATCATCAAGCTCGTCGCGATCACGGCCATCTGGTTCGTCGCAGGCCCGGTGTACGCCGCCGTCTTCCGGAGCTCCGCGCCCGCGCCTGACACCACGGAACGGGTTTCACATGCAGCCGAGTCATCTCAGGGGCGCCCCTAACGGCGTTCTATCTCATATCTGAGATAGAGTGACGACATGGAAGACACGGCAACGTTTGAACGAACGGACCCTGCGGCACCGCTCCGGCAGGTCGGAGCACTCATCCGCGGCGCCCGACAGGGACGCAAACTCACCCAGGCCCAGCTGGCGGAACGCGTCGGCACGAGCCAGAGCGCGATCAACCGGATCGAGCAGGGTAGTCAGAACATCAGCATCGACCTCCTGAGCCGGATCAGCACCGCGCTCGAGAGCGAGATCGTCAGTTTCGGCGAACAGAAGAAGAACTCGCACCTCCGTGTCCAGGGCGGCCGACAGCTGCACGGGACGATCGCGGTGCGTTCGAGCAAGAACGCCTCGGTCGCGCTCCTGTGCGCCGCACTCATGAACCGCGGCCGCACCACGCTGCACGGCATCGCCCGGATCGTCGAGGTCGACCGCATCATCGACGTCCTGCGCAGCCTGGGCGTCTCGGTGGTCTGGTCGCCCGACGGCCAGGACGTCGAGATCCACGTCCCGGACGACCTCTCGCTCGAGAGCATCGACGAGGACGCCGGTCGCCGGACCCGCAGTGTGCTGATGTTCCTCGGTCCGCTGCTCGGCCGCTACGACACCTTCGCCCTCCCCTACGCCGGTGGTTGCGACCTCGGGACCCGCACCGTCGAACCGCACCTCATCGCGCTCCGGCCGTTCGGCCTGTCCATCGAGGCGACCGCCGGCTGGTACCAGGCCACCGTCGCCCCCGACGTGCCCGAGGAGCTGAGCGTCGTGCTCACCGAGCGGGGCGACACCGTGACCGAGAACGCCATCATGGCCGCCGCGGTGCGCGACGGCGTGACGATCATCCGCAACGCCAGCCCGAACTACATGGTGCAGGACCTGTGCTTCTACCTGGAGCTCCTCGGCATCACCATCGAGGGCATCGGGAGCACGACGCTCCGGATCACCGGCCGCAGCGTCATCAACGAGGACGTGGACTACTGGCCGAGTGAGGACCCGGTGGAGGCGATGAGTCTGCTCACCGCGGGGATCGTCACCGACTCGGAGATCACCGTCACTCGCGTGCCGATCGAGTTCATGGAGATCGAGCTCGCGACGCTCGGCGAGATGGGACTGCGCTACACCCGCTCCCCCGAGTACGCGGCGGCGAACGGTCGGACCCGACTCGTCGACGTCACCGTGCACCCCTCGAAGCTGCACGCCCCGATCGACAAGATCCACCCCATGCCGTTCCCAGGGCTGAACATCGACAACCTCCCGTTCTTCGCGGTCATCGCGGCCTGCGCCGAGGGCGACACGCTCATCCACGACTGGGTGTACGAGGGCAGGGCGATCCACCTCACCGACCTGACGCGGCTCGGCGCCAACGTCCGTCTGCGCGACCCGCACCGCATCGACGTCTCCGGGCCGACGCACTGGTCCGGCGCCGAGGTGAGCTGCCCTCCCGCGCTGCGACCGGCCGTCGTCATCCTGCTCGCCATGCTCGCCGCGAAGGGTACGAGCGTGCTCCGCAACGTCGACATCATCGCTCGCGGGTATGAGCAGCTGCAGGAGCGGCTCATCACTCTGGGTGCGTCGATCGAGACCTTCCGCGACTGAGTTCGTCCCGCCAGACGGACGCGGCCCCGCAGATCGTCGATCCGCGGGGCCGCTGTCGTCCGGTACGACCGGCTCAGTCCCGGATGCTCGCGCCGAAACGCTCGGCCGCCACTGCCGCGCCGGCGAGCTTCGCGTCGCTCGCCTTCGCCGCGGTGAGCGTGCGGTCCGGAGCCCGGAACCGCAGGGCGAAGGTCAGGCTCTTGCCGCCCTCGGGGACACCCGAGCCGCGGTAGTCGTCGACGAGGCGGATGTGCTCGAGCAGCGAACCGGCGCCGACGCGGACGGCGTCGAGGACCTCACCCGCTGCGACCGTCGCGGGGACGAGCAGCGAGAGGTCCTGCGTCGCCGCAGGCAGGGTGCCGATGCCGACGGCCTCGGGCAGTGCGTCGCCGAGCGCGATGATGCGATCCAGGTCGAGTTCCGCGACCGCCACGACGCGCGGCAGGTTCGCCTCCTCGGCGACGGCCGGGTGCACCTCCCCCGCATACCCCACCAGGACGTCGCCGACGTGCAAGGCCGCGGTCCGTCCGGGGTGCAGTGCCTGGTGGCTGCCCTGCGAGACGGTGATGTCGACGCCGGTCGCCACCGCGACGGCCTGGACGGCCTCGAGCGCGTCGGCGATACCGGCCGCGACGGCGGGCTGGCCCGGCTGCTTCGGGACGGCGTTGCCGACCGCGAGGAAGCCGAGATGACGCGGCTGAGCCGGGACACCCGCCTCGAGCTCCTCGAGCTGGGCCTCGCTCGGACGGACCGCCGCCTGCGGGAGTTCGGCCTGGCCGAACGCACCGTGACGGGACGGACGGAACACCGCGCCGACCTCGAAGATCGAGAGGTCGGTCAGACCACGCGAGACGTTCCGGTGGGCCACCGCGAGGAGACCGGGCAGGATCGACGCGCGGAGGAAGGGGGCCTTCGCGTCGAGCGGGTTCGCGAGCTTCACGGCCGGGAACTCACCTGGTTGCGGTGCGCCGAACCGCGCGTTCTCCTCGGCGGAGACGAACGGGTAGGCCAACACCTCGGTGGCGCCGCCGTAGGCGAGCGCATCGGAGACCCCGCGGCGCAGCCGCTGCGAGCGAGAGAGCCCGCGTCCCGGAGGCGCGACGGGGAGCAGCGACGGGATGCGGTCGTAGCCGAGGATCCGCGCCACCTCCTCGGCGAGGTCCTCCTTGCCGGTGATGTCGTGGCGCCAGCTCGGTGGCGTCACGAGCAGGCCGCCGTCGGTCGTCTCGACGGCCGCGCCGATCTCAGCGAGCGCGGATCTCGTCTCGTCGGCTCCGAACGTGACGCCGATGAGGCCGTTGATGTAGTCGTCGGGGAGCAGGATCGGCTCGCGATCCGTCGCCGCGGTGACGGTGGAGCCGAGGTCGTCCGTCCGGCCACCCGCCAGGTCGACGAGCAGCTGCGCGACGCGACCGGCGGCCGCGACGGCGATCCGAGGATCGACACCACGCTCGAACCGCTTGGACGCCTCGCTCGGCAGCTTGTGACGACGCGCGCTCCGCGCGATGGACACCTGGTCGAAGTTCGCGGCCTCGATGAGGACGTTGCGCGTGTCATCGGTGATCTCGGTGTCGAGGCCACCCATCACGCCGGCGAGCCCGATCGGGCCCGAGTCGTCGGTGATCAGCAGATCCTCGTCGTGGAGCTTGCGCTCCTGGCCGTCGAGCGTGACGAAGGTCTCGCCGGACCGCGCGCGCCGGACGACGATGCCGCCCGTGAGCTTGTCGAGGTCGTACCCGTGGATCGGCTGCCCGAGCTCGAGCATGACGTAGTTCGTGATGTCCACGACGAGCGACAGCGAGCGGATGCCCGCGAGCTTCAACCGGGCCACCATCCACGGCGGGGTGGGCTTCGTCGGGTCGACGTCACGCACGACGCGCGTGACGAAGACGCTCGACCCGACGCGACCGCGGATCGGCGCTGCATCCTCGATCGTGACGGGGAAGCCGTCGAGTGGGCCGGTGAACGCCTCGGGGACGCTCCCGGCCGGGTCGCGGAAGGCCGCACCGGTCGCGTGGGAGTACTCGCGTGCGACCCCTCGGATCGAGAACGCGTAGCCGCGATCGGGCGTCACGTTGAGCTCGACTGCAGCGTCGTCCAGACCGAGCAGGCTGATCGCGTCGGTGCCGACAGGCGCCTCGACCCCGATCGTCGAGAGGCGCAGGATCCCGTCGTGGTCCTCACCGAGACCGAGCTCGCGAGCCGAGGCGATCATGCCGTCGGACACGTGGCCGTAGGTCTTGCGAGCGGCGATCGGGAACGGACCGGGCAGGACGGCGCCGGGCAGGGTGACGACCACCTGGTCGCCGACGAAGAAGTTGCCGGCGCCGCAGACGATGCCGCGCACGGCCCCCTCGGCGTCACCCTCGGCGACGCGGACCTGGCACCAGCGGATGGTCTTGCCGTTGGACTGCG
Organism: Plantibacter sp. MDV22-iso1; assembly: GCF_058408345.1. NCBI lineage: Bacteria > Bacillati > Actinomycetota > Actinomycetes > Micrococcales > Microbacteriaceae > Plantibacter > Plantibacter sp. MDV22-iso1. Next base: position 19,466 of record NZ_JBZVDY010000003.1, read on the forward strand.
GCTCCTCGACGAACTCGAGGACCTCGCCGACCACGATGGGACCCGTCAGCTCGAAGCGGTGGACGTCCTCCTCCTCGAGTCCGACGCGCACGAGCGCAGCGTGGACGTCTTCAGGGGTGGTCCCCGGGGCGAGTTCGACGAACTCCCCGAGCCAGCTCAATGGAACACGCACGACTACACCACCATCCCGAACTGCTGGGAGAAGCGGACGTCGCCCTCCACCATCTCTCGCATGTCCTGCACGCCGTCGCGCAGCATCAGACCGCGCTCGACACCCATCCCGAAGGCGAAGCCCGAGTAGACCTCGGGGTCGATACCGGCCGACCGGAGCACGTTCGGGTTGATCATGCCGCACCCACCCCACTCGATCCAACGCGGTCCGTCCTTGAAGGTCGGGTGCCAGAAGTCGAGCTCGGCGCTCGGCTCGGTGAAGGGGAAGTAGCTGGGACGCAGGCGGACCTTCGCGTCGTCGCCGAAGACGCTCTTCACGAAGTGGTCGAGCGTTCCGCGCAGGTGCGCCATCGTCAGGCCCTTGTCGACGGCGAGACCCTCGAACTGCATGAAGACGGGCGTGTGGGTCGCGTCGAGCTCGTCGGTGCGGTACACGCGCCCGGGGGCGAGCACGTACACGGGGAGCTCGCGCTCGAGCAGCGAGCGCACCTGGACCGGCGAGGTGTGCGTCCGCAGGACGAGGTGCGACTCCAGCGGCTCCACGAAGAAGGTGTCCTGCATCGCACGGGCCGGGTGGTCGGCGTCGAAGTTCAGGGCGTCGAAGTTGAACCACTCGCTCTCGACCTCGGGGCCCTCGGCGATCTCCCACCCCATGCCGACGAAGATGTCGGACACGCGGTCCTGGAGGAGCGTGAGCGGGTGCCGGGCACCGGGCACGCGACGCAGCGGAACGGCGGTGACGTCGATCGCCTCGGCGGCGAGGCGTGCCTCCGTCTCGGCGGCGACGATCTCGCCCTCGCGCTCGCTCAACGCCTTCGAGACGCGCCCGCGAGCCTGACCGACCAGCTTGCCGAGCGCGGCCTTCTGGTCGTTCGGCACGCTGCGGAGCGATCCGTTGAGGGCGGCGAGCGGTGACGCTTCGCCGGCGTGGGCTGATCGGACCGCTTTCAGGGCGGCCGAGTCGGTGGCTGCGGCGATCGCTTCGAGAGCGGCGTCGACCGCGGCGTTCACCGCTGGTTCGGAGATTGGGGATGCGTCGGACACGAGAGCCAAGTCTACCCAGGCGGTCGGCCCGCATGGGCGACCGTCCTCGTCCCGACGGCGACCGGTCGACCGGTCGCCGTCGGGACGACGTCAGATGCTCGCGCCGGACGACTGGTTCCCCGCCTGGATGCCGAGGATCTTCGTCGTCGTGTCCTCGGTCACGGCCTGTTCCTTCGGCGTCCGCGGCGACCGTCGGGTGCGCACCTCGACGATCTTCGCCACGCCCGACAGGATCAGGCAGAGCACGATGTAGATCGAACCCATCACGATGATCGAGGGGATGATCGGGCTGCCGTAGAGCGCCTGCGACCCGAACTGCTTCGCGAGGTAGAGGAGCTCCTGGTAGGTGATCAGGAAGCCGAGCGCGGTGTCCTTGAGCGCGACGACGAGCTGGGCGATGATCACCGGCAGCATCGCACGGATCGCCTGCGGGAACAGGATGAGGCGCAGGACCGCGGACTTGCGCAGGCCGATGGCGTAGGCGGCCTCGCCCTGTCCCTTCGGCAGCGACTCGATGCCCGCTCGGAAGATCTCGGAGAACACCGCGCCGTTGTACAGCGTCAGCGCGATGGCGACGGCGACGAACGGCGTCACGAAGGTGAAGCCGAGGGGCGGCAGCCCGTAGTACATGAGCATCATCAGGATGAGGACCGGGACCGCCCGGAAGAACTCGATGAAGATCGTGAAGGGGACGTTGATGACCTTGTGGTCGGACAGTCGGCCGATCGCCAGCACCAGCCCGAGGACGACGCTGCAGACGGCGGCGACCGCGAACGCGGACAGGGTCGCGCCCGTCGCCTGGAGGATCTGCTCCCAGACGCGCGGGAAGGTGAAGAGCTTCCACTTCGAGGCGGTGAACTGTCCGGTCTCGATGAAGCGGAAGACGACGAAGGCGAGGATGCCGGCGACGACGAGCACCGTCGCCGCACCGATCCAGCGATAGCGGACGATGGCCTTCGGGCCGGGGGTGTCGAACAGGACGGAGCTCATCGCGCGATCCTCCACTTCTTCTCGAAGGCCCGTTGGGCGAGGGACAGGAGCGACACGAGGGCCACGAAGATGAGGGCCACCCACAGCAGTCCGATGAGGAGCGGCTCGCCGCGCTCGGACAGGTTCGCGCGGATCGCGCCCGCTTCGGCGACGGAGAAGCCGGCGGCGACCGTCGTGTTCTTGAGCAGGGCGATCAGCACGCTGAACAGCGGTGGCAGGACGGCACGGAACGCCTGCGGCAGGATGACGAGCGTCATGGTCTGTCCGAACGGCAGCCCGATCGCGCGTGCGGCCTCGGCCTGCCCGATCGGCACCGTGTTGACGCCGGACCGCAGGACCTCCGCGACGTAGGTCGCGGTGTAGAGGCTCAGCCCGATGATCGCGAGCGTCGTGTAGCTCACTTCGGGGAGCCCGAGCTTCGGGTAGCCGAACGCGAAGAAGAAGAGGATGAGGGTCAGCGGGGTGTTGCGCACCGTGTTGACGTACACGGTGCCGAAGAGGCGCATCGCCGGGACCGGCGAGACCCGCATGGCACCGACGATGGTGCCGAGGACGAGCGCGAAGAACCCCGACACCACGAAGAGCAGCAGGGTGTTGCGGAAGCCCGTGACGAAGAGGTCGAGGTTGTCGAGCAGGACGTTCATGTCGCGCACGCCTTTCGGGAGGGGACGCCCGTGGCGGGCGCCTGGGCGGAGTCGACCGGACAGCTCCCCCGGACGGCCGCTGGTCGGCGGCCGCCCGGGGCGCTGCTTAGTAGTCGTCGACCGCCGGCTGGGTCACCTTGGTGCCGGAGGCGCCGAGGGTGGCGTCGTAGATCTTGGTCCAGGTGTCGCCGCCATCGGTGAACATCGTGTTGATGAAGTGGCGGAGGGCGTCGTCACCCTTCGGCAGACCGATGCCGTACAGCTCGGTGCTGAACGGCTCGCCCACGACCTTGAGCTCGTCGGGGAACTGTGCTGCATACCCGATCAGGATCGCCTGGTCGGTCGTGACCGCGTCGACCTTGCCGTCGTTCAGGGCCTCGACACACTGCGAGTAGGTGTCGAACTCCTCCGTCTTGGTGTCGGGGAAGTTGTCCTTGATGTTCTGGATGGGCGTGGAGCCCGTCGCCGAACACACGGTCTTGCCGGCGAGGTCGTCCTCGCCCTTGATGTCGTCGTTGTCCGCGGCGACGAGCAGGCCCTGGCCGGTCTCGAAGTACGGTCCGGCGAAGTCGATCTGCTCCTTGCGCTTGTCGGTGATCGAGTAGGTGCCGACGTAGTAGTCGATGTCTCCGTTCACGATGGCCGACTCGCGGTTGGCGCTCGGGATCGCCTTGAACTCGATCTTGTCGGCGTCGAAGCCGAGCGACGCGGCGATCCAGGTGGCCATCTCGACGTCGAAGCCGGAACGCTCGCCGGTGGCGGCGTCGAGGTAACCGAGACCGGGCTGGTCCTCCTTGACACCGATACGTACCTTGTCGGCCTTCACCATCGCGTCGTACGTGGGGCTGCCCTCGAGCTGGACGTCGGTGGCGACCTCGAAGAGTGCGCCGCCGTCGGACGCGCCGTCGGTCGATCCGGTGCCGGCGTCGCCGCCGCTGCACCCGCTGAGCGCGAGCGCTGCTGCAGCGACTCCCGCGGTGATGAACATGAGCCTCTTGCGCATGTTTTCCTTCCTTCCTTGGTGCCCGGGACGGGCCGATCGGTTGGTCAGTTCCGGGTCGCCGCGCGGGTCGCGCGATCCGGAGTCGGATGGGTCAGTGGGTGAGGAGCTTCGACAGGAAGTCCTTCGCCCGCTCGGACTGCGGGTTCGTGAAGAACGACTCGGGGTCGGTGTCCTCGAGGATCTCGCCATCGGCCATGAAGACGACACGATCGGCGGCCTTCCTGGCGAAGCCCATCTCGTGGGTGACGACGATCATGGTCATGCCCTCACCGGCGAGCTGCACCATGACGTCGAGGACCTCGTTGATCATCTCGGGGTCGAGGGCCGAGGTCGGTTCGTCGAACAGCATGACCTTCGGCTTCATCGCGAGGGCGCGGGCGATCGCCACGCGCTGCTGCTGCCCGCCGGACAACTGTGCCGGCAGCTTGTCGGCCTGCACGCCGATGCCGACGCGCTCGAGCAGCACCTTCGCCGCATCGTCGGCGTCGCGCTTCTTCTGCTTGCGCACCTTGATCGGGCCGAGGGTGACGTTCTCGCGGATCGTCTTGTGCGCGAACAGGTTGAACGACTGGAACACCATGCCGACGTCGGCGCGCAGCTCGGCGAGCTGCTTGCCCTCCTCCGGCAGCTTCTTGCCGTCGATCCGGATCTCCCCTGAGCTGATCGTCTCGAGCCGGTTGATCGTCCGGCAGAGGGTCGACTTGCCGGACCCGGACGGTCCGATCACGACGACGACCTCGCCCTTGTTGACGGTGAGGTTGATGTCCTTCAGGGCGTGGAACTCGCCGTAGTGCTTCTCGACGTTCTCCATGACGACGAGGGGCTCGCCGCGCCCTGCCTGGATCGGGTTGCTCGTGGTCTCGTATGCGCCGGCGGCACCATGCGAGGCTGCTGCATCGGGTTCCGTCGGGCCGGAGTTCGGGGACACTGTTGGCTCCATGTAACCCAAACTAGGTGACCCTGTGTTTCGTGCGCATGACGGAAGCGCTACGGTTACCGTTTCGTAACCTCGACGGCCGTCGCCTCAGACGCTCAGGCGTGCTGCGCGAACGCGCTCTCGAAGACGCACACCGACGCCGCGGTGGCCAAGTTCATGCTCTCGGCACGGCCGTAGATCGGTACCGTAACCGCACGGTCGACGAGCTCCAGGTGCTCGTCGGTGAGTCCCCTGGCCTCGTTGCCGAACACCCATGCCGTCGGCCGCGCGAGCACGCCTTCCGACCGGGCCACGAGGAGGTCCTCGCCCTTGATGTCGGCAGCGAGCGTCTGCAGTCCCGCCGCACGGGCCCGTTCCAGCACGGCGGGCAGCTCGACACCGACCGCGACGGGCAGGTGGAAGAGCGAGCCGGTCGTGGAGCGCACGACCTTCGGGTTGTAGAGGTCCACGGTCCGTCCGCTCAGGACGACGGCGTCCGCTCCGGCGGCGTCGGCGGCTCGGATGATCGTCCCGAGGTTGCCCGGATCACGGACCTCCTCCAGGATGACGACGAGCTGCGGCTCCCCGGCGAAGATGTCCTTGATGGAGGTCGGGAACTGCTGCGCGACCGCGATGAACCCCTGCGGGGTGACGGTGTCGGCCATCGACTCGAGCACCTGCTCGGTGACGAACTCGACCTCGAGTCCCGCATCGGTGGCCGCGGCCCCGATGTCGGTGTAGCGCTCGAGGGCCGTCGGCGTCGCGTACAGCTCGAGGATCAGGTCGGGCCGGAACTGCAGGGCCTCGGACACCGCCTGTGGTCCTTCGAGGAGGAACAGGCCGGTCTCCTGTCTCGCCGGACGCTTGGCGAGTTTGGCGACGGAACGGACGCGCGGTGACCGCGGATTGTCAAGCACGCACCCATCCTATGGGTCGCACTCCGGACAGACGAAACGGCCCGATCCCTGGTGGGATCGGGCCGTTCGAACACGTCATCCGGTCGGACGCAGGGCTTCCGACTAGGCGGAGACCTTGGGCGCCGAGGTGTCGGCGGGCAGCGCGGCCTTGGCCGACGCGACGAGGGCCGCGAAGGTGGCGGGCTCGTGCACCGCGAGGTCCGCGAGGATACGGCGGTCGACCTCGATCCCGGCGAGGCCGAGACCCTGGATGAAGCGGTTGTACGTCATGCCGTTGGCACGCGAAGCCGCGTTGATGCGCTGGATCCAGAGGCGACGGAAGTCACCCTTGCGCGCACGACGGTCGCGGTACGAGTAGACGAGGGAGTGAGTGACCTGCTCCTTGGCCTTGCGGTACAGACGCGAACGCTGACCGCGGTAACCGGCGGCGCGCTCGAGGATGACGCGACGCTTCTTGTGAGCGTTGACCGCCCTTTTGACTCTTGCCATGTTCCTAGTTCCTTACGGGTAAACGGTCTAGCGACCGAGCAGCTTCTTCATGACCTTGGCGTCGGCGGGCGCCAGCACCTGGTCCTGGTTCAGGCGACGGGTGCGACGGCTGGACTTGCTCTCCAGGTTGTGTCGCATACCGGCCTGCTGCTTCATCAGCTTGCCGCTGCCGGTGACCTTGAATCGCTTCTTGGCCCCGGAGTGGGTCTTCTGCTTCGGCATGGGATTCCTCGTTTCTTATCGGTTCTCGTCGGTGGATGACTCCACCGGAGCAGCCTCGTCGGCTTCGTCGGCTTCAGCCGGACGTGCCTTGGATGCCGCACGTTGTGCGTTGGCTTCGGCTTTCGCCTCGGACTTGTTCTTGAGCGGACCGACGACCATCACCATGTTGCGACCGTCGACCATGGGGGTGGACTCGACGGTGCCCCACTCGGACACGTCCTCGGCGAACTTCTGGAGCAGGCGGACGCCCTGCTCTGGGCGGGACTGCTCGCGGCCGCGGAACTGGATCATGGCTTTCACCTTGTCACCGGCCTTGAGGAAGCCCTCGGCGCGCTTGCGCTTGGTCTCGTAGTCGTGCTGGTCGATCTTGAGGCGGAACCGGACCTCTTTGAGGATCGTGTTCGCCTGGTTGCGCCGGGCCTCTTTGGCCTTCTGCGCAGCCTCGTACTTGAACTTGCCGTAGTCCATGATCTTCGCGACGGGCGGCTTGGAGTTGGGTGCGACCTCGACGAGGTCGAGATCCGCTTCCTGCGCGAGGCGAAGGGCGACCTCGATTTTGACGACGCCGACCTGTTCTCCGCCGGGACCGACGAGTCGGACCTCCGGGACGCGGATACGGTCATTGGTACGGGGATCGCTGATGCGGAGCTCCTCTGACTGGGTGGGATGCCACGCGACCAGGTCCGATACCTGCGACGCGACGAAATCGGTTCACCACACACCCGTACCCTCCGTCGGTGTTCAGAACACCTGTCGGAAGGCACCACGCCCTGCTACCCGAAGCGGTGAAGCGACAGGCGGAGCGTGACAACCCGGTAACCTTGTGAAGCGGTCAAGCGCGGGTGGGAGAATCTCCTCTTTCGTACCGAGACATGTCTCGGAGCACCGCACGAGTCTAACAGAGGATCCACGTGAACAACACCACCAGCCCGTACGACCACGACGACGAGTCGGGAGGGGCCGATCAGGCCACCCGGGACATCGCCGACGTCCCCGCCGTCGAGGTCATCACCACCGCCGCCGTGCACCTCATGAGCGCTGCAGCGGTCAAGTGCGGCCTTGCGGACGCCCCCGACGCCCAGACGGACCTCGACGAGGCCCGCAAGCTCATCAACGCCCTCGCCGGGCTCATCACCGCGGGAGCCCCGGAGATCAGCGACATGCACGCCCGCTCGCTGCGCGACGGCCTGCGATCCCTGCAGCTCGCCTTCCGGGAGGCGTCCACCATCCAGGATCCCATCGGCAAGGGTCCCGGCGAGAAGTGGACCGGCCCGGTCACCTGATCGCAGCGCGGCGCTCCCCCTGGCCGATCAGTCGGCGGGGCGGAGCGACACCGCGAGCGAGTCGACGCGCGTCGCGATGACCTCGTCCGCGGCCCAGCGCTGAGCGAGCCGCGCCAGCACCGCGTCGAGCTCCTGCTGGGTCAGCCCCTGCAGCAGGCCGAGCTCGACCACGAGCTCGGACCCGGCGAGCTTCGCCTCCGGGTCTCCGGCTCGCAGGCGCACACTCACGACGGCGAGCTCCTGCTCGATCGACCGCTCGAACGCGTCGCGCACCAGCGCGTCCGCGAAGCTGGGCGTCCACGGCTGCGACTGCGCGATCGCCCACAGCGCGGGGCGGCGTACGGCGAACTCGGTGCTCGACGTCGGATCGAGGACCACGACGTCCGTCTGCTCGCTCGCGGCCGCCAGGGCGACCCGGACGCCGTCGGCAGGGATCGGCCTCGCCGTCCGGTTCCACGCGGACATCGCCTGCACCGAGCTGAAGACCGGGAGCACGGTGCGGCCGTCCGGACCCGTCACGGTCACGATGGAGAGCTCCTGCGACTTGTCGACCAGCTGACCCTGCTCGTTCTCGCCGGCCTCACCGAGGTGGGCCACGAGCGGGATGAGCAGGCGGGAGTCCCGGAACGCGTCGACGACCTCGGCCTCGCCGACCTCGCCGGCCCGGAAGCGTCGCAGGGACTCGATCAGCCGCTCGGGCGCACTGCCGTCGTCACCGGAACTCGCGTTCGGCTGGAAGCTCCGACCCGCCCAGGGCTGGCCGGCCGAGTCGGCACCACCTGCTGCCGGGTGGGCATGCCCGCCTGAGGGACCGTGCCGGTCGGGCGCCGAGGATCCGTCAGCGGCCCGAGACATCCAGCGCCTCGGCCAGGGTGAACGCGCCGTTGTAGAGCGCCTTCCCGATGATGGCGCCCTCGAGCCCCAGGGGGACCAACTCGCGCAGCGCGACCAGGTCGTCGAGGCTCGAGATGCCGCCGGAGGCCACCACCGGCCGCTCCGTGCGCTCGAGCACCTGTCGGAGCAGGTCGATGTTCGGCCCCTGCATCGTGCCGTCCTTCGTGACGTCCGTCACGACGTAGCGTGCACAGCCCGCCTCCTCGAGGCGGTCGAGGACCGTCCACAGGTCGCCGGCGTCCTGGGTCCAGCCGCGAGCGGCGAGCGTCGTGCCACGGACGTCGAGGCCGACCGCGATCGCCTCGCCGTACTGGGCGATGACGCTCGCGGCCCACTCGGGGTTCTCGAGCGCCGCGGTCCCGAGGTTCACGCGTGCGACGCCCGTCTCGAGCGCCTGCTCGAGGGAGGCGTCGTCGCGGATGCCGCCCGACAGCTCGATGTTGACGCCGCGCGCCTTCGAGATGACCTTGCGGATGATCGACCGGTTGTCGCCACGACCGAACGCGGCGTCGAGGTCGACGAGGTGAATCCACTCCGCTCCCTGACGGGCCCAGTCCAGGGCTGCGTCGACGGGCTCACCGTAGTTCGTCTCCGAACCGGCCTCGCCGCGCGTCAACCGGACGGCCTTGCCGTCCACGATGTCGATCGCGGGGAGCAGCGTCAGTCCGGCCGTCGTGTTGAACTCGTTCATGATCCACCGTCTCTTCGGGAGCTGCGAGCCCCTCGGTTCCCGGCGCACAGCATGCCTCGCGGCACAAGCACCTGATCCTAGTCGGCTACAGGGTGCCGAGCCAGTTGGACAGCAGGCGGATACCGGCGTCGCCGGACTTCTCCGGGTGGAACTGCGTCGCCGACAGCGGACCGTTCTCGACGGCTGCGAGGAACGGCACGCCGTGCGTCGCCCAGGTGAGGCGCGGCTCGGGGAACGGCGGCATGACCTCGAGGGTCCACTGCTGTGCGGCATAGGAGTGGACGAAGTAGAAGCGCTCGTCGGCGAGGCCGTCGAAGAGCACGGACCCCGCGTCCGGCGACACCGTGTTCCAGCCCATGTGCGGCAGGACGGGCGCTTCGAGTTCCGTGACCGCACCGGGCCACTCCCCCAGACCGTCGGCCTCGGACCCGCGCTCCACGCCACGCTCGAACATGACCTGCATCCCCACGCAGATGCCGAGGACCGGACGCCCTCCCGCGAGACGGCGGTCGATGACCTCGTCGCCGTGGGAGGAACGGAGTGCGCCGATCACCGCGTCGAAGGCACCGACCCCTGGCACGACGAGACCGTCGGCGGCCTGGGCCGCCTGACGGTCGCCCGTCAGCACGACGTCTGCGCCGGCGAGCTCGAGGGCCTTGACGGCGGAGTGCACGTTGCCGGAGCCGTAGTCGAGGACGACCACCGACGGGCGTGCACTCACAACGCGCCCTTCGTCGACGGGATGCCCTGGACCAGCGGGTCGAACGCCTTCGCCTGCCGGAAGGCCCGCGCGAACGCCTTGAACTCCGCTTCGGCGATGTGGTGCGGATCGCGTCCGCCGAGGACGTTCACGTGCACGGTGAGGCCCGCGTTGAAGGTGATCGCCTCGAAGACGTGACGCACCATCGAACCCGTGAAGTGCCCACCGATCAGGTGGAACTCGAATCCGGCCGGTTCCCCGCCGTGCACGAGGTACGGACGACCGGAGATGTCGACGACGGCCTGCACGAGGGCCTCGTCGAGCGGGACCAGTGCGTCGCCGTACCGGGAGATGCCGGCCTTGTCGCCGAGCGCCTGACGGATCGCCTGGCCCAGGACGATCCCGACGTCCTCGACCGTGTGGTGGACGTCGATGTCGACATCGCCCGTCGCCCGGACGGTCAGGTCGGTCAGCGAGTGCTTCGCGAAGGCCGTGAGCAGGTGGTCGTAGAACGGGACGGTGGTCTCGATGCTGCTCGTGCCGGTGCCGTCGAGGTCCAGTTCCAGCTCGATGCTGGATTCGCTCGTCGCGCGCTGGATCCGGGCCGTGCGCTGCTGGGTGGTCATGGGATCCAGTGTATCGAGCGCACCGAAGCTGCACGCCGTGTGTCGACGGGTGTGGATCGTCGCGTCATCCGGCTGCACCAGGCTCTGCCGACGCCTATCGTTGAGAGGTCATGACTTCCACACCCAGCATCGCCCCGGCCGTCCCACTGGACCAGGCGGAGATCGCCGCTCTCCGTGAACGGTTCCCGATCCTCGCCCGGGAGATGAACGGACACCCGCTCGTCTATCTGGACTCCGGAGCCACTTCGCAACGCCCGATCGAGGTCATCGACGCGGAGCACGACTACGCGACGCACCGGAACGCCGCCGTCCACCGTGGCGCCCACCTCCTGGCCGCCGAGGCGACGGAGCTCTTCGAGGACGCTCGCGCGACCGTCGCCGCGTTCATCGGTGCCGACGAGCGTGAACTCGTCTGGACCTCCGGCGCGACCGCGGCCCTCAACCTCATCGCCGGGGCCATCGGGAACGCGAGCGCCGGTCTCGGTGGTGCTGCCGCCGAGCGGTTCCGACTCGGTCCAGGCGACGAGATCGTCGTCACGGAACTCGAACACCACGCGAACCTCATCCCCTGGCAGCAACTCGCCGCGCGCACCGGTGCGACCCTTCGTCACCTCCCGGTCGACGACCACGGCGTGCTGCGCTTGGACGCCGTGGACGACATCATCGGCGAACGCACGCGCATCATCGCCTTCGCGCACGTGTCCAACGTCACCGGGGCGATCGCGCCGGTCTCCGAGCTCGTCGCCCTCGCCGAGCGCGTCGGCGCGCTGACCGTGCTCGACGCCTGCCAGTCCGTGCCGCACCTGCCCGTCGACGTCGCGTCCCTCGGCGTCGACTTCCTCGTGTTCTCCGGTCACAAGATGCTCGGTCCCAACGGCATCGGGGCACTGTGGGGTCGCCGTCAGCTGCTCGACGCCCTTCCGCCCTTCCTCACCGGCGGGTCGATGATCACGACCGTCACACTCGAGGGCGCGGAGTTCCTTCCCGCGCCGCAGCGGTTCGAGGCGGGGACCCAGCCGGTGTCGCAGGCGATCGCCCTCGCGAGCGCCGTGCGGTTCCTGCAAGCGGTCGGCATGGACCGTGTCCACGCCACCGAGGCGGCCTACGGACAGCGTCTCGCGGCCGGACTCGCCGCCACCCCCGGCGTCACGCTCATCGGCCCGCCGCCCGGGACACCTCGCGCCGGGCTGGCGAGCTTCGACCTCGCCGGTGTGCACGCTCACGACGTCGGTCAGTTCTTCGACGATCGCGGCATCGCGGTCCGCGTCGGTCACCATTGCGCACAACCACTCCACCGCCGATTGGGGCTCACCGCGTCCACCCGCGCCAGCAGCTACCTCTACACGACGGAGGCCGAGATCGACGCCTTCCTCGAGGCGGCCACCCTCGTCGGTCCGTTCTTCGGGGTGTCCCGGTGAGCGGCTTGGAGAGCCTCTACCAGGAGCTCATCCTCGACCACGCCCGCCAGCGCCACGGCTTCGGGTTGCGGGAGGCGCCCGCCGCCGAGTCGCATCAGCTCAACCCCACCTGCGGCGACGAGGTCACCCTGCAGCTCCATCCCGGGCCCGACGGTCGTCTCGCACCGATCGCCTGGGAGGGACACGGCTGCTCGATCTCGCAGGCGTCGAGTTCCTGCTTGAGCGACCTCGCGGCAGGCCTCACCCCGGCCGAGCTCGAGGCTCTGATCGACGAGTTCCGCACGGTGATCCGTTCGCGGGGCACGCTCGAGTTCGACGAGGAACGGTTCGGAGACGCCGCGGCGTTCAGTGGCGTCTCGCGCTACATCGCGCGTGTCAAGTGCGCCATGCTGCCGTGGGTCGCGGCCGAGGAGGCCATCTCCCGCCTGCCGTGAGCGGCGCGCCACCTCCGCCCGCCGATGGCGTGGTCAGGCGGGGCTGATCGCCGCCAGGGCTTCGAGGAACGCGGTCGTCTCCGCTTCGGTGCCCGCGGTGACCCGGAGGTGGTTCGGGATGCCAACGTCGCGGATGAGGATCCCCCGCGCGAAGAGCGCCTCGAACGCCGCGTGCGGATCGGCGACGCCGCCGAACAGGACGAAGTTGGATCCGCTCCGCTTCGGGTCGTAGCCGAGACGCGCGAGCTCGACGACGAGACGATCGCGCTGGGTCCGGATGTCGTCGACCATCGCCAGCATCTCGTCGGCGTGCCGCAGTGCGGCGGTCGCGGCCGCCTGCGTCAGGGCGCTCAGGTGATACGGGAGCCGGACGAGTCTCAGCGCGTCGACGACCGCGGGGTCGGCGGCGAGGTACCCGAGGCGGACCCCGGCGAAGGCGAAGGCCTTGCTCATCGTCCTGGAGACGATCAGGCGCGGACGCCCCTCCAGCAGGGTGAGCGCGCTCGCCTCGTCGTCGGGTGCGAACTCCGCGTACGCTTCGTCGACGATCACCATGCCCCGCGACGCCTCGTACACCGCGGTGACGGTCTCGAGCGACAACGGTGTCCCGGTGGGGTTGTTCGGCGAGCAGAGGAACACGAGGTCGGGATCCGCCTCGGCCACCTGACGCGCGGCGGTCTCGGGCGAGAGCTCGAACTCGGCGTCACGCGTCGCGGGGATCCACCTGGTGCCGACGCCGGCGGCCAGGAGCGGATACATCGAGTACGTCGGCGTGAACCCGAGGAGCGATCGCCCGGGACCGCCGAAGGCCTGCAGGATGTGCTGCAGCACTTCGTTCGAGCCGTTCCCCGCCCAGATCTGCTCCGGGGTCACCCCGTGGCCCAGGTATCCCGCCAGCGCCTCCCGGAGTTCCGTGAACTCGCGATCGGGGTACCGGTTCACTGTGAGGACCGCCGACGCGAGCGAGGCGACGATGTCGTGCGCGACCGCTTCAGGGATGGGGTGCGTGTTCTCGTTGACGTTGAGCGCCACCGGCACCAGGGCCTGGGGAGCGCCGTACGGGCGCTGTCCTCGGAGGTCGTCGCGGATGGGGAGGTCGTCGAGAGCGGTCACCCCACAATGCTAGCCACTCCGACCGGCGCGCTCACTCCGCCTGGCGCTCCCGACGAAGGACCTCGTGGCGGGGGCTCGCCGGGTTCAACAGCGAGTGGCGTCGCCCGTAGGCGAAGTAGACGATGAGACCGATCACGAGCCAGACCCCGAACCGTAGCCAGGTCTCCCAGTGCAGCTGCAGGATCAGGAAGCCGGACGCCAGGACGCCGAACGCCGGGACGAACGGCATCAACGGCAACCGGAAGGAGCGGGGCTCATCCGGCTTCGTGTACCGGAACACGATCACCGACACGCAGACCACGATGAAGGCGGCCAGGATGCCGATGTTCGTGAGGTCGGCGACCTGCTTGATCGGGAACACACCGGCGAAGACGGCTGCCGCGCCGCCGGCGATCCAGGTCACCCGCTGCGGCACGCCTCGCCGGTCCGTGCGCGAGAACCATCGCGGCAGGAGACCGTCGCGACTCATCGAGAACCACACGCGGGTGACGCCCAACAGGAACGTCAGCATCACGGTGAGGATCGACAGGACGGCGAAGACGGAGATGATCGTCGCGACCACGGGCAGACCGACGCTCTGGAACGCCGATGCGAACCCGGCCGTGGGGTCGATGTCGGTGTAGTTCTGCATGCCGGTCAGGACGAGGGTAGCCGCGACGTACAGGAGCATCGCGATGATGAGGGAGAGGATGATCGCCTTCGGCATGTGCTTCTTGCCGTCCTTCGCCTCCTCGGCAGCCGTACTCATCGCGTCGTATCCGAAGACCGCGAAGAAGACCGTCGCGGCACCGGCGAACACCGGCCCGAAACCGCTGGGGAGGAACGGATCGTAGTTCTCTCCGTCGATGTAGAAGACACCGAGGCCGATGATGAACAGGATGAGCAGGACCTTGATCCCGACCGCGACGAGCTCGAATCGACCGAAGGCCTTCGTCCCGCGGCTCAGGATGAAGGTCACGAGGAGACAGACGAAGATGGCTGGGAGATTGACGAGGCCGCCCTTCCCCTCGTCGGCGGTCGAGGTCATCCAGTCCGGCATGTGGATGCCGATGCCGGACAGGAAGGCGTCGAAGTAGCCGGAGATCCCGATCGCGACCACCGCGACGATCGCGATGTACTCGAGCAACAGGTCCCAGCCGATGAACCAGCCGATGATCTCGCCGAGCGCCACATACCCGTAGGTGTAGGCGGACCCCGCTCTCGGGATCATTCCGGCGAACTCCGCGTACGACAACGCCGCGGCCGCGGAGGCGAGACCGGCGATCAGGAAGGAGAAGAGGACCGCCGGCCCGACAGCGGGCGAGGTCTCGCTCCCATGAGCGACGAGTCCGGCGAGGGAGAAGATCCCCACCCCGATGATGCCACCGACCCCGATGGCCGTGAGTTGCCAGAGACCGAGACTCTTGAACAGCTTCGAGCCGGAGGTCTCATCCTCGATCTCCGCGATCGGCTTCTTCCGGAGCAGCGAGCGGCTCCGATCGTCTGTACTCATGCTTGCCTCCGACGATGCTGCGGGCGTCGTTGCACCGCGTCATCGACGATAGCTGAGAACCAGCGCGGGGTGACCCGCCGATTGTCGGCCTACTCGGCCGCGTACCGCTGCGGGATCGCCAGGCGCTGCCCCGGCTCGACACCGGCGGTGCTGAGCTGGTTGAGGTTCATGATCTCGGCGATGACGTCGCGCGGGTCGGCGTCGGGTGCGATGGACTCGGCCAGCTGCCAGAGCGACTCGCCCGGGTCGACCGTGATGTACGTGAACGTGGCACCCGCCGCCGCCGTGTTGGCCGCGGCACCGCCTGCGGAGAGTCCGACGACCGCGACGCCGATGACCAGCGGGATGGCGGCGAGCGTGGTGAAGACGACGCGACCGCGCTTCGTCAGGCGGAGTCGGCGTGTGGACGGTGCGTCTGACGTCGGTACCTGCGCCGTCCGTGCGGGAAGCGCCCGGTGGGACCCGATCAGTGCTGCGCTCATGTCAACCCTCCAAGAGTGTGCTCATCATGTGATGAGGACTCGTACCCGACACTCGGCCAGGAGTGCCGGATACGAACCTGTGTTCCGAATATATCTTCGATTGTTCGAATACTCAACCCTGTCTTCGTACCTGCGACGCGCGGGATCGGCGACACGCTCGAACAGATGTTTGTCTGGACGAGCTGGTGCGGATACAGTTTCGAGTGTTGGAAGCAGTACACCACCACCCACCGACATCGGTCACCGACAGCCGATCAGGGCAGGAGCGAAGATGGCAGCGAACACGGCGGGCGACGGAGCCCGGGAGCGCCAGATCGGCGGCACCCGGCGACGGAAGAGCCTGAGCGACAAGCAGCTGGCGATCCTCGACGTCATCCAGCGTTCGGTCTCACAGCGCGGATATCCGCCGAGCATGCGCGAGATCGGCGACGCCGTCGGGCTCGCCTCCCTGTCGAGTGTCACGCACCAACTCGGACAGCTCGAACTCAGCGGATACCTCCGACGCGATCCCAACCGTCCCCGCGCCATCGAGGTGCTCATCGACCTGCCGAGCGCCGTCGAGGGCAGCGATCCCGACTCCGCTCCCCCGGTCGGCGACGCCGCCATGGTCCCGCTCGTCGGTCGCATCGCCGCCGGCATCCCGATCACGGCCGAGCAGCAGGTCGAGGAGATCTTCCCCCTGCCCCGCCAGCTGGTCGGCAAGGGCAGTCTGTTCATGCTGAAGGTCGTCGGCGACTCGATGGTCGACGCCGCGATCTGCGACGGCGACTGGGTCGTCATCCGCGAGCAGAAGACCGCCGAGAACGGCGAGATCGTCGCGGCGATGCTCGACGAGGAGGCTACCGTGAAGGTGTTCCGCCAGCGCGACGGTCACACCTGGCTGCTCCCCCGGAACTCGGCCTTCGAACCGATCCTCGGCGACCACGCCGAGGTCCTCGGCAAGGTCGTCGCCGTGCTCCGGACGGTCTGACCGACCGGACCACTCCGCGACACCGACCAGGGCCGGGACGATCCGTGGATCGTCCCGGCCCTCGTCCGTGCAGGCCCCTCGACGTCAGTCGGTCGCACCGACCCGTGCTCGGACCGCACGCGTGGCCTCGACGATGTTGGCGAGGGAGGCGACCGTCTCCTCGTACCCTCGCGTCTTGAGTCCGCAGTCCGGGTTCACCCAGACCTGTCGCTGCGGGATCCCCTCCAGCGCGATCTCGAGCAACGCGGTCACCTCCGCGACGCTCGGCACCCGAGGCGAGTGGATGTCGTAGACGCCCGGGCCGATGCCGTGGTCGAAACCACTCGCCCGGATGTCGGACACGACCTCCATCCGAGACCGTGCCGCCTCGATGCTCGTCACGTCGGCGTCCAGTCGTCGGATCGCGTCGATCACCACACCGAACTCGGAGTAGCAGAGGTGGGTGTGGATCTGCGTCTCGGCGCGCACGCCCGCGGTCGCCAGCCGGAAGGAGCCCACCGACCAGTCGAGGTACCTCCCCTGGTCGGCCCGCCGGAGCGGGAGCAGTTCGCGGAGTGCGGGTTCGTCGACCTGGATGATGCGGATGCCGGCCCGCTCCAGGTCGGCGATCTCGTCACGCAGGGCGAGGGCGACCTGGTTCGCCGTCTCGGCGAGCGGTTGGTCGTCGCGCACGAACGACCAGGCGAGGATCGTCACCGGGCCCGTGAGCATGCCCTTCACCGGCTTGGTGGTCAACGACTGTGTGTAGGCCGACCACTCGACCGTGATCGGCGCCGGCC
This sequence comes from Plantibacter sp. MDV22-iso1, assembly GCF_058408345.1. Taxonomy (NCBI): domain Bacteria; kingdom Bacillati; phylum Actinomycetota; class Actinomycetes; order Micrococcales; family Microbacteriaceae; genus Plantibacter; species Plantibacter sp. MDV22-iso1. The sequence continues at coordinate 36,744 of NZ_JBZVDY010000003.1, forward strand.
GCGAGACGTCACCCCACAGGATCGATGGACGGGTGCATCGCGAACCGTAGGACTGCACCCACCCGTGCTCCGTCACGGCGAACCCGTCGAGGTGCTCGGCGAAGTACTGGACCATGTCGTTGCGCTCGGGCTCACCGTGGACGACGACGTCGATGCCGAGGTCCTCCTGCAGCGCCACGACGCGCCCGATCTCCGCGCACATCGTCTCGACGTAGGCCTCCTCGTCGAGCGTCCCGGCGACCCGCTGCGCGCGGGCGCGACGGATGTCGCCGGTCTGCGGGAAGGAACCGATCGTCGTCGTCGGGAGGAACGGCAGGCCGAGCGCCTGCTCCTGCGCCGCGGCGCGCTCCTGGTAGTCGCCTCGGGTGAAGTCGGCTGGTGCGAGCGCTGCCGTCCGTGCGCGGATGGCGGCATCGACGACGCCGGGCGCGGCCAGCCGATCGTCGAGCGCGGCCGACGCTGCGGTGAGCTCGGCCGCGACGGACGCACGCCCCCGGGTGAGGCCGCGTGCGAGGACCGCGATCTGATCCACCTTCTGGTCGGCGAAGGCGAGCCAGCTCCGGAGACGGGGGTCGAGCTTCGTTTCCACCGACACGTCGTGCGGGACGTGCAGGAGGGACGTCGAGGTGGACACCGCGAGCTGCGGGAAGCGCTCCGCCGCGCGCGCCAGGAGATCGGCCGCGGCCGCCAGGTCGCCACGCCACACGTTGTGGCCGTCGATCACCCCAGCGACGACGGTCTTCGACGCGAGTCCGGCCGACGACTCCGGCAGGCCGCCTCGGACGAGGTCGACACCGACAGCCTCGACGCCCGAGGCGGCCAGCACCGGGAGGGCGTCGCCCAAGGCGCCGTAGGGAGCCGCGACGAAGATCGCCGGTCGGTCCGACACGGCGGACAGGACGGCCATCGATCGTTCGAGCGCCGCGAGGACCGTCGACCTCGGCACGTCGAACGTCTCCGACACCAGTGCGGGTTCGTCCAGCTGCACCCAGGGCGCGCCGGCAGCGGCGAGGCGCTGGAGGAGTTCCGCGTAGACGGGCAGCAACGCCTCCAGTCGATCGATCGGGGCGAATCCCGCTGAGGCCCCCTCGGCCGCCTTGGACAGCAGCAGGAACGTCACCGGGCCCACGATCACCGGCCGCGTCACGTACCCCTCGGCGAGGCCCTCGCGGAACTGCTCGACCACCCGGTCGTCGGAGAGCGCGAACGGCGTCGACTCACCGATCTCCGGGACGAGGTAGTGGTAGTTCGAGTCGAACCACTTCGTCATCTCGAGCGGGGCGAGGTCGCCGGCGCCACGAGCGATCGTGAACGCCCCGGCGAGGTCGACCCGACCGTCGGCCCCGACGAGCGTCGAGAAGCGGTCCGGGACGGCGCCGACGGTGAGCGCGGCGTCCAGGACCTGGTCGTAGAACGAGAAGCTCTCGGGGATCGCGGCGTTCGTCGGATCGAGGCCGAGCCCCGCGAGGCGGGCACGCGTGGCGGCGCGCAGCTCGAACGCCGTCCGCTCGAGCGCGTCGGCGTCGATCCGGCCGGCCCAGAAGGACTCGACGGCGCGCTTCAACTCCCGGTTCGGCCCGATGCGCGGGTAGCCGAGGATGGTGCCGACGGGGAATGCGGAGGTGGGGATCATCGTGCGTCCTTGCTGGTGAGTGGATCGGGGATGGGATGGCGGACCGGTCGGTCGCCTTGCATGGGGATGCCGGCACGGTGCAACACGTCGAGCACCGTCCGATCCTGGTTGAAGGCGTAGAGGTGGACGCCCGGCGCACCGCCCGCGACGACGTCGCGGATGAGTCGGGCGGAATACTCCGTGCCGATGTCGATCCGTCCCGCTTCGTCCGGCTCGACCTCGAGTGCGATGGCCAGGTCGCTCGGGAGCGCCTCGCCGCTGAGCTCGAGCACCCGACGCAGCCGCGCCGGACTCGTGATGGGCATCACGCCCGGCAGGATGGGCATGGTGACGCCGTGACGTCTCGCACGTTCGGCGAAGGCGAGGTAGTCGTCGGCATGGAAGAAGAGCTGGGTGATGGCGAGCGTCGCCCCCGCCGCCTGCTTGGCCAACAGGGTGTCGAGGTCCTGCGTCGTCGACCGGGAGCGCGGGTGACCGTTGGGGAACGCGGCGACCGCGATCCGAGGCCGACGGCGTCGACCGAGCTGCACCGCGCCCGGGAGTCCGGCCAGCGACCCCTCGGCGTACGGCTCGTGCTCGGCACTGACCCGGCCGATGAGCTGCACGAGTTCTGCGGCACTCCCCAGATCACCGAGGAAGGCGTCCCCCTCGACGGCTCCGGCGGGCGGGTCGCCGCGGAGCGCGAGGAAACTGTGCACCCCGGCATCGAGGAAGTCCTTGATGAGTCGGCTGGCCTGCGCGTGCGTCGAACCGACGCAGGTGAGATGGGCCATCGGGTCCACCGAGGTCGACGTCCGGATGCTCCGCAGCACGTCCAGGCTCGCCGTTCGCGAGGAACCACCGGCGCCGAAGGTGACCGAGATGAACTCCGGACCGGCGGCGGCCAGGTGCTCGACCGTCCGTGCGAGCGCGACGCCGCCGTCGAGCGTCTTCGGCGGGTACAGCTCGAACGAGAAGGGGGTGCGCCTGGGACAGGCCGGCTCCGTCGTGGTCATGAGGTCTCGTCTCGGTGGCAGCGGATCGAGAGCCGGCGACCACGCAGCACGCAGCGGTTCCGCTGGTGTGTCGTGGGCGGGTGCCGGGCTCGGCTGTCGCTCCGAATCCGCCGGTGAGGGCGGGTACGATGCGCACGACGATAGCAACGCCCGACGATCCGCGCGACGGACATCCGCCCGACAGCGTCATCCTGCGACACATTCCCTCGGCGGCGCTCCGGTCCTACGCTGATGCCATGACCATGGGCACCAGGCACCGGGGCGCCGAGCGCCGAGTACCCGGTTCGCGCGTCATCGCGTCCTGCGTGGCGGTGGTGATCGCCCTGTCCGGGTGCACGACCGCCGGTTCGCCCGTGCCGCGGGCGACACGCGCAGCCTCAGCCGAGGACATCGTGGTCGAATTCCGTCAGAACCGGGACCAGTACGCGAGCGACGGCGCGATCGTCCGGGTCGGTAACGGCGGCGACCACGACATCACGATCGTCGGACTCGAGCTGGCGGGGTCGGCGTTCACCGCGCCGACCGTCCGGGACCGATCCTCGACGGTCCGCGCTGGACAGACCACGGACCTCGCCGTCGAGCTGCCACCGATCGACTGCGACGCACGCGACGGGGACGTGCAGGTCGATCTCCTGCTCCGACTCGACGACGACTCGATCCTGTCCGCCGCCGACCTCCCCGATCCGACGAACGCGCTGCAGCGTATCCGTGCCTCGACGTGCACGGTGGCGGCCGTGCAGCGCATCGCCGAGGTGGCAGCAGCTCCCGGGATCCGCCTCGAGGGTGCCGGAGCCACGACGGTCGCCGTCCTGACGATCACTGCCGTGCCGACCGGCGCCCCGGGTCGGCTGGAGCTCGTCGCGCTGCGCTCGACCGTCCTGCTGCGACCGGCGCCGACGGACGGCGGCGGTGACCCACCCCAGGACTGGCCGCTCAGCCTGACCGTCAACGCCGCCGACGGCCCGCAGTCCTTCGAACTGCGGATCGTGCCGACGCGGTGCGACCCGCATGCCCTGGCGGAGGACAAAGTGGGGACCCTGTTCCCACTCGTCGTGCGGATCGACGACGGCCCGGAGGCCCTCATGACCCTGCCGCTCGACGCCGACACGGCGGAGGCGCTCAAGGATGCCGTCCGCGCGCGCTGCGCGTGAGGAGTCGGGTCAGCCGGCCACGGCGGGTGCCGGGACGACCTCGGCGAACGGCGCGAGGGCGGCGGCGAGCTCGGCACCGACCAGGGCGTGCACGATCGTGCCACGCTCGTCGTAGTCCGTCGACAGCACCTTGCCGCGTTCGTGCAGCAGCGTGACCAGGTCTCCGCGGTCGAAGGGCACGATGACGTGGACCTCGTTGCTCGGCGACGGGATCAGCGTCTCGATGCGCTCCATGAGCTCATCGATCCCGAGACCGGTGCGGGCCGATACGAAGACGGCGTCCGGGACGAGACCGCGGAGCACGAGCAGCTGGCCGTCGTCCACGAGGTCGGCCTTGTTGAACACGACCAGCTCGGGGATGTGCCGAGCTCCGACCTCACCGATGACATCTCGCACGGTGGCGATCTGGCCGGCCGGGTCGGGGTGCGCGGCGTCGACGACGTGCACGATGACGTCGCTGTCGGCGACCTCCTCGAGCGTCGAGCGGAAGGCCTCGACCAGCTGGTGCGGCAGGTTGCGCACGAAACCGACCGTGTCGGCCAGGGTGTACTCGCGTCCGTCGGAGGTCACGTTGCGGCGGACCGTCGCGTCGAGCGTCGCGAAGAGCGAGTTCTCGACCAGGACGCCGGCCTTCGTGATGCGGTTCAGCAGGCTCGACTTGCCGGCGTTCGTGTACCCCGCGATCGCGACCGACGGCACCGTGTTGCGGCGACGGTTCGCCCGCTTGGCCTCGCGCGCCGGCTTCATCGCCGTGATCGACTTACGCAGTTTCGCCATCCGGGTGTGGATGCGGCGTCGGTCGAGTTCGATCTTCGTCTCACCGGGGCCCCTCGACCCCATGCCGGCCCCGGCACCACCGACCTGACCACCGGCCTGACGGCTCATGGACTCACCCCAGCCGCGGAGGCGGGGCAGGAGGTACTCGAGTTGGGCGAGCTCGACCTGTGCCTTGCCCTCTCGGCTCTTCGCGTGCTGGCTGAAGATGTCGAGGATGACCGCCGTGCGGTCGATCACCTTCACGCCGACCGCGTCCTCGAGCGCGCGACGCTGGCTGGGTGCGAGTTCCGTGTCGGCGATCACCGTGTCGGCGCCGAGCGCCTGGACGATGGACTTCAGTTCCTGGGCCTTGCCTCGACCGAGATAGGTGCTCGGGTCGGGGTGCGGTTTGCGCTGCAGGAGCCCGTCGAGGACGACGGCGCCGGCGGTCTCCGCGAGCGCTGCGAGTTCGCGCAGGGAGTTCTCCGCGTCGTGGAGCGCACCCTGCGGGTAGACGCCGATGATGACGACGTTCTCGAGCCGGAGCTGCCGGTACTCGACCTCGGTGACGTCCTCGAGTTCGGTCGAGAGCCCGGCGACGCGACGGAGGGCTTGTCGGTCCTCGCGGTCGTACTGCTCGCCGTCGTCGGAGCTGCCTCCTGAGGCATCGCCCGTCTGCAGGGCCGCTGCACCGCTGCCGAACAGGGTGTACCCGCTCGATCGGGACGCGGCGCTCGTGAGCACGCGTGCGACGACGTCGTCGGGATCGGTGACCGAGGCGTCGTCCACCACCGCCTCGACATCGACATCGGTGTCGTCTGCGTGGTCCTGGGGTGCGTCCATCGGTGGTCTAGGCATCGCGTTAACCCTACTTCCTCCTGGTCCGGTACCGTTCCTGTATGTCGAACGAGCACTACTTCACCGCCGAACCCGCGAGCGAGTTGCAGCTCAAACCGATCACCGCACGCCTCGGCGGCGTCGACCGTTCGCTCGTCTCAGCGGGCGGCGTCTTCAGTCCGGGTCACCTCGATCAGGGCACCCAGGTGCTGCTCGCGAACACCCCTCCTCCCCCGCCGACGGGCGACCTCCTCGACATCGGCTGCGGCTGGGGCCCGATCGCCCTGTCGCTCGGGCTCGCGTCGCCGGACGCGACCGTCTGGGCGGTCGACGTCAACGAACGCGCGCTCGACCTGACCCGGATCAACGCGGAACGCCTCGGACTCGTCAACATCCGTGCTGTCCTCCCCGACCACGTCCCCGACACGGTCCGCTTCGCGACCATCTGGTCGAATCCGCCGATCCGCGTCGGCAAGGACGAACTGCACCGCATGCTGATGCACTGGTTGCCGCGGCTCGAGGACGAGGGTGACGCCTGGCTCGTCGTACAGAAGAACCTCGGCTCGGACTCGCTGCAGAAGTGGTTGCAGGAGCAGCTGCCGACGTCGTTCCACGTCGGACGTGCGGCCATGGCCAAGGGCTTCCGCGTCCTGCACGCCCGGCGCCGGGAGATCCGTTCGGCCTGACCGGCTCAGGCCAGGGTGATCGTCCCGGAGTAGACGAGCGTCGCCGGACCGGCCAGCACCACGTGCTCGCCGTCTGCGCCGGGAACCATGCGCACCCCGAGCACCCCGCCGGGCACCTCGACGCGCCAGTCGTTCGGAGCCGCCGCGCCCGCCCAGTGGCGGAACGCGAGCGCCGCGGCAGCCGTCCCGGTGCCACAGCTCAGGGTCTCGCCGCTCCCGCGCTCGTGGACGCGCATGCGGATCCGGGCCACACCGTCGGCGATGAGCGGCTCACCCGGGACGACCAACTCGACGTTGGCACCATGCGGCGGTACGGGGTCGAGCTGTGGGACGTAGTCCAGTTCCGCTCCGTCGAGTTCGGCGGCGTCGGCGACCGCAACGACGATGTGCGGGTTGCCGACGTCGATCCCGATCCCCGGGCGGGCCACGGGCAGCCCCTTCACCCGGACGAGCGTCTCCCGCTCGTCGAGGCTCCATCGGCCGAGGTCGACGACGTAGCCGAGCGGGTCGGAGCCGACCATCCGGACGCCGGCGCGGGTTCCGATGGCGAGCTGTTCACCGGGGGCCAGCTCCACGAGCCCGCTCTCGAGCAGGTAGTGGAGGAACACCCGGATGCCGTTGCCGCACATCTCCGCGACCGAACCGTCGGCGTTGTGGTAGTCCATGAACCACTCCGCGGCAGGGTCTTCAGCGAGCACGGCAGCCCCGGCTTCGAGGTGCGCGGACCGGACGGCGCGGATGACGCCGTCGGCCCCGATCCCGAAATGCCGGTCGCAGAGCGCCGCGATCTGGCTCGGATCGAGGGCCTCCTTGCCGTCAGGATCGGAGAAGAGCACGAAGTCGTTGCCCGTGCCGTGGCCCTTCGTGAAGGAGAGTGTCGACGCCATCCGACCAGTCTACGGGCGCACCCGGCGGGCCAGCTCACTCGCCTCGGCGCTGCCGCCCTCCACCCAGGTGATCGCCGGATAGCGCTTGAACCAGCTGACCTGACGGCGCGCGTACCGCCTCGTCAGACGCTGGGTCTCGGCGATCGCCTCCGCTTCGGTGAGCTCCGACCGCAGTTGCGCCACCGCTTGGGCGTACCCGATCGCACGGCCGGCGGTGACACCCTGCTCGAGGCCGTGCTCGAGCAGCTCGGCAGTCTCCGCGACGAGTCCTGCGTCCCACATCATCTCGACGCGCCGGTCGAGGCGCTCGACGAGGACCTCTCGCGGCGTCGTGACCCCGATGACTTCGACCGGCCGCCAGGGGACGGGGCGTTCCGGAAGCGCTGCACCGTGGCCGCGCTCGGCCAACTCGTGGACTTCGAGTGCGCGCACGACCCGGCGGGCGTTCGCCGCATCGATGCGCTCGGCGGTCGCGGGATCGGCCAGGCGGAGCCGCTCGATGAGCGACGGGAGCCCTTCCTCCTCGAGTTCCCGTTCCAGGCGCTCGCGCAGGGCGCGGTCTCTCGGCGGGAAGCGGAAGTCATGGATGACGCTCGAGACGTACAGCCCGGAACCGCCGACGAGGATCGGCGTCACCCCACGCGCGGTGAGCTCGTCGATCACCGCACGAGCCGTCGGCTGGTACCAGGCGACGGACGCCTCCTCCGTGACGTCCAGGACGTCGAAGAGGTGGTGCGGGATCCCGCGCCGCTCCTCCATGGGCAGCTTCGCGGTCCCGACGTCCATGCCGCGATAGAACTGCATGGCGTCGGCGTTGACGATCTCGGCTGGACGGCCCGCCTCGCGGAGAGCGGTCGCCAGCTCGAGCGACAGTGCGGACTTCCCCGTCCCGGTCGCTCCGACGACCGCGAGGAAGCCGGTCACCGGCGTTCGCCGTCGCTCGGGTCGTAGATGGGAGAGGTGGTCACGCCGACGGTCGGTGCCCCGATGCGCAGGCCAGGCAAGCCGAGCGAGACGCGGCCTGGCTCCGCCGCGGCGGCCGTCGTCGGCACACCGCAGGAATCGGCCTGAGCTCGATCCCAGGCGTCTCCGGCACGCGTCCGACGGACCCGCAGGGGTTCACCGCCGGGTGTGTCGGCGATGAGGTGGAACGACGCGGCCTCGGTGATCGTCACGGTCACGACGTCACCCGGTCGCGGCACCTCGGAGCCCGCCGGCACCTCGAAGTGGACAAGACGCGAGTCCTCGGCCCGCCCGCTCAGTCGATGCGTGGCGTCGTTCTTGCGCCCCTCCCCGACCGCGACGAGCAACTCGACCTGCCGGCCCACCTGACGCTGGTTCTCCTCGAGACTGATGCGGTCCTGCAATGCGATGAGGCGCGCGTACCGCTCCTGCACGACGGCCTTCGGAATCTGATCGGGCATCGTGGCCGCCGGCGTGCCCGCTCGGATCGAGTACTGGAAGGTGAAGGCGCTGGCGAACCGTGCGGCCTCGACCACGCGGAGGGTCTCCTGGAAGTCCTCCTCCGTCTCGCCGGGGAACCCGACGATGATGTCGGTCGAGATGGCCGCGTGGGGAATCCGCGCACGGACCCGGTCGAGGATCCCGAGGAAGCGCTCGGACCGGTACGAGCGACGCATCGCCTTGAGGATGCGGTCGGAACCCGATTGCAGCGGCATGTGCAGTTGCGGCATCACATTCGGCGTCTCGGCCATCGCGTCGATGACGTCGTCGGTGAAGGCAGCAGGGTGCGGGCTGGTGAACCGGACGCGTTCCAAGCCCTCGATCGTGCCCGCCGCCCGCAGGAGCTTGCCGAACGCCTGACGATCCCCGAACTCGACGCCGTAGGAGTTCACGTTCTGCCCGAGCAGCGTCACCTCGATAGCGCCGTCCTCGACGAGCGCGCGCAGCTCACCGAGGATCTCGCCCGGGCGACGGTCCTTCTCCTTGCCACGGAGCGACGGCACGATGCAGAAGGTGCACGTGTTGTTGCACCCGACGGAGATCGAGACCCAACCGCTGTAGCTGGAATCGCGTTTGGTCGGGAGGGTGGAGGGGAAGGTGTCGAGCGCCTCCAGGATCTCCAACTGGGCCTCGTCGTTGTGCCGGGCCCGCTCCAGCAACGACGGCAGTGAGCCCATGTTGTGCGTCCCGAAGACGACGTCCACCCACGGGGCCTTCTGGAGGATGACCTCCTTGTCCTTCTGCGCCAGACAACCGCCGACGGCGATCTGCATCCCGCTGCGCTGCTTCTTGATCGATGCCAGGTGGCCGAGGTTGCCGTACAGCTTGTTGTCGGCGTTCTCGCGGACCGCGCAGGTGTTGATGACCACGATGTCGGCCTGCTCGCCGTCCGCCTTGACGTAACCGGCGGCCTCGAGCGACCCGCTGAGCCGCTCTGAGTCGTGCACGTTCATCTGGCACCCGTAGGTGCGGACCTCATAACTCCGCTGCCGACCTGACTCGTCGATCGCGGCGGGTGAGGCGCTGATGACCGTGGGCGTCTCGACGATGCTGCTCATACCGGCAGTCTACGCGCGGCCCGAGACGCCTCCGGTCAGCGGAAACTCACGCCGGAACGCTTCGACCCCGACAGGGCACGCGAGCACGCCTCACGGATGATCGCCGAGCCGTATCCGCGTCTCGCGAGATAGGCCGACAGACGTCGCTCGGCCGTCGCCTGATCGAGGGAGCGCAGTTGACCGGCACGCTTCTCGGCGACCACCAGCGCTCGTCGGAGCTCGTCGTCGTCGTCGATGGCCTCGAGGGCCTCGGAGACGATCGAGGCGTCGATGCGTCGCGAGGAGAGTTCGCGGCCGATCACCGCACGGGACTGCCCCTTGCGGGTGTGCAGGCTCTCGACGAGTTGGCGTGCGAGTTCGGCATCGTCGAGATAGCCGCGTCGGCGGAGCTCGGCGAGGACGTGCTCGACCTCGTCGGGTGCGGCGTCGTGGCCGCGGAGGAGCTCCGCGATCTCCCACTCGGAACACCCGCGGCGGGCGAGTCGTCGCACCGCGAGCAGGTCGAGTTCGGCCAGCCGAACCTCCGGATCGACCGGAGCCTCGACCTCATCGGCTTCGGCGCGGTCGTCTGCGTCGTCCGGCGCCTCGACGACCGAGGTCCAGGCGAGCGTCCGCGGGTCGGGCTCGGGTGGTGTCGTCGGGCTGGTCGCCGCCGGGGCATCGCTCGACATGTCGCCCGGCGGGGTGGTCTCCCTCTCGACGCGCTCGGTGGACGTCCGTCGCAACGGAGCGACGGGACGCGCGACGGGCGCGGCCACGAGCGGAGCCTCGTCGGTCTGCCCGACGAACCAGCCGTCGGGTTCTGCCGTTGCATCGGGCGCCTGACGCCGACCGCCGAACAGCGAGGTCACGGGGGCCAAGCGCTCCGACGACTCGTCGGCCGGACCGGCGGGAGGGAAGGAGACGACCATGGTGACCTCGCTGTTCGGGGCGCGCGCTACGCGCTGCGCTTCGCGGCGGACTTCGATGCGCCGGCGGCTGCGAGCTGCGGGGCTCCACCGGTCGCCGCCTCGAGCGCGGCGGCCTCGGCAGCAGCGACCTCGGCTGCGGCGGCATCCGCAGCCTTCTTGGTGGCGGCACCCTCGGCGCCGACACCGAGCTTGCCGAGGATCCGGCGCTCGATCTCAGCGGCGATGTCCGGGTTCTTCAGCAGGAAGTTCCGGGCGTTCTCCTTGCCCTGACCGAGCTGATCGCCCTCGTAGGTGTACCAGGCGCCGGCCTTCTTGACGATGGCGTGCTCGACACCGAAGTCGATCAACGACCCCTCGCGCGAGATGCCCACGCCGTACAGGATGTCGAACTCGGCCTGCCGGAAGGGCGGAGCCATCTTGTTCTTGACGACCTTCACGCGCGTACGGTTACCCACGGCCTCCGTGCCGTCCTTCAGCGTCTCGATGCGACGGATGTCGAGGCGGACCGAGGCGTAGAACTTCAGGGCCTTACCACCGGCGGTCGTCTCGGGGCTGCCGAACATCACACCGATCTTCTCGCGCAGCTGGTTGATGAAGATCATCGTCGTGTTCGTCTGGTTCAGGCCACCGGTCAGCTTGCGCAGTGCCTGCGACATGAGGCGGGCCTGCAGACCGACGTGCGAGTCACCCATGTCGCCCTCGATCTCGGCGCGGGGTACGAGCGCGGCGACGGAGTCGATCACGATGAGGTCGATGGAACCCGAGCGCACGAGCATGTCGGCGATCTCGAGCGCCTGCTCACCCGTGTCGGGCTGGGAGACGAGCAGCGAGTCGATGTCGACGCCGAGCTTCTTGGCGTACTCGGGGTCGAGCGCGTGCTCGGCGTCGATGAAGGCGGCGATGCCGCCGGCACGCTGGGCGTTCGCGATGGCGTGCAGCGTGAGCGTCGTCTTACCCGAGGACTCAGGCCCGTAGATCTCGACGATGCGGCCTCGCGGGAGCCCTCCGATGCCGAGCGCGACGTCGAGGGCGATCGAGCCGGTGGAGACGACCTCGACCGGTGCACGCTCGTCACTGCCGAGGCGCATCACCGAGCCCTTGCCGAACTGACGGTCGATCTGGGCGAGTGCGGTTTCGAGGGACTTCTCGCGTTCAGCTGGACTTGGCATGGTGTGCTTCTCTCTGCTCGGTGTCGGGTGCCTATAGGCTGTCGCCGCGTGTTCCGGGACCCGCTTCTGCTGAAGATCGGGGCCCGAGGGCGACAAGGCGTCGGTCGTTCCTGGTGTCTCCGACGGTACGCGCCACCACCGACATGCGCCGGTGGACGACCCGATCCGTGCAGAACGCACTCACGAATGATCCTGTGGAGGACACTAGCACCACTAGAACGGATGTTCGATACCGATCTGGCGGCGTGTCGAAGACCGCTTCGCCCGTGAGGCGGGACGCGTCACGCGCCCGGCTGCAGCCGTCCGACACCGTGGCGTCGCTCGTCCGGCACGTCGGTCGCGGTACACAGCGCGATCCAGACGTCGCGGGGCGGGACACCCGCGCGCAACGCCTCCTCGGCGGTCTTCGAGCCGAACTCGGTGAGTCCGAGGTCACCGGTGAGCACCGCTCCGTACGCCACACCGAACTCGTCGGCGACGGCCGTCCTGAACTCACTCAGCTTCATTCCTGCTCCTGTCCCTTCCTCCGTCGTCCGTCCGGACGCGGAAACGCCCCGGGAGAGGGATCCCGGGGCGTTCTGCTGCCGTGCTCGCTCGATCAGCGGGAGACGAGTTCGTCCAGCTCGTTGACCAGTTCGTCCGGAACGGTGTCCGGGATGTTCGGGGAGAGACCCTCGATGACCGCGAGGCGGTCGCCGACCTCTCGCATGATGACGGAGATGGGGGTGTCGAGGGCGTCGGCCACCGAGGCGAGGATCTCGCTCGATGCCTCCTTCTGGCCTCGTTCGACCTCGCTCAGGTATCCGAGTGCGACGCTCGCCTTACTCGCCACCTGGCGCAGCGTGCGACCCTTCTGCAACCGGAAGTCCCTCAGCACGTCGCCGATCTCTTGACGGACTAGAACCACGTGACCCTCCCTCTGTGCTCTACGACCTCGTGTCGTACAGCGCTCTGCTTCTGCAACGCGGATTCACGTCGTCCCAGCTGATCGCCGTCTCGTTCGTGGATGGCCAACATTACAACCACCGTATGCCGAACAGTAACCAGGATCACTGGGCTTTTCTTGTGAATACGTCATCTGTAACGCGATGGAAACGGACGGTATTCCGCCGAACCGAGTCGGCGTTCACTCGAGTGCGCCGAGTTCGCGAACGAGCGCCTCCAACGCGAGCTCGACGGTCCGGTGTCGGATCTCCTGACGGCCTCCGTCGAGGGTGAGCGGCACCACCCGTCCACCCGCTCGCGTCACGATGCCCACGAAGACCGTCCCGACGGCCTGGCCGTCCTGCGGGTCCGGTCCGGCGACGCCGGTCGTCGCGATACCGACGTCGGCTGGAAGCCCGTCGATCGCCAGGGCACGGCGCGCGCCATCGGCCATCTGCAGGGCCACCTCCGGGTGCACGGCACCGTGGAGCGCGAGGAGGCCGGCGTCGACTCCGAGCAACGAGTGCTTCAGGCGGGTGTCGTAAGCGACCACACCGCCTCGGACCGTCGCGGACGCGCCGGGGACGCTGATGAGCGCCGCGGCCAGCAGCCCGCCGGTCAGGGACTCCGCGACACCGATCGTCAACCGGGCGTCGATGAGGGCGTGGACCGCCGAGGCTGCACCGGCGTCGGCCGACTCGACGGCATCGGACGTCATCGCTCGACCTGCCGGTCGGCGCGCGACCCGCGGACGGCGGTGACGACGTAGTCGATGCCGCTCGCGATGGTCAGGAGCACGGCGATGGTCATGAACACCGCGTTCACCCAGAGCACCCAGTCACCGAGGAGCACCCAGAACGGCGCGAGGGCGAGCGAGATCGCGACGGCCTGCGCCAGGGTCTTGAGCTTCCCCATCCACGCGGCGGCGACGACATGGTCGGAGATCACGATGAAGCGGTGGACGGTGATGCCGATCTCGCGCACGAGCACGACGATCGTGACCCACCACGGCAGTTCGCCGAGGATCGACAACGCGACGAGCGCTCCACCCGTCAGCACCTTGTCGGCGATCGGATCGAGGATCTTGCCGAGGTCCGTCACGAGGTTGCGACTGCGGGCGATGTGTCCGTCGATGCCGTCGCTCGCGATCGCGACGACGAAGAGCAGTGCCGCCCACCACCGCAGTGCGCCGTCGGAACCGTCGTCCGCCAGTAGCATCCACATGAACACGGGCGCGAGCACGATCCTCGCCACGGTGATCGCGTTCGGGAGGTTCCAGTTCGAGATGCGCGGCTCAGCAGCCGACGCGTTCGATGCCGTCATGTCTACTCCCGACCGGTGAGACTCCAGGCGTCTTCGTCAGAACCGCCCTCGACCTCAGGATAGTCCTGGAACTGGGCCTCGACCGGGTCCGCGCCGTAGGGGTCGGGCTCGACGCCGCCGACAGCGCCGACGACCGGAGCGGCCGCAGCTGCTGTCGATGCCGCCGCCGCGGGGGCCGGAGCGCCCGAGCCGTCGTCCTCGCCGCGCAGACGGGCCAGGACCCCCGGCAGCTGCTCGGCGGTGACGAGGACGTCTCGGGCCTTAGAACCCTCGGAGGGGCCGACGATCTCGCGGGACTCCATGAGGTCCATGAGCCGGCCGGCCTTCGCGAAACCGACCCGGAGCTTCCGCTGCAGCATCGAGGTCGATCCGAACTGCGTCGACACCACGAGCTCCGCTGCTGCGAGCAGCAGTTCGAGGTCGTCGCCGATGTCCGCGTCGATCTCCTTGCGCTCCGCGACGGCCTGGACGTCCTTTCGGTACTCCGGCCGCGCCTGGTTGGTGACATGCTCGACGACCCGCTGGATCTCGTTCTCGCCGACCCAGGCACCCTGCACGCGGATGGACTTGTTCGCGCCCATCGGCAGGAACAGGGCGTCACCCTGGCCGATGAGCTTGTCGGCGCCCGGCTGGTCGAGGATGACCCGCGAGTCGGTGACGCTCGTGACGGCGAAGGCGAGGCGGGAGGGGACGTTCGCCTTGATGAGGCCGGTGACGACGTCGACCGACGGACGCTGCGTCGCGAGGACGAGGTGGATACCGGACGCACGGGCCAGCTGCGTGATGCGGACGATCGAGTCCTCGACGTCGCGGGGCGCGACCATCATCAGGTCGGCGAGCTCGTCGACGACGACCAGCAGGTACGGGTAGGGCTTCAGCACGCGTTCGCTTCCCGCGGGGAGGACGATCTCGCCTGCCACGACGGCCTTGTTGAAGTCGTCGATGTGCCGGTAGCCGAAGCTCGCGAGGTCGTCGTACCGCATGTCCATCTCCTTCACGACCCACTGCAGCGCTTCCGCCGCCTTCTTCGGGTTCGTGATGATGGGCGTGATGAGGTGAGGGACGCCCGCGTACGGCGCGAGCTCGACGCGCTTGGGGTCGATGAGGACCATGCGCACCTCACTCGGCTTGGCGCGCATGAGCAACGAGGTGATCATCGAGTTGACGAAGACCGACTTGCCGGAGCCGGTCGACCCGGCGACCAGGAGGTGCGGCATCTTCGCGAGGTTCGCGACGACGTAGCCGCCGCCGACGTCCTTGCCGACGCCGATCGTCATCGGGTGGTTGCTGTTCGTGGCCGCCGTCGACCGCAGGATGTCGCCGAGGGTGACGATCTCGCGGTCGGTGTTCGGGATCTCGATACCGATGGCGCTCTTCCCCGGGATGGGCGAGAGGATGCGGACCTCGTTGGACGCCACGGCGTAGGAGAGGTTCTTGCTGAGCGCCGTCACGCGCTCGACCTTGACGCCCGGGCCGAGCTCGATCTCGTACTGCGTCACGGTCGGGCCGCGGGAGAAGCCGGTGACCTTCGCGTCGACGCCGAACTGGTCGAGGACGCTCGTGATCGCGGCGACCGCTTCGTCGTTGGCCGCGCTGTGGGTCTTCGCGGGCTCCCCCGCAGCCAGCGTCCCTGCGGACGGGAGACGGTAGGGCGTGTCGTCCTGGCCCTGCTGCGCCATCGGGCGCGCCGAGAAGTCGATCTGGTCGGGTGCACCGAGGAGCGCGGGGTCGAGGTCTTCGATGACCTCCGTCGCGCCGGGGATGCTGTCGTCGTGCAGACCCGTCTGCGGCTTGATCTCGCCCGTGTTGAACCGCTTGACGGCGCTCTCCGCCGCTTCGAGGTCGCCGAGGAGCTCGGAGCCGAAGGCGTCGTGCACCGGCGCGGCTTTCGGCGACGCGGCAGGCGCGGCCACCGGTTCGAGCGGCGAGTCGAATCCGCCGGACGGCTTCTCGAGACCGAGGAGCTCGGTCATGTTGTCGCCCATGAGCGGGTCCTCGAACGTCGGGTCGTCCTCGCGGCGGCTCGTGTTGCGACGCCACCACGGCAGGGCCGCCGGCTCGTCGGGTTCCTCGTCGAGGTCGTCGAGTCGCTTCGTCCGCGCACGCTTCGGCTCTGCGGGCTCTCCCTCAGGTGCCTCCGGCTGCTCGCCGAACATCCAGGTGGAGAACTGCCGCACGCGGGCACCGACGCGGTTCGGGGGCGTCTTCGTCACGATGAAGAGACTGAGGAGGATCAGGAGCGAGATGAGGACGGTCGCGCCGATCGGGGTGATGATCGCGGCGAGCGGAGCGCCGAGGATCCACCCGAGGAGACCGCCGGCCTGCGCCAACGCGGGCAGGCCTTGACTCGGGTTCGGCTGGCCACCGTGGATGTGGCAGAGCGCCGAGATGCTGATCAGGAGCAGACCGAGGCCGATGCTGATGCGGCCGTTGTCGTCGACCGAGGCCGGGTGCCGGAACAGCCAGACCGCGAAGACGATCATGATGACCGGGAGCACGAAGGCGAGTCGGCCGAAGAGGCCTCCGAACGACCAGGCGTCGAAGGTCTGGGCGACCGGGTCGGCCGCGCCGAACCACTCGACGACGGCACCGACGACGGCGAGCAGGAAGAGCAGGAAGGGGAAGCCGTCGCGACGGTCCTCCTTGGCGATGCGCTCGGGACCGAGGGCGCGGACCGCTCCACCGACGCCGTGCGCGAGACCGAGCCACATCGAGGTCAGCACACTGCGCTGCTCCTCGGCGGCCGGATAGGCGACGGTCTTCTGCTGCTTCGTCGTCGACGCGCCCGCCTTGGGGCCGGCTTTGGTGTTCGTCTTCGTGCTCGTGGTGCGCGACGAAGCGCCGCTCGGCGAGGAAGCGCTGCGCGAACGGCTGGTCGAGTTGGAACGTGCGGCCATGCGTTCACGGTACTCGTCGCCACCGACGCAGCCCGGCAAGCTGGCGGGGTGTCCACGATCCGCGATCCGCCGGGCGGTCAGCGCAGATTCAGGACCATCGTGTCGCGGCTCCCCCGCCGGTCCACGGTCGCGAACCCCTCGGTGCGGTACAGCGAGACGGCGTGGTTCGCCCGCTCCACGCTCAGGCTGATGCGCTGGTACCCGGCCGCTCTGGCGAGCTGCACGGTCGCGCGGAGCAACTGCCGTCCGACGCCCTGTGCGCGGTGGATCGGACTCACCCCCAGGATGAGTTCGGGGACGCCGCCCGCCACGTACCCGAACCCGGGTGCGTCGGACGGGAAGAGTCGATACCAGCACGCCCCGACCGGCGCACCGTCCTGCCCGACGGCGACGACCCCGGCGTCGCCGGGGCGACGCCACCCGTGCACGTACCGGGTGTGCTGCGCATCGGCGAGGACGGCGGACCGGGGACGGGGCGCGACGGCGTTCCAGTTGGCCGCCTCGACCATCATGTCGGTGAGGACGCGCACATCAGCCACCGCGGCTTCGCGGATCGAGTAGACCGCCATGGACGGATGGTACGCCAACGGTGTTTCGAGCAGATGACGCGTGAGGGGTCGCCGGCGCTCAGTACCGGATGGCGTCGATCACCTTCACGCGGACGGCGACGAGCGCCGGGAGGAGCCCGGCGATCGCGCCGACGGCCGTCGCGCTGACCAGCCCGAGGACCGCCGCCTCGATGGGGAACGGCGGGAAGTCCGTCACGAGCCCTTGACCGATGAACTGCTCGACGATCGGACTCTTCACGACGGCGACGGCGAGCATGACACCGATCACCCCGGCGACGAAGGTGGCGACGACACTCTCCATCATCACGGCGAAGAACACGCGCGGCGCGGTCGCCCCGAAACTGCGTCGGATCCCGATCTCGCGGATGCGCTGGCGGACGGTGACGAGCGAGAGGTTGATCAGCCCGAGGGCTCCGAGCAGGAGGATGAGTCCGGCGACGGCACCGACCACGAGCTTCAACGACAGGAGCGGGTCCTCTCCCGTCTGGCCGAAGTCGTTGCGGAACACCTCGACGCCGTACGCGTCGCCGAGTTCGGCACGCAGGTCGGACTGGATCCGCTGGATGAAGGCCTCGGCGTCCGCGTTCGGGACCCAGAACTCGAACTGCGGCAGCTGACCGGGCTGGCCCATGCCCTCCTCGGCGCCGGCCGCCGGACCGATGAGCGCCGTCCCCGCGGGCAGGATCGACAGCTGCGGTTCGGTGTCCCACTCGTTGCTCGCGTACACCCCGACGACCACGGCCGTGACCGGATGTTCACCGTGGACGGTGACCGTCGGGTGCGTCTCGATGGGCGGCGACCCGAGGCGCTGCCAGAACGCCGGGTTCACGACGATCGCGGGTGCGAGGCGGTCGCCGTCGTCCTCCTGGAACCAGGTGCCCTTGTCGAGTCTGATGCGGTGCATCTCGCCGTAGGGGACGTCGACGACGGTCGCGGGTACCGGCACGGTCCCGTCGGCGAACTGCACGTTCAACTGTGTGCTACCGGATTGCGAGACGTACCCGATGCCGTACCGCTCGGCGAGGTCGTGCACCGCCGTGATGTACAGCTCCGGGTCGGGCTGCTCCGCTCCCGTGCCGTAGACCGACGCCATGAGCGTGGCGGGTCGGCCGCCGTAGCGTTCCTGCGACTCGGTCTGGGCCTGCGCCGCGAGCGACGACATGCCGACCATGCTCGTGAGGGCGCACACCGCGACACCGACGCCGATGAGCGAGAGGATGACCCGGCCACGATGGATCCGCAGCTCCTGGGCGGCCTCGACGACCGCTCCGACGATCGAGGTCAGGATCCTAGACATCCGTGGCCTCCAGTTCGTGATCGGGGGTGAGCACCCCGTGATCGAGACGGTGGTGGGTCGTCGCGAGTCGGGCGATGGCCCGGTCGTGGGTGATCGTCACGAGGGCGGCCCCCGTGGAGGACGCCACCTCATCGAGCAGGGACATGACGGAGGTGCCGGTCTCGACGTCGAGTGCGCCGGTCGGCTCGTCCGCGAGGATGAGCCGTGGCCCACGGACCAGTGACCGTGCGATGGCGACGCGCTGCTGTTCGCCGCCGGACAGTTTCGTGGGCATCGCGTCGAGGCGGTCGCCGAGTCCGACGCGTTCGAGCATCGCGGCGGCGATCTCCCGACGGCGCCAGAACGAGCGTCCGCCGGCATACAGGAGCGGCGTCGTCACGTTCTCGAGCGCGGTCCGGCCGGGCAGGAGGTTGAACTGTTGGAAGACGAATCCGATCTGGGCGCCGCGCAGTCGGTCGCGCGCACCGGAGCCGAGGCGTTCCGCAGGTCGACCGTCGAAGACGAGCGACCCGGAGGTCGGCTTGTCGAGCAGGCCGAGGAGGTTCAGGAGCGTCGACTTGCCCGAACCCGATCGGCCGACGATGGAGACGCGATCGCCCTCGTGCACCTCGAGGTCGACGCCGTCGAGGATCGTCAGCGGCGGCGCATCGGGGATCTGGACGACCCTGGTGACGCCGCGGAGTTCGAGGAGCGTCACCCGACCGACCCGTCGCAAGCCATGCTGCCGTCCGGAAGCGTCGTGCATCCCTCGGGCGCGGGCGCGACGGCTCCGGGGACGAACTGGAGCACCGAGTCACCTTCGGCGACGCCGTCGACGATCTGCACCTGCTGCCCGTCGTTCAGTCCCAGCGTGACCGACCGTTCCTCCTGGGCACCGTCGGCGCCGACGACCCAGACGGTCCCGGTTCCTGCCGAACCCTTGACCGCGGTCGTCGGGAGCACGAGGACGTTCTCGGCGACACCGCCCGCGAGTTCGATCGTCGCGGCGAGTCCGGCGAACACCCGGACATCACCGGGCACCGCGCAGGTGACGGAGGTTCCGCTGCCACCGGGTGTCTGCCCGGATCCACCGCCCGTCGTCGGCTCCTCCTCGTCGCCGCCGCTCGACGGCGTCGTGACGCGAACGGCCGGACAGACGAACGGGGCCGGGCCGCCGTTGATGGTGACCGTCGCCTCGCCGGGGATGGTGAGCAGACGGTACTGCTTGTCGGCGCTCAACGCCCCGGTGATGGAGAACGTGGCCGGCGACACCTGCGCAACCGCGTCGCCGATCTGGACCGACTGCCCGTGGATGAGCTTGACGTTGCCGAGAGTGCCCGCGACCGGCGCGGTCACCTGCACGTACCGCTCCTTGCCCTCCTCGTCGATGGTCTTGACGTCGAGGATGGGATCACCCTCCGCGAGGACGGCCCCCTTGGCGGCGAACACCTCGTCGACGGTGCCGGCGACGGTCGACTTCGCCGTGCTGGCCGGGTCGGCGACGACCTGGCCCTCCACCGAGACGGTGTTGACCACGGTGCCGAGCGCCGCCTGGACCTGTGGTTCCACGAGGCTCCCGGTCGGCTGCGTCGGCCCCTCCTCCTGCGGTGCGTCCGGGAAGAACGCGACCTTCACGAGGGCCACCGCGATCGCGGTGAAGACGAGCAGTTTCAGAATGGGGAACACCCAGGTGCGGACAACGCCCACGCCGACCTCCGGAATCCACCGCAGTCGGAGTGACGAGCGGCCATAGGAGCTTCCAAGGTAGCAACGCGGAAGGCGGTCGGACATCACCCTCGCGGATGATGTCCGACCGCCTCCTGGCGGGTGGGACCGAGCTGACCCGTCCGGTGATCAGGCCTCGATGACGAGCGGGACGATCATCGGGCGGCGACGGAAGGACGTGTTGACCCAGCGGCCCACGGTCCGACGGATCACCTGCGACAGCGCGTGCGTGTCGCGGACGCCATTCTCCGCCGCCTCGGCGAGTGCCTTGGCGACCTTCGGCTTGATGTCGGCGAAGACCTTGTCGTCCTCGGCGAAGCCCTTCGCGTGCACCTCCGGGCCGGAGATGATGTGCCCGGTCTTCGAGTCGACGACGACGATGACCGAGATGAAGCCCTCCTCCGCCAGGATGCGACGGTCCTTGAGATCGGCGTCGGTGATCTCGCCGACGGTCGAGCCGTCGACGTAGACGAGCCCGACGTCGAGCTGCCCGACGACCTTCGCGACGCCGTCCTTCAAGTCGATGACGATGCCATCCTCGCCGATGAAGGTGTTCTGCGCCGGGACTCCGCTGTCGATCGCGAGCTTCTGGTTCGCGACGAGGTGACGGTACTCACCGTGGACCGGGAGCACGTTCTTCGGCTGAAGGATGTTGTAGCAGTACAGCAGCTCACCGGCGGCCGCGTGACCGGAGACGTGGACCTTCGCGTTGCCCTTGTGGACGACGGTGGCACCGAGCTTTGTCAGGCCGTCGATGACCCGGTAGACCGCGTTCTCGTTGCCCGGGATGAGGCTCGAGGCGAGGATGACGGTGTCGCCCGGGCCCGGTTCGATCGCGTGGTCGAGGTTCGCCATCCGGCTGAGGACGGCCATCGGCTCGCCCTGTGACCCGGTCGACATGTAGACGATCTTGTCCTCGGGGAGGTCCTTCGCCTTCTTGTAGTCGATGAGCAGGCCCTCGGGGACGTTCAGGTACCCGAGGTCGGCTGCGATACCCATGTTGCGCACCATGGACCGACCGAGGAACGCGACCCGCCGGCCATGGGCGTGAGCCGCGTCGAGGACCTGCTGGACGCGGTGCACGTGACTCGAGAAGCTCGCGACGATGACGCGGCGCTCGGACTTCGCGATGACCTGGTCGAGGACCGGCCCGATGGACCGCTCGAGCGGCGTGAATCCCGGAACGTCGGCGTTCGTCGAGTCGACGAGGAAGAGGTCGACGCCTTCTTCACCGAGGCGGGCGAAGGCGCGGAGGTCCGTCAGGCGGCCGTCCAGCGGCAACTGGTCCATCTTGAAGTCACCGGTCACGAGGACCGTGCCGGCGTCGGTGTCGATGAACACCGCGAGCGCGTCCGGGATCGAGTGGTTGACCGCGACGAACTCGAGGTCGAACGGCCCCAGCGCCTCGATCTGACCCTCCTTCACCGGCAGGGTGTAAGGGACGATGCGGTGTTCCTTGAGCTTCGCCTCGATGAGCGCGAGCGTCAGGCCGGAACCGATCAGCGGGATGTCCTTGCGGAGCTTCAGGAGGTAGGGCACGGCGCCGATGTGGTCCTCGTGACCGTGCGTGAGCACGACCCCGACGATGTCGTCGAGCCGGTCCTTGATGGAGGTGAAATCGGGAAGGATCAGGTCGACGCCCGGCTGGTGTTCTTCGGGGAAGAGCACGCCGCAGTCGACGATCAGGATCTTGCCGTCGATCTCGAAGCAGGTCATGTTCCTGCCGATCTCGCCGAGTCCTCCGATGGGGATGACGCGGAGCGTCCCCGGTTCGAGGACTGGCGGATCGATGATGGTATTGGGCATGTAGCCCCCCTCTGGTTTGTCTAGCGAGTCGTACCGGCGACCTTGGGCAGCGCGCCACCGGCGGCGGCGTTGCGGTCTGGCCGGAAGTTGCGGAAGTCGACGCCTGGGATGTCCTTCACCAGGTCGATCTCATCCTCGATCTGCGCGGCCTCCCACTCCTCCGGACCGACCAGCGGAAGACGTACCCGCGGGCTCTGGATCCGGCCGAGGCCGTGCAAGATGTATTTGGCGGCGACGGTGCCGGGGACGTGGGTCATGACCGCGCGCACGAGCGGCTCGAGCTGCCGGTGCGCGGCGGTCGCCGCGACGAGGTCGCCGGAGTTCACCGCGTCGACCATGTGTCGGTAGGGCGTCGGCGCGATGTTGGCCGTGACGCCGATGAGGCCGGTGCCGCCGATGGCGAGCGTCGGCAGTGCGTTGGCGTCGTCGCCGGCGAAGTACATGAGGTCCGTCTGGTTCATGACCCGGCTCACCTCACTGAGGTCGCCCTTGGCGTCCTTCACCGCGAGGATGTTCGGGTGCTTGGCCGCACGCAGGATCGTCTCGTAGGTGATGGGGATGCCGGTCCGCCCCGGGATGTCGTAGAGGATGACGGGCAGATCCGTGGAGTCGGCGATCATGCGGAAGTGGGTGAGCACGCCGGCCTGGGTGGGCTTGTTGTAGTACGGGGTGACGATCATGTTGCCGTCGGCGCCCGCCTGCTCGCTCTTCTTCGCGAGCTCAATCGCGTGGGCCGTCTCGTTGGAGCCACCACCGGTGATGATCTTCGCGCGCCCGCCCGCGACGGCCTTGCCGACCTCGACGAGCTTCACCTTCTCCGGGTCCGTCAGCGTCGACGTCTCACCCGTGGTGCCGGTGACGACGATGCCGTCGGCCCCCGCGGTCACGACGTCGTCGATGTGTCGCTCGACGGCCTTCCAGTCGACCTCGCCGTCGGCGGTGAACGGCGTCACCAGCGCGACGAGGACTTGACCGAAGGGGTTCTCTGCACGCGACACGCTCTCAGGCTATCGGGTTTCCCTCGTGCGGGTCACCATCCGCACAGGCGTCACCTCGCGTCACAGAGGCTCAGGGACCGGTACCCGGACCCTATGCTGACGGACACCATGCACCCGACGGCCGCCCTCTCGCTGATCCTCGTCCTCGTCCTGTCCACGACGGCGGTGGGTCTGATCGTGCGTGCACGGAGCGGGCGTGCGACGCACCGCACCGACGGCGACCGCCTCTCGCCGGCGGCACTCGGGACGACCACTCCGCTCGGCCGATCGGCCACCCTGGTGCAGTTCAGCACCGAGTTCTGTGCCCTGTGCCCCGGCACCAGACGACTGCTGCACGAGCTGGCCGATGGGGAGGCCGGCGTGGGCGTCCTCGACGTCGACCTGACCCACCGTCCCGACCTCGCGGACCGCTTCGCCGTCCTGCAGACGCCCACCGTCCTCCTCCTCGACCGCGCCGGGATCGTGCGCGGTCGGTTCTCCGGGGCCGCACGCCGTGCGGTGCTCGCCGGCGAGCTGCGATCCGTCCTCGGGAGACCGGCATGACCTCGAACCCTCCAGCAGCACAGCCGACCGGCATCGACCCGCGCAGCCCGCGGTTCGGCGCGACCGTGACCGCCGTGCTCCTCCTCGTCGCCGTCTTCCTCGCGCTGACGGCGCCGCTCGCCGACACGCCGCCCGCGCGGGCCGGCCAACCGGCCTTCGTCCTCCTCGTCGTCATCGCAGCCCTGTTCGCGTGGGGCGCGTTCGCCGGGATCCGACGCCACCCGTACGGCGTCGTCTTCCGACGCCTCATCCGCCCGAGGCTCGGCCCGCCCACCGAACTCGAGGCACCTGAACCACCGACCTTCGCCCAGGGCGTCGGCCTGGTGGTGGTCGCGATCGGACTCGTGCTGCACCTCATCGGGGTGCCGGGATCGCTCGCCGTCTCCGCCGGTGCCGCGTTCGTCGCCGCCTTCCTCAACGCGGCGTTCGGGTTCTGCCTCGGTTGCCGCGTGTATGTGCTCCTCCTCCGCGCCCGTGTCATCGGGCGACAGGCGTGACGGCGGCCCGAAGCACCTGACGACACCGTTTGTCGACGGGGTGACCGTCCAGGTCGATCCGGTTAGGCTGACCCCACGAACACCAGCGCCGATGCGCTCCTGCACGGCCCGACGATGGAGGTTGCACCATGGCGGTAACAAGCGAAGCCACGACGGTCTGGAACGGCACGCTCTTCGAGGGATCGGGGCACACGAGCCTCGACACCTCCGAGGCGGCCGAGTTCGCGGTCGACTGGAAGGCACGCTCCGAGGGATCCAACACGACGACGACCCCGGAGGAACTGCTCGGGGCTGCGCACGCCTCCTGCTACTCGATGGCGTTCGCCAACGAACTCACGAGCGCCGGATTCCCGCCGGAGCGCATCCAGGCGACCGCAGCGGTCTCCTTCACCCCCGGCACCGGCATCACCGGCAGCCACCTGCTCGTCAGCGCGGTCGTGCCCGGCATCTCCGAGGCCGACTTCGAGCGCATCGCCACGGCGGCGAAGGACGGCTGCCCGGTCTCGCAGGCGCTCGCCGGCATCCCGATCACCCTCGAAGCCAGCCTCGCGTAACCACCACCGTCCAGCAGCACGACCAGGAAGGCGACGCGCATGCGCATCGTGATCGGCGGGGCCTCCGGGCTCATCGGAACGGCGCTCGGGCGCTCCCTCGAGACCGACGGCCATGAGGTCGTCCGGCTCGTACGACGTCCGGCGCGCGGTGCCGGAGAAGCGGAGTGGGATCCGCTGGCAGGAACGCTGGACCCGCGAGTCCTGAGCGGCGCCGACGCGATCATCAACCTCTCCGGCGCCTCCCTCGGCAAGCTGCCGTGGACGGCGGCCTACCGATCCACGATCCTCTGGTCACGACTCAGCGCCACCCGTACCCTCGTCGACGCCATGAACCGGGCGGAGCAGCCACCGGCCGCCTTCCTCAGTGGTTCGGCGGTCGGGTACTACGGCGACCGTCCCGGAGAGACCCTCACGGAGGACTCCTCCAGAGGGGCCGGATTCCTCGCCGACGTCGTCGTCGCCTGGGAGGACTCGGCGCTCGCGGCGCCCGACGCCGTCCGCACCGTGCTGCTCCGCAACGGCATCGTCGTCGACCTGGCAGGCGTGCTCAAGCCGCTGGCACCGCTCACCAGGTTCGGGGTCGCCGGTCCGCTCGGTTCGGGCCGCCAGTTCTGGCCGTGGATCGGGCTGCAGGACGAGGTCCGGGCGATCACCCACCTGCTGACCTCGACGCTCTCCGGACCGGTGAACCTGTGCGGTCCGCAGGCCGCCCGCGCCGACGACCTCATGTTCGAGCTCGCCAAACGGATGAACCGGCCCTATCTGCTGCGCGTCCCGACGTTCGCCCTGAAGGCGCTCCTCGGCGACGCCGCCGACGGACTGCTGCTGAGCGATCAGCGCGTCGAACCTCGTCGGCTCTTGGACGACGGCTTCACGTTCAGCACGCCGACCGTCGAGCAGGCGTTGGCCGAAGCACTCGCCCGCGACTGAACGACGGGACGCCGCCGCTCCGGTCAGCTCCGCGAGAGCCGGATCGCCTGTCGGATGGCCTGCCGTGCGCGACGGCGGTCTCCGGCACCGTCGTAGACGAGTCCGAGGCGGTACCAGGATCGCCAGTCATCGGGAGCGGCCTCGGCCGCGTCGCGGTACTTCGGGAACAACTCGTCTGCGGCATCACGCATCGGCCGGCCGCTCTCGCGGGTCTCGACCTGCTCGGGCGGAAGGCCGCCCTCGGCCTCGAGGCGGACTCCGAGCCGCTCGGCGCCCAGCCCGAAGGCGATCTCGCGCCAGAGCGCCCAGACGCCGAGGATCGGCAGGACGATGAGCGCCGCACCCATGGCGATGCCGACAGGTTCACCCGTGCCGAGGAGGACGACGGCACGGTACCCGACGAGGACGATGTAGAGGACGAGCAGGGCCGCGATGACCGCGACCATGACGCGGGTCTTCACAGGGCGCTGGCCGCCGCGGCCTGGCCGGAGACGTGCTCGGGCGCCCCCTGGGCGGGCCGCCGACCCGCCGGCCCTGGGCGATCGAGTCCGAGGTCGAGCAGACTGTCGAGACCGACGGTGACCCCCCGGGCGTCGCGGGCGGCGACGAGGGCGAGCCGGATGCCCCGCTCGTAGGATGCTGGCGAGATCGTGTCGTGCGTGATCGTGACGAGTTCGTCGACGCCACCGAACACGACCTCCTGGCGGGCGACGACGCCCTGGAGCCGCAGGCTGTGGATCGGGATGCTCGAGAC
This sequence comes from Plantibacter sp. MDV22-iso1, assembly GCF_058408345.1. Lineage (NCBI taxonomy): Bacteria > Bacillati > Actinomycetota > Actinomycetes > Micrococcales > Microbacteriaceae > Plantibacter > Plantibacter sp. MDV22-iso1. The sequence continues at coordinate 63,087 of NZ_JBZVDY010000003.1, forward strand.
CTGCTGTCCCCTCGCCCGCTGGTCGGTGTGCGGAGCGGCGACGGGCCCACGGTCGCCACGAGCGGCCATCATCAGCTCGGCGGTGCGCACGGCGGTGCCGGAGGGCGAGTCCACCTTCGTGTCTCGGTGGGACTCGATGATCTCGATCGAGTCGAAGAAGCGCGCAGCTACGGTCGCGAGACTCGTCGACAGGACGGACCCCAGCGAGAAGTTGGGGATGATGACGACGCCCTGCTCGGGCAGCTCGGCGAGCCGGCGGTCGAGTCGCTGGATACGCTCGGCCGACCAACCGCTCGTCCCGACGAGCACGTTGATGCCCTGAGCGACGGCGTGGTCGACGATCCGCTGGCTGACACCCGGGACCGTGACGTCGACCACGAGGTCCGCCCCGTCCATCTCGCTCAGCTCGCTCGACGAACCGAGCGACGCGACCAGCTCGAAGTCGTCGAGTGAACCGATGATGCTGGTGAACAGTCGGCCCATCTTGCCGCTCGCGCCGGCCAGCGCCACTCGTGTCGTCATGCCCTCAGCTTACGTGCTGCCCGTCCGGGAGGAGGCGGGCCGCCCGGCTAGACGATGTGCGGCTCGGGAAGACCCGTGCGGAGCTCCATGGGGAGGTGCGCGAGGTCGTTGTGGGTGATGAGGCTCCACGGACGCCCGGCGCGCTGGTGCAGCACCGTCAGTCCGCCGTTGGCCTGGTTGATGCTCACCCAGCGCCATCCGGGCGCCTGGAGCGCCTCGCGGACGAGCCACCCGATGACGAAGTTGTGCGTGATGAGCAGCTCGTGATGGTCACCGCGCTTCGGCGAGAGGAACTCGGCGGCGGCGTCGGCCATCTGCGCTTCGCCCGCCTCGATCTCCGCCTCGGTGATCGAACCGAAGAAGGGGTCGAACGCCGACGGCGTCTCCGGTGTGCGTCCGCTCGGGACGCAGTCGAAGAGCAGTGACGACGGCTCCGGTGTGACGGCCGGCATCCGCTCCGCGATGATCTGGGCGGTCTCCGCGGCACGCTGCAACGGCGAGTGCCATGCCGCGGTCATGGGCACACCGCCGAGGCGCTCCGCGAGCAGCTGTGCCTGACGCCGACCGCGTGCCGACAGTGGTCCGTCGGGCAAGCCGTGCTCAGCGTGCTGCTGCTCGCCGTGTCTGACGAGATACAGGTAATGGGACATTCAACGCACCCCCGCGATGATCGGAGCGAAGGTGTCCTCGTCGACGGCTCCGACCGCCGACACCGTGATGGGCTGCGCGGCGAGGTGCTGCGCGAGCTGCTGGACGTCGTCCTGACCGACGGACTGCAGGCGACGGATGCTCTCGTCGAGGTCGATGAACTCGCCGAGGGTCAGCTCCGCTCGACCGAGTCGGCTCATCCGGGAGTCCGAATCCTCCAGGGCCAGCGCCGATGCGCCGCTCAGCTGGCCGAGCGCCCGCGACAACTCCTCGTCCGTCACGCCGTGCTCGGCGAGCCGGTGGAGTTCGGCGAGCATGAGCTCGGCCACGGTCGCCGCCTTCGCCGTGGAGCAGGCGGCAGCGAGGCCGAAGACGCCGGCGTCCGAGTAGCTGCCGGCGAACGAGTACACCGAGTAGGCGAGCCCGCGCCGTTCGCGGATCTCCTGGAACAGGCGGCTGGACATGCCGCCGCCGAGGATGGAGTTGAGCATGCTCATGGCGAATCGTCGCTCATCGCCCGCGATGAGACCCGCTCCGCCGATCTGCAGGTGGACCTGCTCGGTGGGCCGGTGTACGACCGAGAGCGGCGAGCCGCCGACGATGGCAGCAGGAGCGAGCGTCCGACGCGCGACCGGTGCGGCCACCGCGTCCGCCGGCCAGCCCGCATGCACGAGCGCCTCGGACACCTGGACGACGAGGGCGTCGTGGTCGACCGCGCCGGCCGCCGTCACGATGACGTCGTTCGCGCGGTAGTTGGCTCGGTAGTGCGCCACGACTGCGTCCCGGCCGACCTCGATGATCGACTGCGGGTGACCGCCGATGGGACGCCCGAGGGGGTGCTCGCCGAGCACGCGCTCGAAGAACCGTTCGTTGGCGACGTCCCCCGGATCGTCGTCCATCATCGCGAGCTCTTCGAGGATGACGCCGCGTTCGTTCTCGAACTCTTCCGGGTCGAGCAGCGAGGAGGTGAGCATGTCGGTGATAACGTCGACCGCCATCGGCAGGTCGCGATCGCGCACCTTGGCGTAGTAGCAGGTGTGCTCCTTGGCCGTGAGCGCGTTGTGCTCGCCGCCGACGGCGTCGAAGGCGACCGCGATATCGAGGGCGGAACGCGACGGCGTGCCCTTGAACAGGAGGTGCTCCAGGAAGTGCGTCGAGCCGAAGGTCGCCGGTCGATCGGCGGTCTCCGGTTGTTCGTCGCGGGAACCGACGGCCACCCAGTAGCCGATCGTCGCGCTACGGCTGCCCGGCATGTGTTCGCTCAGGATGCGCAGCCCGTTGGGCAGGACCGTCCGGCGGACGAGCGCGTCCCCGGATGCGGTGAACGCGAGCTCGGGACGAGTGAGCGGAAAGTCGACGGCGGCGTTCATCACCCCAACCATACGTCAGGTTCCCGGGCGTCGCGCGCGAGCGACCGTGCGCAGGCGACCGCCGGTCGACTCAGCGCAAGCGACCGGAGACGCGGTCGAGCTCGAGGATCTGCCCGCGGCTCAGCCGCACGTCAGCGGCCGCGATGAGCGAGTCGACGTGAGCCGGCTGGGACGCGCTCGCGATGGGCGCGACGACGCCGGGACGTGACATGGCCCAGGCGAGCGCGGCCGAGGCGACCGTGCAACGGTTCTCCTCCGCGATCTCGTCGAGGACATGCAGGACCCGCAGCCCACGGCGGTGGAGATGGGTCGCGGCGCGACTACCGCGGGTGCTCGGGTCGAGGTCGGAGCGGGTGCGGTAGCGGCCCGTCAGGAAGCCGTTCGCGAGGGCGAAGTAGGGCAGGACACCGAGGTGCTGGGCCGTCGCGACGAGCGCGAGGGTGCTCTCGTACGGCTCCCGGTGCATGAGGCTGTAGTGGGTCTCGAGCGCGACGAACTGGGTGAAGCCGCTCGCCGAGAGGATCCGCGCCTCCATCAGCCGCTCGGGGGTCGTGTTCGAGGTGCCGAGGTAGCGGACCTTGCCGGTCTCGATCAGCCAGTCGACCGTCCCGAGGCTGTCGGCCAACGGGATGCTCGGGTCGTCGTCGTGGAAGGACAGCAGGTCGATGTGGTCGGTCTGCAACCGTTCGAGCGCCGCCTCGACCGCGCGGATGATGCTCACCGAGCCGAGACCCGGGTAGTCGGGGTGCCGGCCGATCTTCGTCGCGACGACCATGTCGTCCCGGTTGCGGCGCTTCCGCATCCAGTTGCCGATGAGGATCTCGCTGCGTCCGCCCGCGTAGCTGTCGGCGGTGTCCACCATGTTGCCGCCGGAGTCGTGGAACCGGTCGAGGATGTCCGACGTCGTGTCGGGGTCGACCGTCCACCCGAACACGCTGCCGCCGAGCACGACCGGGAAGACCGACAACTCGGAGTCGCCGATCGTGCGCCTCGGTGCCTCAGAGGGCTCGGGGTCCTGGACGGGCGTCGGGAAGGACGGGTGCGGGACGAGCTGCTCGGGACGCGAACTGGCGTCGTCGTCGACGCCGTCCGCTGCTCCGCCGACGAGAGAACTGCCACGGGTGCTCGACGAGCGCCAGAGGTGTGGCATCCCCTGCCCCTCTCTCGGTCCGCCGACCGGTGACGCGCTGCACCGTCGGGATCCGTGCGTGGAGCGACGGGCCGGTGCTTGCTCACCAGGCTAGAGGAGACCGGCGACTTCGGCCGGACGACATCACGACCGGGTGGCAACTGATTCGTAACGATTGCGGGAGTCGGTCGATCACCTCGGACCGACGGACACCTCGGCACGGGCGAGCACGAGTCGCGCGTGTCGCAGGAGGGGCTCGTCGACCATGCGTCCCTCGTGCCGGAACACGCCTGCGGCTCCCGCTGCGGCGTCGAGCAGCGCACGAGCCGCTGACACCGATCTTGGGTCCGGGCGGTAGGCGGCGCGAACGGTCGGGACCTGTCCCGGGTGGATGCACGCGGAGGCGATGCAGCCGACGGCGGCCGCGTCCGCCGCCTCGTGCGCGAGCCCGTCGAGATCGTCGATGTCGAGGTGGACCGCGTCGATCGCGGCCACCCCGGCGGCTCCCGCGGCGAGCAGCACCGACGAGCGCGCCTGTCTGACGACGTCCCGGTATCGCCCGTCGGCCCGTCGACTGCTTGTGCCGCCCAGGGACGCGATGAGGTCTTCAGAGCCCCACATGAGCGCGACGACCGCAGGATGAGCGGCCAACGCGGGTGCCTGCACGACACCGGCAGCGGTCTCGCACAGCGCGATGATCCGGACGTCCGGGATCGCGTCCACGAGCCGGTCGAGCGCCGCGGTCGTCTCCGACTTCGCCAGCACGACCGTGCGATAGGCGGTGTCCGCGAGCGCCGCGACATCGTCGTCGAAGTCGACGGTCCCAGCCGGGTCGACCCGGACGACCGTGTGCGAGGGATCGAGCGGATGGTCGACGATCGCCCGGCGGGCGGCCGGCTTGTCGGCCGGGGCCACGGCGTCCTCGAGATCGAGGATGACGGCATCCGCGCGCTCGGCCGCTTTCGCGAAGCGGTCCGGACGGTCCGCTGGGACGAAGAGGATCGCCGGCCCCAGGTCGAACGCCGCGGCGCCGGTCACGATGCACCCGAGCACTGGACGAGCGTGCTCCTGGTCGCGGTCGCGACGACGACGCCGTCCTGGTTCCGACCCGTGTGGAGCAGGGTGACGACACCCTCGCCCGGCCTTGACGACGACAACCGTTTTGCCGTCACGAGCGTCTCGGCGTACAGCGTGTCGCCGTGGCGCATCGGGTTCGGGAAGGCGATGTCGGTGAAGCCCAGGTTCGCGACGATCGTCTGCTCGGTGAGCTGCGCGACCGACAGCCCCACGAGCGTCGAGAGGGTCAGCATCGAGTTCACGAGCCGTTCCCCGAAGGGCCCGGTCGCAGACCACGCGGCATCCACGTGCAGTGATTGCCCGTTCATCGTGAGGGTCGAGAACAGGACGTTGTCGGCTTCCGTGAGGGTGCGCCCGGGGCGATGGCGGTAGGTCGCACCCACCACGAACTCCTCGAAGTACAGACCTCGCTGCTCGATCACGGGGCCGGACGACGTCTCGGACGAGTCGGTCATCATGACCTCACGACGCGAAGCCGAGTTCGCGGGCGATGATCATGAGCTGCACCTCGGTGGTGCCCTCACCGATCTCGAGGATCTTCGAGTCCCGGTAGTGCCGCGCCACCGGGTTCTCGTTGAGGAACCCGTAGCCGCCGAAGATCTGGGTCGCGTCGCGGGCGTTGTCCATCGCGGCCTCCCCGGCGACCATCTTCGCGATGGAGGCCTCCATCTTGTAGGGCGCTCCCCGGAGCATGCGCGACGCGGCGTCGTAGTAGGCCTGCCTGGCGGTGTGGACCCGCGCCTGCATCTTCGCGATCCGGAAGGCGATCCACTGGTTGTCACCGATCGCCCGACCGAACACGACCCGCTCCTTGGCGTAGCGGATCGCCTCCTCGAGGCAGCCCTGGGCAGCTCCGACGGCGAGCGCGGCCACGGCGATCCGTCCACCGTCGAGCGCCGTGAGGAAGTTGGCGTATCCGCGCCCGCGTTCGCCGAGCAGGTTGCCCTCAGGCACGCGGACGTCCTCGAACCGCAGCGGGTGGGTGTCGGAGGTGTGCCACCCGACCTTGTCGTAGGGCGGTAGCGCGGTGAAGCCCGGCGTCGGGACCGGCACGAGGATCGACGACAGCTCCTTCGTCACCCGGCCGTCGGATCGGACCCGCTCCCCCGTGACGGCCGTGACCGTCACGAGACGGGTGATCTCACTCCCGGAGTTGGTGATGAACTGCTTCGTGCCGTTGATCACCCACTCACCGTCGACGAGTTCGGCGGTGGTCTCCGTCGCGCCTGCATCACTGCCGGCACGCGCCTCGGTGAGGCCGAACGCGGCGAGCGCCTGCCCGCTCGCGAGCTGCGGGATCCATTCCTCGCGCTGGGCGTCGGTGCCGTACAGGTAGATCGGCATGGCTCCGAGGCCGACGCCGGCCTCGAGGGTGACGCCGATGCTCTGGTCGACGCGTCCGAGCTGCTCGACGGCGAGGCAGAGCGCGAAGTAGTCCATTCCCCCGCCGCCAAGTTCCTTCGCAAACGGCAGCCCGAAGAGTCCCAGCTCCCCCATCTGCGCGATGATGTCGTACGGCAGACGCCGTTCCGTGTCGTACTGATAGGCGGCGGGCGCGACGACCTCGTCGGCGAACGCCTTGACCGTGTCGACGATCCGCTGGTGCTCGGGGCTGAGCTCGGTGTTCATGCTGATGCTCCGTTCGTGGGTGCTGCATCGGTTGGGGCTGCGTTCAGATGTGCTGCGTCGGGGTCTGCGGCGATCGTCGCGACCGACTGACGGGTGGCGACCGTGCCACCCGTGGCGACGTGGAGGGTGACCGTGCCGTCGGTCGTGGCGGTGAGGAGGTGCTCCATCTTCATCGCTTCGACGGTGACCAGCGGCTGACCGGCGGTGACGGCGTCGCCGCTCGTGACGTGCACGGCCGTGACGGTGCCGGGCATCGGCGTCCGCACCTCCGGATCGACCGCACCGGCCGCAGTCGGATCCCCGCCGGCTGGGAGCGCCTCACGCGGGACCACCTCGACCACACTGATGGCACCGTCGAGCGCGATCCATCGTTCGTCCCCCACGCGGACGGTCTCCAACGGGGTGCTGACACCGTCGTGCTCGAACCGCAGGGTGCCGTCCGACCGGCTGCGGACCGCGGCCCGGGCCGGTGCCGCGTCATCGACGGAGACGCTCGCATCGTCGCTCGACCCACGCACCTCGATGCGGACGATGCGTCCGTCCTCAGGACGCAGATGCTGTCGCGTCGGTGCTGCCGCGCCGAGGCGCCACCCACCCGGATCCGACCACGGCGTCCCGAGTCCGGCGGTCCGCTCTGCGGCCTCGGATCGCCGGTCGTCCGTTTCGGCGAGCGCCCCTGCGGTCAGGACCCGCTCGGACGTCGCGGCGGACGGGCTGTCGTCGAGCAGGTCGGCGATGAGACCGGTGTGCAGTCGTCCCGCGACGACGTCCTCGTCGGCGAGGAGCCGCCGGAGGAAGCCGAGGTTCGTGCGGACACCGAAGACCACCGTCGCCGCGAGCGCGGCGTCGAGTCGCCGGAGCGCGGTCCCGCGATCCTCGGCCCAGCACACGATCTTCGCGAGCATGGGGTCGTACCAGGGGCCGACGAACTGCCCGGCGACGATGCCGCCGTCGACGCGGACGCCCGGCCCGTGCGGCAGACGCACCCGCTCGAGCACCCCGGTCTGGGGCAGGAAGCCGCTCGACGGGTCCTCCGCGTACAGCCGTGCTTCCACCGCGTGACCACGCAGGACGACGTCGTCCTGCGTCATCGTCAGCGGTTCACCGGCGGCGACGCGCACCTGCCACTCCACGAGGTCCAGCCCCGTGACGAGCTCGGTGACCGGATGCTCCACCTGCAACCGCGTGTTCATCTCGAGGAAGGCGAACTCGTCGGGTCGGTCGTCGGCGACGAGGAACTCGACGGTTCCCACTCCTCGGTAGCCGACGCTCCGGGCGACCGTGCAGGCCGCCTCGCCGAGTCGCGCGCGCTGGCGGTCGTCGATGAGCGGCGACGGGGACTCCTCCACCACCTTCTGGTGCCGACGCTGGAGCGAGCACTCGCGCTCGCCGAGGTGCACGACCGCACCGTGGGCGTCCGCGAGCACCTGTACCTCGATGTGCCGGGGTCTCGAGACGAACCGCTCGAGGAGGAGCGTGGCGTCGCCGAAGGCCGCCTCGGCCACCCGGTGCGCGGAGGCGATGGCCGATGGGAGCTCCTCGGCGCGCTCCACCACCTGCATCCCCTTGCCGCCGCCACCGCCCGCCGGCTTGACGATGAGCGGGAAGCCGATGGCGACGCCGGCACGGACGAGCGCGTCGTCGTCGAGCGAGGCGTCGGCGACGCCCTCGATGATCGGGACGCCTCGAGCCGCGACGTGGTCCTTCGCCCGGATCTTGTCGCCCATGAGGACCAGGGAGCGCTCGTCCGGTCCGATGAACACGATCCCGGCAGCGGCGACCGCCCTCGCGAGCGCGGGTTGTTCGGACAGGAAGCCGTAGCCCGGGTGCACCGCCTCGGCCCCGGTCGTGACGGCGGCTCGGACGACGGCGTCGACGTCGAGATAGCTGTCCGCGGCGGGCGCGGGTCCCAGGCGGACGGCGCGGTCCGCGAGCCGGACGTGTGGGGCGTCGCGGTCAGCGTCACTGAAGACCGCGATGCTCTCGATGTCCATCGCGGTGAGCGTGCGGATCACGCGACAGGCGATCTCGCCGCGGTTCGCGACGAGGACGGAGCGGAAGGGACGCGTAGATGCCTGGCCCGGCCGGTTCGGTGTCTGGATCGTCATGCCGTCACATCCTGAAGAGGCCGAAGCCGGGTTCTGGCAGGGGCGCGCGGGAGCACACCTCGAGCGCGAGTCCGAGGACCGTTCGGGTCTGGGCGGGATCGATGATGCCGTCGTCCCAGAGCCGTGCGGTCGAGTAGTACGGGTTGCCCTGCTCCTCGAAGTCGGCGAGGATCGGCGCCCGGAAGTCCTCCTCCGCCTGGGCGGTCCACGCCTCACCGCGAGCCTCGAGTTGGTCGCGCTTGACGGTCGCGAGGACACTCGCCGCCTGTTGTCCCCCCATGACGGAGATGCGCGCGCCCGGCCACATCCAGAGGAACCGGGGATCGTAGGCCCGGCCGCACATGGAGTAGTTGCCGGCGCCGAACGAACCGCCGATCACGACCGTCAGCTTCGGCACCCGGGTGGTCGCGACCGCGGTGACCATCTTCGCGCCGTGCTTGGCGATGCCTCCGGCCTCGGCGTCACTGCCGACCATGAAGCCCGAGATGTTCTGGAGGAACAGCAACGGGATGCCGCGCTGGTCGGCGAGCTCGATGAAATGGGCGCCCTTCAGGGCCGACTCGCTGAAGAGGACGCCGTTGTTCGCGATGATGCCGACGGGGTGCCCGTGCAGCCTCGCGAACCCGGTCACGAGGGTGTCGCCGTACTCGCGCTTGAACTCCGAGAAGTCGCTGCCGTCGACGAGCCGCGCGATCACCTCACGGACGTCGTAGGCCGTCTGCAGCTCCGCCGGCACGACGCCGTACAGTTCCGCCTCCGGGACGACCGGCGGCACGCTCGGACGCACCTCCCACGCGCGCTGGTGGGGCGCCGGCAGCGTCGCGACCGCATCCCGGAGGATGTCGAGCGCGTGCGCGTCGTCGTCGGCGAGGTGGTCCGTGACCCCCGACACCCGGGCGTGGAGATCGCCGCCGCCGAGTTGCTCCGGCGTCACGACCTCGCCGATCGCGGCCTTCACGAGGGGTGGACCACCCAGGAAGATCGTGCCCTGGCCACGCACGATCACGTTCTCGTCGCTCATGGCGGGGACGTACGCGCCTCCGGCGGTGCAGGACCCGAGTACGGCGGCGAGTTGCGGGATGCCGGCCGCCGACATCCTGGCCTGATTGAAGAAGATCCGACCGAAGTGGTCCCGATCCGGGAAGACCTCGTCCTGCGTCGGGAGGTTCGCTCCCCCGGAGTCGACGAGGTACAGGCAGGGCAGCCGGTTCGCGGCCGCGATCTCCTGGGCCCGGAGGTGCTTCTTCACCGTCATCGGGAAGTACGAGCCACCCTTCGCGGTCGCGTCGTTCGACACGACGAGCACGTGTCGTCCGTGGACGAGGCCGATCCCAGCGATGACCCCGGCGCCGGGAGTCGCGTCGTCGTACATGCCGTGCGCAGCCAAGGGCGCGATCTCGAGGAAGGGGCTCCCCTCGTCCAGCAGACGGTCGACCCGATCGCGCGGCAGCAGCTTCCCCCGGGCGACATGCCGCGCCCGCGACGCCTTCGGTCCGCCCAGGGCCGCGGTCGCCATCGTCTGCTCGAGCACCGTCACGAGCTCCCGCTGCGCCGCCTCCTGCTCGCGGAATCGGGCTGAGGTGGGATCGGCACCGCTCGTGAGGGTGGGCACTCGGGCTCCTGTCGTCGTCGACCGTGAGTGCATTCAGTTACTCACCACTCACTGAAAGAAAGGTTACAGTTCATTAACTGAAAAAGTCCACCCCGAGGAGATCCGATGACCGGTCGTGACACACCGTCCCCGAACCCACCGCACCTCGGGCGCTCGGAGGCGAAAGCGGCACGTCGCTCGGCCCTCCTGCGGTCAGCGGCCGGACTGTTCGCCGAGCGCGGCTTCGCCGGGGTGTCGATGGAGGACCTCGGAACGGCCGTCGGCATGAGCGGGCCCGCCGTCTACCGCCACTTCCCGAGCAAGCAGGCCGTCCTCGCAGCACTCCTCGTCGGCGTCAGTCAGGATCTGCTGGACGGCGGGACCCGCGAGGTCGAGCAGGCTCCGGACAGCGATCGGGCGCTGCGTTCGCTGGTCAGCTTCCACGTGGCCTTCGCCCTCGACGACCCCGACGTGATCCGCATCCAAGACCACGACCTCGACAGCCTGGCACCGGACGACCGCCGCGCGGTCCGCACCCTCCAGCGGCGGTACGTCGAGCGGTGGGTGGACGTCCTCACGACGCTGCATCCCACGATCCCCACGGCGGAACTGCGGGTCCGCGCGCTCGCGGGTTTCGGACTGATCAACTCCACGTCCCACAGCACCTCCCGCGGCAGGAACGAGGCCGGGACACCCGACCGCGAGGCGGTGCGCTCGACGCTCGAGCGGATGGCACTGGCCGCCCTGCTCGCCGAGTGAGGACGCGGGACGGGTTCAGTCGACGAGCACGGACAGGACGTTCCCCGCTGGATCGGTGAACCAGGCGATGTCCGGGCCGTTCCCGCGCATGATCCCCTTCGCGTCCGTCGGCAGGACGTCGTCGGGGTAGAGCTTCGTCACCACACCGCGCGCCTGCAGCTCGTCGACCGCCGTGTCGATGTCGTCGACCACGAGGTTCAGCACCGTGAACGAGGCCGGCGTGTGGTCCGGCTTGCCGTAGACGAGCACCGACCCGCCGGCGGGCAGCGCCACGTCCAGGAATCCCATGGCGTTGTCGGTGACCGTGAGACCGAGGACGTCCCGGTAGAACGTCCTCGCCGCGTCGATGTCGTCGACCGAGAACCCGCTGAAGACATCCGTGTACGTGACCATGAGCCGCTCCTTCGCTGATTCCCGATGCGTACACGATGCACGATGCCACGTCGCGGTCGTCGCGTCCAGGCCCGAACGGCCGCCGGGGCGGGTGAGCGCGAGGGCCTGGACTCGACGATCACACCATCGTCAGGACCATCGCCGGATCGGACAGCATCGTCCCGAGGTCGACGAGGAACCGGGACCCCTGCTCCCCGTCGATGAGTCGATGGTCGAACGACAGCGACAGCGTCACGACGTGTCGCAGCGCGACCTGCCCCTCGAACTCCCACGGCCGGCGACGGACGGCACCGAGCGCGATGATCGCCGCCTCACCGGGATTGAGGATGGGCGTCCCCGCGTCGACGCCGAAGACGCCGACGTTGGAGATCGTGATCGTCCCCCCTCGCAGTTCCGCCGGAGCGGTGCGTCCCTCGCGGGCCGTGCGGACGAGGTCCGACACAGCGTCCGCGAGTTCGAACAGGCTGAGCTCCTCCGCCCGAGCGATGTTCGGGACGAGGAGTCCCCGCGGCGTCGCTGCGGCGATCCCGAGTCCGACATGGCCGTACTCGACGATCTCCCCGGCAGCCTCGTCCCAGCTCGCGTTGACCGCCGGGGTGCGTCTCACGGCGATGCACACCGCCTTGGCGAGGACGGTCAGGATGTTGACCCGGTGGTCCCCGGTCCGAGGCGAGCGGGCGAGTGCATCGAGCAGCGACATCGTCGGCGTCACGTCGACCGTCAAGAACTCCGTCACGTGGGGAGCCGTGAACGCGCTGCTCACCATCGCCTCGGCGGTGCGGCGCCTGACCCCCGTGATCGGCCGCCGCACCGACCCGTCGGCCGCCGAGGCCGGCGTCGCTGGGGTCCCGGCCGGTGCCGCTCCCGCTCCGCGAGCACGCTCCGGCAGCTGCCCACTCGGGCCGGTCGCAGCGCGCTCGACCTCCTCACGCGCGATCCGACCACCGACGCCGGTGCCGACGAGCGTTCCGAGGTCGACACCCAGATCGCGGGCGAGTCGCCGGACCGGTGGTGTCGCGCGAGGCCGGGAACGCTCCGGCACCGGGGCGGTGTGCACCGGTACGGTGTGCACCGGGGCAGGTGTGTCATCGTCGACGGACCGCGCACGGCGCCGTGGCCGTTCACCGCTCGCCGTGCGAGGGCCGTAGCCGACGAGGACCGGCTCGCGGTCCGCCGCCCCACTCGGGAGGTCGACCTCCGCCCTGTCGGCCTCGGGGACCGACGGGGGCGGAGCGGTCTCACCATCGGGCGCGAAATCGACGAGCGCCTCGCCGACGAGGACCGTCGTCCCCGGTTCGACGTGGAGCCTCGTGACCACGCCGGCGGTCGGCGCGGGCAGTTCGACGAGCGCCTTCGCGGTCTCGACCTCGGCGATCACCTGGTTGAGCTCGACGTGGTCGCCGACGGCGACGCGCCAGGACACGAGTTCGCTCTCGGTCAGACCTTCACCGAGATCGGGTAGGGAGAACCGCTTCATCGCCGTCCCTCCCCACCGGTCACAGGCCGGGCCTCGGCCCTGCCCGCGGCCGAGGCGGAGGACCGACGCCCCAGTGCGCTATCCACCCCGTCCAGGATCCGGTCGAGGTCCGGCAGGAAATGGTCCTCGAGCGCCGACGTGGGATAGGGCGTGTCGAACCCCGTCACCCGCACCGGAGCCTCTTCGAGGAGGTCGAAGCAGCGTTCGGTGATCGAGGCCGCCAACTCGGCGCCGATGCCGCCGGAACGCTGCGCCTCGTGCGTGATGACGAGTCGCCCGGTCTTCTCGACCGAGGCGGCGACCGCGTCGACGTCGAGAGGTGCGAGGGATCGGAGATCGATCACCTCCAGGTCGACCCCCTCGTCGGCCGCAGCCTCCGCAGCCTCGAGCGCCGTCTGGACGAGCGGACCGTAGGCGACCAACGTCGCGTCCGTGCCGGCGCGAACGGTCCGCGCGCGGGTGAACGCGAGCGGATCGGCGGGCAGGTCGTCGAGGACCTCGCCCTTCGTCCAGTACCGCCGCTTCGGTTCGAAGAACAGCACCGGGTCGTCGCACGCGATCGCCTGACGGATCATCGTGTGCGCGTCCTGGGGGTCGGAGCACGTCACCACGCGCAGTCCCGCCGTGTGCGCGAAGTACGCCTCCGGAGACTCGGAGTGGTGCTCGACGGCGCCGATGCCCCCGCCGTACGGCACGCGGATGGTGACCGGCATCCGCACGGCACCCTTCGTCCGGTAGTGCAGCTTTGCCAACTGCGCGACGATCTGGTCGAAGCCCGGATAGATGAACCCGTCGAACTGGATCTCACACACCGGGCGGAAGCCTCGGAACGCCAGACCGATCGCCGCTCCGATGATCGCGGACTCCGCCAGCGGCATGTCGACGACGCGATCGGCACCGAACTCCGCCTGCAGACCGTCGGTCACCCTGAACACCCCGCCGAGTCGGCCGATGTCCTCGCCGAGCAACAGGACCCGGTCGTCATCGGCGAGGGCGTGGTGCAGTCCGGCGTTGATCGCCTTGCTGAGGGTGAGCGTGGTCATCGGGCACCACCGTCGAACATCGCGAGGTACGAGCGGTACTCCTCGCGTTGCCGTTCGAGCCCGGGGTGGGCGGTGGCGTAGACCTCGTCGAAGAGCGAGAGCGGGTCAGGGGCAGGCAAGGCGAGGCACCCCGCACGGACCCGGGCGGCCGCGGCGTCGGCGACGGACGCGACGTGGGCTCGGGCCGTCTCATCGAGGGCCCCCTCGGACTCCAGCAGACGCTCGAGCCGGGCGATCGGATCCTTCGCACGCCACGACGCGACCTCGCTCTCGTCCCGGTACCGCGTCGGATCGTCCGAGGTGGTGTGCGGCCCCATGCGGTAGGTGACGGCCTCGATGAAGGTCGGCCCACCACCGGAACGTGCGCGGTCGACGGCGATCCGCATCGCCGCCGTCACGGCGAGCACGTCGTTGCCGTCGACCCGCATGCTCGGCACCCCGAAGCCCGGCGCCCGGTCCGCGATGGGGCGCTGGGCCTGCAGCCCGACGGGCTCGGAGATCGCGTACTGGTTGTTCTGGCAGAAGAAGACCACGGGTGCCTGGAAGCTGGCGGCCAGCACCAGCGCCTCGTTCACGTCGCCCTGACTCGTCGCGCCGTCGCCGAAGTAGGCCACGGCCACCGCGTCGGACCCGTCGCGCTGACAGCCCATCGCGTAGCCCGTCGCATGGAGCGTCTGGGCACCGATGATGACCGCCGGCGTCGCCATGCCGACCGCGAACGGGTCCCAGCCCGACAGCGCGGTCCCCCGCCACATCGCCATCAACTGGTCGAGTTCGACGCCACGGCAGTACGCCACGGCCTGTTCGCGGTAGCTCGTGAAGACGAAGTCCCCGCGCCGCAGGACCCGCGCCGACCCCACCTGGGCGGCCTCCTGCCCGAGCGACGGCGGCCACAGACCGATCTCGCCCTGCCGTTGCAAGGCGGTCGCCTCCGTGTCGATGCGTCGCGTGACGACCATGTCCTCGTAGAGCGCGAGCAGCTCGGCGTGACCGAGGTCGGCGACGAAGAGGTCGTACAGGGCGTCCTCCTGGCGGACGCCGTCCGGATCGAGGAGCTGGACGCACCCGTGGTCGACCGGGACCGGTTCGCGTGCATCACCGCCCCGCTCGTCGGAATCCTGCGGGAATTGGGTGTGAGTCTCCATCGACACGATGCACGCCGCCTTGAGTTCGGTGACCTCACGGCGGTGCCTCGTGAGCGATGCCGTGCCCTCGCGTCGTCGCGAGGTGGTCCGAGGCTACGCCGGATCACCCTGGCGCTCAACCGTCGACACTCCGCGCAACGGCGAACGCCCGCCCCGCGGAAGCGGGACGGGCGTTCGGGTGCAGCCTGCGGCTTAGCCCTCGGCCGGGGCCTGCTCTGGAGTCCCCTCCCGAGCAAACGACCGTTCGACCGAGATCTAGCCTTCGGCCGGGGCCTCAGGGCCCTCGCTGGCAGCGTCGCTGCCGTGCGTGTCAGCCTCATCGGCGACGACCGGAGCGAGCGAGAGCTTGCCGCGGTCGTCGATCTTCGTGATCTCGACGAGGATCTTCTGGCCGACGCCGAGCACGTCTTCGACGTTCTCCACACGCTTGCCACCGGCGAGCTTGCGGACCTCGGAGATGTGCAGCAGGCCGTCCTTGCCCGGGAGCAGCGAGACGAACGCGCCGAACGCGGCGATCTTGACGACGGTTCCGAGGAACTGCTCGCCGACCTCCGGGTTGGTGGGGTTCGCGATCGCGTTGACCTGGGCACGAGCGGCCTCGGCCGACGGGCCGTCGACGGCGCCGATGTAGACGGTGCCGTCCTCCTCGATGGAGATGTCGGCGCCGGTCTCGTCCTGGATCGAGTTGATCGTCTTGCCCTTCGGGCCGATCAGCTCGCCGATCTTGTCGACGGGGATCTGGACGCTGATGACGCGAGGCGCGGTCGGCGCCATCTCGTCGGGAGCGTCGATCGCCGCGTTCAGCACGGAGAGGATCGTCGTGCGGGCGTCCTTGGCCTGCTGGAGCGCACCGGTCAGGACCGAGGTCGGGATGCCGTCGAGCTTCGTGTCGAGCTGGATTGCCGTGACGAACTCGGAGGTACCGGCGACCTTGAAGTCCATGTCGCCCAGGGCGTCTTCGGCGCCGAGGATGTCGGTGAGCGCCGCGTAGCGGGTCTCACCGTCGACGACGTCGGAGATGAGGCCCATGGCGATACCGGCGACGGGTGCGCGGAGCGGCACACCGGCGTTCAGCAGCGACAGGGTCGAGGCACAGACGGAACCCATCGAGGTCGAACCGTTGGACCCGAGGGCCTCGGAGACCTGACGGATCGCGTAGGGGAACTCCTCACGGCTCGGCAGCACCGGCACGAGGGCGCGCTCGGCGAGGAAGCCGTGCCCGATCTCGCGACGCTTCGGCGAACCGACCCGGCCGGTCTCGCCGGTCGAGTAGGGCGGGAAGTTGTAGTGGTGCAGGTAGCGCTTCTTCGTGACGGGCGACAGCGAGTCGATCTGCTGCTCCATCTTGAGCATGTTCAGCGTGGTGACACCCAGGATCTGGGTCTCGCCGCGCTGGAAGATCGCGGAACCGTGGACGCGCGGGATGACCTGCACCTCGGCGTCGAGCGGACGGATGTCGGTCAGGCCACGGCCGTCGATGCGGATGCCCTCGCGGAGGACACGGCCGCGCATGACGACCTTCGAGACGGACTTGTACGCCGCCGAGAACTGCGTGAGCACCTCGGCGTCGAGCGAACCGGCCTCGACGCGCTCAGTGATCTCCGCCTTGACGCGGTCCTTGAGGGCGTCGTCGGCGTTCTGGCGCTCGATCTTGTCGGCGATCTGGTAAACGTTCACCAGTTCGTCGTGCGCGAGACCGGCGACGGTGTCGTAGCTCTCCTGCGTGTACGGGAGGAACACGGGGTAGGCCGCGATCTCCTTGGCCGCCTGAGCGGCGAGTTCGCTCTGCGCCTTGACGAGCTGCTTGAGGAACGGCTTGGAGGCCTCGAGACCGGCCGCGACGACCGCCTCGTCGGGCTTCGTGGCGCCGCCCTTGATGAGGTTCCAGCTGTTCTCGGTGGCCTCGGCCTCGACCATCATGATCGCGACGTCTTCGTTGCCGTTGGCGTCGGTCACGATGCGACCGGCGACGATGATGTCGAAGACGGCCTCCTCGAGCTGATCGACCTTCGGGAAGACGACCCACTGGTCGGCCTCGCCGGCCTGGCCGGGGATCAGCGCGAGACGGACGGCGCCGATCGGACCGGAGAACGGCAGACCCGAGATCTGGGTGGACATCGACGCCGCGTTGATCGCGAGGGCGTCGTAGAACTCACCCGGAGCGATCGAGAGGACGGTGATGACGATCTGGACCTCGTTGCGGAGGCCGGTGACGAACGACGGGCGCAGCGGCCGGTCGATGAGGCGGCAGACGAGGATCGCCTCGGTCGAGGGGCGGCCCTCACGACGGAAGAACGAACCGGGGATCTTGCCGGCGGCGTAGGAGCGCTCCTCGACGTCCACCGTGAGGGGGAAGAAGTCGAAGTTGTCTTTCGGGTGCTTTCCGGCCGAGGTGGCCGAGAGGAGCATGGTCTCCTCGTCGAGGTACGCGGCGATCGCGCCCTGGGCCTGCTGCGCGAGGCGGCCGGCTTCGAACCGGACCGTGCGCTTGCCGAACTTGCCGTTGTCGAGAACGGCCTCGGCGAACTTGATTTCTGGACCTTCCACAGGTCTCTCCTTCGTACGTGTGCGCTCCCGTCGAGTGACGGGCCGCGCGTCCCGAATGGACGCGCCGTCGAGCGCGGTCGTGCATGATGCAGCGCGCAACACAGCCGCAGTACTTGCTCAAGCCGCCCGGTCTTCCGGGACTTGGCTGGCCACCAGTAGAACACCACCCGCGGATCGCGAGGGATACACCACCGAGGACCAGCTTCCTGTCGGCTGGCTGTGCGCGGAGCGGACCATCACGGTCCGCCGTCGGCCAGCCTAGCAGAGGGGGGTTCGGCGATCCCCGGAACGACACGGATCCTCAGGTGATGGGCGGGGTGCCGGGAGAGGCCGGAGACGCCGCGCGGCGGCGATCGCGTCCCCAGGACACGAGCAGGAGGAGCATCGCGACGGCCGCTCCGAGGATGGTGTCGAGCACACGCTCCCCCACGATCGCGAGCACCGGCTGCTTCGACGAGGACGTGCTGATGATGAGCACGAGCGGCGTGATGAAGACGAGCGCCAACGCGTAGTGCCGGATGACGACGAGCTCGATCGTGAACTGCAGGGCGGCCAGCACGAGGGCGAGGACGTAGCCGTGCGGCTGGAGCGAGGCCACGGCGAGGAAGATCCCGGCGCCGACGACCGTCCCGAGCACGCGGTGCACGCCGCGTGTCGCGCTCAGGGTGCGCGAGTGCCCGACGCTGAGGATCGCGACGCCGGACCCGGCGATCCAGTACCCGTGACCGAGGCCGAGGACCGCTCCGAGGACCGCGCTGATCGCGAGCGCGACGGTGAGGCGTGTCGCGATCCGGCGGTCGGTCGCGCTCAGCCGGTACTCGGGGAACAGCACGCGCATCGGCGTCGGCTTCCCCGCGCCGCGGCGGACCGCCGGTACGAGCAACGGCGCGACGACCACCAGGAAGGCGAAGGCGGAACCGGCCGCCACGAGCAGGATGACCAGTCCGCCGTCGAGCCCGGCGCCGCCGATCGGGACGGGCGCGGTCAGGTGGCCGGCGATGCCGAACACGAGGATGAAGAACAGCGCGCCCGGAGGGCCGAGGACGATGCCCTGCACCAGCCAGATCACCACCGACCCGACGACGATGAGACCGGCCGCGGTCAGCGGCCGAGAACCCGACATCGTGACACCCAGCGCCGCGGCCGTGACGAGCCCTGCTCCGATGAGCGGCAGCACCCGCAGACGGTCCCGGCGGCTGAGCGGCGCGCAGTAGAGCGCGGTGAACGCCCCGAGGCCGGTGAGCAGGCCGAGCGGCGTGAGTCCGAAGAACGTCGCGACCGCGACCGGCACGGCCATCGCTATCGCGGCAGTGAGGGCGGCCGGCCAGCGCTTGGGCGATGGCGCGAAGCTGATCAGCGAGGTCTTCAGACCGCGTTCAGCCATCCGGTCCTCCGCTCTCGTGCAACCATCCAACGCTACGCCATCCTGAGCCGGGTGCCCGGGCCCCGTCGTCGCGCGGGCCGCCCCGGGCTACGCTGGTGCGGACCCCAGGAGGTGACGTTGACGCATCCCGCGCCGGCAGCCGCTCGCCCGAAGCAGCGCGTCCCGTTCTGGGACAACGCCCGTTTCGCGTGCATCACGCTCGTGGTCATGGGCCACGCGATCCAGCGTCTGACCTCCGAGTCCGACCCCGCGCTCGTCGTGTACCTGTTCCTCTACGCCTTCCACATGCCGGCGTTCGCGATCATCAGCGGGTACTTCTCGAAGTCGGCCCCTCCCGGACGACGACAGATGCGTCGGGTGATCACGGACATCCTCGTGCCCTACCTGATCATGGAGGGGATCTGGTCCCTCGTGCAGTTCCTCGTCGAGGGCAAACGCGCGTTCAACCCGACCCAACCGTCGTGGACCCTCTGGTTCCTCCTCGCGCTCGGCATCTTCCGCCTCGTCCTGCCCTATCTCGCCCTCCTGCGCTGGCCATTGCTCTGGAGCGTGGTGATCTCGATCGGCGTCGGCTACCTCGACAACGTCGACAGCACGTTCTCGCTCTCGCGCGCGCTCGGGATCCTGCCGTTCTTCGTGCTCGGGTGGCAGATCAACCGGTGGCGGCTCGTGGACCGCTGGCGTCTCGTCCGTACGAGGGCCTGGTGGATCCGGATCGCCGCCGCCGTCGTCCTCATCGCGTGGGCGGTCGTCCTCGTCCTCGGGATCGACCTGTGGCGCCGCATCGACCTGCGCTACTGGTTCTTCTACGACCGGGGGTACACCGCGCTCGGGAACGAGGACGGGACGGGCGGCCTGGTGCGACTCGCGGCCATCCTGCTGGCCGTCGTCCTCACCGCGGCGTTCTTCGTGCTCGTCCCCCGCGGCCAGTCCTGGATCACCCGGTACGGACAGTCGACGATGTACGTCTACCTGCTGCACTCCTTCGTGCTCTACCCCCTGCGAGAATCGGGCGTCCTCACCGACACGGGCAACCCGGACCTCGTGCTCGTCGGCCTGCTGGTGCTGTCGGTCCTGATCGTCATCGTGCTCTCCAGCGGACCCGTGCGCCGCATCACGAGACCGCTCATCGAACCCCGCGCGGCGTTCATCTTCAGTCGCAAGCGGGCCTTCGACCCGGAGCCCCCTCGGAGCGACCCGACCGGATCGCGCCGCGACGTCACGAGGTGACGAGGACGACCTTCCCGCGGACGTGACCGTCGATGAGGTGGCGGTAGGCGTCGACGACCCGCTCGATGGGCCACACGCTGTCGATCGGGAGGACGATCTCACCCCGCGCGATCGACTCGCCGAGCGCTGCCAGCTCGTCGAGCGTCGCGTCCTGTCCGCCGACGCCGCGGAAGCCGTGCTCGGCGGCGAACGGGCGGTCCGCGATCGTGTTGACCCGCTCCGGCGCGACGCCGAGATCGCGCGCCAGCTCGAGGGTCGGCCGGCCGTGCGTGTCGATGACGGCGGTGATCCCGCCGGGGGCCGCCTCGAGGACACGCTCGCGCAGGCCGTCGCCGTACTGGACGGGGATGATGCCGAGACCGCGGAGGAACTCCTGGTTGGCCGCACCGGCGGTGCCGAGCACGACCGCGCCCGTCCGCCTGGCGAGCTGCGCCGCGAGCACGCCGACCCCGCCGGCCGCAGCACTCACGAGCACCGTGTCCGACTGCTGGACGCCGACGGCGGCCACCGATGCGATCGCCGCACGTCCCGCGATGTCGAGGGCGCCGGCCTGCTCGATGGTGAGACCGTCCGGCACATGATGGAGGATGCCGGCCGGAGCGATGAGGAAGTCCGCCTGGGCGTGGAACCGGTGTCCGCCGTAGACGTGGTCGCCCGTCGCGAATCCCTGGACGCCGCTCCCCACGCCGTCCACCACCCCGGCGAAGTCGTTGCCGTTCCCGCTCGGGACGTCCCGGCCGAAGGAGGCGAGCGCTTCGGGTGATGCCGCGAGCTTGTGGTCGACGGGGTTGAGGCCTGCGACGAGGACACGGACGCGGACCTCGTCGTGGCCGGGCACCGGGATGTCGCCCTCGACGAGGTGGAACACCTCGGGGCCACCGAACCGGTCGAACCGCACGAACCTCGCCATGATGCCTCCTCCGCCGGCTTCCGCCGACCTCCATGCTCACACGCTTCCCAGGCGAGGACCACCCCGGCCGCAGGGGACGTCACGCGCCGTTCACCCGGCCGAGCGAGAATCACGGGCATGGCATGGGTCGATGAGCTGCAGACGGCGATCACGGCGTGGTTGCTCGAGATCGCCGCGTCCGGCTGGGTGTTCCCGGCGCTGTACCTGCTGACGGTCGCCGACGCCTTCCTGGTCGTCCTTCCGAGCGAGACCGCAGTGACGGCGCTCGGAGCGATCTCGGCGTCGAGCGGCTCGCCGGGCCTCGCCCTCCTCATCGGCGTGGCCTGGGCGGGCGCCGTGACCGGCGACGTGTCCTGCTACCTCCTCGGACGAAGGATCGGGACCACACGGTTCGCCTGGATGCGGCGTCCGCGGGTCGCGGGCGCGATCGGACGTGCGGGCGTCGCCCTCGAGCGCCGTGCCGCTGCAGCCATCCTCACCGCGCGCTACATCCCGTTCGCGCGCATCGCGGTCAACCTCGTCGCCGGGGCGAGTGGGCTCCGCGCCCGTCGGTACCTTCCGATCACCGTCCTCGCAGGGCTCGCCTGGGCACTGTGGAACGTGGGCGTCGGAGCCGTCGTCGGCCGGTTCCTCCCGGATCAGCCGGTACTCGCGACCGCGGTCTCGATCGTCGTCGCCGTCGGCCTGGGCGTGGCCGTCGACCGCATCAGCGCAGCCCTGGCCGCACGACGGCGACGACCACTGGCCTCACTCGACGAGCTCGCCCCGCGCCTTCTTGCCGACGATGGAGTGCCGGCGGCTGTAGGCGAAGTAGATGATGAAGCCGAGCGCCAGCCAGACGAGGAACCGCACCCAGGTGAGCGTCGTCAGGTTGAGCATGAGCCAGACGCAGAGCACCGCTGAGAGGATCGGGAGGAACGGCGACCACGGTACACGGAATGCGCGCGGCAGCTTTGGATACTTCTTCCGCAGTACGATCACGGCGATGCTGACGAGCACGAACGCGGAGAGCGTCCCGATGTTGATCATCTCCTCGAGGATGCCCACGTCGGTCAGGCCGGCGATCAGCGCGACGAGCGCGCCGACGATGAGCTGCACCCGCACGGGTGTCTTGCGCTTCTCGGAGGTGACGCTGAGCGAGCGCGGGAGCAGGCCATCGCGGCTCATGGCGAAGACCACGCGGGCGAGGCCGAGCAGGAGCACCATAATGACGGTCGTCAGGCCGGCGAGGATGCCGATCGAGATCACCTGCGCCGCCCAGTCCGCGCCCACCGCGATGAACGCCGTCGCGAGTGAGGGGTCCTCAGCCTCGGCGAGCGTCGTGTACGGCACCATGCCGGTGAGGACGAGGCTCACCCCGACGTAGAGGACGGTCACGATGGCGAGGCCACCGAAGATGCCGCGTGGCAGGTTGCGCTGCGGGTTCTTGACCTCTTCCGCGCTCGTGGCGACGACGTCGAACCCGATGAAGGCGAAGAAGACGAGTGAGGCACCGGCGAGCAGACCGAAGACGCCGTACTGCGCGGGCGCTGCCCCCGTCATGAAGGAGAACAGCGACTGCGACCAGGCGTCGGACGCCCCGCCCTTCGTCGGGACCTCGTCGGGGATGAACGGCGTGTAGTTCGCGGCCTTGACGAAGAAGGCGCCGACGACGATGACGAAGATGACGATCGCGACCTTGATGATCGTGAAGACGCTCGCGACACGCGAGGACAGCTTCGTCCCGAGGACGAGCAGGGTGGTGAAGATCGCGACGATGACGAACGCGCCCCAGCTGACCTTGAGCCCGAAGACGTCGAGCTCGCTCGGCACGTCCCAGCCCCAGAGCAGGAAGACGTTGCTGAGGTAGATGCCCCAGTACTTGGCGATGACGGCGGCCGCCGTGAGCATCTCCAGGATGAGGTCCCATCCGATGATCCACGCGAGGAGCTCACCGAGGGTGGCGTAGGTGAAGGTGTAGGCGGAGCCGGCGACGGGCACCGTGGAGGCGAACTCCGCGTAGCACATGATGGCGAGGGCACAGGTGACGGCCGCGAGGATGAACGCGAGCGACACGGACGGGCCCGCGTAGTTGCCCGCAGCCTTGGCTCCGACGGAGAAGATGCCGGCGCCGACCGCGACCGCGACACCCATGATCATGAGGTCCCAGGTGCCGAGGGTGCGCTTCAGACTGCGCCCTTCGACGCTGGAATCCGCGAGGGAGTCCTCGATGCTCTTCGTCCGCCAGATGCTCATGGTGCTCCTTGCCGTGGTGCGGTACCTCGTGGCCTCGCTCGAAGCCGACTCTCGACCTTGCCAGATGAGCAGGCCGAGGTCGAGTCGCAGACGGGATGTTCTCCAGCTGCAGCGTTCCTGATCGAACACGAACGGGCCGCCATCCCGGAGGATGACGGCCCGTCACGAAGAAGCTCGCGGTGTCAGCGCCCTTCGACAGGCTCAGGGACCGTGGGTCTCGTGAGCTGGCGGAGGGTTCAGAGTGCTGCCTAGCGGCGGAGTCCGAGGCGCTCGATCAGCGAGCGGTAGCGCTCGATGTCGACGGCCTGGAGGTAGCCGAGGAGGCGGCGACGCTGTCCGACCAGGAGCAGCAGGCCACGACGCGAGTGGTGGTCGTGCTTGTGCTCCTTGAGGTGCTCGGTGAGGTCCTTGATGCGGCGGGTCATGACCGCCACCTGGACCTCGGGGGATCCGGTGTCACCTGGGTGGGTTGCGTACTCTTCGATGATCGCCTTCTTACGGTCTCCTTCAAGCGCCATAGTGGTGATCCCCTCTCTGTTCGTTGCGCGGTGCCCGTCGCCTGATGCGTGGGCTCTCTTGATCCGCGGCCGTTCGACGGCAACCTTGTGATTCTAGCAGGTTCAGAGCGTGGGAGGTTCGCGGTGCGTCGAGCGCCGCTTCGCGTTCGCCCGTTCCTCCGCTTCGCTGGCTGCAACCCGGCGTCGGCGACGCAGCACGAGGATGAGGGCGAGCGCGATGAGGTCCAGGATCAGGAAGGCGAGGAGCAGCCAGACCCAGAGCGGCGGTCCGGCACCGGCGTTCGGCGCAGGTTCAGCGGCCGCCTCCGCCGCCTCGGCGGTCGTCGTGGAGTCGTAGACGAGCCGGACCGGGTCGCCGAGCGTGGCCCCGCCGTCGGCGTTCGTCGACACGAGGGCGAGGGTGATGTCGTACTCCCCCGCGTCCGCTCCGCGAAGCCACTGGGTCATGTTGATCCTGGTGGACCATCCGCCGTCGCTCCCGATCTCGATCGGCTGCCCGTCGAAGCGGAACTCGGTCGCCCCCGTCCCGCCGGTGGACTGCAGGTCGCACGACGCATCATCGGCCGTGGAGCTGCTGAAGCAGGCCTTCGCCGAGTCGTAGAGGTCGATCGAGCGCCAGTAGGACAGCACGACGTCGGCACCCGGGTCGGCGGTGCCGGTGACGTCGAATCCGCTGACCTGCTCGCCGTCCAGGGTGTAGTCGACGCGGTAGACGGTGTCGCCGTCGGTCGGGCTCTCGATCGTCCCAGTGCCGGCGGCCGACGCGGGAGCGGATGCGGCGAGCGGCAGGACGACGGATCCTGCACCGATCGACACCGCCACCACGGCGAGCGCCGCGGTACGAGCGGCACGCTGCAGCAGCGAACCGAGTCGACGCGCTCCGGGGATCACCTGGCCACCACTCCCTCCGGCGACGCCGGACGGCGACGCACGCCACCAGTATCCCAAAGACCGGGGCGCCGAGCCTGGGAACGACGGAGGCGGGGACCGCACCGGGCGGTCCCCGCCCGCATCGGGGAGGTCGGACGGAGCCGTCCGATCAGGCCCCGAGACCGCCGAGCAGCTCGGAGAACGGGCGATCGAGGGCGAACGGGTCGTCCAGGCGCCCGGAACGGTCCGAGGCCGCCACGAGTGCGCTCAACTCGCCGGCCGCACGGTCGATCCGCGCCGGCAGGGCACCGACCTGCACGTCGCCCGACCCCCAGTCCTCGGAGGCCGCGAACACGGCGGTCGGCACGGTCACCGCCCGCAGGTAGGCGAACAAGGGACGCACGGCGTATTCGAGGGCGAGCGAATGCCTGGCCGACCCACCCGTCGCACCGAGGACGACGGGCACCCCGGTCAAGGAGGTCGGCTCCACCACGTCGAAGAACGACTTGAACAAACCGGAGTAGCTGGAGGAGAAGATCGGCGTCACCGCGATCACGCCGTCGGCGGCGGTCATGGCTTCGATCGCCTCGGACAACCGTGGACTGGGGAACCCGGTCAGCAGGTTGTTCGTGATGTCCTGCGCGAGGTCGCGCAGCTCGATCGACGTCGTCTCGACCTGGTACCCGTCCTGCTCGAGGCGCGCCACGGTGGCGTCGCGGAGGCGGTCGGCGAGGAGACGTGTAGACGACGGTTGGCTGAGGCCGGCCGACACGACGGCGAGCGTGCGCTTGGCGGTCATCGGGTCGCCCCGACCGCCGCCGCGCCGAACGCCGAACCGGATGCGACCCGGCTCGTCTCGACCGCACCGGAGCGCGAAGCGAGTTCCGCGTCAGCGGCCGCGACCATCGACGCGTGCGTCGGCGCCTCCGGCACGTCGGCCGGACGGTCCTTCGCGAACTCCTTGCGGAGCACCGGCACGACCTCGCCGCCGAGGATCTCGAGCTGGTCGAGCACCGTCGCGAGCGGGAGCCCGGCGTGATCCATGAGGAACAGCTGACGCTGGTAGTCGCCGAAGGTCTCGCGCATCCCGGCGTACCGGTCGATGACCTGCTGCGGGCTGCCGACGGTGAGCGGCGTCTGCTCGGTGAAGTCCTCGAGCGTCGGCCCGTGACCGTACACGGGGGCGTTGTCGAAGTACGGCCGGAACTGGGCGACGGCGTCCTGCGAGTTCTTCGCCATGAACGCCTGGCCGCCGAGTCCGACGATCGCCTGCGCGGCCGTGCCGTGTCCGTAGTGCTCGAACCGCTGACGGTACAGCTGGATGAGGCGCATGTAGTGCTCCTTCGGCCAGAAGATGTTGTTCGCGAAGAAGCCGTCGCCGTAGTAGGCCGCCTGCTCGGCGATCTCGGGGCTCCGGATGGAGCCGTGCCACACGAAGGGCGGCACACCGTCGAGCGGTCGCGGCGTGGACTGGAAGCCCTGCAGCGGAGTGCGGAACTGGCCCTGCCAGTCGACGTAGTCCTCTCGCCACAGGCGGTGGAGCAACGCGTAGTTCTCGATGGCGAGGTTGATGCCCTCGCGGATGTCCTTGCCGAACCAGGGGTAGACGGGCCCCGTGTTGCCACGGCCCATGATGAGGTCGACCCGGCCGCCGGCCAGGTGCTGCAGCATGGCGTAGTCCTCGGCGATCTTCACCGGGTCGTTCGTGGTGATGAGCGTCGTGCTCGTCGAGAGGATGAGGTCCGTGGTCTTCGCAGCGATGTAGCCGAGCATGGTCGTGGGACTCGACGGGACGAAGGGCGGGTTGTGGTGCTCGCCGGTCGCGAAGACGTCGAGACCGACCTCCTCCGCCTTCACGGCGATCGCGACCATCGCCTCGATGCGCTCGTGCTCGGTGGGCGTGATCCCGGTGGTCGGGTCGGTGGTGACATCCCCCACCGTGAAGATTCCGAATTGCATCATGCGCTCCCACTCGTTCTTTCATGCATTTGCATGGATATCAAGGACAACGGCGTTCACACCCGCGCTATTCCCGGCCCGTTCGGCATCCTGTCCACAGCGCGCCGCGCGAGCCGGACGCCGTGTCGGCGGGCTATGGCAGGATCACCGCATGAACGGCTCACCGAACCCTTCGTCCAGCACGCCGACACCCGCCTCTCGACACGTGTGCGGCATCGTCCCGCCCTGGTTGCTCGAGCGCATCGCCGGACTCGACGCTCCGCAGCTCGCTCGCGCCGCCAGTGCCGCGCGGTACTCGCTGCTCGCCACGCGACCATACCGCTTCCCCGAGCCCGGGTCGGAGCGGGCCGCCGATTCCGTGCGCGGCGCGACGGCCGGCAAGCGTCCGGTCGGCACCCCGGAGCGCAGCATCCACGACGCCGAGGGCACCGAGACCCTCCCGGGCACGCTCGTCCGCTCGGAAGGCGAGCCCGCCACCGCCGACACTGCGGTCTCCGCCGCCTACGACGGCCTCGGCGACACCCACGCCCTCTTCGCCGAAGCCTTCGCACGCGACTCCATCGACGGCCGCGGGCTGCCCCTGCTCGCCACGGTGCACTACGGCGACGACTACGACAACGCGTTCTGGAACGGCGAGCAGATGGTCTTCGGCGATGGCGACGGGGAGGTCTTCCGCAGCTTCACGAGCTCCCTCAGCGTCATCGGCCACGAGCTGGCCCACGGGGTGACGCAGTACACGGCGAACCTCGTCTACGAGGGGCAGCCCGGAGCGCTCAATGAACACGTGTCCGACGTCTTCGGCGCCCTCGTCGAACAACACGCGCGTGGCGAGGACGCGGCATCGGCGTCCTGGCTCATCGGCGAAGGCCTCTTCACGGACGAGGTCGAGGGCAACGCTCTGCGTTCCATGCTCGCCCCGGGCACGGCCTACGACGACGACGTCCTCGGCAAGGACCCGCAGCCGGCGCACTTCGACGACTACATCGAGACGACCGACGACAACGGAGGCGTCCACCTCAACTCCGGCATCCCCAACCGGGCGTTCGCAACGCTCGCCGTCGCCCTCGGCGGCAATGCCTGGGAGCGCGCGGGGCTCATCTGGTACGACACCCTCGTCGGCGGTCTGTCGGAGCGCGCCGACTTCGCGACCTTCGCCGCGGCGACGATCGCGGCGGCCTCCGCCAGGTTCGGTGTGGACTCGGAGGAGCACATCGCGGTCGGGCAGGCGTGGGCACTCGTCGGTATCGAGCCGTCCGCCTGAGCGTCGTGGCAGCGCCCGGGCTCGCGGAGTAGCATCGCGGCATGAAGGTCACGGTGACGAGGAGCGGCGGTGTAGCCGGTCTCACCCGACGGTGGGAGGTCGTCGTCGACGAGCAGCCCGACGTCGACCGATGGATTGTCCTGCTCGACCGCCTCCCGTGGGACGACACCCCACAAGGACCACCGGTCCCGGATCGGTACGTCTACCGCATCAGATGCGCCCCCAAGGAGGCCACCCTCGGCGAGCAGCAGCTCACCGGTCCCTGGCAGGAACTCGTCGAACGGGTGCGCGCCGTCCAGCCACCACGGGACTGACGATTCCTCGCCGGTCGCATGGCCCCGACGGCGTCAGTGCTGCGGGAAGCGCTCCGCCAGCAGTTCGATCGTCCGCTCACGCGCGGGCGCCGAGTTCGACGGCGTGCCCTCCCGTGCCGACCCGACGGGCGACACCATGACCTCGTCGACACCGAAGCGGTCGGCGAGACCCTGCAGCTCCGCCGCAGCCTGGTCGGCGTCGCCGATGATCCAGGCAGCGCGCATCTGCTCGACGAAGCCGAGCTCGAGATCGCTCTGCTCGGTGGCGGCAGCCTCTTCGACGGTCGCGATGGGTCCGAGCGGCTTGCCGGAGCGCAGTCTCGCCATCTGCTGCAGGTTGGGGAGCGCCAACGCTTCCGCCTCGGCGGCCGTGTCGGCGACCACGGCGTTCGCGGTCAGGAAGGTGCGCGGCGCGTCGAGATGTGCGGACGGCTGGAAACTGGACCGGTAGAGCTCGAGGGCCCGCGCCGTCCCCTGGCCGGAGAAGTGGTGCGCGAAGACGTAGGGCAACCCGAGTGCCGCGGCGAGCGCCGCCGAGTAGTCGCTCGATCCGAGCAACCACACGTCCGGCACGCTGCCGGCCTTCGGCGTCCCCCGCAGGGCGTACTCCTCGCCGGAGGTCATCCGCACGCTCGCACCGTCGACGCCGAGGAGGGCGACGATGTCCTGCACGTTGTTCGGGAACCGGTCGACGTCGCTCGTGTTGCCAGACTGGCGGAGCACGGCGGAGATGACCGGGTCGCTGCCCGGTGCCCGGCCGAGGCCGAGGTCGATGCGGCCGGGCGCGGAGGCCTCGAGGAGCGCGAACTGCTCGGCGACGACGAGCGGAGCGTGGTTCGGGAGCATCACACCGCCGGAGCCGACGCGGATCCGCTGCGTGGCGGCGGCCAGGATGCCGATGACGACCGCGGGGTTCGTCGATGCGACGGACGGCATGTTGTGGTGCTCGGCCACCCAATACCGGTGGTACCCCAGCTCGTCGGCGCGCTTCGCCAGGGCGATCGTCGCTGCGAGGGCAGCCGCAGTGTCCTGGTCGGTGCGGACGGGGATGAGATCCAGTATCGAGAGTCGCATGGTCACCTTTCGTCGCGCTGCCGAACGGCGACAGACGCATCAGGGTGCAGCGCTCGGACGGCCCGACATATTCCGCCTCGGCCACCGCAGTGGATTCCCAGGGCGATCCAAGCCGGATGCCACACCTGACGCGTACGCTGGATGCCCGCGACCCTGAAGGAGCACAGCATGGGATTCCTCGATCGACTGCTCGGACGCCCCGAGTCCGATGGACCTGTCCAGGCGACGGGTGGTGGGAGCCCGGCCCCGACCAGTGCGCGGACGGAGGACGAGATCGCCGTCGAACGGTACCGCTACCTCCTGCGGACCGCGCCGCCGGAGACCATCGAACAGGTCCACGAAGAGGCCTTCACGAAGCTCACCCCCGAGCAGCGAGGCATCCTGTACCGACAGCTGTCGGAGGGCGCTCCGACCGGTGAGGCACCGGCCGACGACTCCCCCAAGGCCCTCGCGCGTTCGGCCACCCGGGCCGAAGTGCGGCAGCCCGGGACCCTCGAGCGGAACCTCGGTCCGCAGGGCGGCGGGATGGGCTTCGGGGGGATGCTGGCCAGCTCGATGCTCGGCACCATCGCCGGGGTCGTGGTCGGTTCGGCCATCGCGCAGGCGTTCATTCCGGACACCGTCGGAACCGATGCAGCAGCCGAT
The DNA here is from genome assembly GCF_058408345.1 of Plantibacter sp. MDV22-iso1. NCBI lineage: Bacteria > Bacillati > Actinomycetota > Actinomycetes > Micrococcales > Microbacteriaceae > Plantibacter > Plantibacter sp. MDV22-iso1. Next base: position 92,925 of record NZ_JBZVDY010000003.1, read on the forward strand.
GCCGGCGCCGATCAGGGTGGTGCCGAGGCCGGGGCAGGAGACGGCGGGACGACCGACGCCTCCGCAGCCGACACGTCCGCCGACGGCGGTGGCTGGGGTGACGGTGGATTCGGGGACTTCGGAGGCGGCGGCGACTTCGGTGGCGGCGGCGACTTCGGGTTCTGAGCCCTGCCGACGCCCGGTCGCGGCACCATGCGTCCGTCAGCGCCGCTGACCACCCGCGGTTCGCGCCGGAGCGGCCGTCCGGAGCTCCACGGCCCGCTGGGCGAGCAACTCGATGACCGCTTCGATCCGTGCATCCCGGTGCGCGTCGTCGGCTCGCTCCACCCACGTCGCGAGTTCCCGCTGTGCGCTGTTCGGCAGGCCGCGGAAGAACGACAATCGACCGGCGTCGTCGATCGCCTCCTCGAGGTCCGGCCGCAGCCGCACCACCGTGCCGGTCGCCGAGAGCGGCGCGGCTCCCACATCAGCGTGTCTGCCCATGCGGCAACGGTAGTGGGTCGGGCGGCAGCCGTCGAGCAGCTCGGTCCTGACCGATCTCGGCCGGCCCCTGAGCCTTCAGGCGATCAGGCGAGTTCCCACGAGGCGACGCCACCGCCGACGACGACGAACACCGGGTGCGGCTGCGGTCGCCAGACCTTCGCCCACCGGGACGCGACGTCCGGGCTGCGTCCGAGCAGGTGCCGCCGCAGGTTGCCCCATTCGTAGTCGAGCTGACCGTCGGTCACGACGAGGGGGTCCCGGAGGACGCCGGAGGCGACGACCCGCGCGCGGTCGAAGACGATGTCGCGCTCCTGCGCCTCGTCGGCGACACCGTTGAGATAGGCCGCGATCGCCTCCAACGGTTCGTCGCCCTCGAGGAAGCGCTGGAGCTGCGGGTGTGCACGGAGGCTCGATCCTGGCTCCTGCAGGACCCGCTGGGCGATCAGCCCTTCACGCCAGGACGACGTCAGCGCCTGGGCGTCGAAGTACCGGGGATGGATCGACCAGAGACGCATGTCTCCATCCTGCCCGAGGTCGCTGACAACCGACTCCGGGCAGCCCCTGCCCCTCGCCGGAGCGCATGACCCTCGCCGTGGAGCCCTGCCGCGACGCGCGTAGGCTGAGGTGCATGTCTGAGCGCGCCACATCCCGTCGCCCGATGCCCCGGTGAGCGCTGCACCCGGATCCGGCCGTCGCGGGCTCCTCGTCGATCTGAGTCCGCTCCGGGAGAGTCCCGCCTTCGCCCGCCTGTGGATCGGCGGGGCGATCACCGGGATCGGCGGCCAGATGACCATCGTCGCCGTCGGCCTCCAGGTCTACGACCTCACCGCGTCGACGTTCGCCGTCTCGCTCGTGGGCGTCATCGCCCTCATCCCGATGATCTGCTTCGGGCTCTACGGCGGCATGCTCGCAGACGCGTTCGACCGACGCACGGTCGCCCTGACGGCCGCCGTGGTCACGTGGGTGTCCACGGCGATCATCGCGGTGCTCGCCTGGAGCGGCTCTGAGGTGGTCTGGCCGCTGTACCTCCTCACGACGATCAACGCCGTGTCGACGACCATCGTCGGGACGACGCGGCAGGCGATCCTCCCCCGGCTGCTGCCGGCCCGCCTCCTACCGTCCGCCGCGGCGTTGTCCGGCATCGCCGCGGGGGTCATGGTGACGGTCGGACCAGCACTCGCAGGCGTCCTCGTGGCCGGCGTCGGATTCCGCTGGACCTACACGATCGACGTCGTGCTGTTCGTCGCCGCCTTCCTCGGAATCGCGTCGCTGCCGAAGATCCTGCCCGAAGGCGGCGTCAGTCGACTTCCGGGCCTCGCGAGCCTGGTCGACGGCTGGACCTTCCTCCGGACGGCCCCCAACGTCCGGATGACGTTCATCGTCGACATCGTCGCGATGACGTTCGGCAACCCGCGGGTGCTCTACCCTGCCGTCGGCACCCTGTTGCTCGGCGGCGGGGCGATCACCGTCGGGGTCCTGACCGCGGCCGGCGCGGTCGGCACCCTGCTGTCGAGCCTCGTCTCCGGACGACTCGGCCGGATCGACCGTCAGGGCCGCGCCATCGAGCGGGCCATCATCGTCTACGGGCTCGCCATCGCCTCCTTCGGCGCGGTCCTCGCGTGGGTCACGTTCTCCGGAACGGCGACGCACGATGCCGCCGACGCGAACCTGCCCGCCATCGTGATCGCGGCGATCGCACTCGCCGTCGCCGGAGCAGCCGACAACATCAGCTCGATCTTCCGGATGACGATCCTCCAGGCGGCCGTGCCCGATGCCGTCCGAGGCCGGTTGCAGGGCGTCTTCACCGTCGTCGTGACCGGCGGACCCCGCGTCGGCGACCTCTACATCGGTCTCGCGGCTTCGGCCTTCGCGCTCTGGGTACCGGCGCTCGCCGGCGGACTCCTGGTCGTCGTGCTCGTCTGGACCCTCGTCCGCGTCCAGGGGGCCTTCCGCCGCTACGACGCGCGGACGCCGACCCCGTAGCGCCTAGGCGGGGGCCGTGGCGATCGAGAAGACGTCGCGACCGCTGAGCGAGGCTCGGCCGGGCAGTCCCTCGAGCTCGAGCACCAGTCCGAGCCCTGCCACCTCGTACCCGGCGCGCTCGATGAGGTTGATCGCCGCACCGCAGCTGCCGCCCGTCGCGAGCACGTCGTCGAGGATGAGCACGCGCGTCCCGGCCGGCAGCTGCTCGGTGCGCAGCTCCAGGGCGGCGGCGCCGTACTCCAGGCCGTAGTCCTCGCGGAGCACCTCACCGGGCAGCTTGCCCGCCTTACGGATGGGGACGAGTCGCGTGTGGGTCGCGTACGCGACCGCCGCGGCCAGCAGGAACCCACGGGCTTCGACACCGGCGACGGCGTCGAAGCGCCCCTCGAAGCGCGACGCCAGCTCGTCGATGATCGCGCGGAAGGCGTCGGCGTCGGCGAAGACCGGCGTGAGGTCGCGGAACAGGATGCCGGGCGTCGGGAAATCTGGAATGGTCGCCGTCAAGCGGTCGACGTACTGGGTTGCGGTGGTCATGCGGTCCTCGTTCGGTCTGGGAGACATGCGACACCCCTCGCCTCCGCGACGCGTCGGTCGAGGGAGACGAGGGGTGACCTGCGGATGATTACTTGACGCCCAGGAGGTCGATCACGAAGACGAGCGTCTGGCCCGAGAGCTGGTGGCCACTGCCGGCCGGGCCGTAGGCGAGCTCCGGTGGGACCGTGAGCTTGCGACGGCCGCCGACCTTCATGCCGGGGATGCCGTGCTGCCAGCCCTGGATGAGGTTGCGCAGCGGGAAGTTGATGGACTGCCCGCGGCTCCAGGAGGAGTCGAACTCCTCGCCGGAGTCGTAGCCGACGCCGAGGTAGTGGACGTCGACGGTCGAGGAGGCCTGGGCCTCGTCGCCCTCGCCGAGGAAGATGTCCTCGATGACGAGTTCGGTGGGGGCCGGGCCCGTGGGGGCGTCGACCTCGGGCTTGGTGCGTGCTGAATCGGTCATGACTCCATCCAAGCAGTTCCGCCCGATCGGTTCACGCGGATTTCGCTGAGCGCGTGACGCCCCGGGCCGACACCGGGTGGTGTGGTCGTCGCGTCACACCCGGTACTTGGGGGTTGCGGGCCGTGGCACCCGGGTGCATGCTGGAGGGACAGACCAACTCATCGCCCGGGCGACTCGCAGGCAGTGCCGCAGCACCGGGCGATGAGTCTGTCCGGGGCGGTCGCCCGAGGATCCGCCTCGCATCCCGTTCCGTCGTGTCCGGGCACCCGCAGCTCGGACCGGTATGTCCACAACGCCCGCGCCCGACGCGCCTGCGATACCGTAGACGGGTGAAGTTCGCCCATTTCGTCGCCACAGACCACCAGCCGAGTACCCCCGCAGAGCCGCGGGTCCGACTCGCCGTCATCAGCGACACCGGGGCGGTGTTCCTCGACGAGATCCTCGAGGACGCCCCGCGCGACCTCCAGGAACTCATCGAGCGCGGCCCGGCCGAGCTGGACCGTGTACGGAGCTTCGTCGAGACGTCGCTCGCCCACGGTGTCAGCGGAGAACCCCTCGACGGGCTCGTCCACGCGTCCGCGGTCCTCCGTCCGCCGACGATCCTCGCGGTCGGGCTCAACTACTCGGCGCACTCGCAGGAGCTCAACCTCAAGACCGACAACGCCCCCACCATCTTCGGCTTATGGGCGAACTCGCTCACCGGGCACGAGGGCACCACGAGCTGGCCCGCGGCGATCAGCGAGCAGGTGGACTACGAGGCGGAGCTCGGTGTCGTCATCGGCCGGGCCGCTCGCGACGTCGATGCGGCCGATGCGCTCGGCTACGTGTTCGGGTACACCGTCGTCAACGACATCACCGCCCGCAACATCCAGTACTCCGAGGCGCAGTGGTCGCGCTGCAAGTCCTTCGACGGGTTCACCCCGACCGGCCCGGTGGTCGTGACCGCGGACGAGATCCCCGACCCGCAGGACCTCCACATCTCGACCGTCCTCGACGGCGTGACGCTCCAGGACTCCTCCACCAGCCACATGGTCCGCAGTGTCGCGACGCTCATCGAACACTTGTCGGGCTCCGCGACCCTCCTGCCCGGAACACTCATCTCGACGGGCAGCCCGGGCGGCGCGGGATACTCGCGCGACCCGCAGGTCTTCCTGACCGACGGCGCGACGGTGACCGTGTCCGTCGAAGGCGTCGGATCGCTCACGACGCACTGCGCGGTCACCGCCGGGTAGTCAGTCCCTCACAGCACACGACGAAGCCGTCCGGACCCTGGTCCGGACGGCTTCGCTGTCTGCCACCGCGTCGGTCAGCGACTCGGGTCGGAGTCCGCGCCCGGGATCGGCAGGTCGATGATCGGGATGGCGGAGGTGACGGCCTCGATCCCCGAGAGTCGCGCAGGCGAGAGCTGCTTCGTCACCTCGTCGCGCGTCATGAGGTTGGCCTCGACCACGAGGTCCGCGACATTGCGGCCCGTGAGCAGCGCAGTCTTCGCGAGCGCCGCAGCCGACTGGTACCCGATGAACGGGGTCAGGGCGGTGATGACACCGACGGACGCGCCGACCATCACCTCGAGTCGTTCCTCGTTCGCCGTGATGCCGTCGATGCAGTTCACCCGCAGCGTCTTGCACGCCTGCGCCATCCAGACGATGCTCTGCAGCAGCGAGTGGGCGATGACCGGCTCGAAGGCGTTGAGCTGCAACTGCCCGGCCTCGGCCGCCATCGTGACCGTCATGTCTGCGCCGACGACGCTGAACGCCACCTGGTTCACGACCTCCGGGATGACCGGGTTGACCTTGCCCGGCATGATGCTCGATCCGGCCTGCCGTGGCGGCAGGTTGATCTCGCCGAGCCCGGCCTGCGGACCGCTCGACAGCAGACGGAGGTCGTTGCAGATCTTGGAGAGCTTGATGGCGCTCCGCTTCAGGATGCCGCTGAACGACATGAACCCGCCGGCGTCGCTCGTCGATTCGATGAGGTCGGGAGCCGTCGTGAGCGTGAGGCCCGTGATCTGGTTGAGGTGACGGACGACGGCTTCCGCGTAGCGCGGGTCGGCGGTAATCCCCGTCCCGATCGCGGTGGCGCCGAGGTTGACCTCGGCGAGCAGCCAGAGGGTCTCGTGCAGACGGTCGTAGTCCTCGGTGAGCGTCGTCGCGAAGCCGTGGAACTCCTGTCCGAGGGTCATCGGGACGGCGTCCTGGAGCTGCGTGCGTCCGACCTTGAGGACGTGGGAAAACTCGGCGGACTTGGCGCTGCACGAGTCGCGCAGCAGGCCGAGCTCCGTCAGGAGGAACTGCAGCGAGAACGCGAGCGCGATCTTGATCGAGGTCGGGTAGACGTCGTTGGTGGACTGCGACCGGTTGGTGTCGTCGAGCGGGTGCAGGTACTGGTATTCGCCCTTGGCGTGGCCGGCGAGCTCGAGCGCGATGTTCGTGATCACCTCGTTCGCGTTCATGTTCGTCGACGTGCCCGCACCGCCTTGGATCACGCCGACGAGGAACTCCTCGTGGAAGTCACCGTCGATGATGATCTGGCACGCGCGGTCGATGAGGTTCGCCTTCGCCGGGTCGAGGACCCCGATCTCGGCGTTCGCGCGGGCGGCGGCCTGCTTGACGCTCGCGATGGCGACGACGAGGTCGGGGTAGACGGAGATCGGACGCTTCGTGATGGGGAAGTTCTCGAGCGCGCGTGCCGTGTGGATGCCCCAGTACGCGTCGGCCGGGATCTCCATCGAACCGAGGGAATCCGACTCCGTCCGAGTCTCGTCGCTGTTCGTCCTGTCCGCCATGTCGTCGTCTGCTCCAAGGGTGGTGGGGATGCTGCTGCTGGTGGTGCTGATCGTCACTCGTGGCTCCGTTGCCTGGTGGGTGGATGTCCCCTCCAGCGTAGCCGGGCGCGATCCCCGATGCCGCTGCGGTGTCTCGGACACGAGACGGTTCCGTGCCTGCGGTTCAGCTCCCGTGGGTCACCGCTTGCGCGAGAACGCCTCGAGCCGCTCGGCCGGGCTCAGGGCGGCCATGCGGTCGACGAACGCCGCGCTGAAGGTGCCCGCGGTGGTGTAGTCACCGAGCGGCACCGTGGAGTGGGTGATGCGGTCGTCGTACACGTGGACGAGGTTGAACGACTGACCGCCGAACATCCCGTTCACCTCCACGGACGGCAGCGAGAGGTTCATCGAGTAGCAGCTCGCGCTCGCGACCTGGACGGGGATGCCCGCGAAGGTGCTCGAGGTGGAGTAGTGCAAGTGGCCGCCCAGGATGGCGCGCACGTCGCTCCCCCGCAGCACGGCCTCGAGCCGGTGCTGATCGCGGAGTTCGAGGATGTCGAAGAACGGGATGCTCGAGGGCACCGGCGGGTGGTGCATGGCCAGGATGCTGCCGAGGGGCGCCGGGGTGGCCAGGACCGTCTGCAGCCACTCCAGCTGGCTGTCCTCCAGCTCGCCGTGATGCCAGCCCGGGACGGTCGAGTCGAGACCGATGACGCGCAGTCCGCCGAAGTCCCAGACGGCGTCGAGCGGCTGCTCCCCCGCCGGGAGGTCGAGCAGCTCCGTCCGCATGACCGAGCGCTCGTCGTGATTGCCCATGAGCCAGACGATCGTGGTACCGAGGCGCTCGGCGACGGGCTCGACGCGCTCGCGCAGGCGACGGTACGCGTCGGCCTCGCCGAGGTCGGCCAGGTCGCCCGTGAACACCATCGCGTCGGGCCGGAGCTGCATGCGCTCGATCTGGCGGAGGGCCTGCTCCAGGTTGGCCTGCACGTCGACCGCGTCGTAGAGGCGTCGGCCGTCGGCCAGGAGGTGCGGATCGCTGAGGTGGACGATGACCCGGCCGGGTGCCGGGTACTGACCGAATCGGACGTCGGAAGTCATGGCACGAGTCTAGGACGCACCCCCGACGGAGCCGTCGGCCGTCCGCGGACGGCCGACGGTCCGGTCAGGACGCGACGCCGAGGAGCTGCTCGATGGGTCCGCGGGCGAAGAAGACGAGGAACCCGGCTGCGACGACCCACAGCAGCGGGCTGATCTCGCGCGCCTTCCCGGACAGGGAGCGGAGCACGACCCAGGCGATGAAGCCGGCGCCGATGCCGTTGGCGATCGAGTACGTCAGCGGCATGACGACGACCGTCAGGAACACCGGGAGCGCGACCGAGAACTCGGTCCAGACGATGTCCTTGATCTGCGACATCATGAGCGTCCCGACGATGACGAGCGCGGCGGCCGCGACCTCGGAGGGCACGATCTGCGTGAGCGGCGTGAAGAACATGGCGAGCAGGAACAGCGCGCCGGTCACGAGGTTCGCGAGGCCGGTCCGTGCCCCTTCGCCGATGCCCGCGCCGGATTCGATGAAGACGGTCGAGGAAGAGGACGAGGTCGCGCCACCGGCGACCGCGCCGACACCCTCGACGATGAGCGCCGAGCGGAGTCGCGGGAAGTCGCCCTTGGCGTCCGCCACACCTGCCTCCTTCGAGAGCCCGGTCATCGTGCCCATGGCGTCGAAGAAGTTCGTGAACACGAGGGTGAACACGAGCATGAGCGCGGCGAGGACGCCGATGCGCTCGAAGCCGCCGAAGCTCACCTGGCCGAGCAGGCTGAGGTCCGGGACCCCGACGACCTGGGTGGGCAGGGTCGGGACGCTCAGGTTCCAGCCACCGGCGTTCTCCCCGCCGTTCGAGGCACCGACCTTGAAGATCGCCTCGGCGATGATGGCGATGATCGTGGAGGCGACGATGCCGATGAGCAGGGCACCCTTGATCTTGCGCGCGACGAGCACGCCCGTGAGCAGCAGGGAGATCACGAAGACGGCGGTCGGCACCGTGGCGACCGAGCCCTCGATCCCGAGCCCGACCGGCGGCGAACCGGCGCCCGTCGACCGGACGAAACCGGCGTCGACGAAGCCGATGAACGCGATGAAGAGACCGATGCCCACGGTGATCGCGATCTTCAGCTGGATGGGCACCGCGTTGAAGATCATGGCGCGGAGGCCGGTCGCCGCGAGGAGGACGATGATCAGACCGTTGATGACGACGAGCCCCATCGCCTCGGCCCAGGTGACCTGACCGACGACGCTCACGGCGAGGAAGGAGTTGATGCCGAGACCCGCCGCGAAGGCGAACGGCAGGCGTGCGACGAGTCCGAAGAGGATCGTCATGACACCGGCGGTCAGCGCGGTCACGGCCGCGACCTGGGCGAAGCCGAGTTCGCCACCGGTGACGTCGGCCGAGCCGCTCAGGATGATCGGGTTGAGGATGACGATGTAGGCCATCGCGACGAAGGTCACGAGCCCGCCGCGCACCTCGCCTCCGACGGTCGAGCCGCGCTTGCTGATCTCGAAGAAACCGTCGAGACGCTCTCGGAACGAGCGCGGAGCGGTGGGCGTCGTGGTCACTGGACCTCCTGGGTCTGCATCGAAGCAACCAGCGTACCGGCACGGCGGACCGCCCCGCGACGACCGGGATGCGAGGGTGCCGCTACGATCGGCTGGACCCCTTAACCAGCACCCTCCTCACGGAATCGAGCTCACATGGCGCTGCCCTGGACTCTGCACGGCGACGGCAAGCACGTCCCGACCCACGCGATCGTCGGCCCCGGTGAACGGCTCACCTGGCCGCGGACCATCGGCCTCGGCATGCAGCACGTCGTCGCGATGTTCGGTGCCACGTTCCTCGTCCCGGTGCTGACCGGGTTCCCGCCCACCACGACGCTGTTCTTCTCGGGCGTCGGCACCCTCCTGTTCCTCGTCATCACCAAGAACCGCGTGCCGAGCTACCTGGGCTCGTCGTTCGCCTTCATCGCCCCCATCTCCGCCGCGGTCGCAAGCCAGGGCATGGGCAGCGCCCTCTTCGGCATCCTCGCGGTGGGCCTCCTCCTGGCGCTCGTCGGCGTCGTCGTGCAGGTCACGGGAACCGGGTGGATCGATGCGCTCATGCCGCCGGTCGTCGCCGGTGCCATCGTCGCGCTCATCGGGTTCAACCTCGCCCCCGCCGCGAAGAACAACTTCGTGGCGGCTCCGATCACCGCCCTCGTGACGCTCGCGGCCGTCATCCTGTCGACCGTGGTGTTCCGAGGGATCCTCGGCCGTCTGTCGATCGTCATCGGTGTCGTGGTCGGGTACATCGTCGCGGCGATCCGCCAGGAGATCGACTTCTCGAAGATCGCGGACGCCGCATGGGTCGGCCTCCCCGAGTTCCACCTCGCGGACAACCCGATCTCGAACCCGGCGGTCTGGGCGGTCCTCCCGGCGTTCCTCCCCGTCGTGCTCGTCCTCATCGCCGAGAACGTCGGCCACATCCGGGGTGTCGCACAGATGACCGACGCCTCCGTGAACAAGCAGACCGGTCGCGCACTCCTGTCCGACGGCCTGGCGACGATGCTGGCCGGCTTCGGCGGCGGTTCGGGCACGACGACCTACGGCGAGAACATCGGCGTCATGGCGGCGACACGGGTCTACTCCACGGCGGCCTACTGGGTCGCCGGTCTGTTCGCGGTCCTCCTCGGCCTCTCCCCCAAGGTCGGTGCGGTCATCAACACCATCCCGGCGGGCGTCCTCGGCGGCGTCACGACGGCCCTGTACGGACTCATCGGCATCATCGGCGTGAAGATCTGGCTCGACAACAAGGTCGACTTCTCGAAGCCCGTCAACCAGTTCACCGCGGCGACGGCCCTCATCATCGGCATCGCCGACTTCACCTGGGTGGCGGGTGGTGACGTCAGCTTCAACGGGATCGCGCTCGGCACGATCGCCGCGATCGTCATCTACCACGTGATGACGACCATCGGTCGCTGGCGGAAGACCGCCTGACCCGTCCGGTGCGGGGCGTCAGCGCGGTGCGCTGGCGCCAGCGCGGGTCGTACGCGTGAGCGCGGGTCTCTGGAGCCCCGCGCTCACGTGTGTGACCAGCGGTCACGCCGGGTAGATGCGTTTCACGCCAGCGCACCGCGCCGGCGCACCCACACGCATCGGGCCCGGACCGGTGGCCCGCGCTCGCGTCAGCGCGGTGCGCTGGCGAATCCGCGGGGTCAGCCCTGGTGGAAGAAGGGCACGATCAGGTAGATGCCGAAGAGGACCGCCCCCGCACACAGGGCGAAGCAGGCGTAGGCACCGGCGCGGGCCAGGTTCTGCTGGGCTGGGGTCAACGGGTTCTTCCGAGCGGCCTTCGCAGCGCGCTTCGCGGCCTTCGCGGCCTCCTCCGGCGTGATGACCGTGATCGCGTCGGTGAACTCGGCCGGCGCCACCACGGGCACGCGCCCGGCGGTGGTCAGGAGCCGGAGCCCGAGGGAGTACAGGCTGACGATCGCGGTCGCGCCGACGAGCGACGTCGCGAAGACGATCAGGAATGCTGCCCAGTCGATCACTTCTTCACCTTCTTGGGCTTGGGGTTGCGCTTGATCTTGACCGCGCGACCGGAGTCGGCGACCTCACTGACGACGTTGCTGTGGTCGACCTGGTTCCGGCGCGAGATGAGGAAGATGGTGAGGATGACGCCGACCCCCACCACGGCGTCGATGATGATGCCGACGAGACCGAGGTGGGCGACGGCGGCGGCGAGTGCTCCGACGATGCCGGCCGCGGGAAGGGTCATCAACCAACCGAGGGCGATCCGCCCGGCGGTCCCCCAGCGGACCTTCGATCCGCGTCGCCCGAGGCCGGAGCCGATGACGGACCCGGAGGCGACCTGCGTGGTGGAGAGGGCGAAGCCGAGGTGGCTCGACGCGAGGATCGTGGCGGCGGTGCTCGTCTCGGCCGCGAAGCCCTGTGCCGGCTTGACGTCGGTGAGCCCGGTGCCGATGGTCTTGATGATCCGCCAGCCGCCCATGTAGGTGCCGAGCGCGATGGCGAGGGCGCAGACGACGATGACCCAGAGCTCGGGGCCGGTGCCGACCGCCTGCACGCCGACCGCGATGAAGGTGAGGGTGATGACGCCCATGGTCTTCTGTGCGTCGTTCGTACCGTGCGCGAGGGCGACGAGGGACGAGGAGAAGATCTGCGCGTACCGGAACCCGTCGCGGCCGTCGGGTTTACCGTCGTAGCGCCGCGTGATCCGGTAGGCGAGCTTCGTCGCCGAATAGGCGACCACGCCCGCCGTGACGGGGGCGATCAACGCCGGGAGGATGACCTTGGAGAGGACCACACCGAAGTCGATCGAGCCGAAGCCGGCGCCGACGATCGCCGCGCCGATGAGGCCGCCGAACAGGGCGTGGCTGGAGGACGACGGCAGACCGAGGAGCCAGGTCAGCATGTTCCAGACGATCGCGCCGATGAGTCCGGCGAAGATCAGCTCCGGTCCGATCCGGATGCCGCCCTCGCCCTCCCGGATGAGCCCGCCCGAGATGGTCTTCGCGACCTCCGTGGACAGGAACGCACCGACGAGGTTGAGGATCGCGGCGAGCAGGACGGCGGTCTTCGGCTTGAGGGCGCCCGTGGCGATCGGGGTCGCCATGGCGTTCGCCGTGTCGTGGAACCCGTTCGTGAAGTCGAAGAACAGGGCCAGTGCGATGACCAGCACGACAGTCAGGGTAACGAGTTCCACTGGTGTCTTTCTCGAGGCGGAGCGAATACGGACACAGTGCTCCCCGACGAGGTGTTTGGGGGGAATTCACGTGCTGGATACGGGCGGTTCACCCGCCGTACACGATCCTTACACCCTGCCCGGTCGAGGTCAACTCGACGCCGATCAGCGCCCGCCGCCGCCTCCGCCGCCTCCGCCGCCGCCCGCGAAGCCGCCGCCCGTCGAGCCGCCGGACGAGCTCGCTCCCCCGCTGGTGGACCAGGACGCCGACGTACTCGAGGCCGATCCGGAGAAGCCGGAGAACGCGTTCGCGAACATCGCCGCCTGGAACGGGGTGTTCGAGGCGTACCACGACGGCGCGCTCCCGGCCTGCTCGTAGCGGATGCCCAGCTCCTTCGCCCACTCGCGCTCCACGCCCCAGAGCACGGCGAAGGGCAGGAGCCGTTCGGTGACCCGGACGAGCTGGCCGGGGTCGCCGAGGTCCACCCGTTCGGCACCGTCGGGGCTCTGCAACATGCGGAAGCGGTCCTGCTCCGCCAGCGCGAGGTAGTCGCGGAGGCCGAGCAACTCGTCCCGCGCATCGGCACCGGTGGCGGTGAGCGGTTTCGGCGCGATGGCCAACACGATCCCGGCGAGCAGCGCGATCCCGGTCACGAAGAGCGCGGTGACCGACCAGCCGTTGTCCGCTCGCTGGGAGTAGGCGACCCCGAAGAAGACGATCCCGGCGACGCCGAGGACGGCGAGCGCCCCCACGATGATCCACGCCCGCCCGGAGGAGACCGAGCGTCGGAGGCCGAGGTCGAGGGCGTTCCGCTTGGCGGCCGCGAGTTCCGCGGTGACCGCCTTGCCGAGCGCCGGGTCGACCTGCTTCATCTCCCGCGGTCGGTTCCGGTCGGGGAAGAGCGCGGCGAGCACGCGCCGCTCCTGCTCATCCGTCGCGCTGTCGTCGAGGTACTGCAGGGAGTAGTCCTTCTTGCCCGGTCCGTCCACGATCCGGAGCTTGCCGCGGACGGCGAGGCTGACGATCTCGGCTGCCATCGACGAGGAGGCGCGTCCGGCGAGGTCGCCCGCCAGCAGGAGGTTCATCTGCTTCGGGACGGAGTACTGCGGCACGATGACGCCACGACCGGGGTGGTCACGCCAGAAGCGCAGTCGGATCCACAGGAGTGCTCCGAGCCCCGCGGCCGACAGCGCGCCGAGGACGATCGGGACGATGGAGAAGACCGGTGCCTCGCCGGGGCGGGGCGGTTGGACGAAGGTGCCCGGTTCGAACCCGATCGCGACCGTCAGCGTCTGGCGGGCCTGCAGCGGGACGGAGGCGGTCGTGAAGACGTCGCCATCGGCGTCCTCCGCCTGGGAGAGGTCGCACGGCGAGCTGTCGTCCGGATCCCCGCGGTAGCAGGCGCCGTCACCGGTGAGCGCGTCAGCGATGTCGGGGGCGACCCGCACCGTCATGCTGGCGTCGGCGAACGGCTGGTCCCAACCGGTCCCTGGCGCGTCCCAGTAGAACTCGTCGGAGCGTGTGTCGCGATAGGCGCCGACGACGCCGCGCTGCGTGTAGGTGATCACGTAGCTCTGCGTGCCGCGCACGTAGTCGTCCGTTCCGAGCGACAGCTCGAGGAAGTCGCCGTCGCGGTCGGTCTCCCACTCCACGGGCGCACCGTCGGCGTCGGTCACCGAGACGATCTCCGTGTGCAGTGGTGCCCGGTCGAACTCGTCGGGGATCGCTCGGATGATGCCCTTGTTCTGGTCGGACTCGGGGAACTCCGCGACGAAGGTCTCGACCGCGCGCAGCTCGGCCTGACCGTCGCCGCCACGGCTCAGGGTGTAGTCGCCGTCGAAGGACGAGAAGGTGAAGTCGGACACGTCGGTCCGAGCGTCGGCCGCGGCGGGCGGCGTGCTCGCGAGGGTCGCGACGAGCGGTGCACCCACCGCCAGGGCGAGGGCGACGAGGAGCACCCGCGACGCGTGGGCACGGACCGGGGACAGGCGACGACGTCTGGGCTTCACCCGGCCAAGTCTAGGAGGGGTGCCGGCGGGCGCGCGGACGCGCCCGCCGGGACTCACATCTCCTCGTGGGTGTTGGGGTCTCCGTCGAAGAGCCTGCCGTCGGTCCGCCCGAGTGCGGTGATCGCCTGCACCTCGGTGTCGCTGAGTGCGAAGTCGAAGACGTCGATGTTCGTGCGCTGGCGTTCCGGGGACGCGGACTTCGGGATGGGGAGCACGCCGCGCTGGTGGTGCCAGCGGAGGACGACCTGCGCCGGCGAGACGTCGTGCGCCGCGGCGGCCGCTGCGACGGGCTCCTCGGCGAACGGTGCCTGCGCCTTGCCGAGCGGGCTCCAGGCCTCGGTCAGGACACCGTGTTCGCGGTGGAACGCGAGGAGTTCCTCCTGGGGGAAGTACGGGTGCAACTCGACCTGGTTGACGGCCGGCAGCACACCCGTCTCGTCGGCGAGGCGGGTCAGGAACTCCTCGGTGAAGTTCGAGACGCCGATGCTGCGGACGAGGCCCTCGCGCTGCAGCTGGATCATGGCCTTCCACGACTCGACGAAGCGGCCGACGGAGGGGTTCGGCCAGTGGATGAGGTACAGGTCGATGTGGTCGAGGCCGAGCGAGGCCAGGGATCCGCGGCACGAGGTGATGGTCTCCTCGAAACCGTGGTCGCGGCCGGGCAGCTTCGTCGCGACGACGAGTTCGTCGCGGGACACGTCGGTCTCGCGGACCGCTGCGCCGACGGCGTCCTCGTTGCGGTAGTTGACGGCGGTGTCGATCAGTCGATAGCCCGCATCGATGGCGGACAGCGTGGCGTCGGTGCCCTCGCGGCCCCGCAGGGGGTACGTGCCGAAACCGATCGCGGGGACGCTCGAACCGTCGTTGAGCGCGAATGTTGGGATGGTCGTCATCACCCCACGCTAGACCCGGCGGCCCTCGGATGGCTCCGAGCGGGCTGGGAGGGCGCGCCTCGACTAGCGTTGGACCATGGCGAAGCTCTCTGCCCCCCGTGCCCAGACCCGACCGACCGAACGCACCCACCACGGCGACACCGTGGTCGACCCGTACGAGTGGCTCCGCGAGAAGGAGTCGCCTGAGGTGATCGCGCACCTGGAGGCGGAGAACGCCTACACCGAACAGGAGACGGCGCATCTGGCCGGACTGCGCGAGCGCATCTTCCAGGAGATCAAGCGTCGCACGCTAGAGACCGACCTCTCGGTCCCGACCCGGTCCGGTGCATGGTGGTACTACGGCCGCAGTGTCGAAGGCCGCCAGTACGGCATCCAGTGCCGCATCCCGGTCGCCGACCCGGAGGACTGGACGCCGCCGACCCTGCCCGAGGGCGGCGCGGCCCCCGGCGAGGAGATCATCCTCGACGCCAACGTCGAGGCGGAGGGCCACGAGTTCTTCTCCCTCGGCAGCTTCGACGTGTCGGACGACGGCACGCGACTGCTCTACGGCGTCGACGTCGAAGGCGACGAGCGGTACACCGTCCGTGTCCGGGACCTCGCGAGTGGCGTCGACCTCGACGACGAGCTCCTCGGGACCGCGGGCGGGGCGGAGTTCTCCCCCGACGGCACCGCCATCGTCTACACGACGGTCGACGAGAGCTGGCGCCCCGACACCGTGCACCTGCACCGGGTGGGGACATCCCAGGACGACGACACGGTCCTCTTCCACGAGCCCGACGAGCGGTTCTGGGTCGGCGCCGGATTCACCCGCAGCCGCGCGCTGCTCCTGATCGAGGCAGGCTCCTCGGTCACGAGCGAGACCCGACTCGTCCCCGCCGACGCACTGTCCGAGGAGGCGCGGATCGTCTGGCCGCGGACCGACGGCGTCGAGTACAGCGTCGAACACCGGGTGGCCGACGGCGCAGACCGGTTGCTCATCCTGCACAACCGGGACGCGCCGGACTTCGAGCTCGTGGAGGTGCCGCTGTCGGATCCGCTCGGCACGGCGCGGGTCGTCGTCGCGCGCAGCAGCGAGCGCCGGCTCGAGGACGTCGAGGCGTTCGAGGCCGTGACCACCGTCTCCTACCGGCGCGACGGCCTGACCCGCATCGGCCTGCTCGACCCGACGAGTGGCGACATCGACGAGATCGCCTTCGACGAACCGCTGTCCACCGTCGGCTGGCACGGCAACGGTGAATGGGCTCAACCGATGCTCCGGTTCGGATACGGGTCCCTCGTGACGCCGTCCACCGTGCTCGAACTCGACCTCCGGTCCGGCGAACGCTTCGTGCGCAAGCAGCAGCCGGTCCTCGGCGACTACGACCCGGCGGATTACGAGCAGTTCCGGGAGTGGGCGACGGCCGTGGACGGGACCCGGGTACCGATCTCCATCGTGCGCCGGGTCGGTGTCGAGGGGCCCGGGCCGCTCCACCTCTACGGGTACGGCTCGTACGAGGCCAGCATGGACCCGTCCTTCTCGATCGCGAGACTGTCGATGCTCGACCGCGGCGTGACCTTCGCGATCGCCCATGTGCGCGGCGGCGGTGAACTCGGGCGCCACTGGTACGAGGACGGCAAGAAGCTCCACAAGCAGAACAGCTTCAGCGACTTCGTCGACGTGGCCGACCACCTCATCCGCGAGGGCTGGACGACGCCTGCCCGCCTCGTCGCCGAGGGCGGCAGCGCCGGCGGCCTCCTCATGGGCGCCGTGGCGAACCGTGCTCCCGACCGCTTCGCGGGCATCCTCGCCGGCGTCCCGTTCGTCGACGCGCTGACGAGTATCCTCGACCCGTCGCTCCCCCTGACGGTCATCGAATGGGACGAGTGGGGCGATCCGCTCCACGACCCCGAGGTCTACGCGTACATGAAGGCCTACAGTCCCTACGAGAACGTCGACCCGGAGAAGCGCTACCCGCGCATCCTCGCGACGACGAGTCTCAACGACACCCGCGTCCTGTACGTGGAACCCGCGAAGTGGGTGGCCCGCCTGCGGGACGCCGGAGCGCCGGCACTGATGAAGATCGAGATGAGCGCCGGGCACGGTGGGGTGAGCGGTCGGTACAACGCGTGGCGCGAGCGCGCCGAGGAGCTCGCCTGGCTGCTCGACGTGCTCGGACTCACGGACACCGATCCGGCCTGATCCGAAGCGACGACGCCCCTGCTCCGTCGGGAGCAGGGGCGTCGTCGGTGCGGCGGGTGTCTAGCCGAAGAGGATCGCCGCTTCGTCGTAGCGCTCCTGCGGCACGGTCTTCAGCTTGCCGAGCGCCTCTTCGAAGCGGCAGTTGACGAGTTCGGTGCCTCGGAGGGCGATCATCGTGCCCCAATCGCCGGCCATGACGGAGTCGATGGCGGCCATGCCGAGGCGGGTGGCGAGCACGCGGTCGTAGGCGCTCGGGACGCCACCGCGCTGCAGGTGGCCGAGCACGGTCGCGCGCGACTCGATGCCCGTGCGGCGCTCGATCTCGGGTGCCAGCACGTCGGCGATGCCGCCGAGACGGGGACGGTTGAACGCGTCGAGTCCCTTCTCGGAGTGCGCGGTCTCCATGGTGTCGAGCGTGAAGCCCTCGGACACGACGATGATCGGGGCGCGACCGCGCTGGTAGACGCTGTCCGCCCACTCGCAGATCTGCTCGATCGACTGCGGCTGTTCCGGGATGAGGATGGCGTGGGCACCCGCCGCCATACCGGCGTGCAGAGCGATCCAGCCGACGTGCCGGCCCATGACCTCGATGACCATGCACCGCTTGTGCGACTCGCCGGTCGTCCGAAGGCGGTCGATGGCCTCGGTCGCGATCTCGACGGCGGTGTCGAAGCCGAAGGAGTAGTCGGTGGCGTCGAGGTCGTTGTCGATCGTCTTGGGGACGCCGACGATCTTGAGGCCGGCGTCGGTCAGACGCTTCGCCGCGGCGAGCGTGCCCTCGCCGCCGATGGCGATGAGCGCGTCGATGCCGAGCCGGTCCATGGTGTGCTGGACGTTCTCCGGGCCGCCGTGGGGTCCTTCGAACGGGTTGGTCCGGCTCGTGCCGAGGATGGTGCCACCCTGCTTGGCGAGACCGCGCACACTGTGGCGGTCGAGCGGCATCGTCAGGCCCTCGACGACACCTCGCCACCCGTCGCGGATGCCGATGAACTCCTGGTTGTGGATCTTCGTCCCCTTGAGGACCGCTCCTCGGATGACCGCGTTCAGGCCGGGGCAGTCGCCGCCGCTCGTGAGCACACCAATTCTCATATCAACAGTCCTCATGGGGATCGGGGCACCTCAGGTGCCGGGAGTCATCCCCGACAATACCGTCTCGCCGACGGTGCTTCATCCGGCGCCGGTGGTCCTCCGGCCCAGGGGGTCGGTGCCTCGTCCACCGGGGTTAGGCTGCTGGGATGAGTGCCGACGACTACCTGCCCGCCGATGGCGGCATCACGATGTTCTCCACGACCTGGTGCGGGTACTGCGCCCGACTGAAGCACCAGCTGTCCGCAGCCGGCATCCCGTTCACCGAGGTCGACATCGAGCAGGTCCCGGGCACCGCCGACCTCGTCGCCTCGCTGAACGGCGGCAACCAGACGGTCCCGACGGTGATCTTCCCCGACCGCTCGACCGCGACGAACCCGTCGCTCGCGCAGGTGAAGGCGGCTCTCGGCGTCTGACCCGCCGACGACGTCCGGCCGGGCGACCCGTGGTCATCCGGCCGGACGTATCGGTCGTCAGGCCCCAAGCGCCTCGCGGAGCAGGTGGACGAGGGCGTTCAGCTGCACCGAGTCGACCGATGCGACGTCCTGGTCGCTGCCGTCGAGCGCGCGAGCGGCCAGGCCCTGCTTGCTGTCGATGAGTTCCGCGACCTTCGCGTCGATCGTGTGCGCGGCGATGATCCGCCAGGCGGTGACCGGCTCCTCCTGACCGATGCGGTGCACGCGGTCGATCGCCTGGGTCTGCTCGGCGGCCGTCCAGGACAACTCTGCGAGCACGACGTTCGACGCGGCCTGCAGGTTGACGCCGACGCCCGCGGCGGTGAGCGAACAGACCGCGACCGCGACCTCCGGATCGGTGTTGAACGCGTCGATCGCGGTCTGACGCGCCTGCGCGGTCTGGTCGCCGCGGAGCGACACCGTCTTCAAGCCGCGACCCGCGAACAGCTGCTCGGCCGCGTTCATGACGTCGATGTGCTTCGCGAAGAACACGACCTTGCCCACGGACCTCGCGAGCTGCGCCGTGTAGTCGGCGGCGAGGACGGCCTTGGCCTGACCGATCTTGCGGATCATGGTGAACACGTTCTCCGTGCCACCGGCGGCCTTGGACTCGTCGAGCTCGGCCTGGGCGACCATGCGCATGAGGTCGGTGTTCGGCTCGTGCAGCGCGTCGACGCGCTCACCACGCGACTCCAGGACCCGCACGTAGCGGGACTTGAGCCGTTGCCCGAGCTCGGCCTCGGCGTCGCGGATGGACCGGATCGCCTCGTCGTCGAGCTCGACCGGGAGGTCGGCGACGCGCTTGGCGGGCAGGTCCTTGGCGACGTCGAGCTTCTTGCGGCGCACGATGCCCATGTCGATGACGGCGGACCGCGCGGCGGCGTAGAAGGCGTGCTCGGCCGGGGTCAGGCCGGTGTCCTCGAGCCGCTCCATGAGTTCGGCGGTCGGCTTGCCGTCCTTGATCCAGCCGAGGAACTGCCAGATGGCGTTGAAGTCCTCGACGTCGTTGATCAGCGGCGTACCCGTCAGCGCGAGCAGCAGCGGATCCTGGCCGGGCGTCGCCTTCCGGATCCGGTTCGCGAGTGACAGCACGTGCTGCGAACGCTGGGAGTGGAGGTTCTTGATGAAGTGCGCCTCGTCGACCACCATGCCGCGGAAGCCGAGCGTCCCGAGCCAGGCGAGGTGGCGGTCGAGGACCTCGTAGTTCACGATGATGACGTCGGCGAAGGCGTCCAGCGCCTGGCCGTCGCCGTGGATGACCGTGGCGCGTCGGTGCGGCGTCCAGCGCTCGACCTCGCGCGCCCAGTTCATCTTGACGACGTTCGGGACGATGACGAGGAGCGGGTACGCCTCGGCGACCGAGGCGGCGAGGACCGACTGTGCGGTCTTGCCGAGGCCAGGCTCGTCGGCGAGCAGGAACGAACGGTGTCCTTCACGGACGCTCTCGACGAAGCGCGCCTGGTGCTTCATGATCTCGAGGCCGCGCGGCGAGAGCCGGTCGAGCTTCGGGGCCTCTGGCAGGTTCATCGAGGCCGCTCCCCCGCCGGAACCGAGCTCGAACGCCTTGTAGAGGGGGCCCATGAGCTCCCAGCTGTCGAGTCGTCGACGCACGGTCGGCTGCGGTGCCGCCTGGCTGAAGTCCGGGGCGAGGAACGGATTGGCCAACTGACGTGCCTTGACCGACTGCGGGATGACCTGCTTCTCGGCGAGCTCGGCCGGGACGACGGACTCCACGACGGGCTTCTCGACGGTGATGATGAGTTCGTCGGCGCTGAGTTCGGCGCCCGACTCGAGGAGCCAGTCGCGCCGGAGCCGCTGCGCGACGGGGCTCGTCGCCGCATCGGCCTCGAGGAGCTGGATGAGCGAGGTGTCGCGCGCCGCCGTCTTGGCGAGGATGGTCGCCACACCGTCGAGGCGCTTCAGGAGCTCGGCCCGCGTGGCGTCACTGTACGTCGTGTCGGCCTTGACCCTGGCGCGTTCCTCGCGGACGAGGAAGGCGATGACCTGGTACTTGGTCCGGTTGGTCGGCCCGACCTTGCCCTTCTGCGCCTTCGCCTCGACCTCGCGCACCTTGCGGGCGAGGATGGGGATGATCGGCGCGTCGTCGTCGTGACGCGACGAGGACCCTCTGGGGTTCGAGCGGCCAGATGAACGGGTGCTGGAACGCCCCTGGGAACGGCGTTGCTGGCCGGTGTGCGGCATGCTCCTCCTGAGCAGTCGAAGAGCCTCATCGGCCGAGGGGCCGGAAGAGACGGGCGCCGGGCCCGACTGGTCGTCGTGGAGCAACAGAGCGTTGCACGAGACCGACACGGGCGCCCGACGGGCGTGTGCCCAGTCTACGCCATCGGCCGCATCGGTCGCGAGCGCTCAGTCCGGCGCGCTGTGGACGAGCCCGAACCGCTCCAGTTCGGCGTCGTCGAGCATGCGCGAACGGATGAGGAACCGCTGCCCCGTCGGGGCCTCGACGCTGAACCCGCTGCCGCGCCCCTGCACCACGTCGATCGTCAGGTGCGTGTACTTCCAGTACTCGAACTGGGAACGCGACATGTAGACCTCGACGGGCGCGTCGAGCCCGGGCACGTCGAGCGTGTCGAGGAGCACGTCGACCGCGCCCGTACGGAACATCCCGACGGGGTAGCACATGGGCGAACTCCCGTCGCAGCAGCCGCCGGACTGATGGAACATGAGCGGTCCGTGCAGCGCGGTCATCTCCCGCACCAGTGCGGCCGCAGCGTCGGTGACGTCGACCCGTCCGGTCATGGTGTCCTCCTTCGTCGTGTCGTGTGCCCGGCCCTGCCCCTCCGCCGGTCCCCGAGCCTGTCGATGGGCGCCCTTCGACAGGCTCAGGGACCGGGGATGTCGATCAGAAGAAGCCCATCGGCCCCTCCGCGTAGCTCACGAGCAGGTTCTTCGTCTGCTGGTAGTGGTCGAGCATCATCTTGTGGTTCTCCCGGCCGATGCCCGACTGCTTGTACCCGCCGAACGCCGCGTGCGCCGGGTACTGGTGGTAGGTGTTCGACCAGACGCGTCCCGCCTCGATCGCCCGCCCGGCCCGGTACAGCGTCGTCGCCTCACGGCTCCACACCCCGGCGCCGAGACCGTAGAGGGTGTCGTTCGCGATGGAGATCGCCTCGTCGTAGTCCGCGAAGCTCGTGAGCGCGAGCACGGGCCCGAAGATCTCCTCCTGGAAGATCCGCATGTCGTTCGTCCCCTCGAAGACGGTCGGCTGGACGTAGAACCCGCCGCTCAACTCACCGCCGAGGTCGGCTCGCTCGCCGCCGATGAGCAGCTTCGCGCCGCCCTGTCTGCCGATGTCCATGTAGGAGAGGATCTTCTCGAGCTGGTCGTTCGACGCCTGGGCACCGATCATCGTGTCCGTGTCGAGCGGGTTGCCCTGCTTGATCCTGCCGATGCGGGTCAGCGCGTCGCCCACGAAGCCGTCGTAGATGGACCGTTGGACGAGCGCCCGACTCGGGCAGGTGCAGACCTCGCCCTGGTTCAGGGCGAACATGCTGAATCCCTCCTGCGCCTTCTCGTAGTACTGGTCGTGCTCGCGGGCCACGTCCTCGAAGAACACGTTCGGGCTCTTGCCGCCGAGCTCCAGCGTCACCGGGATGAGGTTCTCGCTCGCGTACTGCATGATCAGGCGCCCGGTCGTCGTCTCGCCGGTGAACGCGATCTTCCGGATCCGCGGGTGGGAGGCCAGTGGGGCCCCGGCCTCGATGCCGAAGCCGTTGACGACGTTGAGCACGCCGGCCGGCAGCAGATCCTTCACGAGGTCGACGATGAGGTGGATCGACGCCGGGGTCTGCTCGGCCGGCTTCAGCACGACGCAGTTGCCTGCGGCGAGCGCCGGTGCGAGCTTCCACACGGCCATGAGGATCGGGAAGTTCCAGGGGATGATCTGTCCGACGACGCCGAGCGGTTCGTGGAAGTGGTAGGCGACCGTGTCGTGGTCGAGTTCCGAGATGCCGCCCTCCTGGGCGCGGATCGCCCCCGCGAAGTAGCGGAAGTGATCGATGGCCAAGGGGATGTCGGCGGCCAGGGTCTCGCGGACCGGCTTGCCGTTCTCCCAGCTCTCGGCGACAGCGATCTCCTCGAGGTGTTCCTCCATGCGGTCGGCGATGCGGCCCAGGATCACCGCGCGCTCGGCGACGCTCGTCTTCGACCAGGCGGGGAACGCCTTCCATCCCGCCTCGACCGCTCGGTCCACGTCGGCCGCGGTGCCTCGGGCGATCTCGGTGAACACGGCTCCGGTGACCGGGGTCTGGTTCTCGAAGTACTGGCCGTTCGCGGGCGGGACGTACTCGCCCCCGATGAAGTGGTCGTAGCGGGGGGCGTAGCTGAACACGGCACCTTCGGTACCCGGGTTGGCGTAGACGGTCATGTCACTCCTTGTCGACGACGTTGTCGGTGTCGCACCGCTCAGGTGCGTGCCGTCGACGCTAGTCGGCGGGAGGTTGCAGGAGGTTGCGACGAGGTCCGTGGACCGGATCGGCCGTCAGGACGCCGAGAGCTCGGCGTCGATCGCCTCGATGCGGGCGACGAGGCCGGCGCGCTTCGGTGACCGCGGCGGCAGCAGTCGGAGGCAGGCGTGCAGGACCTCGACGTCGTCGGGCGCGGCCGCGGTCCGGATGTAGTCGTGCAGCAGGTCCGCCGAGGCGTCGGTCAGCATCGCCTCGCGAAGGCGCGTCGCGACCCGCTCGCGGAGGTCGACGACACCGGGGGCGGTGGAGTCCGGCAGGAGCGGACCCGGGTACGCGGCGAGTGCTGCGCGGTGGGCGCCGCGGTCGAGGAGGGACAGCACCTGGTGGGCGTCGAGCTGGAGCGGGGTGGTGAGCCGGTACGGCCGCGAGGCCGGCACGAGTGTCGGTGCGGTCCCGCCGAGCACCTTCCGCAGCCGGACGAGCTCCGCCCGGAGGGTGACCGCCGCCTCGTCCCCGTCGTAGAGCAGCCCGGCGAGCGCGTCGGCGGTGAGGCCCTGGTGGTGCCAGGCCAGCAGCGTCAGGATTTCGGCGTGCCGTCGGCTGAGCTCGGTCGGGCGGCTCGCCCCGTGTCCGATCAGCAGGCCGGTGTCACGACCGAGCACCTGCAGGCCGGGCCGCACCGCGGTCGTCCGGCGGGGTGTGTCCGTGTGTGCGCGACCGGCGAACCGACGGTCGGCTACCGCGCGCAGCCGCTGCACCATGATCTCGGACTCGACGGCGGCCGCGGTCGCCTCCATCAGTGGCAGCGCATGCGAGGCGACCGCCTGCGGGCCACCGGTGATGTCGATCACGCCGATGATCTGCCGGGTCTCGGGATCGTGCACCGGGACCGCCGTGCAACTCCACGGGTGCACGAGGCGGTTGAAGTGCTCGGCCGCGTGGATCTGGATGCCGTGGTCGAGTTCGAGCGCGGTGCCCGGCGCGCTCGTCCCCACCTCCCGCTCCGACCACCCGGCACCCTCGACGAAGAGCATGCCCTCCGCCCGTCGCCGCAGATGACGGTCGCCGTCCACCCAGAGCAGTCTCCCCATGGCGTCGCCCACCGCGACGAGCATGCCGGAGTCGTCGTCCGCGTCGTTGACCAGCAGCTTGGTGATCACCGGGAGGACGCCGGCGAGCGGGTGTCCGAGGCGGTGGTCGCGCAACTCGTCCTCGTCGAAGGCGAGCTCCGGCATGAGGTTGTCCGGATCGAGATGACGGCCCATCGACCGTTCCCACGACTCGCGGACGAGCCGTCGGACGAGTCCACGCTGCGCTTCGGCACGCGCCGGGGCCGCCAGCCACGGACTGGACACCTCACCACCACCCATCCACGTCGACCGGTTCTGCGGACAGTGTATCCGCCACAGCCCGTCGGTCGACGGGTAACCTCAGGCGGCCGGACGGAACCGGCGGAGACGCAGGCTGTTGAGCACGACGAACACGCTGGAGAACGCCATCGCCGCACCCGCGATCATCGGGTTGAGGAGGCCGAGCGCGGCGAGCGGGATCGCCGCCACGTTGTACGCGAACGCCCAGAACATGTTGCCGCGGATGATCCCGAAAGTCCGTCGGGAGAGCCGCACGGCGTCGATCGCCGTGGCGAGGGAACCGGAGACGATGCTGAGGTCGGCTGCACCCTTGGCCGCATCCGTGCCCGTCCCCATGGCGATCCCGAGATCGGCCGTGGCGATCGCCGCGGCGTCGTTCACCCCGTCGCCGACCATGGCGACGCGGTGACCGGCCGACTGAAGCCGTTCGACGGCGGCGACCTTGTCGGCGGGGCTCGCGTCAGCGATCACCTCGGTGATCCCGACCTCGGCCGCGACCCGCGCTGCAACGGCCGCGTTGTCGCCGGTGAGGAGCACGGGTGTCATACCCAGGGACACGGCGCGTCCGATGGCGGCGCGGGCCTCCGGCTTCACCGTGTCGGCGACCTCGACGACGCCGCGGACCTCGCCGTCCCAGGCGACGACCACCACGGTACTCGCACGCTCCGCGGCGGAAGCCAGGGCGCTCGCCGCGTCCGGTCCGATGCGGAAGCCCTGGTCCTCCGCGAAGGCGGGACGTCCGGCCAGCACGGTTCCGCCGTCGATCGTGCCGGTGACGCCGAGACCCTCGAGGCTCGCGAAGTCCGAGACCACCGGACGCGGTGCGTCGCGGCGGGTCGCTTCCGCGACGATCGCCTCGGCGATGGGGTGCTCGGAGGCCGCCTCGAGCGCCGCGCCGAGGGCGAGCACCTCGTCCGTCGCACCGGCCGCCCAGACCTCCGTGACGCTCATCCGCCCGGACGTGACGGTCCCCGTCTTGTCGAGCAGGATGCGGTCGATCCCGCTCGCCTGCTCGAGCGCCTCCGGTCCGGCGATGAGGATGCCGAGCTGCGCACCGCGTCCCGTCCCGACGAGGAGGGCCACCGGGGTCGCGAGCCCCAGTGCGCACGGGCAGGCGATGATGAGGACGGCGACCGCGGCGGTGAACGCCGCCTCCATGGTCGAGCCGGTGAGCGCCCACACGATGGCGGTGCCGAGGGCGATCACCAGCACGACCGGGACGAACACGCTCGAGACGCGGTCGGCGAGCCGTTGGACCCGGCTCTTCCCGAGCTGCGCCGCCTCGACCGCTTGCGCCATGCGCGCCAGCTGCGTCTCGGCGCCGACGGCCGTCGCCCGCACGACGAGACTGCCGCCGCGCGCGATCGTGCCACCGATGACCCGCGAGCCGGCTACGAGCTCGACCGGGACGGACTCCCCTGTCACAAGACTCTCGTCGACACTCGCCGCCCCCTCGACGACGACCCCGTCGGTGGCGACGGACTCACCAGGACGCACGAGGAAGTGGTCTCCGACGAGCAGCTGCCCGATCGGGATCCGTTCCTCGGTGCGGGTGGGCGCCATGAGGTCGGTGGGGTCCGGCGCACGGTGCCGGAGCACGGATACCTCCGAGGCGCCCAGCGTCATGAGGTCGCGGAGTGCCTCGCCGGCGGCACGCTTCGACCGCTGCTCGATGAGGCGACCGGCGAGCAGGAAGACGGTCACGCCGGCGGCCACCTCGAGGTACAGCGCGCTCGACGGGTCGGCGTCGGGTGCGAAGAAGGTGAACTCGTGCCGCATGCCCGTCATCCCGGCCATGCCGAAGAAGAGCGCCCAGACGGACCACAGGTACGCTGCCCCCGTCCCGAGCGTGATGAGGGTGTCCATCGTTACCGAGCCGTGCCGCAGCGTCGCGAACGTCGCCCGGTGGAACGGGTACCCACCCCAGAAGACGACCGGCGTCGCGAGGGTCAGCGAGAGCCACTGCCAGTGGTCGAACTGCCAGGCGGGGATCATCGCGAGCAGCACGACGGGCAGCGCCAGCACCGCGCTGACGACGAGGCGGGTGCGGAGCGTCGTCACGGTCGCCGAGGGGTCGGGCGTCGTTCCCGACGTCGGAGTCTGCTCCCGGTTCACTGCGGCGCGTTCGTCAGCGGGCGGACGCACCGTCGCCGTGTAGCCGGCCTTCGAGACGGCCGCGATCAGCTCGTCCGCGGTGACGGTGGAGGGTGCGGTCACCGTCGCCCGTTCGGTCGCGAGGTTGACCTGCGCCTCGACACCGTCGAGCGCGGTCAGCCGCTTCTCGACGCGTGCCACGCAACTCGCGCAGGTCATGCCCTCGATGTCGAGGTCGAGCTGGATGAGTGGCGCGCTCATCAGCGACGACCCACGAGCGTGTAGCCGGCCTCCTGGACGCCGGCACCGATGGCGGCCTCGTCCGTCGAGGAGGTACCCGAGACCGTGACCGTCCCCGCGTCGAGATCCACGGCGACCCCGTCCACACCGGAGAGCGCGGAGAGCTCGGTCGTGACAGCGGACACGCAGTGCGCGCAGGTCATGCCGTCGACGCGGTAGGTGGTGGTTGCGGTGGTCTCGGACATGCGTCCTCCTCAGTGAATCGGAGCCTTCACTATACCCCCAGGGGGTACCCCATGCAACCGTTTGCGGGACGCGATCGCCTGATCAGCCGAGCAGGCCGAGCGCCCGCACCGCCGCCCGCTCCTCCTCGAGTTCCACCACGGAAGCGTCGATGCGCCGCTGCCAGACGGGTGCGATGTCGAGCCCCTCGACCACCTCCCAGCGTCCGTCGACCGAGCGGGCCGGGAACGAACTCACGAGCCCCTCCGGTACGCCGTACCAGCCCTCCGATGGGAGCGCCACGGAGGTCCAGCGCTCCGGCCGGCCCGGGGTCGCCGTGCCGTTCACCCAGTCGTGCACGTGGTCGATGGCGGCGGCAGCGGCCGAGGCGGCGGACGACGAGCCCCGGACCGCGATGATCTCCGCACCGCGCTTCGCCACCCGTGGCATGAACTCGTCGGCGATCCACTCCTCGTCGACGAGTTCGAGGGCCGGACGACCACCGACCGTCGCGTGGGAGAGGTCCGGCACCTGGGTCGCCGAGTGGTTGCCCCAGATCACGACGCCGTCGATCTCGGACACGGGTGCGCCGGTCTTGGCGGCCAACTGCGCGACGGCACGGTTGTGGTCGAGTCGGGTCAGGGCGGTGAACCGTCCGGCCGGCACCCCGGCGGCGGCCGACTGGGCGATGAGTGCGTTCGTGTTGGCCGGGTTGCCGACCACCAGGACGCGCACGTCGTCGGACGCACCGGCTCCGATCGCCGCGCCCTGCGGTGCGAAGATCCCGCCGTTGGCCGCGAGGAGGTCGGCTCGCTCCATGCCCGGACCACGGGGACGGGCACCGACGAGCAGCGCGACGTCCACCCCGTCGAAGGCGCGCGACAGCTCGGTCGTCGCCTCCACCCCGGCCAGGAGCGGGAACGCGCAGTCCTGCAGTTCCAATGCCGTCCCCTCGGCCGCTCCGAGACCCTGCGGGATCTCGAGCAGGCGCAGGACGACGGGCCGGTCGGGCCCCAGCAGCTGACCCGACGCGATGCGGAAGAGCAGGGAGTAGCCGATCTGGCCTCCGGCTCCGGTGACGGTGACGACGGTGGGTTCGCTCATACGGCCACGCTACTCCGCGACCTCCGGCGTGGGTCGTGAGGCCTGCATGTCCGCCTCGGCGGAGTCGACCGCCTTGTGCTCCTCCGGCGACACCGGACCGACGCGGTTCTTCCGTTGGGCCGAGGTCTCGGACGGCAGTGCTACGGCCGCCTCCGTGATGCGGTTCGCCATCCCGTTGAAGATGACCCCGTGGAACGGCAGGATCGCGAACCAGTACAGGCGTCCGCCGAGCCCCTTCGGGAAGAAGACCGCGCGCTGCCGGTAGACCGAGCCGTCGCCGACCGGGGTCGCGCTCATCTCCAGCCACGCGAGTCCGGGCACGCGCATCTCGGCGCGCAGGCGAAGCATCCGACCGCGTTCGAGGTACTCCACCCGCCAGAAGTCGAGGGCGTCCCCCACGCTGAGGTGCTGCGGATCGTCGCGACCACGTCGGAGGCCGACACCACCGACGAGCTTGTCCATCCAGCCACGGATCGCCCACGCCAGCGGGAAGGAGTACCACCCGTTCTCGCCGCCGATGGACTCGATCACCGAGAAGAGGCGGTCGGCGCTCGCGGAGGTCTTCCGTTCCTTGAGATCGATGTAGACGGTGTGTCCGGCCCAGTCGGGGTCGCTCGGCAGCGGGTCGCTCGGCGCGCCGTCGACGGTCGCGTTCCGCCAGGAGGTCTCGACCTCACCGTCCCGCATGCGCTGCAGTGCGAGGCGCACCGCGCGTCGGTACCCCGTCAGACCGCCCTCCGGCGGCGGGATGACCGCGTCGATGTCGTGATCGCCCATGACGCAGTCGACGAGCAGCGACTCGATGATCGGCGACGCGAGCCGGCGCGGGATCGGCGTCACGAGGTTCACCCACTGCGAGGCCAACCACGGGGTGAGGACCGGGAGCGGCGCGATCGGGCGCTGCGAGAGGCCGGCCTCGACCGCGTAGCCGTTCATCATCTGTCCGTACCGGAGGACGTCGGGGCCACCGATGTCGAAGGCGCGGTTCACGTCGCGGTCGACCTCGGCGCCCGCGAGCAGGTAGTGCAGGACGTCACGGACCGCGATCGGCTGGATGAAGTTCCGGACCCAGCGCGGCGCCGGCATGTACGGCAGGATGTCCGTGAGATGGCGGATCATCTCGAACGAGGTCGATCCGGAGCCGATGACCACACCGGCCTGCAGGACGATCGTCGGAACGCCCGAGGCGAGCAGGATCCGCCCGACCTCGGTGCGGGACCGCAGGTGCTTCGACAGCTCGACGCCCTCGGGGTGCAGGCCACCGAGGTAGACGATGCGCGAGACCCCGGCCGCCGCAGCGCCGGCGGCGACGTGCTCGGCGGCGGCGAGCTCCGTCTGCTCGAAGTCGCCCTTGCCGCCCATGGAGTGCACGAGGTAGTAGACGACGTCGACGTCCTCGCAGGCCGACGCGACCCGCGCGGCGTCCCCGAGATCACCCTCGACGACCTCCACCTGCTCGCGCCAGGGTACGTCGGTGAGCTTCTGCGGCGAGCGCACGAGCACCCGCACCGTGTACCCGGCCTCCAGCAATCGCGGCACGAGCCGCCCGCCGATGTAGCCGGTGGCACCCGTGACGAGTACGCGCTTCGGAGTCGATGATTCGGTCATGGATGCAACGTTACGACCCGTCGACGACAGCGGCGCCCGGCTGTACAGCCGGGCGCCGCTGTGCAAGCACCACGCGGGTGCTGCAGGCCGCTAGAGGAGCGCCTTCGTGTGCCAGACGGTCTTCACCTCGGTGAACGCGGTGATGCGGTCGAGGCTCGCCGGAACCGGACCGCTGGCACCGCTTGGACGGACCACGCGCTTGAGCGTCTCGGCCGCGAGGACCTCGAGCTCGACCCAGTCGAGTGCTCCGGCGCCGGCGAGGTCGATCGCGTTGACGTCGGCGTGCGATGCGAGCCACGGAGCCATCTCGGCCGGCGATCCGGTCAGCACGTTCACGACGCCGCCGGGGACGTCACTCGTGGCGAGCACCTCCGCGAGGCTGATCGAGGAGAGCGGCAGGCGCTCGCTCGCGATCACGACGACCGTGTTCCCCGCGACCAGCGCTGGAGCGACGACGCTCACGAATCCGAGGAGCGACGAGTCCTGCGGCGCGATGAGCGCGACGACGCCCGTCGGCTCCGGAACCGAGAGGTTGAAGTACGGACCGGAGACGGGGTTCGCTCCCCCGACCACCTGGACGTACTTGTCCGCCCAGCCCGCGTACCAGACCCAGAGGTCGATGGCCTCGTCGACCTGTGCCGCGGCCTTCGCCTGCGAGACGCCCTCGGCCTGGACGATCTCTTCGATGAACTGCGCCCGCCGACCCTCGAGCAGCTCGGCGATGCGGTAGAGCACCTGGCCACGGTTGTAGGCGGTGGCACCCGACCAACCGGCGAGTGCCGATCGTGCGGCGACGACCGCGTCGCGGGCGTCCTTCCGCGAGGCGAGCGATGCGTTCGCGAGGAACTCCCCCTTGGCGTTCGTCACCTCGTACGTCCTTCCGGATTCGCTGCGTGGGAACTTGCCGCCGATGGCGAGCTTGTAGGTCTTCGGGATGGTGAGCCGGCTCATCGCTGCTCCTCCTTCGTGGTGCTCGTGGACGGCGCGACGGTGGCGGCGGCCGATGATCCGGCCGGCGCGAGGTAGGCACCGAGCCCGTGGCGACCACCCTCGCGGCCGTAACCCGACTCCTGGTACCCGCCGAACGGGCTGGCCGGATCGAACCGGTTGAAGGTGTTCGCCCAGATGACGCCGGCGCGGAGCTTGTCCGCGACCGCGAGGATCCGGCTGCCCTTGTCGCTCCAGATACCCGCGGAGAGACCGTACGGGGTGTTGTTCGCCTTCGCGATGGCCTCCGCGGGCGTCCGGAAGGACATCACCGACAGGACCGGACCGAAGATCTCCTCGCGGGCGATCCGGTGACTGGTGGACACGTTCGTGAAGATCGTCGGCGCGAACCAGAACCCGTTCTCGGGCAGCTCGCAGTCCGGGCTCCACCGTTCGGCGCCTTCGAGCTCACCGATGTCCGAGAGCTCGCGGATGCGGGCCAACTGCTCGGCCGAGTTGATCGCGCCGACATCCGTGTTCTTGTCGAGCGGGTCGCCGACGCGCAGCGTCTGCAGACGGCTCTTCAAGCGGTCGACGACCTCGTCGTGGATGCTCTCCTGGACGAGGAGCCGGGATCCGGCGCAGCAGACGTGACCCTGGTTGAAGAAGATGCCGTTGACGATGCCTTCGATGGCCTGGTCGATCGGGGCGTCGTCGAACACGATGTTCGCCGCCTTGCCACCGAGCTCGAGCGTCAGGCGCTTGTCGCTGCCGGCGATGGTCTTCGCGATCTCGCGCCCGACGGCGGTCGACCCGGTGAAGGCGACCTTGTCGACGTCGGGGTGACGCACGATCGCCGCCCCGGTCGCTCCGGCACCCGTGACGATGTTCACGACACCGGCCGGCAGCTCGGCCTGCTGGAGGATCTCGGCGAAGATGAGCGCCGTGAGCGGCGTGGTCTCGGCCGGCTTGATGACGACCGTGTTGCCGGCGGCGAGCGCCGGTGCGACCTTCCACGCGAGCATGAGGAGCGGGAAGTTCCACGGGATGACCTGTCCGGCCACGCCGAGGGCACGGGGGTTCGCGCCGAGGCCCGCGTAGTCGAGCTTGTCGGCCCAACCGGCGTAGTAGAAGAACCAGGCAGCGACGAGTGGGACGTCGACGTCGCGGGACTCCTTGATCGGCTTGCCGTTGTCGAGGCTCTCCGCCACGGCGAGCTCGCGGGCACGCTCCTGGACGAGGCGCGCGATGCGGAAGAGGTACTTGCCGCGGTCGGCGCCCGACAGCTTCGACCAGACGCGGTCGTAGGCACGCCGCGCGGCGGTGACGGCGCGATCGACGTCGGCGTCACTCGCCGCGGAGATCGTCGCGATCGACTGCTCGGTGCTCGGCGAGATCGTCTGGAAGGAGCCACCGGTGCCCTCGGTGAACTCGCCGTCGATGAAGAGGCCGTATTCGGAACGGAGGTGGAGGACGGAGGTCGACTCCGGGGCTGGTGCGTATTCGAGGAAGCTCATGATGTCCTAGTCGATGGTGACGTAGTCGGGGCCGGAGTAGTGGCCGGTGGTGAGTTTCTGACGCTGCAGGAGCACGTCGTTGAGGAGGCTCGAGGCACCGAAGCGGAACAGGTGCGGCTGGAGCCACTCCTCGCCGACCGTCTCGGCGACGGTCACGAGGTACTTGATCGCGTCCTTCGAGGAACGGATGCCGCCGGCGGGCTTCACGCCGATCTGCTCTCCGGTGAGGCGATGCCAGTCCCGGACGACCTCGAGCATGAGGAGGGTGACCGGGAGGGTCGCGGCGGGCGTGACCTTGCCGGTGGACGTCTTGATGAAGTCGCCGCCCGCGAGGATGGCGAGCCACGAGGCGCGCTTCACGTTGTCGTAGGTGGTCAGCTCGCCGGTCTCGAGGATGACCTTGAGGTGGGCCGAGGAGCCGTCGCTGCGTCGGCAGGCCTCCTTGACCGCGACGATCTCGTCGAAGACCTGGCCGTACCGGCCGGAGAGGAACGCACCCCGGTCGATGACCATGTCGATCTCGTCCGCTCCGGCGTCGACGGCGTCGGCCGTGTCCGCCAGCTTGACTGCGAGGGAGGCGCGTCCGCTCGGGAAGGCCGTGGCGACCGCAGCGACGTTGATCCCGCCGGCGTCTGGTCCCGCACCCGGCTGCGTGTGCGCCGCGCCGAGCGCCTCGACGGCGTACGGCACCATGTCGCCGTAGACGCAGACCGCGGCGACGCGCGGAGTGGACGGATCCCCGGCGTCCGGGGTGATGGCCTTGGCCACGAGGGAGCGCACCTTGCCGGGGGTGTCGGCGCCCTCGAGGGTGGTGAGGTCGATGAGTTCGATGATGCGGTCGAGGGCCCAGGCCTTCGACGTCGTTTTGATCGAGCGCGTACCGAGGTCCGCTGCGCGCTGTTCGAGCCCGACGGCGTCGACGCCCGCGAGGCCGTCGAGGTAGCGTCTGAGGCTGGCGTCGGTGACGGGGCCGTCGACGAGTTCGAGCGCCGTCGGCTTCGCCACGAGGTCGCCTGGTGGAGTGGTCATGGTGCGTTCCTTCCGAGCAGTTCCTGCTCCGGGGTGTGCTGCTTCGCGGATGATGGTTCGTGGTCGGCGAGGAGTGCCGTCGCGGTCGCCTCGTCGGTGACGAGCACGGTGCAGAGGCCGCTGCTGACGACGGCCCTCGCGACGGCGTGCTTCTGGGCTCCGGCGATGACCGCGATGCTGCGACCGGCACGTCGGAGCGCTTCGAGTCCGAGCCCGACGGTGCGTTCGTCCAGTGTGGGGTCGACGATCATGCCCTCGGCGTCGATGTAGCGCCCGACGACGTCGCCGACGGCACCGCGTGCGACCAGGACGTCGACGTCCGCGGCCGTGAGGTACCCGCTGTGGACGAGGGCGGAGTCCGGCCCGGCCACACCGGCACCGTACAGGTAGGTGTCGGCCGCTGCGGCCGTGCGGAGCACCTCCGCGACCGTGCGGTCCGACTCGATGCTCAGCTTCGTCTCCAGGCGCTCGAAGATCGCCGGGCTCGGGAGCAGGGTGACGTCGCCACGGCCCTTCTCGGCGATCCGTGCAGCCGTGGCGGCCGCGGTGCCGACGCGCTGGTTGAGGCTCACGCCGCCGTTGATCTGCACGACGGAGAGCCCCGTCGCCCAGCCGTCGGACAGGTGGTCGGCGATGTCGCGCAGCGTCCTCCCCCAGCTCACACCGAGCGTCCGCGGCACCGGTCGCATGGCGCCGAGGTAGTCGGCCGCCGCGCGCGCAACGCGTTCGTGGAGGTCGGCACTGTCGCTCGGGCTCGGCACGACGACCGCGTCCGCGAGTCCGAAGCGCTCGCGGAGCGCCCGTTCGAGCGGGAGGCGGCGTGCGCGCGGGTGCACGATCTCGATGCGGATGTAGCCGAGTTCACGGGCTTGGGCGAGGAGACGACCGACCTTCCACCGCGTGATGCCGAGCAGCGCGCCGATCTCGTCCTGGGTCTTCGTCTCGTCGTAGTACAGCTCCGCGGCGCGTACCGCGAGCAGCTCGTCGCTTTCGATCACCTCGGGCCTCCTCCGGATCGTCTCCAGCCTAGGACGCCACCACCACCCGGACAACGTCTGTTGGCACCCATGCTCAGATGAGCAGCGGCCGGTGCGCGGATGCGCATCGCCGCCGGGGATCCGTCAGGAGGACCGGACCAGACCGGTCAGCGACCGCGTGCTGCGAGGTCCGCCTCGATCGTCGTCGGTCGGCCGGTGATGCGGCCGGCGATGGCGCACAGCGCGCCCGTGGCCAGGAGGAGCAGCAACGGGACGGTCCACGATCCGGTCACGGCGTGCAGCAGGCTCACGACCAGGGGGCCGAGTGCGCCGAGGGTGTAGCCGACGCTCTGCACGAAGCCGCTCAGGGCGACCGCGCCCTCGTGGGTCGCCGTCCGCAGGTTGATGAGGACGAGGGCGAGCGGGAACAGCAGCGGGCCGAGGCCGGCCAGCAGCACCCACAGCCACGTGAGCGTCGCCGGCCACAGGAGCAGTCCGAGATAGCCGAGCACGAAGCACGCGCTCGCGACGTAGACGAGGACGGCGACGTTCCGCAGCCTCGCGACGAGCATCGGGACGATCAGGCTCGCCGGGACACCCATCGCGGAGAAGAGCGAGAGCAGCAGGCCACCCTGGGTCGGGGTGACGCCGGCGACGTCACCGACGATGGTGGGGAGCCAGGTGAACATCGCGTAGGCGTTCAGCGAGGAGGTGGCGAAGACCGCCGCGATGGCCCACGCGATCGGCGATCGATGGACGAGGACGCGTCCGGCGCGAGGCACCTCCTCGATCTCGGGGTCCGTCGCGGCGGCGGCCCGGGCATCCCGACGCTCTCGGACGATGAGCGTGATCCAGGGCAGCACGGCGAGCATGGCGACGATGGACCACACACCGAGGGACACCTGCCACCCCGCCGCGTCGGCGACCGGTACGGCGATCAGCGGCGGGATGAACGTGCTGACCGACAGGACCGTCGCGTAGAGGGAGGTGACGAGGCCGACGCGGTCGGGGAAGTACTTCTTGACCAGCGGTGGGAGCACGACGTTGCCGATGCCGATGCCGGCGAAGCAGAGCGCGCTCCCGATCGCGAGGACGGCGAAGTCGGGGGCGAGCGAGCGCATGACGTGCCCAGCGACGATCGACCCGAGCGCGATGAGCAGCACCGGTTCGAGGTGCAGCCGACGCACGAGTCGCGGGGTGAAGACGCCGAAGAGGGCGAAGCACAGTGGCGGCAGCATCCCGAGGAGTCCCAGCCCCACCGACCCCACGCCGATGTCACCGTCGATCTCGGCGTAGATCGGCGACAGCGAGGTGACGGCCGTTCGGAGGTTCGCCGCGACCAGCACGATACCGACGAGCGCGAGGGCCCTCCCCCGCCACAGGGGCCGCGGACCCACTAGGACAGCATCCGGCGCGCGCGCTCGACGTCGTCGGTCATCTGCACGATGAGCGGCTCGATCCCGGTGAACGCGACCATGCCGCGGATGCGCTCGACGAACTGCACCTCGACCTCGTCGTCGTAGAGGTCGAGATCGGTCTCGTCGAGGACGTAGGCCTCGACCTGCTTCTGCGGGACGCCGTCGAAGGTCGGGTTGTTCCCGACCGAGATCGCCGCTGGATACCGACGTCCACGCCAGAACAACCAACCCGCGTACACGCCGTCCGCGGGGATCAGACCCTGCGAATCGGGAGACAGGTTGGCGGTCGGAAAGCCGAGTTCCCGGCCACGCTTGGCGCCGTGGACGACGACACCCCGCACGCCGGGCGGACGACCGAGGAGCCGCGACGCCTCGCGGACGTCACCCTCCTCGAGGAGTTCGCGGATCCAGGTGGACGACACCCGACGCCCGCCGCCGGGACGGACGTCGTCCACGACGCGCACGGAGAAGCCGTAGACCTCACCGAACGACTCCAGCGTGGCGACCGTGCCGAGGCCGCGATGGCCGAAGCGGAAGTCCTCGCCGACGAGCACCGTCTTGGCGTGCAACGCTCCGACGAGGATCGAGGTGACGAACTCCTCGGGCGTGAGCTGGGCCAGTGTCTGGTTGAAGCGCAGCAGCAGGGCCGCGTCGACCCCGGCGTCCGCCAGGAGACCGAGCTTCTGCTCGTTGCTCACGAGCGACGCCGGGCAGCGGTCTGGGTTGATGAGGCTCAGCGGGTTGCGGTCGAAGGTGACGGCGACGGAGCTGAGACCGGCTGCCGCGGCCTCCTCGAGGAGCGCGGCGACGACCGCGCGGTGACCCGTGTGGACGCCGTCGAACTTGCCGATGGTGACGGCCGACGGTCCGAAGGCGTCAGGGACCTGGTCGAGCTCGGTGAACGTGATCATTTGCCGGTACGCCGATGTCCGGCCAACCACCACAGTCCGAGGACAGGGAGGACGAGCGGGATGTAGACATAACCGCGGCCGAAGCCGGACCAGACCGTGTCGTGGGGGAAGAGTTCTGGGTCGAGCAGGCTCAGCAAGCCGACGATCAGCACCCCGGCGAGCTCGAAGGAGATCGTGGCCCATGCGATCCGCCGCCAGACGGCGCCAGGTGCGACGAGCGAGACGGTCGCCAGGATGTACACCACGGCAGCGACGGCCGAGAGCACATACGCCAGGGGCGCCTGGTCGAACTTGGTCGTGATCTGCACCACGGACCGGCCGGTGGCGGCGAGCGCCAGGATGCCGTAGACGGCGACGAGGACGACCCCGACACCACGGACGCGTGGACGGGCTGGAGCGGTGGTGGGGAGAGGCATGACCCGACGATTCTATGCGACGCGGGCCCTCGCCCCGGCACTTCACGACCGTCACGCGAGCTGCGGTGCCGTCGTCCTCCACCGCCGTCGGTGCGCCGACGTTCAGCCGAGCTGGACGGTCCAGATCTGCTCCATGCGGTAGAGCATCACCGCGATCGCGAGACAGACGACGCCGAGGACGACCGTCGACCATCGGGTGCGTTCGACGAGCGCCCAGAATCCGCCGGCGATCGGCAGGATCATCGCGGAGACGAGGTAGGTGTAGAACTCGGGCACACTCCCGGTGGCGGTGTTCCCGAACGCGGGCGCGGCGATCGCCACCACCAGCTGCGCGATGAGGAGGACCTCGACGAGTGCCGTCGCCCCCATCGTCAGGTCGTTCGGCGCGCGCCCGGCGAACCCGAGCACGATGCAGAGGAGCCCGGCCACGACCGCGACCGCGATCTGGGCGAGGGTGAACCACTCGATCATGCCGGTTCCTCCGCCGGGAAGTTCACGACCGACTTGAGCGAGCCGCCACGGCGCTCGACGAGCCCCACCAGTCGGCCGTCCGGCGCGACGGCGGCGATCGGACCGGTGTGGCCGGCCGGCAGGTCGCGGTCGAGCCGCTTCCCGTGGCCGAGGTCGACCGCCTCCTGCTCCGTGAGCTCGAGGGCACCGAACAGGCGCTTCGCGACGTCGGCCGGGTGCAACAGCGCCGTCTCAACGTCGAGGTCGTCGATCGTCGATGCGTCCGTGACGTCGAAGGGTCCGATCCGGGTCCGGCGAAGCGCGGTGAGATGGCCGCCGACGCCGAGGGCCGCCCCCAGGTCGCGGGCGAGGGCGCGGATGTAGGTGCCGGAGGAGCAGACGACCCGGACGTCGACGTCGATCGCCGCGCCATCCCGACGGATGGCCAGCACGTCGAACGCGCTGACCGTGACCGCACGGGACTTCAGCTCCACCTCGATCCCCTCGCGGGCCAGGGCGTAGGCGCGCTTCCCGCCCACCTTGATGGCGCTCACCGTGCTCGGCACCTGCTCGATGTCGCCCGTCAGCGGACGGATCGCGGCGATGATCGCGTCGTCGTCCACGGCAGCCACTGCGGCCTGGTCGGCGCGCTCGGTGACCTCACCTTCGGCGTCGTCGGTGGAGGTCGCCTCGCCGAGGCGGATGGTCGCCGTGTACTCCTTGTCGAGACCGACGATGAAGGTCAGCAGACGGGTCGACGAGCGCGTACCCAGCACGAGCAGCCCGGTGGCCATGGGGTCGAGCGTTCCCGCATGCCCCACCTTGCGCGTGCCGGCGAGCCGCCGCACCCGGGCGACCGCGTCGTGGGAGGTGTGCCCCTGCGGCTTGTCGATGAGGAGGATACCGGGACGGGCGGACGCCGACCCGGGTGCTGCTGTGCTGTTCTCGACCACCTTGCAACGGTACCAGCGGCGGTCGGCACCGCCGGGCGGCCGGAGCACATCTGGGCGGCGGCGCTCAGCAGAAGTCGGCGAAGATCCGCCGTGGGTGCCGCTCGTCCGTGTTGTCCACGAGGGCGGTCGCCCGCGCGGTCGGGTCGTCGTCCTTGCGGTAGAGCGCCTGCCCGCCCACGTAGCGCGCGTTGGAAGGCACCATCGGGTCGACGTCGACGCCGAGGCGCTCGTGCAGCCGCTCGTAGGCCGTCGCCATCGGGACGTCGAGCCAGACCGACGCATGCCAGAGGCCGCGGAGCTCGGGACGGTTCAGGAAGACGCCGTCGACGATGAGGACGGCGTCCTGCGGGCCGGTCGTCCAACGCAAAGGAGCGCCGACGTCGCGCTGCTCGTCGAACCCGACGAGCTGGAAGCCGGCGCTGCCCGCCAGGCGGAAGGGCTCGACGAGCACCCGGCGGAACAGCGAGTAGTCGAACGAGTCGAGCCAGTACCCCTCGGCCGAGTCCCGCCCCCGCGCGTACCGCTCCTCGCGAGGACGGTGGAAGTCATCGATCGAGGCGCGGAACACCGCGCGCCCGGCCTCGTCGAACACCTCGGCCAATCCATCGGCGAACGCCGCCGTCCCTGAGCCGCTGACGCCGTCCACCGCGATGAGGGTGCGGCCTCGTGGGTAGTCCCGCTGGAACTGGTCTCGCAGCTGCCGGAGCAACTCGATCCGTGGTGTCGTGACGAGCTTCATGGCGCCGAGCCTACCCGCGCGGATCGTAGGCTGGTGCGGTGCCGCCCGAACCCTCCGACCTCGCCCCGCTCGTGACGGGATGGTTCCGCATCAACGCGCGCGACCTCCCGTGGCGACGCCCGGGGTTCCCCGCCTGGGGCACGCTCGTGTCGGAGTTCATGCTCCAGCAGACGCAGGTCAGCCGGGTGATCCCGCGGCTCGAGGATTGGCTCGGGCGCTGGCCAACGCCCGCCGACCTGGCGGCCGAACCACCGGCAGAAGCCGTCCGTGCCTGGGGCCGGCTCGGCTATCCGCGCCGAGCGCTCTGGCTCCATGCGGCGGCCACCCAGATCGCCGAACGACACGACGGCATCGTCCCGTCGGACGTGGATCAGCTCCTGGCGCTCACCGGCATCGGCGACTACACCGCTCGCGCCGTCGCCGTCTTCGCCTACGGGGACCGGCACCCGGTGGTGGACACGAACACCCGACGGGTCATCGCCCGAGTCGTCCGCGGCCACGGCGAGCCCGGGCCGCCGAACGCCAAGGCGGACCTCCCAGCGATGGAGGCGCTCCTGCCGGAGTCCCGCTCGGAGGCAGCCGTCTTCAACGCCGGGATGATGGAGATCGGCGCGGTGGTCTGCACCGCTCGGGCACCGCGGTGCGAGGAGTGTCCACTCCGCGAGGTGTGCGCCTGGCGCGCAGCGGGATATCCGGCCTACGACGGACCGGTCAAGACGAAGCAGAAGCAGTTCGCGGGCAGCGACCGACAGGTCCGGGGCATCATCATGGCCGAGCTCCGCTCGACCCACCGCTCCCTGACGGACGAGGA
Organism: Plantibacter sp. MDV22-iso1; assembly: GCF_058408345.1. Taxonomy (NCBI): domain Bacteria; kingdom Bacillati; phylum Actinomycetota; class Actinomycetes; order Micrococcales; family Microbacteriaceae; genus Plantibacter; species Plantibacter sp. MDV22-iso1. Next base: position 132,726 of record NZ_JBZVDY010000003.1, read on the forward strand.
ACTCCGGACGCTCTGGCCCGACGGCGAGCAGTTCGACCGCGCACTCGCCGGACTGGTCACCGACCGCCTCGCGGTGCGCGTCGACGGCGGATACGCACTCCCCCACGACTGACCGGCCTCTCAGCCCCGCCCGCGGTCCTCGAGCCCCATTCGCGGTCCCTGGGCCCCACTCAGGGTCCCTGAGCTTGTCGAAGAGCGCACGTCGACAGGCTCAGCGACCGGACGAAGCGACCCGGTCCCTGAGCCTGTCGAAGGGTGGTGCGAGGTGTCTAGTCCTCGGCGTCGACCTCGCGCGGCTTCACGTAGGGATCCTCGTCGCCGGCGTAGGCGGCACCGGCGGCAAGCCCGGCCACCTCGGTGTCGCGGTTCTTCGCCTCGCGCAGCAGGTCTTCGATGTGCTGCGCGTTCTCCGGGATCGCGTCCAGGAAGAAGTCGAGGCTCGGCGTCAGCCGGGTGTTGATGTTGCGGCCGATCTCGGCACGCAACAGGCCCTTGGCGGACTCGAGCGCGGCCGAGGTGTCGGCGCGTTCCTCGTCGGAGCCGTACACCGTGTAGAACACGTTCGCGTGCTGGAGGTCGCCGGTCACCTGTACGTCGGTGATCGTCACGAAGCCGAGCCGCGGGTCGCGGATGCCCTTGTCGAGCCGTTTGGCGATGACTTCCTTGATGCGGTCCGCCAACTTGCGGGCCCTGGGGTTCTCTGCCATCTCGTCCTCCTCTGATGACCGCCGGGCGGAGGGCCGCCCGACGGATGCTGCACACACAATACAAGCAGGAATCCCCGCCGCCCTCCCGGAGGAGGACGACGGGGACCGGCCGAGCGGACTAGCCGCGCGGCTTCTCCTTCATTTCGATCGTCTCGATCTCGTCGCCGATCTGGATGTCGTTGAACTTACCGAGACCGATACCGGCCTCGAAGTCCGTACGCACCTCGGTGACGTCGTCCTTGAACCGACGCAGCGATTCGATCGCCAGGCTGTCGCCGACCACGACGCCGTCGCGGATGACCCGCGCCTTGGCGTTCCTCGTGATCGTGCCCGAGCGGACGATGACACCCGCGATGTTGCCGAACTTGGAGGAACGGAACACCTCGCGGATCTCGGCGACACCGGACTGGACCTCTTCGTACTCGGGCTTGAGCATGCCGGTGAGGCTCTGCTCGACGTCCTCGAGTGCGTTGTAGATGACCGAGTAGAAGCGGACGTCCACACCCTCACGGGCCGCGCGCTCGCGCGCCTTCGGGTCGGGGCGCACGTTGAACCCGATGATGATCGCGTTGTCGATCGTGGCGAGGTTGACGTCGGACTCGGTGACCGCACCGACACCGCGGTGGATGATCCGCAGCTGGACGCTGTCGTCGACGTCGATCTTGAGCAGCGACTCCTCGAGTGCCTCGACGGCACCGGAGACGTCACCCTTGATGATGAGGTTGAGCGCCTCGACCTTGCCCTCTTCGAGTGCACGGGTGAAGTCCTCGAGCGAGATGCGCTTGCGGGCCTTGGCCAGAGCGGCGTTGCGCTCCGCAGCTTCACGCTTCTCGGCGATCTGACGCGCGGTGCGGTCCTCCTCGGTGACGAGGAAGGTGTCGCCTGCCCGAGGAACACTCGAGAGGCCCTGCACCTGGACGGGACGCGAGGGACCCGCCTCGGAGACGGTGTCGCCGTTCTCGTCGACCATCGCACGGACGCGGCCGTACGCCGTACCGGCGACGATCGCGTCACCGACGCGGAGGGTACCCGACTGGATGAGGACGGTCGCGACGGAACCGCGGCCCTTGTCGAGCTTGGCCTCGATGGCCACACCGCGTGCATCCTTGTTCGGGTTGGCGCGCAGGTCGAGACCGGCGTCCGCGGTGAGCAGCACGGCGTCGAGGAGGTCCTTGATGCCGGTGCCGGCACGAGCCGAGACGTCGACGAACATGACGTCTCCGCCGTACTCCTCGGCGACGAGGCCGTACTCGGTCAGCTGCTGGCGCACCTTGGCCGGGTTGGCGTCGGGCTTGTCCACCTTGTTGACCGCGACGACGATCGGCACGTTGGCCGCCTGCGCGTGGTTCAAGGCCTCGACCGTCTGCGGCATGATGCCGTCGTCCGCCGCGACCACCAGGATCGCGATGTCGGTGACCTGCGCACCACGAGCACGCATGGCGGTGAACGCCTCGTGACCCGGGGTGTCGATGAAGGTGATCGGACGCTCGATGCCCTCGTGCTCAGCGACGACCTGGTACGCACCGATGTGCTGCGTGATGCCACCGGCCTCGCCGGCGACGACGTTCGCATTGCGGATGGCGTCGAGGAGGCGCGTCTTACCGTGGTCGACGTGACCCATGACGGTGACCACGGGGGGACGGATGGCGAGGTCCTCGTCGGACTCGTCCTCCAGCTCCTGGTCGAGGTCGATGTCGAAGCCCTCGAGGAGCTCCCGGTCCTCGTCCTCGGGCGAGACCATCTGGATCTTGTAGCCGAGCTCGGAACCGAGCACGTCGAAGGTCGCCTCGTCGAGCGACTCCGTCGCCGTCGCCATCTCACCGAGGTGGAACAGCACGGTGACGAGGTTGCCGGGGCTGGCGTCGATCTTGTCGGCGAAGTCCGAGATGGACGCGCCACGACGCAGACGGATGATGGTGTTGCCATCGCCGCGGGGGACGCTCACGCCGCCGAGCGACGGGGCTTCCCGCAGCTCGAATTCGGCCCTCTTCGTCCGCTTCGACTTGCGTGCCTTGCTCTTGCCGCCACCACGACCGAAGGCACCTGCGGTACCACCGCCGGGTCCGCGACCACGACCGCCGCCGCCACCAGGGCGACCGGCGAATCCACCGGCGGGTGCACCACCGGGGGCACCGCCGGGACGGAAGCCACCACCGGCACCACCGGGACGGAAGCCGCCGCCGCCGGCGGGACGACCTGCGCCACCCGGACGACCGGGGCCACCGGGACGCTGACCCTGGCCGACGCCCGGACGGGGCGAGCCGGGGCGCGGAGCCTGCGGACGCGGGATGTTGCTGGGGTTCGGACGCTGACCCATGCCCTGAGCCGCTGCGAACGGGTTGTTCCCCGGACGCGGCGTGCCGGTGGGGCGCTGGCCCATGCCCTGCGAGGACGCGAACGGGTTGTTCCCCGGACGCGGAGCACCGGGACGGGGGCCGCCCGGCTTCGCGGCGTCGCCGGAGGGCGAGTCGCCGGCGGCCGGAGCCGCGGGTGCGGACGGTGCCGCCGGAGCAGCGGCAGCTGGTGCCTCCGCGGGGGCGGGAGCGGGAGCGGCCGGAGCCTTCGGGCCTGGGGATGCCTGCTTCGGCGCAGGCGCAGCGGGCGCCTCAGCCTTGGGGGCGGGTGCCGCGGGGGCCGGAGCCTTGGGCGCTGCTGGGCCCGGGGTCGGAGCGCCGGGCGTGGCCGGACGCTTCGCCGGGGCTGCGGGGGCGGCTGACGCCTTCGCGCCCTCGGCCTCGAGGGCGGCGCGCAGCTTGCGGGCCACCGGTGGTTCGATACTGGAAGACGGTCCCTTGACGAACTCGCCCAATTCCTTGAGCTTCGCCATGGCGATCTTGCTGTCTACTCCGAGTTCGGATGCGATCTCGTGTACACGTGGTTTTGCAGCCACAATTCTCCTGTCTGAGCTTGCACCCAGGCAGGGGCAAGCGTTAGTGGTGGACGGTGCTCATTTCGAGCCGCTCATGAGTTGTCCATTAGCCGTTCAGCCTGTTCTCTCGGAATGCCGCACCCGGGTGGGGCGGCAGCAGGATGGAGGCCCGGGATCCGGGCATGATACCTGCGGTGGGAAGCACGGTGTGCGCCGGAGCGCTCTCGCGTGCACTCACCATCGTACACCCCGACCCTGGGTGCGGGCTCACCACCGGGTCGTGAGCGGGTCGTTCGAGCCCGACGACGTCATTCAGCCGTCGGCGCGGCCGGTTCCGTCGACACGAAGGCCTGGACCGCCGACGGGTCGGGTCCCGCATGCAATCTGAGCGCCCTCGTAAACGCCCGACGCTGCACCGCCTGGTCGACGCACGCCGACGTCGGGTGCACCCAGGATCCGCGACCCGGCAGGCGCGCCGCGGCGTCGGGGACGAGCGCCCCTTCGACCGCGACGACGCGCAGCAGTGCCGAGCGCGGCTCGCGACGGCGACAGCCGACGCAGGTCCGCACCGGTTCCATCCGGCTCAGTCCGATTCGAGGATCGAGTCCGGCTGGATGTCGATCTTGGCGCCGGTGAGCTTGGCGGAGAGACGGGCGTTCTGCCCCTCCTTGCCGATCGCGAGCGACAGCTGGTAGTCCGGCACGAGCGCCCGGACGGCCTTGAGCGACTGGTCGATGACGTACGAGCTCGTGACCTTGGCCGGGGAGAGCGCGTTCGCGACGAACGTCGGCAGATCGGGCGAGTAGTCGACGATGTCGATCTTCTCGGCACCCAGCTCGTCGGTGACCGCGCGGACGCGACGCCCGAGCTCACCGATGCAGGCGCCCTTGGCGTTGATGCTCGGGTCGTTCGCCTTCACCGCGATCTTGGTCCGGTGTCCGGCCTCGCGAGCGAGTGAGACGATCTCGACGATGCCGGACGCGATCTCCGGGACCTCCAACGCGAACAGCTTCCGTACGAGTCCGGGGTGGGTGCGCGAGACGGTGATCTGCGGACCCTTGAGGCCCTTCGTCACGCTCGTCACGTACACGCGGATGCGCGCACCGTGCGGGTACTCCTCACCGGCCACCTGCTCCTCGGGCGGAAGGATCGCCTCGATGGTGCCGAGGTCGACGTGGATCATGCGCGGGTTCGGGCCCTGCTGGATGACGCCCGCGATGATGTCGCCCTCGCGGCCCTTGAACTCACCGAGAACGGCGTCGTCCTGGATGTCGCGGAGTCGCTGGAAGATGACCTGCTTCGCGGCGAAGGCGGCGATGCGGCCGAAGTCGTCCGGCGTGCTCTCGGCCTCCCCGATCAGGACGCCCTCGTCGTCGAACTCGGGCACGAACACCCCGACGTGGCCGGTCTTGCGGTCGAGGTGGACGCGGGCCGCCGGGACGTCGCCGCGTGCGGTGGTGTCGGTACCCTCGGTGCTCTTCAGGTACGCACTCAGGATGGCCTGCTCGATGATCACGACGAGCTCCTCGAGCGGGATCTCCTTCTCGCGTTCGATCGACTTCAACAAACCGAGATCGATGTCCATCGATGGCCTCCTCTATTCAACTGGTGGTGCCGCGGCAAGACGTGCAGCGGCACGACGGGCATGCTGCTGCCGTGCTGCCGAACCCGTCTGTCTACGGTACCGGATGCCGAGGGGTACGTCATCCACTCAGCTGGGAAGCGGCCGCGCGTCCTCGAGGGGTGCCGCCCCGGCTCGACCGCGTCTCGGAGCGGGTGACATGATTGGCCAATGGTCTTGGGCGAGCTGCGGAACGTCATGCGGAGCACGAGGGTGAGGATCCTCGTCGCGATCCTGCTCGCGACGACGCTCGCGATGACGCTCGTGGGCGTCTCCACCTACACGCTCGGCCGGCAGCAGACCCTCGCGACCATCGACGCCCGCCTGGAGCACAGCGCCGAGCTCATCGCCTTCATGGTGGTCGGTTCAGGCGACTCCGCCGACGCCCCGGCGACGAGCGACGCGGCCGTCGACGCCGTGATGCGACGCTGGATCTTCGCCGAGGACGAGACCGCCGTCGGCGTGCGCGCCGACGGCTCGACGGTCGCGCCCAGCGCCCCGTCCGCCTTCCGGCTGGACGACGACCCGCGGCTGCTCGACGCCATCACGGCCCGCGCGTCCCGCGGCGTCGTCACGGGTGAGGCCACCGGTGACCGCACCGTGCGGTACGCGATCATCCCGGTGCAGGTCGTCGGCGACCCGAGTGCGGCCCACGTCGTCATCGCCACGGACGTGCACGCGGCACTCGCGGAGTCCCGAGGCATCCTCGCCGTCGAGATCGTTGTCGCCGTGGTGTGCCTGCTCCTGCTCGGCCTCGTCGGCTGGCAGCTCGCGGGCGGACTGCTCCACCCCATCCGGCTGCTGCGGGACGCCGCGGCCCGCATCACCGAGTCGGACCTCGACGAGCGGATCCCGGTCGTCGGTCGCGACGACGTCTCGGAGCTCACCACGACCGTGAACGGCATGCTGGACCGGCTCGACGAGGCCTTCACCAGTCAACGCCAACTGCTCGACGACGTCGGCCACGAGCTGAAGACCCCGTTGACCATCGTGCGAGGACACCTCGAGCTCCTCGATCCGTCCGACCCCGCGGAGGTGGCCGCCACCCGGGACCTCGCCCTCGACGAACTCGACCGGATGAGCTCCCTCGTCGCCGACATCACCGAGCTCTCGACGGCCGGACTCGCGTCGACCCTCGACCGGGAGCCGGTCGACATCGAGGCGTTCACCGCCTCCGTCCACGAGAAGGCCACGGCGATCTCGCCCGAACACGAGTGGACCCTGGGCGAGCAGGCCGCACTCACCGCCGACGTCGACGCCGGGCGCCTGGCCCAGGCCTGGCTGCAGCTCGCGGACAACGCCGCGAAGTACTCCCCGGCCGGGTCGACGATCGTGATCTCGAGCCGGTTCGACGAGTCGGACGATCCGGCGCTCGTGCTCTCCGTCGCCGACGACGGGCCCGGGGTGCCGGAGGCGCTCCGCGAACGCATCTTCGACCGGTTCACCCGGGTGAGCGGTGGACGGGGTGTCGCCGGCTCCGGCCTCGGCCTGTCGATCGTGCAGGCGATCGCCGCAGCACACGGCGGATGGGCCGAGGTCGAGGACACGCGGCAGGCCGGCTCCCTCTTCAGCATCCGACTGCCGCTCGCGGTGGCGGACGACGACGAGGGGTCCGACCCTGACCTCGACCTCGACCCGGACGAGACCGCGGCGATCCCCCGCAGCGCGATGGCGCAGGCGATCGCGCTGCGAGAGGCGCAGGCGGCTCAGGATGCCGCTGAGGCGCAGACGACCGCGGCGATGCAGGCCGGACCGACACCCGGCGATGCACGCCCCGCGAACGACGAACCACCACGCTCGCGAGCACCGTCCCCTGAGGACGACTTCCCGGACCTCGTCGACACCTCGGCTCGGCGGAGTGCGCCGGAGGACCACGCATGAGCCGGATCCTGGTCGCCGAGGACGAGACGCGGATCTCCGCGTTCGTGAGCAAGGGCCTGCGTGCCGCCGGACACACGGCGGACGTGACAGTCGACGGCTCGCAGGTCGTCGAGCTGGCGGAGAGCGGCGACTTCGACCTGCTCGTCCTCGACATCGGACTCCCCGGCGTCGACGGCTTCGAGGTGCTCAGACGGCTGCGCGACGACGGCAGCGAGCTCCCCGTCATCATCCTGACCGCCCGTGATTCCGCGCGGGACCTCGTCGCGGGCCTCGACGGCGGGGCGAACGACTACATGTCGAAGCCCTTCCGGTTCGAGGAGCTCCTGGCCAGGATCCGCCGCCGCCTCGCCGAGCGGGCTCCGGCGTCGACCGCCGCCGTCCCGGAACGCTTGTCGGTCGGTCGCCTGGAGCTCGAGCTGCGCGAACGACGCGTCCTCGTCGACGGGGTGCCGGTCGAGCTGTCCACCCGCGAGTTCGCCCTCGCCGAGGAGTTCTTCCGCCACCCGGACCAGATCCTCAGCCGTGAGGAGCTCCTCAGCCGGGTCTGGGGCTACGACTTCGATCCCGGTTCGAACGTCGTCGACGTCTACGTGCGGTATCTCCGGAACAAAATCGGCAAGGACGCCATCGCGACGGTCCGCGGGGCCGGCTACCGCCTCAGCACGAGAGCGCAGTAGCGGTCGTCATCCCGTCCGGATGACGACCGCTACTGCGCTCTCGCGGCTCAGAGGGCGAGGTCGGCGATCGCGACCCGGTCCTTCGTGCCGGCGGCCCGGTCCCAGAGCTCGACGAAGCCCTCGGTGGCCTCGCGACCGACGACCACCACGACGGGCACGCCGATCAGCTCGGCGTCGCCGAACTTGACGCCCGGGGACACCTTGCCGGTGCGGTCGTCGTAGAGGACGTCCTTCCCGCTCGCCTCGAGGGAGGCGACGAGTTCCTCGGCCACCTCGAAGATCGCCGCGTCGCGTCCTGCTGCGACGACGTGCACGTCGAACGGGGCGACGGCCTTCGGCCAGATGAGACCGCGCTCGTCGTTGTTGCCCTCGGCGATGATCGCGAGGATGCGCGTGATCCCGATGCCGTAGGAGCCCATGGTCACCGTGACGAGCTTGCCGTTCTCGTCGAGCACCTTCAGTCCGAGCGCCTCGGCGTACTTGCGCCCGAGCTGGAAGACGTGCCCGATCTCCATGCCCCGAGCGAGCTCGACCGGTCCGGAGCCGTCGGGCGCGGGGTCACCGGCGCGGACCTCCGCCGCCTCGACGAAGCCGTCGGCGGTGAAGTCCCGCCCGGCGACAAGGCCGAAGACGTGCTGCTGATCGACGTTCGCACCGGTGATCCACTCGGTGCCGTCGACGACCCGGGGGTCGAGGAAGTACCGGATCTCCGTCGCCGACTCCTCGCCGAGGACGGGCCCCTGCGGGGACCACGGTCCGATGTAGCCCTTGACGAGCCCGGCGTTCGCGGCGAAGTCCGCTTCGGTCGCGGCCTCCACCTCCGCGGGGCTGAAGGCCACCTCGACGCGCTTGAGGTCGACGTCGCGGTCGCCCGGCAGGCCGATGACGACCATCTCGCGCGTGCCGTCGAGGTGCCGCAGTGCCAGCACGACGTTCTTGAGGGTGTCGGCGGCAGTCCAGGCCCGTCCGTCGTCGCGCGGGTGCCGCTCGTTGGCGAGGTCGACGAGCGTCGAGATCGTCGGGGTGTTCGGCGAGTCGAAGACCGTCGCGGGTGCCAGACCCTCGACGGGGCGGGCCTCCGGGACCTCGGTGGTGTAGGCCTCGACGTTGGCTGCGTACCCGCCGGCCGAACGCACGAAGGTGTCCTCACCGACCGCGGTGGGGTGCAGGAACTCCTCGCTGCGCGAACCGCCCATCGCGCCGGCGTCGGCCTGCACGATCTCGTACTCGAGGCCGAGCCGCGTGAAGATGCGCTCGTAGGCGTCGCGCTGCGCCTGGTAGCTCGCGTCGAGCCCGGCGTCGGACACGTCGAACGAGTAGGCGTCCTTCATCGTGAACTCACGACCGCGCAGGAGGCCTGCCCGGGGACGGGCCTCGTCGCGGTACTTGTCCTGGATCTGGTAGATCGACAGGGGCAGGTCCTTGTAGGAGGAGTACAGGTCTTTCACGAGCAGGGTGAAGACCTCCTCGTGTGTCGGCGCCAGCAGGTAGTCGGCACCCTTGCGGTCGTGCAGGCGGAAGAGGGCGTCACCGTACTCCTCCCACCGGCCGGTGACCTCGTAGGGCTCGCGCGGCAAGAGCGCGGGGAAGTGCACCTCGAACGCGCCGGCGTTCGCCATCTCCTCGCGGACGATGGCCTCGATCTTGTTCTTCACCCGCAACCCGAGCGGCAACCAGGCGAAGACGCCCGGCGCCTGGCGTCGGATGTACCCCGCCCGCACCAGCAGGCGGTGACTCGTCACCTCCGCGTCGGAAGGGTCTTCACGGAGCGTACGGAGGAAGTAATTCGAAAGGCGCGTAACCACCTGTCCATGCTAGTCCGTCACACGCAGGCAGCCCGGAACCGCTACCAGGGGCGATCGGCGAAGTTCCCGTTGTCGTTGTTCCGACCGCGGTTCTTGGCGTCCTCGGTCGACTTGTCCTGCTGGGCGTCCTGGCCGGCGTCCTTCAACTTGTCGACCTTCCCGTCGACCTCGCTGTCCCCGGTGCCGCTCGAGCCGCTCGCGTCGCCGTCGCCCTGTCCCCCGTTCGAAGGATCCTGCTGGCCCTGCCCGCCGGACCGGTCGCGCTGGTCGGTCGCATCCTGACGTTTGCGGTCGATGCGATCGCCGGTGTCCTGCAGGTTCTCACCGGGCGTGCCCTTCGGATCGATCACGTCGGGCTGCTGCCCGGTGCCGCCCTGATCGCCCTGGCCGCCTTGGTTCCCTTGGTCGCCCTGATCCCCTTGGTCGCCCGGGTCCCCTTGGTCACCCTGGCCGCCTTGGTCGCCCTGATCCCCCTGGCCGCCTTGGTCACCCTGCTCCCCTTGCTCACCCTGGTCGCCCTGGTCGTCTTGACCGCCCTGACCACCTTGATCGCCCTCATCCCCCTGGCCACCCTGGTCCTGCTGGTCCTGCTGGTCCTCGTTCTGCTCCTGGGACTCCCCCTCGAAGCAGCCCTCGCCCTCGTCGACGATGCGCTTCGCGGTGTCGTAGAGGTTGATGGCGCCCTGGAAGAACTGGCCCTTCACGTACTCGTCGGCCTGGGTCTCGTACGCGCGCGCCAGGTTGACCCGGACGATGCAGGCGGTCTCCTCCGTCGGCGCGAGCTCGAGCGCCTTCCCGAGGTCGTCGGTCCCCTGCACCCAGTCCTGTCCGGCCGCGGCTGCGGTGCCCCGGTCGAACCAGGCGATCCACGGCTCGACGACGTTCGCCGTGAAGAGGTGCCCCGCGCTCAACTGCGCCCCGGAGTAGTCCTCGGCGCGATACTCGGCGATCGCCGACTGCGCGACGACCGGCAGACTCACGAACTTGACCCCGACGACGAGGGCGACGAGGACCAGCGGAAGGGACCACCAGAACAGCCGACGGCGCAACCGGGTGACCTCGGCCGGGGCCAGCGGCGGACGCCGCGGTTCCTCGAACCGTGGCCGTGGCTCCGGGCTGCGCGGCGCGTCGTCGGCCCGGTCGGTCCGGGTCCGGTCGTCGAAGAGGGTCATGCCCGCCCACCCTTCGTCCGTCGGAGCTCGCCCAGCGCGCCGACCAGGCCGGGGAGCTCGGTGAGGAGCAGCACACCGAACCCGAGCGCGAACACCCAGTACAGCTCATCGGTACGCCGGATGTCCACCTCGTCCTCGACGGTGACGCCGCCGACGGCGAGGCCGTCGAGCGCGTCGTCGAGCGACGCACCCGGGGTCCTGATCTCCGCTTCGACGCCGAGCTGCGACGCGATCGTCTCGAGCGCGCCCGGATCCAGCCGGGACACGGCGGGCTCACCGGTCGAGTAGTCCTGGATGTAGCGGACGCTGCCGTCCTGGTATCCCGAGAACTCGCGCATGGTCCCGCCGGCCTCGGTCCCGTAGCCGAGCACGCCACCGCCGCCGATGAGCGGTGCGATGCTCTCGAACGACCCGGGCGCCGCGCCACTCGTCTGCTCGCCGTCACCGAGGTAGAACATGATCCGGTTCCGACCCGGTTCCTGCTCCTCGGCCTGGGTCAGCAGCGTGGTCATGAACTCCACCGGCGCGTCGATGCTGCTGCCGCGGGAGTAGGTGGTGATCTCCTGCGTCATCGCCTCCGCGGCCGACCGGAGCGCCGTCGCGTCCGTCGTGAGGGGCATGCGCTGGACGGCCACGGCGTCGAACGTCACGAGCGCGTAGCGCGCACCGGCCAGCCGGTCGGCGATGCCGGTGATGTCGGCCTTCGCCCCGTCGAGTCGGGTCGGCGGTTTCGGGGCCCCGTTCTCGTCCGTCCCCGACGCGGTCCCGTCCGGCCAGTCCTCGGCGGCCATCGAGCTCGTCGTGTCCACGACGAAGTAGACGTCGAGGTCGCCCATCGCGGACGGCGGGCGATGGTTGCCGGGGATGGTCGGTCGGAGGGCGATGATCACGAGCACGACGACCATGGCCAGTCGGGCGATCCAGTGCCAGGCTCCTGGCCGCCGCACCCCGGCGAGGAACTGCCAGACGGCGAAGGCCGCGAGGACGGTGCCGAGCACGGCGATGGCCCAAGTCGGCAGAACGGGGTTGATGGTCATCGGCGCAACCTCCAGGCGAGCAGCATGAGCGCCGCGAGGCCGCCGAACGCCGCCAGCACGAACACGAACGGCTCGTCGACCTGCACGAGCTGTTTGGCGCCCTTCAGCGTCTTCGTCTGCTCAGCCGTGATCTGCTGGACGATGCCGCCGACCGCGCCGGGGTCGGCGAGCGCGTAGTAGTCCCCGCCGGTGGACGTCACGACCTCGTCCATCTCCGCGGCGAGGTCGTCGAGGTAGTCCTTGCTGGAGACGTCGCCGGGGTTGATCCCGTACACCGTCACGTCCTGCGCCTTCGCATAGGCGCCGGCCTCCTTGAGCGTGAGGATCGGCTCGCCGGCGACGTAGTTGTCGGTCGCGAGCACGATCGAGCGCGACCGTTCCTCGCCGACCTGGTCGAACCGCATGACGCAGGACCCGAGACCGTCGCCGATGAGGGACGACCCGTTCCCGAGATCGGTGCCGTTCCAGTACTCGTAGTCGCTCTCCGGCGAGGTGAGGTCCTCGACGAGGTGGTCGAGCTGCGCCGCCACGTAGTCGTAGTCGCTCGTCAGCGGGAAGTACGTGGTCGCGGACGCGTTGAACAGCACCAGGGCGATCCGCTCACCGTCGAACCGCTGCACGAGCTTCTCGAACACCCCGACCAGCGCGGCGTCGTACTCCGTCATCGACCCGGACACGTCGAGGCAGAGCACGATGTCGCGGTTGCGCAGTTCGGGCTGGAACACCGTCGTGCTCACCACGCGGGACCCGAGGGCCATGCCGGCGAGCAGCAGCACCCCCAGCGCGGCGATCGTCGCGATGATGAGGCGCCGGTACCGCGACAGCGCGCGACGGTATCCGGGGAGTGCGGTGAGCCGTTCGGAGTGCGCGACCCACAGGGGCTCGGCGTTCACCCTCCGGCGCCGCCCGGTACGGGCCACGAGGACGACGGCGGCGACCACCGCGGCCACGGCGAGGAGCCAGACGAGCGGCATCCACCAGTAGATCAGCTCCACGTCGTCACCACCTGGCGCGCGAGCATGGCCGCCTCGGCGACGCTACCCGTCTCGGCCTCGCGGAACTCGACCGGGTAGTAGGCCGAAACGGCACGACTGAGTGGCGCGAGTCCTGCGCGATCGAGGTCTGCGAGCGTCATGACCTGGGCACGGACGCCGCTGGACTCGTGCGCGTACATCCGGAGGATCGCGCCGAGCCGTTGGTGGGCGCGCCGCGTGCTCAGGGCGCCGTCCCCGTGCTCGCGCTCGATCTCGCCGATGAGCGCGAGGTAGCGATCGCGCAGGACGGTCGGCGACGGCTGCGGAGCAGGGCGCGGAGCGCTCCCGCGCGCGCGACGGCGCACGTGGGCGAGCATCCAGACGTACCACCCGATCACGAGCGCGATGAGCACGAGTCCGAGCACCGGCCAGAGCAGCGTGTACTGGACCGGTGCGTAGTAGCCGTTATCGCCGGGCATGTCGGTGGGCCTCGAGGAGGTGGAAGAGGACGGGGACGACGTCGTCGGCGCCGGTCACGCGCTGGCCGCTGATACCGAGCTCCTCGAGCTGATCGAGGTGGCGGGCGGTCGCGCTGGCGACGGCCTCGGTGAACTCGCGACGGAGCGCGTCGTCCGACCGGATGAAGGCCGGCAGGGACCGCTCGTCGGCGACGTCGACCATCGAGCGACCGGTGTACTCGGCCCGCATGAGGTCGGCGTCCCCGACCGAGATCCAGAGCACCTCGTGCTGGACGTGCAGGCGACGGAGGATCTCCGACCGCTTCGGCGCGATCTCCTCGTCGTCCGAGACGATTACGAGCAGACAGCGCTGCTTGACCGACCGTGCCGCGTAACCGAGCAACTCGTCGAGATCGCTCTGGGGCGCCGCGAGCGATGCACGCCGGTCGATGTGCTGCAGCAGGCGTTCGAGTGCCGATTCGGTGCCGGCGGGTCGGACGAGTTCCGGTGCGGCGGCGTCACCGGCGACGAGACCGACGAGGTCACCGTGCCGGATCGCGAGGTACCCCAGGATGCCGACCGCGAGGATGGCGACCTCGCGTTTGGTGCTCCCGCCCTCGGCGAGCGCCGCGAGATCACGACCCGTGTCGACGACGAACAGCACCTGGTGTTTCCGCGTGGCGATGTAGCGCTTCACGAGTGGAGCGCCGTGTCGGGCTGTCGCCTTCCAGTCGATGTCCTTGATCTCGTCGCCCGGCGTGTACTCGCGGAGGTCGTCGAAGTCGAGGCTCCTGCCCTGGAACACCGAGCGGTACTCGCCGTCGAGCATCCCCCGCACGCGGCGGTGGGCGTGGATGAAGAGTTTGGACTTCACCCGGTGGAGCAGCGGGGCTGACACGGGCCTACGGTGCCTGGACCGCTCCGAAGACGGCGTCGATGATCGTCTCGGGCGAGACGTCGTCGGCCGCGGCTTCGAAGTTCAGGATGATGCGGTGCCGCAGCACCTGGTGGCGGTAGCCCTTGACATCCTCCGGGATGACGTGGTCCCGCCCGGCGAGGATCGCGAGCGCCCGCGCGACGGTGCTGAACGCGATGCTGGCACGCGGGCTCGCCCCGTACTCGATGTAGCTCGCGAGCTTCGGCGGCAGGTAGTCGCTCGCATGGCGGGTCACGTAGACCGTCTGGACGATGTAGTTGAGGATCGACGCGTCGAGGTAGACCCGCTTGGCGAGGGTCTGCAGGAACAGGACGTCCTCGAGGCTCACCCCCGGGCGATCCTGGTCGGTCTCGTAGAGCCCGGAGTTCACCCGACGGACGATCTCGGCCTCCTCGCCGATCGTCGGGTAGTCGAGCACCTCTTTGAGGAGGAAGCGGTCGAGCTGCGCCTCGGGCAGGTGGTACGTGCCCTCCTGCTCGATGGGGTTCTGCGTGGCGAGCACGAAGAACGGCTTCGGCAACGGATAGTGCGTGCCGCCGATGGAGGTCTGGCGTTCCTGCATCGCCTCGAGCATCGCGCTCTGGGTCTTCGCGCTCGACCGGTTGACCTCGTCGAGGAGCACGAAGTTCGCGTGCACGGGACCGAGCTGGGTCTGGAACGCACCGGTGCGGGCGTCGTAGATCTGTGTGCCGATGATGTCGCTCGGCAACAGGTCGGGGGTGCACTGGATGCGTTTGAACGACGCGTTCACCGCTTGGGCGATCGATTCCGCCGCGGTCGTCTTCGCGAGTCCTGGGACACTCTCGAGCAGGACGTGTCCGCCCGAGACGAGTGCCGCGAGCAGGGTGGTGCGCAGGCCCTGCTGACCGACCACCTTCGCGTCGTAGGCACCGACGATCTCGGAGAGGATGCTGCGGGCCCGTTGCAGCTCGGCTGGCGCGATGGGGGTGCTCGGCGTCACGGTCACTGGTCTCCCTGGCGAGGCTGGCGGTCCGGACGGATGACCGTCGAACGCGGATCCGCCTGGTGGAACCCGGCGGTCCGAACAGTCTACGTGTGAAGATCCGGAGCCCGGGCTCCTCGGCCACCGGATGGCCACCAGGGCGTCGGGAGCCGTTCGCCCACCGTCCCCCTCGCGTCCACCGCCGCTTCCTACCGTGGATCGATGACATCTGCAGCGCACGGGAGGCACCCGGAGACCGACGGCGCGACGGCGATCGTCCCGGTCAGGGGCGGTTCGAAGGGGATCCACCGCAAGAACCTCAGGACGGTCCGCGGGAGCACCCTCATCGCACGGTCGGTCGAAGGACTGCTGCGGTCGGGTGGCGTCTCGCGCGTGGTCGTCACGACCGATCACCCGGACCTCGCCGCCGCCGCCGTCGCCGCCGGTGCCGAGGTCATCGACCGGCCGGCCGAACTCGCCGAGGACAGCACCTCCTCCGAGGCCGCGCTCCTCCACGCGCTCGGCGTCCTCGCGGAGCGCGGCGAGCTGACCCCCGTGACGGTGTTCGCGCAGGCGACGTCGCCCTTCCTCGACGTGGAGGCACTCGACGACGCCGTCGCCCTGGTCTCCTCCGGGCGGGCGGACTCCGTCTTCGCCGCGGTGCTCGACCACGGATTCCTCTGGACGGAGAAGACGAAGGGTGCCCGAGGGATCGGCCACGACCACCGCGAGCGTCCCCGGCGGCAGGACCGCGCCCCGCAGTACCGCGAGACCGGCTCGTTCTACGTCTTCGACACGGACGGCTTCCTCGCAGCCGGGCACCGCTTCTTCGGCCGGATCGCGCCGGCCGTCACCAGGTCCTTCGCCGCGCTCGACATCGACGAACCGGAGGATCTGCTCGTCGCCGAGGCGATCGCCGGACTCGCCGAACGCCAGCTGGGCATCCCGTCGGGCTCGGAGCGTTCCGAGCACCACCTCGACGTCGACGCCGTCGTCACCGACTTCGACGGGGTCCACACCGACGACCGTGCCAGCATCGACGCCGACGGGGTCGAACGGGTGAGCGTCCATCGCGGTGACGGCCTCGGCGTCCGTCTGCTGCGCGAGGCCGGACTGCCGTTCCTGATCCTGTCGACCGAGCGGGTCCCGATCGTCGCCGCTCGCGCGGCCAAACTCGGCGTCGACGTCGTGTACGGCTCCGCCGACAAGGCGACCGCGCTCCGCGACTGGGCCGCGACGAAGGGCGTCCCACTCGACCGCATCGCCTACCTCGGCAACGACGTCAACGACATCCCGGCACTCGAGATCGTCGGCTGGCCGGTCGTCGTCGCCGATGCGCACCCGGAGGCGCGTGCCGTCTCCCGGCTCGTCCTGGAACGCCGAGGCGGCGACGGCGCCGTCCGCGAACTCGCCGACCTCGTCCTCGCCGCACGCGCACGCGCGGCCCTCGACCCCCCGAAGCTGTCCACGCTGCAATCGAACGGAGCACGACCATGAGCATCCACCAGGACGCGAACGACACCACCGACCTCGACGGCCGGACGCAGCCGTCTCCCGTGCGCATCGACGGCATCCCCGTCGGCGGCGGCGCTCCCGCGTACGTCATCGGGGAGATCGGTCTCAACCACAACGGCGACGTGGAGCTCGCGAAACGACTCATCGACGTGGCCGCCGACGCCGGCGCACAGGCCGTCAAATTCCAAAAGCGCACGCCGGAGATCTCCACGCCGACGCACATGCGCGACGTCCCGCGGCAGACGCCGTGGGGTGAGATGAGCTACCTCGACTACCGCTACCGGGTCGAGTTCGACCGTGAGCAGTACATCGAGATCGGCGACCACGCCACCCTGCGCGGCCTCAGCTGGTTCGCCTCCCCGTGGGACGAACCGTCGGTCGACTTCCTCGAGGACCTGGGCGTCAGCGCCCACAAGGTCGCGTCCGCCTCGGTGACCGACTCGGGCCTCCTCACCCGTCTCGCCGCGACCGGGAAGCCGATCATCCTCTCGACCGGCATGTCGACGCTCGAGCAGATCGATCGCGCCGTCGAGATCCTCCGGGGCTCGCCGCTGGTCATCCTCCACGCGACCTCCACCTACCCCTTGCCCGCCGAAGAGGCGAACCTCCGGATGATCGACAGCCTCGCCGCCCGGTACCCCGGTGTGCCCATCGGGTACTCCGGCCACGAGACCGGTCTGCAGATCTCCCTCGCCGCGGTCGCCCTCGGAGCCATGATGGTGGAACGCCACATCACGCTCGACCGTGCCATGTGGGGCTCGGACCACGCCGCGTCGCTCGAACCGCACGGTTTCTCCAACCTCGTCCGCGACATCAGGGTCATCGAGACCGCCATGGGTGACGGCGTCAAGCGCATCTTCCCCGGCGAACTCGCCCCACTCGCGAAGCTGCGCAGGGTCGATGCCTGATCATGGGCCCCGACGTCGGGTGATCGGGGTGGTGGACTCCGACTCCTTCGTGAAGTGGGGCGCCGCCACCCTCTCCCGCGCGACCGGCTGGGACGTCGACCTCGTCCTCATCGAGAGCGACGTGTCCGCCACGGACCGGCAGGTGGACATCGCCCTGCTCCACACGGCGTTCGAGGGTCGGACCGTCCGTCGCCTGTCGCTCCGACGACTCGTCGACCTCATCCGGACCGAGCAGCCGGACGGCGTGTTCGTCTCCACGCGGGGGCCGGTCGCCGAGGTCGTCATCTCGGAACTCCTCGCGCTCGGCCGCGCCACCCGCCCGGTCCTCCTCACCGGTCTCCCCGGCATCTCCATCCCGGCGAAGTGGAAGGGGATCTTCCTCCGTGCGCAGGCAGACGTCTTCGTCCTGCACAGCCACCGCGAGGTCGCCGCCTACCGTGAACTCGCGCTGACGCACGGGGTCGAGCCGGCGTTCGCGCTCGCGACCCTGCCGTTCCTGACGGACCCGGCGACCGAGCCACCGGCCGAGCCCGCCCCGCGTACCCGGGTCGTCTTCGCCGCTCAGGCCACCGTCCCGGCCGACCGCGGCGACCGGCTCCGGATCCTCTCCTGGCTGCGGACCCTCGCGATCCGGCACCGCGACCTCGACGTCGTGATCAAGGTGCGCGGCCTCGCCGGCGACCCGCAGACCCATCACGAGCACTACCCCTTCGACACCCTCCTCACCGGGCCGACACCCGACAACCTCCGGGTCGCCACCGGTTCGATGGCGGTCCACCTCGGCCACGCGACCGGGCTCGTCACGGTGAGTTCCACCGCAGCGATCGAGGCCATCGCGGCCGGGGTGCCGGTCATCCTGCTCGACGACTTCGGTGTGGACCCGGCGCTCATCAACACCGTCTTCGAGGGCAGCGGGCTGCTTGCCTCCAAAGACGACCTCATGGCCGCCCGGTTCCGGCACCCGAACCCGGGCTGGCTGCAGCAGAACTACTTCCACCCCGCCCCGGAGGACGACTGGATCCAGCGATCGGAGGAGGCGTTCGCCGCGCGTGACCTCGGGACCCTGCCGATCCGTCCTCGGGCACGACAGAGTCGCGGCGGCATGCTGCGCACCGGTTGGGAGCGTCGTCGCGCGTTCGGGCGGGCCGACACGAGCGCGCTGGGCACGGTCGCCTTCGTCATCGGGCGGCCACTGCAGATCGCTCGTCGCCTGGTCCGGCGCGCTCGCGGCGTCCAGCCGGCCGAGCGCCGACCGATCCCCTCCCGCAGGCTCGCGCCGATCGAGACGGAGACGCCGGTGCGCGCTCCGCACGGGGCTCGTCACCGCACGGCCCGCTGACGTGAGCGCCGCTCGACCGGAGACCGGTCGGGCGGCGCTCCGGACTCAGTTGGAGCCGACCGTCACCACCGGAGCACCCGTGGAGGTGTCGTCGGCGGGCATCTCGGCCGCGAGACGGTTGGCCTCCTGGATGAGCGTCGCGACGATCTCCGACTCCGGCACCGTCTTGATGACCTCGCCCTTGACGAAGATCTGGCCCTTGCCGTTGCCGCTCGCGACGCCGAGGTCGGCCTCACGGGCCTCTCCGGGGCCGTTCACGACGCAGCCCATGACGGCGACCCGCAGGGGGACGCTCATCCCCTCGAGGCCGTCGGTCACGTCGTTCGCGAGCTTGTAGACGTCGACCTGGGCGCGCCCGCAGCTCGGGCAGGAGACGATCTCGAGCTTGCGCTCGCGGAGGTTCAGCGACTGCAGGATCTGCAGCCCGACCTTGATCTCCTCCGCCGGCGGCGCGGAGAGCGAGACACGGATGGTGTCGCCGATGCCCTCGGAGAGCAGGATGCCGAACGCGGTCGCGCTCTTGATGGTTCCCTGGAAGGAAGGACCTGCCTCCGTCACGCCGAGGTGCAGGGGCCAGTCACCGCGCTCGGCGAGCAGCCGGTAGGCCTTCACCATGACGACCGGGTCGTTGTGCTTGACGGAGATCTTGAAGTCGTGGAAGTCGTGCTCCTCGAAGAGGCTCGCCTCCCAGACGGCGCTCTCGACGAGCGCTTCGGGGGTCGCCTTGCCGTACTTCTGCAGCAACCGCGGGTCGAGGGACCCGGCGTTGACGCCGATGCGGAGGGAGACGCCGGCGGCTTTCGCGCGCCGGGCGATCTCGCCGACCTGGTCGTCGAACTTCCGGATGTTGCCGGGATTGACCCGGACGGCCGCGCACCCCGCGTCGATCGCGGCGTAGACGTAGGCGGGCTGGAAGTGGATGTCGGCGATCACCGGGATCTGACTCTTCTTCGCGATGATCGGCAGCACCTCGGCGTCGTCGCGGGTCGGGACGGCCACGCGGACGATGTCGCAGCCGGAGGCCGTGAGCTCGGCGATCTGCTGGAGGGTCGCGTTGATGTTGGTCGTCTGGGTCGTCGTCATCGACTGGACGCTCACCGGGGCGTCGCCGCCGACGAGCACCTTGCCGACCTTGATCTGTCGCGACTTGCGCCGCGGGCTGAGCGTCTCGGGAACCGACGGAAGACCCAGATTGATAGCTACCACGAGCCTCAGCTTACGCGCGCGACGCCCCGCAGGCTCCCCGTGAGCTGAATGCCTGCTGGGACGTCGCGATCCACGGTCAACGGGCGGGTGGTGCCTCGCGATTCGCTCGCAGGACGCCGAGCCGTTCCCGGTACTCGACCTCGTCGATGTCGCCCTGGGCGAAGCGCTCGGCGAGCGTCTGCTCGGCGCTCCGGGACCCGTCCTGACGCCAGGCCCACGGCGGGCCCTGGTGGCCGTCCGGGGACGCTCCGGACCAGGCTCGGCGACGCCACCGCCGACCGACCAGCGCGACGACGAGGACGATCACGGCGATCCAGAACGCGGGGATGAGCAGCAGCCAGAGGAGGTGGAAGCCCGGCCCGGGACCGCCGGGATGCATGACGGTCACGGCGAGCACGATCAGGGAGGTGGACATGGAGGACTCCGTTCGTCGGGCGGACGACCACCGTCGTCCGCATCACGACCCCGAGCCTCCTCCGGATGGTGGCCGAGGGCATCCGACGACGGGACGGATCACCGCACTCCCCCGGGAGTACGGCCACCCGGCGGTCAGACGCCGGGACTGACGAGCCCGGTCTCGTAGGCGATGACGACGAGGCGGACCCGGTCGCGCGCGGCGAGCTTCGACATGATGCGCGACACGTGGGTCTTCGCCGTGAGCGGGCTGAGGAACAGCGCCCCTCCGATCTCCTCGTTGGTGAGTCCGCGTCCGACCAGACCCAGCACCTCGCGTTCGCGCTCCGTGAGCCCGGCGATCACGGCGTCGTCGAGCGGCGCGGCGATCGCTCCGGCGACCTGGGTGAGCAGGCGCCTCGTGACCCCGGGCGACAGCAGGGCGTCACCCGACGCGACCACACGGACGGCCCGGATGAGCTCGGCCGGCTCGGTGTCCTTCACGAGGAAGCCGCTCGCACCTGCCCGGATCGCCTGCGCGACGTACTCGTCGAGTTCGAAGGTGGTGACGACGATGATGCGGGTGGCCTCGAGCGTCGGATCAGCGACGATGGCCTCGGTGGCGGCCAGGCCGTCGCCTCCGGGCATCCTGATGTCCATGAGGACCACGTCCGGCCGTTCCCGACGGACGACGGCGAGCGCCTCGTCGCCACCGGCCGCCTCACCCACGACCGCGATGTCGGGCTCCGCGTCGAGGAGGGCGCGGAACCCGCCGCGGATGAGTGCCTGGTCGTCGGCGACGACCACGCGGATCACGCGACGCCTCGGACCGGCACCCGGGCCGTGACGCGGAAGCCGCCGAGCGGACTCCGCCCGGTCTCGAGGCTGCCGCCGAGGAGTTCGGCGCGCTCGGTCATGCCGAGGAGGCCGTTGCCGTGCTCCGCGGGCCCGGGTGGGGCACCGACTCCGTCGTCCTCCACGAGCAGGCGGTAGGTGCCGTCGACCTCGACGAGCTCGACGGACACCCGTCCGGCCTGCGCGTGCCGGAGGACGTTCGTGACGCTCTCCTGCGCGATCCGGTACAGCGCCTGCTGCACGGCCGCGCCGGGCGTGGAGACGAGGCGCTGCTCGAGCACCGCGTCGACGCCCTGGTCTCGGAGGGACTGGACGAGGACGGGCAGTGCCTCGAGATCCGGCCCGGGTCGCCTCGGCGCGCCGGTCGCCGGGTCCGAAGCGGTGTCGCCGCCGCGGAGGACGTCGAGGAGTCCACGCACCTCGTCCAAGGACGTCTTACTGGCGTCCTTGATGTTCGTCAGCGCTTCGCGTGCGCGTTCGGGCTGGGTGTCCATGAGGTGGAGTCCCATCCCCGCCTGGACCGTGATCTGCGCGAGGGAATGCGCGACGACGTCGTGCAGCTCTCGTGCGATGCGCACGCGCTCCTCTTGCGCCGCGGACGCTCGTCGCTCCCCCTGACGCCTCCGGTACTCGTCGAGCTGCTCGCGTCGACTGCGGAGACCCTCCGCGACGAGGAGCGCGACGATGACGAGGACCGTCGTGGTCACGACGCGGAAACCCGACAGCTCCGAGCCGAGCGTGCGTGCACCGGTCAAGGAGAGCACCCACCCGAGCACCAGCGAGGAGTACGTCCAGCCGCGAGCGCCACGGGCGACGCCTGAACCGGCTGCGAAGGCCAGGGCGACGGCAGGAGGACCCCAGCTCGGACCGGCGAGCATGGAAGCGCTCGACAGGACAGCGACGGCTGCGACCGACGGGCCGGGCGCCCGCCGCGCTGCGAGCAGGCAGAGCGCTCCGGCGAGGGCCAGCAGGACGGCCGAAGCCCGAGACCACTCCGAACCGCCGGCACCTGGTCCGAAGGCGCCGTGGAAGGCGACGACGGCGGTCGCCGGCACCTGCACCAGGAGGGACACGACGACCGGCGCCCAGAGACGCCACGCAGCGCGGTCGGGTCGCCGCTCGTCGTGCACCATCCAGGGCGCCGGACCCGCTTCTCGCGTTGACATTCCTGCATGCTACTCGCGACGTGGGCCCACCGAATCGGCCGATCGGAGCCACGCTGGTACTCCCCGGGGAGTACCAGCACGCAGCGGGAGGGTCGTGCCGGCGACGAGCGGCCCCTGGCGACGGCTAGCCGAAGAGGTTGACCGGCTTGACGATGTCGGCGTACACGAGGAGCGCGCTCATGCCGCCGAGGACGATCACGACGCCGAAAGTGAGCGGGATGAGTTTCGCCGCGTCCACCGGTCCCGGATCGCGACGTCCGAAGATCTTCGCGAAGCGGCGACGGATCGCCTCCCAGAGCGCTGCTGCGACGTGCCCGCCGTCGAGGGGCAGCAGAGGGATGAGGTTGAAGACGAAGAGCGCGACGTTGAGCGACCCGAGGATGCCGAACACGGTCGCCGCCTTCGACGCGACGGGGATCTCGTCGAGGCTGACCACCTCGCCGACGACCCGTCCGACGCCCACGACGCTCATCGGCCCGTTGGGGTCGCGCTCACCGGATCCGAATGCTGCCTGCCCGACGTCGATGAGTCGCTGGGGCAGGTTCAGGATGATGTTGGCGGTCCGGGCGATCGTGTCGCCGACGGTCGGCAGGATCGTGGTGACGGGCTGCGCCACCATCTGCTGCTGCGGGGTGATGCCGACGAAACCGACCTCGTGGGTCTTCGCCGAGCCGTCGGCGTTCGTCACGATCTTGCCGGTCTGGGCGTCGACGACGTCCCGCTCGAGCAGCAACGGCGTCAGGGTGAGGTCGAGTCGCTGCTCACCGCGGGCGACCTCGAGGGCCAACGGCTTGCCCGGCGAATCCTGCACGGCCGCGGAGATCTCGGCGAAGGTGGAGATCGGGGTGCCGTCGATCGAGAGGATCGTGTCGCCCGGCTTCAGCCCTGCGGCGGCCGCCGGACCCTGCGGATCCCCCGCTGCACAGCTCTGGCGGT
The DNA here is from genome assembly GCF_058408345.1 of Plantibacter sp. MDV22-iso1. Classification (NCBI taxonomy): domain Bacteria; kingdom Bacillati; phylum Actinomycetota; class Actinomycetes; order Micrococcales; family Microbacteriaceae; genus Plantibacter; species Plantibacter sp. MDV22-iso1. The sequence goes on from NZ_JBZVDY010000003.1 coordinate 156,125, forward strand.
CGCTCGTGGACGGCAACACGCACTCGTACACCGAGGTCAGCGTGCTGCTCTGCTGGGGGACACCGAACCCCGACACGGCGATACCGATGAACAGGACGGCGAGGACGAGGTTCATGAACGGGCCGCCGAGCATGACGACGATCCGTTTCCAGACGGGCAGCCGGTAGAAGGTGCGCTCCTCGTCGCCGGCGCCGATCGTGTCGGCACTCGCCTCACGCGCGTCCTGGACCAGCGTGTCGAAGAAGCCGGTGCTGGCGTTCCGGGCGGCACCGCCGGGCTGCTTGGGCGGGAACATGCCGATCATCGAGATGTAGCCGCCGAGCGGGATCATCTTGACGCCGTACTCGGTCTCCCCCTTGCGGCGCGACCAGATGGTGCGACCGAAGCCGATCATGTACTGGGTGACCCGCACGCCGAACAGCTTCGCGGGCACGAGGTGACCGACCTCGTGCAGCCCGATGGACACGATGAGGCCCACGAGCACGATCACGATGCCGAGGAGGTAGAGGAGGACGGATTCCACGGCGTAACCCTACTCGCGCGGTCGGGTCACCGGCTGCACGCCGGCTGTACGGCCGCTCGGAAGCTTCCGACGATGAACGGGCAGGTCAACCGATGCGCTGCTGCGCGCGAGCCCTCGCCCAGCGCTCCGCCTCCGCGAGCGCCTCCCGGGTGAGCTCGCCCTCGGGTGCCTCGTGGTCGTCCACGACCGCGCTGACGGTGTCGAGGATGCCGAGGTATCCCAGCCGACCCGCGTGGAAGGCTGCAACGGCCTCCTCGTTCGCGGCGTTGAACACGGCCGGATAGGTGCGACCCTGTCCACCCACGAGTTTGGCCAGTCGCACGGCGGGGAAGGCCTCGTGATCGAGGGGCTCGAACGTCCACTGCTGGGGCGAGGTCCAATCGAGCGGGACGCCGACGCCTCCGACCCGGTTGGGCCAGTCGAGCCCGAGGGAGATGGGGAGCCGCATGTCGGGCGGCGAGGCCTGGGCGATGGTGGAACCGTCGATGAACTCGACCATCGAGTGGACGATCGACTGCGGGTGGACCGTCACCTCGATGCGGTCGTACGGGACGTCGAACAGCAGGTGCGCCTCGATCACCTCGAGCCCCTTGTTGACGAGGGTCGCCGAGTTCGTCGTGACGACGAGACCCATGTCCCAGGTGGGGTGGGCGAGCGCCTCAGCCGGCGTGACGCCGACGAGCGATGCGCGGTCCCGTCCGCGGAACGGTCCTCCCGAGGCGGTCAGGACGAGCCGCCGCACCTCGGTCGCGGTGCCGGAACGGAGGGCCTGGGCGATCGCGGAATGCTCGGAGTCGACTGGCACGATCTGGCCGGGTGCCGCGATCCGCCGCACGAGGTCGCCACCGACGATGAGCGACTCCTTGTTCGCGAGCGCGAGCGTCCGGCCCGTCTCGAGCGCCGCGAGGGTCGGGCCGAGCCCGATGGAGCCCGTGATGCCGTTCAGCACCACATCGGCGTCGACACTGCGGATGAGCCGCTCGGCGTCGGCCGCGCCCAGGGCAGTGTCGTCGACGTGGAAGGCCGCGGCCTGCTCGGCGAGGAGCTCGGCGTTCGAGCCGGCCGTCAGGCCGACGATCTCGAAGCGGTCGCGGTCACCCCGGATGACGTCGAGTGCCTGCGTGCCGATCGAGCCGGTTGATCCGAGGATGATGACGCGTCTCACGGCGGTCAGTCTACGTCGGCGACCGAGTCGGCCGCTCAGCCCGCGGCGGGAGCCGTGGTGCTGCTCGCATCGAGGATGTCGATGACGAACACGATGGTGTCGTCGGCCTCGATACCCGCCTGGCTGTTGCCGCCGCTCGGCCCGTACCCGAGGTCGGGCGGGATGACGGCGATGACCTGCGAACCGATGTGCTGGCCGGCGATGGCGCTCGAGAAGCCCTTCACCACGGCGGACAGCTGGAAGTTGGTCGGCCCGTTGCCCCAGCTCTCGTCGAAGACCTCGCCGGTCCGCCAGTTCACACCCTGGTAGTTGATGATGACCTCGGCGTCGGGCTGCACCACCGCGCCGTCGCCCTGCTTGAGCACCGCGACCTGGAGATCGGCCGGAGCGGGTTCCTCGGGGATGGTGACCGTGGGTCGTCCGGCGGTGTCGAGCTCGACCGCCGGCATCCCGGCGACGGGCTCCTGCGGGACGCCGTCCGCCTTGGCGTCGCTGTGCACCGTGCTGAGGACGTCGGCCACGACGACGAGCGGCTGGTCGGCCTGGACCGTGCCGTCGCTCGACCCCGCGGAACCGAACCCGTCGCCCGCCGTGACGAAGGCCGCGACGCGGGATCCGACCGTCGTGCACTCGACTGCTCGCACGAGGCCCTTTAGGTACTTCTGATCATTGACGACGATCGCCGTGGCCGGGCTGGCGCCGTAGGCGGTCTGCGCGACGATCGAACCGGTCACGGCGTTGTAGATGGACATCTCGACGAACGTCGTGTCGCCGGGATCGACCCGCTCGCCGTCGCCCTTCGCCACGATCGTGCGTTCTGTGGTGTCTGCGGAGAGCGTGCCCTTGGCGAAGGTGACCTCCGGGATCGAGCCGAAGTCCCCGCTCACGTTGATCGCCTTGGACGCCTTGCCGGCGCTCGTGTCGGCGCACTCCCCCGGGCTGGCCAGCGCTTGCGACTGCGACGTCGCCGAACTGCACGCGGTCAGCGACACGAGGGACGCGATGACGGCCAGAAGGCAGAGGCTCTTGCGCACAGGGGAACTTTCGGTCGTTGCTGAGGGGTCGGTCCAGTCTCACCCACCAGGCTCCATGCTGGCTGACAGCGCGCCGAACATCCTCGGTGCACCGGCGCGCGTCAGTATGCCGGGTCGCGCATGCGTCGGCGGGTACAGTCGTGCGCATGGCCGATGAGGAGCAGACGCAGCGACGCGCCCAGGAACCTTCCGACCAGGCCGCCGTCGAGCCGTCGACGGACGACACGGTGGCCACGCCCTCGAAACCCGGTGTCGTCTACTACTTCGGACGAGCCGTCCTGAACACGACGGCGAAGCTGCTCTACCGCCCCAAGATCATCGGCCGGAAGAACGTCCCGAAGCGTGGGCCGGTCATCCTGGCGAGCAACCACCTCTCGTTCATCGACAGCATCGCGATCCCCATCAGCGCCCCACGCCGGGTGCAGTTCCTGGCGAAGTCCGACTACTTCACCGGACGCGGCCTGAAGGGCTGGGTCTCGCGCACGTTCTTCACCTCGATCGGCGCTGTCGGGGTCGAACGTGGTGTCGGGCAGGCAGCGCAGGAAGCCCTCGACCAGGGACGCCGGATCCTCGAGAGCGGGGAGGCCTTCGCCATCTACCCCGAGGGCACCCGGTCGCTCGACGGACGGTTGTACCGCGGCAGGACCGGTGTCGCCTGGCTGGCACTCACCACGGGTGCGAGGGTCGTCCCGGTCGGCCTCATCGGCACCGACGACCTCATGCCGGTGGGCACGACGATCCCGAAGTTCAAACCGGTCACGGTGATCTTCGGTGAACCCATCGACGTGAGCCACCATGGACCGGCGACCTCAGGACGCGCCAGACGCAAGGCGACGGACGAGATCATGGCGGCGATCCACGCCCTCACCGGCCAGGAGCTCGCGAACGCCTACAACGAGTCGCCGCCCGCCGACACCGTCGAGCGCATCAAGCGCGCCTTCCGCCCCGAGCGGCTCTGAGCCGCGGCATCGTCCCGTTCCTCAGGCGGTCGCCGCGACCACGATCGTCGGCTCATGACGGACCGGGAAGTTCACCGAATTGGCGATGAAGCACAGCTCGTTCGCGCGGGCGTGCCCGGCTCGCGCCGCCTCGACCATCGATGCATCAGCGACCGTGACCTGCGGACGCAGGACCACCTCCGTGAACGCACCGCTCCCCGCGCCGTCCTCGACCATGGTCCCGACGGCGTCGTCCGTGTAGGCCGTCACCACGACACCGAGGGTCACGGCGACGTGCAGGTAGGACAGCAGATGGCACTGCGCGAGGGCCGCCAGGAGCAGCTCCTCAGGGTTCCACCGACCTGCGTCGCCGCGGAACGGTTTGTCGGCCGAGCCCTCGAGGTCGTGCTTCCCGGCGGCCGTCACCGTGAGCTCCCGGGAGTAGTCCCGGTACCCGCTCGTGCCCGTCCCGAGGTCTCCGTCCCAGCGGACGCCGATGGTGTAGTCGTGGTGGCCCGTGATCATGCCACCAGTATCCCACTGGCCTCTCCACCGCGGCCCGCGTTCGCGGCCCCGCTGTCGGGAGGTCGCGCTACGCTGGAGGACTATGACTGACACGCTCGACACCACGGACCAGACGACCGCCTCCGCCCCCAGCGTGACGCAGGAGCGTCGCATCGTGACGGCCGTCCCGGGCCCGCGCTCACAGGCGCTGCACGCCCGCCGGACCGCAGTCGTGTCCGATGGCGTGTCGAGTGTCCTCCCGGTGTACATCGAGCGCGCGCACGGCGCCATCGTCGTCGACGTCGACGGCAACCAGTTCATCGACCTCGGTGCCGGCATCGGCGTCACCACCATCGGCCACACGGAGTCCTCCGTGGTCGACGCCGTCCAGGACCAGGCGGCCGACGTCCTGCACACCCTGTTCACGATCACCCCCTACGAGGAGTACGTGCGCGTCGCGGAGCTCCTCGCCGAGCACACCCCGGGCGACTTCGCGAAGAAGTCGGTGCTCGTGAACTCGGGCGCCGAGGCGGTCGAGAACGGCGTGAAGATCGCCCGCAAGTACACCGGTCGGCGGGCTGTCGCGGTGCTCGACCACGGCTACCACGGTCGCACCAACCTGACCATGGCGATGAACTACAAGGCCGCCCCGTACGCGACCGGCTACGGCCCGTTCGCCGGCGACGTCTACCACGCCCCCAACTCCTACCCATACCACGACGGCCTGTCCGGAGCGGCGGCTGCGGCCCGCACCATCGCCTACCTCGAGAAGCGCATCGGCGCCACCGACCTCGCGTGCCTCGTGGTCGAGCCGATCCAGGGCGAGGGCGGTTTCGTCGTCCCCGCGGAGGGCTACCTCCCCGCGCTCCAGGAGTGGTGCACGGCCAACGGCGTCGTGTTCATCGCCGACGAGATCCAGAGCGGCATGGCGCGCACCGGCGAGTACTTCGCGAGCTCGCACTTCGGCCTCGTCCCCGACCTCGTGCTGAGCGCGAAGGGCATCGCCGGCGGTCTGCCGCTCGCTGCGGTCACGGGGCGTGCCGAGATCATGGACGCGAGCCAGCCCGGCGGCCTCGGCGGCACCTTCGGTGGCAACCCCGTCGCGTGTGCCGCGTCGGTCGCGGTCTTCGAGTCGATCGAGTCCCGTGGCCTGCTGGCCGAAGCGGATCGCATCGGCGCCACCCTGACGGCGGCGCTGCTCGAACTCCAGGGCAAGTACGACATCATCGGCGACGTCCGCGGCATCGGTGCGATGATCGCGATGGAACTCGTCCAGCCGGGTACCGCCTCGACGACGAAGGAGCCCAACCCGGCCGCCGTCAGCGCCATCGCCGCAGCCGCCGCGCAGCAGGGCGTGCTCGTCCTCACCGCCGGCACCTACGGCAACGTCCTCCGCTTCCTCCCGAGCCTCGCGGTCTCCGACGAGCTCATCGCCGACGCGATGACGGTCATCGATCAGGCGCTCGCAGCACTGTGAGCACGGCGGTCCCCCAGACCTTCGGTGTCTCGGACGCGGTGGAGTTGGCCGTTGTCGAGCGCAGCGGCTTCATCGAGTCACGACACGCCGGGTCGGCGATCGTCCTCGGGCCGGAGGGCGAAGTGCTCGCGAGTCTCGGAGCACCGGACGCACCCGTCTTCCCCCGTTCGTGCCTCAAGCCCTTCCAGGCCATCACGATCATGAACGCCGGGGTGTCCCTCGAGGGCGCTCAGGCAGTGCTCGCCACCGCGAGCCATGCGGGGACCCGGAAGCACGTCCAGGTCGTCCGCAGCATGCTCGGCCGGGCCCGGATAGAAGACTCGGCGTTGCAGTGCCCGGCCGATTGGCCCGGTGATCGCGTATCCCGCGACGAGCTGGTCCGGGACGGCCTCGGCACGAGCCCCCTGTACATGAACTGCTCCGGGAAGCACGCGGCCATGCTGCTCGCCTGCGCGCAGAACGGGTGGGACCAGGCGACGTACCTCGAGCCCGACCACCCGTTGCAGCTCGCCGTCCGCGACACCGTCGAGCGCTTCACCGGCGAGAAGCCCGCCGCCAGCGGGGTCGACGGCTGCGGGGCGCCGGTCTACGCGATCTCCCTGACCGGACTCGCACGCGGCATCGGACGCGTCGTCAACTCCTCCCCCACCTCGCCGTTCGCCCTGTACCGGAATGCCGGCCTGCTCACAGCGGCGGTGCTCGCCAACGGCTGGGCACTCGACGGACCGGGGCGGGCGAACACGCTCGTCATCGAGCGCCTCGGCCTGTTCGCGAAGCTCGGGGCGGAAGGCGTGATGGTCATGTCGGCACCCGGCGGCGCGACCGTCGCGCTGAAGGTCCTCGACGGCTCGCTCCGGGCCTCGACGATCGTCGCCCTCCGGCTGCTCGTCTCGGTCGGAGCGCTCGATGCGGCCGCCGTCGACGCCCTCGAACCGGAACTCGACCTGGCCATCCACGGTGGAGCCGCCGTCGTCGGGCGGATCGCCGTCACCGCGGTCTGACCACCCGGCCGACAGCCTCGGTGCCTTCGGGTCAGGAACCGAGCAGGTCCACACGCATCGCCTCCTGTCCGGCTCGCCACCACCAGGCACGGCCGCTCGCGTAGCCGAGGAGCGGTGGGAGTTCACGGCTCCTGGTAACCTGTCGGAAGTCGGCGGCGGAGCAGCCGTGGACCACCAGGTCGGCACCGGCGGTGCTCGGCGGAAGGTCTCGCCCGACGACCAACCGGCCCGACAGCCACGTCTCGGGGTCGACGAGGACGACGATCGCGGCGTCGTCCTCCAGGACGTCGCTCTCGATGCCCGCGACGCCCGCGAGCGGTGCGGACGGGAACAGGTGCGCCGCCGGTTCGATGAGCCGCACGCGTTGCTCCGTACCGGTCGAGCGCTGCAGCATCGCCCGGACCGCTCCGGTCGCGCGCGTGACGATGACGGTCGCGCGTGCCGGGCTCGGCCGCCAGCGGTGGACCCCGGGCGCCGAGGACGGAGACGCCGGAGACGGTGGAGCGAGCGCGATCTGCACTTCCGCGTCCTGCCAGTGCGCGCGGCCGGCGGGTCGGCGTGGATCGAAGCAGGAGGCGGGTGCGCCGGCGACGAGATGATCCTGCCGATCGGCGAGGCGGAGGACGAGCGTGCTGCTCAGCTGAGCCGAGAACCGGTGGACCACACCGCCGAGCCGGGAGGCGGCGAGGACGACGCTGATACCGCGGCGGCCGCCGTCTCGAAGCAGGCCCAGCAGTGCGTCGCGGAGGGCGGCGCCGTGCTCGTCCCCGGCGGTGGCGAGGAGCGACTCCACGTCGTCGACGAGGAGGAGGGTGCGCTCGGTCGGACGGAGCGGATCCGACAGCGCCATGACGGTGTCCCAGGCCTGCTCGGCATCCTGGCCGACACGCTCCACGCGGAAGCGATCGCGCGCGCCGACCTCGAGCGTGTCCAGCAGGGTCGTTCGACCGGAACGTCCGGTGCCGAGCACCAGCAGCGAGCCGTCGTGCTCCGGACACCACACCGCGGGGCGTTGCGCCTGCTCCTCGGGGAGGTCCGCGAGGCCGAACACGATGCCCTCCCCGGGAAGACAGTCGACACCGGTGCTCTCCGAGCCTCCGGCACGTCCCGCCTCGATCGCCGAGACGGCACCCAAGGCCAGGCGTGCCGGCAGGGGGTCGAGCCATGGTCGCCGAGGTGCAGGCGCGTCGCGCCACCGCTCACGCACCGCGAGGACGTCGTCGGACGACGTGACCGCGGATTGGAACACGAGTCGTCGGTCGCCGTTCCAGACGATGCAGCGGCCCGGTGTTCCGGCCGGGATCGCAGCTGCATCGGGCACACCGAGGATCGCGGCGCTGTCGGGGCGCGAGGTGACCCGGAGCGAGAGACGGAGCGTGCAGTTCGCGAGGATGGCATCGGCGGCGACCGCCGCCGGACGCTGACTGCAGAGGATCAGGTGCAGGCCGAGCGATCTCCCGCGGGCCGCGAGGTCTGCGAACACCTGATGGAGGTGCGGGCTGGCGTCGAGCAGCGCCTGGAACTCGTCGACGACGACGACGAGCCGTGCCGGGCGATGCTCCGGCAGAAGCACGGGGTCGAGCAGGTGCCGAGCCCCGTGTCCGGCGAGCACACGCTCGCGGTGGCGGAGCTCGGCGCGCAGACTCGACACGACCCGGTCCGCCGCTCCCGGTTCGAGGTCGGTCACCATCCCGACCACGTGCGGCAGGGCTTCCACCGCTTGGAAGGAGGCGCCGCCCTTACAGTCGACGAGGAGCAGAGAGAGCTCCTGCGGCGAGCACTGCGCGGCGAGAGCCGTGATCCAGGTGATGAGCAGCTCGCTCTTCCCGCTCCCGGTCGTGCCGCCGACCAGCGCATGGGGCCCGTCCGCCCCGAGGTCCAGCAGCTGCACGCCCTCGACGCCGGTGCCGACGGCGACCCGGAGCGCATCCGGCCGCCAGTCGGATCCCGCCGGTGGGCGACGGCCCCGCACCGGATGCACCTGCGCGAAGGCGACGTCGGTCGGCAGACTCGAGAGCGCCGGGGACTCCCCCGTCGTGAGTGCGGCTGCGGTGAGCGCCCCGACGACGTGCTCCGCCTCGGCTTCCGCGAGCAGGGTCGGCGACACCGACACGGACGAGGAGGCGCCGGTCCCGTCGGCGAGGACGGTCTGCCCGTCGGTGCCGAGCACGAGCAGGTGTCGGCAGCGGGTGGGGATGAGCTCGACGGTGTCGGACAGGGCGACGAGCACACCGCCGGTCGGTGGGCGTCCTCCCGAGCGCCCCGCGGCGGCCCCGACCGCTTCCCAACGCTCGACGACCGAGACGAGGGTCGTCGGGTCCGCCGCACCCCCGTCGCGCACCGGCTCCACCGGGTCCGAGACCGCGCGGTGCGGGAGGTCCTCCAGGAACGCCCAGGTGCGGTCGTCGGGAGCCGCGGGGTCCCCGGAGAACTGCGCTGCCTGCGGCGGGAACTGTCGGGCGAGCTGCAGGAGGATGCTGCGGGCCACCGCGCGCGCGAACACCTTGCCACCGACGATGCCGATCCCCTCGACCGCGTCGACCACGACCGGCGCCTCGGACAGCCGTGCCGCCCACGCCCACTGGTCGTCGTCGGCCCCGGCATCCACCCGGACGGCACTCTTCGTCTCCCCTCGCCCGATGCAGACGAGCGTGCGGCGGGCCTCCGGTACCCGCCACCTGGCGCGATCAGGTCCGTCGAGGACGTCGAGGAGCCGACCGGCAGGGTGGAGTGCTCGCAGTTCCTCGCGTTCCTCGGCGTGCGCTCGCGCGACGTCCTGTTCCAGCTCCTGCGTCGCAGCGTCGTACGCCGCACGCGCCCGTCGTCCGCGCCGCCGTCTGGTCCAGCGTGCGTCGATGTAGCCGGCGACGGCGATGAGGGGCCCGAGCGCGGCGAAGACGAGGGTCACGGGTGAGCCGGTGATCGCGAACAGGGCGACCGACCCGACGACCGGGGCGAGACTTGCGAGGATCGGGAGCGACCCGGTGGGCGACTCTGCCGGCGGGCTGGGGGCACGGAGGCGGGCCGACGTCGTCGCGGGCCGGTGCGAGTTGGTCGCGGAGGGCGTCACGTCCGAAGGGCTCATGGCTCCAGTGGAGCACCCAGCGGCCCTGACCGGCTGACGGGACGGTCCGACCGGGCGCGAAGCCCGCGCGAGCAGCGGCTGTGGAGCGGGCTCAGGAGGCGGGCTGCTCGACGCTCTCGTCCACGGCCTCGTCGACCGCCGCGATATCGAGCACGATGACCGAGACGTTGTCGCGTCCGCCGTTGTCGAGGGCGGCACGCAGGAGGAGTTCGGCCGCGTCGACCGGCGTGGCCCCCTCCGTCAGGAAGTACCAGATCCCGTGGTCGGTGAGTTCCTTCGTAAGCCCGTCCGAGCAGACGAGCCATCGGGCACCGGTCTCGATCGGGAAGAGCTCGACGTCAGGTACGGGGTCGTCCGACGGACCGACGGCCCGGGTGATCATGTTGCTGTTCGGGTGGAACTCCGCCTCCTCCGGGCTGATCGCCCCTGCGCGGATCAGCTCCTGGACGATCGAGTGGTCCTCGGTGACCTGGACCAGCTCGTCTTCCTGCAGGCGGTACACCCGGGAGTCGCCGATGTTGAAGACCGCGACGCGACCCTCGCCCTCGTCCGCCGTCAACACGACACCGGTGACGGTCGTACCCATGCCGAGTTCGCCCTCCTCCGCGGTGTCGATCATGTCCGCGACGGCCATGCGCAGCGCGTCGACGAGGCCGTCGACGGTGAGGATCTCGGCTCCCTCGGTGGCCTTGGTGAGGCGGTGCGCGACCGCCGCACTCGCGACCTCGCCGGCGGAGTGCCCACCCATGCCGTCGGCCACGGCGAACACGGGAGGGAGCGCCACGAAGGCGTCCTCGTTCAATTCGCGCCGCTTGCCGACATCGGTCATGCCGGCCCACGCGAGTGAGACTCGACGCCCGCCGGGCAGCGTGACGGTCCGTTGCCCGTGCTCGGTCACGTCTGCTCCTCTAATACGGCTGGCGGTGGCTGATGCACCCTCGACGATAGTACGGTACCGGCCGACCGCAGGACCGCCCCACCCGGCTCGGCGGATTCCGTCCGGGGATCGGCGACGACGGATCCGCACGCCAGGATCGGTCGGGCCTGCGGATCCGCTTGCCGCGACCCGTCTGCGCTGTCATGATCGACGCATGACACGAGCGAGCTCCGATGCACCGGCGAAGGCGGCGCCGCCCGACGACACGTCGAAGGCGATCATCGAGCAGCTCCAGACCGACGGACGTCGCTCCTACGCCGAGATCGGGAAGGCCGTCGGGCTCAGTGAGGCCGCCGTACGGCAACGGGTGCAGAAACTCACGGAGTCCGGCGTCATCCAGATCGTCGCGGTGACCGACCCGATGCAGCTGGGCTTCACCCGGCAGGCGATGATCGGTGTCCGTGTGACCGGTGACACGCGAGTGGTCGCGGACCGCCTGTCCGCGTTGTCCGCCGTCGACTACGTCGTCCTGACCGCCGGCTCCTTCGATCTGCTGGTCGAAGTGGTCTGCGAGGACGACGAGGAACTGATCGCGCTGCTGAACGACGAGATCCGCACCGTCGACGGCGTCTCCGGAACCGAGACCTTCGTCTATCTGCGCCTGCACAAGCAGCTCTACGACTGGGGCACCCGCTAGGGGGATTCTCCCGCGCCAGCGCAAGCCGTCCCTCGTATCACGCTCCGCCACCCCCCGACAGAGGTACGCTCGACCCATGCCCGCGAAGCCGACCGGAGAACGGACTCCCCCGTCCGGCCCGTCGACGTCGGGTGACACCGCCTCGGCACCGGGTCGCTCGGACACCGGCCCCACGAGAACGGGCCCGCACGCGGTCGAGGTCCCCCGACGCGTCGGCCGGATGACCGGCTACAGTGCCTTCCCACAGCTGCTCTTCGGCCTCGCGGTCGTCGCGATCCTGTTCGCCACGCTCCTGTTCCAAGGCGTCGACGACAACTCGGTCCTGTTCTACGTCGGCGTGATCCTGGCGTTCATCGCCACGGCACTCGCACCGATCGTGCCCTGGCACCAGGCACCGCGCCTGCTCATCGTGCTTCCCATCCTCGACATCATCGCCATCGCACTCATCCGGCAGGGCGAGCCACTGATCGGTGCGGGCCTCCTCTGGGTCTTCCCGACCATCTGGATGGCGACGGCCTTCGGCCTCGCCGGCGCCGTCACCGCCATCGTGCTCGTGTGCACGTCGAGCTGGTCCACCCTGGCGATGACACCGGGGCAGATCACGATCGCCAACCTGCCGGCGCTCGTCATCCTGCCGACGGTCCTCGCGTTCGTCGCCGTCTCCACCGCGATGACGGCGAAGCGGACGGAGGCGCAGCGCGTGCTGCTGAACAAGCAGGCCGGCCAGCTCGAGACCGCCCTGGGTCGCGCGCAAGACCAGGAGAGCCGCCTCGCGGAGATCCTGAACGCCGTGAACTTCGGTGTCGTCCGCTTCGACCGCATCGGAGCCAGAGCGATGGTGAACCGGTTCCAGACGCGGCTGCAGGACGAGGTCGGCGAGCTGTCCGACGTCAATCCTGCACTCCCGGTGTGGGCCGAGGACGGACTGACCCTCCTCCAGCCGCAGGACAAGCCGTACATCCGCGCACGTCGTGGTGAGGAGTTCGAGAACCTCACGGTGTGGCTCGGCGCCCCCGGCACCGAGCGGATCGCCCTCGCCCTCACCTCCCGCCGCCTCTACGACCACGAAGGCGGATACGACGGCACGGTGCTCGTCTCGCGCAACGTCACGAGCGAGATCAACGCGATCCGCGCCAGGGACGATCTGGTCGCCTCCGTCTCGCACGAACTCCGGACGCCGCTGACGTCCATCCTCGGCTACCTCGACCTCGCCCTCGACGACCCCGGCCTCCCCCCGCGGGTCGCGAAGCAGCTCACGATCGCCCAGACGAACGGCGATCGACTCCTCGAACTCATCGCGGACATCCTCGCCGCCTCGCGCGACGTGAACCGGACCATGGTGCTCGAACGCTCCGAGTGCGAGCTCCGGGAGATCGTCGACCGGTCGGTCGAGTCGTTGGCGCACCTGGCCGCCGAACGGAGCATCAGCATCGTACGCCACGACGAGGAGACCGTGCCGCTCTTCGCCGACCCGTTCCGCCTCCGGCAGGTCGTCGACAATCTGCTCTCGAACGGCATCAAGTACAACCGCGACGGCGGGGAGCTGAGCGTCGGCGTCACCGCGGAGGGCGACACCGCCTGGGTCATCGTGCGCGACACCGGCATCGGCATCTCCGAGGAGGATCAGCCGAAGCTTTTCGAGCGGTTCTTCCGCTCCGACCTCGTCCGCAACTCCACGGTGCACGGCAGCGGTCTCGGCCTCGCGATCAGTCGGGACATCGTCCGCTTGCACGGCGGCGACCTCACCGTCCACAGCGTGCTCGGTGAGGGCACGACCGCGGTGGTCCGTATTCCGAGAGGCGGCACCGAATGACCTTCGACAGCGAGACCGTCGCGGTGATCAACGCGCTCGTGATCTTCGTCTGCGGCGCCACGTTCATCGTCAACACCTTCATGCGGAAGGACGACGCGAGCGGGCGGGTGTGGTCCGTGTCCTACATGGCCGGGATGTTCACCAGCTTCTCCTACGTCGTCAGCGCGCTCAGCCAGGAGGCCTGGTGGGCGACCGCCGCCGGGAACGGTGGCTACGTGCTGAGCATCGCCGCCCTGTGGTCCGGCGCACGGCTCTTCAACGGCAAATCGAGTCTGCTCTGGGTCTCGCTCGTCGGAACGGCGGTCACGATCGTCGCCGCGCTCGCTGCCGGGCCCTCGGGAGGCCCCTGGGCGGGCGCGCCTGCGACGTTCCTGTGCATCGCCCTGTTCGCGGGCCTCGGCACCGCGGAGACGCTCGTCGGCGCGATGCGGGACAACCCGACCACCCGTGGCTTCACCATCGTGCTCGGCATCGCGTCCCTGTTCTTCGCAGCCCGGCTGATCACACTCCTCGTGGAGGGGCCGGACGGTGCGTTGTTCACGACGCTCTTCGGGACCGTGGCCGCCTCGCTGCTGCTGATCGCGCTCCTGATCGTCGCGACCGTGGTGCTCTCAGTACTGCGTGCGGAGCGGGCCGCGCCGGCGAGCCGACGGCACGGGAGCATCGTCGCGTACACGGGTGACGACGTCCTCCTCCAGGAGTCCTTCGTCCGCATCGTCGAGGACTGGCTGGAGCGGGCCAACTTCCACGACGAGCAGCTCGCGATCCTCCACGTCCGACTCGACGACCTCGATGAGATGACGACGGCGTTCGGAGCGGCGTTCAGCAGCGAGGTCGCCGAGGGGTTCATCTCCTCGGTCCGTCGATACGGTCCGACGCTCTCCGACATCGGCGAGGACGGCGCCGGGTGTCTCCTGATCGCGACCCCCGCGGTGGATGCCGACGTCGCGCTCCAGGCGGCCAAGAGCATCCAGGACGGTCTGCTCGACCACCCCGTCGAGACCACACCGCGCCTGCGCCCGACGGCGAGCATCGGGATCGCGTTGACCGACTACCTCGGATACGACGTCGCCGTCCTCACGCGCGCCGCCGGCGATGCCAGCCTGCGTGCCGCGGCAGCCGGCGGGAACCGCACGGTCCTCGCCTCATCGTCGCCGACGGGCCGCTGACGGCTCCGCGGGACTGCGGTCAGGCGCGCGGGGCGATCGCGATCGTGAGGGTGTCCACCGCAGTCTGCTTCGCATACTCGGCGGACGTCGGCGTCGCTTGCACCAGCAGCTCGTAGGTGATCGTCAAGGTGACGCCGGTCGCCGCGCTGTCCACCTCGGGCAGGACGAACGTCTGGCTGTAGCTGTACGGCGCCTTGATGAGATATCCCGGCGCCACCGTCGACTGGTCGGTGAACGGCGCAGGCGACTCCAGCTGCCCCTTCGGCCCGTGGACCGTTGTGGTCAGCGTCACACGCGACAGGTAGAGCGCCTGGAGGTCGTCGGGGTTGAGCACGCCGCTGAGCGAGAAGCTCACGGGCTTGTTGACGTCGGCGGTCCACGCGTCCATCGACAGGGTGGACCAGTAGTCGACCGTGAGGGTCGCCGCTCCGGCGGTCAGCGTGTGCTTGGCGCTGCCGCTCGCAAGCTCGTTCGTGATGGCACTGACCGTGGGCCTCGGCGTCTTCGAGGCGCTCGGCGAGGTCGTGGGCTGCGCACCCGGTTCCTCCCAGGGCGGCGTACCGCACGCGCTCAGACCGAGGACGAGCACGGCGGCGGTCGCAGCCTGGAGCACGTGCTGCACGCGCCGGTTCCGGGCCGGGCTGGGGTGGATCGACATGAGACTCCTGACGGGTTTCGGAGGGATGATCGAGTGGTCCTCGCGGGTCCGCATGACCCACGAACTGGGGCCAGGGCGAATCTTGAGGAAATCCTGAGGCGACGCTATCGCATTCACGCGCGAAAGCCGCGCCGAACGCGGCAGAGTTGCAACTGCAGCGCGACCCGCTGCACTCGACCCTCTCGGAACAGGACCCCTGATGTCAGAACTCGAAGCGCGACCGGACAACGCTCGGCCCAACGCCCAGCAGCCTGACCCTCGGTACATTCAGACGCAGCCGCTTCTCGCGCCCGAACTTGAAGCGTACGCCAACGAATTCATCGACTCGGTCAACTCGCTCCCCGAGTACCGTGCGACCATCGGGTGCATCATCCCCGCCTACAACGAGGAGGAGTCGCTGCCGGCCGTGCTCGCGTCCCTCCTCGAGCAGACGCGGATGCCCGATGTGATCCACGTGGTCATCAACAACACCACGGACCGGTCGGTCGACGTCGCCGCGCCCTACGCCGGCCCGCACTCCCGCGTCGACGAGGACGGCTACGAGCAGTTCACCGAGGTGTTCATCCACGACATCGGGAAGAACCCCGACAAGAAGGTGGGCGCGCTCAACTACGGCTTCACGCTCGTCGAGGGCTACGACTACCTGCTCGGCGTCGACGGCGACACGGTCGCCGACCCGACCGCGATCGAGTCGCTCGAAGCCGAGATCGTCTCGGACAGTCGCATCGGCGGCATCTCCGCGATCTTCTCGATCGACGACGAGCCGTTCAAGAAGCAGATCGTCCCGGCGTTCCTCATCGCCGGCCAGCGCACGCAGTTCGCCGCGTTCAACATGCAGAACATGCTCCGAGGCCGCAACATGGCCGTGCTCGGCGGACAGTACTCGATCTTCTCCGTCCAGGCCCTGCGCGACGCCATGGAGCAGAACCACCAGTCCACCCCGTGGGTCAAGGACTCCGAGGTGGAGGACTCGCTCCTGTCGCTGCAGATCAAGAGCGCCGGCTACCTGACGAAGATCAGCGCCCGCGCCCGTGCCGACGTCGGTGGCATGACCACCGTCCGCTCGCTCGACGCCCAGCAGGTCAAGTGGAACTACGGTGCGATCGAGCTCATGTGGCCCGGCCAGCGCGGCGACACCAAGGGGCAGCCGCTCCACCCGAACCTCCGACTGCGGTGGCTCGAGAACGCGGAGATGCTCCTCAACATGGTCACGCGCATCCTCTTCGTCGTGCTGCTCGCCGGCTCGCTGTCGATCCACGCGTTCGTGTTCAGCCCGGTGTGGCTCATCCCACCGCTGATCGCCATCCTCCTCAACCTGCGCATCGCGCTGTCGATGAAGAAGCGGAACGTGCGCGACATCCTCTTCGCGGTCCTCGTCTTCCCGGCCGAGTTCTACATGTGGATCCGCATGGGGCACTTCATCCGAGCCTGGTCGAAGTTCGCCTCGAACAAGAAGGTCGACAACTGGGCCGAGCAGGCGAAGGCCGAACGCGGCTCGGGCAACGCGCACCTCGCGCCGCTCCTGTTCGTCCTCGCCGCCATCATCGCCATCGTCGCAGCCTGGACCCAGCTCTCCCCCGTCGTCCAGTCCACGATCCTCTGGGCGGGCTGGCCGGTCCTCGGCGTCATCACCGTGCTGCAGACGCTCAGCATGTTCGGCAAGCTCATCCGTCGTCAGCGCGGCTACCGGGTGTGACCTCCCCCGACCCGGGCACGGTCGACGCCGACGAACTGCGCAGGTTGCTCCAAGAACTCTCGGGCGACCTGCGCAGTCGTCGTCGCTTCGTCCAGACCTACGTCGAGATGTGGCCCATCCGGCTGGCGCGTCTGCGAGCGGCTCTCGACGCCGACGACGCCGACGAGTCCAAGGTCGTGCTCCTGAGCATCCGCTCCTCCAGCGTCATGCTCGGCGTGATCGGGGTGTCCGGACTCGCGAGTGCCGGGCTCCGGGCGATCGAGCTGGGGCAGTTCGAACGCGCGCGCGAGATCCACGGCGCCCTCGACGAGGTCGGCCGTCGAAGCTGCGACCGGCTGCTCGAACTCGACGCGGCGGACGCGGCGGAATCCTGAGCTCCGGCCACCCGGCGTCGTTCGTCGCCGGTGCGTCGCGGTCGGGACCGCGGCGGTGTCAGTCGTCGGAGGTCATGCGGTAGCCGACGCCGCGCACCGTCTCGATGAACCGCGGCGCCACCGTGCTGTCCGCGAGCTTCCGTCGCAGGTTGGCGAGATGCACCTCGATCGCACGCTTGTCGGCTTCGCTGACGTAGTAGGCCGTGATGTAACTCTCGCCGCGGAGCATGAGCGCGAGATCAGCCTTGCTGCGCACCCGACGACGGGACTCCATCAGTGCCTGCAACAGGTCGAACTCGCTCCGGGTGAGGTCCACTTCGGTGCCGTCGACCTCGACGATGCGGGTCGCCGAGCTGAGCTTCAGACCGCGGTGGACGAGCCACCCCTCGCCGTCGTCAGGCGCCGCGGCGGCCGGTTGCATGATGATCGGGACGACCGACTGACCGACGGGCGCGACATGACGCGCGACGGTCTCGTGCACGATCGTGGGGTCGGGCGACGACATCTGCTGCTGCAGCGGCGGCGTGGCGACCTGGGCCGGCGCGGCCGGAGCGGCTGCAGCCGGCGCCACCGCGGTCGGAGCCGGTTGTGCCGGTGCCACAGCGGCGACGGCCGGAGCATCCCCGTTCGCGCGAGGCCGACGGAGCATCGCCTCGATGCGGGCACGGAGCTCGCGCGGACGGAACGGCTTCGTCATGTAGTCGTCGGCGCCGGAGTCGAGGCCCTGCAGGGTGTCGATCTCGT
This sequence comes from Plantibacter sp. MDV22-iso1, assembly GCF_058408345.1. NCBI lineage: Bacteria > Bacillati > Actinomycetota > Actinomycetes > Micrococcales > Microbacteriaceae > Plantibacter > Plantibacter sp. MDV22-iso1. The sequence continues at coordinate 173,880 of NZ_JBZVDY010000003.1, forward strand.
CGCCACGCGCGGTGAGCATGACGATGTAGGTGGAGCTGATGGCGCGGATGCGCTTGGCAGCCTCGAACCCGTCGATACCCGGCATGCTGACGTCGAGGGTCGTGACGAGGGGGTTGTGCGTCCGGACCGCCTCCACTCCGTCGAGACCGTTCGCTGCGGACACCGTCTCGAAGCCGGCCTGCTCCAGGACGGTCTCGAGCAGTTGGCGGATGTCCGCGTCGTCTTCGATGACGACCGCGGTCCGACGTTCGCTCAGCTCTTCGGTCACGATGCCCCTACCCGTTCCACCCGTCAGCGACGTGCCGGATGTGGCCGGTCCCGACTCACCACGCGCTGAATCCCTTGGCCAGTTGCACGGCCTGCTCCGGCCACCATACCCCAGCAAGGGGGCCACCGTTGCACGCTCCGTCGCTCTCTCCGGGGGCTTTCACCCAGAGGTTCGCGTCGAGGTGTTCGGCCTGCGCGGTGAGGGGCTGCTGCCCGACCGTCCGGCCGGACGGATTGCACCACTCGCCGTTCGAGCCGCTGCCGTTCCGAGAGGTGTCGATCACGTAATGGGCGCCGTCGAGGAGGCCGCTCAGCTCCTCCGCATAGGCGATCTCGTCCTCGGTCGTGTTGTAGTTGGAGACGTTGGTGGCGAAGCCGGTGGCGTCGGCGACACCGGCCTCCCGGAGGAGCTCGGCCATCTCGGCGGGCGGACGCCAGTCGGAGTGCCCACCGTCGAGGTAGACGGGGACGGTCGCGTCCGCGAACTGCTCGGTCGCGGCTGCCAGTTGCCGCATCCGCGCGGTGCGGTCACCGCAGTCCGGTGCAAGCGCGACGGCATCCGGTTCGAGGATCACGGCGACGCGGTGATCCGCGACGGCGGCGACGATCTCGGCGACCCAGTCCTGGTACTCGTCACTCGACAGCCCACCTGCGGACTGGTTGCCGCAATCCCGCTCCGGGATGCCGTAGACCGTGAAGACCGGCATGGAACCGGAGCGTTCCGCGGACCGGACGATCTCGGAGACGGTGTCCCGGACGGTTCCCATCGGGTAGCGCTCCGGCACGAGCCAGATCGCGGTCGGCTCCGCCGCGAGCCGCTCCGCCGCTGCGAACTGTTGGGCGACATCGGTCGGGTCGCCGCTCGAACCGCCGCTCGTCCCGGCCGTGGCGGAACTCGTCGGTTCCTCGGTCGCGTCCGCCGGGCCGGCCGCGGCGGCGCGAGCGGCCAGCGAGGACGGATCGACGTACAACTGCGCTCCGTCGAACGGGCCGGCGGCGGCGTTCGGGACACGGCTCACGAGCGACACCGCGAGTGCACCGCCGGCGAGGAGGACGGCGACGACGCCGAGGGCGACGGCCGTCCGGGCACGTCGTCGGTCGCGGGGCGTTCTCGGCACGGATCCTCCTGCATGGTCATCCGCAATTGTGCCCGACATTCCCGCGGTGCGGTGTCGTTTCCCGCGAATCCGTGCCCCGAGTGGGGGACGGATTCGCTCAGTGGCCGCATGGACGGCCCCACGACGCGCCGAGCTCCGCGAGCGACCCGCCCACTGGGACTGCACACCAGGGCCCCCACCGCAACGTTGTCCGGATCGCCGCTGCTCCCTACCCTTGATGATCGGGGCGACGCAGGGTCGCCCGCACGGCCCGAGGAGCGCACACGTGAGCACGAAGACCATCCCCACCTCCGACGCGGCGGCCGGTGACGCCCCCGCGAAGGTCATCCCCTGGGTGCTCGGGCCCTCCCTCGTGGTCATCCTCGGTGTCGCGCTGTTCTCGATCCTGCTTCCGAAGCAGGCAGAGTCCGTCTTCAACGCGATCCAGTCCGGCATCATCGGTGGCCTCGGGTGGTACTACGTCCTCCTCGTCGCGGCCTTCGTCATCGTGGCGATCGTCTTCGCCGTGTCGAAGTTCGGCGACATCAAGCTCGGCAAGGACGACGACGAACCGGAGTTCTCGCTCCTGTCCTGGTTCTCCATGCTCTTCGCCGCCGGCATGGGCATCGGCCTCGTCTTCTACGGCGTCGGTGAACCGTTGACGCACTTCCTCGAGCCGCGTCCCGGCGTCACGGGGTCCGAGCAGTCCCTCGCCCAGCAGGCGATGAGTCAGACGTACCTGCACTGGGGCCTTCACGCTTGGTCGATCTATGCGGTCGTCGGCGTGGCCCTGGCCTACGCCGTGCACCGTAAGGGACGACCGATGTCGATCCGCTGGGCGATCGAACCGCTCCTCGGCAAGCGCGTGCAGGGCGGCTGGGGCAACGCGATCGACACCATCGCCGTCATCGGCACCGTCTTCGGCGTCGCGACCTCACTCGGACTCGGTGTGCTGCAGATCTCTGCTGGACTCGGCTACACGGGCATCGCCGAGCCGAACATCCTCACCCAGGTCATCCTCATCCTCGTGATCACCGGGGTCACGATCTTCTCCCTCGTCTCCGGTGTGCACAAGGGCATGAAGTGGCTCTCGAACACCAACCTCATCCTCGCCGGGCTCCTCCTGTTCTTCGTCCTGTTCGCCGGCCCGACGCTGTTCCTCCTGCGCGAATGGGTGCAGTCGATGGGCGCCTACCTCCAGAACGTGGTCGGACTCACCTTCAACGTCTCCGCGTACCAGGGTGCTGCGGGCGAGGCCTGGCAGTCCTCGTGGACGACCTTCTACTGGGGATGGTGGATGTCGTGGGCGCCCTTCGTCGGCGTCTTCATCGCCCGCATCTCGAAGGGGCGCACCGTGCGGCAGTTCGTGCTCGGCGTCCTGCTCGTCCCGACCCTCGTCACCTTCCTCTGGTTCGCCGTGCTCGGTGGCACCGCCATCATGCAGTCGCTCGAGGGTCGTGACTTCAGCGGTGCCGACGGCCCGGTGGATCTCAACACCGCCCTGTTCAACATGCTCGCAGGCCTCCCCGGCGGATCGATCGCGACCGTCGGCGCCCTGCTGCTGATCCTCCTGTTCTTCGTGACCTCGGCCGACTCGGGATCGCTCGTGATGGGCATGCTCACCACCGGCGGCACGGAGCCGCGGAACCGGGTCCGGATCGCCTGGGCACTCGTGACGAGCCTCCTGGCCATCTCGCTGCTCATCGCGGGCGGGCTCGCGTCGATGCAGACGGCGGCCATCATCACGGCGCTGCCGTTCAGCGTCGTGATCATCCTCATGTGCGTCTCCTCGTTCAAGGCCTTCGGCATCGAGGTGCGACGGGAGCAGCGGGCGAAACGTCGCCTGTTCGCCGCAGAGCTCACCGAGAGCGTGTCAGCGGACGTGAGCGAACAGCTGTCCGATCAGGTCTCCGAACAGGTCACGGAGCACTTCGGGACGATGACCGCCCAGCTCGACCTCCGGCAGCTCGCCTCCCCGGACGCCCCGGGAACATCGGCCGCGTCCCCGGACCCGCAGCAGCAGGACCCGAAGCAGCGCCGCTCGAAGGACTGACCAGGCGGCTCAACCGACGGGGAAGCGGTCCGAGATCCAGGCCGCTTCCTCGGCGGTCGGCGACCACGCCGAACCGGCTGCGGCGTTCGCGCGGATCTGCCCCGGAGTGGTCGCGCCGGCGATGACACTCGAGAGTCCGTCCTGGGCGAGCAACCAGCCGAACGTCGCCTCCAGCATGGAGATGCCGCGTTCGTCGCAGAAGGCCCGGTAGGCCTCGATCGCGTCCCAGGGCGCCGTGTCGAGCAGGTGCTTGCGCTGGCGCATGATGCGGCTGTCCGCCGGCCCGCCGTCGCGGGAGAACTTCCCCGTGAACAGGCCGTTGTAGAGCGGGAAATACGGAAGGAAGCCGACGCCGGCGGCGCGCATGGCCGGGAACAGCTCGCGCTCGGCGCCCCGGACGAGCAGGCTGTACTCGTTCTGGGCCGAGATGAAGGCCGGGTGGCCGGCGGTGCGAGCCGCCCAGTCCGCCTCGGTCAGCTGCCAACCGGCGAAGTTCGAGTGGCCGGCGTAGCGGATCTTCCCCTCGTGGACGAGTTCGTCCAGGGCGGCGATCGTCTCCTCGATGGGCGTGAACGGGTCTGGGGTGTGCAGCTGGTAGAGGTCGATCCAGTCGGTGCCCAGGCGGCGGAGCGAACCCTCGACGGCGAGCCGCACGTAGCGACGGGAGCCCTTGGCGCCCCAGTTCGGGATCGGGCTCTCGTAGTCCACATGGCCGAACTTGGTCGCGAGGACGATCTCATCCCGCCGTCCGGCGATCGCCTGCCCGAGGAGCCGTTCGCTCAGCCCGTACTCCCGGCCGTAGATGTCGGCGGTGTCGAAGAGGGTGATTCCGGCGTCGATCGCGGCGTCGACGACGGCTCGCGTGCCGTCCAGGCTCTCGGTGACCGTGCCCTCGCGGCCGAAATTGTTGCAGCCGATGCCGACCGCTGAGACGAGGAGGCCGCTGCGACCGAGTGGGCGATAGCTGAGATCAGACATGCGTCCAGGCTAGCCCGACCGTCCTCCACAGGCACCCGTCGGCCCCCGACGTCACGGTCACGGCCGTGTGACGCATCGCGCCGATCACGGGCTTCCTACGCTCGGTGCATGACCACACACCTCACCGTCACCGATCCCGTACTCCCCTGCTCCGTCATCGCCGACCCGTCCGCCGAGGGCTTCCTCCGGATGCCGACGCCGGTGGGGCGGATCGAACTCCGCTCGGTCGACGACGCGGTCTCAGCCGTGCGCTTCGAACGCCACGGCCGACTTCCGCTCGACGGAACGGACGAACGCCCCACCGCGGTCCTCCTCGACGCCGCGGAGCAGATCGACGAGTACTTCCGCGGACGACGCACCGTGTTCAACCTCCCGATCGTCACGACCGGCACGCCGTTCCAGCAGGCGGTCTGGTCGGCGCTCGGCGAAGTGCCGTTCGGCGACACCACCGGGTACGGCGCCCTCGCGGCCGCGGCCGGTGCCCCGCAGGGCGGCCGGGCGGCCGGCCAGGCGGTTCGGGCGAACACCATCGCGCTCCTCATCCCCTGTCATCGCGTCCTCGGAACCGGGCGGATCGTGACGGGCTATTCTGGCGGAGACGGACCAGCCACCAAACGCTGGCTCCTCGACCACGAAGGGATCCCGTACCGCCGATGAGTCCAGTCTCCCCGACCATCGTCGGCACCGACGGCCTGACCCGCTGCGCTTGGGCCGGGACGGACACGGAGTACCAGCGCTATCACGACGAGGAGTGGGGCGTGCCGCTCCACGGACAGCGGCAGGTCTTCGAGAAGATCAGTCTCGAAGGGTTCCAGGCGGGGCTCTCCTGGATCACGATCCTTCGGAAGCGACCGGCTTTCCGGGAACGGTTCCACGGCTTCGACCTCGACGCCGTCGCAGCCATGACGGAAGCTGATGTCGAGAGCCTGCTCGATGACGCCCGGATCATCCGGCACCGCGGGAAGATCAACGCGGTCATCGGCAATGCCCGCACCGCCCTCGAGCTGGGCGACGACCTGGACGAGCTCCTCTGGAGCTTCGCTCCCCCGTCACGGCCGGCCCGGTTCGCCCAGTGGACCGAGGTGCCTGCGGTGACCCCCGAGTCCACCGCGCTCAGCGCCCACCTGCGGAAGCGCGGCTACCGGTTCGTCGGCCCGACGACGATGTACGCCCTCATGCAGTCCGGAGGGCTCGTCGACGACCACCTCGTCGGCTGCTGGCGCTCGGAGAGCGCTCCCTGATCCGAAGGGGTCAGACGACGAGGGCGAGCTCGGTCACCCGACCGTCGTCGGCACGGGCGTGGACGTCGAGCACCCACCCGGTCGATCGCGCCCAGTCGAGCAACGAGTCGACATCAGGGTGGTCGACACCGGCCTCCAACAGCGCGCGGGTGAAACGGCCCTTGCCCTGCTTGTTGAAGTGGTTGAGCGCGCGACGGCGGCCATCGTCGCCGACCGTGAGCACGCGCAGGTAGACGGCACCGACGCGGTCCGGCAACGGCCCGAGCGCCGCGTAGCCTTCCGAGCGCAGGTCCAACAGGACACCCGGGACGGCGTTCAACTCGCGGGCGACGGGCCCCGCCCAGTGCCGCTTGGGCACGAACCCCGGGAGCCTGGAGTCGTGGGAGAGCCGATAGGCCGGAATGGGATCGAGCGCGCCGACCGGGCCGAGCAACGCCGAGTGCACGACCAGGTGCTGAGCGGCGAAGCGTCGCGCGTCTGCTGGGAGTGTGGCGGCTTCGAGCGCGTCGTACAGCACCCCCGTGTACCGGTCGATCGCCGGCATGGTCGCGGACGTCGCCGCCACGCGGTTGCGCTGGACCTCGCCGAGCTGCTTGGGACCGAGCTTCAGAGCCTTCACCGTCGCAGCCTCATCGGCGGCGAGCGACACCAGGGCGTCGAGGCAATCGTTCCGGGACGAGGAGAGCCCTGGAAACCGCAGCAGGGCGGTGTCCAGGGCTCGTCCGTCGCCGCCGTCCCGCTTCGTCTCCGAAGGGGGAAGGAGGATCAGCACCGAATCAGGAGCTGGTCACGAGCGTGGCGTTGCCGGCCACGACGGTGACGGTGTTGTTCTCGACCGACAGGAAGCCGTCTTCAGCGTTCGCGACGATCTTCGAGCCGTCTTCGAGCGTGACACGGACCTCACCGGCGGCGAGGATGGCCAGCATCGGCTCGTGGCCGGGCAGGATTCCGATCTCGCCGTCGACGGTCTTCGCGATCAGCTGGCGTGCCGGGCCCGACCACACTTCGTGGTCAGCCGCGACGACGCTCACGGTCAGAGGAGCGGAGGCCATGACTAGCCGTTCTCCTTCTGGATCTGAGCCCACTTCTCTTCGACGTCGGAGATGGCACCGACGTTGAAGAAGGCCTGCTCGGCCACGTGGTCGAACTCACCCTTGGCGATGGCGTCGAACGACTCGATCGTCTCCTTGAGCGGAACGGTCGAACCCTCGACACCGGTGAACTTCTTCGCCATGTAGGTGTTCTGCGAGAGGAACTGCTGGATCCGGCGCGCACGCGACACCGTGATCTTGTCTTCCTCGGAGAGCTCGTCGACACCGAGGATGGCGATGATCTCCTGCAGTTCCTTGTTCTTCTGGAGGATCTGCTTGACCGTGGTGGCGACGCGGTAGTGGTCGGCACCCAGGTAGCGGGGGTCGAGGATACGGCTCGTCGAGGTCAGCGGGTCGACGGCCGGGTAGAGACCCTTCGACGCGATCTCACGGGAGAGCTCGGTCGTCGCGTCGAGGTGCGCGAAGGTGGTCGCCGGTGCCGGGTCGGTGTAGTCATCGGCGGGGACGTAGATCGCCTGCAGCGAGGTGATCGAGTGGCCGCGCGTCGAGGTGATGCGCTCCTGGAGGAGACCCATCTCGTCGGCGAGGTTCGGCTGGTAACCCACGGCGGACGGCATGCGACCGAGCAGGGTCGACACCTCAGAACCGGCCTGGGTGAAGCGGAAGATGTTGTCGATGAAGAGCAGCACGTCCTGCTTCTGGACATCGCGGAAGTACTCCGCCATCGTCAGCGCCGAGAGGGCGACCCGGAGACGCGTTCCCGGCGGCTCGTCCATCTGGCCGAACACGAGGGCCGTCTTCTCGAAGACACCCGCCTCCTCCATCTCGTGGATGAGGTCGTTGCCCTCACGGGTGCGCTCACCGACACCGGCGAACACCGACACACCACCGTGGTCCTGCGCGACGCGCTGGATCATCTCCTGGATGAGGACGGTCTTGCCGACACCGGCACCACCGAAGAGGCCGATCTTGCCACCGAGGACGTACGGCGTCAGGAGGTCGATGACCTTGATGCCGGTCTCGAAGAGCTGCGTCTTCGACTCGAGCTGGTCGAACGACGGCGGCTGGCGGTGGATCGGCCAGCGCTCGGTGATCTCGATCTGCTCGCCGGGCTCGGCGTTGAGCACCTCGCCGATGACGTTGAAGACCTTGCCCTTGGTGACGTCGCCGACGGGCACCGAGATGGGCGAACCCGTGTCGGTGACCTCCTGGCCTCGGACGAGGCCGTCCGTCGGGTTCAGGGCGATGGCGCGCACGAGGTCGTCGCCGAGGTGCTGTGCGACCTCGAGCGTGAGGACCATCGTCTGCTCGCCGATCACGACGCTGGTCTTCAGGGCGTTGTAGATGCCCGGGATCGCGTCGTGCGGGAACTCGATGTCGACGACCGGGCCGGTGACGCGGGAGATGCGGCCGACGGCGCCGGCCTTCACCTCTGCAGCGCCCTGCTCGGCAGTTGCGGTGGGAGTCATGTTCTTCTCTTCTCTGTCTCTACAGATACGTGTGCGTGTTGCGATGACTAGGACGAGAGCGCGTCTGCGCCGCCAACGATTTCGGAAATCTGCTGGGTGATCTCGGCCTGCCTCGCGTTGTTGCGGAGGCGGGTGTAGTCGGTGATGAGCTTGTCGGCGTTGTCGCTGGCCGACTTCATCGCCTTCTGCGTCGCGGCGTGCTTCGCGGCGGAGGACTGCAACAGCGCGTTGAAGATCCGGCTCTCGATGTAGTTCGGGAGCAGCGCATCGAGCACGCTCTCGGCATCCGGCTCGAACTCGTACAGCGGCAGCACAGCGGTGTCGGTGGGCTCCTCGACGCCTTCGACGACCTCGAGCGGCAGGAGACGGACGACCTCGGGGGTCTGCGTCATCATGCTCACGAGGCGGTTGTAGACGATGTGGATCTCGTCGACGCCACCTTCAGAGGCGTCCGTGAGGAACGCCTTGAGGATGGACTCGCTGATCTCCTGCGCGGTGGCGAAGTCGGGGTTCTCCGTGTTGCCGACCCACTCCCCTGCAGCCTGCATCCGACGGAACGTGAAGTAGGCGACGGCCTTCCGGCCCACGAGGTAGTGCGTGACGTCCTTGCCCTGGCTGCGCAGGAGCTCGGTCAGCTCGGCGGCCTCACGGAGGACCTGCGAGTTGAAGGCGCCGGCGAGGCCTCGGTCGGATGCGAACACGACGACCGCAGCCCGCTCAACCTTCTCCGGCTCGGTCGTGAGCACGTGGTCGACGTTGGAGTACGTCGCGACGGCGGACACGGCACGAGTGATCGCACGAGAATAGGGTCCGGATGCCGCCACCCGCGCCTGCGCCTTCTGGATGCGCGACGCGGCGATGAGCTCCATCGCCTTCGTGATCTTCTTGGTCGTCTGCGCAGACTTGATCTTCTGCGTGTAGACCCGGAGTTGAGCGCCCATGGACTAGCGGCGACCCTTCACGATCTTCTCCTGGTTGACGTCTTCAACCGGGAGCTCCTCGACCTGCTCCGAACCGAGGGCAGCGCCCTCGCCCGTCTGGAACTCGAGCTTGAACTGGTCGACAGCGGCATCGAGCTTCGAGACGGTGTCGTCGTCGAGCACGTTCGTGTCGCGCAGCGTGGTGAGGACCTCGGTGTTCCGACCCAGGTAGTCGAGCAGTTCGCGCTCGAAGCGGAGGACGTCCTCGACCGGAACGTCGTCCAGCTTGCCCTTGGTTCCGGCCCAGATCGAGACGACCTGCTCCTCGACGGGGTACGGCGAGTACTGCGGCTGCTTGAGCAGCTCGGTGAGGCGAGCGCCACGGGCGAGCTGACGGCGGCTGGCAGCGTCGAGGTCGGATGCGAACATCGCGAAGGCCTCGAGCGAGCGGTACTGCGCCAGCTCGAGCTTCAGCGTTCCGGAGACCTTCTTGATGCTCTTCACCTGAGCATCGCCACCGACGCGCGAGACGGAGATACCGACGTCGACCGCGGGGCGCTGGTTCGAGTTGAAGAGGTCGGACTGCAGGAAGATCTGGCCGTCGGTGATCGAGATCACGTTGGTCGGGATGTACGCCGAGACGTCGTTGGCCTTGGTCTCGATGATGGGCAGACCCGTCATCGAACCGGCGCCGAGCTCGTCGGACAGCTTCGCGCAACGCTCCAGCAGACGGGAGTGGAGGTAGAAGACGTCACCCGGGTACGCCTCGCGTCCCGGCGGACGACGGAGGAGGAGGGAGACGGCACGGTAGGCCTCGGCCTGCTTCGACAGGTCGTCGAAGATGATCAGGACGTGCTTGCCCTCGTACATCCAGTGCTGACCGATGGCCGAACCGGTGTACGGAGCGAGGTACTTGAAGCCGGCCGGGTCGGACGCAGGCGAGGCGACGATCGTCGTGTACTCGAGCGCGCCGGCCTCTTCCAGCGCACCCTTGACGGAGGCGATGGTCGAGCCCTTCTGGCCGATGGCGACGTAGATGCAACGGACCTGCTTGTTGACGTCGCCCGACTCCCAGTTGGCCTTCTGGTTGATGATGGTGTCGATCGCGATCGCGGTCTTGCCGGTCTGGCGGTCGCCGATGATCAGCTGGCGCTGGCCACGGCCGACGGGGATCATGGCGTCGATCGCCTTGATGCCGGTCTGGAGCGGCTCGTGCACCGACTTGCGCTGCATGACGCCGGGAGCCTGGAGCTCCAGTGCGCGGCGGCCGGTGCTGGCGATCTCGCCGAGGCCGTCGATCGGGTTGCCGAGCGTGTCGACGACACGTCCGAGGTAGCCGTCGCCGACGGGGACCGACAGGACTTCGCCCGTGCGGGTGACGTCCATGCCTTCGACGATCTCGTCGAACTCACCGAGGACGACGACGCCGATCTCGTGCTCGTCGAGGTTGAGCGCGAGGCCGAGGGTGCCGTTCGCGAAGCGGAGGAGCTCGTTCGCCATGGCGCCCGGGAGGCCCTCGACGTGGGCGATGCCGTCAGCGGCATCGATCACGCGTCCGACCTCGGTGGCCGCGGCGGTGCCGGGCTCGTAGGCCTTGACGAAGTCCTTGAGAGCATCCCGGATCTCGTCTGGGCTGATCGTGAGTTCTGCCATCATGTTCCTTTTGGTTGTGGAACCCGGGGGTTCCGAGAGGTGCGATCCGTCAGGATCAACGTCTTGAGTTGTGGAGACCGTCGGGCCGGTCTCCGCGCTGCACGGGCCGTTATCCGGCCAGTTGCAGACGGAGGTCGTTCAGTCGGGCAGCGAGGCTGCCGTCGATGACGTCGTCCCCGAGCTGCACGCGCAGTCCACCGACGACGGCGGGGTCGATCACCTGGTTGATCTTCACCTGACGGCCGTAGGCCGTGGCGAGGTGGCGCTCGAGGCGCTGGAGCTGCGACGCCTCGATCGGTGCGGCTGCCGTGACCGTGGCGACCGCGAGGCCCTGCTGGTCGGCGACGATGCCTGATGCGTACCGGAGCAGTTCTCCGATCCGACGGTCTCGCGGCTGCTGCACGAGCTGACCGACGATGCTGACGGTCTGCGGGCTCGCCTTGCCCGCGAGGAGGGACGCCGCGAGGGCACCCTTCGCAGCGGACGAGCCGAGCTTGCTGCTGAGGGCCAGTTCGAGCTCGTGGTTGCTCGACACGAGCTTCCCGAACTCGAACAACTCGGCCTCGATGTCGCCCTGCGCACCGGCGGAGATCGAGGCGGCCCGGAGGCCGAGCTCCTCGATGCCCGCGAGCAGGTCGGCCTCGCTGGACCAGCGGCCGGAGACGACGGTCTGCAGCAGGCCGAGCGCCTGAGCGCTCAGCTGGGTGCCGAAGATCCGCTCGACGACGGTGCGCTTGGCACCGGCGTCGGCTGCGGGGTCGCTGAGCGCCGCGCTCAGGTGGCTCGAGCCGCCGATGGCCCGGCCCGCTGCGAACAGTCCGTCCGCGGTGGCCAGATCGGCCCCGGCGCCGAGGGCGGCGAGGGCCTCCTTCGACGAGGCGAGTGCTTCTCTGGTCGCGCTTCCCATTACTTGGCTGCCTTCTCCGACGCTTCGAGGTCCGCGAGGAACCGGTCGACGACCGCCGTGGCCTTCGCGTCGTCGTTCAGCGTCTCGCCGATGACGCCACTGGCGAGGTCGAGCGCGAGCGTGCCCACCTCGGCACGCAGCGACACGACGGCCGCCTGACGCTCGGCTTCGATCTGTGCCTGAGCGCTCGCGGTGACGCGAGCGGCTTCGACCGTGGCCTGCTCCTTGAGCTCGGCGAGGATCGTCTGACCCTCGACACGAGCCTGCTCGCGGATGCGGCCGGCTTCCTGACGGGCCTCGGCGAGCTGAGCGTTGTACTGCTCGAGCGCCGCTTCGGCCTGCTTCTGCGCTTCATCGGCCTTGGCGATGTTGCCCTCGATGGCCGCTGCGCGGTCGTCGAGGAGCTTCTGCACCTTCGGCAGGACCAGCTTCCAGAAGAAGCCGAGGATGATGATGAAGACGACGGCAGACCAGACGATGTCGTAGACCGCTGGGATGAGAGGGTTCGTCGGTGCGCCCTCTTCAGCAGCGATGATCACTGCATCAAACATCTTGCCTCCTTCGGAGATGTGAAAGGGGGCTTAGACGAAGATGAAGTAGGTCGCGATGCCGATGAAGGCGAGCGCCTCGGTGAAGGCGATACCGATCCACATGAGGACCTGGAGACGACCACCCAGCTCGGGCTGACGCGCGGTGCCTTCGATCGTCTTGCCGACGACGATACCCACGCCGATGGCGGGGCCGATGGCTGCGAGACCGTAACCGACCGTCGCGATGTTTCCTTCAAGGGCGGCGAGAACGGTAGTTGCGTCCACGTTTGTTTCCTTCCGTTGGGTGAGACCTGGCGGGTGCCGGGCTCGATTAGTGCTCTTCTGCGACCGCGAGCTGGATGTAGACCGCGGTGAGGAGGGTGAAGACGTAGGCCTGGAGGACTGCGACCAGGAGTTCGAAGAGGGTGAAGACGAGGCCGAAGGCCAGCGTCCCGACACCCATCAGGGCGAACCATCCGCCGAGGTTCACGATGAAGAACTGCGTCGCCGCGAAGAACAGGACGAGGAGCAGGTGCCCGACGATCATGTTCATGAGGAGTCGGAGCGTCAGCGTGAGCGGGCGGATGACGAAGGTCGAGATGAGCTCGATCGGCGTGACGATGATGTACACCGGCCACGGCACCCCGGAGGGGAAGAGGGAGTTCTTGAAGAACTTGCCCGGGCTCTTCTTGATACCGGCGTAGATGAAGGTGACGTAGGACACCAGCGCGAGCACCAGCGGGACACCGATGACCGAGGTACCGGCCAGGTTCAGCCCGGGGATGATGCCCGTCAGGTTCATCGCGAGGACCATGAAGAAGATGGTCGTCAGGATCGGCAGGAACCGGAGGCCGTCCTTTTTGCCGAGCAGGTCTTCCGCGATGTTGACGCGGACGAAGCCGAGCCCCATCTCGGCGAGGCTCTGCGCACGGCCGGGGACGAGGCGCATCTTGCGCGTCGACAGCCAGAAGAACAGGAGGAGGGCGATCACCGCGATGAACCGGATCAGGATGACCCGGTTGATCGCGAAGGGCGTGCCCTCGAAGAGGATGATGTCGGGGAAGAACTCGTCGATCGACGGACCGTGGAACTCGCCATCTTCGGCGGCCATCGGTGCGATCAGGTGCACGGCGTTAGCGAACAGCACGTATCTCCAGTTTCGGGGGCGTGGAGCAGAGCTCTCGCGGCGACGAACAGGGGGGATGTCTCCTCGCCGCACGCCGAAGCGGTGCTAGTGGGAGGATTCGTTGACGAGTCTAGCAAGGAAACCGGGCCCCGACGAACCCAGGGGTGGTATTCCACGGCTATATTCCGAGCCGCGACCTCGACTGCGACCCGGATACCGGTTCCGGCATGCTCCCGCGCGACCACGATGCGTCCGCAGCGTCAGCCCCGGTCGGAGTCCTGCGGCGACGCCTTCGGGAGGATGTCGTCCGAGACGTAGGGCACCCGCACCTTCGCCGCCACGACGGCGTCGATCACGAGCGATCCGACGACACCGACGATGACGCTCCCGAACAGGATCGGTGCGTTGACCCACGGCTGGTCCTTGAGGATGAAGCCGAGCACGAGGAAGATGACGAACTTCACGAGCCAGCTGCCCATCACCACCCCGAACAGGATGCCGACGAAGAACTCCTGGCCGGACCAGCGGTTGGCGAAGAGGATGCTCACCGAGGTGATGCCGAGGAACACGAGCGCCATCGCGGTGCCGATGAGCGCACTCGTCAGCCCGCGGGAACCGTCGACGCTCCAGCCGACCACTCCCCCGACGACGGCGATCACGAGCGCGAGGAGCGCGCTGTACCGGAGTGCCGTGCGGAAGACCCGGTTGGCGCTCACGTGCGAGCCGGCCTGGGCGGGAGGAGTCATGGGTGCTGGTCCTTCTTGGCGAGAGAGTCGAGGGTGTCGAGGGTTGCGCCGCTCACGGGCGCCTCGGGGTCGCGCTGCCCGGAGGCCTCGTCGAGCCGATCGTACAGCGCCGACCCGGGAGCCCCCTCAGCGCCGGCGGCCACGCGCTGCGCGAGCCGGTCGGCCCGCCTGCGGCGACCGATCGGCAGGAGCGTGAACGCCGTGCAGGTGACGACGCCCACGGAGACGAAGAGCACGGCCAGCCACGTCGGGGCGGCGAAGAACGCCAGGCATCCGACGGAGATGACCACCGTCCAGCCGTAGAAGATCAGGACGGCGTGCACCTGGCTGTGACCGAGGTCGAGCAGCCGGTGGTGCAGGTGCATCCGGTCCGCGCTGAACGGCGACTTGCCGGCCCGGAGACGACGGAGGACGGCCAGGACGAAGTCGGCGAGCGGCACGACCAGGATGGCGAACGGCAGCAGGATGGGGATGAACGCGGGCAACAGTTGCGTGCGGCCCAGGGCGGCCGGGTCGACCTGGCCGGTCACGGCGGCTGCGGAGGTCGCCATGAGCAGCCCGACGAGCAGCGCACCGGCGTCGCCCATGAACAGTCGGGCGGGGTGCCAGTTGAGCGGGAGGAAGCCGAGACAGGCGCCGACGAGGATCGCGGCGATCAGCGAAGCGAGGTTGAAGTAGTCGCTCGCCCCGGTGGAGGTCACGAGCAGCTGCGTGTAGACGAAGAACACGGTGTTCGCGATGACGGCGACACCGGCGACGAGCCCGTCGAGACCGTCGACGAAGTTGATCGCGTTCATCACGAGCACGATGGCGAAGACCGTCATCGAGAAGGACACCCACGACGAGCCGACCGTCAGGCCACCGATGGGCAAGGAGTAGATCTGCACACCGAGCCAGGCGACGAGCCCTGCCGCCATGAACTGTGCGGCGAGCTTGATCATCCAGTCGAGGTCCCACAGGTCGTCTGCGACGCCGATCCCGACGATGAACAGGGCGGCACCGAGGATCGCGAGCACCGGCTCCGGATCGGCGAACACGAGGTCGAAGAAGGGCAGCTGCCAGGCCACACCGAACGCGACGAGGATGCCGATGAACATCGCGACCCCGCCGAGGCGCGGCGTCGGCGTCTGGTGGACGTCCCGCTCGCGGATCGGTGGGTGGAGACCGTACTTCACACCGACGCGCCGCGCGAGGTGGGCGAAGCCGAAGGTGATGCCCGCGCTCACGACGAGCACGATGAGGTACCCGGAGAACTGGTTCATGGTTCGCGCGACTCGGGGAGCAGATCGCCCACCACGTCGCGGATCGCCTCGCGGGAGACGGCTCCGTCGCGCAGGACGACGATCCGTTCGTCGGCCGTGCCGAGTCGGGTCGCGTCGATGATCGTCGACGACTGCTCGCCGCTCTCGCCGCCGTCGAGGTAGACCGAGACCGAATCGCCGAGCATCTCGAGCGCGGCAGCGGCGGACGTCGCGGCCGGTCGGCCGGTGAGGTTCGCCGAGGAGACCGCGAGCGGGCCGGTGTCCTGCAGGAGTTCGAGGGTCACCGGGTTCGACGGCATCCGGAGCGCGACCGTGCCTGCGGTCTCGCCGAGGTCCCAGGCGAGCGACGGCTGGGCCTCGAGCACGATGGTCAGGCCTCCGGGCCAGAACGCCTCGACGAGCCGGTGCACGGCATCGGGCACGGACGCCGCCAAGGCCTCGAGCGTGTTCACACCGGAGACGAGGACGGGCGGCGGTGACTGCCGGGTCCGACCCTTCGCGTCGAGCAGGCGCTGCACCGCGGCCGGGGAGAACGCGTCGGCGGCCACCCCGTAGACCGTGTCGGTCGGGAGCACGACCAGCTCACCCCTCGCCAGGGCCGTCCGCGCCAGGCGCATCCCGGCGAGCAGCTGCGCGTGATCCTGGCAATCGAAGGTCTGCGGCATGTGGTGGGTCCTGGCTGAACGGGGCCGCCGATCGGTGATCAGTCGGCCGGATGATCGGGGTGACGACGCTCAATCATAGCCTCGGGCGTCTTCCGAGCAGTCTGGGCAGGCACAGGTAGACGGCGAGGACGAGCAGGATGCCGAGGACGGCGAGGACCTGGAGGGGCCACGCGCCCGTCGCGACGACCACCCCGAGGAGCCCGGTGGCGAGTGTCGCGACGCTGACGACGGCGGTGGACCCGAGGTGGCCGAGTCCGCCGGCGGCGAGACGCTGGTACGCGTGGCTGCGATGCGCCTCGTGCAGCGGCTCCCCCCGCCTCCAGCGCGCGATGATCGTCGTGCCGGTGTCGGCGACGTACACGAGGACCGGGGCGATCAGCGCGACGAAGGAGATGCCGCTGAAGGCCGCGTAGATGGCGACCGCGACGAGGGAGCCGCCGAGGAGGTAGCTGCCGACGTCGCCCAGGAACATCCGGCGCCGAGCGAGGTTCCACGGCAGGAACCCGAGGAACGCGGCCGCGACGACGAGGCCGGCTGCCGTGACACCCGGGAGACCGGCCACGGTGCCGAGACCGGCGTAGAACCCGCCGACGACCGTGCCGTGCATCGAGGAGATGCCGTTGACGCCGTCCATGAAGTTCGCGATGTTCGTGTAGGCGACGAGCGCCACGATCCCGAGCGGGATCCACCAGAAACTCGCGGCCATCGAGACGACGAGCACCCAGGTCGCCACGAGTCCGAGCACGACCTGCAAGCCGAAGCGCACCCGGACGGGGAGTCCGCGGACGTCCTCCACGGCTCCGATGGCCGCGTTCACGATCGACACGGCGGCGACGATCCAGAGCGGCAGGCTGTGGAGCAGGACCGCGGCCGTACCGAGACCGACGGCGACCGCGAGCGCGACGCCGATCCCTCCCCCGCGGATCGTCGGGGTGACGTGCATGGATCGGTGGTTCGGGGTGTCGACGACCGCCCGACGGATGAGGATCGGGCGGATGGCGAGCTGGGACAGCAGGCTCACGACGAGCGCGAGCACCCCCGCCAGGATGGCAACCGTCATTGCACCAGGTGGCGGGTTCCGGCGCCCTCGTCGGCGATGGTCTCCCGCCAGACGGCGATGTCGAGGAGTGCCGGGTCGAGCGGCTGGATCCGCGTGTGCGAGACCTTCGGGTGCTTCGAGCGGTCGGCGATCTCGTCGGTGTCGATGAGGACCTCGTGCAGCTTCTCGCCGTGCCGCAGACCGGTGTACACGATCTCGACGTCCTTGCCGGACGCGGCGATCATGCGCTTGGCGACGTCGAGGATCCGGACCGGACGGCCCATGTCGAGGATGAGGACCTCGCCCGGGTCGCCGATCGCGCCGGCCTGGATGACGAGCTTCGACGCCTCGGGGATCGTCATGAAGAAGCGGGTGACGTCGGGGTGCGTGACCGTGACCGGGCCACCGGCCTCGATCTGGGCGGTGAACGCCGGGATGGCGGAGCCACGGCTGCCGATGACGTTGCCGAACCGGACCGAGAGGTACCGTGCGTCGGTCTCCTGGGCGCTCATCCAGGCGGTGAGCTTCTCGGCGATGCGTTTGCTGTAGCCGAGGACGGTCGTCGGGTTCGCGGCCTTGTCGGTCGAGATGTTGACGAAGGTGCCGACGCCCACGGCTCGTGCCGCGTTCAGCACGTTCAGGGTGCCGAGGACGTTGTTCTTCCAAGCCTCGTCGGGGTACTGCTCGAGCATCGGAGCGTGCTTCAGCGCTGCCGCGTGGAACACGACGTCGGGACGGCGGTCCTCGAAGATCTCCATGAGCGAGGGGAGGTCGCGGATGTCGGCGAGCACGACCTCCTTGGTGTCGAGCAGACCGTGTCCGGAGATCGAGAGCTGCGTGGTGTGGAGCCCCGTCTCGTCGCGGTCGAGCAGGACGAGCTCCGCCGGACCGAACTGGTTGACCTGCCGGGCGATCTCGGAGCCGATGGATCCGCCGGCACCGGTGACGAGCACGCGCTTGCCGGTCAGGTACCCCGCGATGCTCTCGACCTGCAGGTCGACGGTGTTGCGGCCGATGAAGTCCTCGACGTTGAGGTCGCGCAGGCTCGGCGCGCTCTCGCCCGTCCCGGGAGCCAGCATCGTGTCGATGGGAGGGACGACGAGCACTCGGAGCTTCGCCTCGTCGGCGCGCTCACTGACCTGGCGGATGAAGTCGTTGTCGACGTCCGCGATGCTGATGATGAGCGCCTGCGCCCCGGTGCGCTTGACGGCCGCCACCAGGTCGGCTCCTGTGCCGACCACGGCGACGGAGGCGATGCGGAAGTTGCGCTTCGAGGGGTCGTCGTCGATGACACCCACCGGGAGGTAGGGCGACTGCGGGTCGCGCATGAGCCGAGGGATGATCGACATCCCGAGCGCACCGGCTCCGTAGACGAGGACGCGCTGCGCCTCGATCGGCCGGCTGCGGCTGTCGACGAAGAGTCGCTTGACGTAGCGCGTGATGCCCATGAAGACGATCGCGAACGGGAACGCGATCACCGTGGTGGACCGTGGAACCCCCCACGCGACGCCGAACACCGCGTTGACCGCGATGAGGATCGCCGTGACGATCAGCGCGACGACGATGAGCTGTTTCGCCTCATAGAAGCTGCCGAAGCTGTGCAGGCCGTGGTAGTAGCTCCACAGGTAGGCCACGACGAGCTGGGCGACCACGGCGATGACGCACAGGAGGACCGTCCCCACGAGGGCCACGCGCTCGTACTCGAGCTCGAACCGGACGAGCTGGGCGACCACGATGGCGAGCACCCAGCACAGTGCGTCGAGGGCGGTCTTCGCGGCGAAACGAGGACCGGGCGCCTGCGTCCATCTACGGGGGGCGTCGGGGAGCGTGGAGGTCATAACGTGTCGATCCTACCGATCGCCGGCTCCGCGTTGGCTGCGCACGGACTGCGCGTCGGGGCCGGGCGCACCGCGCTCCGCGGCGAGGGCTGCGATCGAGGACCGGAGACCGTCGTCCGTCGCCGTCGGCATACGCTCGTGCCCGAGTGCACCGAGCAGTCGGGCACCGGAGACGCGGTAGTCCTCGGTGAGCTTGGCGAGACGCCCGGAGTTGAGCGGCACGGCGGGGACGCGATCGCCGACGGCGGCCGCCAACCGCACGAGGGCCGGTGGGAGCGCCAGGCGACGGACCCGGCGACCGGTGACCTCGGCGATGAGGGTGACGAGGTGCCCCGTCGACACGGGCTCGTCGTCGGCGACGAGGTACACACCCGTCGTGACGGTGGGC
This sequence comes from Plantibacter sp. MDV22-iso1, assembly GCF_058408345.1. Taxonomy (NCBI): domain Bacteria; kingdom Bacillati; phylum Actinomycetota; class Actinomycetes; order Micrococcales; family Microbacteriaceae; genus Plantibacter; species Plantibacter sp. MDV22-iso1. The sequence goes on from NZ_JBZVDY010000003.1 coordinate 193,111, forward strand.
GTGTCGATGATGCTCGTGATCGCCCACGTGAGGTTCTGGATCGACACGAAGCTGCGCTCGTTGCGGAAGGCGTCGAGCGGGTACGGGATGCCGCGGGAGAGCAGACCGAACAGGAGGCGCAGGTTGCCCTTGTCCCCCGGCCCGTGCACCATCGTCGGACGGAGGACGATCGTCCGGCGACCGGCGGGCGGCTCGACGGCGAGCAGGAGCCGCTCGGCTGCGAGCTTCGACTTCCCGTACGGGGTCACCGGGTGGGGCTCGGCGGACTCGTCGAGCACGCCGTCGACCGTCGCCTCGTTCACCGCGGCGACGCTGCTCAGCTGGATGAAGGTGGTGGCGTCCGACGCGAGGAAGGCGACGTACGCACGTTCGGCGAGGTCGGTGTTGATCCTGCGGTACACCTCGGGAGAGGCGGTGCCGTCGAGGTCGTGCGCCTTCCCGGCGAGGTTCACCACGACGTCGACGTCCGCGGGGAAGGGCTCCCCCGTCCACCCGCGTAACGAGAACGGCACGACCTCATGGCCGGCCGCCTCGAGGACGGGGACGAGGTTCGTCCCGATGAAGCCGGTCGCACCGGTCACGAGCACCCGGCTCATCGTCCGAACCATCCCCACGTGCGGAAGTACACGAAGGCCCCCTGGATCGAGTACCACATCAGCTTCCGGTTGTGATGCGAGCCCTTCGCGAAGTGGTGGTGGATCGTCGCTCCGGGGTAATACGCGGTCCGGGACACCTGGAGGAAGCGTCGGGTGAGGTCGGCGTCCTCGATGTACATGAAGATCCGCTCGTCGAAGAAGCCGACGCGGTGCAGGGTCGAGGTCCGGAGGAACATGAAGCACCCCGAGAGGTAGGGCACGTCGAACATCGTCTTGTTGTAGTCGTGCGCCGGGTTCTCGTCGATGTCGCGGTACTCGTAGCGGGCCATGCGCTTCGCGACGAGCGGCTTCAGCGGACCGGGCAGGAACCGGCGGGCGAAGAGGTCGAAGACGGAGGGGTTCCGCTTCACCAGGTACTGGAGGGAGCCGTCGGGGTACAGCACCTTCGGCATGACGTGCCCGACCTCGGGGTGCTCGAGCATGAACTCGTGGAGCTCCTCGATCGCCTCCGGCTCGAAGTACACGTCCGGGTTGACCACCATGTGGAACTTCGAGCGCCCGAGGACCTTCGCGATCGCGAGGTTGTGGGCTGCGCCGAAGCCGGGGTTCGAGGGGTTGTGCAGGTACTCGATCCGCGGGTCGTCCACGAGGTCGCGGAGCTCGTCCGTCGGCGAGTTGTCGACGAGGTAGAGCGTCTCGACGAGCGGGCTTCCGAGGGTCGAGTCGATGGCCGCACGCAGCTTGTCGCGATCGTTCCGGTACATGACGATGCAGGCGGTCACAGGACGGTCCACGGTTCACCCTCTCCGGCGGCGGGGACGGCACCGCCGAGGCACGACGGACGTGGGCCCGACGCGCCTGGTCAGTCTACGTGCTGCCCGCGTGCGGTCCCGGGAGCCCGGGGCCGCATACTGGAGTGGTGCCAGAGCGTGTGTTCTTCTTCGACTGCGACAAGACCCTGTACGACTACGACTTCCGGAAACGCCTTCCGGCGCTCTCGCGGTTGACTGGCGTGAGCCAGTACCGGCTCGCGAAGCAGTGGTGGGTCGGCGGGCACGAGGCCGCGGCCAACATCGGCGAGTACCCGACCAGTGACGACTACCTGGCGGTGTTCGCCGAGGTCACCGGATACCCGCTGACCCTCGCGGAGTGGCGCGAGGCCCGTGCGGCGGCGATGACACCGGTTCCCGGCGTCCTGGCCACCCTCGCCCGCGCCTCGACCCTCGGCACGGTCTCCCTGCTGTCGAACAATCCGATCCCGTTCCGGGACTCCTTCGCGCAGCTGGCTCCCGAAGCCGCAGCCCTCCTCGGCGAGAACGACCTCGTGTCCGCCGTCCTCGGAGCGGAGAAGCCGGAGCCCCGTGTCTACACCCGGGCGCTCAGCCGGTACGGCGTCGCGCCCGGTCGCACCATGCTCATCGACGACTCCGCGGCGAACTGCGCGGGTGCCGAGGCCGTGGGGATGCACGCCTTCCGATTGACGAAGGACGCCTCAGGTGCCTTCGACGTCGCGGGACTCGACGCCGCCGTCGACGCGTTCGTGGCTGCCACCCCCTGACCCGACCTCCGGCCGCGACGGGTCAGCGGATCGCGATGGTGGTGCGGTCGCGGGTGGTGAGGTCGCGGTGCGTCGCCGCAGCGTGCCAGCCGTCGGCCGTGAGCAGCTCGCGGATGGCCTGCCCCTGGAGTTCACCGTGCTCGATGATGAGCGTGCCGCCCCGGTGGAGCAGTCGCTGCGCGGTCGCGGACACCTGGCGCACCACGTCGAGACCGTCCGGTCCGCCGTACAGCGCGGCCGAGGGGTCGTGGAGACGCACTTCGGGATCGCGTGGGATCGCGTCGTCCGGGACGTACGGGGGGTTCGAGATCACGACGTCCACCGAGCCGTCGAGCTCGTGGAAGGCGTCGGCGAGGTGCTCGAAGACGACGGTGGCGTTGTCGGCACCGGACTCGGCGAAGTTCCGTCTCGCCCAGATGAACGCCTCGACCGAGTTCTCGGTCGCGTAGATCGCCGCGTTCGGGACTTCGGTCGCCATCGCCAGCGCGATCGCTCCACTGCCGGTGCCGAGGTCGACGCCGATGGGCCGAGGGATCGGCACCGCCCGGAGCGCGTCGATGGCGAACTGCACGACCGACTCGGTCTCGGGGCGCGGCACGAAGACGCCTGGTCCGACCGCGAGTTCCATCGAACGGAACGCGGCACGACCCGTGATGTGCTGCAGCGGTTCACGCGCGGCCCGACGTTCGACCAGCTCGGCGAACACGGTGCGCTCTTCGGCGTCGAGCACGCGACCGGTGATCGCCGCGGCCTGCACGGCACCGCGACCGAGGCCGAGCACGTGTCCGAGGAGGAGCTCCGCGTCGACGTCGGGTGACGGCACGGCCGCGCGGGTGAGGATCTCGACGGCGTGTTGGCGCGCGAGTTCGACGGTCGCAGGGTGGCCGGCTGACGGGGTGTCTGCGGCGGCGGCGGAAGGGGTGCTGGGCATGAGCGAGGTCATCATCTGGGGCGGCCTGGTCGGGTGGGCCGCACCGAGCCTACCCCACCGCCTCGATGCGGCCGCGGGCCGTCGACCCTCCTCGTCACACGGGAGACCGCTGATCGACCAGGTCGTAGGCTGAACCGAGCCCCGTTCGAGGAAGAGGAACACCGTGACCGGCACCGTCTACACCGACATCACCCAGGCCTACGGCCGCACCCCGCTCGTCCGCCTGAACCGCATCGCCGAGGGCGTCGGCGCGACCGTCCTGGCGAAGCTGGAGTTCTACAACCCCGGATCGAGTGTCAAGGACCGCCTGGGCATCGCGCTCGTCGATGCGGCGGAGGCCTCGGGCCAGCTGCAGCCCGGAGGGACCATCGTCGAGTCGACGAGCGGGAACACCGGTATCGCGCTCGCCCTCGTGGGAGCCGCGCGGGGCTACCGGGTCATCCTCACGATGCCCGCCTCGATGAGCAAGGAACGCCGGACCCTCCTCCGTGCCTACGGTGCCGAGCTCGTCCTCACCGATCCGACGAAGGGGATGGCGAACGCCGTGCAGGAGGCGCAGCGCATCGTCGCCGAGAACCCCGGCGCCGTCTGGGTCAGGCAGTTCGAGAACGAAGCGAACCCCGCCATCCACCGACGGACGACCGCGCCCGAGATCTGGGAGGACACCGCCGGCACGGTCGACGCGTTCGTCGCGGGCATCGGGACGGGCGGGACCATCACCGGCGTCGGCGGCTGGCTCCGTGAGCACAACCCCGACGTGCAGATCATCGCGGTCGAGCCCGCGGACTCCCCGCTGCTCAGCGAGGGTCGTGCCGGTGGACACAAGATCCAGGGCATCGGCCCGAACTTCGTGCCCGACATCCTCGACACCTCCTTGTTCAGCGAGATCATCCCGGTCGAGACCGACACGGCCTACGCGACCGCACGACGCCTCGCGACCGACGACGGCATCATCGGCGGCATGTCCTCCGGCGCCGCTGTCTGGGCCGCCCTCGAGGTCGGACGCCGTCCGGAGATGGCCGGCAAGACGATCGTCGTCATCATCCCCGACGCGGGCGAGCGCTACCTGTCGACGACGATGTACGACGACCTGCGCGACTAGGCTCGACGCATGGGAATGCTGTCGCGGGTCCGCGAGGACATCGGTGCCGCACGCGCACACGATCCGGCGGCCCGCGGCACCATCGAGATCGCGCTCAGCTACTCCGGCCTGCACGCCGTCTGGGCGTACCGGCTGCACCATCGCCTGTGGCGGCGCGGCTTCCGCACCTTCGCCCGGTTCGGCTCGCAGTTCACCCGGTTCCTCACCGGGATCGAGATCCACCCGGGCGCCCGGATCGGCAGGCGGTTCTTCATCGACCACGGTATGGGCGTCGTCATCGGTGAGACGGCCGAGGTGGGCGACGACGTCATGATCTTCCACGGCGTGACCCTCGGCGGGAAGAGCCGCGGGGTCGGCAAGCGCCACCCGACCATCGGTGACGGCGTCGCCGTCGGTGCCGGGGCGAAGATCCTCGGGCCCATCCGGATCGGTGCGGGCACCATCGTCGGCGCGAACGCCGTCGTCACCAAGGCCTGCCCACCCCGCAGTCTGCTGCTCGGCGTCCCCGCGGTCGAGCGCCCGCGCGGGAGCGGCGCCCACGGCCTCGCGTTGCTCGATCCCGAGTACCACATCTGATCCGCGAGCGGTGAGGCGATCCGTCGCCCGCGCCTCTCCCGGACGACGAACTCCCGCATCCCACCCGCATCCCGCTCCTCGAGAGGTCCCCATGAGTCTCATCCGCCTGCACGACGTCACCGTCCGGTTCGAGGAACGCCCGGTGCTCCGCGACGTCTTCTTCCGGCTCGAGCCAGGCGACCGGGTCGGGCTCATCGGGCGGAACGGTTCAGGCAAGTCCACCCTCCTGAAGCTCGCGCTCGACCAGCTCCAGCCGGACTCGGGCACGGTGACCATCGATGACGGGACGCGGATCGGGTACTTCTCGCAGTTCTCGGAGCTCGACGGCAGCGCCACCATCACCGAGGTCCTCGAAGGACTCTTCGGTCACGTCCACGCCATCGAGGCGGAACTCGCATCCATCGACGCCGCGATCGCCGCCGACCCGAACGACCTCGACGGGATGACGAAGCTCATCGAGCGGCAGGCCGAGCTCTTCGAGGAGATGGAGCGCCAGGACGGCTGGGACTACCAGCGCCACATCGACACCGCCCTCACCACGCTCGGCTTCGACGCCGCGCGCCGCGTGCTCCCCATCGACTCGCTCTCCGGGGGTTGGCGCAACCGCGCGGCGCTCGCGAAGATCCTCCTCGAGCGCCCGGACGTCCTGCTCCTCGACGAGCCGACGAACTTCCTCGACGTCGCGGGGGTCGAGTGGCTCGAATCCTGGTTCGGCTCGTTCCGCGGCGCGGCGATCGTCGTCTCGCACGACCGGACCTTCCTCGACGCCGTGGTCACCCGCATCGTCGAGGTCGAGAACTTCCACCTCCACGAGTACCCCGGCAGCTTCGACCAGTACGTCGTCCAGAAGCAGTTCCGGCTCAAGAGCCTCGAGGCGCAGTTCGTCCACGAGTCCGAACTGCTCGCCTTCGAGGCCGAGGGCATCTCGGACCGTCGCGAGGCGGCCAAGGCCGCCGGGAAGAAGGACCTCTCCTCGCAGCTGGCCAAGATCAAGAAGGCCAGGCCGCCGCGTCCGGTCGACGACATCATCACCGACATCTACGGCGGCCTGCACATCAAGGACACGCTCTGCCGGATCCAGGGGCTCACGAAGGCCTACGGCGACCACACGCTGTTCGACGGACTCGACCTCGAGATCGGCCGCCGCGAACGCATCGTCGTCCACGGACCGAACGGTGCGGGCAAGTCCACGTTCCTCCGGATCCTCGAGGGCGACGAACGCCCCGACGCCGGTCACGTCACGTGGACCGGCGGGGTCCGATACGCGTCCTACAACCAGATGGTCGACGAGCTGGACCTCACCGACACGGCGGCTCACGCCGTCGGCGCCATGCCCGACAGCCTCGCCTTCGCGGCGACGAAGAAGTCGGTGAACCGCTTCCTCGGTATGTTCCAGTTCTCGGACGCCGACCTCAAGCAGAAGATCGGCATGCTCTCGGGTGGGCAGCGCGCCCGCGTCGCCATGGCCCAGTGCCTGCTCTCCGGAGCTTCGGTGCTCCTCCTCGACGAGCCGACGAACCACCTGGACCTCGCGAGCACGCAGGTGATGGAGCGCGCACTCGTGCACTTCCCCGGGGCCATCGTCGTGGTCAGCCACGACCGGTTCTTCGCCGACAAGGTCGCGACGAAGCGACTGCGC
>NZ_JBZVDY010000003.1:199612-479302 GCF_058408345.1 Plantibacter sp. MDV22-iso1
CGACTGCGCTCTCGAGTCCTAGTCCTGGTCGCCGATGTCGGCCAGGCGCGCTTCCTCGTCGGCGGTGATCGCCGATTCGATGATCGGCCCGAGCGCGCCGTTCATGACGCCGTCGAGGTTGTAGGCCTTGTACCCGGTCCGGTGGTCGGCGATGCGGTTCTCGGGGAAGTTGTAGGTGCGGATGCGCTCGGAGCGGTCCATGGTGCGGATCTGCGTCTTGCGGGCAGCGCTGTCGAGAGCGGCCTGCTCCTCCTGCTGACGCGCGAGGATTCGGGCGCGGAGCACGCGCATACCGGCCTCACGGTTCTGCAGCTGGCTCTTCTCGTTCTGCATCGACACCACGATGCCGGTCGGCAGGTGGGTGATGCGCACCGCGGAGTCCGTGGTGTTGACCGACTGACCGCCGGGGCCGCTCGACCGGTAGACGTCGATCTTCAGGTCGTTCTGGCTGATCTCGACCTCCTCCGGCTCATCGACCTCGGGGAAGACGAGGACACCCGTCGTGGAGGTGTGGATGCGGCCCTGGGACTCGGTGGCAGGCACACGCTGCACGCGGTGCACGCCGCCCTCGTACTTGAGGTGCGCCCAGACCCCCTGCGAGGGGTCGGTCGCGTTCGACTTGATCGCCACCTGGACGTCCTTGTAGCCGCCGAGGTCGCTCTCGGTGCGTTCGAGGAGCTCGGTCTTCCACCCCTTGGACTCCGCGTAGTGCAGGTACATCCGGAGCAGGTCGGCGGCGAAGAGCGCGCTCTCCGCGCCGCCCTCGCCACCCTTGATCTCCATGATGACGTCGCGGCCGTCGTCGGGGTCGCGCGGGATGAGGAGACGGCGGAGCTTCTCCTGGTTGGTCACCAGCAGCTCTTCGAGCACCGGCACCTCCTCGGCGAACGCCTCGTCCTCCTTGGCGAGTTCCCGAGCGGCGTCGAGGTCCTCCTGCGTCGCCTGCCAGGTGTGGTAGGCCGCGATGATCTTCGACAGCTCGGCGTAGCGGCGGTTGATCTTCTTCGACCGCGCGGGGTCGGCGTGGACCGCCGGGTCGGCGAGCTGGTCCTGGAGATCCTTGTGCTCGGCGACGAGCGTCTCAACTGATTCGAACATCGTTCTCTTCCTTCATCACCATCATGCGGCACCGGGGGCGAAACGGGACCGACCCCACCCGTTCCCGGTGCCGGTGCGGCGCGGGTACGGATGGGGTCGGTCGGGACCGCTAGCGGTGGTTGTTCTCGTGTCCGTGGCTGTGCGAGGTCGGTGCGGGCATCGACTTCTGCATCTGGACGAGGAACTCCACGTTGGACGTGGTCTCCTTCAGCTTGCCGAGGACGACCTCGAGGGCCTGCTGCTGGTCGAGGCCGGCGAGGGCACGACGCAGCTTCCAGGTGACCTTGACCTCGTCGGGGGCGAGCAGCATCTCCTCGCGGCGGGTCGAGGACGCGTTGACGTCCACGGCCGGGAAGATCCGCTTGTCGGCGAGCTGGCGCGAGAGCCGGAGCTCCGAGTTGCCGGTGCCCTTGAATTCCTCGAAGATGACCTCGTCCATCTTGGAACCGGTCTCGACGAGCGCGGTCGCGAGGATCGTGAGGGATCCACCGTTCTCGATGTTGCGAGCGGCACCGAAGAAGCGCTTCGGCGGGTACAGCGCCGCGGCGTCGACACCACCGGAGAGGATCCGACCCGAGGCGGGTGCGGCCAGGTTGTAGGCACGACCGAGACGCGTGATCGAGTCGAGCAGCACGACGACGTCGTGGCCGAGCTCGACGAGACGCTTGGCGCGCTCGATCGCGAGTTCGGCGACCGTCGTGTGGTCCTCGGCCGGCCGGTCGAAGGTGGAGGCGATGACCTCACCCTTCACCGTGCGCTGCATGTCGGTGACCTCTTCGGGACGCTCGTCGACGAGCACGACCATGAGGTGGACCTCAGGGTTGTTGATCGAGATCGCGTTGGCGATCTGCTGCAGGACGATGGTCTTCCCGGCCTTCGGCGGGGCGACGATCAGGCCGCGCTGACCCTTGCCGATCGGTGCGACGAGATCGATGATGCGCTGCGTGAGCTTCGTCTGCTCCGTCTCGAGACGGAGGCGCTCCTGCGGGTACAGCGGGGTCAGCTTGCCGAACTCGACGCGGGCGCCGGCCTCGTCGACGGACAGGCCGTTGACGGAGTCGACCTTGACGATCGCGTTGTACTTCTGGCGGCTGCTGCTGTCGTTGTCGCGCGGCTGACGGATGGCCCCGACGACGGCGTCGCCCTTGCGCAGGTGGTACTTCTTCACCTGGCCGAGGGAGACGTAGACGTCGTTGGTGCCCGGGAGGTAGCCGGAGGTGCGCACGAAGGCGTAGTTGTCGAGGACGTCGAGGATGCCGGCGACCGGGATGAGGACGTCGTCCTCGGCGATCTCGGGCTCGACGTCGTCGTTCTGCACGGATCCGCGACGCTTGCGGTCACGGTAGCGGCTGCGGCCGCCACGACCCTCGGACTCGTCGCCCGGTGCGCCCTGGTTGCCCTGACCGCCCTGGTTGCCGCGGTTCTGCCCCTGCTGCTCCTGCTTGGCGTCGGCCTTCTGGCCGGCATCGGCGTTCTGGTTGCCGTTGTTCTGGCCACCGTTGTTCTGGTTGCGCCCACGGCCGCGACCGCGACGTCCGCCGGACGACTGGCCGTCCTGCTGCTCGCCGTCCTGGGTGTCGTCGGCGTCCGTGTTCGCGGCGTCGTCGTTCGAGTCCTGCTCGGAGGCGTTCTGTGCGGCGCGGCGCTGCTCGCCGCCGGCCTGCTCGCCGGTGCCCTGCTCAGCCGTGTTCTGCTCGGCGTCGTCGGCGTTGCGGTCGCGATCGCGTCCGCGACCACGGCGGTTGCCGCGCGAACGCCTGGGCGTCTGCTCGGGGGTCGTCTCGTCGGCGCTCTGCGACGCAGCGGTCGCGGCGGCGTCGTCGGACTGCTCGGCGGGAGCCGCGTCGGCCGGAGCGGACGGCGCCTCGGCCTCGACCGGGGCGGGTGCGGCGGCCGGCGCAGCCGGTGCCTCGACGACGGGGGCGCCGACGATCGGGGTCGCGTTCGGGGCGACGGTGGCCGTCGTGGCCCGGCGGGACTTGCGTCGCGCCGGCGGGGCCGCCTTCTCGGCACCGAAGGCCTGGTCGAGCGCGAGGTCGAGCTCGGGCAGCTTGGACTGCACCGGTGCCTCCGGCGCGACTTCGAGCGCGGAGACCGACTCGATGACGTCGGCGGTCTCGGTGGCCGCGGCGTCGGTGTCGGTGTCGGTGCTGTTCTGGATGGTCTGGATGGCTTCGACCAGCTCGCCCTTGCGGAGCTTCGAGGCTCCGGCCACTCCGAGAGCGGCGGCGAGACGCTGCAGGTCGGCGACCTTGAGCGTCTTCGGGTCGGCATCCAGCGAGACGCCCGAGGCGCCTTCGTTGACGTCTGTCACGTGTGTCTTCCTTCCCTTGCGTCGAGACAGAGCTGTCTCGCGCAGGCGGCGATCGCACCGGGATCCTGTGCGGCGGGTGGGTGATGTTCACACGACGCAGAGCCTGTGCGGATAGCCCGGTGCGACGACCCGGCGGAGCGCTGCTCAGCAGGATGGAAACACGGTGGGACCCGAACAGACGCGATCAATTGGTGCGAAAGCGATGATTGTGCGGAATTGCCCCGGAAGCCGGTTACGCCGAAGAGGCGGGGTGGGCCGGGTGCCCTCCCACTGTAGCACCCTTGAAGTCGACCGCGAGCATGAGCGACTGCCACGGGGTGGTGGCGTGCTCGGCGACCAGCGCGGTGGCTTCGAGGCGTCGTCCGGGATCGTCCGCGAGGACGAGGATCGACGGACCGGCGCCGGACACGACGGCGGCGAAGCCGCGCTCGCGCAGCAGCGTGATGAGGGTGTTCGTCTCGGGCATCGCGGCGGCGCGGTAGCTCTGGTGGAGCCGGTCCTCGGTGGCCGCGAGCAGGAGCTCGGGGCTCTGCGTGAGCGCGGCGACGAGGAGGGCCGAACGCGAGACGTTGAACGCCGCATCGGCGTGTGGCACGTTGGCGGGCTGCAGACTGCGGGCGAGTTCCGTGGACATCGTGTGCTCGGGGACGAGCACGAGCGGCGAGACCCCGCGGTGCACGATGAGCTTCTTGTGCTGTGGGCCGTCGTCCGTCGTCCACGCGATCGTCAGGCCGCCGAACAGCGCCGGAGCGACGTTGTCGGGGTGACCCTCCATCTCCGTCGCGAGCCGGAGGAGGTCGTCCGGACCGAGCTCGACCCGACCCTCGAGGAGCCCCTTCGCCGCCATGATGCCGGAGACGATCGCTGCGCCCGAGGAGCCGAGGCCGCGGCCGTGCGGGATGACGTTCCGCGCGACGACGTCGAGACCGGGGAGGTCGTGGCCGTAGGCACGCAGAGCGTGCGCGATCGCGGTGATCACGAGGTTCGAGGCGTCGGTCGGCACCTCGCCGGCGCCGACACCGATGACCTCCACGAACACGCCGGGCTCCTCGCGGACCGTGACGGTCAGCTCGTCGTACAGGGCGAGCGCCAGACCGAGCGTGTCGAAGCCGGGGCCGAGGTTGGCGGTGGTCGCCGGCACCTTCACGGTGACGGTGCGTCCGATCGCAAGCGGTTCGGTGTGACTCATAGGGATGCCTGCAATCTGGTGAGAGGTCGGCGAGCGACGCGGTCGGTGGTCGTGCGGTTCGGCACCTACTCGGCTCCTTCGACCCGGAGCACGGACACGACCCGCTCGACGTGGGCGTTCGAGGCGAGCTGCTCGACCGTGGCCGCGAGGGCCGATTCGAGCGCCCGGTGGGTGCCGATGACCAGGGTAGCGGTCGACAGCGTCCCGTCCGAGGAGGCCACGGACTGCTGGAAGGTCTCGACCGAGACGCCGCCGTCGCTGAGGATCCCCGCGACCGCGGCGAGCACGCCGGGTTCGTCGGCCACCTCGAGGGTGACCTGGTATCGCGTCGTGACGCGGCCGATCTCGAGGACCGGCAGGTCGGCGTGCGTGGACTCGCCGACACCGGGGCCGCCGGCGACGTGACGACGGGCCGCGGAGACGAGGTCGCCGAGGACCGCGGAGGCGGTCTCCTTGCCGCCGGCGCCGGCGCCGTAGAACATCAGGCTCCCGGCGTTCTCGGCCTCCACGAAGACGGCGTTGTTGCCGCCGTGCACGGCGGCCAGAGGGTGCTCGCGACCGATCAGCGCCGGGTAGACGCGGGCGGAGAGGCCCTCCTCGCCGGTCGTCTCATCGACGATCCGCTCCGCGATCGCGAGCAGCTTGATGACGTATCCCTCGCTGCGGGCGAGGTCGACCTGCGCCTTCGTGATCCCGGTGATGCCCTCACGGTGGACGGCCTCGACGGGGACGGTGGTGTGGAAGGCGAGACTCGCGAGGATGGTCGCCTTCTGCGCCGCGTCGTAGCCCTCGACGTCGAGGGTCGGGTCGGCCTCGAGGTACCCGAGCTCGCTCGCGACGGCTGCCGCGTCCTCCATCGTGTCGCCGAAGCGGTCCATCCGGTCGAGCATGTAGTTCGTGCTGCCGTTGACGATGCCGAGCACCCGGTTGATGCGGTCGCCCGCGAGGCTCTCCCGCAGGGGTCGGATGATCGGGATCGCCGCGGCGACGGCCGCCTCGTAGTACAGCTGGGCGCCGACCTGCTCAGCGGCGTCGAACAGTTCCGGGCCGTGCGTCGCGAGCAGCGCCTTGTTGGCGGTGACGATGTCGGCACCGGCGTTGATGGCCTGCAGGATGTGGCTGCGCGCCGGCTCGATGCCGCCGATGAGCTCGATCACGATGTCGGCGCTCAGGATGAGCTGCTCGGCATCGGTCGTGTACAGCTCCTTCGGCAGGTCGACGTCGCGAGGTGCGTCGACGTCGCGCACGGCGATGCCGATGAGCTCGAGGCTCGCTCCGGCGCGGGACGCCAGTTCGTCGGCGTGCTCGAGCAGCAGACGCGCCACCTGCGAGCCCACCGATCCGGCGCCCAGCAGGGCGACCTTCAGTCCGCGGTATTCGATCATTCCGTGTCCAATCCCGCATCGCGGCTGAGGAGGTCGTGCTCGGTCTCGCCCCGCACGATGACGCGGGCCGCGCCACCCGACACGGCGACGACTGCCGGGCGACCGAGGTAGTTGTAGTTGCTCGCGAGGGACCAGCAGTAGGCCCCGGTCGCGGGGACGGCCAGGAGGTCGCCGTCGCGGACGTCGGCCGGCAGGTAGTCGGCGTTCACGACGATGTCGCCCGACTCGCAGTGCTTGCCGGCGATCCGGACGAGCGCAGGAGGCGCCTCACTCACGCGGTCGGCGATCCGGACCGTGTAGTCCGCGCCGTACAGCGACGGCCGGGCGTTGTCGCTCATCCCGCCGTCGACGCTGACGTAGCGGCGGACGGCCGTCTCGCCCTCGTCGTTCCAGGCGACCACGACGTCCTTGATCGTGCCGACCTCGTAGAGCGTGATGCCGGCGCCGCCGATGATCGCGCGTCCCGGTTCGAAGGCGAGCTTCGGGATCCGGACGCCGTGGAGGTCTGCCGCAGCCTGGACACCGGTGAGGATGTCCGCCGCGAGCTGCTCGATCGGCGTCGGGTCGTCGGCGCTGGTGTAGGCGATGCCAAAGCCGCCACCGAGGTTGAGCTCGGGCACGGGGCCGCCCTCGAGCAGGCGCGCGTGCACGGCGAGCAGGCGGGCGGCGGATTCGGCGAACCCGTCGGACCCGAAGATCTGCGAGCCGATGTGGCAGTGGAGTCCGAGGAAGTCGAGCGAGGCGTGCGACCGGATGCGCGCGACGGCGTCGGCGGCGTCCTCGAGCGGCAGCCCGAACTTCTGGTCCTCGTGGGCGGTCGCGAGGTACTCGTGCGTGTGGGCGTGGACGCCGCTGTTCACGCGCAGGCGCACCGACTGGACCCGGCCAGCGCGCTCGGCCGCCGCGGCGACGCGGTCGATCTCGGTGAGGCTGTCGAGCACGATCGCGCCGATCCCGACACCCACGGCTCGCTCGATCTCCGCGACCGACTTGTTGTTGCCGTGGAAGCCCAGCTGGGCCGGATCGGTTCCGGCGGCGAGTGCGACGGCGAGTTCTCCACCGCTGCAGATGTCGATGCGGAGGCCCTCCGCCGTCATCCAGCGCGCGACCTCGGCCGAGAGGAACGCCTTCCCCGCGTAGTAGACGGCGACACTCGTGCCGCGGGCCGCCGCTTCACGCTCGAACGCCTCTCTCAGCGTGCGGGCGCGGGCCCGGGCGTCGTCCTCGTCGACGACGTAGAGGGGCGTGCCGAAGCGCTCCTGGAGCGTGCGGACGTCGACGCCGCCGAGCTGCAGGAGGCCGTCGGTGTCGCGGGCGGCCGAGGCCGGCCACACGGCCGGATCGAGCGCGTTCGGATCGACGGGCTCGGCGAGCCAGTCGGGGGCGAGGGGGTTTCTGGCCACGGGGTGTCCTGAGTCCTGTTGAGCGGAAAAGGAGGTTCTCGTTGGGCGAGCGGACCCGGTTTGGCCCCTGAAGCACCGATTTGCAGAGCACCGATGAAGGTGGATGCGCACGACCCGGTGGTTGGTGATCCCGGCCGTCCGCACCCATCGCCGCTCGGTTGGAACGACTGTGGTGGAACACGGGCCCGAGGGCCCGACGGCACACCTCACCGCCCGGTCGGAGCAGTGGGTGTGTGGAAAGTCTAGCGAGACGCGCGTGACCGTGCAGCATCGTGACGTCGGGCGGCCCGCTCCCCTCCCCCGCCGGGTGGCGGGGTGAGGCTCAGTCGCAGCTGCCGAGCGCCTGCAGCGACGCCTCGTCGAGCCGGAGCGTCGTCGACGTCAGGGTGGCGGTCGCCGCCTCCGGCGTCACCGCGAGTCCATCGAGGTCGACCCCCTCGGGCAGGTACTGGGCGACGCAGATGCTCGGCGGGTCGCCCTGCAGGAAGCCGGTCACGAGCGCCCGCAGGTCGATGACGCCGAGGAGCCCGGTGTCGACGTTCACGGACGTCGGCATGAGGTTCACCCGGTCGGCCGTGGTGGTCGGCGCCACGGAGAAGTCGTACGGGATCGTGAACCCGAGGACGGTCGCCTCACCCGCGTACCCGATCTCGTCGGCGCCGAGGGTGAGCGTGCCAGGAAGCCCGGCCGTCTTGGCGAGGTCCGCCGCTCCGGCGGCATCGATCCTGATGGTCGCCACCACCCGACCGATGGTCTGCTCCGGGTCGAGGGGAACCCGGTCCGCGCTGACCCGGAGATCCAGCGGGATGCCGTCGACGCTCGCGTCCGGTGCACGCAGGTCGACGTGCTCGAACGTTCCGGTGAGGTACTGGGCGATGACCGAGGCACCGCCGATCGACACGGAGACGTCCGCGTCGACGTCGTCGGGCAGGCTCTGCTCGATCTGCGTCGCGACGCGCTCCTCGGCGACGCCGCGCACGATCGTGTCGGCGATCAGGAACGCGCCGACGAGGACGACGAGCACCCCGACGACGATGACGATCGGAAGCCAGGGACGCCTGCGCTTGCCCGACGCTTGCTGCTCACTCATGTTCCGAGGGTAGCGAACCGTCGTCTCCGGGGCCGCGTCAGCAGACCTGGTCGAGCTCGACCTCCGGCATGTCGAGCACCCTGCCGCTGAATCGCTCCCAGTCGGCAGCCGAGGTGGGATACAAGGCCGCCAGCGTGAACCCTTCCAGCTCGGTGAGGTTCGAGTCCTCCAGGGAACTCTTCGTCAGGACGTCCGGCGAGATGAAGGCCGCACGAACCGGGTCACCGGGGATGACGAACGCCGGCGCGACCGTCTTCCCGCCCTCGCCCCGGACGACGACGGAGAGTGCCCCGTCGATCTGCAGCGTGCTCGTGCCCACCTCCTCGAGCTCGATCTCGAACGGCGCGCACTGCACCGGAGGCGAGACGATGTTCTGGAGGTAGTCCATGGTGCCGACGCTGCCGGCGTGCAGGCCGTCGGGGAACTGCAGGCGGATCGAGACGCCGGACCCTTCCGTTCCGAACGGTGCGAAAGCGCGGAGGTCCACGGCCGACGCGGAGGTCGCGCTCGGCGCCGCGGTGCCGGGAACGCCCGAGCCCTGGCCGACACAGCCCGAGAGCGACAGGGCCGCCGCGATCACGACGACGACGAGGGACGGGCGGGACGTGAGGCTGCGCATCCTGTCACGCTACCGAAGGACTCACCGCTCGGACAGCGCACACCGGAGATCGGCGCGAGCGCAGGACCGTTCCCGAGGAACCGTCCTGCGCTCGCGCGGATCTCCTGCTGCGGGGACGCTACATGCGCTCCGGCGCGGAGACGCCGAGGAGCGCCAGCCCGTTGCGGATGACGGTGCCGGTCGCGTCGTTCAGCCAGAGACGCGTGCGGTGCAGGTCGGTGACCGGCTCCTCCCCCATCGGGACGACCCGGCAGCTGTCGTACCACTTGTGGTACAGGCTCGCGGTCTCCTCCAGGTGCCGGGCGACGCGGTGCGGCTCGCGCAGCTGTGCGGCCTGCGCGACGATCCGCGGGAACTCCTGGAGGACGCCGAGGAGCGCCGACTCCGTCTCGTGGACGAGCAGCTCCGGTGCGAAGGCGCTGCGGTCGACCCCGGCCGAGGCGGCGTTGCGCGCCACCGAGTTCGTGCGGGCGTGGGCGTACTGGACGTAGAAGACGGGGTTGTCGTTCGTCCGGCTGCGGAGCTGCTCCGGGTCGAGGGCCAACGGCGAATCGGCCGGATAGCGACCGAGCGAGTACCGCAGGGCGTCCGTCCCGATCCAGGCCTGCAGGTCGTCCAGCTCGATGATGTTGCCGGCCCGCTTGGAGAGCCGGGCGCCGTTCACGCTCACGAGCTGCCCGATGAGCACCTCGATGTCGCGGTCCGGGTCGTCTCCGGCCGCGCCCGCGAGCGCCTTCAGCCGGTGGACGTACCCGTGGTGATCGGCACCGAGCAGGTAGATCTTGTGCTGGAAGCCGCGGTCGCCCTTGTTCAGGTAGTACGCGGCGTCGGCGGCGAAATAGGTGTAGACGCCGTTGGAGCGACGGATGACGCGGTTCTTGTCGTCGCCGAAGTCCGTCGTGCGCACCCAGACGGCGCCCTCCTCGTCGAACACGTGCCCCTGCTCGCGCAACCGGTCCACGGCCTGGTCGATGAGGCTCGTGCCGTCCTCGCCCGTCGCGTGCAGCGTGCGCTCGCTGAACCAGACGTCGAAGTGGACGTTGAAGCGCTCGAGGGACGCGCGGATCTCGCCGAGCTGCAGGGCGTAGGCGCGTTCCCGCGCGACCTCGCGGGCGTCCGGACGCTCGAGGAGGTCGGGGATCTCGGTCAGCACGGTCTTCGCGAGGTCGCCGATGTACGCCCCGGGATAGCCGCCCTCCGGCGTCGGCTCCCCCTTGGCCGCGGCGAGGATCGAGTCCGCGAACGTGTCCATCTGGTTGCCTGCGTCGTTGATGTAGTACTCGCTGACGAGCGTCGCGCCGGACGCGCTCAGGACGCGGGCCAGGGAGTCGCCGAGCGCGGCCCAGCGCGTGTGGCCGATGTGGAGCGGGCCGGTCGGGTTGGCCGAGACGAACTCGATGTTGATGGTCTGACCGGCGAGGCTGTCGTTGCGACCGAACGCGTCACCGGCGTCGACGATCACCTTCGCGAGCGCACCCGCGGCAGCGGCGTCGAGGCGCACGTTGATGAACCCGGGACCCGCGACCTCGACCGAGGCGACACCGTCGACCTGCACCAGCGCGTCGGCGAACTCCTGCGCGAGTTCGCGCGGGTTCGCGCCCACCCGCTTCGCGAGCTTCATCGCGATGTTGCAGGCCCAGTCGCCGTGATCGCGATTCTTCGGCCGCTCCAGCACCACGTCGTCGACCGACACCGCGACCTCGTCGGTGATGCCCGCCGCCTCGCGTCGTCGTTCGACGATCGGAACGACGATGGCGTGCAGGGCGGAGGCGAGGTCTTCAGGAGTCACGAGGAGCGATTCTACCCGGGCGCGTCGCAGCAGCGACACGGCGGTCCTCGGGGGCGACCGTCAGGCGAGCACGACCGCCTGCGCCGGGTCGTCGGCGGGCAGGACGTCGATCAGGGCGTCGATCCGCATGTCTTCGACGGTCACGTTGCCGTGGTGGTTGCTCAACCAGGCAACGTCCGCGGCGTCGCGTCCGGTGGCGATGCGGACGAGCGACTGGCGCGGTGCCAGACCCGTCGCGTCGACCACATGCCAGGCGCCGTCGACGAAGCCCTCGGCCACCGCGTGGAAGTCCATGGGCACGAGACCCGGAGCGTAGACCGCGGCGTACCTGGCCGGGATGTCGAGCGCCCGCAGCATCGCGATGGTCAGGTGTGCGAAGTCCCGGCACACGCCACGCCCCGCGGCCAGGGTCGACACCGCACTGTCCGACACGGTCGTGGAGCCGGAGACGTAGGAGAGGTGTCGTCCGACCCAGCCCGCCACCCATGGAAGCACCTGCAGACCGCCGGAGACCGTGCCGTCCTCGTGCAGACGACGGTGCTCGAGCAGGTAACCGAGCTCGGAACGCGCGAGCGAGAACAGCGCGTCCGACTCGCAGTACCGGCTGGGACGGAGGTACGTCACGGTCTCCAAAGCGTCCACGGGACGCGGCACGGCCTGCCCGACGACCACCGCCTCGTAGTCGACCTGCAATCGGCCGGGCTCGGCGATGACCCGGTGGAGTCGTGTGTCGTCCGGACCCGCGATCTCGGTCACGGCGCACGGGCCGTCCGAGGAGCACACCTGCAGTCGCTCGCTCGCCAGCGGGGTGCCGCCGGCTGCAGCGATGGAGAAGATGAGGTCGGCTCGATCGTGCACCCGCAGATCGAGCGACGCGGTCAGGGTGCGCTGCATGACCTCATTGTTCCACGCGACGGGCGACGCGGATCCCGCACGCCTCCGGTACCGGCGTGGGTCCCGACTCTGGTAGCTTGGACGTGTTCCGCCTTCGTAGCTCAGCGGAAGAGCGCTTCCCTCCGGAGGAAGAAGTCGCTGGTTCGAATCCAGTCGAGGGCACCATCACCATCTCGCGAGGTCCTGCTTCGCATCGCTCCGACTCCGGGACGCGGGGGCCATGCACCGAGCCGATCCCCTGCCGCAGCCGACGGTCCGCTTCCTGCGCTGGGCCAGCGCCGTCGAGCTCGACCTCGCCGGCACGGCCGCCCTGCTGGACGCGCCCGCCCGAGACCGCCTCGACACCTCCTCCGCGACCTCGGCCCGGCGGTTCCTGTTCGGTCGCGCACTGCTCGTGCGCACCGTCGCGGAGACGATCGGCGCCGACCCCGAGCGGATCGAGGTCACGGCGGTCTGCCCGGATTGCGGTCTCGCGCACGGACGACCACGGGTGCGCTTCGGAGACCGGACCGTCCACGTGAGCGTCTCCCACACCGCCGACGCCTCCGCGGTGGCGGTGTCGACCGAGCACCCCGTCGGTGTCGACGTCGAACGGCTCGACGCGGCCCGGTTCGCCGGGGTCGAAGCCGTCGCCCTCACCCCCGCGGAACGGGAGCAGTGGCAGCGCCTGCCGGACCGACGACGCCTGCGGGCGCTCGCCGAGCGTTGGACGGCGAAGGAGGCCGTGACGAAGGCTCTCGGTACGGGCCTCACGACCGATCCCGCGACGATCGACCTCGGGCCGGATGCCGCACCGCACGTCACCGAGACCGCTGGCCACCGCTTCGTCATCGACCACCAGGAGCGTGCGCCGGGATTCGTCGTCGCGACGGCCCTCCTGCTCCCCTGACCCGGTTCAGCCGACGGGGAACGGCGGGAGCGCCTCCTGGAAGAGCCACGCGTCGAGGAGCGGCTCGACCGGTGCCGGCGCATGTCGATCAGCCGTCCGGACGAAGTCGTCCGTCGACACGCTCGAGTGCCGGAAGGACGCCACCCAGTCACGCAGGAGGTCGAAGAACGCCTCGTCACCGAGCAGTCGGCGCACGGCGTGCAGGGCGATCGCACCCCGCTTGTAGACCCGGTCGTCGAACATGTCCGCGGGTCCCGGGTCGCCGACGACGAGGTCCTGCGGTGCCCGTCGGAGCGCCGCGTAGTGCGCCCGGGCACAGGCGTCGGCCGTCTCAGCGCCCGACTCCTCCGACCACAGCCACTCGGCGTAGCAGGCGAAGCCCTCGTGCAACCAGATGTCCCGCCAGGTGGCGATCGTCAGGCTGTTCCCGAACCACTGGTGGGCGAGCTCGTGCGCGATCAACCGCTCCGAACCGCTGACGCCGTCGACGTGGTTGCGGCCGAACACGCTCATCCCCTGCGCCTCGAGGGGGATCTCCAGCACGTCGTCGGTGACGACGACGCCGTAGGCGCCGAAGGGGTAGGGGCCGAAGGCGCGCTCGAAGCACGCCAGCATGTCGACCTGCTCGGCGAAGTCGTGTCGGAACCGCGCGGTGAGGTCGCGTGGCAGGTGTGCGACGACCGGCACCGTGCTCGTCGCGACCCGAGCGCTGACGGTGAGCCGCTGGTACCGGCCGATCTGCACCGTCGCGAGGTAGGCGGCCATCGGTTCGGGCTGCTCGTAGACCCACGTGGTCCGGCTCGCGCGGGCGACCCGCGACACCAGCTCCCCGGGGGCGACGACCGTGTACGCCGATGACGCCGTGACACTGATCCGATAGGACGACTTGTCCGAGGGGTGGTCGTTGCAGGGGAACCAACTCGATGCGCCGCACGGCTGGGACGCCACGATGACGCCGTCCTCGAGTTCCTCCCAGCCGATCTCGCCCCACGGGCTGCGCACGGGACGGGGCGCACCCGAGTACCGGACGAGCACGGAGAACTCGGCGCCGTCCGCGATGGTGTTCCGGGGCGTCAGCGTGAGCTTGCCCGAGCCGTGCGTCCGCTTCGCCTCGGCCCCGTCGACCTGGACACGGGTGACGCGCAGCGCGGCGAGGTCGAGCGAGAACCGTGTGAGCTCCTCCGTCGCGACGGCGGTGAGTCGAGCCGTCCCGGACAGGGCGTTGCGGTCGACGTCGTAGTCGAGATCCAGCTCGTACCGGACGACGCGGTAGCCACGGTTCCCGCTGGAGGGCGTGTAGGGGTCGCCTGCGCTCCGCAGACGGGCGAGAGCCTCCCCCATCAGGACGCGACCTGGGGCTCCCGGTACTCCGCCGTCGTCACCTCGCGCCACGGGCCGATCGGGTTGCCGCTCCACCGGGTGCCGGCCGGGACGCGTTCTCCGCGCATGACGAGCGAGGCCGGTCCGACCGTCGCGTCGTCGTCGATCCGCGCCCCGGGGAGGATGACGCTGTGCGGCCCGAGCGTGGCGCCCGATGCGAGTTCGACCTGATCCATACTCATGATTCGATCATGGAACAGGTGCGTTTGCACAACGCAGCCCCGGTTGACCGTCGCGCCGTCGCCGAGTCGGACGAGGTCGGCCTCCGGCAGCCAGTAGCTCTCGCACCAGACCCCACGACCGATGCGGGCGCCGAGCGAGCGCAACCACCAGGTGAGGGCGGGGGTGCCGGTGGCGGGTGCCGCGAACCAGGGCGCCGCGACCATCTCGACGAAGGTGTCGGACACCTCGTTGCGCCAGATGAACGAGGACCAGAGCGGGTGCTCCCCCGTGCGGATCGGTCCGACGATCACCCACTTGGCGACGGTCGTGATCCCCGCCGCGACCGCGCCGGCCGCCAGGAGCACGGCTCCGCTGACGGCGATCGCGACACCGAGACCCCAGGTGTCGGCGAACCAGGCGAGCGCGAGGAGCACCAGGAGCGCGATGCCGGTCGTCACCATGACGGGGACGATGCGGCAGAGCTCCCACAGCGCGCGGGCGATCCGGAGCCGGAGCGGCGGGTCGTAGGTCCGGTCGAGATCGGCGTCGGACACCTGCCGCCGGAGTCGCATCGGCGGGCTCCCGAGCCAGGACGAGCCGGACTTGGCCTTCCGCGGTGCGGCCGACAGCACGGCGACGAGGCCGTTCTTCGGCACGTGCATGCCGGGGCCCGCCATGCCGGAGTTGCCGAGGAAGGCGCGCTTGCCGACGGACGCACCGGCGATCCGCATCCACCCGCCACCGAGCTCGTAGGAGGCCACCATCGTGTCGTCCGCGAGGAACGCGCCGTCGCCGACGGTCGTCATCCGCGGGAGGAGGAGGACCGTCGAGGCCTCCACGTTGCGTCCGACCTTCGCCCCGAGCAGACGGAGCCAGACGGGCGTGAAGAGGCTCGCGTACAGGGGGAAGAGGAGGGTGCGCGCGGCGTCCAGGAGCCGCTCCGTTGCCCACACCTGCCAACCGACCCGACTGCGCACCGGGAAGTAGCCCTCGCTGAGACCGAGGCCGAGCAGACGGACGAGGCCGATCGTGCTGATCGCCAGGACGACGAACCACACGAGGGTGGCGATGGGCACCCAGAGGAGCGCGCGCCAGGAGAAGTCGAGCAGGCTGGTCGCGCCCGACGCGCCCGCCGCCACGACCGCCGCCGCCAGCACGAAGGCGAGGAACGGCAGCACCGACAGCAGCGCCGATCCCGCGCCGTACGCGAACAGCCAGCGTCGGCGACGCGGGGGTCGCTCGGTCGGCCAGACCGGTTTCGCCTTGCCCACTCGGACGGCGGGCGACCCCGACCACAGGTGTCCGGAGGGGACGCGGCCGAAGACGGACGATCCCGGGGCGATCTCCGCACGCTTGCCGATCCGGGTGCCGGCGAGCAGGGTGCTGCGAGCGCCGACCGTGCTCTCCGCGCCGATGTGGACGTGGCCGAGTCGGAGCGTGTCGCCGTCGACCCAGTAGCCGCGGAGGTCGACCTCGGGCTCGATCGATGCGCGCGCCCCGACGGTGAGGAACCCGGTGACGGGCGGCACGCTGTGGAGGTCCGCGTCGGCACCGATCTTCGCGCCGAGCGCCCTGGCGTAGCTCGAGATCCACGGGGCACCGGCGAGACTCACCGCGCCGACCGTGTCGGCGACGCGTTCGGCGAGCCAGAGCCGCACATGGACCGAGCCACCGCGCGGGTAGTCGCCCGGGCGGACGCCGACGAGGAGGAGCTTCGCCGCGACGACGGAGATCGCCATGCGTCCGATCGGGGTGATGACCACGAGGAACCCGAGGGCGATCCACCACCAGGAGACCATGGGGAGGTACGGGACGTCCGCGACGAGGCCGAGGACCCGACTGCCGGCGAGCAGGTACACGAGCCACCGGAGTCCGACGAGGATGAGGAGCGGGACACCCAGGAGGGTCTGTGCCCACTGGGTCGCGAGCGGCGTCGGGAGCACGGGGTCCGCGACGGCCGCCCGACTGCGACGCTCGGGGCGTCGGCCGTCGAGTTCGGCGGCCATCGCGCCGAGTCGGGGGTGGCCGTAGATGTCGGCGACGGTGAACTCGGCATCGCGGGTGCGGATGAGCGAGACGAGCTGCGCGGCCGCCAGGCTCCCGCCGCCCAGGCTGAAGAAGTTGTCGCTCTCGGCCGTGACCCGGACCCCGAGGACGGCCGTCCACTGCTCGGCGAGCCACGCGGCGGTGCCCGACAGGGTCGAGGCGTCCTCCCCGTCGGCGGCGTCGAGCGGCCACGGCAGCGCGGCTCGGTCGACCTTACCGGAGGTGCGGGTGGGCAGCTCGCCGACGACGGCGAGGAGCGGGACGAGCGGTGCCGGGAGCTGCTCACGGAGGGTGTCGAGCGCCCGCTCGAGCGAGAACCCCTCGCGGTCGGGCACCGCGAGGTACCCCACGAGGACGGCGTTCCCGGCGGCGGTGCGCTGGACGGCTGCTGCCGCACCCGAGACGCCCGGCAGCGCCTGCAGGGCGGCCTCGATCTCCCCGAGTTCCACGCGCCGACCGCCGATCTTCACCTGATCGTCCGCGCGCCCCTGGAACACGAGTCCTGCGGCCTCGTAACGGACGAGGTCGCCGCTCCGGTACGCCCGCGACCACCCGATGCTCGGCATCGGCGCATACCGTTCGGCGTCCTTGGCTGGGTCGAGGTACCGGGCGAGTCCGACGCCGCCGATGATGAGTTCGCCGACGCCGCCCTCCTCGACCGGGACGCCCTCGGCGTCGACCACGGCGAGGTCCCAGCCGTCGAGCGGCAGTCCGATCCGCACGGGCTGCTCGCCGGTCAGCAGCGCGGCGCAGGCGACGACGGTGGCCTCGGTGGGTCCGTAGGTGTTCCAGACCTCTCGGCCGTCCACGGCCAGCCGGGCGGCGAGCTCCGGCGGGCAGGCCTCGCCGCCGAAGATGAGCATGCGGATGTTCTCGAGGGATTCGGCGGGCCACATCGCCGCCAGCGTCGGCACCGTCGACACGACGGTGATGCCCTTCGCGGTGAGCCAGGGTCCGAGGTCCATCCCGCTGCGGACGAGCGAGCGGGGCGCCGGGACCAGGCACGCGCCGTGTCCCCAGGCGAGCCACATCTCCTCGCAGGACGCGTCGAAGGCGACGGACAGGCCGGCCAACACACGATCACCGGGGCCGAGCGGTTCCGCACGGAGGAAGATCCGCGCCTCGGCGTCGACGAACGCGGCGGCAGAGCGGTGCGAGACGGCGACGCCCTTCGGCGTGCCCGTCGAGCCGGAGGTGAAGATGATCCAGGAGTCGTCGCCCGGTCGCGGCGGTTCGAGGACCGGGATCGCCCGGGTGCCCGGGTGGGGTGCCGCGCCCGTCGCGAGTTGCACCCGGTCGGGGTCGGCGGCGTCATCGGCCGGGTCCTCCGTTCCGCGGCGCGAGCGCTCGAAGACACCGCCGTCGACCAGGACGCCGACGACGGCCGCCTCACCGAACACGAGTCGTGCCCGCTCCTCAGGGTCGTCGGCGTCGACGGGGACGTAGGCCGCTCCGGTGAACAGGATCCCGAGGATCCCGAGGTAGAGGTCGCGGGTGCCCGAGGCGATCCGGACACCGACCCGGTCGCCGCGGCGGACCCCGGCGGCGAACAGCCCGGCCGCGACCCGCTCGGCACTGAGGACGAGCTCGCGGTAGCTGAGCGCCCCCTCCGCGTCCTCGATCGCCGAGGCCTCAGGGTGCGACGCGGCGACGTCACGGAGGACGTCGAGGAGGGTGCGCTCGGCCGGTGCGCGCACGCCACCGAGCAGCACGGACTGCCGCTCGATGAGGAGGGCGGTGCTGGTGTCGGCGTCCATACGCGATCCCCTGTCGTCCGGCTGTTCAGCGCCGCCAACGGTAGGCAGCGCGCATGGACGGTTGGTGAACACCAGTCAACCGCCAGATGTCGTGGAATCGTCGGCGACGCTCCGCCGACCCCCGGCATCCTCGGAGGACGCGCGCCTACCATGGCCTGCATGACCATCGACTACTCCGTGCCCCAGGAACGCCAGCTCGTGACCGCCATCCCCGGCCCCCGATCGCTCGCACTCACGGAACGGCGCCGCCGGGCGGTGTCACGCGGTGCCGGCAACCTCGCGCCGGTGTGGATGGACCACGGCTCCGGTGGCATCCTCGTGGACGTCGACGGCAACCACATCATCGACCTCGGAACGGGCATCGGTGTGACGACCATCGGACACGCCAACCCCGACGTCGCCGCGGCAGCGGCCGAGCAGGCCACGAAGCTCACGCACACGCTCTTCACCGTGACGCCGTACGAGAACTACCTGCGGGTCGCGGAGAAGCTGTCCGAGATCACGCCGGGCGACTTCGAGAAGCGATCGATCCTCCTGAACTCCGGCGCCGAGGCCGTCGAGAACGCCGTGAAGATCGCGAAGAAGTACACCGGTCGCCGCGCGATCGTCGCCCTCGACCACGCCTTCCACGGACGCACGAACCTGACGATGGCGATGACCTACCGGCCGGCGCCCGAGCGCCTCGGGTTCGGTCCGTTCCCCGGCGAGATCTACAGCGTCCCGCTCTCCTACCCCTTCCGCGACGGACTCGACGGACCGGCGGCCGCCGAAGTGACGATCGACTACATCGAGCGGCACATCGGTGCGAGTGAGGTCGCCGCGTTCTTCGCCGAACCGGTCCTCGGCGACGGCGGCATCGTCATCCCCGCGCCCGGCTACTTCGCGCGCATCAGCGAATGGTGCACCGAGAACGGGATCGTGTTCGTCGCCGACGAGATCCAGGCCGGCATCGGACGCACCGGGGCCTGGTACTCGATCGAGCACCACGGTGTCGTACCCGATCTCATCACGAGCGCCAAGGGCATCGCCGGCGGCTTCCCGCTGTCGGCCGTGACCGGGCGCGCCGAGATCATGGACGCCGTCCAGCCCGGTGGCATCGGCGGCACCTTCGGTGGCAACCCGGTGTCCACGGCGGCCGCGCTCGCGACGTTCGAGGTCATCGAGCGCGAGGACCTGTTGGGCGAGGCCCGTCGGGTGGAGGCGACCCTGCGATCGCTCATGGGTGACTGGGCCGAGCGCTTCGACATCGTCGGCGAGGTCCGGATCATCGGTGCGATGGCCGGCGTCGAGTTCGTCGTCCCCGGCACGAAGCAACCGCACCCCACGGCACTGCAGACCCTCATCGACGCGGCGATCGCGCAGGGCGTGCTCGTGCTCGACGCCGGCTCCTGGGACTCGGTGCTGCGACTCCTTCCGAGCGCAGTCATGTCCGACGAGCTCCTCCGCGACGCGGTGTCCGTCCTCGAAAACGCCCTGGGCCAGGTCGCCAGCGCGGTGCGCTGACGCGAGCGCGGGTCTCTGCGCACGGAACCCTTCGGCCAGCGCGGTGCGCTGACGCGAGCGCGGGTCTCTGCGCGCTGGGGCCTTCCGCCAACGCGGTGCGCTCACGCGAACCCGCCCGAATCGGCGCGGGCGCGGCCCGCGCGCGTGAGCGCGGGTCTCCAGAGGGGCGCGCTCGCGGCTGTGCCCCGCGGTGACGTCAGCGCACCGCGCTGGCGCAACCGACGAGCGGGTCAGTCGACGGTGACGAAGTCGATGAGCTGCTCGACGCGACCGAGGAGCTCCGGCTCGAGGTCGTTGAAGGTCCGGACCTGACCGAGGATGCGCTTCCAGGCACGGGCGATGTCGGCTTGCGAGTCGTGCGGCCAGCCGAAGGCCTGGCAGATGCCCTTCTTCCACTCGATGGAGCGAGGGATGGTCGGCCACTCGCGCAGGCCGACCCTTGCGGGCTTCACGGCCTGCCAGACGTCGACGTACGGGTGTCCGACGATGAGGACGTTCCGGCCGTTCGGTCCGGCCATGACGGCGTCGGCGATCCGCTGCTCCTTCGAGCCGGGGACCAGATGGTCGACGAGGACGCCGACACGACGGTCGGGGCCGGGCCGGAACTCGGCGAGCGCGGCGTCGAGGTGGTCGACGCCTGCGAGGTATTCGACGACGACGCCCTCCACGCGGAGGTCGTCACCCCAGACCCGCTCGACGAGTTCCGCGTCGTGGCGGCCCTCGACGAAGATCCGGCTCGCGCGAGCCACCCGAGCGGTCGTCTCCACCGCGAAGGAGCCGGAAGCGGTGCGCGCCCGCCCGGTCGGTGCACGCTTCGGCACGACGAGGACGACGGGCTCACCCTCGAGGAGGAACCCCGCCCCCATCGGGAACACGCGCCGCTTGCCGCGGTAGTCCTCGAGCTCGACCGTCTTCACCTCGACGCGTGTGATCGCGCCGCAGAAGCCGCCGAGTTCCTCGACCACGAGGTCGGTCACCGCCTCGACCTCACGGGCCACCACGCGGTTCTTCTTCCGCCAGTCCCCCGCGAGGACGTCCTGACCGTACCTGTCTTCGAACACCCGTCAACGCTACGACAGCACCGTTCACAACTCAGGATCACCGCGGCGTGGCGGCGGCACCTGCCGCCTCGGGCCGACGACACTCCGAGGTCGTCCTGAATTGCGAACCGCGCCGGTACTCAGGCTGCGGCGCGCTCGGCCTCGCGGGCGAGACCGCCGAGCAGGAGCCCGAGCTGGTCGTCCACGGTGCCGGGGTCCTCCGGGTGCCACTGCACGCCCGTGATCGGCAGGGTGCGGTGCTCGATCGCCTCGACGGTGCCGTCGGAGGCCCAGGCGACGGCACGCAGACCCTCGCCGAGCTCGCCGACCGACTGGTGGTGGGCGCTCTGCACCTGGAGGTGACGGGCGCCGAGTCGGAATGCGAGGGCGCTCGAGGGGTCGAGTTCGACCTCGTGCGGGGTCATGCTCTCATCGACCGGGACGCCCTCGTTGCGGTGGGCGCTGTGCTCACCGAGGTCCTGCACGAGCGTCCCGCCGAGGGCGACGTTGATGATCTGGTGACCGCGGCAGATTCCGAGCAGCGGCGTGCCTCGCTCGGCGGCGCGACGGGCGACCGCGAGCTGGGCGCGGTCGGCCTCGGGGAAGTGCTGGCCTTCGGCGCGGTAGCCGGTGGTGCCGCCGTACTGGGCGGGATCGATGTCGGCTCCGCCCATGATGACGACGGCGGAGGCCCCGTCGGTCGAGGCGAGGAGCGCATCGGTGCCGAGGTCGTGCGCGGCCAACCGGGTCACGCGCCAGCCTGCCCGTTCGGCGGCGGCGATGGTCCGTCCGACGAGGATCTGCACGTACTCGTGGTACGCCTGGTCGTCCTCACGGAACCTGGTGACCTCGACGAGCGCCAGCATGGGTGAGACGTGTCCTTGCATGATGCTCCTTCCAGGGGTTCCGTGAGGTGACTCCACCAGTCTCGCCGGGCGGATGCCCTCGCGCGAGCTGCCGCGTCACGGTCGGTAACAGAGTCCCGGTGGGCGTCGGTGAAGCCCGGTCACCGCCGTATAGCACAGCTGTGGTTCGGCACGCTCGCTGGGAGCCCGCTGTAGAGATGTCGAGGGCCCGGACCTAGACTCGGAATCGAGCCGCGGGGTGGGGCTCCAGGGTCCGAACGAGTGACGAGGTGGCCGATGCGGGTTCGCTGGGCGGTATCGATCTGGGCCTGCTGCGTGGCCGTGCTCCTCGGAGTGGGAGCCACCGCCGCCTGGGCGGAGAGCCCGGTGCAGCTCGGGGCCGGGCGTGTGTCCGACAGCGCAGGTGTCCTCAGCAGCGGTGAGGTCACCGAGATCACGACGGCCGTCGACGAGCTGGCCGCGGATCACGGCGTCGACCTCTGGGTGGTCTACGTGCCGACCTTCACCGACCCGAGTGACGCCGAGTCCTGGGCGAACCAGACTGCGAAGGACAACAACCTCGGACCGAACCAGTACCTGCTGGCCGTGGCGACCGAGGACCGCGCCTACTACCTCTCCGGCGACTCCAGCGGACCGGTGAGCGGTGACCAGCTGACCGAGATCGAGCAGCAGCGGATCCTGCCGCAGCTGCGTGATGACGACTGGACCGGCGCCGGCGTCGCTGCCGCCGAAGGCCTGGGTGCCGCCGTCGGCGGCGGGTCGATCGGGGGCACCGATAGCGGATCAGGTGGCTCGACCGGGTGGCTGACCATCCTGCTGATCGTGGTCGTCGCCGTCGTGGCCGTCGTCCTCCTGGTCGTCTTCCTCCGCCGGCGCCGCGCTGCGAACGGCGACGGCGCGGTGACCGCGGGCCGACAGGGGGCGCCGGTCGACCCGCTGACCATCGCCCCGATCCCCGAGCTCGAACGACTCGCCGGCAGTGCGCTCGTCCAGACCGACGACGCGCTCCGGACGAGCGAGGAGGAGCTCGGCTTCGCGACCGCCTCCTACGGCGAACCGGCCACGGCCGCGTTCACCGCTGCCCTCGCCGGAGCGAAGGACGACCTCTCGCACGCCTTCGCACTCAAGCAGCGGCTCGACGACGCCGAGCCGGACACGGAGCAGCAACAACGCGACTGGAACCTCCAGATCATCCGGCTCTGCGAGCACGCGAACCACGTGCTCGACGAACAGGCCGCCTCGTTCGACGAGCTCCGCGCGCTCGAGAAGAACGCGCCCGCGGCGGTCGAGGAGCTGCGAGCCAGGGCGGCCGCAGCCGGACCGACGGTGACAGCCGCGCAAGACGCGGTGCACGCCCTGCAGACGCGCTACAGCCCCGACGCCCTCATCACCGTGATCGACAACCCGGCGGAGGCGACCGAGCGACTCGCCTTCGCCACCGCGGCGATCTCGGACGCAGCTGCGCGGCTCGCCGCCGGAGACTCGGGCGAGGCCGCCGTCGGCATCCGCGCCGCGGAGGAAGCGCTCGACCAGGCAACCCAGCTCACCGGGGCCGTGAAGCGGCTGCAGGCGGATCTGACGACCGCCGAGCAGCACCTCGCCGCCAGACTGGCCGAATTGGACGGGGACGTCGCCGCGGCGGGCGGCCAATCCGACCCGACCGGCACCCTCGCCGCAGCGGTCGCGAGCACCACCGCGACGGTCTCCCAGGTGCGCGGCGCGCTCGGCGCACCGAACAACCCGATCGCCCTCCTCGCCCGCCTGGATGCGGCGAACACGCAGATCGACGGCGCTCTCCAGGGGGTGCGCACCGCGGCGGAGCAGCGACAACGCGCCGCGGCCGCCCTCGGACAGACCCTGCAGACGGCGGGCGCGCAGGTGTCTGCTGCAGAGGACTTCATCGTCTCGCGGCGCGGAGCCGTCGGCCCGGAGGCCCGGACGCGCCTCGCCGAGGCCGGCCGAACCCTCGTGCAGGCCCAGGGCCTTGCCGCCACCGACCCGACGCAGGCGCTCCCCCTCGCCCAGCGCGCCAACTCGCTCGCGAGTCAAGCGGTGCAGCTCGCCCAGGCCGACCTCGGGCAGTTCCAGAGCCAGTCGGCGGGCGGACTCGACGGCATGTTCGGCGGCGGCCAGGGTCAGCAGGGCGGCAACGGGATGCTCGGTGCGGTCCTAGGCGGCATCCTGATCAACTCCGTCCTCGGCGGCGGGTCCCGTTCCGGCGGCGGCATGTTCGGCGGCGGCGGATCGAGCGGCGGCATGTTCGGCGGCGGCTCCGGTCGCTCACGCAGCGCCGGCAGCTTCGGTGGCGGCGGCACCCGTTCCCGACGTGGCGGCGGTCGCTTCTGATCCGCTGCACCACCCATCTCATCACCAGACACCGACCGACACGACCCAGCAGGACACGAGAGAGGAACCACACCATGGCAGAGAAGCAGTCCATCTTCGGACGCATCGCCCAGCTGACCAAGGCCAACATCAACGCGCTGCTCGACTCCGCCGAGGACCCGCAGAAGATGCTCGACCAGATGGTCCGGGACTACACGAACTCGATCGCCGACGCCGAGAGCGCGATCGCCGAGACGATCGGCAACCTCCGGCTCCTCGAACAGGACCACCGGCAGGACGTCGAGGCGGCCTCCGAGTGGGGCACCAAGGCGCTGGCCGCGAGTCGCAAGGCCGACGAATACCGTCAGGCGGGCAACGCCGCAGACGCCGACAAGTTCGACAACCTCGCGAAGATCGCGCTCCAGCGCCAGATCGGCGCCGAGAACGAGGCCAAGCAGGCCGAGCCGCAGCTGGCGTCCCAGACGAAGGTCGTCGAACAGCTGAAGAACGGCCTCAACGGCATGAAGACGAAGCTCGAGCAGCTGAAGACGAAGCGCAGCGAGCTGGTCGCCCGGGCCAAGACCGCCGAGGCGCAGCGCAAGGTCGCGGACGCGGTCGGCAGCATCGACATCATGGATCCGACGAGCGACCTCAGCCGCTACGAGGACAAGATCCGTCGCGAGGAGGCGAAGGTGCTCGGCCAGCAGGAGCTCGCCGCCTCGAGTCTCGACGCGCAGTTCAACGACCTCGAGGACCTCGGCGAGCTGACCGAGGTCGAGGCCCGCCTCGCCGCGCTGAAGGGCGGCGGTTCCGCGTCGCCCGCGATCGAGTCCTCCGGCCCCGAGTACACCCCGAACGCCGGACAGTAGTACCGATCCGACGGGCCCTCGGGACCTCCCGAGGGCCCGTCGACCTCGCCCCCTCGCACCATCTCCAGGAAGGCACCGCATGACGAAGTTCGTCGTCGTCCCCCAGTGGCAGGGCTCCGGCTCGTCCAGGGCCATGCAGTTGATCGATGGAGCCGAGGCGATCCGTGGCGACCTGCCGACGGCGGCCACGACACTCGTCCACGTGCCGACCGAGGCCGGCGAGGCACTCGACACCGACATCCGGCGCGCCAGTTCCCTCGTGACGACCGCGGAACTCCAACGTCAGGCGCTCGTCGGGATCGACGAGCCCGTCATCACCATCGGTGGGGACTGCGGCGTCGAACTCGCCTCGGTCGGTGAGGCCCTCCGACGCGACCCCGGCATCGCCGTCGTCTGGTTCGACGCCCACGGCGACCTCAACACCCCGCTCAGCTCGCCGTCCGGGTCGTTCAGCGGCATGGTCGCCCGGGCGCTCACCGGCGAAGGCGCCGCGATGCTGCTGCCCGAGGCCCCACTCGATCCCGCCCGACTCGTCCTCGTGGGGGTGCGCGACCTCGACGACGGTGAACTCGCCCACATCGAGGAGCGTGGCATCCCCATGGTCTCCTCGGTGATGACGAGCGCCGCCGAGGTGGTCGCGGCCGTCGAGGCGACGGGCGCCGACCGCGTCTACCTGCACGTGGACGTCGACGTCCTCGACCCCGCGGTCATCGCCGGCGTCAGCTCGGCCGTCCCCTTCGGTCTCGAACTCGGCACCCTGCTCGACTGCATCACCGCCCTCCGGGCACGGTTCGGCTTCGCCGGGGCCGGGGTCACGGGCTTCTCGCCCGGCTCCCCCGACGCCGCAGCCGACGACCTCGGCACCATCCTCCGCATCATCGGCGCGATCAGTCGCGAACCGAAACCCGACAGCACCAACCCGACAGGAGTCACCCCATGAGCCGTACCGTCGATCTCGTCGTCATCGGAGCCGGACCCGTCGGCGAGAACGTCGCCGACTACGCCCACAAGAGCGGTCTGAGCGTCGTCATCGTCGAGAGCGAACTGGTCGGCGGTGAGTGCTCCTACTGGGCCTGCATGCCGTCCAAGGCCCTCATCCGCTCGGGAGCCGCCCTGCGGGCCGCCAAGCGCACGGGGGGAGCCATCCCCGAGGACACCGCGCTCGATCCGCTCAAGGTCCTCGCGCGACGGGACTCGTTCACGAGCGACTGGTCGGACGACGGCCAGGTCGAGTGGCTCGAGGGCGCCGGCATCGAGCTGGTGCGTGGGCACGGTCGCCTGACCGGCGAGCGCGAGGTCACCGTGACGGCCGCCGACGGCTCGACGACGGTGCTCACGGCGACGCACGCCGTCGCGGTCTGCACCGGCTCCGCGGCGCTCCTCCCCGACATCCCCGGGCTGTCGGCGGTGGAGCCGTGGACGAGCCGCGAGGCCACGAGCGTCCAGACCCTGCCCGAGTCCGTCGCCTTCCTCGGTGGCGGCGTCGTCGCCGTCGAGCTCGCGACCGCCTACCGCTCGCTCGGGGTCGACGTCACCCTCGTCGCCCGCAGCGGCCTACTCGGCAACACCGAGCCGTTCGCCGGCGAGCTCGTCGAGTCCTCCCTGCGTGAACTCGGCGTGACGATCGTGCACGCCTCCCCCACCGCCGTCTCCCGGGCCGCCGACGGCGCCGTCACGCTCGAGTTCGACGACCGGGACGCGGTGACGACGGCGGAACTCGTCGTGGCCACCGGCCGGACGCCCCGGACGGACGACCTCGGGCTCGAGACCGTCGGCCTGGAACCGGGTGCCTGGATCGAGGTCGACGATCAGCTCCTCGCTCACGGCAGCGACTGGCTCTACGCCGTCGGCGACGTCAACCACCGGGCTCTCCTGACGCACCAGGGCAAGTACCAGGCACGCGCCGCGGGAGCGGTCATCGCAGCACGGGCGAACGGCGAGGACGTCGACACCAGCCCGTGGAGCGACCACGCGGCGACCGCCGACCACCGTGCCGTGCCGCAGGTCGTCTTCTCCGAGCCCGAGGTCGCAGCCGTCGGACTCACGGCCGCGCAGGCCGAGGCGGCGGGGATCGCCCACCGGGTGGTCGACTACGACCTCGGTGGCATCGCGGGCTCGAGCCTCCACGCCGACGGCTACACCGGGCGGACGAGGATGGTCGTCGACGAGGAGCGCGGCGTGATCATCGGGATGACCTTCGTGGGTCAGGACGTCGCCGAACTCGTCCACGCCGCGACGATCGCCGTCGTCGGTGAGGTGCCGCTGCACCGCCTCTGGCACGCGGTGCCGTCCTACCCGACGATGAGCGAGATCTGGCTGCGACTCCTCGAGACCTACCGGAGCGGTGCGTGACCCGTCCCGGCCACGTCGACGAGCCGCGGAGCCGTCGTTCCGGCGGCCCGTGGCTCGACTCACCCCTGAGCCGGATCGGGTACTGGTACGCCACGCTCACCGGGCTCGTCTGGGGCGCACTCTGGAGCACCGGTCCGGTCGAACGGCGGGGCGGGATGGTCGTCTTCCGCGGGATGCCGTCGTGGACCTTCGGCCGAGGTGGCTCATGCGTCGGCGGGGTGTACCTCACCGACCGGAACGTGTCGACCCGGGTGCTCGAACACGAGGCGGTGCACAAACGGCAGTGGCAGCGGTACGGCATGCTCTTCCCGCTGATGTACGCGATCGCCGGTCGAGATCCGCTCCGGAACCGGTTCGAGATCGAAGCCGGGCTCGAAGCGGGAGGCTACCTGCCGAAACGCCGCTGACGAGCGTCGCGGCGTCTGTGCGATGCCGTGCCGGAGCGGGGGCGTGTCAGTGCGATGCGCGCTCGACCGAGCTCGAGCGCTGACGCGCACCGATGCTCGCCAGGGTCATCCTGAGGTCGTTCCGGAGGCCCGTGAGGTGCTCCGTCTCGCCGCCGATCCACACGTGGTAGTCGGCCGCGTCGTGTCCGTCGACGTCGAGCATCTCGCTCGCCCAGGCCCGCGTCGCTCGCGCGACGGCCTGACCGCGTGCGCACCGGCTGCCCGTTCCGGGTTCCCCCGAACGCGCTGCGCGGACGAGCCACGTCACGACGACGCGTCCCGGCGAGTCGAGGGTGGTGATCGACGCGGCGTCGTCGACCTCGACGAACACCTGACCGCGGGCGCAGATGGGGAGCAGCGCGAGGACCTCGGCCAGCTCGCCGACCGACGACTCGTCGCCCGCGAGCAGCACGTGGCGTGCGTCCGCGACGGCGAACTCCGCCGGATCCTCGAAATAGCTCACGCGAACAGTATAGGCGAGCCTAAGCTCACTTCGATCCCCTGCGCAGGGTCTTCCAAGGCGACGCAGCACATCACGATCCGATCACTCTGTGACGCCCCCTGACACCGTGGCTGGCACCACACACGTCGACTGGGTACGCTCGCTGGAGCCCCAGCGATGCGGCTTTCCGGACGCGGTCCAGTATTCACGCGGCCCAGGCGGGAATGCCCGCTGCCCGGAACCGGTTGTGCGTCTCCAGATGCCGGCCACTCCAGCATCCCCGAAAGGACCTCCATGCGTCATCGTCAGCTGCGTCGTCAGCTCCTCACCGCCGCGATCGCGGTCACCGGCGCCGCCCTCGTCCTCACCGGCTGCGCAGGCCGGGCCGCGACGCCGACGCCCGACGCCGACGCGACCCTGCGGGTCGGTCTCGTCCTGGAGCCCTCCGACCTCAACATCCGCACCACCTCAGGCGCCGCGCTCGACCAGATCCTCATCGACAACGTCTACCAGGGCCTCGTGTCCCGCACCGAGGACAACCAGATCGTCGACACGCTCGCCAAGAGCCACGACATCAGCGCCGACGGTCTCACCTACACCTTCGTCCTCCGCGACGACGTGACCTTCCACGACGGCGCCGCCCTGACCGCGGCCGACGTCGTCGACTCCATCACCCAGGTGCAGCAGGACCCGACCTTCGTCGACAACGTGGCGCTCCAGAAGGTCGCCTCGATCACGGCCGTCGACGACTCGACCGTGCAGCTGCAGCTCACCTCGCCCGACTCCAACCTGTTGTGGACCCTGACCGGTCGCGCAGGACTCGTGCTGGAGTCGGGCGCCACCAACGACCTGTCGACGACCGCCAACGGCACCGGGCCGTTCACCCTGAAGACCTGGAAGCAGGGCGACAGCATCACCTTCGACCGGAACGCGAAGTACTGGGGCGACGCTCCGAAGGTCAAGGAGGTCGTCTTCAGCTACATCCCCGACGCCTCCTCCGCCGTCAACGCCACCCTCGCCGGCGAACTCGACGTGCAGACGGCGCTCGACGCGAACCTCAAGGACCAGATCACCCGCGCCGACGGGTTCAGCATCACCGAAGGCAAGACGACCGACAAGTACACCCTCGCCTTCAACAACCAGCGCGCTCCCCTGAACGACCCCCTCGTCCGGCAGGCGCTCCGCTCCGCCATCGACCACGCCGCGATCGTCGAGGCCGTCGGCGGCGCCGCGGTCGAGCAGTACGGTCCGATCCCCGAGCTCGACCCGGGCTACGAGAACCTCAGCGAGCTCGTGAAGTACGACCCGGACCAGGCGAAGGCGCTGCTCGCCCAGGCCGGCCAGGAGAACCTGTCGCTGACGCTCACGATCCCGAGCTTCTACGGCACCTCGGTGGCCAACGTCCTGGTGTCCGAGTTCAAGGCCATCGGCGTCACCCTCACCGTGAAGAGCGTCGAGTTCCCGACCTGGCTCAACGACGTCTACACGAACAAGGACTACGACCTCAGCTACGTGAACCACGTCGAGGCGCGCGACTTCCAGAACTGGGCGAACCCGAACTACTACTTCGGCTACGACAACGCGCAGGTCCAGTCGCTCTATGCTGAATCCGTAGCGGCGACCGACCCGGCCGTCGCAGCCCAGAAGCTCAAGGAGGCGGCGTACCTCGTGTCGAAGGACAACGCCGCCGACTGGCTCTACACCGCGATCACCCTCACGGTGGTGCGCGACGGTGTGACCGGCTTCCCCGTGGACTCGGTCAACTCGCGCATCAACCTGGCGAAGGTCGCCGTGACCGGGTGACCCGCTTCATCCTGACGAGGCTGGTGCTCCTCCTCGTCGGGCTGCTCGCCGCGAGCGCCCTGATCTTCTTCACCATCAGGGTGCTCCCGGGCGACGTCGCCCAGGTCATCGCCGGAACGGACGCGACGCCCGAGGCGGTCGCCGCGATCCGCGAACAGTTGGGACTCGGCCAGCCCGTCCTCCTGCAGTACCTCGACTGGATCGGCGGGTTGCTCCGCGGCGATCTCGGGAACTCGCTCATCACGGGCACCCCCGTCGCCAGCGAACTCGCCCAGAAGGCGCAGGTCACCGTTCCGCTCGGCATCATGGCGCTCGTGATCGCGCTCGCGTTCAGCGTGCCGCTCGGGGTGTTGGCCGCCGTCCGGCGTACCCGCGCGACGGGCGTCGTCATCTCCTTCGCGTCGCAGGGGCTCGCCGCCGTCCCGGTCGTCTGGGCCGGCATGATGCTCGTGCTCCTCTTCGCCGTCGTGCTCGGTTGGCTCCCGGCGCAGGGCTTCCCGCGCGCGGGCTGGAACGATCCGCTGGCGGCGATCCGCGCCCTCCTCCTCCCGGCACTCACGATCGGCGTCGTCGAGGGCGCGGTCCTGCTGCGCTTCGTCCGTTCCGCCGCCCTCGACGCGATCGGCCAGGACTACGTCCGGACGGCGGCGGCCAAGGGGCTGACCCGTTCGCAAGCACTCATCCGCCATGGGCTGCCGAACGTGGCCCTCTCGGTCGTCACCGTGCTCGGGCTCCAGATCGCCGGGCTCATCGTCGGCAGCGTCATCATCGAACAGCTCTTCACCCTGCCCGGCATCGGGCGCATGCTCGTCGCCGACGTCGGCAACCGCGACCTCGTGAAAGTGCAGGGCGAGCTTCTCGTCCTCACCGGGGTGGTCCTCGTGATCGGTGCCGTCGTGGACGTCGTCCACCGTCTCGCAGACCCGCGACTCCGAGAACGGGAGCGCAGCGCATGACCGCTCGTCAGGATCACGCCCGTCGGCGCACGGCATCAGGCGGACTCCGCACCCTCGTGTCCGGCCCGGCCGGCGTGTTCGGGCTCGTCGTGGTCACCCTGCTCCTCCTGAGCGCCGGCGTCTCCTTCCTCTGGACGCCCTACGACCCCCAGCTCACCGATCCGTTCGCGAAGTGGCTGGCTCCGTCGCCGGCCCATCTGCTCGGCACGGACGAGGTCGGACGCGACATCTTCAGCCTGCTGCTCGTCGGTGCTCGGGTGACCGTGGCCGTCGCGATCGGTTCCGCCGTGGTCTCGACGGTCATCGGGGTCGCCCTCGCCGCCCTCGGTTCACTCACGCGGCGCTGGGTCCGGGAGACGGTCGCGGTACTGATCGACATCCTCATCGCGTTCCCGACCCTCCTGATCGCCATGATGATCGCCTCGGTCTTCGGCGGCTCGCTGTGGGTCGTCATCTGGGCGGTGGGCATCAGCTTCGGCGTGAACATCGCCCGGGTGACCCGCCCCGAGATCCGCCGGGTCTCGCACAGCGAGTACGTGCTCGCCGGCAAGGCCGCCGGTCTCGGACCGGTGAGGAACCTGACGCGGCATCTGCTGCCGAACATCGCACCGGTGTTCATCGTCCAGCTGTCGTGGTCGATGGCGGTCGCGGTCCTCGCCGAGGCGGGCCTGTCGTACCTCGGCTACGGCGCCCCCTCCAGCGTCCCGTCGTGGGGTCGGATGCTCAGTGAGCTGCAGACCTACCTCGCCGTGCACCCGCTGTCGGTGCTGTGGCCGGGGCTCGCCATCACCGTCACCGTCCTCGCCCTCAACCTGCTGGGCGACGCCCTCCGGGACGCGACCGACCCGACCCTCGGTCGCCGGGCCCCCGCCTCGACGCCCACCTCGCCCCAGGGGGTGACCGCATGAGTCTCGACGTCCAGGACCTCGTCGTCACGCTCGGTGGTCGCCGGGTCGTCGACGGCGTGAGCTTCAGCGTGCCGGCGGGCGCACGGTTCGGCCTCATCGGCGAGTCCGGTTCCGGGAAGTCGCTGACGGCGCTGGCGATCCTCGGCCTCCTCCCCGACGGCGCGTCGGTGAGCGGTAGCATCCGCTGGCAGGGCGAGGAACTCCTCGGCCGGGACGACCGCGAACTGGCGCGGATCCGCGGGCGTGAGATCGGGATCGTGTTCCAGGAACCTCGGACGGCGCTCAACCCGATCCGCACCATCGGACGTCAGATCGGCGAGTCACTGCGCATCCACGAGGGGCTGTCGAAACGGGAAGCACTCGACCGGGCCGTCGAACTCGCCGCGCGGGTCCGTCTGCCCGACCCCGAGCGCATCGTCCGGCGGTACCCGCACCAGCTGTCCGGCGGGCAACGCCAGCGGGTCGCGGCCGCCATCGCCCTCGCCTGCGGACCCTCCCTGCTCATCGCGGACGAACCGACCACGGCGCTCGACGTCACCATCCAGTCGGAGATCCTGGGCCTCTTCGAACGTCTCGTGAGCGAGACCGGGGCGTCCCTCGTCTTCATCACGCACGACCTCGCGGTCCTTTCCCGGATCGCCAGCGATGCTGTGGTACTCGCGCAGGGCAAGGTCGTCGAGGCCGGGCCCGTCGCACAGCTGCTCTCGACGCCGGTGTCGCCCGTGACGCAGCGGCTGTTGGCCGCCGCGAAGACCATGAGCTGGAAGGGCGAGGACGATGACTGAGCCGCTGCTCCGCGCCAAGGGCCTCGGACGGGTCTACACGAACCCGCGGGAGTCGGTCTTCCAGCGCCCGAGCCGCACCGCCGCGCTCCACCCGAGCGACCTCGTCGTCGCCCCGGGTGAGGCCGTCGGAATCATCGGCGAATCGGGGTCGGGCAAGTCGACGCTCGTCCGCCTCCTGCTCGCGCTCGACGCCCCGAGCTCCGGCACGGTCGAGTTCGACGGCCGTCCGGTCAGCGCCGCGGCGAGCGCCAGGAGTCTGCACTGGTTCCGTCGACAGACAGGTGTGGTGTTCCAGGACCCGTACGCGTCGCTCGACCCGCGGATGAGTATCGGGCGGATCGTCGCCGAGCCGCTCTCCGCGCTCGGGATCGACGGCGACCACCGTTCCAAGGTGCGCGCGGTACTCCGGCTCGTCGGTCTCGACGCCGACGCGGCCGACCGCTTCCCGCATGAGTTCTCCGGTGGTCAGCGCCAGCGCATCGCCCTCTCGCGAGCGATCGTGCACCGCCCTCGCCTCCTCGTCGGCGACGAACCCCTCAGCGCGCTCGACGTCACCGTCCGCGCGCAGATCCTCGAGTTGCTCGGCGGGCTGCGGCAGGAGCTCGGGCTCGCGATCGTGCTCGTCTCGCACGACATCGGCGTGGTGCAGCATCTCTGCGACCGGGTCGTCGTCATGCGCGACGGATCGATCGTCGAGGAGGGTCCGGTCGCCAAGGTCCTCAGTCGGCCCTCGCACCCGTACACGACCCAGCTGCTCGCCTCGGTCCCCCGCCTCTGACGCCGCCCAGCTCCCGTGCCACCGTCTCGGTCCCTGAGCCACCATCCCCCGGTCCCTCAGCGACCATCCCCGGTCCCTCAGACACCATCCGGTCCCTCAGACACCATCCAGTCCCTGAGCCTGTCGAACGGCCTCAGGCGGACGGCTCCGCCAGGCGCCGGTGCCGGCGCAGCGCCGCGCGCTGGCTCGGCGACTCACCGTGCAGGACGAGCCCCACGATCCACAGGACGACCCGCGTCGCCGTCACGACCGGCAGCGGGATCGGACCGAGGTGCGCGGTGCGCAGCCCGAGGATGCGGCGGTACTCGGCTGGGATCGTCGCGACGGCTCCCGCGAAGAGGATCCCGTAGGCGGGGAGCAGCGAGCGGTCGAGCGGCGGACGCCGGAGGAACGCCAGGGTCTCGTCCACCCTCGGGCCGCCGGTCAGCTCGCCCGCGTCGAGGTATCCGCGCAGCTGTCGGGCCAGCTCGGCCTCGGAGCGGGGCGGGTCGACGACGCCCATGAGCTCACCCGCGAGTGCCCAGTCGGCCACATAGGCGTCCGCACCACCGGGGATCCGGCCACCCCAGGTCTGTCGCACGCTCAGGAAGGCGTCGGTGAACGCGAGGTGCACCCAGCGCAGGAGGTCCGGGTCGTTGGCCGCGTACGGGCGCACCACGCCATGGGCGTCGAGGTATTCCCCGACGACGCGTTCGTGGAGCTTGAGCACGTAGTCGCTCGTCCGACGGGCCGTGTCGCGGTCGCCGTAGGTGACGGTGAAGATCCAGCGGATGGTGCCGTCGAGCCGTCCGAGCGGGTCCTCCCGGTACCGGGACCAGTCGTGCACGCCGGCGAGCGCCCCGGGGTGGGCCGCCTGCAGGAGGAGCGCCCGGATGCCGGCGACCATGGTCTCGACACCGCCGTGCACCGTCCAGGCCGCGGAGTCGGGCGTGAAGAACCCCGCGTCGGTGCCGTCCTCGAGATCGAGCGTCCACTGCGGCGGGCGGTCCTGCTCCACCGCGAAGACCGCGAGGATGCGTGAGCGGAGCCCGGCGAGCAGGCGGGTGCGCAGGCGGGAGACCGGTCGCCGTCCAGTGCCGACATCCACCACTCGATCGTCCTCCACTCGCCGTCACGACGAGCCTACGTCGGGATGCCGGCGGCCCCACCCGTAGGGGGATCATCTCCTCCATCGCGGTCCCTGAGCCTGTCGAAGGGCGCCTCGGCAGGGCCCCGGTCACCGGATGGGCTTGCGCGCTTCGATGAGGGTTCGGGAGGAGTGCGCGACGAACGGGCCGTCCCCCTGCAGGGAACGGTGCAGCTCCTGCAGGCGGTCGAGGTAGCGCGCGGAGGTGAATCCGGGCACCATCCAGATCACCTTGCGCAGGAACCAGACGATCGCACCGACGTCATGGAACTCGATGCGCAGCCGTTCGGTCCGCAACTCGACGATCTCGAGCCCGGCGGCACGGGCGGCGGCGGCCTCGTCGTCGGGATGACGCGCGCGACGGACCGCTTCGGGCTGTGGGCCGAGGAAGGCCTCGACGAGTTCGAACACGCTCGCCGGTCCGACGTGCTGGGCGAGGTAGCTGCCGCCCGGGGCGATCACCCGAGCCACGTCGGTCCAGTCCACGGCGACGGGATGCCGACTCGACACGAGCGCGAACGAGTCGTCCGCGAACGGCAATGGAGCACCCTCCTCTGTGCGAACGACGACGACGCCGCGCGGGTGCAGGCGGGCGGCGGCTCGGGCGAGGTTCGGTGGCCAGGACTCGGTGGCGGCGGCGAGCGGTGGAAGCACCGGCGCCGTGTCCAACACCTCTCCCCCGCCGGTCTCGAGGTCGAGCGAGGACGGGACGTCGGCCAGACGTCTCCCGAGCA
Organism: Plantibacter sp. MDV22-iso1; assembly: GCF_058408345.1. Taxonomy (NCBI): domain Bacteria; kingdom Bacillati; phylum Actinomycetota; class Actinomycetes; order Micrococcales; family Microbacteriaceae; genus Plantibacter; species Plantibacter sp. MDV22-iso1. The sequence goes on from NZ_JBZVDY010000003.1 coordinate 234,561, forward strand.
ACTCCGAGAACCGCCAGGAGGGGCGCTCCTCACTGGCCCGGCCGTCGAGCCAGGAGAAGTCCCACCCGTCGACCGAGGCGGCGTCGGCCTCGGCGACGAGGTCGTCGAACGATCGTGACATGGTCTCCTCCGTGCGCGGCTCCGTGCTCGGTGCGCTCATCCGACGGCCTCGAACCGGCTCGGATCGAGCCGCTCGACGTCGAACCGCGGCACCGCGTCGAGCAGCTCCCGAGTGTACGCGTGCTGCGGATGCCCGAGGACGGCCGAGGCCGGGCCCGACTCGACGACGCGCCCGTTGGACAGCACCGTCACCTCGTCGGCGATCTGCCTGACGAGACCGAGGTCGTGCGAGATGAACAGGTAGCTGAGCGCGTGCTCGTCCCGGATGTCGAGGAGCAGTTCGACGATCTGCGCCTGCACCGAGACGTCGAGCGCCGAGGTGGGCTCGTCGAGGACGAGCACCGACGGCGCGAGGACGAGCGTCCTCGCGAGTGCGACCCGTTGGCGCTGACCGCCCGACACCTCCCGTGCACGACGCCCCTGCGCACTCGCGGGGAGGGCGACCTGGTCGAGGATGGTCGCGACGCGGCGCCGGCGTTCGGCGGCGCTCCGCACCCCGTGGATCCGCAGGGGCTCCTCGATGATCTGTCCGACGGTGTACCGCGGATCGACCGCCGAAAGCGGGTTCTGGTAGACCAGCTGGAGGTCGCGCGCGAAGGGGTTGGCGACGGCGTTGTCCCGCGGGAGTTCCCGGCCGACGACACGCACCGAGCCGTCGTCGAAGGAGCTGAGCCCGGCGACGATGCGCGCGAGCGTCGATTTGCCCGACCCGGACTCGCCGACGAGCGCGTGGATCGAACGCGGACGGAGGACGAGCGACGCGCCGTCGAGTGCGGGCGGCGCCTGCGGATCGCGTGCGAACCGTTTGGACACGTGCGACACCTCGACCACCGCGGGCGCCGCGTTCGTCTCGCCGCGCTGCTCCGCCTGCACCTGCTCGGCCGCAGCGCGGATGCGTTCCCGGTAGCGCAAGGGCGAGGACGCGGGCGAGTCGGAGAGCAGCCCCACCGTGTAGGGGTGCCGCGGTGCGAGCAACACCTCCTCGGCCGGGCCCGACTCACGGACGTTCCCGTCCTGTAGGACCACGATCGCGTCGCTGCGCTCCTGCGCCAGCGCCAGGTCGTGGGTGATGAAGAGGATCCCGAGCCCGAGCTCCTGCCGGAGGCCGTCGAGGAGGTCGAGGATGCGCCGTTGGACGGTCACGTCGAGCGCGGACGTCGGCTCGTCGGCGATGAGCAGCTTGGGCCTCGCCGCGATGGCGATCGCGATGAGCACCCGCTGCAACTGCCCGCCCGAGAGCTCGTGCGGGTAGGACCGCACGCGGGCCGAGGCCTGACGGATGCCCACGTGCTCGAGCAACTCGATCACGCGCGCGGGGACCTCCGAGCGTGGGGTGTCGCCCGCCACCTGGACCGCCTGGGCGATCTGCACGCCGATCCGCTGCAGCGGGTCGAGTGAACTCAGCGGATCCTGCGGGATGAAACCGAGCGTCGAGCCGCGCAGGGGGCGCCACTGCTTCCGGGAGAAATCGGCGACCTCGTGTCCGGCGACCGTGACCCGACCGGCGGTGACCGAGCCGTTGCCGGGGAGGAGCCCCGCGACCGCCCGGGCGATCGTGCTCTTCCCCGAACCGGACTGACCCACGAGCGACACCGTCTCGCCGCGTCCCACCTGGAACGACACGTCGCGCACCGTGTCGGTCGGCCCCCTCGAGCCGCGCGTCCGGTACCCGACGGCGAGTCCGTCGACGAGCAACGGCACCGGAGCCGCGTCGACGACGTGGAGTGCGCTGTGCTGCAGGGCTGCCTGGTTCATGCGGTGGTCCTCTCGCGGGTGAGTCGGCTGAGACGGCTGATGGCGAGCACGGTGACGGCGATCACGAGGCCCGGGACGACGACGAGCCACGGCGAGGACACGACGTACTGACGACCCTCGGAGACGAGCAGACCCCACTCCGGGTCGGGCGGCGGAGCTCCGTACCCGAGGAAGCTGAGCGAGGAGATCCAGATGATCGCGAGTCCGAACTGGAGGGCCGTGAGCGACAGCACCGCAGAGTAGGAGTTCGGGAAGACGTGCTTGGCGAGGACGTACGCCCGCGAACCGCCGAGATGGTGACTCGCCTCGACGAACGGCAGGTCCTTCACCGTCAACACCTCGGAGCGCATGATCCTCGTGAACGCCGCGATCGAGGAGATCCCCACGGCGACGGCCGCGTTCAGGGTGCCGAAGCCGAGCGCCACGACGACGACCATCGCGAGGAGCAGCCCGGGGATCGAGAGCAGCACGTCGACGATCCGGCTGATGACGGCGTCGACGAGACCGCCGAACGACGCGGCGACGAGCCCGAGGACCGTGCCGGCGCCGAGACCGATGAGGACGGCGACCGCCGAGCCGAGCAGGGTCCGACCGGTGCCGTGGATCACCCGCGACAGCAGGTCGCGACCGAGAGAGTCGGTTCCGAACCAGTGCGCGACCGATGGAGCGGCGAGCGCGTTGGCGTCATCGGGCTCGAGCGGGTCGTACGGCGTGAGGAGGCCGGGTGCGACCACGGACACGAGGACGAGACCGACCACGATGATCGCCAGGACGTCAGCGACCCCGAGGCGGCCGAGGAGTCGACGGAACGCGTCCGGTCCGTCGTCGGCCGCGGTGACGTCGCGGTCCGGTCGGAGTCGGAGGCTCATGCGTCCACGCTCGCTTTCGTCGGGATACCGTCGGGCACCGCCGTCCCCGTCGCCGCCGCTGTCGCGACCGTCGGCCTGGCGAGGCGGGAGCGTCGGGACCGCCCATGCCCCGGGCGGACGATGCGCGGGTCGAGGACGGGGTAGACGAGGTCGGTCACGAGATTGATGCCGACGTAGATGGAGGAGATGAGGATGACGACGGCCAGGATCACCGGGGTGTCCTGATCGCGCACGCTCTCGAAGGTGATGAATCCGAGGCCGGTGCGGGTGAACACGGCCTCGACGACGACGGCACCGGCCAGCAGCTCTCCGACGACGAGGGCGAGCATCGTGATCGACGGGATCGCACCGTTCTTCAGGACGTGGCCGAGGGCGATCCGGACCTCGCTCGTCCCCTTCGCGCGGAGCACGGTGACGAAGGGTTCGTCCGCAGCCTTCCGGAGTCCCTGGATCAACACCTGCGTCAACGGACCGTTGACGGCGAGCGCCAGGGTCAGTGCCGGGAGCACGTAGGACACGAAGCCCTGATCGCGCACCGACGACACCCAGCCGAGCTGGAAGGAGAAGATCGCGAGGAGCACGAAGCCGATGAGGAAGCTCGGCGCGGAGATCGAGGCGATGGGCGCTGAGGCCGCGATGCTCCTGATCGCCCTGACGGGGGCGTACACGGCGGTGAGTGCGATGGCGAGCGACAGCACGATCGTCATGACGAACGCCACGCCTGCGAGCACAATGGTGTCCGAGAAGCCCTGCGCGACGAGGTCCGAGACGGCACGACCGCTGACCAGCGAGTACCCCAGGTCTCCCTGGAAGAGTCGGCTCACCGTCAGCGCGAACTGTTCGATCGGCGACAGGTCGAAGTGGTAGTAGGCCCGCAGTGCTTCGCCGGCGGACGGGGGCAGTGGGTTGAGCGGGCTCGTCAGCTTGTTCTCGATGGGGTCGCCGGGCAGGACGAAGAGGGTGAAGAAGACGAGCGTGTAGACGAGGGCGATCACGAGGAGCGCCTGGGCGACGCGCCTGATCACGTACTCGCGGTACTGCCGGCGTCGCGTGTCCGCCGCGCTGGCGTTCGGATGCTGGTTGGACATGTGGGGCCTCCTCTCGGAAAGGGACGGGACCGGAGACGGGAGGGCCGTCCGGTCGACGGCCCTCCCGCTCGCTCAGTCCTCGATCGAGGTGTTGTAGAACTCCGGCAGGGCGCCGTCGGTGAGGGAGAAGCCCTTCACCCGCTGCTGGGTGACGAACACCTGACTGTCGTTGAGGATCGGGACGACGTAGGCCTGGTCGATCAGGTGGTCCTGGATCTGTCCGAGGATCGCCGCACGGGTGTCGTCGTCGGTCGCCGCGTTCTGCGCGTCGAGCAGCGACTGCAGGGTCGTGTCGGAGCCGGCGAGACCGAGGAGGTCGGACCCGTCCTTGCTGTAGTACTCGCTGAGGCCCTTCGAGGGGTCAGGGTGCGGCCAACCGACTCGGAGCGCTCCGACCTCCGGGTCCGCGAACGCGGTCGCCCAGTAGGTGGAGTAGTCGAGCTCGTTGAGTGACAGCTCGATCCCGACGTCCTTGAACTGGTTCTGGATCTGCTGGAAGAGGCTCTTCGCCGTGTTGTCGTAGACGTCGATGTAGGTCTTCACCGTGAGCCGCTCGCCGCCCTTCGTGCGGTAGCCGTCCGCGTCGCGCTCGGTCCAGCCGGCGCCGTCGAGGAGGCGGTTCGCCGCATCCGGGTCGTAGGCGAACTTCGCCGATTCGTCGACGTAGCCGAAGGTGCCAGGCGACAGGACCGACGTCGCGGGCGTCCAGCTGTCGGTGTACTGCGTCTCGATGATCTGCTCACGGTCGATCGCGTGCAGCAGCGCCTTGCGGACGTCGACGTCGTCGAGGAACGGCGCCTGGCTGCGGAGGAACCACTGGTTGCTGAGACCGACACCCGTCTTGGACACGATGTCGTAGCCGGCGTCGACGAGCCCCTGCTCCTCGCTCGGTTGGACGTAGCGGATGACGTCCGCCTCGCCCGACTTCAGGGTGCCGAGCCGGACGCTGTCCTCCTGCACGGGGATGACCGTGACCGAGGCAAGGTGCGCCTCGCCCTGGTTCGGGGAGGACGGCGGGGCCCACGCGTACCCCTCACGACGGTCGAGCACGATCTCCTTGCCGTAGGTCTCGGAGGCGACGACGAAGGGACCGGAGCCGATGAGGTTCACGAACTTCGACTGCTCCTCCTTACTCGCGTCGATCGTGGCGTCGGCGACGAGCCCGGATCCCCACCCGGTGAGCACGTTGAGGAAGGGCGCGTAGGGTGCGGCGAGGACGACGGTGACGGTGCTGGTCGCGTCGTCCGGCGTCGCCACGAGACCGGACGGGAACTGTGCGTTCGGGGTCGTCCCCTTCGCCTCGTCGCCGGTCGACTGCCAGTTCAGGTTCTTCGCGACGCTCGCGGCGTCGACGGCGGTGCCGTCGCTGTAGGTGACGCCGTCACGGATCACGAAGGTGTACGTGAGACCGTCGGGGCTGACGGTCCAGGAGTCGGCGATCCACGGTTCGAGTTCGCCCGTCTCCGCGTTCCGGTAGAGCAGGCGGTCGGTGATGTTCTGCTGCAGCGCACGGGTCTGCCACGTGCCCGCCTCCTGCACCTGCGCCGAGGTGGGGATCTCCGCATCGAGGTAGGTGAGGCTGCCACCGTCCGCGTCGGACGAGGCCGACGCCGCCGAGCAGCCGGTCAGCGCGATGCTCACGGCGACGAGGGCTGCGGCGGCGAGTCGTGCTCGCCGTCTGGTGGTTCGAGTCATGACGGGTACTCCTGTGGGTCGGGGTGGTCCGGTGCTGCGCCGGCGTGGTTGCCCATCCTGGACGGCGCACCGGGCCACCCCGCTGCTCTGTTACGACAGGTTTCCCGCGGGTTCCCTCGATGACGCCGTGTGACCGTCGATGGTCCCCTCGTGCCGGTCGCCGAGGTTCCGTCCTCCGCGGTATCGTGCGGCCGGGTGGTCGTCGGGGAGCCGGGCCGCCCCGCCGGTCAGGCGCTCGCGGAGCGTCTCCCCCGGTCGATACGCGTCGCGCAGCCGCCCTCGGCGACGCAGCTCCGGCACGACGAGTTCGACGAAATCGGTGAGCGTGTCGAGGCTGTGGTACTGCCGCAGGTTGATGCCGTCGATACCGACCTCCAACCATCGCTCGATCTCGTCGGCCACGACCTCGGGGGTGCCGACGGCGAAGAAATCCCGCTCGAGGTCGCTGCCGACCCGGCTGATGAACTCGCCGACGGTGCCGGCCGTCACCTGGGGCGGGAGCGCGTCGGCCGGGACCCCCTCTGCGGCGAGCGCCTCGGCGACCGTCCGGTCCGCCGGGTGCGCCTCCGGGTCGAACGGCAGCCCGGCGTGGACGAACCGGCCGACGATGCTCGCGTGCTCCCGGTACTGCGCGGCCTTCGCCTCGGCCTCCTCCTGCGTCGGCGCGACGATGACGGCGGCCTGGACGACGATCTTGAGCGCGGCCCCGTCGCGTCCGTTGTCGGCCGCCGCCGCACGGAACCGTTCCAGGAGCGGTCCTGCACCACCGGGACCCCGTACGCCCGTGAACACCGCCTCGGCGTGCCGTCCGGCGAACGCGATGCCGGCCGGCGAGGCGGTCGCGGTGTAGAGCAGCGGTGTCCGCTGCGCGCTGGGCTCGGACAGGTGCGGTCCGGCGACCTGGAAGTAGCGCCCGACGTGGTCGATGTACCGCACCTTGTCGGGGTCCGAGTAGACGCCGGCCTCCCGGTCACGGATGACGGCGTCGTCGTCCCAGGACCCCTCCCAGAGCTTGTAGAGGACGTCCAGGTACTCCTCGGCGATCGCGAACCGCTCGTCGTGCGGGATCTCCTCGGCGAGGCCGAAGTTGCGTGCGGCGTTGGGCAGGTACGAAGTGACGATGTTCCACGCGACGCGGCCGTTCGTCAGGTGGTCGAGGGTGCTCATGCGACGGGCGAAGGCGAACGGCGGCTCGTAGCTCGTCGAGAAGGTGATGCCGAAGCCGAGGTGCTCGGTCACGGCGGCCATCGCGGGGACGACGAGCAGGGGGTCGTTGTTCGGGATCTGCAGGCCCTCGCGCAGGGCGTCGGCCGGGCCGCCACGGAACACGTCGTAGGCGCCGACCACGTCGGCGATGAAGATCGCGTCGAACCCGCCCGCCTCCGCCGTCCGGGCGAGCGTCGTCCAGTACCGGATGTCGGTGTACTGGTCGCGTCGGTTGTCCGGCAGGCGCCAGAGGCCGTGGGTGATGTGGCTCACGCAGTTCATCTCGAACAGGTTGAGGATGAGCTGCTTGGGGTGGGACTGCGTCGGGCTGGACGGTGCGTTGATGATCGACTCCTCCGGTGCGGCGGTGATCGGTCCGTCCGGACCGGGCCGTCTGAGCACCCTAGGCGCAGCGGGAGGGGCGAGGTCCGGCCGCGGTGTCACATCACGTCATACGGAGCGCTGCGACGCGGGGTTCACGTCGATCGGTCAGCGGGCGACGGGTCAGCGGGCGACGGGTCAGCGGGCGACGGACGGGACGCGGTCCTGCCAGCGCAGGCGCCGCTCCAGTTGCGCACCGAGGGCGAGCAGGGTCGCCTCGCCTCCGGGACGCCCGATCAGCTGGACACCCATCGGCAGCCCCTCGGACGTCTCGTGCACCGGGAGCGTGATGGCCGGCAAGCCGGTCGCGTTCACGAAGGAGGTGTGGGGCGCGTAGCGCACCTGCTGCTCGAAGTTCAGCTCGGGCGAGTCCTGGTCGTACCACCCGATGGGACGTGGCGTCTGGGCGAGGGCCGGCGTGATGATCGCGTCGAACGGCGCGAACTGCGCGAGGACGCTGCGTTCGAACCGGTGGAGACTGGCGAGCGTCTCCATCAGCCGGGTCGCCGGCAGCGCCCGACCGCGCTCGACGAGGGACCTCGTGATGGGTTCGAGGAGCGTCAGCTCCGCCTCCGAGGTCGCCGGCACACCGGCCGCCGAGGCCTGCCAGATCGTCGTGAAGTCGGCCGGGTACCGTTCGGCGTCGCGGAGGGTGAGCTCCTCCAGGCCGTGCCCCATCGCGGCGAACGCCCGGGTGGCGACGTCGACGGCCGCGAGGGCCTCAGGGTCGACCGCCAGCTCGAAGGCACTGTCCCAGGGTGAGCCGGCGAGGACCGCCAGCTGGAACCGGCCCTCGCCGCGCACGGCGTGCCCGAGCAGCGGTCCGTCGTCGGCGTCGGGTGCGCGCAGCGTGAAGTGGTGGTCGATGCGTCCGTGGACGCGCTCGATCATCGCGTCGAGCAGGAGGGCCGCGTCGGCGACGGTCCGGGCGATCGGCCCGGGGACGACGAGGCCGGCGAGTCGGTCGACACCGGAGCCCGCGGGGACGAGCCCCCGCGTGGGCTTCAGACCGACGAGCCCGCAGGCGGCCGCAGGGATGCGGACGGAGCCGCCGCCGTCGGAGCCGGGGGCGAACGGGAGGAGCCGCGCGGCGACGGCGGCTGCGGCCCCGCCACTCGACCCGGCCGCCCCACGGTCGAGGGCCCACGGGTTCCGGGTCGGTGTCCCGTCGAGCGGCTCCGTGTAGCCGTAGAGCCCGAACTCCGGGGTCGCGGTCTTCCCGAGGCTCACCGCACCGGCCCGGTCGAGGACGCCGACGAGCTCGTCGTCGGTCGTCGCCACGAGATCCGCTGTGAGCCGCGACCCGAAGCGGACGGGCTGACCGGCACGGGACACGAGGTCCTTGTCGCCGATCGGGAGTCCCCAGAGCGGTGCGGTCCGAGGTAGTGCCTCGACCGCCTCCACCCGCTCCGCGAGCGATCCGGCGGCGACCGAGGTGAAGGCGCCGATCGCATCGTCGAGCCGCTCGATGCGGTCGAGGTAGTGCCGGGCGAGCTCCGTCGGCGAGACCTCGTCCCGCTGCAACGCCTGCCACTGCTCGAGCGCCGTCAGCTCGTGGAGTTCCGCCATGCGACCAGCCTAGAGGCGGCGCTCTCCCGTGGTCTCCGTTCTCCGGCCGTTCCGGTCCCTGTTCCCTGTCCGTTCCGGTCCCTGAGCCTGCCGAAGGGCGTCGACCGGCTCAGCGCTTCAGGGACTTCTGGAGGAGGACCGTGCCGATCCAGCGGTCGAACTTGAACCCGACACGACCCATGCGGCCCACCTCGGTGAACCCGAACTTCTCGTGCAGGGCGATCGACGACTCGGCGCCCTTGTCGGCGATGACGGCCAGCATCTCCTTGAGCCCGGCGGCCTTCGAGCGCTCGATGAGCTCACCGAGCAGATCGGTGCCGAGGCCCTTGCCGGTCGCCGCGGCTCCGAGGTAGATCGAGCTCTCCACGGTGAAGCGGTAGGCGCGCTTCTGCTTCCACGGCGCGCACAGCGCGTACCCGAGGATCTGTCCGGTCGGGTTGACGGCGACGATGAACGGGAGCTGCAGCCGCTGCAGGTAGGCGAACTTGGAGCGCCACTCGGCGAGGGTCATCGCGTCCTCGTCGAAGGTGACCATGCTGTTGGCGACGTAGTGGTTGTAGATCGCCCGGACGTCGGGAAGGTCGGCCGCAGTGGCGTCGCGCATCGTGAATGCGAAAGGGGTCTCGGGGGTCGGCGGCTTGCGCAGGTGCGGCGGCAGCCGTCGCCTCGGCTCGTACTCCTCTTCCAACATCCCCCAAGCCTAACGAGGGGGTGGGTCGGCGGACAGCCCTTGCGGTCGACCCCACGACCCGGTCGTCAGTCGAGCGACCAGTCGATCGGGTCCACGCCGCGGGAGACGAGGAAGTCGTTCGTGCGGCTGAACGGCTTCGAGCCGAAGAACCCGCGTGAGGCGGAGAGCGGACTCGGGTGCGCCGAGACGATGACGTGACGGTCGGGGTCGCTCGATGATTCGAGCAGCGGGGCCAGTCGTTCGGCGTCCTTGCCCCAGAGGATGGACACGAGCGGTGCGGGGCGTGCGGCGAGCGCCCGGATCGCCTGTTCCGTGACCGCCTCCCAGCCGTGTCGGCGGTGGGAACCGGCGGAACCCGCCTCGACCGTGAGGACGCGGTTGAGGAGCAGCACGCCCTGTCCGGTCCACGGACTGAGATCGCCGTGTTCCGGCGTCGGGACACCGAGGTCGTCGCGGAGTTCCCGGTGGATGTTCGCGAGGCTGCGTGGCAGCGGGCGCACATCCCGGTCCGCGGCGAACGACAGGCCGATCGGATGACCCGGTGTCGGGTACGGGTCCTGCCCGACGATGAGGACCCGGACCGCGCTGAACGGCGTGCGGAAGGCCCGCAGGACGAGCTCGGGGGCCGGCAACCATCGGGCACCGTCCGCCGCTTGCGCCGCGAGCCAGTGGTCGATCGTCGCAAGGCGGTCGGCGACAGGCGCGAGCGCGTCGGCCCAGCCCTCGTCCATCGACCCCGCCGCGGCGAGCTGTGCCGGGCTACCGCCGAGGATCCCGTTCGTCATGGCCTACTGCTGCTGCGGCTGCTCGGCACCGATCGTGCGGACGACGACCCCGTGCTCGGCGGTGAAGACCTGCCAGACGCTGCCGCCACCGAGGACGGAGAGCGCCCCCTGCCCGACCACGAGCGCCGTGTTCTCGTCGATCGCGACACCGCCGTCCACGACCCCGGCCTCCGTCGCAGCGACGAGCCGCCCGAGGGTGCCCCACTGAGCGGCATGCGCCTCGACCGCGATGTCGACGAGCCCGAGACCGTCGCCGATCGTGACCTCGTCGAGTTCCTCGGACGCCGCCTCGGGGCTCACGGGGACCTCGCCGACACGCCATCCACCGATGATCGCGTGCTCGGCCGCGATCATCGCGCCGGCCGAGATGCCGAGGTAGGGCAGACCTGACGCGACGAGGCGTCGGATGTCGGTGGCGACCGGCGCGACCGCCTCCGCGTAGGCCGAGGGCAGCCCGCCGCCGACGACGATCCCGTCGACCTCGGCCAGCTGAGCCTGCGCGACCACGCCGCCCTCGCGGACGACCACGCGGATCGCCTCGATCTCACCGGAGCGTGCCACGGCGCGTTCCAGGGCCGCGGACTGCTCGAGCCCGTCGCCGTCGTGCACGACGACGATCGCGATGCGCGGGGCCAACCGACCGGCGACGACCGCGAGCGCGGCCGCCTCGGCGATGAACGCTGCGTAGACGGTCGACTCGGTCTCTGGGGCGGCCGGACCGCCGAGGAGGAAAACACTCACCCTGAGACCCTACCCGGCACCCCGGATCAGGCGGGGACGATCAGGCCGTGATCGTCGGCAGCGTCGACCAGGGGAAGGAGATCCAGCGGTCGACGCGCTTCCACACGTAGTCGGGACGGAGCACCGTCTGCGGCTTCTCGTACAGCGTCACCGTGCGGACCTCCGCGCCGCTCGCCTGCATGAGTTCCAGCACCATCGCGAGCGTGCGACCCGAGTCGGACACGTCGTCGACGAGCAGCACCCGGCTCCCCGGCAACCCGGCCACGTCGAGCAGCGGCGGGAGCACGACGGGCTCGGGGAGACGCGCGTCGACCCCGGTGTAGAACTCGACGTTCAGCGCGCCGCACGCCTTCACGTCGAGGGCGTAGGCGATGGCACCGGCGAGCAGGAGCCCCCCGCGCGCGATCGCGACGACGGAGTCGGGCCGGAACCCGCTCGCGACGATCGCACTGGACAGTTCGCGGGCCGCGTCACCGAACGTGGGCCAGTCGAGGACCTCTCGCTCCGGGGACGCTGCGCTGGGGTTCTCGGTCGACATCCCCCAACGCTATCCTGCCGGCCGGGCCGCCTGTACCATCCCCACATGGCGCGAGACAGCACGACGACCGGCGGAGCCTCGGCGACCGGATGGCGGACGTCGATCCGTGGGTCGGCAGCTGGTATCACCGCAGGACTCATCGGCTGGTTGTTCCTCGTCGAGATCACGAGCGGTGTCCTGCAGGGCTACTACGTCCCACTCATCCCCGACCTCGTCGAGCACCTGGGCATCCACGACGCGGACTTCAACTGGTTCGAGGCCGCGCAGCTGCTGTTGTCGGCACTCGTCGTCCCTATCCTCGCGAAGCTCGGCGACATGTTCGGACACAAGCGGGTCCTCCTCGTCTCCACCGTGTTGACGGCCGGTGCCAGCTGGTGGCTCGTCGTCGCCGGGGACTTCTGGTCGTTCCTCGCGGCCTGGGCGCTGCAGGGCTTCTACGTCGTCTGGCTGCCCCTCGAGATCGCACTCATCTTCGAGCGGGGCCGTCGCTCCGGCACCGGGGCCTCGCAGACCCGGCGGGCCGCCGGCCTCCTCGTCGTGGCGCTCGAGGCCGGGGCCATCATCGGTGCGCTGTCGAGTGGACGCATCCTCACCGCCCTCGGCGGCGACATCCCACTCACGATGATGCTGCCGGCCGTCGCGGTGACCCTCGTCTTCTTCGCCATCCTGTTCGGCGTCCCCGAGTCCGAACCCCTGCCGGGCAGGACCCTGGATTTCGCGGGCTTCGTGCTCCTCAGCCTCGCGCTCCTCCTCATCACCTCGGGGCTCACCTTCCTGCGACTCAACGGTCCGCAGACGTGGTGGGTGTGGGGGCTCATCGCGATCGGCGTGCTCGCGTTCCTGCCGTTCGGGCGGCATGAACTGCGGCAGCCCGACCCGGCGATCGACCTCCGGGTGCTCCGGCAACCCAACATGTGGCCGGTGCAACTGACCGCGGGGCTCATCGGGATCAGCCTGCTCGGCGCCCAGGCCCCGCTCAGCACCTATGCGGGGACACCGCGGGAGAACGGATACGGCCTCGGGCTCGACGCCGGTGACATCTCCACGCTCATCGGCGCCTACCTGATCTCGATGATCGTCGGTGCGCTCCTGTTCCCACTCGTGTCGCGCTGGGCGACGCCTCGGATCGCGCTCATCGTCGCCGCCTCACTCGTCGCGGTCGGGTACCTGCTGTTCCTCCCGTTCCACCTCGAGACGTGGCAGGTCTTCCTGAACATGGCGATCGCGGGTCTCGGCTCCGGTGCCCTCGTCGGCGCCATGCCGGCTGCGGCTGCGGCCGCCGCACCGCGCGGGCAGACGGGCGTCGCGTCGGCACTGACCAACACGACGAAGACGATCGGTGGCTCCTTCGCCTCGGCCGTCTTCGGCGTGGTCCTGTTCGCCGGCGCCGCGCAGGCCGTCACGGCCGGAGCGTCGAGCCTGTCCGGCTATCTCACGGTCTGGGCGATCTGCGGGGCGGGCGCGCTCGTCGCCGCCGTCCTGCTCTGCTTCGTCCCGAAACTCGCCTTCGCGGACGCGGCCCCGGTCGACACGGGACCCGAGCCACGCATCGATCCCGCTGCTGAGCACCCGACCGGTCACTGACCTCCCGACCGGTCCCTGAGCCCCCGACCGGTCCCTGAGCCTGTCGAACGGTTACTCCGCGACGCGCAACGGCCCCTTCGCCAGGCGGTACGGGGCGGCCTGGGCGACCGGCTTGATCGTGATGAGGTCGAGGTTGACGTGCGGCGGCAGCGAGGTCGCGTGGACGATGGCCTCGGCGACGTCGTCGGCCGAGAGCGGATCCGGCACGTCCTCGTAGACGGCGTCGGCGCGGTCCTGGTCGCCACCGAAGCGCACGAGCGAGAACTCCTCCGTGTGCACCATGCCCGGCGCCACCTCGATCACCCGGATCGGTTCGCCGTTGAGCTCGAGCCGCAGCACCTCGAAGAGCGCGCGCTCCGCGAACTTCGCCGCGTTGTACCCGCCGCCACCCACGTAGGCGACGTGGCCCGCGATCGAGGTGACACCGACGATGGTGGCGGCACCACCCTCCGGGATGCTCCGACGGAGGATCGGCAGGAGCGCCTGGACCACGCGCTTCGTGCCGAGGACGTTGATGTCGAACATGCGCCGCCAGTCCTCCGCGTCGCCGTCCTCGACGGACGCGAGGCCGAAGGCGCCGCCCGCGTTGTTGACGAGCGCCTGGGCGCCGCCGAGCTCCTCCACCCGGGCGGCGAGCGCGTCGACGTCCGCCTGCACGGTCAGGTCGGCGACGACCGCGGTGCCGCCGATGTCCGCGACGAGCGCCTCCAGCCGCTCCGCACGGCGGGCCACCGCCACGACCTCCCAACCGTCGGCCGCGAAACGCCTCGCCGTCGCCTCCCCGATCCCTGAACTCGCACCGGTCACCGCCACACGTCTCGTCGTCATGCCTCCAGGGTAGCCACCGGGCCGAGCCGTTACGCCGTGTGTCCGCGCGGTTGGCGCGTGCAGGCAGGGCCGGTAGCCTCGGGGTCACGACGGAGCACCACCCGGAGCCACGCCCGGCGACATCGCTGTCGGACCGAGCGGCCTCACCGGCGGCACCCATCACCCGAGCAGCACCGACCACCCGAGCAGAGGGGACCATCCACCATGAGCGATGCCACGAACGACTGGAAGTTCGAGACGAAGCAGATCCACTCCGGAGCAGCGCCCGACCCGGTCACGAAGGCTCGGGCCACGCCGATCTACCAGACCACGAGCTACGTGTTCGACAACGCCGACCACGCCAAGAACCTCTTCGCCCTCGCGGAGTTCGGCAACATCTACACGCGCATCCAGAACCCGACGCAGGCCGTCGTCGAGGAGCGCCTCAGCGCGCTCGAGGGCGGCAGCGGCGCCCTCCTCCTCGCCTCCGGGCAGGCGGCGGAGGCCTCGGCGGTCCTCAACATCGCGCAGGCGGGCGACCACATCGTGTCGTCCTCGTCGATCTACGGCGGCACGTACAACCTCTTCAAGTACACGCTCGCGAAGCTCGGCATCGAGACCACCTTCGTGGAGAACCAGGACGACGCCGAGGAGTGGCGGCGTGCGGTGCGCCCGAACACGAAGCTGTTCTTCGCGGAGACCATCGGCAACCCGAAGATCAACATCCTCGACATCCGCCTCGTCGCCGACGTCGCACACGAGGCCGGCGTCCCGCTGATCGTCGACAACACGATCGCCACGCCGTACCTCATCCGACCCTTCGAGCACGGAGCAGACATCATCGTCCACTCGGCGACGAAGTTCCTCGGCGGTCACGGCACGGTCATCGGCGGGGTCATCGTCGACGGCGGCACCTTCTCCTGGACCGGGCACGCGGACAAGTTCCCAGGCCTCACGACGCCGGACCCCTCGTACCACGGGGCGGTCTACACCGACGCCGTGGGCGACTCGCTCGCCTACATCATCAAGGCGCGCGTGCAGCTCCTGCGCGACCTGGGTGCGGCCATCGCCCCGGCGAGCGCCTGGCAGCTCATCCAGGGCATCGAGACGCTCAGCCTCCGCATCGAGCGCCACGTGCAGAACGCCCAGCAGGTCGCCGAGTGGCTCGACGCCCACCCCGACATCGCCAGCGTCAACTACTCGGGGCTGCCGTCCAGCCCCTGGTACGCGGCTGCCAACCAGTACGCGCCGAAGGGCGTCGGAGCGGTCCTGTCGTTCGAGCTGAAGGGCGGGGTCGACGCCGGCCGCGCCTTCGTGAACTCCCTGCAGTTGTTCTCACACCTCGCGAACATCGGCGACGTCCGTTCGCTCGTCATCCACCCGGCGTCGACGACGCACTCGCAACTCACCCCGGAGCAGCAGCTCACGGCCGGCGTCACCCCCGGGCTCGTGCGGCTCTCGGTGGGACTCGAGAACATCGACGACATCACGGCCGACCTCCAGGCCGGTCTGACCGCAGCGAAGCAGGTCGTCGAGGCCGCCCGGGTCTGAGCCCGTCCCGAGGCGTCTCCCTCCCGGGTTGCGCCAGCGCGGTGCGCTGACGCGAGCGCACCCCACGACCGCGAGCGCGGGTCTCCAGAGACCCGCGCTCGCGTCGTTCGTTGCGCAGTCGGGCCGGTTCCCCGTCACTCGAGCCCGTTCCCCGTCACTCGAGCCCGTTCCGGCGCGCCGAGGCCGACGGGAGCACACTCGCGTCAGCGCACCGCGCTGACCTCGACCGATCGGGTGACGTAACACGGCCGGTCGACGCTCGCGGGCACGCCACAATGGAGACCTATGGACTGGCAGACCCCGGAAGACAGCGTGCCCTCCCGCTTCGTGACCGAAGCCGAGGTCGGCGCTCTGCTCGCGAACCCGCCCTCGAGCGGCGCCTGGCGCGACGGCGATCGGCCGGGCGACCGACTCTTCGCCCCACTCGGCCGCCTCGACTTCGAGCACGGCGGGAGCATCCCGCACGCCAGACTCGCCTACGAGACCTGGGGCACGCTCGACGACGACGGCGGCAACGCGGTCCTCGTCCTCCATGCGCTCACGGGAGACAGCCACGTCCTCGGTGGCGCCGGCAACGGGCATGCGACCGCCGGGTGGTGGGCCGGCATCGTCGGTCCGGGACTCGCCGTCGACACGGACCGCTGGTTCGTCGTCGCGCCGAACATGATCGGCGGCTGCCAGGGCAGCACCGGCCCCTCCTCCTTCGCGCCCGACGGCGTCGAGTGGGGTTCGCGGTTCCCGTACACCTCGATCCGCGACCAGGTCGAGGCCCAGCACCGACT
The DNA here is from genome assembly GCF_058408345.1 of Plantibacter sp. MDV22-iso1. Taxonomy (NCBI): domain Bacteria; kingdom Bacillati; phylum Actinomycetota; class Actinomycetes; order Micrococcales; family Microbacteriaceae; genus Plantibacter; species Plantibacter sp. MDV22-iso1. The sequence continues at coordinate 250,723 of NZ_JBZVDY010000003.1, forward strand.
GCTCGGCCACCTCGGACTCGACCGCTGGGCCGCGGTGATCGGCGGGTCGATGGGCGGCATGCACGCACTCGAGTGGGCCGCCACCCACCCCGAGCTCGTCGACCGACTGGCCGTGATCGCCGCACCCCCGGTCACGACGGCGGACCAGATCTCCCTGAACTTCGTGCAGCTCGAAGCGGTCCGGACGGACCCGCACTTCCAGGGAGGCGACTACTACGACGCCCCGGACGGTGAGGGCCCGCACCGCGGCCTCGCCCTCGCCCGACGGATGGCTCTGCTCAACTACCGCAGCCCGGGTGAGTTGAACGCCCGCTTCGAACGCAGCTGGCAGTCGAGTGTGAGCCCGCTCGGGCATGGTGGACGCTTCGCCGTCGAGTCCTACCTCGACTTCCACGGCAATAAGTTCACCCGACGCTTCGACGCCGGGAGCTATGTGACCCTCGTCGAGGCGATGAACTCGCACGACGTCGGACGCGATCGCGGCGGCGTCGGCGCGGCGCTGCGGGCCTACGCCGGTCCGTCGCTCGTGCTCGGGATCGACAGCGACCGGCTCTTCCCGGTCAGTGGGCAGGAGGAGATCGCCCTCCACCTCGCCGGCAACCTCGACGGCACCCGACCGTCGGTCCTCCGGTCCGATTTCGGCCACGACGGCTTCCTCATCGAGAACGCGCTGGTCGCGCCGCATCTCAGCCGGCTCCTCGCCGTCTGACAGCCGCGCTCCGTCTGTCCGACAACCGTTCCGTGGCGCCCGTGTCACCCGATAAGGTGACTCCTCAGAGGAGCGTGAGCATGGATCGGGTGGCGAGGACCCAGCGACGGCTGCTGCTGCGTACGACGCGCCTCTTCGGGCTCGCGGGCTGCGTCACGGCCGCGATGATCCTCAGCGTCCCGGGCGTCGTCTCGGGCGGTCGGTACGCCGTCCTCCTCGTCCTCGTCGCCGTCCTCGCCCTCACCCACGTGGCCGCCGAGCAGTACGACGGTCAGCGGTGGGTCCTGCTGGTGTTCCTCGTCGGTGTCGGCGTCGTCGTCGTCATCGGTCTGTCCGACGGGAACACCGGCCAGGTCGGCTCCGCGAGCGCGATCGCCGCGATCACCTCCCTCGGGATGGGTGCTGTCGCGGCCCGACTGGTGCCGATCCGTCGCACCTGGCCGCTGCTCCTGACCGCGTTCGTCGTGACGGCGGTCACCATCGTCGTCGTCACCGGGCCCACCGCGCTCACGATCCCGACCATCGGCCTGACCGCGGTCGTGTGGATCGCGATCGGCGCCTTCGGCGGGTGGCTCGACACGAGCATCCCCCGACTCATCCGTCGGGTCGACACCATCGGCAACGCCTACAACGCTGAGCGGCTCGCGAGTCAGGCCGAGTCGCAACGGCGACAGGACGCACGCCTCCTGCACGACACCGCACTCGCGACCCTCACCATGCTCGCCCACTCCGGTCGGGGCGTCGATGGCGCCGCCCTCCGCTCGCAGGCCGGGAACGATGCGCATCTGCTCCGCAGCCTCCGCCTCGGCGAGGAGCTGACCCCCGTCTCCTCCGGCTCGTACATCCTGCAGCGCGGTGTCGACTTCACCCTCGACGAAGGGATCGAGGCCGTGACGGACCGGTTCGCCGGGCTCGGCCTCACGGTCAACGTCTACGGCGGTGGACAGGCGAACCTCGACCCACGCGTGCGCGAGGCGTTCCTCCTCGCTCTCGGGGAGTGCCTGGAGAACGTCCGGCGTCACTCCGGCGTGGATTCGGCCGACGTCACGGTGTCGATCGACGAGCTGACGGCCCGACTCCTCATCACCGACACCGGCACCGGGTTCGACCCGTCGGCAGTGCCGGACGGCCATCTCGGCGTCGCGGAATCGGTCGTCGCGCGCATTCAGGAGGTCGGCGGACAGGCGCGCGTCTTCTCCGCCCCCGGGGCCGGGACGACGGTCATCCTGGAGGTCCCGCAAGCATGAGTGTCGACGCCCTCGAGGAGGCCACCGGACCGACCCGTCGCTACCGTCATCGTCGCGCCATCGACCGGCAGCGTTCGTCACTCGGAACGACACAGCTGGGCATCGGTCTCTCGGTGTCCGGCGTCATCCTCGTCGTCTACGCCGCGATCCGCTTCGTCAGCTCGGTCCACCACTACCCGCGACCACTGCTCAGCGTCGTCGCCTGGCTGCTGCTCACCGCGGCGATCGTGTCGACCTTCCTCCTCCTCCGCCGCTCCGCGTTCCACCTCTCGGATCGGCTGTTCGTCGCGCTGCTGATCCAGCTGGTGGTGGTCGCCGCGCTCGACCTGGCGAGCGTCTGGAGTCGCGACGCCGTGGGCGTCTATCCGACGGCGGCCGCGGCGGTCGGCGGCGTCCTGCTCGCGGTCGTCACCCTCCGCCCGGTGCGCGACGTCGCCGCCGCGACCGTGGTGCTCGGGCTGATGCTCGTGGGCTCGATCCTCACCGTCACGCGGACCCAGACCGCGACCCTCGGTGCGGAGCTGCTCTTCGCCGCGGTCGCCGTCGTCCCACCACTCATCGCCTGCGCGATCGTCTCCCAGTACCGCCGGATCGTCCGCCTCGAACTCGACCGGGTCATGGTCGCCTCCACCGTCGCGAGCGTCCGGGACGCACTCGGGTTCTTCGACTCGGAGGAACTCGTGACCCTCGACCTCGAAGCGGAGGAGCTGTTCGTCGGTGTCGCCGACGGCTCGGTCGACCTCCCGCTCAGCCCCGAGCTCGCGGCGCGCGCCTCCCGCCTTGCGACCGAGCTCCGGCGTCACCTCATGTCCGAGGGCAAGGAGTCCTGGCTCGAGCACGCGTTCCAGGAGTCGTCCGTGTTGTCGGACAGCGCCACCCTCCGCGACCCCGAGCGACTCGCGACGTATCTCGCAACGGATCAGCGGGATGGACTGCTCTCTGCAGTATGGTTGCTCCTCGGGGAAGCAGATGCGCAGAGTGCCAGAGCTGTGCTGACGCTCGGACCGGTCGACCGCTCCGAACGACCGGGCCGATCAGGTGCGCTCGTCATCCCGATCGTCCTCGAAGCGGTCGGAGTGCAACGCGCCAAGGTGGATCCCGCGGTGTGGGAAGCGCTCGGACGAGTGGGCAGCTCTACGGACACGTACCAGAAATCCCGGATCAGGATCGAGATCGACAGCACCGTCGACAATCCTGCTGCGGGCCAGCGGAAAGGGGAACGTCAATGACGTCACAGGAGTCTCGCATCAGGGTCGGCATCGTCGATGACCACCGGATGCTGCTCGGTGCGCTCACCGAGTGGATCAGGAGCGTCGCCGACGACATCGAACTCGTCGTCGTGACCCCGTCCTGGCCGGAGCTGCTGACGCACCCCGCCTTCCCCGTCGACGTCCTGCTGCTCGACGTCGACCTCAAGGACAATGTGCCGGTCGCCGTGAAGCTCGCGACGCTGAAGACCACGGGCGTCACGACCGTCCTCATGAGCACCTACAGCGACCCGGCAGTGGTCCGTGAAGCCCTGGCCGCGGGCGCTCTGGGCTACCTCGCGAAGAGCGAGGACGCCGAGACCATCGTGCACGCCCTGCGTGCGGCGTCACGCGGCGAGTCCTACATCTCCCCCGAGCTCGACCTCGCCCTCGCGAGCGGAGCCTCCGGGACCGGCCCCCGCCTCAGCGCGCAGGAGCGTCGTGTCATGGCGCTGTACGCCGCCGGTGAGCCCGTGAAGATGGTCGCCGAGAGCCTCGGCATCTCCGACGAGACCGCGAAGAGCTACCTCAAGCGCATCCGCGAGAAGTACCGCAACGCCGGCATCGACGTCGGTACCAAGGTCGCCCTGCGCAAGCGGGCGATCCTCGACGGCATCATCGTCGACTAGCAGCGCGGTGCGCTGACGCGAGCGCGCGGGTGTCGGCGTCAGCGCGGTGCGCTGACGCGAGACCGCACGGTGCGGCGTGAGCGCCACTCGGATACGTGAGCGCGGGTCTCCGGAGACCCGCGCTCACGCGTATGGGGCGCGCTCGCGTGAGCGCACCGCGCTGGCACTACGCCAGACCGCACCCCACGGGCCGGGATGGGCGACGGGTATCGGTCAGACGGGGATCGGAGCCGTCGGCGGGTTGCGGTCCGCGATCCGGCGTTCCTCGGCGACGTTCGCCCGCAGGAGTTCGCGACGAAGCTGCCGACGTTCGACCGTGAAGCTCGTGATGACGATCCCGAGGCCGATCACGGTCAGCACCACACCGGTCCAGACCGGAGCGAGGTAGCCGAGGCCACCGGCGATGACCACACCGCCGAGGAAGGCCCCGAGCGCGTTGCCGATGTTGAGCGCCGAGTGGTTGAGCGCTGCAGCGAGGGACTGGCTGTCGCCGGCGACGTCCATGAGCCTCGTCTGGATGGCCGGGCCGAGGCCCTGCGACGCGAAGCCGACGGCGAAGACGAACAGGAACATCGTCGGAGTCCACGTCGCGGTGAGTGCCAGGGCCGTCAGGACCACGATCATGAGCGCGAAGAAGACGATCAGGGCCCGCCTCACCCCACGGTCCGCGAGATGCCCACCGACCAGGTTGCCGATCGTCATGCCGACCCCCATGGTCGCGAGCGCCCATGGGACGAGTGTCGCCGACTCCCCCGCGACCTCGGTCACGAGGGGCGCGAGATAGCTGTACACGGCGAAGAGCCCGCCGAACCCGATCGACCCGAACCCGAGCACGAACCACACCTGGCCGCGCCGGAAGACGCGGAGTTCACGACGCATCGTCTGCTGCGGATTGCCCGCCTGCACCGGCACGGCGAACCAGATGGTCACGGTCGCGAGCGCGAAGATGCCGGTGACGATGAGGTAGGCGGAGCGCCACCCGAACTCCTGGCCCACCCAGGTCGCGAACGGCACGCCCACGACGTTCGCGATCGTCAGCCCGGTCATGACGAGCGCGACGCCCTTGCCGCGCTTCCCCGGCCCCATGAGACTCGCGGCGACGAGGGCGGCCATGCCGAAGTAGGCGCCGTGCGGCAGCGCCGCGACGAACCGGGCGAGCAGGACGAGGCCGAAGCTCGGCAGGACCGCCGACGCGAGCGTGCCGACGGTGAACGCGACGCCCAACCAGAGCAGGACGGTCTTGCGCCGGTACCGCGCGACGAGCGCGGCGATCGTCGGCGCACCGACGACGACGCCGAGCGCGTACGCCGTGATCAACCACGCAGCCTGCGCGTTCGCCTGCTCCTGGCTGCGAGCGGCCAGCTCGGGCAGGAGGTCGGTCGCGATGTTCGGCAGCAGACCCATCGCCACGAACTCGGTCGTGCCGATGCCGAAGGCCCCGACGGCGAGCGCGAGGATGGCAAGACGAACACGGGTCGGCGACAGCTGCGTCGACCCGTCCAGGATGGTGGGCATGGATCGAGTGTACGGGAATCCTCGAATCGATTCGAGTCCCGACGGACGAAACCCGACGACCGCTGCCCGATGGGCTCAGCCGTCGTTTTCGAGCGCGGCGTCAAGCCGGTCGAGCTTTGCGGTCAGCTCACCCGTGTAGCCGGGACGGATGTCGGCCTTCAGCACAAGCGAGACCCGGCTGCCGTAGGCGCCGACCGCCTCGGTGGCGTCCTTGATGACCGCGAACACCTCGTCCCACTCCCCCTCGATGGTCGTGAACATGGAGTCGGTCCGATTCGGCAAGCCGGACTCGCGGACGATCCGCACAGCCGCGGCGACCGCGTCGTGGACGGAACCGTCCGAGTTGCCGGTGCCGCTGGGGGCGACGGAGAAGGCGACGAGCATGGTCACTCCTTGTGGGTTCGAGCGGGGACGGGGATGGAGACCGAGGAGACGTCCTCGTCGTGGTGGTGCGGCGAGAACAACGCATGGACGGCCCAGCCGGCGAGGACCAGATAGGCGAGGTTACGGACCGTCAGCACCGTCACGAGGACCGGGTCGACGTTGAGCAACCACAGGTACAAGTAGGGGTAGACGAGCTGCGTGAGCGCGGCGATCATCAACGCGAGGACGGCCGGCGCGAGGAAACGCCGACGCTGCAGGACGATCCCGAGGATCACCGGTGCAGCCAACCACATCGCGAACTGCGGCGACCCGACCTTGTTGAAGATGATGAGCGTGAGGACGAAGAGGAGCGACAACGGCGCGAGCACCTGCACGAGTGGGCGCCCGGACCGCACTGCGAGTACCCCGAGGAGCACCGCGCCGGCGACGGCGAGACCGAGGAGCGGCGTCATGACGGCGATCGCCGTGTCGACGCCCGGGCCCGTCACCTGGAAGGTCAGGATGTCGCGGTCGTAGTAGACGAAGCTCTGCGGGACCCCCAGGACGGCGAGCCACAGGTAGGCGTTGCCGATGGGCGACTCGATCTGGAGACCGCGTCCGGTCTGCTCCGTCACGAAGCTGACCGCGTTCGCGCCGCCGAGCACGAGGCCGACCCCGAGGACCACGACCGACGTCGCCGCCGCCGCGATCAGCACCTGTCCGCGGTGGCGGTGCGCCAGGACGATCGCGCCGATCAGGGCCGCCGGCCAGATCTTCATCCAGGCGGCGAGCGTCAGGAGGACGGCGGCGACCCGCGGGCGGCCGGCGACCCAGAGGAGCCCGACGATCGCGATGGGGACGGTCACGGAATCGATCCGGGCGAGCGCGATCGGTCCGAGCAGGAGGAGGAACGCGAGCCACCACCATGCCGCGACCAATCGTGGGCGCGAGTGGCCGTTGCCGAGGAGGACCGCGAACGCCCCGGCGTTCATCGCGGTCACCAGCAGGAGCCAGCCGACGCCGTACCCGGCGCTGCCGAGCAGCAGCGGGATCAGCATGGGGACGATCGCGAGGATCGGATAGACCCAGGGCTCATCGATGGCGGGGATCGGCCCGCCGGACGTCGCCTGTTCCACCCACGGCCGGTACACGAGGACGACGTCGCCGAGCGGGAGACCCTCCGCCACGAGGCACAGCCACCCGACGAGGAGGTGCACGAGGCCGAACCCGCACCAGAGGAGCCAACGCCGCATCACGTGGACCATCCTAGGCTCGCGCCGCCTGTGGAACCCGTCCGCCACTCGCTCGACGCCCGAGCGGGTCGGGTCCGCGAGCCTGCTGATCAGTACCCGCTGAAGGCGTCGGTGCGGACGTGTCCGACGCCGATCCCGCGCAGGGCGGGCTTCAGGGCCTCGATCATCGCGGGCGGCCCGGAGATGAAGACCTCACGCTCGGCCAGATCCGGGACGGCCTCGGCGAGGCGTTCGTGGTCGAGGCGCCCGGGTCCGAGGCCACGCCAGCCGTCCGGCAGGCGGACGTCGTCCGTCGGTCCCACGACGAGCACCGGTGTCCCCCAGGTCTCGAGCTCGGCCGCGTAGGCGAGCTCCTGCGCGTCTGACACGACGTAGACGAGGACGACGTCACGCTTGTCGGCGCGGAGGTGCAGGCGGGACAGCTGACTGGCGAACGGGGTGATCCCGATGCCGGCGGCGATGAGCAGGATCGGCTTGCTCGCGTCCTTCGGCAGGACGAAGTCGCCCCACACGCCGGTCGCCGAGAGGCTCGCGCCGACCGGCAGCGCACTCAGCGCCCGTTTGAAGCTACTGGCCCGCTCGGGCACACGCATCGCCACGCGGATCGTGCGGTCGTCGTCGGGTGGCGAGGAGATGCTGAAGACGCGCCTCGAGCCGCGGACGTCGGCTCCGCGGTGCGGCAACGACAGCTCGAGGTACTGGCCGGCCGCGAACGGGATCGACCGCTTCGAGCTGAACCGGTACTCGACCGCCGTCGGGGTGAGGGCGCGGGTGCCTTCGAGCGTCAGACGCATCCCCCGACGACGGGCGACGGCGAACGCGAGCACGTTGCCGACGATGAGCGCGAGCTCCGGGGTCGACGCCACCTGGCCGAGCATGAACGGGATGGAGAACAGCACCGCGACGATCGCCGCCTCGGCGAGCTGCTGCCAGCGCCGCGGTGGAAGCGTGAGCGGCTCGGTGAGCATGAACGCTGCGAGGAAGAGGATCGGGTACGACGTGAGCGGAGCCAGCAGTGCCGGTCCCAGCTCTTGACCACCGGTGACGAGCCGGACGGTGACGAGCGCCCAGGAGAGCACGATGAAGACGAGTGCCATGGTGAGTCGCTTCGTCCGGATGAGGACGAGGCCGCCGAGGATCACGACACCGGGCAGCAGCCACGGGTTGGCGACCCACCAGACCGACGGTGACACGCCCGGGAGGGTGACGTAGCTCGCCAATACGCTCATCACCAGTGCGGCGATGGCCGCCGGATTGAGGACGTGTCGACCCCGGATCGCGAGCAGGTACTTCGACGCCGAGGCGGCCGTGGCGGCGAGGGCGATCCAGGCCAGCGCGGTGGGCTCGCTCGTCGGCCACAGGATGAAGAACAGCAGGAGGGAGGTGATGACGGACGACTCGCTGTGCGGCTGCACCTGGAACAGCGCACCGAACAGGCGGTTCGTCAGGTAGCCGACGACGAGCAGCGTCACCAGGGTGGCGAGGAGCTCGAGCGGCTTGTAGAACACCTGCCCGAAGAGCGACAGCACGAAGGCGTAGATCGCGAGGGTGCCGAGTGACAGCGTCACGAGGCGGTACATGGTGACCCGCCCGAGGACGGTGCCGAAGAAGGAGCCGGTACGGCCGTTCATGTGCGGTCTGCTTTCTGGGAGATGGTGCCGACCGGGCTCGGGCCCTGTGGCGCGTGACTCAGGTGAAGAGTTCGCCGGGGAACCCGACGGACCGGTCGGTGAGACCGGACGTGAACATGCGGACGCTCTCGAAGGTGAACGCCTCCGCCAGGGTCTCGTGATCGGTGAAGAACAGCGCGGTGGCCAGTCCGTCGGCCACCATCGCCTCCCGGGCGGTGACCCAGGTCGCCGCGACGGTCCTCGTCGGTTCGCCGGTCCGGCCGTCGATGACGTGGTGGAGGCCGTCGCCCCAGGCACGACGATTGGTGGCGGAGGCGCACAGGGCTCCGTCGTCGATCGTCGCGACCCCGATGGCCTTGCTGGGATCGTACGGATGCTCGAGCGCGATGCGGAGTGGGTCCGCCGCGCGGGACCCGTGCTCGTGACGCAGGTCGCCCGAGGCGTCGACCGTGAAGGACTCGTGGCCGTGGCTGCGGAGGAGGTCCGCGACGAGGTCCACGAGCCGCCCCTTGCCGGCCGCGCCGATGTCGATCACGAGCGGACGGCTCGTCTCGAGCACCTCGCCGTCCCATCGGGCCACGTCGTCCCAGTGCGGGGCGGCGACCGCCGGGCCCTGTGGGACGAGCGAGTAGGAGGCGTCGTAGCCGAGCCGTTCGAGCGAGGTGCCGATGAACGGCGTCACGGCTCCGGCGGTGGCATCGTGCAGACGCCGGTACGTGTCGAGCAGCGCGACCGCATCCTCGCGCGCATCATCGGGGAAGGCGGTCGAGACCTGGCCGGCGGCGAAGCGCGCGATGAACGCGTCGTCCCGGAACCTCGACCAGGTCCGGTCGAACCGGTCGATGCACGCGGCGACGGCCTCAGCGGTCTCGGGCTCGAGCGGGAGAGACGTGTCGAGCTCCCATCCGGTGCCGATCGCCTCGAAGCGCAGTGTCGTCTCGCTCATCGTCGGTCCGGCCCCGCGGCTCAGCCCTTCGCTTCGGTCTTGATCGTGTCGATGGCCGCGTTGAAGCCGCCGCTCGTGAGCGAGGAACCGGCGACCTTGGAGACCTTGAGGCTGTCGATGTCCTTGCCGACCACCTCGGCGGCGATCCCGGAGATGAACTCCGCCTGGTAGCGCTTGCTGTTCGCGCTCTCGGCGTGCGAGACGACGTCGACCGCCGTGACCGTGTCCGCGGCGAGGGTGACGGTCACCGTGATCGACTCGGTGCCGTTCGGCGACTGGTAGCTGCCGTCCGCGGTGTAGGAGCCGTCCTGGTAGTCGGTGGCGCCCGATCCCGCCGCGGCGTCGGTCGAGGTGGTCGCCTCAGGCGTCGCCGCACTCTCGGTGCTCGGCTGCGTGGTGGTGGTCGAGCTGCCGGCGTCGGCCGCCGAGCAACCGGCCAGGCTGCCGACGAGGGTGAGGCCGGTCAGGGCCGCGAACGTCGTCTTCTTCGCCGCCACGGACAGCCGTGGCGTGCGGACGGGAGGCTGGGTGGTGGGGGTGGGGTTGCGCATCGTTCAATCTCCTCGGGCGATGTGTGGGCCGCGGTGCGGCGGCCGCCGCGGCGAGGTCTCCGCCGCGGTGGCACCAGTGTCCTGAGCTTCCCTATGGGCGAGCTATGAGCGTTCTGGGAGTTGTCCTTCGTCCACCGATGAACGCTCGTTCAGCGGAGGAGACCCCCGACGACACCGCGCACCGCTTCGGCCACGTCGAGCGCGGCCAGCGGGCCGTCGGCTGCGGCGGCGTCCCCGGCGGCCGCGTGCAGGAGCACCCCGCTCGCGGCGACGCTCGCCAGGCAGCCGGGGTCGGCGAGCACGCGCTCGGCGTTCGTGGCGACGAGCGCCCCGATGATCCCGGCCAGGGCGTCGCCGGTGCCGGCGGTCGCGAGCCAGGGCGATCCGCCGGAGACCGTGATGGCGTCGCCGTCCGGCGCGACCACGTGGGTCGTGCCGCCCTTCAGCACCACGATGATGCCGAGGCGGGCGGCGACGTCGGCCGCGTACGACACGGGGTCGGCACGGATGTCCCCGACCTCGGCCGGGCTCCCCAGGCCGCTCAACATGGTCGCCAGTTCACCGACGTGGGGGGTGGCCACGATGCGCCACGACTCGTCGACACCGAACGCCCGCTGGTGGGCACCCGCGGCGACGCGACGGAGCGACCCGGCATCGGCGACGACCGGCTCGCCCCCGTGCAGGGCTGCGTCGAGCAGCGAGCTCTCCTCGCGGGTCAGCTTGCCGGGGTCCATACCGGAGCCGATGAGCCACGCCTGCACACGCCCCTCCGCCGTCACGATCTCGGGGCGGCGCTGCAGGACCAGGTTCGCCGCTCGGTCCGCTCCGAGGTAGCGGACCATGCCGACGCCGGTGCGGATCGCCGCCTCGACACCGATCACGGCGGCACCCGGGTAGCGGTCGGACCCGGTCACGACACCGAGGACCCCCCGGGAGTACTTGTCCGATTCGGCATCGGGCACGGCGATCCAGTCGCGTGCGTCGGCAGGGGTCCAGAGTCGCGGTTCGGCCATGCCATCACCCTAGGCCAGTCGCCGCGGCGACCCGGCTCCGAGCCGTCGATCGTCGGTCATCCCGGTGTCGGGAATCCGAGCGCGCCCGGGGACGTTGAGCCGGGTGTCGACGCCCGTCGCCCCGAGACCCGAGGAGTTCCGTGCCCCAGCTGTTCGATCCGATCACCATCCGCGACCTCACCGTCCCCAACCGCCTGTGGATCGCCCCGATGTGCCAGTACAGCGTCACCGCCCGGGACGGCGTCCCGACCGATTGGCACCTCATGCACCTCGGCCAGTTCGCGGCGGGCGGCTTCGGCCTCGTCATCTCCGAGGCGGCGGCGATCAGCCCCGAGGGTCGGATCACCCCCCAGGACGCAGGCATCTGGAACGACGAACAGCGCGACGCCTGGCGACGGATCACCGCGTTCATCACCGAGCAAGGTGCCGTCCCCGGCATCCAGCTCGCGCACGCCGGCCGGAAGGCCTCCACGTTCGCCCCCTGGGGCACCGACGGGCACGGCAGCGTGCCGATCGAGGAGGGCGGCTGGTCGACCGTCGCTCCGTCGCCCGAGGCCTTCCCGGGCTACGCCGTCCCGGAGACCCTCGACGACGAGGGCATCGACCGCGTCGTCGACGACTTCCGGACGGCGGCCGTCCGGTCGGTCGACGCCGGCTTCCAGGTCATCGAACTCCACGCCGCGCACGGCTACCTGCTCCACCAGTTCCTCTCCCCCCTCGTCAACCACCGCGAAAACGGCTACGGCGGCTCGCTCGAGAACCGGGCCAAGCTCCTCCTGCGCGTCGTCGAGGCGGTGCGCGGCGTCCTCCCAGCCGGTCTGCCGTTGTTCGTCCGGTTCTCGGCCACGGACTGGGTGGACGACGGATGGGACGAGCACCAGACCGCGACCGTCGCCGCCTGGTGCGCCGAGCGAGGCGCCGACTTCTTCGACATCTCGACCGGTGGAGCCGTCGGCGGCGTCCGCATCCCGCTCTCCCCCGGATACCAGGTCCCATTCGCGGCGCACATCGGATCGACAGGTGTCGACACGAGCGCCGTTGGACTCATCACCGACGCCCAGCAGGCCGCGGCCATCGTCGCCGACGGGCAGGCGGAGGCGGTCATGGTCGCCCGCGAGGCGCTCCGTGATCCGCACTTCGCATTGCGCGCCGCGACCGAGCTCGGCGTGGAGGTCGCCTGGCCTGGCCAGTACGAGCGGGCCAAGCCGCGAGCCTGAGCTCGACCCCGACACGACGACGGCCCGCACGCGTTCGCGTGCGGGCCGTCGTCGTGTCCGTGCTCCGGCGTCCGATCAGCGACGCCGGGTGGCGTCCTGGACCTCGCCGACGAGCTCCTCGATGATGTCCTCGAGGAAGAGGACCCCGGTGGTGGCGCCCGCTTCGTCGAACACCCGGGCGACGTGTGCTCCCGAGCGGCGCATCGTGGTCAGTGCGTCTTCGACGTCCGAATCCTCGAACACCGACACGAGCTGCCTGATGTGCTTCGCGGGCACCGGCCGCTCCTCGTCGCCACTGCCGTCGAGGTCGTCGTACCGCAGCACGTCCTTCAGGTGCAGGTAGCCGATCGGCACCGACTCGTCGTCGACGATCACGTACCGCGAGTAGCCGTACTTGGCGACGGCGCGCTCGACGTCCGAGGGGGTGGCCTCCTCCGTCAGCGTGATGAGGCTCCCGAGCGGCAGGGCCACGTCGTGGACCTTCTTCTCGGTGAACTCGAACGCCGCAACGAGCGCACCCGTCGAGTCGGTGAGCACACCCTCGCGGGTGGACTGGTCCACGATGGTCGCCACCTCGTCCAGCGTGAACGCGCTCGCGGCCTCGTTCTTCGGCTCCACCCGGAACAGGCGGAGGACGGCGTTCGCGGTCGCGTTGAGGGACACGATGATCGGACGGAAGACGCGCGCCACGAAGACGAGCGGCGGAGCGAGCAGCAGCACCGCGCGATCCGGGATCGAGAAGGAGAGGTTCTTCGGGACCATCTCGCCGAAGACCACGTGGAGGTAGGAGACGAGCAGCAGCGCGATGATGAACGCCACCGTGCCGATGGTCTCCTCAGGCCAGCCGGTGAGCGCCAACGGCACCTCCAGCAGGTGGTGGATCGCCGGTTCGGAGACGTTCAGGATGAGCAGCGAGCAGACGGTGATGCCCAACTGACTCGTCGCCAACATGAGCGTGGCGTGTTCCATGGCCCACAGCGCGGTCTTGGCGCTCCGGCTCCCCTGCTCGGCGAGGGGTTCGATCTGCGACCGACGCGCGGAGATGACCGCGAACTCGGCACCGACGAAGAAGGCGTTGGCGAGCAGCAGCACCACGAGCCAGGCGATTCCTGCCCAGTCGCTCATACGTCACCACCGTCCTCCGACACGACGGGTCTCGGGGTGAATCGGATCCGATCGATCCGGCGGCCGTCGAGTCGCTCGACGCGGAGCGTTCCGTCCTCGAGCTCGAGTTCGTCGCCTGAGACCGCGAGCCGTCCGAGCTCGCTCATGACGTAGCCCGCGACCGTCTCGTACGGGCCGTCCTCGGGGACGCGCACGCCGGCGCGCTCGAGGAGTTCGTCGGGACGAAGGCTGCCCGGGAAGGTCGTGGAGTCGCGTCCGCGGACCACCCCGGCACGCGAACGGTCGTGCTCGTCGGCGACCTCGCCCACGAGTTCCTCGACGAGGTCCTCGAGGGTGGTCACGCCGGCGGTGCCGCCGTACTCGTCGACCACGACGGCCATCTGGTAGCCGCGTCCGCGCAGCTGCGAGAGCAGCACGTCCAGCTTCATCGTCTCCGGGACGCGCAGCGCCGGTGACTGCAGGGCCGAGACGGGCACCTCGCCGCGGCGGTCGCGCGGGACTGCGATGGCCTGCTTCACGTGCACCACACCGGTGATGTCGTCGACGTCGGCATCGGTGACGGGGAAGCGCGAGTGGCCGGTCGACCTCGCGAGGGCGAGCACCGCCTGGGCGGGTTCGCCGCGCTGGATCGACGCGATGCGCGGCCTGGGCGTCATGACGTCCGACGCGTCGTGGCTCGAGAAGCGGAGCGTGCGGTTGAGCAGGGTCGCGGTGTCGGCCTCGAGTGTGCCCTCGAGCGCCGATCGACGCACGAGGGACGACAGCTCCTCGGCCGTCCGTGCTCCCGACAGCTCCTCCTTGGGCTCGATGCCCATCGACCGCAGCAAGCCGTTGGCGCTGCCGTTGAGGACCACGATGGCGGGCTTGAACACCCAGGTGAAGGCCGTCTGGAACGGGACGACGAACTTGGCCGTCTGCCGGGGCAACGCGAGCGCGAAGTTCTTCGGGACGAGCTCGCCGATGATCATGCTGAGCAGCGTGGCGAGGGTGATCGCGACGATCGTCGCCACGACGGCGACGACGCCCTCGGGGATCCCGATGGCGCCGAGCGGACCGGCGAGCATCGACGACAGCGCCGGCTCCATGGTGTAACCGGTGAGGAGGGTGGTCAGGGTGATCCCGAGCTGCGCACTCGACAGGTGCGTCGACGTGATCTTGAGCGCTGCGATCGTCATCGTCAGGCGGGTCTCACCACGGTCGCGGCGGGCCTCGAGATCGGCGCGGTCGAGGTTCACGAGCGCGAACTCGGAGGCGACGAAGAAGCCCGTGCCGATGGTCAGTACGAGGCCGACGCCGAGCATGATCCACTCAGACATGACGATCCCGTCCGTGCTGAGCGGTCGATGCCGGAGTGGGGGATCCGTCGCCCGGATGGGCGGTCGTCTCCCGTGATCGGGTCAGCACGGGGCTGGGATGGTGGCCGGGGGATCTGTCTGAAGGAGGGTCGTCCATTGTGCGGACGAGTCTATCGGACATCCGCGGCTGTGGACCCCGGATTTCCGGGGTTCTTCTCAGCCTCCGTCTGCCGCTGGCGATCCTCGGCCGCGCGACGCTTCCGACGCCGCAGGAGGAGGAACCGTGCTCCGATGCACGCCGCGGCGAGCGCCGGGACCCCACCCGAGACGATCATGCCCACATGTGGCCCGGCGACCTCGACGAGCCAGCCCATGAGCGGACCGCCGATCGACTGCCCGCCGAGCAGCACGAGGATGTACAGCGACATCACCCGTCCGCGGATCGCCACGTTGGACGACAGCTGGACGAGCGAGTTCGCCGCCGTGATGAAGAGGAGGTTCGCGACCCCGCCCGCGACGAGCAGGAGGGCGAAGGGCAGGAGCACGGGCATCGCGCCGGCGGCCGCCTGCAGGACACCGACCGCCGCCGCCGCGACGATCACGATGCGCAGGTCCACACCCCCACGCCTCGTCGACGCGAGCGCCCCGGTCAGCGCTCCGACGGCGACGAGGGCGTTGAGGAACCCGTAGCCACTCGCGCCGATGTCGAAGACGTCCGAGGCGTAGGCGGCGAGCAGGACCGGCAGGTTGAAGGCGAACACCGACATGAACGCGACCATGATGACCGTCCACCGGATGGCCGGTTTCCGCATGGCGTAGCCGAGCCCCTCCTTGAGCTGGCCCTTCGCCTTCGCGACGACCGGGGTCGGAACGAGTTCCGAGACACGCATGAGCGCCAGGGTGAGCACGACGCCGGAGCAGGCGAGGGCGTTGATCGCGAAGGACCACCCGGAACCGACGGCGGTGATGAGGACACCGCCGACGGCCGGACCGACGAGCTGCCCGAGCTGGAAGACGGCGGAGTTGAGGCTGATGGCGTTCCGCAGTCTCGCCGGGCCCACGAGCTCGTTCACGAACACCTGTCGCGCCGGGTTGTCGACGACCGTGACGAGCCCGAGCATGAAGGCGATGACGTAGATGTGCCACACCTCGACCGCGCCGCTGAGCGTCAGGATCGACAGCGCGACCGCGAGGACGGCGGCGAGCGCCTGCGTGATCATGAGCAGCACGCGCTTCGAGTAGCGGTCCGCGATCACGCCGCCGAGCAGTCCGAACAGCAGCATGGGCGCGAACTGCATCGCGACCGTGATTCCGACGGCGGCGACGCTGCCGGAGAGTTCGAGGACGAGCCAGTCCTGCGCGATGCGCTGCATTCCGATCGCGGTCGTCGCGACGATGTGTCCGATCGTGAAGAGTCGGAAGTTCGGGACGCGGAGCGAGGAGAAGGTGTCCCGCCAGGCGGGGCGCTCCCCCACGATCGGCATGGGGGCGGTGGGCGGCGGCGGAGCGACGGCGGTGTCGGAGGGAGGGGTCACGGAGAGAGCCAGCGTTTCGTATGTCGAGTGCGTGTCGTATGGGTGGAGCCGCGGAGGCCGTCGGCTCCCGTCCACGCTATTGCCGACGCGGCCATTTCCGAGCAGGATGATCCCTATCAGTCCTATTCGATTCCTGAATGATCGGCTCACGCATGTTCGACCCCGCCCTGCTGCGCACCTTCCTGGCCGTCGCCGAGACGAAGAACTTCACGCGTGCCGCCGCGCAGCTCGGGTTGAGCCAGCCGACGGTCAGTCAGCAGATCCGACGGCTCGAGGAGGCCGCCGGCCGGTGGCTCGTCGTCCGGGACACGAGAGCGGTCCGCCTGACCGACAACGGTGACGCGATGGCCGGGTTCGCGCGGACCATCCTCGCTGCACACGCCTCGGCGGAGAGCTACTTCACCGGCTCGGCGATGAGCGGTCGCCTCCGCTTCGGGGCCGCCGACGACCTCGCGATGACCCAGCTCCCCCGGATCCTGCGGCACTTCCGGCAGGGTCACCCGCAGCTGAACCTCGAACTCACCGTGAACCAGAGCGGGCCGCTGTACCGCCGGCTGAAGGCGGGCGCCCTCGACCTCATCTTCATCAAGATGCACCCCGGCCAGAACGAGGGCAAGCTCGTACGGACCGACTCGATGGTCTGGGTCGGTCTCGAGAAGACCACGATCGAGCCGGGCCAGCCCGTCCCCCTCATCGCCTACCAGGATCCGAGTCTCTCCCGGCAGCTGGCGATCGACGCCCTGGAGGCCGCCGGGCGCACCTGGCGGATCACCTGCAGTACGCGGGAGGTGAACGGCGTCCTCGCAGCGGTGCGGGCCGGGCTCGGCGTCGCGGTCTTCCCGCGCAGCCTGATCCCGAGCGACCTCGTCATGCTGAGCAACCGGCTGGAACTCCCGACCCTGGGCGGCGTCGACTTCACCCTGCTCGCGAACCCGTTGGCGGCTGCCGGCCCGGTGGAGGCGCTCTCCTCGGCCATCATGGACCGGTCGCTCGCCTGAGCGAGCCCACGGCGGTCAGGCGTCGACGGACTCCCACGCCTCGGCGAACGGCGCCGGGATGAGGTAGGTCTCGCGGACCTCGGCCGATTCGTGCGGGCCGCTGCCGTCGGGCGCGGTGAAGGGTTCGTCGAACTCGACGATCCACGTCGTCAGCTGTTCGGTCCACACCGAGACGAACGCCGCGGCGCGCTGGCGGCCGGGCGCGACGATGACCCCGGAAGCACGCTCCCCCGTCGAGGGATCGGATGCCGGGTCCACGAGCACGAGGACCTGCATGCCGACACCGAACCCGCGCGTCCCACCGTTCACCGCCATGGGCCCATCATCCCACCGCGGTCGTGCGTGCCGCACCAGTGCCCCGGCTCACCAGGAGACGGGCAGCGCCTTGCCCTCCTCGTACCCGGCGGCCGACTGGACGCCGACGATGGCGCGCTCGTGGAAGCCCGGGACCGAGTCGGCACCCGCATAGGTGAACGACGAGCGCACACCGGCGGTGATCATGTCGAGGAGGTCCTCGACCGAGGGCCGGAGCGGGTCGATCGTGATGCGGGAGGACGAGATGCCCTCGGCGAAGAGCGTCTTCCGCGCGAGTTCGAAGGGATCGAGTCGACCGAAGCGCTCATGCACGGCCTTCGTCGACGCCATGCCCCAGCTCTCCTTGTAGAGCGACCCGTCGGCGGCGCGCTGCAGCTCACCGGGGGCTTCGATCGTGCCGGCGAACCACGAACCGATCATGACCGAGGACGCACCGGCCGCGAGGGCGAGGGCGACGTCGCGGGGGTAGCGGACGCCACCGTCCGCCCAGACCTTCGCGCCGAGTGCGCGGGCGGTCGCGGCCGTCTCGAGCACGGCCGAGAACTGCGGACGTCCGACCGCCGTCATCATCCGCGTGGTGCACATCGCACCGGGTCCGACACCGACTTTGAGGATGTCGGCACCGGCGTCGACGAGGTCTTGCACCGCGACGGCGGACACGACGTTGCCGGCAACGATCGGGAGGCCGAGACCGAGGGCGCGGACGGCCGCGATCGCCCGGAGCATGCCCTCCTGGTGCCCGTGGGCGGTGTCGATCACGAGGACGTCCACCCCGGCGGCGGCGAGCGCCTGCGCCTTGACGGCGACGTCACCGTTGATCCCGATCGCCGCGGCGACCCGGAGTCGGCCCGACGCGTCGAGCGCCGGCGTGTAGATGGTCGACCGGAGCGCGCTCGTCCGGCTGAGGGTGCCGACCACCGCTCCGTGGTGCAGCACGGGCGCGAACTCGAGGTCGGCGGCCACCATGAGGTCGAACGCGGCCCGGCCACCGGTCACGTCGTCGGCGTCGATCGAGGCGAGCGATCCGCGCGCGAGGTCGCCGAGCCGTGCGTCGGGCAGCGCCGTGGCGAGACGCGCGGCCGGGATGCAGCCGGCGAAGGCGTCGCGCTCGTCGTGGAGCACGATGCCGTGACCGGCGACCGCGGGGATCAGGCGCAGGGCGTCGGCCGCGGTCTGATCGGCGCGCATGATCAGCGGGGTGTCGAAGGCGACCGGCTGCTCCTTGACCCAGCGGATCGCCGCGTCGAGCTCCTGGAGCGGCATGTCCTGCGGCAGGACGCCGAGTCCGCCGCGCCGCGCCAGGGCCGCCGCGAGACGTGGCCCGGTGACGGAGTTCATGTTGGCGGAGACGATCGGGATCGTGGCGCCGGTGCCGTCATCCGGAGCCAGGTCGACGTCGAGTCGACTCGTGATCCCGGAGCGGCTGGGGACGAGGAACACGTCCGAGTACGTCAGGTCGTGGCTGGGGATCTCACCGATGAACCGCATGAGAACACCGTATCCCGAGCGGCGTCCGAGCCGCACCGACGACGGAATGGGTTTAGGCTTGATGACTGGATCGTGCGGGCATGTTCCCTGCCTGCAAACAGTGAGAATTCAACGGAGAGAGTGGGCGATCGACGGTGTCGAGCCAGATGACCGGAGTGGGCGCCGATGACGGCGCAACGAACGAATTCGGAGCCAATGAATGGCTCGTCGACGAGATGTACGAGCAGTACCTCGTCGACAAGGATTCCGTGGACCGCTCCTGGTGGCCGATCCTCGAGCACTACCGGCCGGTGAACGGCGCAGCCCAGGGGACGACGGGCGGCCAGTCGGACGACGGTGCGGCGTCCGTCGGCAC
This sequence comes from Plantibacter sp. MDV22-iso1, assembly GCF_058408345.1. Lineage (NCBI taxonomy): Bacteria > Bacillati > Actinomycetota > Actinomycetes > Micrococcales > Microbacteriaceae > Plantibacter > Plantibacter sp. MDV22-iso1. The sequence goes on from NZ_JBZVDY010000003.1 coordinate 270,155, forward strand.
CACGGCGCCGGCCCCCGCCCCCGCGGCGTCTGACGAGGCGGCCCGGGTCAACCCGCCGACGGCCCCGATCCAGGTCATCGGCGCGCAGCCGGTCGCCCGCACCACCTCGGTCCAGGCGAAGCCGGCCCCGATCCCGGCCGACGCCCCGATGACGAGCCCGAACCAGGTCCAGCAGCCGAAGAGCGACCAGACCGAACCCGCTCCGGAGGACGTCGACAAGGTCACCGTGCTGAAGGGCATGGCCAAGTCGCTCGCCACCAACATGGACGCGAGCCTGACGGTCCCGACCGCGACGAGCGTGCGCACCATCCCGGCGAAGCTGATGATCGACAACCGCATCGTCATCAACAACCACCTGAAGCGCGCCCGGGGCGGCAAGGTCAGCTTCACCCACCTCATCGGATGGGCCCTCATCCAGGCGCTGAAGGACTTCCCGAGCCAGAACGTCTACTACGAGGAGACCGACGGCAAGCCCACGGTCGTCGCGCCGGCGCACATCAACCTCGGCATCGCCATCGACCTCCCGAAGCCCGACGGCTCCCGCGCCCTCATGGTGCCGGGCATCAAGCGCGCCGACACCCTCACGTTCAACGAGTACCTCTCGGCCTACGAGGACCTCGTGACCCGCGCCCGCAAGGGCAAGCTCACCGGAGCCGACTTCCAGGGCGTCACGATCTCGCTCACGAACCCCGGCGGCATCGGGACCGTGCACTCGGTCCCCCGCCTCATGAAGGGCCAGGGCTGCATCATCGGCGCCGGTGCCCTCGAGTACCCGGCCGAGTTCCAGGGCGCCTCCGAGCGCACGCTCAACGAGCTGGCTATCGGCAAGACGATCACGCTCACGAGCACCTACGACCACCGCGTCATCCAGGGCGCCGGCTCGGGCGAGTTCCTCAAGGTCGTCCACGAGCTGCTCATCGGCAGCCGCAGCTTCTACCAGGACATCTTCGCCGCGCTCCGCATCCCGTACGACCCGATCCACTGGTCGCCCGACATCAGCGTCGACCTCGCCGACGCCGTCGACAAGACCGCCCGCGTCCAGGAGCTCATCAACGCGTTCCGCGTCCGCGGCCACCTCATGGCCGACATCGACCCGCTGGAGTACGTGCAGCGGTCGCACCCCGACCTCGAGATCGAGACCCACGGCCTGACCTTCTGGGACCTCGACCGCGAGTTCGTCACGGGCGCCTTCGGCTCGGCCCGCACGGCCAAGCTGCGCGACATCCTCGGCGTCCTCCGCGACTCGTACTGCCGCACCACGGGCATCGAGTACATGCACATCCAGGACCCCGCGCAGCGCAAGTGGATCCAGAGCAAGGTCGAGCGCAAGTACGAGAAGCCGACGCACGACGAGCAGATGCGCATCCTCGGCAAGCTCAACGAGGCCGAGGCCTTCGAGACCTTCCTGCAGACGAAGTACGTCGGCCAGAAACGCTTCAGCCTCGAGGGCGGCGAGTCCACCATCGCCCTCCTCGACACGATCCTCCAGGGTGCGTCGCAGGCCCAGCTCGACGAGGTCGCGATCGGTATGGCCCACCGCGGCCGCCTCAACGTCCTCACGAACATCGCCGGTAAGACATACGGTCAGATCTTCCGCGAGTTCGAGGGCACGCAGGACCCGGCGAGCCACGGCTCCGGCGACGTGAAGTACCACCTCGGCACCGAGGGCACCTTCAAGGCCGAGGACGGCCGCGAGATCCCGGTCTACCTGGCCGCGAACCCCTCGCACCTCGAGGCCGTCAACGGCGTGCTCGAGGGCATCGTCCGCGCGAAGCAGGACCGGGGGCCGATCGGCGCGTTCGGCACCCTCCCGATCCTCATCCACGGCGACGCGGCGATGGCCGGTCAGGGCGTCGTCCTCGAGACGATGCAGCTGTCCCAGCTCCGCGGCTACCGCACCGGCGGCACGGTCCACGTCGTCATCAACAACCAGGTCGGGTTCACGACGCCTCCTGGCGAGGGCCGCTCCTCCATCTACAACACCGACGTCGCGAAGACCATCCAGGCGCCGATCTTCCACGTGAACGGCGACGACCCCGAGGCCGTCGTGCGGGTCGCGGAGCTCGCCTTCGAGTACCGCCAGGAGTTCAAGCGCGACGTCGTCATCGACCTCGTGTGCTACCGCCGACGCGGCCACAACGAGGGCGACGACCCGTCGATGACGCAGCCGCTCATGTACAGCCTCATCGAGGCGAAGCGCTCCGTGCGCAAGCTGTACACCGAGGCGCTCGTCGGCCGTGGCGACATCACCGAGGAGGAGTACGAGGCCGCGCACCGCGACTTCCAGGACCGCCTCGAACGCGCCTTCATGGAGACGCACGCCGAGCAGACCTCGCCGACGCCGATCCCGACCGAGGTCCTCGACGAGGACGGCTACTCCGGCGAACTCGAGACGACCGGCGTCTCCGAGGGCGTCGTGCAGCTCATCGGCGACGCGTTCAACAACAAGCCCGCCGGGTTCACCGTGCACCCGAAGGTGCAGCAGCTCCTCGAGAAGCGTCTCGACATGAGCCGCAACGGCAACATCGACTGGGGCTTCGGAGAACTGCTCGCACTCGGATCGGTGCTCATCGAGGGCACCCCGGTGCGGATGTCCGGACAGGACTCCCGCCGCGGCACCTTCGTGCAGCGCCACGCCGTCCTCCACGACCGGGTCAACGGCCAGGAGTGGCTGCCGCTCGCGAACCTCAGCGACAACCAGGCCCGCTTCTGGATCTACGACTCGCTCCTCAGCGAGTACGCGGTCATGGGCTTCGAGTACGGCTATTCGGTCGAACGCGCCGACGCGCTCGTGCTGTGGGAGGCGCAGTTCGGCGACTTCACCAACGGCGCGCAGACGATCATCGACGAGTTCATCTCCTCCGCCGAGCAGAAGTGGTCGCAGCGGTCGAGTGTCACGCTCCTCCTCCCCCACGGCTACGAAGGCCAGGGCCCCGACCACTCGTCCGCGCGGATCGAGCGGTTCCTGCAGCTCTGCGCCGAGGACAACATGACCGTCGCACGGCCGTCGACCCCCGCGTCGTACTTCCACCTGCTGCGTCGCCAGGCGTACGCCCGCCCGCGTCGGCCGCTCGTCGTCTTCACCCCGAAGGCGATGCTGCGTCTGCGTGGCGCGACGAGCCCGGTGGCGGACTTCACCTCGGGCCGCTTCGAGCCGGTGATCGACGACGCGCGGATCACCGACAAGGCCGCGGTCAAGCGGGTGCTCCTGCACTCCGGGAAGATCCACTACGACCTCCTCAGCGAGCTGCAGAAGCAGCCGAACGACGAGATCGCCCTCGTCCGCGTCGAGCAGTTCTACCCGGTCCCGGTGGCCGAGCTGAACGCCGTGGTCGCGCAGTACCCGAACGCCGAACTGGTGTGGGTGCAGGACGAGCCGGAGAACCAGGGCGCGTGGCCGTTCATCTGCCTGGAGGCCGCCAAGCACCTCGAGGGTCGGACGATCCGCAACGTGTCGCGCACCGCGTCCGCCTCCCCCGCCACGGGTTCGGCGAAGCGTCACGCCGCCGAGCAGGCGGAACTCCTCCGCACCGCGCTGGCGCTCTGACCCCAGCCGCACGATCGACGACCGCCCGTTCCGACGGGCGGTCGTCGTCGTCTGCGTCGTCGTCTGGGCGCGGGTGGTCAGCACGGCGACAGTGATCCGTGCGTGGGCGGTGAGCCGCCGCCAATAGGCTGACGCCATGGACTTCGCATTCCTCGCCGTCGTCGCGGTGGTGACCATCGTCGCGGTGGCCCGCTTCGCGAACAAGCTGCGCGTGGCAGCCCCGCTCATCCTCGTCCTGGTCGGGCTCGCCCTCAGCTATCTGCCGTTCGTGCCGGACGTCGAGGTCAAGCCGGAGTGGATCCTCGCCGGCGTGCTGCCACCGCTCCTCTATTCCGCCGCGGTCAACGTTCCCCTGGTCGACTTCCGCCGCAATCTCAAAGCGATCTCCGGACTCTCGGTCGTCCTCGTCGTGGTGTCGTCGGTCCTCATCGGCTGGATCCTGTCGACGATCCTCCCCGACCTGAGCCTGGCCGCCGGCATCGCCCTCGGTGCCGTCGTCAGTCCGACCGACGCGGTCGCCGCGACCTCGATCGGTAAGCGGCTGGGCATGCCGTCGCGACTCGTGAGCGTCCTCGAGGGCGAGAGCCTCGTGAACGACGCCTCGGCCCTGGTCCTCCTGCGCTCCGCCATCGCCGCGACCGCCGGCACGGTCTCGCTGTGGGGTGTCCTGGGCGACTTCGCCTATGCCGTGGCGCTCGCGATCGCGATCGGGATCGTCGTCGGGTTCATCACGGTCCGGATCCGGTCCCGCCTCGGCGACCCGGTCCTCACGACGGTCATCTCCTTCGCCGTGCCGTTCATCGCGTATCTGCCCGCCGAGCACTTCCACGCTTCGGGCGTCCTGTCGGTCGTCGTCGCCGGACTCTACACCGGGCATCAGAGCGCGAAGTACTTCACCGCTCAGGACCGCATCAGCGAGCGCATCAACTGGCGGACGACGCAGTTCCTCCTCGAGAACGGGGTGTTCCTGCTCATGGGCCTCGAGCTCGAGGCCATCGTCTCGCAGGTGGAGCAGGACGACCTCGGCATCTGGTCGTCGATCGGCCTGGGGTTGCTGACCGCCAGCACCCTCATCGTCGTCCGCATCGTGTTCGTCGGCGTCCTCGTCTGGTCGTTGCGACGCGACGAACGGGAGGCCCTCTCCCGGCGCCCGAGGCTGGCGGAGGTCTCTGCACGTCTCGAGGAGCATCCGACGGAGAACGCGCGCTCAGCCAAGCGCAAGGCCGCCTTCTCGAGGTCGATCGCCCGGCGGAGCGCCGACCTGGACTTCCTGCAACGCGAGGGACTCGGGTGGCGCGGCGGCGCGGTGCTCGCCTGGGCGGGTATGCGTGGGGTCGTCACGATCGCGGCCGCGCAGTCGTTGCCGCTCGACACCCCGTATCGGGCGGAGCTGGTCCTCATCGCGTTCACGGTCGCGATCGTCACCCTGCTGCTCCAGGGCGGTTCCCTCCCGCTCGTCATCCGGCTGTCCCGGGTCGGCGGGACGGACGAGCAGGCCGCGATGGCGGAACTGGCCGGTCTCGTCGAGGAGATCTCGACCGTCGGTGTGGCCGCCCTCGACGACCCGCAGCTGCGCACGGACGGTGGCGAACCGTTCGACACCGCGGTCGTCGACCGGGTGCGTACGAGCAGCCTCATCCGCGTCGAGTCGGCGGCGGAACGCACCGACGCCGGCGTGGGCCCGCACGAGCAGTTCCGACAACTGCGACGCCGGGTGCTCGACGCCGAACGCGACGCGCTCCTCGATGCGCGGGCGACCGGCAGCTACTCCTCAGAGGTGCTGGCGAAGGCGCAGCGGATGCTGGACGTCGAGGAGTCACGCCTCGACGGTGCCGGCTGATGCCGTCGGTCGGCCGTCAGGCGCTCTCGTGGGTGGCCTGGGTGGCCCGGAGCGACGCGAGGACCTGGTTCTTCAGGTCTTCGGGTGCCGTCTCCTTGCACGCCCGCTGCACGGCCTCGGTGAGGGTCTGGGCGACGAGCGCCTCGTTCTGACACTCCGGGCAGTTCGCGAGGTGCTCGCGGATGTCGGCGGCCTCCGTCTTGCACACCTCGTGACGGAGGTACTCCTCCAGGTCTCGCTTGGCCTTGTCGCAGCCGCAGTCGCTCATTTCTTGCTCCCCTGCTTCGTCACGGTGAACCCCCGGGACGAGGCGTAGTCGGCCAACAGGTCGCGGAGGAGTCGTCGGCCACGGTGCAGACGACTCATCACGGTCCCGATGGGCGTTTTCATGATGTCGGCGATCTCCTGGTAGGCGAAGCCCTCCACGTCGGCGAGGTACACCGCGAGGCGGAAGTCCTCCGGGATGGCCTGCAACGCGTTCTTCACGTCGCTGTCCGGCAGGTGATCGATCGCTTCGGCCTCGGCGGATCGGCTGGAGGTGGCGCTGATCGACTCGGCACCGCCCAACTGCCAGTCCTCGAGGTCGTCGATGGTGCCCTGGTACGGCTCGCGCTGCTTCTTCCGATAGGTGTTGATGTACGTGTTCGTGAGGATGCGGTAGAGCCACGCCTTGAGGTTGGTGCCCTGTTCGAACTGCGCGAACGCGGCGAAGGCCTTCACGAACGTCTCCTGGACGAGGTCCTGAGCGTCCGACGGGTTCTTCGTCATGCGCATGGCAGCGCCGTACAACTGATCGATGAACGGCAGTGCCTGTGCTTCGAACAGTGATCGGGGGTCCGGCTCGGCCGGAAGGGCTTCTGGGTCGACGGAGGTCATCACCGGCCAGTCTACGGCCAGCGCCAGACGGCCGTGATCGGCCTCCGTCACCGGTCGTTCCAGTACCGCTGTGGACATCCGCTCCTCCTTCTGCTCTCGACCCCGACTACTGTTGGAACCAATGTTGACCAATCCGTATTCCGCACCAGATTTCGACGTGTACGGCGATGCCGAACCCGAGCACGACGACGCAGCCTGGCCGGCGCCCGTCGCGGCCGGTCCGGTCGATGCGACCGTCTCGCTTCCGGGCTCGAAGTCGCTCACGAACCGCGAGCTCGTCCTGGCCGCTCTGGCCGACGGGCCCTCCCTCCTGCGCGCCCCGCTCCACTCGATGGACAGCACCAACATGGTCGAGGCGCTGCGCGCACTCGGGACGACCATCGTCGAGCGACCGGCGTCGGGCGCCTTCGGTAAGGACTGGCTCGTCACGCCGGGCGAGCTGTTCGGCAGCACGACCGTCGAGTGCGGGCTCGCCGGCACCGTCATGCGGTTCGTCCCACCGCTGGCCGCCCTCGCCCTCGGGCCGACCGTGTTCGACGCCGACCCCTCGGCCAGGAACCGGCCGATGGCCACCATGATCGGCTCGCTCCAGGCGCTCGGCGTCGACATCAGCGACGACGGCCGGAAGGCGCTCCCCTTCACGGTGCACGGCACGGGCACGGTGAAGGGTGGCAAGCTCACGATCGACGCGTCGTCGTCGAGCCAGTTCGTGTCAGGCCTCCTGCTGGCCGCAGCACGCTTCGAGCAGGGGCTCCACCTCGTCCACGAGGGCGAGCGTCTGCCGAGCCTGCCGCACATCGAGATGACCATCGCGGCCCTCGCGGCCCGAGGGGTCACCGTGGAACAGCCCGCCGTCGGTGAGTGGGTCGTCGCCCCCGGCACGATCGCCGCGCTCGACGTCGACCTCGAGCCCGACCTCTCCAACGCCGCACCGTTCCTCGCCGCGGCGCTCGTCACCGGCGGAAGCGTCACGCTCCGCGGGTGGCCCACCTCCACCACCCAGGTCGGTGCCGACCTGGCGGACCTCCTGCCCCGCTTCGGTGCGACGGTCACCCTGGACGGCGACCGCCTCACCGTCACCGGCGGCGAGCGGATCACCGCGGTCGACCTCGACCTGACCACCGGCGGTGAGCTCGCGCCCGCCCTCACCGCACTCGCGGCACTCGCCGACGGGCCGTCGACCATCACGGGCATCGGGCACATCCGTCACCACGAGACCGACCGCCTCGCGGCCCTCGCGACGGAGATCAACAAGCTGGGTGGCGCCGTCACGGAGCTCCCGGACGGTCTCCGCATCGAGCCGCGCCCGCTCCACGGCGGCGAGTGGTCGAGCTACCACGACCACCGCATGGCGACCACGGGAGCGATCCTCGGTCTCGTCGTGCCCGGGGTCACCATCGAGAACGTCGCCACGACCGCGAAGACGCTGCCGCAGTTCACCGAACTGTGGCATGCGATGGTCGGGGGCTGAACCGATGAGCTGGTGGGACGACGGCGTCGACGACGACGAACCGGAACTCGACGAGTCGAGCATCAGGATGCGGCCGAACCCGAAGGCGAACCGCCCACGGACGAAGACGCGGCCCGAGCACCTCGATGCACTGACCGCCCGCGTCCTCGCGGTCGACCGCGGTCGCTACACCGTGCTCCTCGACGAAGGCACGCCCGAGGAGCGCGTCCTGACGTCGACTCGCGCTCGTGAACTCCGCAAGCAGGCCATCGTGACCGGCGACCGGGTTGACGTCGTCGGCGACACCTCGGGCGCCGAGGGCACGCTGTCGCGCATCGTACGGATCGTGCCGCGCACGACGCTGCTCCGCCGCAGCGGCGACGACACCGACGCCATGGAGCGCGTCGTCGTCGCCAACGCCGACCAGATGCTCATCGTCGTCGCCGCTGCGAACCCCGAACCACGGGCCCGCCTCGTCGATCGCTACCTCGTCGCCGCCTACGACGCGGGCATCACCCCGATCCTCTGCATCACGAAGACGGACCTCCAGGACCCCGACGAGTTCCTCGCGAACTTCGCCGGGCTCGGCCTGCGGGTGTTCCGCAGCCGGGAGGACGACGTCCCTCTCGCAGAGATCACCGAGGCCCTCATCGGTCACGACACGGTCTTCGTGGGCCACTCGGGCGTCGGCAAGTCCACCCTCGTCAACGCCCTGGTCCCCACCGCGGAGCGCGCCACGGGGCATGTGAACGTCGTCACCGGACGTGGCCGTCACACCTCCTCGTCGACCGTCTCGTTGCGCATCGAGGCGCCCGGAGGATCCGGATGGGTCATCGACACCCCGGGCGTCCGCTCGTTCGGTCTCGGACACGTCGACACCGCCAACATCCTGAAGTCGTTCACCGACCTCGCGGAGATCGCGCTCGAGTGCCCACGCGGCTGCACCCATCTGCCCGACGCCCCCGACTGCGCGATCATCGAGGCCGTCGCAGAGGGGCGGCTCGGGGAGAACGGCCCGGCACGCCTCGACTCGCTCCAGCGGCTGCTGGGGACCTTCGCGACGATCAAAGCAGACCAGTACTCCTGACTAGGCTTGGGGTATGCCTGAACCCCTCCGTCTCTCTGCCGGCGACCCGGCCCCCGCGTTCACCCTCACCGACCAGGACGGCACCAGCCTGTCCCTGTCGGACTTCGCCGGACGACGGGTGATCCTCTACTTCTACCCCGCCGCCATGACGCCCGGCTGCACCACCCAGGCGTGCGACTTCCGCGACAACCTCGCATCGCTCGGCGGAGCCGGGTACGTGGTGCTCGGTGTCTCGAAGGACTCCGTCGAGAAGCTCAAGGCCTTCCAGGAGGAGGACGGGCTCACGTTCCCGCTCCTCAGCGACCCGGAGTTGACGGTCCATCAGGCGTACGGAGCCTACGGCGAGAAGAACTCCTACGGACGCATCGTCACGGGAGTCCTCCGCTCGACGTTCGTCATCGACGAGACGGGCACCCTCACCCTCGCCCGGTACAACGTCAAGGCCACCGGCCACGTGAAGAGCCTCCGCAAGGCCCTCGGCCTCGACGCCTGACGCGTCGCGTTCAGATCTCGCGTCGGGTCACGGCGGCGACCGCCGGCGTGAACAGGAGCCCGAGGACGGCCAGCGACGGCAGCAGCAAGAACCACCCGATCGCGGGTTGCGCGAAGACCCCCTGGAACGCGCCGACGGCGACGGCGATCTGCACGAGCTGCCAGGTGACCGCTCCCCCGCGGATCCAGCTCCGTCCGCGGATCGCGCCGAGGGCGAGCGCCGTGACGAACGTCGTGGCGATGAGCAGGATCACGAAGATCGCCAGTGCGCTCGTGAACGAGGCCGGCGTCGCCGCGACCAGCTCGAAGAGGAACCAGGCCGAGAGCCCGATCATGAGCAACGCCTCGGCGACGAGCAGGACGATGAAGGCCAGCACCGCCGGATGACGACGCTCATCCGGGTTCGGAGCGGAGGTGGCGTTTCGATCGGTACTCACAGGGTTCACCCAAACTTGGCTATTGATTTGCTCTTACCGATATGAAACCATGTTTGAGGCCGACATGAGGTCCACGAGGGTGTGGACAGATCCCGAATCCCGGACGATCATCCCCCTCGCATTTCGGCTTTCGCTTCCCGATACCCCTCACTCGGTTGAAGAAATCTCACCATGCAATAAAAGGAGCTCCCCTATGGATTGGCGCGATAAAGCTGCCTGCCTGACCGTCGACCCGGAATTGTTCTTCCCGGTCGGGAACACCGGTCCGGCGGTCGATCAGATCGACAAGGCGAAGGCCGTGTGCGCCACCTGCAGTGTCACGGAGCTGTGCCTCCAGTACGCGCTCGAGACCGGCCAGGACTCCGGTGTGTGGGGCGGCCTCAGCGAAGACGAGCGTCGCGCTCTCAAGCGTCGCGCGGCTCGCGCCCGCCGCGCCTCCTAGTAGCGGACGAGAACCCCGGGTGCCGAACGGCCCCGGGGTTCTTGCATGCCCGCGGCCGTTCGCGACGGACCAGGACCTCAGCTCTTGGCGACCCAGCGCATCGGGATCGCGATCGTGACCTCGGTGCCGCTCCCCATGAGCGTGTGCCAGTCGATCGTCCCGCCCAGTTCCCCCTGGATGAGCGTCCGCACGATCTGGGTGCCGAGACCGGACCCGACCTTCCCCTCCGGGAGCCCCACGCCGTTGTCGCGGACCTGCACGCTCAGCAGCTCGTCCGTGCGGTCGGCCGTGATCTCCACGTCGCCGTCGCGGCCGTTCAGGCCGTGCTCCACCGCGTTGGTGACGAGTTCGGTGAGCGCGAGGGCGAGTGGCGTCGCGTACTCGCTCGGGAGCACGCCGAACGAGCCGGAGGACTTCGGGCGGACCGTGGTGTTGTGCGAGCTCGCCACTTCGGCGATGAGCAGGAGCACGCGCTCGAAGACCTCGTCGAAATCGACGTTCTGATTGAGCCCCTCGGACAGCGTGTCGTGCACGACCGCGATGGCGGCCACGCGCCGCATGGCCTGCGTGAGGGCGTCGTGGGCGTCCTCCGAGTGCGTCCGCCTGGCCTGGATCCGCAGGAGCGACGCGACCGTCTGGAGGTTGTTCTTCACCCGGTGGTGGATCTCGCGGATCGTCGCGTCCTTGGTGATGAGTTCCTGCTCCTGGTGACGCAGTTCGCTGACGTCACGGCAGAGCACGATCGCGCCGACCCGCTCGCCGCGGCTCCGCAACGGGATCGCCCGGAGGGAGACCGTCACGCCCTTGTCCTCGATGTCGGTCCGCCACGGCGCCCGACCGGTGACGACGAGTGGCAGGGACTCGTCGACGGTGACGGTCCCCGTCCCGGAGAGCAGATGGGTCGTGACGTCCGCGAGCGACTCGCCCTCGAGTTCCTCGGCGAATCCGATCCGGTTGAAGGCCGAGAGCGCGTTGGGGCTGGCGAAGGTGACGGTACCGTCGACATCGAGACGGATCAGGCCGTCGCTCGCGCGCGGCGCGCCTCGGCGTGGTCCGGTCGGCGCTCCGAGATCGGGGAAGTCACCCACCGCGATCATCTCGAACAGGTCGCTCGCGCAGTCGTTGAAGGTGAGTTCCTGGCGGCTCGGCGTACGAGCCTCACCGAGATTGGTGTGACGGGTGATGACCGCGATGGGTCCATCGGCATTGGTCGTCTCGGTCGGCGATATCCGCCGGGCGACGGGCACGGCACGAACCCTGGTCGGGGTCTCCTCGTACCAGTCCGGTGCGGACGACTCGATGATCCGTCCACTCTCGAAACAGTCGGTGACCTGCTTGCGCCATTCCTGCTTGATGGATTGACCGACGAAGTCGCGATAGAAGAGTGTCGCGGCACTCGACGGACGCGAATGCGCGACCGCGATGAAACTGCCGGAATCGGTCGGCACCCAGATGACGATATCGGCGAACGCCAGATCCGCGAGGAGTTGGCTGTCCGCGAGCAGCATGTGCAGCCACTCCACGTCGGCCGCACTGGAGCGGCCCTGGGCGAGAACGAGATCACTGAGCGTCGACACGATGCCAGTCTAGGCTCGGCCGACCGGCACCGAGTGCGCCGGGCGTCCCCGGACGACCTCTTGTCAGGCAGGCACGGAACGACGACGGCGCTCAGCGGCCCGCCTGGGGCCGCTGAGCGCCGTCGATCGGACGTGATGCGTCAGTTGGCCGCGCGGTAGGCGTCCTGGACCGCCTGGGGGATGCGTCCGCGCGACGACACGGCGTGCCCGTTCTTCGCGGCCCACTCGCGGATCGCGGCGAGGTTCTCGGCGCTGTTGCGGGTGCTGGTGCTCGAGGTGCGGCGCCCACGCTTGACCGGGCGTCCGGCTCCGATGTAAGGCTTCAGCGACTCGCGGAGGTTCTTCGCGTTGTCCGCACCGAGATCGATCTCGTATTCGGTTCCGTCGATCGCGAACCGGACGGTCTCTCCTGATCCGGAAGCGAGTTCGCTGCCGTCGAGATCGTCGATGTATGTGGTGATGACTTTCTGCGCCATGGGGGTCCTCCTGAAGATATCCGTGGTGAGTCCGACGGTTATCCGATCATATCGAACACCACCAAGCGAATCTGAATACCGACACGATATCGGAGTAATTCATCACCCAACGGATAGCGATGCATCGGAGGAGAATGCAGATGCATATATCGGCGTGCAAATGCGTATTCAGTTGATCACCCAATTGTATTGAGTGACTCCGTCGAGACTATTCCGCGCGGCGTGACCGACTCCGCGCACGACGCCCACGCACTCCACCCGCCGAGCGCCGCGAGCGGTCCCGTGACGTCGCCGGCTCCTGGTCGAGGACGGTGGACACGAACCGCCGCAGCGCGACCGGAAGCGCCCCTCGCGGGGCCTGGTCGCGCAAGCTCCTCCCCGCGATCACCGCAGCGTCCACCACCCGCTGGTCCTCCGGCAGGAGCGCGGCCGCTTCGATCCCGCCGAAGCGGGAGAGCGTGGACGCCAATTGACCTGCCGGGCCGGCACCGAGCGCGACGCCACGCAGCCGGTTCACCACCACCGAGATGCGCGACGGGTCGACGAGTTCGACGAGTTCCGCGTGCCCGCGGAGCAACCTCGTGACCCCGACCGGGTCGGCCGCGCCGACCTCGACCACCCGGTCTGCGGAGCCGAGGACGGCGAACGCCGCCCCGTTCCGTCTGGGCGCGAACAGGTCGCTCGAGATCTCCTCGTCCGCTTCCAGGCAGAACGCCGTGTCGATCACGATGTCGTCCATCCACGCCCTGCACCGTTCGATGGTCGTCGCGACGCGTTCCGTCGACAGTTCCGTCCAGCGTGCCGCGCGTGAGATGCCGGTCAGGACGCGGAACGCGCCGGATGGCGACGGATGGACGACCGCGATCCGCTCGAGTTGCTCGATGTCGAGCGCTCCACTTCCGGCCAATCGGCAGGCCGCGGCGAACCCGGGTGCTTCGTCGAGGAGGCCGAGCATGGCCGCGACGGATGACCCGTACGTGTCCGCGTCGATGAGGACGACCCGTCGTCCGCGCGCGGCGAGCTCGCTGGCGATACCTGCGGCGACGGTGGTCGTGCCGGGCGACCCGGCCGCGCCCCACACGGCGATGACCCGCCCCGCGGCCGGAGCGACCGGACGAGGGCCGTCGCCGGCGAGGTCGAGCGGCGCGATGCTCCGATCGAGCTCCTCAGGATCGACCGGCAGGAGGACGATGTCGACCAGACCGAGCCCGGCCGCAAGGCGGCGTTCGGACTCGCCGGACGCGAGCGCCACGACCCTCGTACCCACGCGGTCCGCGAGGTCGATGAGTTCGGCGCGCAGGCGGTCGACCCCGGGTGACACGAGGAGCACGTCGACGGGCGTACCGGTGCCGATGCGCTCCTCGAGTTCGGCGACGTCGTGACAGCGCCAGGCGACGCGGTGTCCGAGGTCGAGCATCGTCGCGAGGATCTCGCCCTCGACCCGCGGATCGAGGGCGAGTCCGACACGCAGCATCAGCGTTCGCCGGGCTCGGTGGGGACCACGGACAGCAGGTGCGCTGCAGCCGTCGCCGAGAGGACCGTCGCGACGGCCGAGCGTGGGACCGCGAGCTCGAGCGCGACCGAGCCGCGGCCGGACAGGAGCCCTTCGTCCTCGCCGACCCGGACGACCGTCGCGGCCGAGACCAGCACCTCCGGCACTCCGTACCCGTCGCCTTCCGGCGCGGCCGCCCAGAGGTCGACGACGGTCCCCGGCACGACGTCGGCGCCGAGCCGGCCGGCCGGTTCGACGACGAGCGTGGTCACGCCGACGGCGCTCGCCTCGCCGAGCGCGTCGAGCGGTACGAGCTCCCCCGCCGCGATCGTCCGCGTGACGACGATTCCCGCCGGCGGCGCCGCTCCGGCTCCGAGGTACCCGCTTTCGACCGATCCCAGACGTGCGTCGATCACCTGGAGTGAGGAGCGGTCGAGCCGCGTTCCGGGCGTCAGCGTCTCGGAGGCCGCATACACCGGGGTCGTCCGACTCGAGGTCGTGACGAGCCACCACACCCCCAGGATCGACGCGACCACCAGCATGAGGCCCACGAAAAAGCGTGGGTCCACCCAGATGCGCGACCGGGACACCGGCCGTCCGCCGACACCATGACGCAGTCCGGCGAGACGGTCGCTCATCCGCTCGTCGCCGTCGCTTCGCGCCCCTCCGCCTTCCGATCCGTGTCCCCGCTCGCTTCCCCGCACCGTCTCCTCCTTCATGGGCACCCCGCGCGCCGCTTCCGGTCCCATGCTGCCCGGGCTCCGGACATCGCGCCGAAGTTATCCACAGCCCGGCGGACGATGCTCGCGCGAGAGGATAATCGAGGAATGGAATCGCAGCGCGATGCGGCCCCGCTCGGTCGCTTCCTCACCGTCGCCGACACGGCCGAGGTCTTGAACGTCTCGGCCCAGCACGTGGCCGAGCTCATCTCGAGCGGTGAGCTGCCCGCCATCCGGATCGGGCGCAGCGGACCGTGGCGCATCGAGTTCCCGGCACTCGAAGCCTTCATCAGCGGTCAGTACGAGGAGGCACGTCGTGCAGGCCTCTGGCATCAGGCCCAGCTCACCGAACTCGCCGAGTTCTCCGGCGCACCGATGCTCCGGCCCGTGCCTCCCCTCGGCTGAGCCCCGGCCCCGGCGGGCGCCCGCCGAAACGCCTCAGGCAGCACGCTCGACGATGACGACCTCCGAGAGCACGACGACGCGGATCTGTTCGACGCTCCGGCTCCGGCGCGGCGACCCAGGCTCGTGGACGGCCAGATCGAGATGATCGCGGCCCACCCGGTCGATCGTGCCCGTCCAGCTGCCCGTCCGGGTCCGCACGACCACCGCAGCACGGCGCCGGCACAGATCACGGAGCAGGAATGAGACGGTCAGGCGGTCGAGCAGTCGCGGTTCGCGGACCGCGACGTCGTCGAGACTCCAATCGACCTGGGTCTGCGTCATGGCGACTGCCGCGATCGCATCGAACGGGACGACCACCTCCCGGCCGCCCGGGCTGCCGGAATCGGCCTGCAACCAGTCCTTCCCGATGCTCCGGACCCGCAGCCGCCAGGTCGTCCCGTCGACGAGTTCGACGACGAGCGGTCCCGGTGCGCCGGCATCGCCGCTGAGGGCGACCAGCCGCTCACGGAGGGTGAGACGCGCACGTCGAAGCCGCTCGGCCTCGACGCGGACGGCGTCGTCGTCGACGGCGAGCTCGTCGTCGAGCTGACCGGCGAGATCGTCGAACAGGCTGTCCCAACGCATACGCCGACGGTAGTGCGCCGAGCGCGGCCGCGTCCTACATTCTCCACAGACCCCTGGTACCGGACACCGGAAAACTGACATGATGAGTTTTACATGTCAGATTCTGGTCGCCCGACTCGTGGCGGCCGCCCACCCCTCGGAGGCCCCATGAGCACCGCTGCCCGGCACGACGACGACGAGCCCGAAGCACGCACGGCTCGTCTCCGGCCCGCGCCTCCGCTCCCCGAGCGACGCACGCGAGAGGTACGGGCGGCCGCCCGCCCCGGTGCGGACGACTACTTCGCGCCCCAACCGGCGCCCCGAGCCGAGCTCCCCGATCCGCGACCACTGCTCGAGAACCTGACTCGGAGCGTGATCGAGGTGATCGCCGGAGCCCGCGACCTCACGCAGCTCGCGCGCTGGATCACCGCCGACGTGCACACCGTCCTGCTGAAGCGCGTGATCCTCGCCGAACGGGCACGACGCGTCCGCGGCGTCCCGGGCACCGTCCCGGTCGTCTCGATCGGCACCGTGACCGTCTCCGAGCCACGCGACGGCGTCGTAGAGTCCGTGGTCGTCGTCCACGGACGAGCCCGGTCCCGAGCCGTGGCCATCCGCTTGGAGGGCTTGGACGGCCGCTGGAGGGCGACCTCGGTGAGCGTGCTCTGACCGCCGCGGCACGTCCGCCCGCACCCGACAGACGAGAGCCCTCCGGACCGATGTCACCATGGTCCGGAGGGCTCCCGTTCGTGCCGCTGTACGCCTACTTCTTCTTGCCCTGCTTGCGACGGTCCGAACGGTTGCTCGGAGCAGCCGCAGGGGCTTCCGACTGCTGGCCGAAGGCCCCGCGCGACGCCTTCGCGGCCGGGGCGGCCTTCGTGGCGGGAGCCGCGTCGCCGGCGGGACGGTTCGTCTGCTGGAGACGCTGTGCCCGTTCGGTGGCCGCCTTCTCGATCTGCCCGCGCTGGTTGCGGACCTCGACCCCACCCTGCTCGCTCGGAGCGGAGTAGCTGAGCTTCTCGGTGTCGGGGGTCTCCTGCGTCAGGCCCTTGGCCGTGATCGCCGGTGCGGCGGCGCCCGCGTCGACCTCCCCGGCGACCTCGACCTCGAGGTTGAAGAGGAAGCCGACGCTCTCCTCACGGATCTGGCCCATCATCTGCTGGAACATCGCGTAGCCCTCACGCTGGTATTCGACCAGCGGATCGCGCTGCGCCATGGCCCGGAGACCGATGCCGTCCTTCAGGTAGTCCATCTCGTACAGGTGGTCGCGCCAGCGGCGGTCGATCACCTGGAGGACGACGCGGCGCTCGAGCTCGCGCATCGCCGGGGCACCGAGCGACTCCTCGCGGTTGGTGTAGGCGAGTTTGGCGTCGGAGAGGATCTCGCGGCGCATGAAGTCGCGGTTGATCCGCCCCTTCGTCCCGGCCTCCTGGACGACCTCGTCGATCGTCAGGCCGACGGGGTAGAGCGTCTTCAGTTCTGCCCAGAGTGCGTCGAAGTCCCAGTCGTCGCCGTTACCCTCGCCGGTGTGCTCGTCGAGGACGTCGTCGACGACGCTCTCCAGGAACTGCTGCGCACGATCGTGGAGGTCGTCTCCCTCGAGGATGTGGCGGCGGTCGGAGTAAATCGCCTCACGCTGCCGGTTGAGGACGTCGTCGTACTTGAGCACGTTCTTGCGGATCTCCGCGTTCCGCGCCTCGACTTGCGACTGGGCACTGCGGATCGCGCGGCTCACGATCTTCGACTCGATCGCGAGGTCGTCGGGCACGTTCTGACGCCCCATGAGGCTCTCCGCGGCTCCGGCGTTGAAGAGGCGCATGAGGTCGTCGGTGAGGGACAGGTAGAACCGGCTCTCGCCCGGGTCTCCCTGACGACCGGAGCGACCGCGCAGCTGGTTGTCGATGCGGCGCGACTCGTGGCGTTCGGTACCGAGGACGTAGAGTCCACCGGCGTCGATGACCTTGTCGGCCTCCTCCTTGACCGCTGCCTTCACCTCGGTGAAGACCTCGTCCCACGCGGCCTCGTACTCCTCGGGGGTGTCGATCGGGCTGAGGCCCTTGGCGTTCATCTCCGCGACGGCGAGGAATTCGGCGTTGCCGCCGAGCATGATGTCGGTTCCACGACCGGCCATGTTGGTGGCGACGGTGACCGAGCCGAGTCGACCGGCCTGGGCGATGATCGCGGCTTCACGCGCGTGGTTCTTCGCGTTGAGGACCTCGTGCTTGACGCCCTTCTTGGCGAGGAGCCGCGACAGGTACTCGCTCTTCTCGACGCTCGTCGTGCCCACGAGGACCGGCTGGCCCTGCTCGTGGCGCTCGACGATGTCCTCGACGACCTGTGCGAACTTCGCCTCCTCGTTCTTGTACACGAGGTCCGACTGGTCGATGCGCTGCATGGGGCGGTTGGTCGGGATCGGGACGACGCCGAGCTTGTACGTCGACATGAACTCCGCCGCCTCGGTCTCGGCAGTACCGGTCATGCCGGACAGCTTCTCGTAGAGACGGAAGTAGTTCTGGAGCGTCACGGTCGCGAGGGTCTGGTTCTCGGCCTGGACGGCGACGCCCTCCTTGGCCTCGATCGCCTGGTGGATGCCCTCGTTGTAGCGACGTCCGACCAGGATGCGACCGGTGTGCTCGTCGACGATGAGCACCTCGCCGTTCATCACGACGTAGTCCTTGTCCTTCTTGAAGAGCGCGCGGGCCTTGATCGCATTGTTCAGGAAGGAGATGAGCGGGGTGTTGGCGGACTCGTAGAGGTTGTCGATGCCGAGGTAGTCCTCGACCTTCTCGATGCCGGGCTCGAGCACGCCGACGGTGCGCTTCTTCTCGTCGACCTCGAAGTCCTCACCGGGCTCGAGTCGTACCGCGAGCCGCGCGAACTCCTGGAACCAGCGGTTCGCCTCACCGGAGGCCTTCCCGGAGATGATGAGCGGGGTCCGTGCCTCGTCGATGAGGATGGAGTCGACCTCGTCGACGACGGCGAAGAAGTGACCGCGCTGGACCATGTCCTTGGCCTGCCACGCCATGTTGTCGCGGAGGTAGTCGAAGCCGAACTGGTTGTTCGTGCCGTAGGTGATGTCGGCCGCGTACTGCTCGCGACGCTGCTCCGGCGTCTGCCCCTCGACGATCACACCGGTCGTCATGCCGAGCGCACGGAAGACGCGCCCCATGATCTCCGACTGGTACGACGCGAGGTAGTCGTTCACCGTGACGATGTGCACGCCCTTGCCGGCGATGGCGTTCAGGTAGGCCGGAAGGGTCGCGACGAGCGTCTTGCCCTCACCGGTCTTCATCTCGGCGATGTTGCCGAGGTGGAGCGCGGCCCCACCCATGATCTGGACGTCGAAGTGGCGCATGCCGATCGTGCGGCGTGCAGCTTCGCGCACCGCGGCGAAGGCCTCGGGGAGGAGGTCGTCGAGGGTCTCGCCGTTCTCGAAGCGCTCGCGCAGCTCGACGGTCTCGCTCTTCAGCTCCTCGTCGCTCAACTCCGTGAAGTCGTCCTCGAGGGCATTGACCGCCTTCGTGAGGCTGGTCAGCTTCCGGAGGATGCGACCTTCGCCGACGCGAAGGATCTTCTCAAGTGGTGAGGCCACGAATTGCTCTCCATTACGTGTTCCTGATCTCCGTCCTGGTCGACTGACCGGAACGGACGGGGTGCACCAGAACGGGGCAGTCCTCTGAACATGTTAGCGGGGAGTCCCTTGAGTGGACGCTGTGTATCGCAGGCGGACGGATGTCGACGGAGTGCCGCCGCAGCGCTGGACGGACGGCTCACTAGGCTGGCAACACCCTACCGCGTAGGTAGTTCATGGAGGTTCGATGTCGGTCAAGCACGGTCTGCTCGCGATCCTCGCGCTCGGTGACGACTACGGGTACCGTCTGCGCGGTGAGTTCGACCGGCGGACGACGCCCGACACACCGCTCAACGTCGGCCAGGCCTATGCGACCCTCGATCGTCTCGAGCGGGACAAGCTCGTCGAGCGGGCCGCCGTGGACGCACAGGGGCATGTCTTCTACCGCATCACCGCCGACGGGCGCGACGTCCTCGAACGCTGGTGGGCGACACCCGTCACGGCGAACGCCTCGAGGGACGAACTCCCGAACAAGGTCGCCCTCGCAGCGTCACTCGACGGCGTCGACGTGTTCGGGGTCATCGCCGTCCAACGCGCGTGGGCGCTCGATCTCGTGCAGCAGCTCGACGAGCATCTGTCGGCGCTCCCCCCGACGCCGCAGGGTGACATCGCGTGGATCGGGCTGGAAGCCAGACGGCGACGTTCCCTGGCCGAGCTCGACTGGCTCGAGGTGACCTCGGCACGCCTGCGGGTGCACGACGCCGTCTTCGACGTCGCCACCGACATGCCACGACGCGGCCGCCCGGCGAACCGGGCGACCGCGTCGGTCGGAGTGCAGGACGCTAGTTCGAGCCGTCCCCGAGGCTGATCACGCCGTAGTCCCAGCCCTTACGGCGGTACACGACGCTCGCCCGCTCCGACGAGGCGTCGATGAACAGGAAGAAGTCGTGGCCGACGAGTTCCATGCGGTCGACGGCGTCTTCGACGCTCATCCACTCCGCGGGGAATTCCTTCGTGCGGATGACGACCGGCGAGTACGCCTCCTGCTCCTCGTCCTCGTGGGTCAGCGTCGCGACGCTGCCGGTAGCGACCTGCTCGAGCAGCTCCGGCGCGGCAGGGGTGATGTCGACGCCGCTGAACCCCTCGCTGCTGGCGGCGTGCAAGGAGGTGCGGTGCTTGCCACGGTGCTCCTTCTTGCGGTCCTTCGAGCGGCGGACGCGCTCGAGCATCCGCGCGATCGCGAGATCGAAGGCCACGTACTTGTCGGAGCCGGTCGACTCCGCACGAACCAACGGTCCGGGGCCGACGAGCGTCAGCTCGACACGGTCCTCGCCCTTGCGCCCGTTGGCGTCGTGATGGCGGGACACCTTGATGTCGAGCGACTGCGCCTGCTCGACCAGATGGGCGACCTTCTCCGCCTTCTCGGTCGCGTACTCGCGGAACCGATCGGTGATGCCGAGTCCAAGTCCGACGATGTTGATATCCACGTTCGACCTCCTCATCCGGCTGACCACCCGGTCCCGGGCGGTCCTTTCACGCCGTTCTGCCACCGTAGTGCCCGAGCCTGCGGAAGTCATCAGCGGTGTTCAGGGAACGTTCATCTTCCGGCCTCGTGACCCGCCGTCCGTTCACGGTCCGACCCTGGCGAGGGCCACGACACCGACCACGAGACCACCACCGTCGCGCATCGCCCGAACGGCCTCCCCGACGGTGGCCCCCGTCGTGACGACGTCCTCCACGAGGAGGAATCGGCGCCCGTCGAGCCGCCGCGCCGCGACCAGTGCCCCGGCGAGGTTCTCCAGACGCTCAGCCCGACCGAAGTCCCGCTGGTCGGCTGGCTGCCGCGCCCACCGCAGCGGGCGCGACGGTCTGGTGCCGAGCCGACGCACGAGCTGCTCCACCGGATGGAAGCCCCGATCGCGGGCGGCGCATCGCCTGGCCGGGATCGTCGCGATCTCCGGCGAGACGCCGCCCATCGCCCGGCTCGCCTCGAGCACGGCGGACCGGAACGCCGGTTCGAGCGCGGCGGCCAGCGGACGGACGAGGCCGGTCCGGGCGTCCTCCTTGTAGGCGAGGAGGACGGCGCCGACGAACTCGTCGTACCGACGGTCGGCGAGACCGGGGGTACCGCCCGCATCGCTCCACCGCACGAGGTCGGCATCGTCGTCGGTGGCCGCCGGCCGGACCAGACGCCCGAGGCAGTCGTCGCACAGGCCACGGTCAGGCGCACCGCATCCGGCGCACGTGACCGGGACCAGCAGGGCCCACGCGTCCAGGCAGGCTTCGCGGACATGAGCGAGGGGCGCACTTCGACTCGACGAGGATCGCATCATCCGATGGTCGCGCCCACGCAGCGCGTCCGGTGGCGCATCGTCCGAGACGCAGACGGCTCCGGGACTCCGGACGCGCTGTGGAGCGCGCTCACTCAGTCCGGCGACCCCAGCTGGGTCGCGATGAACCGGACGTCGCTGCCCGCCTCCTGCCAGCTCGATCCACGGGGCAACAGCAGCCGGCCGTCACTCGTGAGGGCACGCAGTTGCGTCGGCCCGTTGCCCCCGACCAGGTTCGTGACGTCCGCCAGCTTGGGCACGGGCGCGGAGCGGCCGCCGATCTGCTGCGTGACGATCGTCGTCCCGTCACCGCCGCCCAGCAGGACGGCGACCGTGATGTCGTCGACCCAGGTGACGGTCGTCGCCTCCGTGGACATCACCCGGAGCTCCACGGGGTCGCCGAGTCGCAACGGCGCGTTCCGGTCACCGCGGATGATCGCGGCGGCCACGAGCCGCGACTGCGTCCCGTCCCTGAGCAGCGCGACGAGGCGCGTACCCTCCCGGGACACCTGGATCGAATCGATCGTGGACGCGCCGGTCCAACTCGTCGCGACCTGCACCGTGCCACCCGCGGCGTCGTGCGCGAGCAGTGCGGACGGCGCCGTCGCCGGGACCGTCCAGGTGAAGCCGAACGGGTCCATCGTCGGCGGGAGGAGGCCCGGGCGGTTGTCGACGAGCCGGACGTCGCCGTCCGCCTGGATCACCGTGACGCCGGCGGCGGAACGGACCGCGGCCTGGTCATGGTCGGCGGACAACACGGCCGCGTCGGCCCCGGCCGCCACGACCGCCGCAGATATCCCCGGCACGGCCTCGAGCCGGTTCCCCGAGGCGAAGCCGAACTCGTCCCCGCGCTGGACGAGTGCCCGGGGGTCGACCCGTGGTGCGGCGAGCGACAGCGGCGAGACCATCTGCGTGGAGTTGCCCACGACGGTGATCGCGACGTTCGAGACGGCGGCGACCCCGCCGACGCTGCCCGACAGCTGCACCAGGCTGCTGCTCAGTTGGAGCTGCATCCGCTGAAGGGTGACCGCGTCCGCCTGCAGGGCCGGTTTGGTCAGGTCCACGCGCGCGGTCCCTGCCTCGACCGGAACGGCGTCACTCGTGAGCGAGGTCCCCTCGGGGAACGCCGTCGCCACCGCACCCTTCAACCATTCGGCCGGTCCGTCGAGGAGCGCCCCGACGATCCTCGTCGCGGTCGACGCTCGCGAGGGGAACCAGCGCTGGTCGGGGACGAGTCGGGTGAAACTCGGGTCGAAGTAGCTCAGGGAGTAGGCCGCGAAGACGTCGGCGAACGTCGAGGACTCGAGGACGATGCCCGGCGGAGCAGCCGCGATCCGCCACTCCCCCCGCACCTGCTCGAAGGAGTAGGTCCAGCTGAGCGGCGACGAGTTCCCCGATTCGCGGTACTCACCCCGATCGTCGACCGCCGCGACGGGGCTGACGGTGAGTTGCACCGTGTCGGCGACCGGGGCGAACGTGCGGCCGCCCTGGTCGATGGTCACTCCGGCGTCGGGATCCCAGTCGGACCGGAGCGCCGGTGCGAGGAACTCCCGCGCGATCTCGTAGTTGTTCTGCGGGCTTGCGGCGGCGTCGATGAAGCCCCGGAGGATCTGCTCCGGCGTCGCCCCCTCGGCGGGGCCCGGCGCGATGAAGTTGACGTCGACGTCGCCGCCGTCCCCCTCGACCGTGCCGCCGTCCTGCACGGAGCCACCCCTCGGGATGCCCACGCAGGCGCTGAGCACCACCGCGAGGAGCATCGGCAGCGCCGCCGCAGCGATCCGACGTACTGCGGACCGTCGTCTCGGCGATCGTGCGGGGACGTCAACCATGAGCATCCTCCTTGTCGTCGTCCGTCGATCGCACGGTCGGGAGTGAGCGGGTCGTCGGCGCGGTGAGCTCGTCGACGATGGACTCGATCGCATCGTCGGGCGGCAGGCTGATGGGCGAGCGGACGATCTCCGTCCCGGGTTCGCGCGGGATGGTGAGGCGGAAGGACGAGCCGGCGGCGGGCTCCGACCAGACCTCCAGCCACCCCTCGTGCAGGACCGCGTCCTCGAGGGAGATCGCGAGCCCGAGCCCGGTCCCGCCGATGGTGCGCTTGCGCGACGGGTCCGCGCGCCAGAAGCGGTCGAACACGCGCTCGGTCGCCTCGCGCGTCATGCCCTGGCCGTAGTCGCGCACCGCGATCGCGACCGAGGACTCGTTGCTGTCCACCGACACCACGATCGGTTTGCCCTCGCCGTGCTCGATGGCGTTGCCGACGAGGTTGCGCACGATCCGCCGGATACGCCGCGGGTCCATCGGGACCGCAGAGTAGCCACCCGGTGCGACGATCCGGAGGTCCGAACCGGTGGGCTCCGCGAGCGGGCGGAGCTCCTCCACGACCTCTTCGGCGAGATGGACGAGACTCGTCGGTTCCAATTCGAGTTCGATGCTGCCCGCGTCGTAGCGGCTGATCTCCAGCAGGTCGGCCAGCAGGATCTCGAACCGCCCGACCTGGTCGTGGAGGAGCTCGGCCGTCCGCTCGGTGGCCGGTGGGAAGGAGTCGCGCTGGTCGTAGAGCACGTCGCCGGCCAGGCGGATGGTCGTCAGGGGCGTGCGCAGCTCGTGCGAGACGTCCGAGACGAACCGTTGCTGCACGAGCGAGAGCTCCGCGAGTTCCTTGATCTGCTTCTGCATGCTGGCGGCCATCCCGTTGAAGGAGCGGGCGAGGATGGCGAGCTCGTCCTCGCCCTTCTCGGGCATCCGCACGTCCAGGTCACCGCCGGCGAGACGTTGACTCGTCTCGGCGGCGAACCGGATCGGTGTCGCGACGAAGCGGACGATGAACCACGCGGCACCACCGACGAGGATCATGAGGCCGACGCCCGCGACGAAGAGCGTCCGTTGCACGAAGCCGAGTGTCTGCTCCGAGTCGCTCAGATCGTAGCCGAGGTAGATCTCGTACGACCCCGCGGTCGGCATCGAGACCTCCGAGCCCACCACGATGCCGGCCGTCGACGAGCCGTCGGACGCGGTGAGGGTGACCGACTGCCACTGGAGGGTGTCCGGGTCGGCCCGGACCGCCTCGGTCAGCGCGTCGGAGATGACACCGCCGCCGAGCCCCGGCGATTCGAAGCCCGGGGGCGTGACCTGACTGAAGTCCTGGCCCGGTGCTCGGTAGGCGGCGATGAGGCTGCTGCCGGAGGTCGTCTGGAGATCGGTCCGCACGGTCCCCATGAGCTGCTGCAGGGCGACCCGCTCGCTGGCGTCGGACGCGTCGAGGATGCTCTGCGCCGAAGCGATGGCGCGACCGGAGCCTCCGAGCGCCTGCTGCAGCCGGGATTGGAAGAGGTCGTTGCCGATGCTGAACGAGAGGTAGGCACCGGTCAGGAGGATGGCGAGTCCGGAGAGGCCGACCGTGATCGCGACCGTCCGGAACTGCAGCGAGCGCCGCCACTGGGAGCGCACCTGCTGCGGCCACCTCCGCCACAGCCGCCAGTCGGCCGCCCAGCCGGCGAGTCGGGAGGCCATGTCGGATCAGCCGGTGACCGCGCCGGCGCGGTACCCGACGCCACGCACCGTCATGACGATCTTCGGGTTGTCGGGGTCTTCCTCGACCTTGGCGCGGAGCCGCTGCACGTGGACGTTCACGAGCCGGGTGTCGGCCTTGTAGTGGTATCCCCAGACCTGTTCGAGCAGCATCTCGCGGGTGAAGACCTGCTGCGGTTTGCTCGCGAGCGCGAGGAGGAGGTCGAACTCCAGCGGTGTGAGCCCGATGACGCCGTCGGCGCGACGGACCTCGTGGCCGGCGACGTCCACGGTGAGGTCGCCGATGCGGAGGGTCTCCGCGAGGTCCGCGGCCGGCGCGCGCAGCCGCGTGCGGATCCGGGCGACGAGCTCCTTCGGGTTGAACGGCTTCACCATGTAGTCGTCGGCGCCGGACTCGAGCCCCTTCACCACGTCCGCGGTGTCGGACTTCGCGGTCAGCATGATGACCGGGACGCCGGACTCCTGGCGGATCAGGCGACACACCTCGATCCCGTCGATCCCCGGGAGCATGAGGTCGAGGAGGACGAGGTCGGGCTTGGTGTCGCGGAACGCCTGGAGCGCGCCGCCGCCGTCCGCGCAGAACGACGGCTCGAAGCCCTCGGTGCGCAGCACGATGCCGATCATCTCGGCGAGTGCGGTGTCGTCGTCGACGACGAGAATGCGTGCGTTCATAGCTCCGTCTCGGGTGTGACCGGCCGGCCGCGCTGCCTGACCGGTGTCCTTACGTCTCGCCTCAGCGTAGTCGAAGTGTCCAGGAGAACCGCCGAACCGCCGGTCGCGGGCAGGCTCGGTGTGACAACATGGAAGGGTTCGAGACGGCGAGGGGGTGTTGCTGATGGACACGGAACAGCGAGCCGGGGGCGAGATGGGCGATCAGGATCCGAACCCGTGGGCGACGCCGCAGGGGCCACAGCAGCCGGTGGCGCCGGAGCAGGCGACACCGCAGCCGTCCCCACCGCAGCAGGGGTATCCGCAGCAGCCCGGCTCTCCGCCGCTAGTCCCACAGGGAGCCCCACAGCAACCCGGCTATCCGCCGCAGCAGGGATACCCGCAGCAGCCCGGGTACCCGCCGCAGCAGGGATACCCGCAGCAGCCCGGGTATCCGGCGCAGGCGGCGTACCCACAGCCGGGATACGGCCAGCAGCCGTATCCGCAGCAGGTCCCGCCCCAGTACACCAAGCCGTACCCCCAGGCTCAGCAGCCCGGGTACGGGACCCCTCCCTCGGCTCCGACCGCCGCCTACGACGCGAATCCCTACGCGACCGGTGCGTCCTGGGCCCCGGGTCCCCAGCAGGGATGGGCACCACCGCCGAAGCCGGGGCTCATCCCGCTCCGGCCGCTGTCCTTCAGCGACCTGTTCGGCGCGCCCTTCCTCGTGCTGCGCCGCAACCCGAAGGCGACGTTCGGGAGCGCCCTGCTGCTGCAGGGTCTCACCGCCGTCCTCTCCCTCGTCATCGTCGGCGTCGTCACCTGGCTCTCGCTGAGCCGGCTGTCGCAGGCGGCCCCTGGCGAGGAGGACGCCATCAGCGCCGGGGCCATCACGGCCATCATCCTGTCCTTCCTCATCCCGGTGGCGGTCTCGATCGCCGGCAGCGCGATCCTGCAGGGCATCATCGCGCAAGAGGTCGCTCGCGGCACCCTCGGCGAGAAGCTGCCACTCGGCGTGCTCTGGCGACGCACGAAAGCGCGATTCCTGCCGCTCATCGGCTACACCTTCCTCCTGATCGGTGTCGTGACGGTGTTCATCGCCGTCGCCGTGGGCCTCGGATTCGTGCTGACCGGTCTCGGCGGGACCACGGGCGTGGTCCTGACGGTGGTCATGGGCATCGGCGCCCTGCTCGTCCTGATCGCCGCTTCCGTGTGGCTCGGGACGAAGTTCTCCCTCACACCGAGCATCATCGTCCTCGAGAACGGCAAGGTGTTCCCCTCGCTCGCTCGCTCCTGGCGCCTGACCGACGGCTACTTCTGGCGGACCTTCGGCGTCCAGTTCCTCGTCTCCTCGGTCGTCAGTGTCGCGTCGCAGGTCGTCGCGACCCCGATCAGCCTGCTCGCGAGTCTCGTCCCCGTGCTGTTCGTCGGGGTGGACTCGGAGGCGACCATGATCGTCGCCACCATCGCCGCGCAGGGCCTGTCATTGCTCGTCTCCGTCATCATCGGCGCGATCACGGTCGTCGTCATCAGTGCCACGTCGGCGGTCATCTATGTGGACCTGCGGATGCGCAAGGAGGGGCTCGACCTCGACCTCGCGCGGTTCGTCGAGGCACGCGCGGGCGGCCGCGAGACGGTCGACAACCCCTTCGACGCCGCCGCTGCCGGAGGCAAAGCGACCCGATGAGCCCGCTGTTCCTCGCGTCGCGCCTCGACGTCCCGCTCGTCCCGGATGCACCGGGCGCCCGGGACCTTTTGCAGCGTGAGCTGTCGAAGCCCGAGTACCAGACGGCGCAACCGTCGTTGTGGGACATCGTGTCGAAGGCGTTCTGGGACTGGGTGAACTCCCTCCGGGTGCCGGGTGAGGGCCCCTTCACGGGCCTGTTCCCGATCATCGCGATGACCGTGGTCGTCGTCGGGATCGTCATCGCGTTCATCGTGTGGGGCGTCCCCCGCCTCAACCGGCGGAGCGCCCGTCAGCTCGACCTCTTCGGCGAACGCGACGATCGGACCGCCGAGCGGTTGCGCCAGGACGCGAGGACCGCCGCCGCGGCCGGCGACTGGACCCTCGCGCTCCAGGAGCTGTATCGGGCGATCGCTCGCGGACTGTCCGAGCGGACGATCGTCGTGGTCACCCCCGGCACGACGGCGCACAGTTTCGCCGCCCGGGCGGCGGCCGCGTTCCCGCAGGACGGGCGCGCGCTCGCGGAGGCCGCGGACGTCTTCGACGCCGTCCGCTACCTCGAGGCGACGGGTACCGAGGCGCAGTACCGGGAGCTCGAAGCGCTCGACGCGCGGCTCTCCGTCGCCGCGCCGCAGCTCCTCGCCGACCCCGAGGAGCTGGTCCGGTGACGCTCACGGCGAAGCCCACGGGGCATGGGCAGCCCGAGCCCGACGTCGCCACACCACGGCTGCGGACCCGGCTGCGACGGAACCGGTTCTGGATCATCGCGGCGGTCTTCGCGGTCGGGATCGCCCTCGTGCTCATGTTCGCGACGCGAGGCGCGTCGATCGACGCGGCGCTGCTCAGTCCGGGCAACCAGACCCCGAACGGCGGACGCGCGCTCGCGCAGGTGCTCCGTCAGGAGGGCGTCACCGTGACGGAGACGACCACGCTCGATGCGACGCTCGAGGCGGTCGAGGACACCGACAGCACCGTCCTCCTGTTCGATCCCAGCGGGCTGCTCGAGGCCTCGCAGCTCGAGCGGTTGGGCGACGCCGACGCCGGACTCGTCGTCGTCACCCCCCGGGCCGCGGCGCTCCGCACCCTGTTCCCCGGCGTCTCGTTCGCGGGCAGCTCGGATGCCACCGACGTCCTCTCGTCCGACTGCGGCGACCCCACCGCCGAGCGGGCGGGGACGGTCACCGGTGGCTGGACGCTGTACACGACCACCGACGCCGACGCCGACGGCTGCTTCACGGCCGACAGCGGCGGGAGCGCGGTCGTGACGCAGGCGGACGGCGCACGGGTGCTCCTCGGCTCGGCCGACGCGCTGACGAACGACGTCGTCGACCGTGCGGGGAACGCCGCCCTCGCGCTCGGCCTGCTCGGCTCGACCGAGCAGTTGATCTGGTACCTGCCGAGCCTCGCCGACGTGCCCGTCACCGGCCCCCCGAGCCTCGACGCGCTGACGCCGAGCTGGGTCGCCGGGGTCACCGGCACCGTCGTCATCACGGCGATCCTGGCCATGTTCTGGCGCGGGCGCCGCTTCGGCCCGCTCGTCATCGAGGACCTGCCCGTCGCGGTCCGCGCGAGCGAGACGATGGAGGGGCGCGCACGCCTCTACCAGCGGTCCGGCAACCGTCAGCGGGCGCTGGACGCGCTGCGGATCGGTACCGTGTCCCGCCTCGCGGTCGCCGCAGGCCTCTCCCGCCACGCCTCGGTCGTCGAGGTCGCCGACACGGTCGCCGGACTCGCCGGACTCGACCCTCGGCACGTGCGGTCCGTCCTGCTCGACGCCGTACCGACGAGCGACGCCGAGCTCGTCTCCCTGTCCGATCACCTGCTCGATCTCGAAGCCGCCGTCGCGCGCGCCACGGACCTCACCGGAAGGAACCATCCATGACCGACGCCCCCGTGCCAGGATCCACCGCACCGAACCCGGACGACCTCCGGCGAGCACTCGCCCAGGTCCGCGTCGAGGTCGGCAAGGCCGTGGTGGGTCAGGACGCCGCCGTCACCGGGCTCGTCATCGCGCTCCTCGCCAAGGGCCACGCGCTCCTCGAGGGTGTGCCCGGCGTCGCGAAGACGCTGCTCGTCCGATCACTCAGCCACGCGCTCAGTCTGGACACGAAGCGTGTGCAGTTCACGCCCGACCTCATGCCCGGCGACGTCACGGGCTCCCTCGTCTACGACGCCAAGACCGGGGAGTTCGAGTTCCGCGAGGGCCCGGTGTTCACGAACATCCTGCTGGCCGACGAGATCAACCGCACACCCCCGAAGACCCAGTCCGCCCTGCTGGAGGCGATGGAGGAGCGCCAGGTCAGCGTCGACGGCCGTTCGCTCCCACTCCCGGACCCGTTCATCGTGGCCGCCACGCAGAACCCGATCGAGTACGAGGGCACCTACACGCTCCCCGAGGCGCAGCTCGACCGCTTCCTGCTGAAGCTCGTCCTCGACGTGCCCGAACGCGACGTCGAGGTGGAGGTGCTCCGACGGCATTCCGCCGGGTTCAGCCCACGCGACCTCACGGCTGCGGGCGTCCGCCCGGTCATGGGCGCGGCCGATCTGCGGGCGGCGCAGCTCGAGGTCGGACGCGTGGGTGCCAGCGCCGACGTCCTCGCCTACATCGTCGACCTCGCACGCGCCACGCGGCGCAGCCCGTCCGTCCGGCTCGGGGTCAGCCCGCGAGGGACGACCGCCCTCCTCGCCGCGGCGAAGGCCTGGGCCTGGCTGAGCGGCTACCAGTCGATCACCCCCGACCACGTGCAGACGATGGTCCTCCCGGTGTGGCGCCACCGCATGCAGCTGCGGCCCGAGGCCGAGCTCGAGGGTGTCTCGGTCGACGCGATCCTGCGTTCGATCATGCAGCAGGTGCAGGTGCCCATCTAGATGGCCGTCACCGGGAGGTTCGTCGCGCTCGTCGCGTTCGGCATCGTGCCGATCGTGGTGCTCGGCGTGCTCACGGGCGACGCAGCTCCGGCGTTCATCGCGTGGCTCGTGCTCGCCGCCGCGCTCGGAGCGCTCGACCTCGCGGTCGCCGGTTCGCCTCGTGACATCGTCCTGCAGCGGCAGCTGCCGTCCCGGGTCAGGCTCGGTGACTCGGCGACGAGCACCCTCTTCCTGACGAACCGCGGAGGTCGCCGCGTCCGGGCGCTGGTGCGCGACGCCTGGCAGCCATCGGCCGGCGCGCCCACCGAGCGGCTCCGCGTCGACCTCCCGCCCGGTGAGCGGCGGAGCCTCAGCCTGGTGCTCACCCCGTTCCGTCGGGGCGAGCGACGGGTGTCCCAGGTCACGGTGCGGTCGTTCGGTCCGCTCGGTCTCCTCGCTCGACAGGCGACGCTGAACAGCACCGGGCACCTCCGGGTCCTGCCGGCGTTCACTTCCCGGAAGCACCTCCCGAGCCGGATCGCACGCCTCCGCGAGCTCGACGGCGCGACGAGCGTCATGGTCCGCGGTCAGGGCACCGAGTTCGACTCCCTCCGCGAATACGTGCGAGGTGACGACGTGCGTTCGATCGACTGGCGTGCCACGGCACGACGCGGCGACGTCATGATCCGCACCTGGCGGCCCGAGCGTGACCGCCGGGTCGTCATCGTCACCGACACCGGCCGCACTTCGGCTGCCCGCATCGCCGATGAGCCGCGCATCGACACGGCGTTCGAAGCCGCGCTCCTGTTGGCCGCCCTCGCCACGAGAGCCGGGGACCGCATCGACTATCTCGCCTACGACCGGCGGGTGCGTGGTCGCGTCCAGGGCGCGACCGGTGCCGAACTCCTCTCGAGGATGGTCGACGCGATGGCGCTCGTCGACCCGGAACTCATCGAGACCGACTGGGACGCCGTCCCCGGCCAGGTCAGACAGATCACGAACCAGCGCGCCCTCGTCGTCCTGCAGACCTCGATCGAC
This sequence comes from Plantibacter sp. MDV22-iso1, assembly GCF_058408345.1. NCBI lineage: Bacteria > Bacillati > Actinomycetota > Actinomycetes > Micrococcales > Microbacteriaceae > Plantibacter > Plantibacter sp. MDV22-iso1. The sequence goes on from NZ_JBZVDY010000003.1 coordinate 301,247, forward strand.
GCCCCCGGGGCCGCGCGCGGGCTCCTCGCCGTCCTCCCCCAGCTCACACAGCGCCACACGGTGGTCGTGACGAGCGTCGTCGACCCGGCGACCCTCGAGGCCACGCGCGACCGCGGCGACCGCGAGACCGTGTACCGCGCCGCTGCGGCCGAACGCGCCCTGCTCGACATCGAACGCGTGTCGGCGGCGATCAGACAGCTCGGGGCCGACGTCGTCACCGGTTCACCCGAGACCCTGCCTCCGGCGCTCGCCGACGCCTACATCGCGCTCAAGGCCTCCGGTCGACTCTGACCCGATCCGTCGCCGATCGACGGGGTCCCTCCGCGTGCCGGCGGGACCCGGGAGAACGGATCAGCGGCCCTTGCGCTTCTTGCGGCGTTCCCGGGCGAGCTCCTCCTGCTTGGCCTTCCGCGCGGCGAGCTGGGCGCCCCGGCTCGTCCCGGCGGCGGTGCCCTGGGTCGAGCCGGCCTTCGGCTTCTTCCGTCGTCTCGCGGCCTGCTGCGGTGCAGGAGCGGCGGCCTGCTCGGTCGGGGCGGACCGTCGCGAACTGTTGGCCGTGCGTCCGCGCACGATGCCGATGAACTCCTCCACGGCTTCGTCCTCGCGGTCCTGAGGCCACACCAGCACGACCGGGATGGATGGAAGATCGGCGATCGGACGGTACTCCACGTCCTTCCGCTGGTGCAGTCGCGCGACCGACTGCGGGACCACGACGATTCCGACCTCGGACGCGGCCAGCTCGACCGCGGCCTCCGGGTCGTCGGTCAACGGCGCCGCCGAGGCCTCGAACCCGAGCGCGGCGGCACGTTCGGCCCACTCGAGGACGAGCGGCGTCATGATCAGCTGCTCGTCGGCGAGCGCGGCCATCCCGACCGTGTCCTCGGCTCCGAGGGCAGCGCCCTTGGCGAAGACGACGACGGGGAGCTCCTCGAACAGGGCGATCGTGTTCAGCCCGTCATGGTCGATCGGGACCCGGGCGAGCACGACGTCCGCCGCACCGGAGGCCAGGACCGCTCGCTGCTCGTCGAGGTCCACCCGGATCAGGCGGAGTTCGTCGTCCGGACGGCGCTCGCTCCAGATGCGCGCCCACTTCCCCGGGTTCACGCCGCGTGCGTAGGCGACGGTCAGCGCCGGCGGAACGATCTCCGGCACCGTGTCGGCGCCGATCCCGTCGTCGCCGACCTCGATCCCGTCGACCTGGTCGTCCTGCCTGTCCATCGAAGCCTCCACTGCTCGGCTTGCCACACTACTGCAGCTCAGTCGACGGGTGATCCGGCCGGTTGGGCGAGGACACCGCAGCGAGGTACGCTGAGCGGATGGGTGCGAGCGAACAGATCATGAAACCGGCGACCGCGGCGAAGAAGCTCGGGGTCTACCTGCCGGCGACCCCGGCGTCGTTCCAGGAGGAGCCGATCACGCGGTCGGCGTTCCTCGAACTGCAGGCGAACCCGGCGGACTGGCTCGTCGAGCTCCGCAAGAACGGACCGCACCCGCGCGACGTCGTCGCCCGCAAGCTGGGCGTGTCGACCTCCGGTCTGGCTCGCGCCGAGATCACCGAGGCGTTGACCACCGAACAGATCCAGGAGCTGCTCCGCACGCTGCCCGCCTGGCTCGTGCAGGAGCGTGCCGTCCACGCCGAGGTGAACGCCGAGAACGCCCGGGTCAACGCCAGGAACGCCGAGCGCCGCGCACGATCCGAAGCCGGCGAGTAACCGTCAGCCGGCGACGATCCGCTTCGCGCCGGCCTCGAACGCAGCCAGGTCGCCGCGCTCACCCGAGCGGTACGCGCGACCGCCCCACCAGCACATGTAGGTCAGGAACGCGGCGAGCGCTCCCCCGCCGATGAGCATCTTGACCGCCCACGGCCACGGTGCCGGCGTCACGAAGCCCTCGACGAGCCCCGAGACGAAGAGCACGATCACCAGCCCGATGGCGATCGTGAACAGCGCTCGGCCCTCCTCGGCAAGCGCCTGGCCCCTCGTCCGTGGCCCTGGTGCCACCCAGGCCCAGAAGATGCGGAGACCCGCCGCTGCCGCGACGAACACCGCCGTGAGCTCGAGCATGCCGTGCGGGAGGATGTACTCGAAGAACACGTCGCCCTTGCCGTAGGCGAACATGACGCCCGCGGCCTGCCCGACCCCCTGGGCGTTGGTGACGATGATGTACGGGACCCAGACGCCGCTGATACCGAACGCCACGCATTGCGCTGCGATCCACGCGTTGTTGGTCCACACCTGGCCGGCGAAGCTCGCGGCCGGGTTGTCGGAGTAGTAGGCGACGAAGTCGTCCTCGACGTACTGCTTGAGCTGGGCGTCGGTACCGAGGTTCGCGAGGACCTGTGGGTTGCCGGCGATCCACACGGCGTACAGGGTCGCGATGACGACGGTCGCGACCGCTACCGCGAGGGTCACCCACCGGACCCGGTAGAGCGCGGCCGGCAGCGCCAGGACGAAGAACCGCGGGACACTCGACAACACGTTCGCACTGGCCCCGGTGAACCGGAGGCGTGCCCGCGACAGCGACACCGAGAGACGGTCGCCGACGAGCGTCGATCCGGCCGTCGTCTTGATCGCGGAGAGCTGGGTCGCCCCGGCTTGATAGCGGTCGATCAACTCATCGGCCTCAGGCCCGCTGAAGAACCGCTGCTTGCCGAGCGCGTCGAGGCGGTCCCATTCCTGGCGGTGGGCTGCGGAGTAGGCGTCGAGGTCCATCGCAGCCATGCTACGCGGTGGCGGCGCTCCATGGCCGGTCCCCCGCGCATCTGCTTGAATGGAGCACATGTCCGAACCGGCCAGGGTCCCGCTGCACGAGACGACGCTGGACGACGGCACCGAGCTCATCACCGGCGAGGCGGTCGCCCTCGACGTGCGGCCCACCGGATTCATCCTGCGCGCGGCGGGTGCCATCATCGACTACGTAGTGTCGATCCTCGTGTTCGTCGGCCTCATGCTCGCGATGTTCTCCTGGATCCTGTCGGGAGTCGCCATGGACACCGCGATGTTCACCGCCATCGTGCTCGGCCTGACGGTGCTCTGCCTCGTCGTCCTGCCGGCAGCGGTCGAGATCGCCACCCGCGGACGGTCGCTCGGCAGACTGGTCGTCGGTGCGCGGATCGTCCGAGACGACGGGGGTGCACCCGGCTTCCGGCACGCGTTCATCCGTGCGCTCACCGGGTACTTCGAGATCTACGCCACAGCTGGCGGCATCGCCGCACTCACCGGCCTGCTCAGTGCTCGCTCGAAGCGCCTGGGCGACGTGCTCGCCGGGACCTACAGCCAACGTGAGCGTCTGCCGCGGGTGGTGGAGCCCGTGGCGATGATCCCGCCGCAGCTCGCCGCCTGGGCCGGCGGTGCGGACGTCGCCCGACTGCCCGACCCGCTGGCGCGGCGCGTCACCCAGTTCCTCAAGCAGGCCGGCTCGCTCACCCCGGCCACGAGGACCCGATTGGCGGCCGAACTCGCGGCAGAGGTGTCCCGATTCGTGTCGCCCCTGCCGATCGCTCCGCCGGAGGCGTTCCTCGTCGGGGTCGCCGTCATCCGCCGGGAGCGCGAGTACCAGGCCCAGCTCGCGGCCCGTCAGCGACTGTCGCTCCTCCAGCCGGTGCTGAGCGGTCAGCCGCACCGGTTCCCCGACCGCTGAGGCGGGGAACCGGCGACACCGCCTAGTAGCGGTAGTGGTCGACCTTGTACGGGCCCTCGACCGGCACACCGATGTAGTCGGCCTGCTCGCCCGTGAGCGTCGTCAGCTGCACGCCGAGCGCGTCGAGGTGCAGGCGAGCGACCTTCTCGTCGAGGTGCTTCGGCAGCACGTACACGCCGATCGGGTACTCCTCGATCCGCGTCCAGAGCTCGAGCTGTGCGAGCACCTGGTTCGTGAAGGAGTTGCTCATCACGAACGAGGGGTGCCCCGTCGCGTTCCCGAGGTTCATGAGGCGTCCCTCGCTGAGCACGAGGACGCTGCGCCCCGTGGGGAGGCGCCACTCGTGGACCTGGGGCTTGATCTCGATCTTCTCGGCGCCCTCGAGCGCCTCGAGCGAGGCCATGTCGATCTCGTTGTCGAAGTGCCCGACGTTCGAGACGATCGCGAGGTGCTTGAGCGCGAGGATGTGGTCGAGGGTGACGACGTTGAAGTTGCCGGTGCACGTCACGATGATGTCGACCTGCTCGGCGACGCTCTCGAGGGTCGCGACCTGGAAGCCGTCCATCGACGCTTGGAGGGCGCAGATCGGGTCGACCTCGGAGACGATGACCCGAGCGCCCTGGCCGCGGAGGGCCTCGGCCGCGCCCTTCCCGACGTCGCCGTAGCCCGCGACGAAGACGACCTTGCCACCGATGAGCACGTCGGTCGCGCGGTTGAGGCCGTCCGGCAGCGAGTGCCGGATGCCGTACTTGTTGTCGAACTTGCTCTTCGTGACCGAGTCGTTCACGTTGATCGCGGGGAACAGCAGCTCACCCTGCTTCGCCAGCTCGTAGAGGCGGTGGACACCGGTGGTGGTCTCCTCGGTCACGCCGAGGATGTCGGCGGCGACCTTCGTCCAGCGGTCGCTGCTGCCGGCGAGCGAACGGCGGAGCACGTCGAGGACGATGCTGTACTCGTGGCTGTCGGCGTCGGTCGTGTCGGGGACCGCTCCAGCCAGCTCGAACCGACGGCCCTGGTGGACGAGCATGCTCGCGTCGCCACCGTCGTCGAGGATGAGGTTGGGGCCGGTCCACTCGGCTCCGGCCGTGGCCGCTTCGGTCGACCAGTCGAAGATCTGCTCGGTGCACCACCAGTACTCCTCGAGCGTCTCGCCCTTCCAGGCGAAGACCGGCACACCGGCCGGTGCCTCGACGGTCCCGTGCGGACCGACGGCGACAGCGGCCGCCGCCTCGTCCTGGGTCGAGAAGATGTTGCAGCTCGCCCAGCGCACCTGGGCGCCGAGCGCGACGAGTGTCTCGATGAGCACCGCGGTCTGCACCGTCATGTGCAGCGAACCGGCAATACGGGCGCCGGCGAGGGGCTGGCTCGCGCCGAACTCCTCGCGGAGGGCCATCAGGCCGGGCATCTCGTTCTCGGCGAGGCGGAGCTGGTGTCGGCCGGCCTCGGCGAGCGACAGGTCGGCCACCTTGTAGGGCAGGGTGGTCGTGGGGGCAGACGGTGCGGAAGAACTCATGACGCCATTCTCGCAGACCGTCACGCGTCGTGGACCTTCATGTCGGCCCCGAGATCGGCAAGGCGCGGTGGGATGCCGCTGGTCAGGAGCCGTAGCCGACGTCGCCGAGGACGCTGTGCTTCACGACGCTCCAGCCCTGCGGCACGCTCAGCCGTACGGCATGGATGGAGCAGAGGTCGTAGCTGTGTGGACTCTTCTCGATGCTCAGCGGCCCGAGGACGGCCATCGAGTCACGGTAGTCATAAGTCAGCGTCGCTACGGGCTCGCGCGAGCAGCCGACCTTCGAACACATCCTGTCCACCATTTGCCCCAGCGTAGCCCGGCGGCGCCGGCGGCACCGTCCGGCTCGCCGGTCGAGCGGGTCTGAACCGGGCCGCCGACGACACCTAGACTGGACGCATGGCGCAGGCTGACGAGGAGACGCGAGGCGCCCTCTCGCGCCGCCGATCACGGCACGGTCGCAACGGTCGTTCGAGCGTCGTCGGACCGGACGTGCCACCGATCGACACCCGGATCGACCAGTTCGACCTGACGGTCGCCACCACCGCCGACTACCTCCGCGGAGCCTGGCCCGCCGAACTCGCCGACGTCCGGTTCGAGGTCGGCGCGATGCCGGCGCAGAACTCCGGGACGGACGGCGTCGACCGTTGGTTCGTCGACCGAGCACGCCGACGGATCATCCTGTACCGGCTGCCCATCCAGCGGATGAGCAAGCTCCACCGGAACGACGAGCTGCATCAGCGCATGATGGTGGAGAGCTGCGTGTTCCGCGCCGTCGCCGAGCTCCTCGGCAAGGACCCCTGGGACCTCGGGCCGGAACGCTACCGGTTCCTCTGACCCGCGGCCGCCGCGGTCACCGCGGGTAGACGCTGATCGGCGCAGCCAGCGGGTTCGGCGGTGTGACCGGCAGTGATGTGAGCCGCCCCGCCGCAGCGAGACTGATCGAGGCGTGGAGGCCGTCGCCCCCGGCGAGGACGTAACTCTGACCCGGGCCGACGCCGAGCGTCACCGCGGCTCCGGCTCCGACCTTCGCCGTGGTCTCCTTGCCGTCAGCCCCCGTCAACGTGAGTTCGGCGTCGGTGCCGGTCGGGTTGAAGACGTGGAGCTTCTGTCCCGGCCCGGTCGGGACGGTGAAGGCCGCGGTGTCGTCGAGTGCGGGTGTCGCTCCGAACCAGGCGAAATCCTCGAGCGTTCCGCCGCGCGAGTTCGTCCTGGCCGCGGCGACCACCGGTCGGGTCGAGGTGACCTCCAGCGAGAACTCACCGGCCGGGAGGTCGGCCAGGGCGATCTCGCCGGGAACGCCCGGCTGGATGGTGGCGTCGATGACGATCGGCTCGTCCTTCGCGTTCTCGCGGGTGGCGGTGATGACGACGTCGGCGGCATCGGATCCCGGCGCGAACAGTCTGAGGGCCGTGGCCCGGTCGTCGACGGACGCGGTGTCGGAGCTCGCCCCTGCGGCCGCCGGGGCGGTGACGACGACGCCCGGGATGACGAGGTCGGTCGAGGGCGACGCGGTCGGCCCCTGGACCTCCACGCCGCCGGGGGTCAGGACGCGGACCGTGCTCTGCTGGAGCGCGGCCACCACCTGACCGCCCTCGCTCGACACGTGCACGACGGGGGTCGGCTCGTTGGGCGCGAGGCCGGTGAGGGCGATCACGCGCTGCGTGCCGGTGGCGACGACGATCCCGGCGGCACCCGGAGCGTCGATCCGCCCGGCAGCACCGAAGACCTCGAGGGTCACGTTCGCATCGACGGCCGACGGATTGCTCAGCAGGACCAGCGTGGTGCGACCGATGTCACTCGACCCGCCGACGAGCCAGCTCTCGGCCGAGGCCGGCGTGCAGGCGGCGGCCGCCAGACCGGCGACCTCGGCTTCGGCTTCGGCGGCGATCTGCGACTGCGCGCCACTCAGTGGGGTCACCGTCCCGTCGGTCGCGCCGGGGACGGTGATCACCGTGGGTCCGCCGTCCGCCGCGCCGCTCGTGTTGTCGGGTGCGGCCAGCTCACGCGTCGTGGGCGTCACCCCGTTCGCTCCGAAGTCGACACTCGCCGGGCCGAAGGAGCCGGCTGCCGTGGCGGCCGTCGCGTCCTGGGCCAGGGCGAGCAGCGGCCCAGGGCACACGACCGACTGGTCGCCGGCCACCGGGGTGACTCGGATGTCCTGAGGGGCGATCTCGACCGTCGGGAGGGGCAGTTGCCCGGCCGCTGCGATCGTGACCGCGGCGATCCCGATCCCGACGAGGCCGGTGACGATCCGACCGGAGGTGATGGCGACTCCGCGCTTACTGGGCATGCGGCTGCTCCGTTCCAGGGGTGTCCCGGCGGGTGGTGTCGGTATCCGGCGCCGTCTCGGTCGAGTCGCTCGGATCCGCCTCGGACACGACGGCATCCCCCGTGGCGACCGCAGGTTCGTCGGAGACCTGGTCGGCTGTGGTGTTCGCATCCACGACGGCGTCGGCGGCCGGCGTCGATCCGGTCACGTCGGGGTCCGGGTCGACGGCGTCTTCCACCACCGCCCCGGTTCCATCGCGAGCGACGGTGTCATCGGCCGACGCGGCGTCGGGGGTCGACGCAGCGTCATCGACCGACACGGCGTCATCGGCTGCTTCGGCCTGTGCCGACGCGGGAGCTGGTGCCTCGGCGGAGGCCTGACCCCGGCGCCACCAACGCGGCTTGGAGGGACGTGTCGACGCGTCGGCGGTGGTGGCCGACTCGGAACCCTCCGCCTCGTCGTCGAGATCGGCGGACGGTTGCTCGTCGTCGTACGTGCCGGTCGCCTCGTCGTCGATCACCGCGACCGCCACCCCGGATGCGGCCGCCTTGCGAGCGGCACGACCCTTCAGCTTCACGGGCTTCCGGGATCCCGCGCGGTACCCGTCGCGGGATGCGCCGTTGGGGATGCTCAGGAGCAGGGTGATGAGGAACACGACGCCCAGGCCGACACCGATGAGGGTGCCGAGCACGTTGGACGTGGGGAGTTCGGGGCCGGTGCCGACGTCCGCGACGGTGCGCCAGAGCGTCCCGCTCGTCGTGTCACCGACGGCGACCAGCGCCGCGTTGGCGTCGAGCGCACTCGCCGCACGACCGGCGGTCTGACCTGCCACCGTCTGCTCCTCGCCGTCGGCGACCGGCGACAGCAGCACGAAGGCGATGCCGTGCTCGACGAGGGTCTCCGTCGGGTCCAGTCCGCTCTGCGACGCGAGGTTACCGGCGAGCTCGGCGACGACGCGGTCGTCCGAGGACACGCCGGGGGCCGTCTGGGCGATGGTGGACTGGCCGTCGAGCGTCTCCCCCTGGCCACGGATGACGACTGCGGTGATGGTGCCGTCGTCACCGGGCGTGATGACGAGGGTGCCGAGCCGAGGATCGGTCTGCGTCGCGGCCGTCACGTAGGCGGGCAGCTGGCGCCCGGAACTCTCCCGGACCACCGAGGTGCCGAGGGGCTGGGCGAGGGCGAGCGGGAGGGCGATCACCGCGGCGGCGATGACCATAACGATCGCCGGAACCGCCCGGAACCGTGGGATGCGGTCGAGGCCGAGGGTCGCAGCGCCCACGATTCCGAGCCAGTACAGGCTGATCGCCGCACCGGCCCAGACAGGGACGGCCGTTCCGGCGGCGGAGGCGAGGAGGAGATGCGTGGCGAACACCGCCGACACGAGTCCGAGGAACGCCGCGATGAGCAACGGGACGGCCCGTCGGGACCCCGGGAGGAACAGGGCCAGCAGGGCGACGATCGCGAGCGGCGCGAGCAGCGCGGGCACCACGATGCCGGGAGCAGCACCCGGTAGCCCGAGCGCCGCGCCGAGCTGGCTCCATCCACCCAGGCTGCCGCCGGGGAAGCCGAGGGACAGTTGCCAGCCGGAAGCCGCGGTCGCGGGCGTCGCGACGCCCGGATCCGCGAGGAGTCCGAGCCAGTTGTTGCGATGGATCCCCTGCTGCCAGATGAGCGGGGCGAACAGCGCGATGGCGGGGATCGGGACGAGTCCCACCCTCGCGACTCCCCGACCGGCGAAGACCATCGCCACGAGCCAGATGACGAGCAACGCCGGGGCCAGGGACGGCGAGCTCGCGACGATCGCGGCGAAGAGGAAGGCGCTCGTGCCGGCTGCGGCCCACGACCGGGAAGCGACCACACCCGCGTAGAACAGCCAGGGCAGCAGGACGTGGACGATGACGGCCGCAGGACGACCGTCGGCGAGCGCGGTCAGGAGCGTCGGGGCGAGCGCCCAGAGCAGCGCCGCCACCGCACGAGGACCGCTTCGCTCCGTGAGCCGGGTGGCGGCGAACCAGGCGCCGAGCGCCGAGAGCGGGAGCGCGAGCAGGAAGAGCAGGACCAGCGAGAACGAGGGCTGCCAGAAGGTGATGCTCCCGAGTACCGCGAGGACAGCGCTGAACGGGTCGGCTGCGCCGACGAACCCGAGGCCGACGTCGCGCCAGCCGAAGCCGATGTGCTGCCAGAGGTCGCCGACCGTCGCCGAGAGCGGGAGGAGCCCTCCGCCGGTGAGGTACGTGGCCCCGAGGAGCGGAGCGAGGATGGCCGCTCCGATGACCGCCGTCGCGAGGACGACCCAGGCGCCTCCGCCGGAGAAGAAGCGAAGGTCGCGTTCCTCGCCGATGAAGCCGATCTGCGTCGCCTCCCGCGCGAGCGCGCGTTTGCGTCGGACCTCGTCGAGTCGCATCCGCAAGCCGGCGATGCTCGACCAGCCCAAGGTCCGGTTCTTCGCGAGCTGGCGCCGGGCGCTCCCGACCTTCGTCCCGGAGAACGCGACGGCGAACGCCGCCGAGAGCTCGCCCAGCACGAGCTCGGGCTGCTTCTTCACGAAGTGGCCGATGACCCGGAGGATGGCGAGGGGCACGAGGCTGAGCCAGTGCACCGGGACCATGATCCCGGGCGCATAGACGAGACGGCGGTGGAGCTGCGCGGCGCGGGCCTGACGGTGGCGGCGGCGACGCGCGCCGAGCCGGTTCGACCAGGAGGGCCCGGCGATGCCTTCGCCGGCGGAGGCGACCCGCGCCGTCGGCACGACCGCGACCAGGTAGCCCGCGAGGCGGGTCCTGATGCAGAAGTCGAGGGCGTCGTCCGCCACGAGGGCCTGGTCGAAGCCTCCCAACTGGTCCCACAGCTGGTGGCGCACGAGCATGCCGGCCGGACCGACCGCCATCACGTCGTTCATCGTGTCGTGCTGAGCCTGGTCGAGCTCGTCCTCGACCACCGGGACCGCCGCACCGAGGGTGGTGATCGTCTCGCCGTAGCGACGGAGGAACGACGCGTCGTCCCAGTCGAGGATCTTCGGACCGGCCACACCGACGGACGGTGAGACCTCGAGGGCGCCCAACAGTGCGGCGAGCGCCGTTGGCTCGGGAGCCGTGTCCTCCGAGAGCAACCAGAGCATCTGCTCGGCGTCCTCAGGCTGATCGGTGACGCGGACGCCGGCGGCCACGGCCTGCGCGAAGCTGAGATCCTCGGTCGAGGTCACGAGCTTCATGCCGGGGACGCGGCCGAGTTCCTCGATCGTCGCCTCACTCGCGCGGGTGGCGACGGCGATGATCCCGTCCGCCGGACGGGTCTGGGCACGGAGGGCGTCGAGCGTGCGTGCGAGCGGCTCTGAGCCGTCGCGCACCACGAGAATCGCCGTTACTCGGGGAGACATCGGATTCAGACTAAGCGGGTCCGGCCGGAAGAGCGGGAACCGAGCGGGCGCGCCCCGAATCGGGGGCGTTCCGGTGAGCCGGGAGCGGCTCGGTCGGCGTTCGAAGGAGCGTCAGACGGCGCGTTTGCGCAGCTTCCGGCGCTCGCGCTCGGAGAGGCCGCCCCAGATGCCGAAGCGCTCATCGTTCGCGAGCGCGTACTCCAGGCACTGCGACTTGACGTCGCAGCTGGTGCAGATCCGCTTCGCGTCGCGCGTGGATCCACCCTTCTCGGGGAAGAACGCCTCGGGGTCGGTCTGCGCGCACAGCGCATCGGTCTGCCAGGAGAGCTGGGTGTCGTCCTCGCCCTCCGCAGCGGGCTGACGGACGCCGGGGACTCCCAGATTGACCGGATCGACGAACCAGTCGTCGGGTACTCCGGCACGATACTCAGGAATCGCCATACCGTCTCCCCACCTACTCGTACCCTGCGCCACGCGGCGCGATACATAATTACACCCTTGTAGTTATGGTCGAGTCAAGTCGCACATCGTAAAGCCTCAATCACGAGGTGAGGGTTCGCGACGCGCCGAGTGTGACCCGAACTGGGTGTCGGGGCCTGTCGGGGCGGATCGTGCGGCCGCGCGACGTCAGTCGGCGGCGCGCCTGGCCCGCCACGCGCTCTCCACCATCTGGCGCAGATCGTGTCGCATCCGCCAGTCGAGGTCGCGCGCTGCGAGCGCGCCGGACGCGACGATCCGTGCGGGATCGCCCGCCCTCCGCGGCATGATCTCGGGGGTGAAGTCGATCCCGGTCACCTCCGCCATCGCGGTCATGATCTCGCCGACGCTCGACCCGTCCCCGCTTCCGAGGTTGTACGCCGCCTCGAGGGGCTCACCCGCATCGAGCCGCTTGGCTGCGGCGACGTGCGCGGCTGCGAGATCCGCGACGTGCAGGTAGTCGCGGACGCAGGTGCCGTCCGACGTCGGGTAGTCGTCGCCGTTGATGCGGGGGGTGCGTCCGGCGAGGAGCGCGTCGAAGACGAGCGGGAAGAGGTTGTGCGGACTCGTGTCGTAGACCTCGTCCGTCCCGGAGCCGACGACGTTGAAGTACCGCAGCGAGGTGTGGCGCAGCCCGGTGGCGACACCCTGGTCGCGGAGCAGCCACTCACCGATGAGCTTGGACTCGCCGTAGGGCGACTCGGGTGCTTTCGGGGTGTCTTCCGTGACGAGGTCGACGTCCGTGGTCCCGTACACCGCGGCGCTCGACGAGAAGACGATGCGCTCCACCCGGTGCTCCTCCATCGCGGCGAGCAGCATCGCGGTGGCCGTGACGTTCTGGGCGTACGTGTGGAGCGGGCGCTGCACGGAGACACCCGCGTACTTGTACCCGGCGACGTGGACGACACCGCTCAGCTCGAACTCGGAGAAGGTGCGCTCGAGGACCGAGCCGTCGAGCAGGGTTCCGCGGACGAACGGCACACCCGCAGGAACGAAGCGTTCGTGTCCGCTCGACAGGTCGTCGAGGACGACGACGTCGATCCCCTCCGCTTGGAAGGCCCGCACCACATGGGCTCCGATGTATCCGGCTCCGCCCGTCACCAGCCACGCCACGATGCTTCCTCCAGGGAGTCCTCCACCTGCCGTGCTGCAGACGGAGTGACCAGACTACTGGAGGCGCGTGCGTCGTGCGCCGGCACGGCTGGGGACACGGCGATAGCCGTCGGTCAGGACGGCACGGAGGCTCGCGGCGGAAGCGACGACGGCGATGAGGACGGTGAGGATGCCGATGACGAGTGCGATGATGGACATGTCTGAAACTCTAGGAATGGCGAAAAACTGCCACCAGTGGCAGGATGGACGCAAATGAGCACATTCCTGCCAAATCGATCATCCGGAGGTCCCATGCTGTCGAAGGTCGCCCTGCTCGCCATCCCGGGGCTGCAACCGTTCGAGTTCAGCGTCGTCTGCGAGGTCTTCGGCATCGACCGGTCGGACCAGGGCGGTCCCGCCTTCGACCTCCGCATCGTCACGAAGGACCCCGGTCCGGTCCGGATGAACCTGAGCGACGACGGTGCGCGGGGCTTCGACATGATCGTCGACGACGACCTGTCGTTCGCGGCCGAGGCGGACCTCGTGGTGATCACCGGTCGTGGTGGATCGCGTGCCGGAGCGGTCGACGAGGCCTACCTCGACGTCCTCCGAGCGGCTGAGGCACGGGGTGCCTGGGTCCTCAGCGTGTGCAGCGGGTCGTTCGTCCTCGGTCAGGCAGGGCTGCTCGACGGTCGGCGCAGCACGACCCACTGGATGTACACGAGCGAGCAGCAGACGACGTTCCCGGGCACCACCGTCGACCCGGACGTGCTGTTCGTCGAGGACCGCAAGGTCATCACGGGCGCGGGAACCGCTGCCGGCATCGACGCGTGTCTGCACCTGGTACGACAGGAGTACGGCGCGGCGAGCGCGAACGTCATCGCCCGCCGGATGGTCGTCCCGCCACAGCGTGACGGCGGTCAGGCGCAATACGTCCTCTCCCCCGTCGCGGCGCAGCAGTGCGAGTCGCTCGCACCGGTCGTCGACTGGATGCTCGACCACCTCGCCGAGGACCTGCCCATCGGGCGCCTCGCGCGGCAGGCGCACATGTCCGAGCGGACCTTCGCACGCCGCTTCCGCTCGGAGCTCGGCAGCACGCCGGCCGCCTGGCTGAACCGGCAACGCCTGTTCCGAGCCCAGGAGATGCTCGAACGGACCGACCACGGTGTCGAGCGGATCGCGGCGGACACCGGGTTCGGCACCGCAGCCGTCCTCCGTCACCACTTCGACCGCGTCCTCGGCACCACGCCTGCCGCCTACCGGCGGAGTTTCGGGGTGCGGGAGAGCGCCTGAGCTGGATGGACCGGGCCACCCGGCCGGGCGGTCAGTCCTGGGTCGTCGCCAGGAACAGGGTCCCGGTCCCGGAGAAGCGCAGCTCCGCCTCGTCGGGCGTGATGAAGGCGTAGCCACCTCGACCGAGCTCGATGGACGAGGTGGCTCCGGTGATCCGCACCGAACCGTCGACCACGATCGCGATCCCGGGGCCGGGGAGCCGGAACGACGACTCCTGCTCGGACGGCTCATCGGACAGGTCCACCCGCAGCAGCTCGAAGTCCGGCACGTCGGGGACGAAGAGGCTGAGCCCCCCGCCCAGGTCCGTCGGGGTGAGCCACGGCACCGGCCGCGGCTCGAACTCCAGGACCTCGAGCAGCTCGGGCACGTCGACGTGCTTCGGGGTGAGCCCGCCGCGCAGGACGTTGTCACTCGCGGCCATGAGCTCGACGCCGATGCCGCGGAGATAGGCGTGGATGTTCCCGGCTGGGAGGTACAGCGCTTCGCCGGCTCGCAACGTGACGAGATTGAGGAGGAGTGCGACCGCGATGCCGGGATCGCCCGGATACTCCTGGGCGAGCCGTCCGACCAGGGTCCGCTCGGCGTCGAATGCACCCGAACCGGGAGCAGCGGCGGACGCGACGAGGGCGTCGAGCAGCCCGCCGGGGAGCTGCTCGAGCAGGGTTCGCACGGTGTCGCGGAGCCCGTCGGGGGCGGCCAGCATCCCGCGGAGCATCGTGATGCGCGCCGCAGCAGCCGGATCGGGCGCCGAGGCCACCAGCTCGGCGAGCAGCGCATCGGTCGCATCGAGCTCGCGGAACCCGCAGAGCGCCTCGAAGCCGTCCCGGAGGGCGACGATGAGTTCCGGCTTGTGGAGCGCGTCCTTGTAGTTGCGGTGCGGAGCGTCGAGCGGCACCCCTCGCGCGTTCTCGGCGGCGAAGCCCGCGGCGGCGCGCTGCAGGTCGGGGTGGGCCTGCAGCGAGAGCGGATGGGCCGCTGCGAGGATCTTGAGGAGGAACGGCAGCGAGCCGTGCCCGCCGAGCGCGGAGGGATCGGCGGCGAGCCAGCGCTCGAGGTCGGCGTGTCCCCCCACCGTCGACGGATCCGCGATCGGCGTCGGCGCCCCGGGGTGTGCGCCGAGCCAGAGTTCCGCCTCCGGACGTCCTGAGCGCTCGGACCCGAGCACCTCCGCGATCGCCGTCGACGACCCCCACGCGTAGTCACGAGGAGTGGCACGGAGCGGCACGAACATGGTGGGGCCCTTTCGACGGACGAGGGTGACGCGCCAGCCGGACCCTGGGGCCGCTTGGCGTCGTCCTACAAGCCGTGCGACGCGGTCGCCCGGCACCGTGCACCAAACTACCAAGCCGTTGTCCGCGCCGAGCGCACCTGCCTAGGCTGGCCGGGACGCCGATCCGGCGCCAGCGGACGCAATGGAGCAACGGACCATGATCTTCGAACCCCTCGCCAGCGACTTCTACGGCTTCGAGAGCCTTCTGACGGCTCCCGAGCAGGAGGCCATCGCCCGCCTTCGAGCCTGGGCCGAGACCGAGGCGAAGCCGATCGTGAACGAGTACTGGGAGCGAGCCGAGTTCCCGAAGCACCTCATCACCCCGCTCCTCGAGCTCGACGTCGCCCGATGGGCCTGGCCGGAGACGACGCCGTTCGAGAACAGCGCCGTGTTCCGCGGCCTCGCCTCGATGGAGCTCTCCCGGATCGACGCGTCGATCTCCACCTTCGTCGGGGTGCAGGACGGTCTCACCATGGGCTCGATCAGCGAGTGCGGCTCCCAGGAGCAGCAGGACGAATGGCTGCCGAAGCTCGCCTCCGGCGAGGTCCTCGGTGCCTTCGGTCTCACCGAACCGCAATCGGGGTCGGACAGCGCACAGGGGCTCCGCACCACGGCGACCAGGGACGGCGACGACTGGATCCTGTCCGGCTCGAAACGGTGGATCGGCAATGCGACCTTCAGCGACATCACGATCATCTGGGCGAAGGACACCGCCGACGGTCAGGTGAAGGGCTTCATCGTGCCGACCGACTCCCCCGGCTACTCCGCGACCAAGATCGAGGGCAAGATCAGCCTGCGCATGGTGCAGAACGCCGACATCACCCTCGACAACGTCCGGGTCCCCGAGCGCCTCCGGCTGCAGCACGCGAACTCCTTCCGCGACACGGCGAAGGTACTGCGACTCACGCGCGCCGGCGTCGCCTGGTCGAGTGTCGGCGTCGCTGTCGGCGCGTACGAGGCGGCGGTCGCCTACGCCAAGGAGCGCGTGCAGTTCGGCAAGCCGATCGCGGGCCACCAGCTGATCCAGGACCTCCTCTCGAAGTGCCTCGGGAACATCACGGCATCGATGGCGATGTGCGTCCGGGTCTCGCAGATGCTCGACGAGGGCACCCAGCGCGACGAGCACTCCGCGCTCGCCAAGGCGTTCTGCACCGCGCGGATGCGCGAGACGGTCGCGTGGGCACGGGAGATCATGGGCGGGAACGGCATCGTGCTGGACTACCACGCCGCCCGGTTCTTCGCGGATGCCGAAGCCCTCTACAGCTATGAGGGCACGCGGGAGATGAACGCGCTCATCGTCGGGCGGGCCATTACCGGCACCGCGGCGTTCGTCTGACCACCGCGCTGGACCAGGGCCTCGGTGGCGGCCGCAGCCGCTACCCTGGGGGCACGATGCTGTCCACCGAACCCGCCCCGCCCCGCCCGCCGGCAGCGCTGACGACACGCGCACTCGTCGTCAGGCACGTCGCGGTGTTCGCGACGTTCGCGGTGCTCGCCGGGACGTTCTGGACGAACCTCTTCACCATCTGGGGCTACACGGCGGTGGCACTCGTCTCAGGTGGTGCCGCGCTCGCGTGCCTGATGGTCGTCCGCCCGAACTGGCGGCGCACCCGGGTGCCGTGGTCACTCGTCGGCTACGGGGTGCTGTCGATCGTCTCCCTCGCCTGGTCCGCCTACCCCAGCGGCACGGCCGCGACCCTGCTCGGTGCGGCGCTGTGCACCATCCTCGGCGTGACCCTCGCGGGCTGTTTCTCCTGGCCCGAGGTCATCCGCGTCCTCGGCCGTGCCGTGACGTGGGTGCTGTCACTCTCCCTCCTCTTCGAGTTCGTCGTCGCGGCGATCATCCGACACCCGGTGCTCCCGAACTTCTACGCCGGGGACTCGGCGGACCCGCCCCTGCTCGACTATTGGTCGAGGGACCTCCTGTTCTCCGGAGGACGTGTCCAGGGCATCTCGGGGAACGCCAACCTCCTCGCCGTGGTGGCGCTGCTCGGGATCATCGTCTTCGGGCTCCGGCTGGCGGCGCGCCGCGACGAGCCCGGTGCAGCCGGGCTGGCCGGCCCGGAACGTCGCTGGACCCTGCTCATCCGTCTCGGTCTCTCCGTCGTGATGTTCCTCCTGAGCTTCTCGACCACCATCCTGCTCGCTGCCGTGGTGACGGCGGTGGTCCTCGCCGCTGCACTGGCGATCCGTCAGGCACCTCGCCCGGAGGCGAGGACGCCGGTGTACCTCGGCTTCCTCGGCATCGGGGTCGTCGGTGCGGTGGGAGCGGTCGTCTTCCGGACGCAACTCCTCGGCCTGCTCGGGAAGAGCCCGGACCTCACCGGTCGACTCGACATCTGGGCGACCGTGTGGCGCCTCATCGAACAACGGCCGGTCTTCGGATGGGGCTTCTCGAGTCCGTGGGCACCGTGGGAGCCGCTCTTCACCGACCTGGTCATCCGACGCGGCGTCCGACAGCTCCAGGCGCACAACGCCTGGCTCGACGTCTGGTTCCAACTCGGCGTCGTCGGCCTGGTGCTCTTCGCCGCGGTCGTCCTGTCCATGTTGACCCGCACCTGGTTCCTGGCCGTCGACCGTCCGCGCGTCGACCTCGACGCACAGCGGCCGTACACGGCCCTGTCGCTCGCCCCCGTCCTCATCGCGGTCTCCCTCGTCGTGCAATCGGTCGCGGAGAGTCGGCTGCTCATCGAATCCGGATGGGTCCTCCTCGTGCTCCTCGTGGTGAAGACCAAGCAGGAACCCGCCTGGCCTGTTCCCACCGTCGCAGCCTCGTCCGACCTCGCACCCGCGCACCGCCGCGACGTCGTCGGCGGATGAGCCCGGCGTGAGACCGGCGGACTTCGACGCGTTCTCCGTCGCCGCGCGCGTCCTGTCGTCGGCGCCGCTGGCCGCCGCGTTCGCCACCATCGCCGTCGCGACCGCCTTCGGCGAGCACCTCATCACGAGCCTGATCGGTGCCGCCGGGTTCAGCGCGATGCTCGTCGGCCTCGCGACGATCGGCACGGGCATCCTCCTCGCACGCCTCCCCATCATCGAGTGGCGTGGCCTCCTGCCGATCTCGGTCCTGCTGTTCCTCGCCTGGAGCGCGGTGTCGGTGGTGTGGAGCGCCACGCCGCTCGCGACCCTACCCGCCATCGGCGGGCAGCTCGCGTGGGCCTTCATCGCCATCGTGATCGCGCTCACCCGCGACACCATTCAGATCGTCAGGGCGACGGGCACCGCCTTCCGCGCACTCCTCGGCACCTCCCTGGCGCTGGAGGTCGTGAGCGGCGTGCTCATCGACACCCCGCTGCCGTTCCTCGGGATCAGCGGGAACCTCGCCTTCGGCGGCCCGTTGGAGGGGGTCTTCGGAACCCGGAGCGCCCTCGGCATCGCGGCCCTGCTCGGTCTCGTCACCTTCGTCGTCGAATGGCGGACCCGCTCCGTGCGGCACGGGGTGACGATCGGGTCCATCGCCCTCGCCGCCGGGCTCATCCTCGGCACGCGCTCGCCGAGCATCGCGCTCCTCGCCGCGGCCCTCGGCATCGCGACCGCCGTGCTCTACGTCTTCCGGCAACTCCGACCGGAACCGCGCCGCACCTGGCAGTTCGTCCTCCTCGCCGTCCTCGCGCTCGTCGGCCTCATCGGGTACCTGTTCCGATCCGAGGTGTTCCGCGCCCTCGGTCTCGGGCTCGAAATCGAGCAGCGCTACGCACTCTGGCAGGAGACCCTGCGACGCCTGGCCCCGAGCGAGCTCAACGGCTGGGGATGGACGGGCGGCTGGGTCTCCGATGCGGTCCCGTACCGGTTCATCGACGCGAGCCTCGGCCGCACGAACGACTCGGCGCTGAACGCCTACCTGGACGTGTACCTGCAGCTCGGACTGATCGGGCTCGCCCTGTTCCTCCTCCTCGGCGGTCTGGCGCTCGTGCGGACCTGGCTCATCGCGACCAACCGGCGCAGCGTCGTGCACGTCTGGGCTGCCCTCATCGTCGTGACCCTGCTCGCATCGGGCGCCGCTGAGAGCAGCCTGCTGCTGAGCGGCGGCTGGCTGCTCCTCGTCGTCTGCGCGGTCATCGGTGCCGGCGGACTGAGCTGGCGGCACAAGCTTCCGGAACGCTGAACCCGGCCCCGAGCGGCGCCGGATCACCGTGCATCTGTTCCCGGGGCGACGACCGCTCGCACCGTCTGCGCGAGGATCTTCAGGTCGATCGCGGCCGACCGGTTCTCCACGTAGTACAGGTCGAGGTCGACCGAGTCGTCCCAGGAGAGGTTGGACCGCCCGCTGACCTGCCACAGTCCGCTCATGCCCGGCTTGACCAGGAGGCGTCGCCGGGCGAGCAGGTCGTAGCGTTCGACCTCCCACCCCCGGTGCGGCCGCGGACCGACGAGGCTCATCGAACCCCCCAGGACGTTCAACAACTGCGGGAGCTCGTCGAGCGAGTACTTCCGGAGGATCCGTCCGATCGGGGTCACGAGCGGATTGTCCGGAGCCTTCGTCAGCAGTTCGCCCGCATGCTGCTGCACCGCGAGGGCTGCTCCGGTGTCGGCGTTGGCGGCCATCGAGCGGAACTTCAGGATCCGGAAGGGGCGGCCACGCAGGCCGACGCGCTCCTGCCGGTACAGCACGGTCCCCCGACTCGTCGTCTTCACAGCGAGCGCGACCGCGAGCATGACCGGGGCGAGCAGCAGGAGCAGCGTCGCGGAACCGATGACGTCGAACGCCCGCTTCGCCGCCGCCTCCAGCCGGGACAGCTCCACGTGGTCGACATGGATGAGCGGGATGCCGGCCACCGCCTGGAGGTACAGGCGGGTCGAGGCCACCCCCGTGAGCGTCGGCGCGATGATGAACTTCACCCCGCGCTCACTGAGGTCCCAACCCAGGCGACGGAGCTCGGCGGGGGTGAGTTCGACGGGGCCGACGAGGATCACCGTGTCCGCTTCGACCTCCTCGGCGGCATCGACGATCGAGGGCCGCCCGGTGAGGACGGGGGCACCCACGATGCGGTCATCGTCGACGATGCCCGGGGTCGCGACGCCCACCACCCGATGCCCTGCCCAGTCGCCCCGGCGCATGCGCTCGGCGACATGCACCGCCTGGTCGCGGTCCCCCACGAGCAGCGTGCGGTAGACGAGTGCGCTTCCGCGTCGCCGCGCACGGAGGTGTCGACGGGCGCCCCATCGGACCGCCAGGAGGAGGGCGACCCCGAGCGGCATGGCGGTGAGCAGGAACCCGCGTCCGATCTCGAGCTTGAGGAGATAGGACGCCATCGCCACCGTGCCGAAGACCGTCGTCGTCACCACCACGACCCGTCGATAGGGCGTCCAACCGTCCGCAAGGACCCGCGGCTGGCGCGATCGGGCCGCTGCCAGGGGCGACCACCACGCGACGGCGAGCGCGAGGGTGACCGCCGGGTAGCCGAGGTCTCGGCGTCCGAACGGCCCCACGACCTCCACGGTCCCGCGCCAGTACGCGTCCCACCACAGGAGTTGGGTCACGGTGAGCGCCAGGGTGACGGCCAGGAGGTCGAGGACGAGGACCATGCGCGAGCACCGTCGCTCCCAGCAGCGGCGGGCTTCGACGAAGGGCATGACGGTGGCCTCCCTGGGGATGTTCTGGTGTGCATCGGATCGAGCCTCGGCGCGCACGAGGCGCGGTGGGCGAGGTCGATCGCCGAGGTGCGAGACGACACGGCGACAATCGAGCATAATGTATTCGACCAACTGAAGTATCCGATTCCAGCGCAACGCTCGGTGTCGATCCGGACGGAGCACCCATGCCCTACCTCGAGACCATGCGACGGCGCGCCGAGACCTCCTTCGTCGAGCTGCATCGCGGCGTCACCGAACTCCACTACACCCAGTTCCCCGATCACCGGAACTCGGGCGATTCAGCCATCTCCCTCGGACAGGCCAGGTTCTGGCGCGCACACGGCATCGACGTGCGCACGACCTCGAGCGCGGGCAGCATGCCCGAGCGGGTCCGGGACGCGTCGATCCCGGTCCTCATCCAGGGCGGCGGCAACCTCGGAGGCCTCTACCCGGTGCTGAGCGAGGCTCGCTACGAACTCGCGGAGCGCCTCCCAGCCGACACCTTGCTCATCCAGGCACCGCAGTCGGTCGTCTTCCCCACGGATGCGGACCGCCGGGCGTTCTCCCGACGGTTCGCCGCCCGGCTCAACCTGCGGGTCGCCGTCCGCGACCAGACCTCCTACGACCTCCTCCGCGACGAGGTCGAGGACCTCAGCCTCTCGCCGGACGCGGTGCACCTCCTCGGCCCGATCAGCGCCCCCGAACCGACCCAGCGGCGCATCGTCATCGCCCGGACGGACGGCGAGAGCGCGGGTGGGCTCGTGGGCTCCGAGAGCGCCGACTGGCCGGCCGACCCCCTGGACCTCCGGGCGCACGAGTGGCTCGGCTGGCGGGCGGCGAAGCACCCGGTGTTGAAACCGCTCATGGAGCGCGATCATGCCGCGTGGATGCGGCGAGCCGAACGTCGATTCGACGCCGCCGTGCGGCTGATCGCCCGCGGCGAGGAGGTCGTCACCGATCGCCTCCACGCCATGCTCATCGGGCTGCAGATGGGCCGCCGGGTCGTCGCGCTCGACAACAACAACGGCAAGCTGTCCAACTATGCGGAGACCTGGTTCGGCGACCTCCAGCCGAGGTTGCGCTTCGAGCACACGATCCGTCCGTGACCTCCGGGCAGCCTTTCGCGCACCTGACGCGTCGGGACGCGGCCAGGGCCCGCGCGGAGGCCGGCGCCCACCGTGCCGCGTGCCGCCGGCAACTCACACGACGGACGCCCGGTATCGGCGGGCGGGAACACGACCGCCCGCTCGTCGGCGGTTCGCTCCTCCTGATCGCCTCGCTCCTCGCGCTCGCCTGGGTGGCAGCCGAGCAACCAGGACTGCCCGGGCACTTCGCGAACGACGAGGGCACGATCATCAGCGTGAATCGGGGGACGTTCACCGAGGCCGACTCGTCGTTCCAGCTCATCGCCGCGGTCTACCGCCGGATGGGTCTGGCCGAGCTGCCGACACTCGCCGCCCTCGTCGGTGTCGCGAGCTACCTGCTCGTCCTGACGGTGGCGATCTCCCGCACCCCGACGACGACGGTCGAGTGGGTGGACTGGGCCATCATCATCAGTTGCGTCGCGCTCGCCGCCATCTACCACGGCGCGTACACGAAGGACCTGCTGACCGTGTGCGCGGTACTCGCGCTCATCGCCCACCGTGGACGAGGCCTGTCGGCCGAGCTGATGCCGGTGGCTGCGATGCTGCTCTACGCCCAGGGGTTCCGCACGTACTGGTTCCTCGTGGCCGGCCTCTACCTGACGCTCCGTCTCGCCCTGCGGGCGCGGCGCAGCTGGACAGCCACGCTGGCGGTCATCCTCGTGCTGTACGCCGGGCTCTCCGTCGTCTTCCCACTGGTCGTCGGCGTCGACCTCGACCACTACCGTCTCACGGTGAACGAGCACCGAAGCGCGGAATCGGTCAACACCCTGATCGTGCAGTTCTTCCCCGGTGCCGGCCCCGTGTCCGGGTTCGTCAACAGTGCCCTCACCTTCGCCTCGTTCATCATCCCGATCCCGCTGATGCTCCGCGGCGGGGCGATCTACCTCATCGTGGCGCTCGTCCTCCTCGCCGTCTGGGGATCGCTCATCACCTCGATCCGGTCGGCGAGGCTCCGAGCACCCCGCGGCGCTCCGATCCTCACAGCGTTCCAGAACCGCTTGTTCGCGGCGATCCTCGCCTTCCTGATCGTGCAGTCGATCTTCGAGCCGGACTACGGCTCGTTCCTCCGGCATCTCACGCCGATGCTGATCGTCGCGGTGTGCCTCCTCCTGTCTCTGCGCCCCGGAGCGACGGCACCCCCGGTCCCGCGGAGGCCGATCTCCGCTGCGTCCCGCGCGCATCAGCGACGTACGGACACGACGGATGCTGCGGCGACGCGCACGTCCGCTGCGACGCGCGCCCACGAGAACGGACCCGCTGCAGCAAGCACACCCGCCGCGGAGAGCGTCTGGTAGCGACCGGCGTCGGCAAGGATCTCCTCCAGCGCGTCGGCGAGCGCCGTCGACGTCACCGCCGTGGCCACGATGCCCGATCCTGACGCGATCGCCTGCTCGGCGAGTCCGCCGACCGGCGTCACGACGGACGGCACCCCGAGCGCCATCGCGTAGGCGAGCACGCCGGACTGACTGGCCTCGGTGTACGGCAACAGGGCGATGTCGAACCCGCAGATCACCTGTGCGATCTCCTCCTGACCGACCCAGCGGTTCTCGAGCTCGTCGTCCTCGTGTCGGAGGAGGTCGAGAGCGTCGTCGGTCCCGGACCCGACGACCCGCAATCGGACCCGGATCCCGCGACGTCGCAGTTCGGTGATCGCCTCCACCCCGAGACCGAGCCCCTTGTACGCAGACAGCCGACCGAAGCATCCGACGACCGGAACACCCTCCCGGTACGTCGACCGGACCACGGCACGGCCCGCTTCGACACGGTACGCGGCGTGGACGGTCTCGTGGACGCGGTCCGCGCGGAACTCACCACGGGACGTGAGTGCATCGGCGACCGGCGCGGAGAACACGATTGCTCCGTCCGCCGACCGACGCTCGGCGCGACGCAGGAGGTGTTCAAGCTGCGAGAAGTCCCCGGGGTGCATCGTCGCGTCATGGACGCAGAGCAGGCTCCGACGACCGCCGAAGCGGAACACGGGCGCGACCACTCCCTGCCAGAGCTGCTCCATGGCGATGACGACGACGTCGATGCGATGCCGCCGGAGGAACCGGTCGAGCCGGAACGCCGCCCAGAGCAGACGCGGGAGACCGAGCACCGCGCCGCGCTTGTCGCGATACGTGCGGATCGGGAAGTGCGGCACACCGAGTGCCACGAACCGGTCGGCCACCTCGGCGTCGAGGGAATAGGACACGACGACATCGCAGCCGTCCTCCTGAAGCGCCTGAGCCAGTTCCTGGGCGAAGAGCGGGCCCGCACCGGTGCGGCCCCACTGCACCACGGCGACCCGCATCAGGCCACCTGCGGTACCCGGTAGGCCTCGGCGAGCGCCGTCCGCTGATGGGCGGGCGTGTGGCCCCGAAGGCGATCCGACCAGCGGGCGACGTTCGTGTCGGCCCACGCGGCGAAGGCCCGGGGTCCGGCCAGCCTGCTGGCGATGAGCGCCTCGAGACCACCGTCGAGCGTGAGGACCTCCGGGAGCGTCCCGAATGCGGCGATCGGGCGGACGAGCGTCGGGACACCAGCCTGCACCGCCTCCAGGACGGCGAGCGGGAACCCCTCCCAGGCGGCGGTATGGAGGTAGACGTCGCTCTGCGCGAGCCGCCTGCCCACCTCGGCGTGCGGAATCCACCCGGTGACGTGTACACCGGAGGCCTCCAACCGGGTGACGTCGTCGTCCGCGCCACCACCCATCCAGACCGGGACCACCTCGATCCCTCGCGCACGGATCGACGCCGCGGCGTCGGCGAACCGCATCGGGTCCTTCTGCGGAGCGATCCGCCCGAGGCTCGCGACCAGCAGCGGCCGGTGCCGCTCCAGGCCGTCTCGGCGGGCATCGCACAGCGGAACCGCGACCACGTTCGGCACGTGGACGACGCGCGGTCGGAGGGGCCCGCGCCGTTCCGCAGCTGCGGCCTCGCCCTCGGAACAGGCGGCGATGGTCTCGACGTTGAACGAGAGCAGCCACTCCACGGCCCGGAAGGTACCGCGGCTCCAGACCGAGAGGTCGGCGCGCTCGAACGCGTAGCAGTGCGGGGTGTAGACGATGCGGGTCCGCGGCGAACTGCGCAGGGCCACGCGGGCGTACGCGCCGGCGAAGCTCGAGTGGGCGTGCACGATGTCGGCCGCGGTCCGACGGCGCACACGGCGGATCGCTCGCACGGCAGCGAGCGGTCGCCGTCCGAGGGCGGTCACGGACGCGAAGCAGTCGGACAGCGTGTCGTCGACGGGGGCACCGTCCGGGATCTGCGCGAGCAGGTGGTGTTCGACACCCGGCGGTGAATTCCGCACGTACGCCTCGATCGCCACGGGGATGCCACCCGCATAACAGTCGGTGACGTGGAGCACGGTCGTCATGGCACGCCTTCACGGACTCGGTTGTCGGAACGTCTCGCTCTGTCATGAGAAATATCACCGAAGAGCATCTGTAATATACTGGTCGACCCAGTGAACTCCAAACTCCGCCGATTCGAAGGACCCCGTGCCGAAAGCACTGCGCCGAACCCTCCTGCATCTCCGCAAACTGTCCGTGAACGCCTCGGGCCTCATCCGTGCCGGCATTCTGCTGTGGATCCGCGCCGGTGTGAGTCCGCGCCTCGCGATCTTCGAAGGGCGCGCGCCCGTCCTCGTGATCCCCGGAACCTTTCGTGCGGGCGTGCGCCTCAAGCTCCGCTCGACCACGCAGCGCTCGTCGATATCCACCGGCCCAGGCGGCTCGCTCGTCCTCGGAGACCGGGTCTTCATCAACCAGGGGTCGTGCATCCACGCCGAGCAGTCGATCGTGATCGGCGACCGCGTCTCGATCGGAGACGGTGCGCGGATCTACGACACGAACTTCCATCCGGTGCGGCCCGGGCAGCCCGTCAAGGTCGAGCCGGTGGTCATCGAGGACGACGTCTGGCTGGCCGCCGGGGTCACCGTATTGGCGGGCGTGACGATCGGACGGGGGTCCGTGATCGGGACCGGAGCCATCGTCACTCGGTCCGTCGCTCCAGGGTCCCTCGTCGTCGGTCCCGCCGCATCGACCGTCGAACGGTTCCCGATCCCGTCAGCATTCCGACGGACCCCGTGACACCCGACGGACTTCGCCCCTCTCCACCCATGAAAGGCCCCCGTGTACACGATCGTCATCCCCTGCCGTGACGGGGCAGCGACACTGAACGCGCAGCTGAACGCCGTCCTGAAGCAGGATGCCTCGATCGACCTCGAGGTGCTCGTCGCGGACAACGGCTCCACCGACGGGACCGCCGACCTCATCCGTTCCGTCGCCCGCAACGACGACCGTGTGCGTCTCATCGACGCCTCCGCGCGGACCGGCATCAACCACGCTCGAAACCGAGGGGTAGAAGCAGGACGGGGTGACCGGATCCTGCTGTGCGACGCCGACGACATCGTCCACGAGGGCTGGCTGGCAGCGCACCATGCCGCGTTCGAAGCCGGCGCCGAGTGCGTCGGTGGCGGGCTGGATCGCACCCTGCCAGACGGCACCGTCATCATGCGACAGCGAGAGCTCCTGTTCGTCGGCTGGGATCTCGCGAGCCCGTTCGGTGCGAACTGCGGGTTCACGAGGGAGGTGTACGAACGTGTCGGTGGGTTCGACGAGACGTTCCGCGACGGCGGTGACGACACGGACTTCTTCTGGCGAGCCGCGCTGACCGGAGCAACGACGGTACTCGTGCCCGACGCTGTCGTGACGTACGCGCTCCGCGCCGATCTCCGACAGGTGATACGGCAGCACATCAACTACGGCCGCGGGGTCACCCATCTGTATGTCCGGCACCGCTCCTCGGGGATGCCGCGATCATCGCCGATCCGTGCGGTCCTCTCGGTCACGGCGTGCCTGTTGATCATCGTCACGAGCGGTCACCGGTCGCTCCGCAGACGGTTCGCCGTCGAACGGTTGGCTGGCAGGATCGGACGCCTCCGGGAGAGCGTGCGCCGAGGCACGTGCTATCTGTGAACGGCCGATGATCCATCTCGCCTGGGCGATCCTCGAGCGGATCCTGCCCCGGGTGGCGTCGGCGCTCATCATGCTCGTCCTCGCGGCCCGGCTCACGCCGTCCCTCGTCGGCATGTACGCGTGGATGGTCCTCGCCCTCACGCTCGTCCAGACCGTCGGCGATACGGCCGCCCGGCAGACCGCCGTCGTCCACGGTGGCACCGAGGCCGGGGACCGGTTCGTCCACCGGTTCCGGGTCTGGTCCGCCCTGATCGGAGGCGCCGTGCTCGCAGCGACCGTCGGAGCCCTGCTGCTGACGTCTGGCGGGCCGGACCGATGGCAGGCGATCACCCTCACGCCGTTCGTCCTCGTCCCGGCGGCATCAGCAGTGGGCACCGACGCCCTGGTCCGCCTGCAGCGAGCCGGGAGATGGAAGGAGATCGCATCGCATCAGGCGTGGTCGTCGACAGCCTCCCTGCTCTGCAGCGTGCCGACCCTCCTGGCGACGGGATCGCTGCTCGCCAGCGCCCTGCAGGCGATGCTCGCGGAGGCGGGGTTCGCCCTGCTCAACCGGCGACGCGCAGCGCGACTCCCCCGCGCGTCCGCCGCCGACGCGCATTCCCGCGAACCGACCGTGAACGTCCTGGGCGACTACCTCCACACGGCACTGTTCTCGCTGCTCGGCTGGGGACAGGGACAGACCGACCGCCTCTCGATCGGGGCTCTCGCCGGCGGGGCACGTCTGGGCCAGTACGCGTTCGCCATGTCGCTGTCGCGGAGCATCGGCGACGCGGCGGCGCTGGCTGCGATCAACGTCCTCCGGCCGGTCCTTGCCGAAGCGGCACGTGACGGCCGAGGGTCCGAGATCGTCGCGCTCACGGAGGCTTCGCTTCGACGATCCCTGGTCCTGGCGGTCGTGGCCGCCATGGCGACGAGCATCGGGGCTGAGCTGGTCGTGGGCCCCTTCCTCGCAGACGACTGGGACCCCGCCCTGGCACTCGTCCCAGTCCTCACGCTGTCGGTCGCCCCCTCGGTCGTCGCCTGGTCGGTCACGGCAGTCCTCCAGGCCGAGAGCCGGATGCGCTGGGCGAGTCCCATCAAGGCGGTCGGTGTGCTGCTGTCCCTCCCGGTCGGCGTCGTCGCCCTCAACGACCTGCAGTTCGCGGCCTGGCTCGTGAACGCCCGGGAGCTCGTCGTGATGGCACTGCTCCTCCTCGCCGCGCGTCATCGGGCGCCGTGGCGGGGCGGCCTCCTCGCGCTCGGCGTCGTCGTGGCCGGCGCGGCCCTGTGGCATCTGACCCGAGGTTAGGCCGGCTGCAGCAGATCCCTGACGATGTCCAGGGCCCCCTGGCTCGCGTAGCGCTGGTACTCGCCGCGGGGAGCACGCAACAGGACAGGGAGGATCCTTCGCCATCGGGCCGGAGGGAGATCGGCCCGGAACCGCTCGAAGGCCGATTTGGCGTCGACGGCCGAGCGATCGGCGAGTGGCGCCGGCTCAAGGGTGTCGAGCCAGGAAGCGAGTCCGGCGACGCGATCCGCGATGTCGCGATTGCGCTGACGCCCCGGCTGCATCAGTCTCGAGATCTTGTACGCCAGCGTCGGCTCGACGATCCCGATCTGGTTCGCGCCGTGCTGACGGTAGTCGACGAGCGGTTCGTCCAGCAGCTCGATGGGTCCGCGCGATGCGGCGACGATCGCCAACCACTCGTCGTGGACCCATGGAGCCGGGAACGGCACGGCCGCGTCGAAGACCTCTCGTCGGAGCATCGCGGTCGCACCGGTGACCAGATTGCGCCGCAACAGCACGCCGAAAGCGTCGCCAGCCCGGATCCCGTCTCGTTCGTGCGGGCCGATCGACAGCGACGCGAAGAGCGTGGTGCCGAGGGACGCCCCGTCGGCTCCGACGAGACGGGCGTCGGAGCACACCATCTGGAGCTCCGGACGCGCGTCGAAGGCGGCCGACGCACGCTCGACGCGGTCAGGCCGCCAGACGTCGTCCTGATCGGAGAGGACGATGAGGCTCCCCGTGGTCGCGCGGATCGCCCCCTCGAAGTTCTTCGTCACGCCGAGTGGACGCGGATTCCGGAGGAGGCGGACCGGGACGGACGACTCAGCGGCGAAGCGTTCGACGATGGCGGATGTCCCATCAGTCGAACCGTCGTCGCTGACCACGATCTGCCCAGGGAGCACGGTCTGCGCGAGCATGCTGGCCAACTGCTCTTCGAGGAACACGGCGCCGTTGTAGGTGCACAGGGCGACGGAGACGCGTCCGTCGACTGCTGCTGTTGCTGGCATGGACCCGCCCCTCACCGCTCATGGACCGCGGACCAGCCTATCCCGACCGCCCCACTGGTATCCTCGTGCCTTATGCCCCGCGTAGCCGTCGACCTCCTCTCGTACACCGGAACGAAAGGCGGTATGGAGACCTACGCCCGCGAGCTGTACCGCGAGATCGGCCGCCTCGGCAGTGAGTTCGAGTTCGTCGGACTCGCCAGCAAGGAGGGATATCAGCTCGACCGTTCCTGGTTCCCCGGGGACATGATCGACACCGGTATCAGCGGAGAGAACCGCTTCCGGTGGGCGATCGGCGAGCTCTGGTCGATCGGTCGCATCGCCAAGCGTCACCGTGCGGATCTGTTGCACTGCCCGGCTCTGCTCGGTCCCGCCCGGAGCAGCATGCCCACCGTGATCTCCATGCACGACATGCTCTACTGGAGCCAGCCCCAGATGATGAGCACCCCGGCGTTCACCGAACCCGTGAAGTTCATGGAGCGCCTGGGTGCACGGAACGCCAGCCGGATGATCACCATCAGTGAGGTGTCCCGGCGCGAGATCATCACCTACCTCGGCTTCCCGGCGGACCGCATCGACCTCATCCCCCTCGCCGGCACCGCCCTGCCGATGGGCGAACGACGACCGGACACGGAGCACCCCTTCATCCTGGCGACGGGCAACCGGCGCCCGCACAAGAACTGGGCTGGTCTCATCAGGGCGTTGCCGCTCGTGGACGAGGCGATCCGTCCTCGGGTGGTCATCACCGGCAGCCACGGGGAGGACCCGCTGCGCGCCGTCGTCGACGAGGTCGGCATGCACGACTGGGTCGAACTGCGATCGTGGTTGAGCAGCGAGGAACTCGGCCACCTCTACGAGACGGCGACCGCGCTCGCCATGCCGTCCTTCCACGACGGTTTCAGCCTGCCGGCACTCGAGGCCATGATGGCCGGGCTCCCTGTGCTCATCTCCGACATCCCCGTGTACCGGGAGGTCGCGGGCGATGCGGCCGAGTACTTCGACCCGCACTCCTTGGAGTCGATCGCCAACGCCATGACGACGGCGGTTAGCGACCCCGCACGGATGGCAGAACTCACCGAACAGGGCAGGGAGCGCGCCAAGCAGTTCTCCTGGGAACGCGTGGCGACACGCACACTCGAGACCTTCCGGACCACACTCGCCTGACGCGACGCGGCTGGATGGCGAGCGACCGCCATCCAGCCGCGTCGCGCTACTCCGACTGCGGCTGGATGACCGGGATCGACTCGGTGTCGGCCGGGCCGAGCGCGATCGTCGGCATCGACACCGTGATGAGCGAGCCGTCGGCGCGGCGGCTGCCCTCGATGTCGCTCGCGCTCGGCTCGCCGACGAGGTGCGGACCCTGGTTGTCGAGCGGAACGGTGACCGTCGTCCCTGCCTCGACGAGCACGTTACCGCCGCCGACGACGAACGACGCGGAATCGCCCTCTTCGACGGTGAACCGCATCTCGGTGCGCCGGACGGAGATACGCACCCGCGTGCCCTTGACCGTGAGTCGGAAGGTGATGCCCTGCCAGTCGACCGGCAGGCGCGGCGAGAAAGAGATCACGCCGCCGTGGTCGCGCATGCCCGCGAAGCCGAGCACGAGCGCACTCCACACGCCGCCGGTGGAGGCGACGTGCACACCGTCAGGGGTGTTGCGATGCAGGTTCGCGAGGTCGACGAACAGTGCTGACCAGAAGTACTTGAGCGCGAGCCGCTGGTACCCGACCTCGGCGGCGATGATCGACTGCACGACCGCCGACAGGGTCGAGTCGCCCGTCGTCAGCGGGTCGTAGTAGTCGAAGTCGGCGAGCTTCTCCTCGTCGGTGAAGTGGTCGCCCTGCAGGAGCAGTGCCAGCACGACGTCCGCCTGCTTGAGCACCTGGAAGCGGTAGATGACGAGCGGGTGGAAGTGCAGGAGGAGCGGAAGGTGCTCCGGAGGCGTGTGATCGAGGTCCCACAACTCCTTTTCGAGGAACTGGGCGTCCTGTGGGTGGATGCCGAGCCGCTTGTCGAAGGGGATGTGCATGTGCTCGGCGGCGCGCTGCCACTCGCGGACCTCCGCGTCGTCGAGCGACAGCCGCGTGACCAAGCGCTCGAAGGAGGCCGGGTCGTCCTCGCGGAGGCGCTCCACGGCCTCGACGGCCGACAGCAGGTTCGCCCGTGCCATGACGTTCGTATAGAGGTTGTCGTTCACGACGGTGGTGTACTCGTCGGGCCCCGTGACCCCGTAGATGTGGAACGAGTCCTTGCCGTTCGCGCGCCAGAAGCCCAGGTCGGCCCACATGCGGGCCGTCTCGACGAAGATGTCGACGGCTCCGCGGGCGAGGAAGTCCTCGTCCCCCGTCGCCGCGACGTACTGCCGTAGCGCGTAGGAGATGTCGGCGTCGATGTGGTACTGCGCCGTGCCGGCCGCGTAGTACGCCGACGACTCGAGCCCGTTGATCGTGCGCCACGGGAACAGGGCGCCGTGCTGGTTGAGCTCGGTCGCGCGGGAGCGGGCGGCGTCGAGCATGTTCTGGCGGAACCGGAGGGCGTTCCGTGCGACGAGCGGCGCCGTGTAGCTGAGGAACGGGAGGACGTAGACCTCGGTGTCCCAGAAGTAGTGGCCACCGTACCCGGACCCGGACACACCCTTCGCCGCGACACCGCCGCCGTCCGTGCGTGCGGACGCCTGCGCCAGCTGGAAGAGGTTCCAGCGCGTCGCCTGCTGGATGGCAGGCTGTCCGTGGACCTCGACATCGGAGCGCGCCCAGAAGTCCTCCAGCCACAGCTCCTGGTTGCGGATCGCCGATTCGATGCCGTTCTCGGCGGAACGGTCGAGCGTGCGGGCGCAGCGGTCGGCGAGTTCCTTCGGCGGGACGGCGTTCGAGGTGTGGTAGCTGATGATCTTGGTGAGCTTCGTGGGCACGCCCGCGCGACCGCGGATCGTGAACACGTGCTTCGCGAGGTCGGACTCGATGTGCGTCGAGACCTCGTACTCGTTCTCGGTCTCGATCGTGTGGTCGGCGCCGGCGACGATCGTCATGCCGGAGTTCGTCGTCTGGTACCCGAGCATCGCTCGTGGACCGTCGATGAGCTTGTAGCGAGGCTGCAGCACCCGCTCGGTGAGGGACTCCGCCTTGCGCGGGTCGCCCATCCCCGGCTCGGGTGCGTTCGTCAGGTAGTCGTCCTGACGGTCCTGGCGGTTGATGATCTGACTGGAGAGCACGAGCGACGCGTCCGCGTCGAGCAACGTGACCTCGTAGTCGAGGACCGCGAGGTGGCGGTCGGTGAAGGACACCATGCGACGGGAACGGATGTGGACCCGCTTCCCGGAGGGCGTCCGCCATTCGAGTTCGCGGCTGAGGACACCGGTCTTGAAGTCGAGGCGACGTTCGAAGCTCAGGAGGTCGGCGTCGTTGAGGATCAGCGGCTCGTCGTCGACATAGAGGCGGACGACCTTCGTGTCGGGCGCGTTGACGATCGTCTGGCCGACGCGCGCGAAGCCGAACGCCTCCTCGGCGTGACGGATCGGCCAGGTCTCGTGGAACCCGTTGATGAACGTGCCGTGGACGTGGCCGTCGCGGCCCTCCTCGACGTTGCCGCGGAACCCGAGGTAGCCGTTGCCGAGCGCGAACAGGGTCTCGGTCGTGCCCTCGTCGTCCGCGTCGACGTGCGTCTCGACGAGCGCCCAGTCGTCGAGCGGGAACCGGTGACGGTCGAGCGGGTCGCTGGTGATGTGGTTCATGCCTGGTCCTCGGAGAAGTCGTGGGGTGCCGTGGGGGTCTGTGAGTCGGCCGGCGCGTCCGGCCCGGCTGTTCGCGAGGCCGACCGCAGTGGGTCGACGAGCTCGGCGAGGTCATCGACCACGATGTCCGCACCCGCATCGATGAGCGCCTGGTGTCCGATACCGCGGTCGACGCCGAGCACGAGACCGAAGTCGCCGCGGCGGCCGGCCTCGACCCCGGAGTGCGCGTCCTCGACGACGACGCACTCCGACGGAGCGTAGCCGAGCAGGCGACCGGCCTCGACGTAGGTGTCCGGTGCGGGCTTGCCGGCGATCCCCTCGCGCGCAGCGACGACGCCGTCCATCACGACCGGGAACCGCTCACGGAGCCCTGCCGCTCGGAGGACGACCTCGGCGTTCTTGGAACTCGACACCACGGCGACCTCGAGCCCTGCCTGCTCGACCGTGTCGAGGAAGGTCAACGATCCCGGGTACGCGGCGATGCCGTCCGCTTCCAGGACGGCCGTGAACACCGAGTTCTTCCGGTTGCCGAGACCGCACACGGTCTCCAGCTCAGGCGCGTCGGTCGGTGAACCCTCAGGGAGCGTGATGCCGCGTGACGCGAGCATCGCGCGCACCCCGTCGTACCGCGGCTTGCCGTCGATGTACTGGAAGTAGTCGGCGTCGGTGTACGGCTCGGTGATCCCGTGGGCGAGGAGCTCGTCGGTGAAGAGCTTCGCCCAGGCGTGCATATGGATCTCGGCGGTCGGGGTGATGACGCCGTCGAGGTCGAACAGCACCGCCCGGCAGCCGAGGAGCCGCGCGGCCGCCTCGTCGAGGGTCAGGACGTCGTTCGATGGCGCGTTGATCGGCTGGGTCACGGTGCACGGTCCTCGTCGGTTTGGGGGAAGAGGTGGACAGTGGAACGGAAGCTGCTGCGGACCGGTGGGGCGGCCGCGCAGACCCAGCCTAGGAGAGTTTGGCCACCACGTCGTACACGCGGTCGATACCGGCGTGGACCGGGAAGTGGTGGTTGCCGACGAACAGCCCGTCCTCGTGGATCTTGTCGGCGGCGGGGAGTTCCGCCGGGACCTTCGCGTCGAGGTACTTCATGACCGGGTTCTTCGTGAAGTTGCCCGCCACGATGGGCCGTGACTCGATCCCCGCGGCGGCGAACGCCTGCACGACCTCCTTGCGGCGGCCGGCGAGCGCGCCCTCGAGCACGAGGGAGAAGCCGAACCAGCTGCTCTCGCCCTGCTCGCGCTGGATGCGCACGGAATCGAGGTCGGCGAAGCGTTCCGTCCAGTACACGGCGTTCTCCCGACGGCCGGCGATGAGCTGTGGGACCTTCTGGATCTGCTCGATGCCGATCGCGCCGGACATCTCGAGCGGGCGGACGTTGTACCCGGGAAGGACGAAACGGAAGAGGTCGTCCCACTCGTCGCCCGACTTGTCGTGGACGGCGTTCTTCTCGGGGAGTCCGCGGGTCCAGCCGTGAGCCCGCAGCGAGATGAGCATCTGCGCCGTGGCCTCGTCGTCCGTCAGGATCATCCCGCCCTCCATCGTCGAGATGTGGTGGGAGAAGAAGGCGCTGAACGTCCCCATCGCACCGACCGTGCCGGCGAACCGACCGTCGTCCTTCGCGCCGAGGGACTCGCAGTTGTCCTCCAGCAGGAGGAGACCGTGACGTTCGGCGAGTGCCGTGAGCGCCGCGAAGTCGTTCGGGTTGCCGAGGAGGTTGACCGCGAAGATCGCCTTGGTGCGCGGGGTGATGGCGGCCTCGGCGAGCGACAGGTCCATGTTGAGGGTGTCGACGTCGATGTCGACGAAGCTCGGGATGAGGCCGTACTGCTGGAGCGGGTAGTAGGTGGTGGCCCAGGACACGGCGGGGACCAGGACCTCGTCCCCCGCCTGCAGGTCGACCCGGTCGTCGAGGACGGCAGCGGCGATCGCGAGGAGGTTCGCGCTCGAACCGGAGTTGACCATGACGCCGAAGCCGGCGCCGAACGCACTGGCGAAATCGCGCTCGAACTGCGCGACCAGCGGCCCCATGGTGAAGCGGCCGCTGTCGACGACGCGCTGGATGGCGGCGTACTCCGCGGCGTCCCAGGAGGAGGTCGCGAGGGGGAAACCGGAGTCGAAGGTGTCGTCGGTCATGCTGTCTGGGGCTCCTGAGCTGCGAGGTAGGCGTGGTAGCTCGCGGCGACGCCGGCCGCGAGCGGGGTGGTGGGGTTCCAGCCGAGCGCACGGGCTGCGGCTGAGTCGAGCAGGCGCTGGTGCACGCCGGAAGGTTTGGTGGCGTCGTACCGGAAGCGACCGGTGAAGCCGGCGGCGCGACCGGCTGCTTCGTAGTACTCGGTGATGCTGTGGTCGACACCCGGCCCGAGGTTGAGCGTGACGGGCCACGCGTCGAGTGAGCCGAGCTGCGTGACGAGCCACGCCGCGAGGTCGGGCGTGTAGGTGAACTCGCGTCGGGCGGTGCCGTCGCCCCAGACCTCGACCTCGTCGGAGCCGCTCGCCACGGCGGCGTGGACCTTGCCGAGGGCGGCGGCGATGAGGTGCGCCTGACCGTGGGTGTAGTCGTCGCCCGGGCCGTAGAGGTTCGACGGCACTGCTGCGCGATAGGCGAACCCGTACTGCCGACTCGCGTACTCGCAGAGCTTCGTCCCGGCGATCTTCGCGAGCGCATACCCCTCGTTCGCGCCCTCCAGCATGCCGCTGAGGAGAGCGCCCTCACCGATCGGCTGTGGGAGCCCCTCGGGGTAGATCGCCGCGCTCGACACGTAGAGCAGCTCGGAGACACCGGCGTCGATCGCGCCTCGGATGACCGAGGTGTCGATCAGGAGGTTGTCGAGCAGGAAGTCGGTGGGACGCTGCAGCTTCGCCTGGATGCCGGCGACCTTGGCGGCGGCGTGCACGATCGCGTCCGGCGCCG
Organism: Plantibacter sp. MDV22-iso1; assembly: GCF_058408345.1. Classification (NCBI taxonomy): domain Bacteria; kingdom Bacillati; phylum Actinomycetota; class Actinomycetes; order Micrococcales; family Microbacteriaceae; genus Plantibacter; species Plantibacter sp. MDV22-iso1. The sequence goes on from NZ_JBZVDY010000003.1 coordinate 336,776, forward strand.
TCCGGCCGATAAGGGCTGCGACGGCGGCTCGATCGGTGAGGTCGGCGTCCGCACGCGTCGCCACGATCAGCTCGTCGGCGGCGCGGAGCGTGGGCCAGACCGCGGCGATGCTCGAACCGAGCATGCCGGCACCACCGGTGAGGAGGACGCGCACCGCGCCTAGACCTCCGCGGTGTCGATGTAGGGCTTGCCCGACGCCTCGAGCTCGGCGACGTCGGAGTCGACCATGATCTGCGCGAGGCGCGGCGGGAGCACCTTCGGGGTCCAGCCGAGGACGGACTCGGCCTTCGCGTAGTCACCGATGAGCGCGTCGACCTCGGTGGGACGGAGGTAGCGCTCGTCGAACTTGACGTACTTCTCCCAGTCGAGGTCGAGTCGCTCAAAGGAGAACTGCAGGAAGTCCTTGACGGTGTACGCGGTGTTGGTGGCGAGCACGAAGTCGGTCGGTTCGTCGGCCTGCAGCATCCGCCACATGCCCTCGACGTAGTCGGGCGCGTAACCCCAGTCGCGGACGGCGTCGAGGTTGCCCATGTACAGGAAGTCCTGCTGGCCGGCGGCGATGCGCGCGGCGGCGCGGGTGATCTTGCGGGTCACGAAGGTGCCACCGCGTCGCGGCGACTCGTGGTTGAACAGGATGCCGTTGACCGCGAACATCCCGTAGGCCTCGCGGTAGTTGCGGGTGATCCAGTAGGAGTAGACCTTCGCGACGCCGTAGGGCGAACGCGGGTAGAACGGGGTCTCCTCGTTCTGCGGCGGCGGCGTCGCCCCGAACATCTCGGAACTGGACGCCTGGTAGAAGCGGCAGTGGAGACCGATCTGGCGGATGGCCTCGAGGAGCCGGACCGTCCCGATGCCGGTCGTGTCGCCGGTGTACTCCGGCTCGTCGAAGCTGACCCGTACGTGCGACTGCGCGGCGAGGTTGTACACCTCGTCGGGCTGGATCTCCGCGAGCAGTGTCGCGAGGCGCGAGCCGTCGGCCAGGTCGGCGAAGTGCAACTGGAGCCTGGGCGAACCGTCGTGGGTCGCCTCGGGGTCGTAGATGTGGTCGATCCGCCCGGTGTTGAAGGTCGACGCGCGACGCACGAAACCGTGCACCTCGTACCCCTTCGACAGCAGGAGTTCTGCGAGGTAGCTGCCGTCCTGGCCGGTGATACCGGTGATGACGGCCTTCTTGGTGGTGACGCCTGTCGTGGCCGGGGCCGCCGGGGCTGATGTCTCAGTCATGGAAGACCACTCTACCCGGGCCGTGGTCTCCTTCGGGCGGCCCTCCCGCTCCGGAAGCTTGCTACCGTACCGGGGTGACGCTCGACATCATGATGCCTTTCTACGGCCGCTTCGACCACTTCCGCACGGCGGTGCTGAGTGTGCTCGCGCAGACCGATCCGGACTGGCGGTTGGTCGTCGTCGATGACGTGTATCCGGACACGGCGCCGGGCGAGTGGCTGCAGTCGCTCGGCGACGATCGCATCGTGTACCTCCGCAACGAACGGAACCTCGGGGTGAGCGGCAACTTCGACCGCTGCATCGAACTCGTGACCGCGGAACGGTGTGTCCTCATGGGGTGCGACGACGAGCTCCTCCCGGAGTACGTGGCGCGGATGGCGACCATCGCGGCGAGATTCCCCGACGTCGACCTCATCCAGCCCGGTGTGGAAGTGATCGACGAGGACGGGCAGGTCGTCCGACCACTGGGCGACCGGATCAAGGCGATCCTCCGACCGGCCGCACCCGAGCCGGTCCGGCTCGCCGGCGAGCGACTCACGGCCAGCCTGCTCCGCGGCAACTGGGCGTACTTCCCGTCCGTGTGCTGGCGCGTCGATTCGGTTCGGCGCTTCGGGTTCCGGGCCGACCTCCACGTGGTCCAGGATCTCGCCCTGATGATGGAGATCTTCCGCGGCGGCGGCACGCTCGTGCTCGACGACACCACGGTCTTCCGGTATCGCCGACACGGCGGGAGTGTGTCCTCCTACACCGCCGTGGACGGCAAGCGCTTCCAACAGGAGCGCACGGTGTTCGCCGAGGAGGCCGCCCGACAGGCGGCACTCGGTTGGAACCGGGCTTCTCGAGTCGCCCGCGCGCACGTCACCTCGCGGCTGAACGCGGCCCTGCAACTCCCGAAGGCGGCGCTCGCCCGCGACACCGCGGGACTGCGCATCCTGCTCCGGCACACCTTCGTCTGATCAGCCCGTCGCACGGATCGACCAGGCTCTCCCTGAGTAGGATTGCCTCATGCCGCACCAGCTCGAACGCACGCTCATCGTCATGCCGGCGCTCAACGAGGAGGCGTCCGTCGCCGCCGTGGTGCGTGAGGTCCAGGACAAGCTGCCGGGTGTCGCGATCCTCGTCGTGAACGACGGCTCGACCGACGACACGACCGTCCAGGCGAGGTCTGCGGGCGCCGTCGTGGCCGAGCTCCCGTTCAACCTCGGGGTCGGCGGTGCGATGCGGGTCGGCTTCAAGTACGCGCTCGAGCATGGGTACCGCAACGTCGTGCAGGTCGATTCGGACGGACAGCACGACCCGGCCGGCGTGCTGCAGCTCCTCGATGAACTGGCGACCGCCGACCTCGTCCTCGGCGCACGGTTCGCGGGTGCGGGCAACTACGAGGTGCGAGGACCCCGCAAGTGGGCGATGGTCGTGCTCTCCGGCGTCCTCAGCCGCGTCGCACGGACGAAGCTCACCGACACGACGAGTGGTTTCCGCGCGACGGGACCTCGGGCGGTCCGGCTCTTCGCCGAGCACTACCCTGCCGAATACCTCGGTGACACGATCGAGTCGCTCGTGATCGCCGCGCGCGCCGGTTGCGTCATCCGCCAGGTGCCCGTGGCCATGCGGCCCCGCGCTGGCGGCACCCCGTCGCACAACCCGTTCAAAGCCGCGACCTACCTGGCGCGCGCCGGCCTCGCGCTTGTGTTCGCACTCATCCGACCGCCGGTCGCGCTCCAAGGAGAGGTGGTGACCGCATGATGCCCCTCGGCACCTACATCCTGGGCATCGTCGCCGCCCTGTTCACGCTCGGGGTCGTCATCGAGATGCTCCGACGCCGCAGGATGCGCGAGCGCCACGCCGTGTGGTGGCTCGTCGCCGGCTGCCTCGCGCTCATCATCGGTGTCTTCCCCCAGGTGCTCGCCGGTGTCGCCGTCGCGATCGGCGTGGAGATCCCGACGAACCTCGTGTTCTTCGTGAGCATCCTCGTCCTGTTCCTCGTGAGCATCCAGCACAGTTCGGAACTGACCACACTCGAGCAGCGGAGTCGGACGCTCGCCGAGGAGAGCGCTCTGCAGGACCTGCGCATCACCGAGCTTGAACGCCGACTCGCCGACGGCGCACCGGACGAGGGCAACGGCACCGCCTGACGCCGGCAGCGCCTGAGCGCCCCTCAGGAAGCGACCGGGCGTCCGCGCAGGAGTCCGACCACGTGCACGACGAGCCCGGCGACCGGTCCGACCGTGAGCGCCAGGAGCGTGCGCTCGTGGAGGCCGAGCGGAAGCAGCAGGGTGGCGACCATCGCGAGCGCGGCGACGATCCATCCCGCCGCGAAAGCGGTGTGCTGCGATCGTGAGAGCGTCGCGGACCCGGTCACGCACAGTGCGCCGACGAGCCCGGCCGTCGCGACGAGCAGCCCGATGGTCCCTCCCGCGAGGACATCGGAGCGCCCGAACACGATGGAGAGCGCCCACGGACCGAGCCACCACGCGAGCAGGCCCAGCACCCCTGCCACCACGATGACGAGGACGACCATCCGGAGGACCCACCCGAGCACGGCGTCCGCGTGGGAACGGAACACGATGACGAGGTAACTCTGCAGCGCCAAGACGACGATGACGATGGGCGCCCGGGTCAGCGTGATGGCGTAGGTGAGCGATCCGAAGGCGTTCGGCGAGACGGTGTCGCCCGTGGCCTGGATGACGAGGGGCAGCCCACTCACCATCACGCCCGTCGCCGCGGAGGCGACCACCGTCCGCAGCACGTTCCAGCTGAGGGCCGTCGGACCGACGTCGATGCCGAACCGGCCGACCACCCCGCGGCGGACGAAGGGCCACAGGATGAGCGGTGTCAGCACGAACGGCGCGGCGACACCCCAGGCGAGCAGCGTCGTGTCGTCGGTCACCAGGAGGAGGCCACCGACGATCGCGAACCGCAGGAGCCCGTCGACGATCGTCAGTGCCGCAACCGAGGTCCAGAGCGAGAGGCCGTACAGGACGCCGGCCGTCGCAGCCACGATCACGTAGGCGGCGAGTCCGACGACGAGCTGCGGGACCAGTGCCCACCCCGCGTCGGGGAAGACCGCCCCGACCCACAGCCAGGCGGTCGCGGCGACGAGCACGGCAGCGACCGCGGACGCGGCGAGGGCGAAGTTCCGCACGACCGGCGCGCGCGTCGACGTCTCGACCGTGACGGGATCCGGGTGCGTCGCGCGGGCCACCTCCTGCTGCACCCCGGAGAGGGCGCTGACCAGGAGGTAGAGCGCGGACCAGAAGACGGAGAACGGCGCGTACGCCGCCGTTCCGAGCGCCGCCCCGGTCACGATCTGCAACAGGTAGCCCGCGCCACCTCCGACAGCCGTAGCCACGAGGATGAGGACGGCGCCGTTGGGTCCGCGACGCGCGGCGTCGGCGGGCGTGGCGCTACCGGGAGCCGACACGCCGGTCCTCGACGGGAGGGTGCAGAACGAGAGGCACGGAGCGGGATCCTTCGCTTGGGACGGACGACATTCGATGGTACCGCCGCACCGGCCGCCGCCCAGGTCGGCGGGTAGACTGACGCAGCAGACCAGACCGAACGCGCGGCCAGATGCAGCGTGTGCTCCCTGATTGGACCAGCCGCCCATGGCCTCAGCCCCTTCCGTCCCACCGATCGACGACCGGGAACGGGGGGCACGCCAGGCTCATGGCCTCGTCCGCCGCTTCCTCATCGTGTTCGCGTTCGCGTGGATCGTCTGCACGGCGATCACGAGCGCCTGGGCGCTGACGACCCCGCTCGCGGCAGCACCCGACGAGCCGGCGCACATCGTCAAGGCCGCTTCGGTGGCTCGCGGGCAGCTCGTCGGACCCTCGACGCCGAAGGGCAACGTGGTGCAGGTGCCGTCGTACATCGCCTGGACCAACAATCAGACCTGCACCGCCTTCACCGAGACGGTCACGGCCGACTGTGTCACGCAGGTGCCGGGCGACCCGACCACCCTCGTCGACATCACCACCACGGCCGGACTCTACAACCCGCTGTACTACGTCCTCGTGGGGTGGCCGTCGCTCGTCTTCGACGACTCCACGGGCATCTTCGCCATGCGGCTCATGAGCGCACTGGTCTGCTCGTTCTTCCTCGCCGTCGGCTTCGCGCTCATCGCCACCTGGCGCCACCGTGCCCTGCCCGTCATCGCCTTCCTGACCGCGGCGACACCGGTCACCCTGTTCCTGGCGGGGACGATCAACCCGAACGGCCTCGAGGTCACCGCGATGATGGCGGCCGTCGTCGGACTGCTGACGATCACGACGAGACAGTCCGCGGCCCCGCTGTGGCTCCCCTTGAGCGCTCTCGTGGTCGGCGGCGTCTTTGCAGCCAACACGCGTGGTCTGTCTCCCTTGTGGCTCGCGATGGCCATCGCTGCGGCACTCGTGCTGCTACCCGGTCGGGACCTCCTCGCGCTGTTGAAGCGCCGTTCGGTGCAGGTGACGATCGTCCTCGTCGCGCTCGGCACCGCCGCCGCCGCCGCATGGTTGCTCGGCTCGAACTCGCTCGCCATGGCGGTCGACCCCAATGCGCCGCCTCCCCCGTACCCGCACGTCGGTGACGCGCCCATCGTCGGGGTCGCGGTCATCCTCGACCTCACCTTCTACTACGGTGCGCAGATGATCGGCGAGTTCGGCTGGCTCGACACGCCCGCCCCCGACGCGGTGTTCTTCATCTGGCCGGCCGTCATCGGCCTGCTGCTCCTCGGCGCCGGTGTCCTCCTCCGCGGGCGTCGACTGGTGGTCGCCGTCCTCCTCATGGCGGCCGTCGTCTTCGTCCCCGCGCTCCTCCAGGGCGTGTGGGTGACCTCGGGAGGGATCATCTGGCAGGGCCGGTACACGCTGCCGCTGTTCGCGCTCATGCTTCTCACCATCGGCGCACTGCTCGCCGAGCACGGCTCGGCGCTCGGCCGCTCGATCCAGCGGCGACTCGTCGTGATCCTGATCGCCGCGCTCGGATTCGCCCAGTTCCTCAGCTACATCGGGGCGCTGCGCCGGTACAGCATCGGCGACACCGGTGGGAGCTGGCTCGCGATGATCACCCGGCCGGAGTGGGCGCCGCCGGGCGGCATGACGCTCTGGCTCGCCATCGGCGTCCTCACGATCGGAGCGGCCTGCTTCGGAGCAGCACGACTCGCCTTGCGCGCGCGGGCCGAGGACGAGCTCGTGACCGTTCGCTGACACCCCTCCCCCGCTGCGGACGACGAAGGCGCCGACACCCTGGAGAGTGTCGGCGCCTTCATCGTCGCATCGGCGTGGTCAGTTCACGCGGACCGTGGTGCAACCGAAGAGCACGTTCTTGCCGGTGTTGAACACCGCGGTCCCGATCCCGTAGCCACAGACCTTGTAATCACCAGCGGCCGTCACCGGTATGGACTCGCTGAGCCCGTGCGCACCGCCGTAGGCGGGATAGATCCGTGCAATGTCCGAACGCACCTTGTCAGCCTGGAACGCGTACCCCTTCACCGTCCCGTCGGGCGCCGTGACATAGACGTGCATCTGGATCGGCGTCTTCGGAAGCTGTGCGTCGACCGTCCACCCGGAGACGGACAGCGAGGCGTTCCCGGCCGTCGTCGAACCGGACACCTGGGCTCCGTCGAACGACCCGACCGGGTAACTCGTCCCCACGGTCACGGTGCGGCACCCGATCGTGGAGTTCATCCCGACGCTGAGCGGCGACACCGCGATGCCGTAGGCGCACACCTGGTAGTCACCGGGAGCCGTGACGGGGAAGGACTCGGAGAAACCATGCGGTCCGGTGGCCCCGTAGACACGATTCACGTCATCACGCTGGCCGCCGGACCCGCGCACATAGCCGGAGCGCTTCCCGGTCGGATCGGTGATGTAGACGTGTACCGGGATCGCTGTTCCGAGTGCGCCACGATCAAGCGTCCATCCACCCACGTTGATCGACGCGCCTGTGGCTGACTGACTGACGTCGACGAGATCCAAGCTGCCGGCCGGGAAGTCCTTCACGAGGTCGACCGCCACACAGCCGAGCTCCGTGTTCACTCCGACGTTCTGCCAGAACTTGGCGATGCTGTAAGCACAGACCTCATACCGCCCGCCTGCAGACACCGGGAAGCTCTGGCTGAACCCGTGGGCAGCGCCCGCCCCAGGGTACACGTTGGCGACATCGGGGCGTGATGCGGACGCCGTCATGGCGGTTCCCGGACGTTGCCCGTCGGGTTGCCTCACGTAGATGTGCACGTCGTTCGAAACCGACTTGGCGTCAGGATCCATCGCCCACCCCGCGACGTAGAGCGCCGTCGTCGAACCGCTTCCGGTAACCCGGACCGCGTCGAGTGAACCGATCGGCGCATCCTGCGGCACGCTCACCGACTTGCATCCGAGCAACCGGTTGGCGCTCAAACCGATCCCGTATACGCAAGCGGTGTAGGTCCCCCCACGGGTGACGGTGATGTTGGTGCTGTAGCCGTGGGCCTCACCGGCGCCCGGGTACGCGCGCGCGACATCCGGTCTGGACTTGTTCGCCTGCATGACCGACCCCTTGGTCGAGCCGTCAGGGTAGGTCAAGTACACATGCGCCTCAAGCGATGCGGAGGTGCGGTTGAGGTCCAGGGTCCAGCCCGACAGGGAGATGGTCGCATCATTCGCCCCGACGTTGACGCTCAACGCGTCGTAGGCGCCTGCAGGGTTCAACACCCCGTTGGTCGGTCCGAACCAGTCGGTGTAGATGCGGAAGAAGTTCCGGTTGCCGTACGCACTGCAGCCGTCGCCCGTGCCGTAGAGGTTCGCGAGCGCCGCGGCGTTCGGCTGGTACGGCGTGTAGTTGTACAACCCTGCGGTCGCGGCGTTCTCGATGAAGACGTTGCTGGACCCGCACGAGGCGGTCGGCGAGAACCGGACGGCGTTGACGCGCCCAGGAACATGGTTCCACCGGGTCGGGTTCGCCTGGTAGTTCTTGAACTGCAGTGCAGCCGCGTACACCTGGTTGAAGAACCCGTAGTAGGTCGTGTCGCAGTCGGCCGTGTCCGGGCACCCGTAGCCGGTCGCGCTGCGGTACTGCCGATCGCTCGGCCAGGTGTCGGTGATGAGTCCCTGTTCCTTCTCGATGAGGACGATCATGGCCTTCTGGCTGATCCCGCAGGCCGCTCCCACCTTGGAGATGATGCTCGCCGCCGATTCCCGACCGGAACCCGCATAGGCGGCACAGCGACCGGAGACAGCGGCCCGGGAAGGAGTCGCCTGAGCGTAGTCCTTGAGGCAGGTGTAACCGGCACGACAGCTCGGCACAGCTCGATTCAGGAAGTCCTGGACCGCAGGCGCGCTCATGGCGCCGCCGTCGTAGAAGAGCTGGTCGCTGATGATCGAACCGGCTCGGAAGTCGGACCCGTTGGCGGCCTCGGCGCTCGGGGCGACGGCCGGGGCGACCGTCAACACGCCGACGAGGAGAGCGAAGACCGTCGCGATGACGATGAGTGGGCTGCGGCGCGTCATGGTACCTCCACCGTCAGCGGCTCAGAGGTGAGCGCTCCGGCCTTGTCCGATTGGTAGGAGAGGACGGCCGTCCACGTCCCGCTGGTGAAGTCGCTGATCTGGGTTTGAACGGTGCCGCACGAGGTGGTCTTCGAGTCGGCGAGTCCCTCGCTGGTGACGACCACGTCCGGGCCCGAGCCGGAGAACGTGAACGTGCAGGTCCCGCCGTTCTCGATGACGCCGGCGATGTAGCCGGATGCCGAGACCGTCGTTCCGTCGGGGTCGACACCGGCGAACACTATGACCGCGTCGAGCGGGATCGGTTCCGGATCCGCGGTTTTGAAGGTGGGTTCGACGCCTGGAAGCAGGGTCTGGCTCGGCGTCGGGCTTGCGCTCGACTCGGCCGGATCACCGCCGAAGCAGCCGGTCAGACCGACGCCGACGAGCAGAGCCGTCACCACGCAGGCCGCTGGGCGTATGCGCCACTCGGTCATCAGTCCTCCTCGGCACGCCGGATGTGCCCCTTTCAGGGTACCGGGTTCGAAACAGCTGTCGATGACCTGAATGTCGGCGCGTCGATGGTGCTCAGGCCGAATCGGGCGTCCACGAGCGCGATCGCGAACGTCGGGAAGCGTAGGGGTGGTAGGCGTCGTCCGGGTGTTCGGGAAGGTACGGGTCACGGTAGATCACGCCCCAGCGAGCACGTACCGTCCTCAGTTCCCACTCGTGCACGATCGCGATCCGGGTCTTCGACTCGTAGTGGTAGAGGTGCACCCGAGCGAGATACAGGATACGAAGTCCCAGGGAGCGCACTTTCAGGGACAGGTCGACGTCGTTGAAGTTCAACGGCAGCGACTCAGTGACGCCGCCGACGCGAGCGTAGGTGTCGCGGCGCAGCGCGGCGCATGCGGCGGTCACGCCCGAAACCTCGCGGTCGATCTTGAGAGCGGCGTGCGGCGCCGAATCACCGAAGCGGTAGGCGGTGAGCGGATGCGAGAACCCTCGATTCGCGTAACGGTGACCGGCGTGCTGGATGAGCCCGTCCTCGTACACGAGCTGCGCGCCGGTCATTCCGACGTCCGCTTGGAGCAACGGTGCGACCAGCTCGACCAGGAAGTCGTCCGAGATGACCTCGACGTCATCGTTGAGCAGGACGATCATCTCGCCGCGGCTCTCGACGAACCCGACGTTGCACTTCTCCCCGTAGTTGAACGGCCGGTCGAACGGCACCAGGGTGAGCCGATCGCCGGCGATCTCGCGCAGGAGGTCGAGGACGGTCGCCGGCGTCGTCAGGTCGTAGACCACGACGATCTCGAGATCGACGTCTCCGGCATGCTCGAGCACGGACCGGACGGCACCGATCACGAACACGCGCTCGACGTCGTCGATGACTCCCGAACTGCCGCGCGTGGGGATGATCACGCTGACCGAGGTCGCCGGGTCCAACGCGCGGCGGACGCGAGCGGTGTTCGGCCAGTCACCACGCTCGGCGGTCGCGTCGATACCGACCCGTTGGAGATGCGCATCGACCGCACGGACACCCGCATCCCAGGTGTATGGTTTCGCCCCGCTCGACGAGGCGGTCGACTCAGGAAGGGCCCTCCAGTGGTACAGGACCTCGGGGATGTGGTGCACCACCCGTGCGCGTTCGGTGACCTTCAGCGCGAGGTCGTGGTCCTGCGATCCGTCGTAGGTGCTGTCGAATCCACCGACCGCTCGGACGAGGGCAAGACGCATGACCGACAGGTGCCCGAGGTACATGTGCGAGCGGAGCCGCTCGGGCGACCAGTCCGGCTTTTTGAAGACGTCGTAGTGGTACCCGTCGAGGTCCACCTTGTCCTCGTCGGTGTACACGTAATCGATCCGATCGTCCGCGGCGATCGCCTGCGCGACCTGCGCGAGCGCCCCGTGGCCGAGGAGGTCGTCGTGGTCGAGCAGGACCAGGAACCGCCCGGTCGCCGCGGCGACGCCGTCGTTCGATGCAGCGGAGATTCCGCCGTTCGATTCACGGGTGACGACGACGATCCGGTCGTCCTCCGCCGCGAAGCCGCGAAGTGCCTCGAGGACCCGGGGATCCGGCGAGACGTCGTCGACGAGGATGAACTCCCAGTCGCGGAACGCCTGCCGCCGGACCGATTCGACCATCTGCCGCAGCATGTCGATCGGAGGATTGTAGACCGGGGTGACGACGCTGAACAGTGGAGCGGTCACGAGCGGCGCACCACCGAGCGGATGCCGCTGATGGGCTTGATGACGGCGGAGCCCAGCTTCCAGGTGGTCGACGCCAGGATCTGGTCGACCTCGGTACGGGTCCGCTCGTCGCGCAGTTCGAGCGCGAGACGGTGGTCTCGCAGCAGCTTGTGCACCTCGTGCACGAGCCCCTCGCGTTCGTCCTCGAGCTGGTCCACCCGCGCGAAGGCGACGGCGAGCTCGGTCTCGGCGAACCGATCGACCTCAGCACGCAGGGTGTCGCGCTCCGCCGCCAGACCGACGAGGCGGTCGGCGTCGAGCAGCACGCGGTGTTGGAGCGCCTTGACCTGCGCCACGAGCTCCTCAGTGCTCCGCCCAGCGGGCTGCACCCACAGGGCGCCGTCGTCCGCGGTCCCCGCCTCGTGTTCCGTCTCGTCAACCATGTCCATGCAACCTTCCTGAGCGACGCCGTCACGACGCCGATATCTACACGTTGTCGGCGTCGCGCTTACGTTGCTGACGCGCGGCGAACCGCTCGACGACGACCTTCGGGCCGCCGTTCTTGAGGTAGTACGCCACCCGGTCGACGTCACGCCGCATGCCGGTGCGCCGCGGCGGCGTCTGCTGCTGACGCGAGGACGACAGGACGACCGGTTTCGCACCGGCCTCGGCGGGGGCCTTGTCCGCGGCGAGCCGGGGGTTCCGGACGAACTCGACGAGCGGGGCGAGCGCGCTCGACCAGACGAACCGCTCGCGGACGAGCTGCACGTTCGCCCTCGCCGCCTCGCGGGACGCATCGTCGAAGAGCACGTGCTCGATCGCGTCCATGAGCGCGCGCTGGTCGCGCTCCGGAACGGAAACGCCCAGTGTCTCCTCGCGGACGAGGTCACCGAACGAGTCGCCCTCGGTCGTCACGATCGGCAGTCCGGCCCACAGGTAGTCGAGGATGCGGGTGCGGAAGGAGAACGTGGTCTCGACGTGCTGGAAGTGGGTCGAGATCCCGAGGTCCGCCTCGAGGAGGTAGTTGTGGCGGTCGTCGTATGCGACCCACGAGTCGTTGAAGAACACGTGGGTGCCGGTCAGGCCCAGTTCGTCGCTCAACGCACGGGCTGCCACCACAGCGGGCATCTCGGGGACGGAGGGGTTCGGGTGCTTCGTACCCATGAAGAACAACCGCAGGTCCGGGTGCTGCTTGGCGAGCTCGCCGACCGCACGGATCACGATTCCCGGGTCGAACCAGTCGTAGATGCCGCCACCCCAGATGATGACCTTGTCGTCGACACCGATGCCCGGGACGACACCGCGCAATGCGGGACGGGTGTGCTCGGGACGGCCGGCCGGAATGCCGAACGGAGCGATCGCGATGAGGGTCTCGAGGTCCTCGTCGCGCGTGTAGGTGTAGGGGTTGATCCGGCCGAGCGCGGCCATCTGGCCGAGCCAGAAGTGTCGCTGGCGCTCGCTCGCGCACAGGAAGAAGTCTCCGCGGGCCAGCTGGTGGTTGAGCACGTCGGTGGCGTCGGAGACCTGGTCGCCCCAGGTGACGAGGTTGTCGCTCTTGCCCTGCTCGAGCTGTTCGAGGTGGAGCGGGTCGTACACGTCGATGACGAGCACCTTGGTCGTCGTCTCGAGCGCCGGGAACAGTGCGAGTGCGTGCCCCTGCAGGATGATAACGTCGGCCCACTTCTCGTGCGGCTTCATGCTCGCGGGCCGGTGGTGCGACACGACGTCGAGCTCGAACCGCTCGCTCTCGATCGAGACGCCGGTCATGCTCACGAGGCGCACGTCGTGCTCGTCGGCGAGCGTGTCGGCCATGTTCCAAGCACGGATCGCCGGACCGGCCATCTTGGCACCGATCGGATCGCCGGTGATGATCAGCACGCGGCGTCGAAGCGGCTCGTCGAGGACGTTCAGTGATGAGACGATCTTGTCGTACCCCTCGAGATAGCTCTCGATCGGATATGCGGGCTCGTCGATGTTGCCGAGCAGGAGCCGCAGCTGGCGATCGGACCGGGTACGGGTCGCCTGCACCAGCTCGCGGTCCTTCGCGAGTTCCGGGAGGTTCTCCACGACCTGGTCGATGGCGTTGACGCCGGCGAGGAGCTGCTTCGAGAGCATCGATGCCGGACTGCCGTCGTCGTCCTTCGACTTGCGCAGATCGAGCGCCGTGGTGTCGAGCTTCGCCCGACCCGTGGCGCGACGCGTCGCCAGCAGCACCGCCGCGGCGAACGAGCGGCTGAGGGCCTCGTCGTCGAGGTTCTTGTAGAGCGTGTAGAGGGCGTTGCGCTCGAGCAGGTAGGTCTCGAAGTAGTTGCCGAACTTCTCCATCGACGCGTGGTGCTTGTGGAACGCCAGCGATTTCGGCTGGAACCGGAACCGGTAGCCGAGGAGGTTCAAGCGCCAGCCGAGGTCGACGTCCTCGTAGAACATGAAGTAGCGGTCGTCGAACCCTCCGAGCTGCTCGAAGAGCTCGGCCCGGACGAACATCGCCGCGCCGGTACCGAACAGGACGTCCTTCTCGACGCTCCATTCGGGTCGGTCGTGTTCACCGGCGTGCGGTTTGTACCCCATGCCGTACCACGTGAGCGCCGAGCCGACATAGTCGACGCGTTCACCTTCCCAGTCGAGCACCTTGCTCGCGACGGCGCCGATGTCCTTGCTCTCGGCGAAGGTGTCCATCGCCGCGTTGATCCACTGGTCGTCGGGGCGTGCATCGTTGTTGAGGAAGGCGACGAATTCACCGCTCGACTTCGAGACGCCGAGGTTGCAACCACCGGTGAAGCCGCCGTTGACCTTGGAGGGCACGATCGTCGCGAGGTCCCCCAGGGTGGCGAGCTGCTCGAGGCTGTCGTCGCCGGAGCCGTTCTCGACCACGATGATCTCGAGGCGGTCCTGCGGGAAGTCGATTTCGCGGAGCGTCCGCACGCACTGGATCGTGTCCGCGGATCCGCGGTAGTTCACCAGGATGACGGATACGACGCCCGGACGTCTCTTACGTGTGTTCTTCACTCTTGCTCCTCGACATATCCTGTCCTCGACAGACCTGCCGAGTGTATCGTTCCGCACCTGAGCGGCGGTTCGGACCGCCGCTCGCTCCACTCAGCCGGCGTTCTCACCGAGGCTGTTGAGGTAGGCGGCGATCGTCGGAGCGGCCTCACCGCTCTCCACGAGTTCGCCGTGCCGCAACCAGGCCGCGTGATCGCACATCTGCTGCACCGTGTCCATCGAGTGGCTCACCAGGATCACCGTCTTGCCCTGCTGCTTGTACTCGACGAACTTCTGACGGCACTTCTCTTGGAACTCCGCGTCACCGACCGCGAGGACCTCATCGACGACGAGGACGTCGGGGTCGACGTTGATCGCGACGGAGAAGCCCAGACGCACGTACATGCCGGACGAGTAGTTCTTCACCGGCTGGTCGATGAACTGCTCGACGCCGGAGAAGTCGATGATCGTGTCGAGTTTGCGCTCGATCTCCTTCCGCGACATCCCGAGGATCGACCCGTTCAGGAAGATGTTGTCCCGCCCGGAGAGTTCCGGGTGGAATCCCGAGCCGACCTCGAGCAGCGCGGCGAGCTTGCCGCGCGCGGTGATCGACCCCTGCTCGGGATAGTAGATCTTGGCGAGGCACTTGAGCAGCGTCGACTTGCCCGAGCCGTTCGACCCGATGAGACCGAAGGTCGATCCTTCAGGCACCTCGAACCCGACGTTCTTGAGGGCCCAGAAGTCCTCGTGGACGGAACGACGTCGGCGCATGATGGCCGACTTGATGCTCTGGTTGCGCTCGTGGTAGAGCCGGAACTTCTTGCTGACGTCGTCCACGACGACTGCTGCGGTGCTCACAGGGCCTCCGCCAATCTCTTCTCGTGCCGGCGGAAGACGAGCAGGCCCACGGTGAAGGACACGAGCGCCCAGGCGGCGATGGTGAGCAGGTCGGCGGGGTCGGGGAACCGGTTGTCGTAAAGGAGGTTCCGGAACACGGCCACGAAGTGCTCGAGCGGGTTGATGCGGTAGATGTCGATGATCGTGATCGGCGTCCCGAACAGCGGGCCGTACTTGTCGGACTGCGCTTGCACGAGCGAGATCGGGTAGATGATCGGCGTCGCGTACATCCAGATCTGCATGATGATGCCCATGAAGTACTGCGTGTCGCGGAAGTAGACGTTGGCGATGGACAGCATCAGTGCGAGGCCCGCGGCGAAGATCGCCAGGAGGACCATGGTGAGCACGACGAGCGGCAGCCACGGCAGGACGAACGCACCGAGCAGGCTCAGCGCGATGCAGAGCACGGCCATCTCGAACAACCAGTTGAAGCCGATGGCACCGACCGCGGAGATCGGGAGCACGATGCGCGAGAAGTACACCTTCTGGATCAGTCCGGTGTTCGCGATGAGGGAGCCCATGCCGGTGTTCACCACGTTCGAGAAGAACATCCAGGGCAGGAGCCCGCAGAGGAGCCAGAGCGCGAAGATGTGCAGCCCACTCGGGTCGCCCGTCTGCAGCGGAACCTGGAAGATGAACGAGAACACGAAGGTGTAGATGAGCATCTGCGCCAGCGGGTTCGCCAAGGACCACAGCTGGCCGAAGATGGTTCGCTTGTACTGGCCGCGGATGTCGCGGAGGGTGAGGTTCGCGAGGAGCTCGCGGGATCCGAGGATCTCCTTGACGTAGCTCATCGCACCCCGGGGGTCGGGCGTGAAGACATGCTGACCAATCTAACCTAGAAGTCCTGGGTCACCACTCAGGAGCGATCGCCGGCGGCGGCGGACGAGGAACGCGTCCACGACGACGAGGACCACGACGACGAGCGACGACGCCGCGGTCACCCCCAGACCGACTTGCTGCCCGGGGACCGTGTACTGCAGGACGACACGGTGCTCGCCGGTCGGGACCGCGATGGCCGCGCCGGCATGCTCGGCCGGCAGCAGCTCGACGGGCTTCCCGTCGACCGTCGCCGCCCAGCCCGGTCGGCGAAGCGAGTCCGCGACCACGACCCAGCCTGCTCCATCGGCGACCACCTCGACCTCCATGCGACTGGTGTCGCTGGGAAGGACCGTGACCGCGGCGGTCGAGGCCGCTCGGTCGCTCGCGACCTCCCGAGCATCCTCCGGACGCTCCAGCAGGACGGCCGTGCTCGGAAGGGAGCCGTCCGCCATCGTCGCCACCTGCTCGGCAGGGTCAGTCTCCGTCACCGCGGTCGACGCCCATCTGATCCGATCGAGTGCCGTCGTCCGTTCATAGACGGTGGCGTCGCCCGTGTGCGCGACGCGGAGCCCGTCGTCGGCGGGACGGACGAGCGAGATCCCCAACCGACCGGAGGGATCGGCTGCGACCGGAGCCGGAATGCCGATGCCGTCGAACCGCAGCTCTGCCACCCAGGCTCGGTCGGCTGGAATGTCCTCGCCTTCCACCGCGACCGACTGGTCGGCGGTCAGCGCGGGAAACCAGGTCGACGTCGTCGCGATCCGTTCATCGGTCACCGCGTCGCGGATGTCGAGGGTGACGGTCACTCCGTCGGGGTCGTCCTGCCCCACGACGCTGTCCGGCAACGCGAACACGACGCCTCGCACCGGGCCGGACTGCACCGCGGAACGGACTCGGTCCCCGTCGGCGACCTGCACCCGGCCGGTGCGGTCGATCGTGCCTTCCGGTTGGCCGAGTACCGTGGCCTCCGGATTGTCGACGACGTATTTGACGGCGAGCCGGTCCAGGATCGGTGAGCGGATCGAGGTCGCGAGATCCCCGGAACGCAGAGCGGAGTACGTCCGGCTGAAGAACGCGTCCGGCTCGACCGCCTCCAGGAGATCCTGCCACTCGCTCGTGTGGAACGCGTGCCCGCCGACGGAGCGGAGCCGGTCGATCGTGTTCGTCCCCGGGAGCATCGTCTGGTCTACGGACGCGTACCGGCTCTCCCCGAGTCCGCGCTCCAGGAACCGATGTGTCGCCGTGGTCGGGTAGACCGTCTCCGGGGGCGACTGCGGCCACCACTCGTTCGCGACCACGATCGCCGGCACGACGAGCATGACTGGGAGGATGCAGCCCGCCAGAATGCCGACACGTCGACCACCGACCCAGGCGGCGACGACGACGAGGACGGCGAAGGCCGCGAAGGCTCCGACCACGCCGATGTGCTCGCGCATCGCGGGGATGACGTCGGCGGGCAGCGTCCAGAGCGTGTCGCGAACGGTGAACGCCGCGACGCACCCGATGGCGATCACGACGACGAGCGCCAGGATCCGCCACCAGAGATGACGTCTCGTCCGAGCGCGCCGCAGGAGACGCACCTCCGCTCGCAGCGAGGTCGGATCGATCACCGCGGCGAAGCCGACCGCCGCGAGCAGCGCCAGGAAGAACCCGACGAGGACCCGCAGCCGCGCGATCGGGTTGTTGGAGAAGACCGGAAGCTCCTGGAACGCCGCGAGGATCGGACCGCCCACGAAGGTGAGGACGACACTGAGCGCGAGCGCGACGACGACGAAGGTCAAACTCGGGCGGAGTCGCCGGCTCCGGGGGACGATGAGACCGGCGGCGGCGACCAGGGCCAGTGCTCCGACGCCGATGTAGGACAAGCGCTCGATCGGATTCCCGGCTCCCCAGGTGAGCCCGGCGTCGACATCTCCGACAACCTCCGGTACGAGGAGCGACGCGAGGTCGCCCCAGTGCAGTGACGCGCCGGACGTTGCCGCGCGGGCAGACAGATCGAGGACACTCGACGCGTTCACCGCGAACGGGACGAGCTGCCAAGCGGAGAGACCGACACCGAGCACGACACCGGCGGCACCGGTGCCGACTGCTGACAGCACCCCCTGCCATCGCCGCCGGACGACGATCGACCTCACGAGCAGGTAGGCGCCTCCCGCATAGAGCGCGTAGCCGGCGACCGCCGGGAAGCCACCGAGGAGGAGCGAGGCGACCACGAGCCCGAGGATGGCCACGTCGACCGGTCGGGGACGGATCGCAATGCGGTCGAGCGCCCAGAACAACAACGGCAGCAGGGCCGCCACACGGGTCTGCGGCCAGTTCGTCCAGGAGATCATGAATCCGGACGACGCGAAGATGAGGCTCGCGACCGCCCAGCTCGCGTTCGGCAGCCTCCAGCGCCGCAGGAGCAAGGACATGCCGAGGGTGATGACGACGATCTCGAGGAGCTTCACGTAGCCGGGTGCGGCGCTCACCGGGAGGAACCACCACGGCAGCGACAGCGGGGAGTACACGCCCGAGTTCGGCAGGCCGGCAAGCTCGGCACCACCCGCCGCGTACGGATTCCACGCCGCGAACGAGCCCTCCCGTGCGGCCTCGACGATCAAGGCGGTCTGCGGTACCACGGTGTCGATGGTGTCGCCGATGAAGCGGTTCGTCGGATCCTGCGGCAACCCGATCGACGACTGCCACGGGGCGAAGGAGACCAGCAGGTCGGTGCCGAGGAAACTCGTGACACCGACGAGCGCGGGCCCGATCGTGCACACGACGAAGGCCACCAGTGCAGCCCACGCGATCACGGACACCGCCGACGACCCGAGACTCGGGCCGAGCATCGAGGGATTCCGAGGCGCGGACACGCCGTCGCGAGGTCGCGATCGTTGCACGGCACTCCTCGGGCTCGTCAGGGTCAAAGCCCCCAGTATGCCTCAACCCTCGTGCTGCAACCGGTGACCGCATGACCCGACGGACCTGCTCGGGTCGGCTCCGAGCAGCGACCCGACGGATCCGACGGTACTCTGGGACCGGTCGTATCGCCTACAGTTCCGGAAGTCGCCTATGAAGCTCTTTGTCCAGATCCCGTGCCTGAACGAAGAGGAGACCCTCCCGCTTGTCCTCGAGTCGATTCCGACCTCGATCCCGGGCATCGACGAGATCGAGATCCTCATCATCGACGACGGGTCGACCGACCGCACGATCGAGGTCGCCAAGTCCTACGGCGTGAAGCACTTCGTGAAGCACTCGACGAACATGGGACTGGCCCGGTCGTTCCGCGACGGCGTCGACTACGCCCTGCTCCACGGCGCCGACATCGTGGTGAACACGGACGGCGACAACCAGTACCCGCAGAACCGCATCGGCGACCTGGTCCAGCCCATCCTCGCGGGTGAGGCCGAGATCGTCGTGGCGGACCGGCAGACGGCGCTCATCGAGCACTTCTCCCCGTTCAAGAAGGCGATGCAGCGCTTCGGGAGCTTCATCGTCAACAAGGCGGCGAAGACGACGCTCCCGGATGCGGCCAGCGGGTTCCGCGCGTACTCGAAGTACTCCCTCATCCGGCTCAACGTGGTCACCAAGTTCAGCTACTGCATGGAGACGATCATCCAGGCGGGCAACAAACGCCTGGCGATCACGAGCATCCCGGTCACGACGAATCCGAAGACGCGCGAGTCACGACTGTTCCGATCCATCGGCGAGCACATGTACCAGTCGGGTGTCGCGATCGTGCGGGCCTTCCTGATGTACCGGCCCTATGTCGTGTTCGCCGGGCTCGGACTCCTGCTGCTGCTCGCGGGGCTCACCCCGTTCGTCCGGTACCTCATCCTCACGATCGTCCAGGACGAGGGGAACCACCTCCAGAGCCTGCTCGTCGGGGCGACGCTGCTGATGGGCGCGCTCCTGTCCTTCGCCATCGGTGTGGTCGCCGACCTCACCAGGATCAACCGCACGCTCAACGAGGAGATGCTCGACTACCTCAAGCTGCAGCGGTACGGCGGCTGAGCCATGGTGCGCAGCCTCGTCATCGGCGGCAACGGGTTCCTCGGCGGACCACTCGTGGACGCCCTCGTCGAACGCGGTCATGACGTGACGGTGTTCGACCGGTTCCGATCCCCGCGGAACTTCGACACGCGCGACGCGACGATCCTGGCCGGAGACTTCTTCGACCGCAGCGACCTCGCAGCCGCGGTCCGCGGTCAGGACCTCGTGTTCCACTTCCTCTCCACGACCGCGCCGGCGACCTCTGAGAACGACCCTTCGCTCGATCTCCGCACCAATGTGGGACAGACCGTCGAGCTCCTGGGTCTGTGTGCCGACGCCGAGATCGAACGGTTCTACTTCGCCTCCACCGGTGGCGCGATCTACGGCGATCAGGGTCTCGAACGATACCGGGAGACCGACCCGGCCCTCCCCCGCTCCCCGTACGCCATCGGGAAGCTCACGATCGAGCACTACCTCCGGTACTTCCGGGTCAAGCGTGGGCTCGACGCGGTGTCACTCCGCATCTCGAATCCGTACGGGCCCGGTCAGCACCCCGGCCGCCGCCAGGGGCTCATCCCCATCGCGCTCGCGAACATCGCCGCGGGCGACGCCATCGTCCGCTACGGCGACGGCAGCATGGTGCGCGACTACCTCTACATCGACGACGCGATCGAGATGATCGCCCGGATCGTCGCCGGTGACCCGGCACACTCGGTCTACAACATCGGGAGTGGCGTCGGACACACGGTCTCGGAGGTCCTGGACGCCATCGCACGGGTCGTCGGCCAACCGCTGGACGTCGCTCCGCGACCTGTCCCGAGCACGTTCGTCGAGACCGTCGTGCTCGAGACCGCACGCTACCGCTCCGAGTTCGGCGCCCCTCCGACGACCCCCCTGGAGCGCGGCATCGCCTCGACCTGGGAACAGCTCGGACGACGCTGACCGATCAGTCGGACGAACGACGACCGACGGCACCCAGCACGTCGTGCAGCAGCGTGCGGTATCGGGAGCCGATCGCCTCGATCGAGAACTGCTCGGCGTGCGTCGCGGCTGCCGCGCCGAGTCGTTCCCGGAGGTCTGGATCGTCAGCGAGCCGCTGGATCGCTCGGAGCAGGGCAGCAGTATCCCGATCGGGTACGACCAAGCCGGTCGCGTCGTCGAGCACGACCTCGTTCAACCCCGGCAGATCCGTCGCGATGATGGCCCGGCCGGCACGCATCGCCTCGAGCAGAGCGACCGGAAGACCGTCCTGATCGCCGGAGGTGGACGCGACCGAGGGGAAGACGACCACGTCGGCACGGCGGTACGCAGCGAACAGCTCGGTGCGCCCCTGCTGACCGATGAAGACCACGGGTAGGCCGGATGCCTCCGTCTCGAGGGCGGTCCGCAGCGGTCCGTCGCCCACGATCTCGAGCTCCAGCGACCCGGCCGGTGCCCGGCGGACGGCCTCGATGAGGTAGGACAGACCCTTCTTCTCGACGAGTCGCCCGACGAACATCAAGCGGGCGGGCACCACGCCTGGAGCCGGTACGGCCTCGTCCGCCCCTGCCGGCTCCGACGCAGGGAGCGGAGGCAGATCGGCACCCATCGGGATGACCTGGACGCTTGCAGGCGCTGCGCCCAACGCGATCACGCGGTCACGCATGTCGGCGTTCATGACGGTCACCGCGCCCGCCCGACGCACGATCCGCGCCTTCAGCGCACGCAGCGGAGCGGCGTTCAGCGCGTACAGGTCGCCGCCGAGGGTCGTCACGAGCTGCGGGACGCGTCGGCCGCCGAGCAGGGCCACGACCCCCTGGGGGATGATCCAATGCACATGGAGGACGTCGGGACGGAACTCACGGAGAACACGTCGGAGCGCAATCAGTTGGGCCAGGAACAGCCCTGGAACCTGCAGCCAGCGAATCGGCTTCGCACGCAGGTTCTCGATGATGGCGCCGTCTGCGAGGTCCTCCCAATGCTTCGGAAAATACGGGTATCGCGTGATGTGCAGGTCACCGTCCTGCTCATCCGATGCGGCCCCTGGCACCCGTGGTACCAGGACCCTGGTGTCGAAGTCGAGGGATTCCTGCAGAGCCAGATCCCTCACGAACGCCGGCACGCCGTCGCCGGCACGGGCCGGGAACGTGGAGGCGAGGACGAGGAGACGGGGACGTGGCACGGGACCTCCGGATCGGGCGGGTGCTCCCATCGACGTGCGGCGATCGCCGCACGCACCGGCTGTGGACGCCGTGGGAGATAATGGGCATCTGCCATGAACAAGCTTACCCAGGTCAAACGGCCCCTCCAGATCGCCTTCGCGGTGGTCGTCATCGGCTTCATCACGTGGACCGTCATCCGCAGCTGGGACGACTTCGTCTCGAGCGTGCTCACGATGCAACCGGTCTGGCTGCTCGGTTCTCTCGTGGCCGGCTTCCTCGGCGTCTTCTTCTCGATGCTCGCCTGGCGGGCCGTCGTCATCGCCTTCGGCTACCGCATCTCGGTGCGGGACGCCTCGCACGTCGTGTTCGTGTCCCAGATCGGCAAGTACCTGCCGGGCGGTGTCTGGCCCATCGTCGCCGGCAGCCAGCTCGGCGCGCGCGCGGGCATCCCGACGGGGGTCACGGCGATCACCCTCACAGCCCAGCTGTTGGTGAGCCTCATCGCCGGCTCAACCGTCGCCGCCGGCACGTTCCTCGCGTTTCCGGCACTGGCCGCTTCCTACGGCTGGCTCGTCGTCCTCGCGATCGCCGTCGGCGTCATCGCCCTCCTGCCACCGGTCCTCACGAGGATCATCGGGTTCGCCTTCCGACTCCTCCGCCGGAAGGACCCTCTACCGCCCATCCGGGCCCTCCCGTTGACCGCAGCCATCGGATGGTCGCTCATCAGCTGGGTGTGCTTCGGCGTCCATCTCTGGACCATCGTCACGTCGCTGGGCACATTCGATCCGGGTCTGCTGCCGCTCGCGACCTCGGGCTACGCCCTGGCCTGGGTCGCGGGGTTCCTCGCGATCATCGCGCCCGCCGGCGCTGGCGTCCGGGAGGCGATCCTCGCCCTCGTGCTCACCAGTGTCGTCCCGGTCGGCTCGGTCCTCGGTATCGTGCTCGTGAGCCGGTTCGGACTCATCGTCATCGACATCGCCGTGTGCCTGTACGCGCTCGCCGTCGCACGGATCAGGCCCGGCACCCCAGCGGTCGGACGACCTACTGCGGCACCGGGCCCGGAGTGACGATCAGTGCGCTCAGCGCGAGGTGACGAGCGTCATGCCTGCGCGAGCAGGGTCTGCAGGTAACGTCCGTATCCGCTCTTGACCAGAGGAGCGGCGAGGACGGCCAGCTGCTTGTCGTCGATCCACCCGGCGCGCCATGCGATCTCCTCGATGCACCCGACCTTGAACCCCTGACGGTCCTCGATGACCCGGACGTACTCGGATGCCTGCATCATCGACTCGAAGGTGCCGGTGTCGAGCCAGGCGGTGCCGCGATCGAGGACCTGGACCTGCAGCGATCCCTGCTCGAGGTAGCGCTCGTTAACGGTCGAGATCTCGAGCTCGCCGCGAGCGGATGGCTCGATCGTCTTCGCGATCTCGACGACCGAGTTGTCGTAGAAGTACAGACCGGGGACGGCGTAGTTGCTCTTCGGCTTCGCCGGCTTCTCCTCGATCGAGATCGCCGTGAAGTCGTCGTCGAACTCGACGACGCCGTAGGCGGTCGGGTCGGCGACCTGATAGGCGAAGATCAGCGCACCGTCGATGCTGTTGTGATTGCGGAGGGCGGAGCCGAGTCCCGTGCCGTGGAAGATGTTGTCGCCGAGGACGAGCGCGACGCTCTCGTCGCCGATGAACTCCTCACCGATGATGAACGCCTGGGCGAGGCCGTCGGGCGAGGGCTGGACCGCGTACTCGATGCGGATGCCGAGCTCGGCCCCGGTCCCGAGGAGCGCGCGGAACTGCTCGTTGTACTCCGGCGTGGTGATGATGAGGATCTCGTCGATCCCGGCCATCATCAGCGTCGACAGGGGGTAGTAGATCATCGGTTTGTCGTAGATGGGCATCAACTGCTTCGAGATGCCCTTGGTGATCGGCCACAGTCGCGTGCCGGATCCTCCGGCCAGAATGATTCCTCGCATAACTCATGCAGTCTAGTCGGAGTTCGCCACGGCG
The DNA here is from genome assembly GCF_058408345.1 of Plantibacter sp. MDV22-iso1. Lineage (NCBI taxonomy): Bacteria > Bacillati > Actinomycetota > Actinomycetes > Micrococcales > Microbacteriaceae > Plantibacter > Plantibacter sp. MDV22-iso1. The sequence continues at coordinate 360,452 of NZ_JBZVDY010000003.1, forward strand.
ATCCGACGCCGCCGAGACGGTCGTGGTCGGCGCGATTCAGTCCGCGCGACGCCTCACCACTCCGCTGACCTTTCGCACGGGAGCCGTGAGCTTCCAGCTGGTACTTGCTCGCACCGCTTCGAGCTGCTGGCGGAGGCCGAGGTTTTCGGCTTCAGCGGCCGCGACGAGCTGTTCGGCATGCTCGAGTTCGGCCCCTCGTTCCTCGAGGGCAGCCCCTCGTTCCTCGAGAGCCACCCGCACAGCGGCATCGTCGTCCCGCCCCGCGACGATGGCGGACAAGTCCGCACCGAGCCGCGCGTAGGCGTCGCGGACGCGTTCAGGTTCCCGAGCCGCGACCTCGAAGAACCGGACCATCGTCTCGGGCAGCTCGGAACCGACGCCCAGGACACCGAGGCCGTGATTGTGCTCGAAGGTGAACGAGGGGTGGCGGGTCTTGATCTCGTCCCAGAACCGCCAGACGCCGAACCCCTCCTGGTGCTCCGCGATGTCGTGGAAGAGGACCACGGCGCGCTCAGAGAGCTTGGGCCGCCAGGACTCGTAGTCGTGCAGGACGTCCTCGTAGCCGTGACGCCCGTCGATGTGGAGGAGGTCGATGGTGCCGTCGGCGAACTGGTCGACGGAGTCGTCGAAGTACCCTCGCAGCAGGGTCGATGAGGATCCGAACTCCCGGTCGTTCACGCCCGTGACGTACTCGTAGACCTCTTCACCGTAAGCACCCGCGTGGTCGTCGCCCTGCCAGGTGTCGAGCGCGAAGGATTTCGTCTCCAAGCCGAGGCGACGGAACGCCTCGCAGAAGGTGAAGTAGGAGTAACCGTAGTGCGTGCCGAGTTCGGCGAAGACACGTGGTCGGACGGCATCGGCGATCCAGAAGGCGAATGGCGCGTGCTCGACCCACGCCGAGAGCGGGAAGAACCTCGGCTGCCAGAAGGCCGTGGGACCGAGCCAGTCGGGCTCGATCACCACGGGTGCCGTGCCGACGAGCGACCGGTTGGCGGGCTCGCTCATGCGATCAGCTCGACCGGAGCGACGCGTAGAACGCGCGGGCGTCGTCCCACGTCGGCAGCAGGCCGGCCGCTGCCGCCTCCGACAGGCCGGGAGCCTCGGTGTCCTTCGGCGACAGGAGCGGTGTTCCTGCCGCGTCCGGGATGACGAGTCCGATCTCCGGGTCGAGCGGGTTGATGCCATGCTCGCGGTCAGGACGGTACACGTCGGTGACGAGGTAGCTGACGGTCGCATCGTCGGTCAGCGCCACGAAGCAGTGCCCGAGCCCCTCGGAGATGAAGATCGCCTTGCGGTCGGTGTCGTCGAGCAGCACCGAGTCGACCTGGCCGAACGTCGGCGAACCGACGCGGATGTCGATGACGTAGTCGAGGACCGCGCCACGCGTCGCCGTGACGTACTTCGCCTGCCCGATCGGGATGTCGGCGAAGTGGATGCCACGGACGGAGCCGCGCTTGGACACGGACGTGTTCGACTGGGCGAGCTTGATCGAGCGACCGCTCGCCTCCTCGAGCTTGTCGAAGCGGTACCACTCCAGGAAGACACCTCGGTCGTCGCCGAACTGCTTCGGCGTGATCTCGTAGCTGTCTGGGACGTTCAGTTCTCGGATCTGCACCCGGCGATCCTACCAATCCGTCGACTGCCGCGGCACTCTGTGACAACGCTCACAGCGCACGGAGCGGCGTCCCCTGTGATACTCGAACGATCGGTTTCGTCGTTTGGGAGCAACATGGAGCGCCTCAAGAGGCTCGCAGAGCGCGTCTGGTTCGGCATCGCGCAGTACGCGCTCAAGTTCGGCGTCGTCGGGCTCATCGGGTTCGGCATCGACATCGCCCTGTTCAACCTGCTGCGGCTCGGCGTGTTCGGACACGATCACGCCCTGCAGTCGCCCATCGGGGCGAAGGCCGTCAGCGTCTCGGTCGCCATCGTCTTCAACTGGATCGGCAATCGCTACTGGACGTTCCGTGAGCACCGTCGCAAGAACTTCGTCCTCGAGCTCGTCGAGTACGTGGTCGTGTCGCTCGGCGGCATGGGGATCGCGCTCCTCTGCCTCTACATCAGCCACTACGTTCTCGGGTACGACACGCTCCTCGCCGACAACATCGCGAGCAACGTCATCGGGCTGGGCCTCGGCACGCTGTTCCGGTTCGCCTTGTACCGCTACTGGGTCTACGGGCACCATCGTAAGGACGGTCTCGCATCGGCAGCCCGCGTCGAGGAAGCACAACGGACGATCTTCGAAGAACCCCCATCGCGGACCGGCACGGTCAGGGAGCCGACAGACCGCCCTTCCCTCGGCTGAGGCGGACACCGGTTCCGCGGCGGCTCGGGGTGTCCGGTCCCGACCGTCCAAACCTCCCGAAGCCCCACACGTTACGATGACTTCGCCCCATCGGAGAGGAACCACACCTTGTCTTATCTCATCACCGGAGCCTCCGGCATGCTCGGCCATGACCTGCAGGAGGCCCTCGTGGGCCGTCCGGTCACCGCCCTCGGCCGCGCCGAGCTCGACGTGACGGATCTCGAGGCCGTCCGCGCCGCCGTCGCCGGCCACTCGGCGGTCATCAACGCTGCCGCATACACGAAGGTGGACGACGCCGAATCGAACGAGGCCGACGCGGCCGCGGTGAACGCCGTCGGAGCCCGCAACCTCGCGGTGGCCGCTCGTGAGGCCGGTGCGAAGTTGGTCCAGGTGTCCACCGACTACGTCTTCGACGGCTCCGCCACCTCGCCGTACCAGGAGGACCACCCGCTCGCTCCGATCAGCGCCTACGGCCGGACGAAGGCCGACGGTGAGCGTGCCGTCCTCGCGGAACACCCGGACGGGTCCTACATCGTCCGTACGGCCTGGCTGTACGGGAAGAACGGACGGAACTTCGCCGCGACGATGGCGAAGCTGGCGGCGAACGGCGTCGATCCGGGCGTCGTGACCGACCAGCTGGGACAGCCGACCTGGACGGCGGACCTGGCTGCGCAGATCGTCGCGCTGCTCGATGCTGACGCGCCGGCTGGGGTGTACCACGGCACGAACGGTGGGCAGGCCTCCTGGTACGAGTTCGCACAGGCCGTCTTCGCGGCGGTCGGCGCGGACCCTGCCCGGGTCTCCCCCACCGACAGCTCCGCCTTCGTCCGTCCTGCGCCGCGCCCCGCCTACTCGGTGCTGGGCCACGGCGCCTGGGCCGTCGCAGGTCTGGCGCCGATGCGCGACTGGCGCGAGGCCTTCGAAGCAGCGACGCAGCACGGCGTCGTGACGGCACCGTGACGACACTCCGGGTCGTCGTCGACCAGATCGTCGCTCCGGTGGCAGGTGGTGTCGGCCGGTACTCCGAGGAACTCACCCGCGAGATCATCGCGAGCGCACCTCCCGGCTGCGACGTCGAAGGCATCGTGTCCGCGGTGTCGAAGGAGAAGGTCGACCTCCTCGAATCGAAGCTGCCGGGCCTCGCAGCCCTGCACCGCACGACGCTGCCTCGGCGTGAACTCAGCGCCGCCTGGCAGCTCGGTATCGTCACGCCCGGCGCCGGCACCGGCATGGTGCACGCGCCGGGTCTCCTCGCTCCGCTCAGCAGGCACGACCGCATCAACGACGGCAATCAGATCGTCGTCACCATCCATGACACGCTCGCCTGGTCACACCCGTCCTCGCTGACACCGTTGTCGGTCAGCTGGCAGAAGGCCATGGTGAAACGCGCCCGAAAACACGCAGACGCCATCGTCGTCCCGACCCACGCCGTGGCAGACGAACTGCGTCAGATCATCGACCTCGGCGACCGGGTCCGCGTCATCGGAGGCGCCGCCGCATCCACCCTCGCCCTCCCCACGGATGCCGACGGCCGAGCACGGACGCTCGACCTCCCCTCCGAGTACCTCGTCTCGGTCGGCTCGCTCGACCCGCGTCGCGGTATCACCGAACTCATCACCGGGCTCGGTCGTCCGGGAGCGCCTGACCTGCCGCTGCTCATCGTCGGTACCGACAGTTGGGGAGACGTCACGCTCGCGCAGGTCGCCGACGAGGCCGGTCTTCCGGAGGGCCGCGTGCGAGCACTCGGATTCCTCGACGACGCCGACCTGGCCGTCGTCCTCGACCGTGCCACCGCACTCGTATACCCGAGTCTGGCCGAGGGTTTCGGCCTCCCGCTCGTCGAGGCCTTCCGCTTCGGCACGCCCGTCATCCACTCCGACGTGCCCGCGCTCGTCGAGGTCGGCGGCGGAGCCGGTGTCGTCGTCGAGTCCGGTGCGAAGGGCTACGCGGACCGTCTCATCGCCACCATCAACGACGTCGTCGGTGACACCGAACGACTCGCTCGACTGCGGATCCTCGGCATGGACCGCGAGCAGGCGTTCAGCTGGCGCGACTCCGCAGAGCGCGTCTGGCAGTTGCACGCCGAGATCTGACCGGTCCCGGTGGGCCGGTCGCGGGGTCAACCCGCGTCGGTCGGATCCGCGGTCGGTGTCGGCGGCCAGAGCGTGTCCTGGACGGTCTGCTTGATGAGCCCGTAGTCAGGTTCGGTGGGGTCGATGAGCGGCGGCACGAACTCCACGCTCGCGAGACCTGCGGCCTTCGTCTTCCCGGCGAGGTTCACGAAGTACCCGAGCATCGACTGCGGGACATCCGTCTTCACGACGTCCGGGCTCGCCGCGGCGATCTCCTGGAAGCGCAACAGAACGTTCGTCGGGTTGAACTGCTTGAGCATCGCGTCCTGAAGTTCGCGCTGGCGCGCGATCCGGTCGTAGTCGCTCGTCGAGTGCCTGGAGCGTGCGTACATGAGTGCCGTCCGACCGTCCATGACCTGCTTACCGGGCTCGATCCACTCGGTGACGTCGTTGAGGTCCTCATCGCCGTCCATCGGGAGCCGCTGCGTCGGCGTCATGGTGATGCCGCCGAGCGCGTCGATGAGCGTCGCAAAGCCCTGCATGTCCACGAGCACGTAGTACTGGATCTTCAGACCGGTCGCGCCCTCGGCCGCCTGCTTCATGGCCTCGATGCCCGGCTCACTTCCTGCGGCCTCGGCCTTCGGGAACAGCTCGGGGTTCTTGAGCTGGATTTCGGTATAGATGGAGTTCAGCTGGCAGACGTCGACGTCGCAGTCGTCCTCGTAGCCGTAGCCGTTCGGATACAGCGAGGCCATCTCGGAGCCCTCCGGGAACGGGACGGGGTCGAGGTCGCGCGGGAGCCCGAATGCGGTCGCTTTGCCCGTTTCGGCGTTGACGGCGACGACCGAGGTGCTGTCGGGTCGCAGTCCCTCGCGGTCGGCGCCGGCGTCACCCCCGAGGAGGAGGAAGGTGTAGTACCCGTCGACCGGTTCGACCGGTGCGGTCTGGGCGAAGATCGAGCCGATCGTGCCACGTGCGGAGCCCGCCACGACCGCACCATAGCCCGCTGTCCCGGCGACCGCGACGAGTGCCAACGTGGCGAAGAGCGCGACGCCGAGCCGCGCGTTCGGAGAGGCCCGCACGAGGCGGACGAGGCGCAGCGTGTCGAGGGTGAGGACGACCCACAGGACGGCGTAGAGAGCGAGGAGCACCTGCACGGCGGTCAGGGTGAACCAGTTCGTCGCGACGGTGATGACCGGGGCGGGCCAGAGCAGGTAGGCGACGACGGCCACGATCGCCACCACCCAGAGCGACAGGGTGCAGAAGAGTCCGAACCGCCCGAGCTTCCGGTTGCCGGCGAGCACCTGCGCGGAGCCGGGGATCAGGAGGTTGAGGACGACGAGCCACCAGGCACGCTTGGTCATCACCTCGCGTGAACGGGTGTCGGGATACCGCATCGGCTTCGCGGCGGTGGCTGCACTCGTCATAGCTGCGCTTTGAGGTTCCGGTTCTTCTCCTCGACCGAGTCGGCGAGGGCCTCGGCGTAGGCGACGAGCGCCTGGTGCAGGGCGTCGTCGGCCGTGGCGAGGATCTTGACGGCGATCAGTGCGGCGTTCTTCGCGCCGCCGATGGACACGGTCGCGACCGGCACCCCCGCGGGCATCTGCACGATCGACAGGAGCGAGTCGAGACCGTCGAGGCGGGAGAGCGGCACCGGGACGCCGACGACCGGCAGGGTCGTCACGGAGGCGAGCATCCCAGGAAGGTGCGCCGCGCCGCCGGCTCCGGCGATGACGACCTTCACGCCACGGCCATGGGCGGCCTTGCCGTAGGCGATCATCTTCTCGGGCGTGCGGTGGGCCGACAGCACCTCGACCTCGAACGGCACGCCGAAGTCGCGGAGCACCTGCGCCGCATCGCTCATGACGTTCCAGTCGGAGTCCGAGCCCATCACGACGCCGACGAGCGGCGGGGCGTCAAGGGACGGGGCGGGGTTCTCGGGCATGAGCACCATCGTAGATCGCGACGGCTGAAGATCAGCTCATGACGCACCGCAGCTGGCGGACAAGCCCTCCCCAAGGCGACCCCAGTCCGGGGACGCCTCCGCACCGCGCAGCGCACCGATCGACAGGTGTCTGGGACAATCGGCGGATGAGCACGACGACCGCGGATGGATCCGCAGCACGCCATGAGCCGCCCAGCCAGCGCGAGCTGCGTCGGTGGCGCGGGTACCTCGCCGACGAACGCGCCGAGGCCGCCGTCTACCGCGATCTCGCCGGTCGGCGGAGCGGTGAGGAGCGCGACATCCTGCTCGCGCTCGCCGAGGCCGAGAAACGTCACGAGTCGCACTGGATCGCCCTCCTCGGCGACGACATCGGCAAGCCGCAACGCGGTGACCTGCGGACCAGGCTGCTCGGCTGGCTCGCGAGGCGGTTCGGATCCGTCTTCGTCCTGGCGCTCGTCCAGCGCGCCGAGTCGCGCTCGCCCTACGCGACCGAACGGGCGGCAACCGAACGCATGGCCGCCGACGAGCAGATCCACGAGGAGGTCGTCCGGGGCCTGGCCGCCCGCGGACGCAACCGCCTGTCCGGAACCTTCCGGGCGGCCGTGTTCGGAGCGAACGACGGACTCGTCTCGAACCTCGCGCTCGTCATCGGCATGAGCGCCACCGGCGTCGGCAACGGCGTCGTCCTCGCCGCCGGGCTCGCGGGCCTCCTGGCGGGCGCGCTGTCGATGGGAGCCGGCGAGTACGTCTCGGTCCGGTCGCAGCGGGAACTGCTCGAGGCGTCCAGCCCCAACCCGGCGGCCGACGACGCCCTCCCCCACCTCGACGTCGACGCGAACGAACTCGCCCTCGTCTATCGCGCACGCGGAATGGACGTCGGGGAAGCCGAGGCCCACGCCGCGGACGTCCTGGCCCGCGTCGGTGCCGGGACCTACGAGCGCGAGGCCCGTGCCGCGCTGGAGCACGAGGCCATCGGGACCGGACTCGGAGCTGCACTCTCGAGCTTCTGCTTCTTCGCATCGGGCGCCGTCATCCCGGTCCTGCCCTACCTGTTCGGGCTGCAGGGTGTCGCCGCACTGCTCGTCGCCGCACTCCTGGTCGGGGTGGCCCTGCTCGGAACCGGCGCCGTCGTCGGGCTCCTCTCCGGCGGTCCACCGCTCCGCCGGGCACTGCGGCAACTCGCGATCGGATACGGGGCGGCCGCGGCGACCTACGTGCTCGGCCTGCTCTTCGGCGCGAACGTCGGCTGACCCGATCGTCGGCCGTCCGCCGTCGACACCCGAAGCCGAAGCGAACCGGTCATCTGTCGTCCACGAGTGCGTCACCGGCGTTCCCTACGCTGAGCCCGCCGTCCGTCGACCCGGACGGCGGAGGAGACCGCGTGAGGCAGGTGCAGGAGCGGACCGGCGCGTCTCCCCTCCTCGGTGCGGTTCCGCGCACACAACCCGACATCCAGCTGCTCCGCGCGATCGCCGTCCTGTCCGTCGTGGTCTTCCACCTGTCGTCGAGCCTCCTGCCCGGTGGGTACGTCGGCGTCGACGTGTTCTTCGTCGTCAGCGGCTATCTGATCACGAGCCACCTCGCACGCCAGGCCACCGAGACGGGCCGCATCGACCTCCCGGCGTTCTGGGCCCGCCGCATCCGGCGACTCCTGCCGGCCGCGCTGCTCGTCCTCGCCGTCACCGCGATCCTCGTCTGGCGGTTCGCTCCGCCGAGCGCCTGGACGCAGTTCTTCACCGAGACCGTGGCGGCCGGGACCTCCTGGGAGAACTGGTTCCTGGCCGGGAGCTCCGTCGACTACCTCGCGCAGGGAAGCGCCGCGTCGCCGGTCCAGCACTTCTGGTCGCTGTCCGTCGAAGAGCAGTTCTACCTCGCCTGGCCACTCGTCGTCGTGCTGTGCGTGTGGCTCACCCGGCGGCGAGCGTCGGACCTCCGCCGCACCCTCGGTGTGGCGCTCGGGATCATCGGTGCCGCCTCACTCCTGTGCTCGATCCTGTACACGGCGGCGGATCCGGCGCCGGCGTACTTCGCCACACCGACACGTGCCTGGGAATTCGCGGCCGGAGGGCTGCTCGCGCTCCTCGGGCCGGTCGTGGTCGTGCACCGCACCCGCTGGCGGACGGCCTCCGGCGTCCTCGGCGTCGTCCTCCTGGCGGTCGCGCTGATCGCATTCACCGAGCGGACGGCCTTCCCCGGCATCGCCGCCGCCCTCCCGGTCCTCGGGACGCTCCTCGTGATCGTCGGTGGGTCGTCGACCCACCGGTGGTCTGTGACGACCATTGCGCGCACACGTGCGTCGCTCCTGCTCGGCGATCTCTCCTATTCGCTGTATCTGTGGCACTGGCCGCTCATCGTGGTCGCGCCGTGGGTGCTCGGCGTGCCCGTCGCGCTCGGCGATCCGCTCGGTTGGGCGGTCGCTGCCGCACTCCTGGTCGTCGCCGTGGTCCTCGCCGCGCTGACGAAACGGTTCGTCGAGGACCCCGTCCGACGAGCCCCCGTCCTCGCGCACGCGCGCTCCACACGGACCGTCCTGCTGGCTGGCGCGGCGACCGCACTCGTGCTCTGCATCCCGACGGCGGGGTTGCTGACCGTCGCCGCCGAGGAACGCACCCTCGCGAGCACCGTGGACACCTATGTCACGGACGGCGAGCCGTGTTTCGGGGCCGACGCGGCCGTCTCGGGCTGCACCAATCCGGCATTGGCGGACGAACTGCTGCCGCCGCTCTCGGTGCGGACCGAGGACACGGGTGACACCTTCCGGTGTTCCGCAGCCGCCGATGCGCCGGACTTCCCCGGCTGCACCTTCGGTTCCCATCGCCCGGACGCCACGCGGGTCGCGCTCACCGGGAACTCGCACGCCACGATGCTCATCCCCGGCCTCGTCGACCAGCTCGAGGCACGCAATTGGCGGCTCGACGTGTACGTCGGCAAGGGCTGCGAGTGGCGGGAGCCGGGACCGGACGACTCGGCGGCCTGTGACGCGCGGCGGACGCTCATGCAGCAGGCGTTCACGGGTGAGCGGCCGTACGACATCATCCTGGTGACCTCGAAGAGTCCGGACGAGACGTCGGTGGCCGAGCAGGCCGCGATCCGCGGCGCGACGCTCGCGGCCTGGAGACCGGTGCTCGAGCAGGGGACGTCGATCGTCGTGCTGCGGGACAATCCCCGTGTACCGACCGAAGCGGCGGCGTGCGTCGACCGCACGAGCGCGGCCGAGCTCATCGCGGGGGCGTGCGCCTTCCCCGTGGCCGAGGCGTACCCGACGTTCGACCTGAACACCGCCACGGCGGCGATGACCGACGGTGCCGTGCCGGTCGTGGACCTCGGCGAGCTGTACTGCGCCGCCGGGACCTGTCCGCTCGCCGTCGGGAACGTGCTCGTCTATCGCGATCTGCACCACATCACGGCCACCTGGTCGCGGACCCTGGGCCCGTTCCTCGTCGACCGGATCCGAGCCGCCACCTCCCGAGGGTGACCAGCCCCTGACCTGGTGGAGTGCCAGCGCGGTGCGCTGACGCGAGGGTGTCGAACCCGGCGTCGGCGCGGTGCGCTGACGCGAGCGCGGGGGAACCGGCACGACCGCGGGGCACACGCGTGAGCGCGCCCCTCTGGAGACCCGCGCTCACGTCCCCGACCCGCGGTGACGTCAGCGCACCGCGCTGGCGACCACCCAAGACAGCCAGGCCGGGGGGTCAGGCGGAGGTGGGCTCGTACTGCCGGCGATCGCCGACGACGCCCGCGAAACGGAACGGCGCTCCGGTCTCGCGCGGACGGTCGGAGTCGTGGACGTCGGCCGACGCCGCGTCCTCGAGGAGCTGCAGGTAGCGGGCATCGTCGACGACCGTCCGCGCATCGAGCTGCGCACGGTTCGCGTCGCTCCGCAGCGCCGAGCGGTAGCCCGGTCGCACGATGCCGCTGAAGCACTCCGCGACCGCACCCGATCCGTAGCTGAGGAACGCGATGCGCCGACCGGTGAGGTCGTCGTCACCGTCGAGCAGCGCGAGCAGCGCGAGGTACACGGAGGCCGTGTAGCTGTTCCCGATCCGGCGGTTGTACCCGGTCGTCGGCTCGATCTGTGCGTCCAACTCCTCCTGGGTGCGCCCTGCGCCGAGCGACTTGGCCAGGTGCCGGTGCGCCTTGATCGCCATCTTCGTGAACGGCTGGTGGTAGCAGAAGTGGTCGACCTCGGAGAAGTCCGCTCCGCCGCGTGACCGGTAGTCCGCCCAGGCACCCTCGATCGCGTCCTGGTAGGCGGAGATCGACAGCTTGCCGTCGACGATCGCCGTCGCACTGTGGTTCGGGCGCCAGAAGTCCATGACGTCCTGCGTGTAGACGCCGGTCGCGGTCTCGAGCTCGAGGATGGCCGGATCTGCGGCCACGAGCATGGCGACGGCCCCGGCGCCCTGCGTCGGCTCGGCGTTGGAGTGCAGTTCGTACCGCGCGATGTCGCTCGCGATCACCAGTACCGTCTCCTCGGGGTTCCGCGCCACGAGCGCCGCCGCGAACTGCAGCGCCGCCGTGGCCGAGTAGCAGGCCTGCTTGAGCTCGACCACGCGGACCGCCTGCGGCAGGCCGAGGAGCCGGTGCACGTAGACGCCCGCGGATTTCGACTGGTCGATCCCGGACTCGGTGGCGAACAGGACGGTCCGGAGCCGGTCGCTGCCGTGCCGTTCGATGATGGGCGCGGCAGCGGCGGCGGCCATCGTCACGATGTCCTCGTCGGCGGCCGGGACGCTCATCTCGCTCTGGCCGAGACCGACGTAATACTTGGCGGGCTCGACGCCGAAGCGCCCCGCGAGCTCGGCGAGGTCGATGCGGTTCGCACCGGTCGCGAAGGCGATGTCGTCGATGCCGACGGCGGGGCTGGTGGTCTGGTTGGTGTTCACGTGCGGGGTGCTCCGTTCGAGCGTCGACGATGCACCGGTCCCCCGGTGCGGTGGGAGGGTCAGGCGGGCGCGCCGGCCGCGGTCTGCGCGCTGCGTTCGAGCTTCAGGTGGGCGGCCATGAGTTCACCGGGGTTGGTCTGCGCGGCGAGGAGTGACAGTTCGCCACACCAGACGGCGGCAGCGCACAGGACGGCGAGTCGCCGGGCGTTGGCGCCGGGTTCACGGTCCTCGCGGCATCCGAGGCGGGTGAGGTTCTCCTCGACGAAGCCGAGCCCCTTGCCGTTGCCGACCGTGCCGACGATGAGGTTCGGCAGGGTGCAGGAGAAGTAGAGGTCGCCGTCGTGGACCTCGGCGTGCGTGACGCCCTGCGAGCCCTCGACGATGTTCGCCGCGTCCTGGCCGGTCGCCAGGTAGAACGCGAGCAGCATGTTGGCGTAGTGGGCGTTCGCGCTGCGCAGACCGCCGGCGAGGATCGTCCCGACGAGGTTCTTGCGCACGTTCAGCTGCACGATCTGCTCGGGCGTCGTGTGCAGGAACCGCTCGACGATCGCCCGCGGGATCGTCATCTCCGTGACGACGTTCTTGCCACGGCCCAGGATGCCGTTGACCGCGGTCGCCTTCTTGTCGGAGCAGAAGTTGCCGGAGATCGAACCGTACCGGAGCATCGGCCAACGCTCCATGATGTACGGCATGAGACGGTCCGCCGCGAGCGTGACCATGTTGTGCCCGGACGCGTCACCCGTGCGGAACTCGAGGCGCAGGAAGAGCAGGTTGCCGGCGATCTGCGAGTTGATCTCGATGAGTTCTGCGAAGTGGCTCGACCGGGCGACGACGGCCTGCAGCTCGGGCAGGCTGCGCTCGATCTCGCGGAGCGCCTGCAGGGCGTCGCCGGCGGAGTCGACCTCGAACAGGACGGAGCGGCTCATCCGCTCGTCGACGAGCGTCGCGCGGATGCCGCCGGGGACCATGGAGGAGATGCGGGCGCCCCGTCGGACCGACGGCCAGAGCGGGCTCTCGTAGGTGGCGAGCGGGACCTCCTGCTCGCCCTCCATGACGTTGCCGCTCAGGTGGAGCGGACCGATCCACTTGAGTGGGACCGGTGCGACGCCGTCGGGTTCGTTGCTCATGCGTGGGGTTCCGTTCCGCCCCGGAGGACGTCGTGCTGCTCGGCGAAGGCACGAGCGTAGGTGGATCTGATGGATTCGACCGCGTCGTCGTCGGTACGGCTGATCTCCGACGGCCCCCACGGGCTGTGGGCGGCGTCGATGAGTCCGGTCGGCGGGTGCACCGTGAGCGGGAGCCGCTCGATGCCGTGCGCCGACCAGTCGTCCTCGAGGGCGGCGGTGGAGACGGACTGCCCGATGAACGCGATCCCGCAGTCGCCACCACCGGCACCGGAGGACTTGGCGGCCCCGCCGAGGCGTTCGGCGGCGTCGCAGAGTTGCGCGAGCGCGGCGGTCTCGATGTCGACACCGGCGTCGCGGCCGAGACCGGCGAGCGTCGCGCGCGCGGAGCGGACGGCGCCGAGCACGAGGGCCGGGTCCTCGTCGTTCAAGCCGATCGTGAGGGCGTCGACGGCGGCGCGACTGGCCGCGAGGAACGAGGTGTAGTGGGCGGTCTCCGCCCACTTGCGGGACTGCAGCTCGTCGACGAGACGCGTGGTCGAGGCGGGCTCGCCGGTCCAGCCGACGAGGAGCCGGAGGGAGGTCGGTGGCGACAGACGCTCGAGCCCCAGCTCGGCCCAGGGGTCGCGGAGGGCTGCGAGCACCCCTTCGCGGTGGCGCACCTCCCGCAGCCGCGCCCGGTCGGGCGAGGTGTAGCGGAGCCAGCCGCCGAACATGCTCGCCGCGAGGTCGCCCCCGGAGGCTGCCGGCGCGACGTCGATGGTGGCGAGGATCGCGAGCTTGAGCATCTGCGTCCGGGTCAGGTCGAGCTGGTAGAACTCGTCGAGGGCGCGGATGGTGGCGGTCGTCACGGCGGCACTCGAGCCGAGGCCGAACTTCCTGCCGCTCGCGTCGTCGAGCTCACTGGTGATGGACAGCGCGGAGAACCGCTGCGCCACGCCGAGCTCGGCGACGAGGGTCTCCATCGTGCTCACGGCGGAGAGGACGTGGTCGAGCGGGCGTTCCTCGTGCTCGACGACGACCCCGTTGCGGTTGCGACGCCAGATGATGGGCGCTCGGCCGTACTGGTCGGAGAAGATGCGGCCCTCGTGCTCGCTCGCCTCGAGTCGGACGGTGACGCACCGGTCGACCGCGACGAGGATGGAGGGGTGCCCTGGTTCGACGACGGCGTACTCGCCGGCCACGAAGAGCTTGCCGGGCGCATTGATCTCGATCATCGCGCTCCTTCCGTTGTCTGCTCGCCCGCCGATCCGCCGGGCTCCGAGGTGATGAGCCTCGCGCCCCGTCCGGCTCTGGCGGGGATGACGCCGATGTCGGGCTGCGCCTCGAGGATCCGAGTCGCGAGCTCGTCGACCGCGTCGGCTCGACACAGGATCTTCACGTTCGGGCCGGCGTCCATCGTCGCATAGCATTCGAGGCCGTGGCCTCTGAGGTTTGCGACGAGGTCGAGCAGTTCCACGCTCGCCGGTCCCCAGTACCGGACCGGCGGCTCGGCGCCGAGCATCGTGGCGTGCATCCGCATCGCGTTCCGCTCGGCGATCGTGCCCACGGAGGTGAAGTCGGCGCGGGCGATCGCGGCGAGCATCTCCTCGAGTTCGACGGGGGTGCGTTCCACCCAGGCGGGGTAGTACGGCGAGGTGTCGACCGTGCGCCGCATGCCGTCGCGGCTGGAGACCGACTTGGCCCGGGCGTCGAGGACGGTGAGGACCATGCCGAGCTCGAGTCCGGGCGCGGGCACCGCCTCGGCGAAGGAGCTCTCGTCATCGTGGCCGGCGTGCCAGACGGCGATCCCGTCGAAGATCGAGCGGGAGGCCGACCCCGAGCCACGGCGGGCCAGGCGGGAGAGGGCACGGCGATCGAGGTCGAGTCCGAACGCGGTCGATGCGGCGAGCGCCAGCGCGGCGAAGCCCGAGGCCGAGGAGGCGAGGCCGGCCCCCGTCGGGATCTCGTTGTGGGAGTCGACGGTGACGCGCTCGTCTCGGTCGGCGAGCGCGCGCACGAGGTCGATGAAGCGTGTGACACGGGAGCGGGCGGTGCCCTCGAGGGGGCGTCCGCCGAGGAGCACGACGTCGTCGGCTGCGTCCGTCAGTCGCACCGTCGTCGTCGTGGGCGCTGCGTCGAGGGTCAGTGAGAGGCTTCCAGTCCACGGGAGGATGAGCGCCTCGTCCCGCTTGCCCCAGTACTTGACGAGGGCGATGTTGGGGTTGGCCAGCGCGGTCGCGGCGCCGTCGGCCGACGCGGTCTCGGCGTGCTGCTGTGGGGTCGGGGTCACGCGTAGTCCTCCGCGTCGATCGTCCAGGTGCCGAGTGCTCCGGCCTCGAGGAGGGCTTGCGAGATGCGTCGGGCTGACGCGGGGTCCGCGGCGAGGGTGATGATGCATCCACCCTGCCCGCCGCCCGTGAGCTTCGCGCCGAGGGCGCCGTTCGCCGCGGCGACCGCGATGAGCGCCGTGATGGCGGGGTGACCGGCGCCGAGTTCGTCGAGGACCACCTGCGCCGCGTTCATGCGGGTCCCGAGGTCATCGCGGCGGTCCGCGGCGAGGTCGGCGACGCCCTCCACGGTCCCGCGTTCGAGCTCGGCCAGCAGCGCCCGGCCGCGCTCGGGGTGCAGCTCGACGAAGGTGCGGACGTCGGCGACCGCCTTCCGGGTCGATCCGCGCGCACCGGTGTCGGCCACGACGAAGCTGCCGCCGAAGCGGATCGGCGGATGCTCGACGCGGCCGGCGGTGAAGAGGATGGGCGTCGAGGCGCTCGTCGCCCGGGCGTCGAGACCGCTGGGCGTCCCGTGGGCGACGCGTTCGCCACGCTGCACGAGCTCGAACCGGTCGGCGTCGTCGAGCGCCACACCGTGGAGGTCGGCGACGGCGTCGACGATCGCGTTGGCCGCTGCGGCACTCGAGCCGAGGCCTCTGCCGATCGGCAGCGTCCCGCGGACGACGACCTCGACGCCGGCCGGTGCCGCACCGACGTGCGCGAGGGTCTCGAGGACGGTGGTCCCGAGCGGATCGGAGGCGTCGAGCGGGCCGAGCGAGATCTCGGTGTCGAGGACCGAGGCCCCGTCGATGCGCCGGGCGGTCGCCTCGACCCGGAGCGACGGGATGGGCAGGGCGACGGCTGGAGAACCGTAGACGACGGCGTGCTCGCCCAGCAGGATCGCTTTGGCGTGCGCGAAGCCGCGACCGGTCGCAGCCGTGTGCTCTGTCGTCATCTCACCATTCTGGTCCGAAAAACATGCAGCTGGCTGCACATCGGTCGTCCGGTCGCGATCCGATCCACCACGGGCCGGCCCGTGAGCCGCCCCGCAGCGCATCCGGGCGCTGCGCGATGGGCCGTCGACGGGAGCCGCCGGAGCGCTCACGGCGTGTCCCATACGTACCGGAAACACCCAGCCTACGCCGATCGGCCGGGTTCGGCTCGTTACGGTTGAGTGGGCCGGACGGCCCGGTTAGGATCGGAACACCTCCATTCATGCAGACGACGGCCGCCGCACCCAGCGCCCGCGTCGACACGGACCCACCCTCCAGCGACGTAGATCCGGTCCCGTCATCTCACCGTCTCCGGGCCGTCCAGCGCCCGCATTCCGAGGGGTACCCCGTCGTGATCTCGTCTTCCGTTCCACCGCGCCCGCGCACCGCAGCACCATCGCCCCTGCCCGACCTCGTCGATCGCCAGACCGACAAGAGCGACTGCGGCGTCGGCTTCATCACCCGTAAGGACGGCGTGCAGAGCCACGACGTCATCGCCCTCGGCGACACCGCCCTGTGCGCCATCCCCCACCGCGGCGGCATGTCCTCCGAGGGTGTCGGCGACGGAGCGGGCGTGCAGATCGACCTCTCGGTCGACTTCTTCAGCTCCCTCGTCGGCAAGCCGCTCGTCGCCGGGCGGTTCGGCGTCGCGAACGTCTTCCTCCCGGTCGACCACGGTCGGATCGGCGACGCCGAGGCGCTCATCGAACGCTCGCTCGCCGAGGCCGGCTTCACCGTGCTGCTCACGCGTGCCGTGCCGACGGTCGACGCCGTCCTGCGCCCGAAGGCCGTGCAGTACCAGCTGCCGATCCGGCAGTGGATCTTCGAGCCGTCGGACGACGCCTCCACGGAGGACCTCGACCGGCGCGCGCACGCGGCCCTGCTCGCGATCGAGGCCACCGCCTACACGGACCTCACCCTCGACGGCCTGTACCCGCTGTCGCTCAGCACGCGCACGCAGGTCCTGAAGGGACGCCTCAACTCCGGCGAGGTCATCCCCTACTTCGCCGACCTGGCCGACCCCCTGCACCGGGTGAGGACCCTCGCCTTCCACACCAGGTTCTCGACGAACACCGCTCCCCACCCGTCGATGGCGCAGCCCTTCCGCCTCATGGCGCACAACGGCGAGCTCAACACCGACCGCAAGAACCGTCTGTCCGAGACGGCGCTGGCGGCATCGCGGGGCCGGAAGATCATCCGGGCCAGGGGTCAGTCGGACAGCTCGCGCCTCGACCAGACGCTGCACAGCCGCGTCGTCGAGGACGGCCTCGAACTGCTCGAGGCGGTCGTATCGGTCATGCCCCCGGCCTGGGAGAACGATCGCACGCTGAGCCGCGAGGTTCGGGCGATGCTCGAGTACTTCTCGCTCGTCGAGGAGAAGAACGACGGCCCGGCCGCCCTCATCTTCAACGACGGCACGACCGTGGGCGCCCGGCTCGACCGCCTCGGCCTGCGCCCACTGCGCAGCGTCGAGACGGCGGACTACCTCTGCGTCACCTCCGAGGCGGGGCAGCTGCCGTTCCCGGACGACGAGGTGGTCCACCGCGGTCGCATCGAGGCCGGTGGCATGCTCGCCTACGACCACCGCACGGGCACGCGCCTCCGAACGGGCGAGGCGCTCGAGCTCCTCGCGGCACGCAAGGACTACCCGGCGATGCTCGCCGCATCGGCCACCGACCTCGACGCGCTCGAGGACCGGGGCGTCCCGGTGTCGGCACTGACGGCCTCGGCGGACGACGCGTTCGCCTACCGCGGTGGGCTGAGTCAGGTGCAGCGCTACGTCGCCTACTCCCTCAACCAGGAGAGCTTCCGGTTCATGACGGACCCGATGCTCGCCTCGGGCAAGGAGCGGATCTCGGCGATGGGCTACGGCAACGCCATCAACGCCCTGTCCGACCAGGAGGGCGGCCTGGCGAAGTACTTCTCCCAGCGCTTCGCCCAGGTGACCAACCCGCCGCTCGACAGCATCCGTGAGGCTGACGGCATGACCCTGCGGGTCGCGCTCGGTCCGAAGCCCGGTAGCGGCACGGTCGGCACGAAGCAGCTCGTCCTCCGATCCCCCATCGTCAGCGAAGACGAACTGCGGCGCCTCAGCGCTCAGCACGAGTCGCCGGTCGCGTGGTTCGACATCCTCTACCGGCCCGAGGTGGACGCGCAGGCGAACGCCGACGCGCTCGAGGCCGCCGTCGAGCGCGTGGCCGCGGAGGTCGCCGGGTTCGCCGCAGAGAACGGCGGCATCGCGATCCTCAGCGACCGCGGCGTCCACGCGGAGGGTGCTGCCCTGCCGCTCATCCTCGTCGTGGCGGCCGTCAACCAGCGACTCATCGACGACGGCCTCCGGCTCCGCGTGTCGCTCGTGGTCGACAGCGGCCAGCTGCCGTCCTCGCACCACGTCGCCTCCGCCCTCGGCTTCGGTGCATCGGCGGTGCACCCGCTCGCGGTCCGTCTCCGCGCCGAACAGCAGCACCCCGACGACGTGGAAGCCGCGTTCCGACGGTTCGCGTACGCCGCCGAGAAGTCGCTCCTGAAGACCATGGGTCGGGTCGGCCTGTGCACCGTCGAGAGCTACATCGGCGGCGAGTTCTTCGAGCCGAACTACCTCGACACGAGCGACCCCGTGCTCGCGCGCGCCTTCCCGCACCTCCGCGCCCCCGTCGGCGGCGTCGGGTTCGCCGGGATCGCCCGGACGGCGAGCGCCTGGCACCAGCGCGCCCTGACGACGTCGAGCGACGCGGACGTCCCGCTCCTCGGCCTGTTCAAGGAACGCGCCGAGGGCGCCGGCCACTCCTACGGGACGACCGCGGTCCGCGGCTTCGTCGACCTCACCGAGGAGCCCGTGCAGCTGCCGCGAGCGGGCACGACCGCCGTCGACCGCGACGGCGGCATGCTCGGCGACGACCCGCTGCGCCTCCACACCATCGGGAACCTCGAGGACGCGTTCGGGATCGACGACGACGCCTACCAGCACACCTCCTTCGACGCCCTCGACGACGACGAGATCGACGCCTTCACCATCACGCCCGGCTACCGCTCCTTCGTCCAGTCGATGACCACCGAGCGGCGCCGTCGCCCGGCCGCCCTCCGCGACGTGCTCGTGCTGCCGGAGGACATCACCCGGCTGACCACCCCGGAGGAGTTCGCGCGCGAGCTCGATCGGCTCGGCCCCGTCGGCAACTCCTCGATCGTCGTCCGCGGCCTGCGCGCGACGCGGACCGAACAGGGGCGGCACCGGCTGCAGCTCACGGGACCGCTCGCGGGCGACCTCACGCGGGTCTCGGCGCTCGGCGAGTACTACGTCCACCGCTTCGGTGGCGAGGTGACGGGGCACTGGATCTCCGGTGGCGACCTCATCGTCGAGGCGACGGGGTCCGCCGACGACTACTTCTCGATGCTCGTCGAGGGTGCCGAGAGCATCTCGACCGACCTCGTCCAGCCGGCGAGCGAAATCACCCGATCCCTCGCATCCGGGGCGATGAGCCACGGCGCGCTCGTGGCGACCGCCCACGAGGCGGTGGCCCACGGCACCAACATGGTCGGTGGGATGTCGAACAGTGGCGAGGGCGGCGAACACCTGTCCCGCTACGGGACCATCCGCGGCTCACGCATCAAGCAGTTCGCCTCCGGGCGCTTCGGCGTCTGGGCCGGCTACCTCGCCGACCCGATGCTCCAGGAGCTCGAGATCAAGATCGGCCAGGGCGCCAAGCCCGGCGAGGGCGGTCAGCTCCCGGCTCCCAAGGTGACGGTGGACATCGCCGCCGCCCGGGGTGGCACGCCCGGCATCGAGCTCGTCTCGCCGCCACCGCACCACGACACCTACTCGATCGAGGACCTCGCGCAGCTCATCCACGACTGCAAGGCGGCACGGGTCCGCGTCGTCGTCAAGCTCGTCTCCTCCGAGGGCATCGGCACGATCGCCGTCGGCGTCGCCAAGGCCGGTGCCGACGTCATCAACGTGGCCGGCAACACCGGAGGGACCGGCGCAGCCGCCGTGACGAGCCTCAAGTACGCCGGACGCAGCGCCGAGATCGGCATCGCCGAGGTCCACCAGGCCCTCAGCGCGAACGGTCTGCGGTCGAAGGTCACCCTGCGCTGCTCCGGCGCGCACCAGACCGGTCGCGACGTCGTCATCTCCGCCCTGCTCGGCGGCGACAGCTTCGAGTTCGGGACCACCGCGCTCATGATGCTCAAGTGCGTCATGGCGAAGAACTGCAACGTGAAGTGTCCGGCCGGTCTCACGACCAACCCGGAGACCTTCGACGGCGACCCACGCGCGCTCGCGCAGTACCTCCTGAACATCGCGCACGACGTCCGCGAGCGGCTCGCCATCCTCGGCCTCCGCTCGCTCCGCGAAGCCCGCGGTCGCACCGACCTCCTCCACCTCGTCGACCACCCGGCCGCCGTCGCGGACCTCGACCTGCGGGCCATGCTCGCGGTCGTCCCCGAGGTCGTCGTCACCGACCCCGTCTACCTGGAGAAGGACTTCACGCTCGACGACGCCCTCATCGAGCGGGTACGGGCAGGACTCTTCGACGACGGCCGGACGACGCTCGACCTCGGAGCCGAGGACGCCGACGGCGGGATCCGCCTCGGCAACCGCTGGCGTTCCGTGGGCGGGCAGCTCGCGATCGACCTCGAGCGCATCCTCAACCACGAGCTCGACGACGCCCAGGCGGCGGCGATCCCGTCCGTCGTCACCGACGACCGCGGCCACCGTTCGCTCGCCGCCGACACCGTGACCATCCGTACCGAACACTCCGCGGGGCAGTCGTACGCGGCGTTCTGCGTCGACGGCCTGCACTGGCGGCACACCGGCACCTGCAACGACGGCGTCGGGAAGAGCGCCTCCGGTGGCACCATCGCGATCCTCTCCCCCGGCGGCGGCAGCTCGGAGGACGGCGGCAACGTCCTCATCGGCAACTTCGCGCTCTTCGGGGCGACCGGCGGACGCACCTTCGTCCAGGGCGAGGCCGGCGACCGCTTCGCCGTCCGCAACTCGGGCGCAACCGCGGTCGTCGAAGGCGTCGGCGACTACGCCTGCGAGTACATGACCAACGGCGCCGTGCTGAACCTCGGCGGCTTCGGTATCGGCTTCGGCAACGGGATGAGCGGTGGCTTCGTCTACCAGTACGACCCGCGGGGCGAACTGCCGAGCAAGGTCAGCGCGGACTCGCTCCTCCTCGGATCGATCACCGAGGGCGAGCAGGCCGCGTTCCACGAGGCCGCCGTGCTCCTGCTGCTGGAGTGGCACGTCGAGGCGACCGGTTCGCCGCTCGCCTCCCGGTTGCTCGCCGAGTGGGACACGGCGAGGCACCAGTTCGTGTTCGGCATGCCGCGCGCACTGCTCCTCTACCAGGACAGCGACGCGATCCTCGCGGCCAAGAGCCGGAAGGAACTCCTCGACGAGCTCGGCGCGGCCCTCGCGGCGCAGCAGCTCCGCACCTTCAAGCTCGACTACCGCGACCGCCGGCCGGTCCGCGGCGGTCGTGCCCCCGGACTCGGCGAACCGGCGGCGGACCCGCAGGACGTCTACGCACTCCTCACGAGCTACACGGTGCTGAAGCTCGCCCAGGAGGTCGCGCTGTCCCGCACCCCCGGCGTCGACGACCCGTCGCACCCGCTCGTGCAGGCGAGCGTGCGCACGCTCATCCTCACCGAGGACTTCTTCGTCATGCAGCGGGTGCAGCGGGCGGCTCGAGAGCTGCTCGAACGGTACGACGACGGGGCGCTCGCCGCCATGATCGCGGCGAAGCGACTCCACGACTACACGGAGGCCCTGCGGCTGCGGAACGTGCGGTCGATCGACCACCCGGGCACCACGGGGTGGATCATGCACCAGCACGCCAAGAACCGTGCCCGATCCGCAGTGACCGGTGGCACCGAAGCACTCCTTGCATCGGCCGCTCTGGCCGAACTGACGCTGGCGGGTGGCCGATGAACGCGCCCGGCCCGGAGGGGATCATGACCGAGACACGGACACCGACGGCGATCGGATCGAGCCCGGTGCTCTTCGAGGCGCTCGCCGCGCTCGGCAGCAGCGCCGACGACCCGTTCATCCCGGCGGACGCACCGTTCAGCCCCGAGCAGCGTGTCTGGCTCGCCGGTTTCCTGGCCGGTGTCCGCTCCAGCGCGATCGACGCCACCGACGCAGGTGGCCGCACGCCGCAGCTCGCCCTGCACGTGCTCGTCGGGACGCAGACGGGCACCGCGGAGGCCATCGCGGAGGATCTCGGCCGAGCCGCCTCCGGCTACGGTGTGGCGGTGACGACGATCGGGCTCGACGACGTCGAGGTCGACCGGCTCCCGACGATGGGACACGTCGTCGTCATCACCTCCACGTACGGCGAAGGTGAGATGCCCGACAACGCCGAACTGTTCTGGGAGACGCTTCAGGCGAGCACCGCACCACGCCTCGACGGCCTGAAGTTCTCCGTGCTCGCGCTCGGCGACTCCGGATACGACGGGTTCTGCCAGGCGGGCAAGCTCATCGACACGCGTCTGGAGCAGCTCGGCGCGGAACGCATCCTCGCCCGCGTGGACTGCGACGTCGACTACGAGGAGCCCGCCGCGGCGTGGACCACGCAGGCGCTGTCGCTGTTCGGCGCCCTCGCCCCGACGGACGCCGATGCGGCACCCGCTCCCGCGCCGGCGGCCAAACCGGCGAAGAAGCCCGGCCGCACGCGTTCACCGTGGACCCGCAAGACGCCGTACGGCGCGACCCTCGCCGTCAACCGCGTCCTGTCCGGGCCCGCCTCGTCGAAGGAGATCCGGCACTACGAGTTCGACCTTGGCGACAGCGGCATCGAATACGCGGCCGGCGACGCCCTCGGCGTCATGCCGAGCAACGACCCGGCGCTCGTCGACGCCATCATCGCCGAACTGGACGCGACCGCGGACGAGTCGGTCGACGGCTCGACCCTGGCGGACCGGCTCACCCACGGGTTCGAGATCCGCACCCCGTCGAAGGACCTCGTGGCCGAGCTCGCCGACCGCGCGCCGGACTCGGAGCTGGCGGGGATCCTCGCGCTCGCCCAGGCGGAGACGCTCGACTCCTGGTTGCGCGACCGCGACATCCTCGACCTCCTGCGCTCCACCGCGGTCCGGTTCGACGCCGCCTCGCTCCTCGACGTGCTGCGTCCGCTCCAGCACCGCGCGTACTCGATCTCGTCCAGTCCGCTGGCGGCCGACGGGCGCGTGCACCTCACCGTCGCGAGCGTCCGGTACGCGGTCGGCGACCGTCTGCACGGCGGCGTCGCGTCGACGCATCTCGCCGACCGGGTCGCGGAGGGTGCCACGAGCGGGATCTTCGTCTCCGCGAACGCGGGCTTCCGGGTGCCGTCGGACGACGATGCACCGCTCATCATGGTCGGCCCGGGAACCGGGATCGCGCCGTTCCGCTCGTTCCTCCAGGAGCGCCGCGAGCGCGGGGCGACGGGTCGGAACTGGCTGTTCTTCGGCGACCAGCACCGCGCGCACGACTTCATCTACGAGGACGAACTCGGCGAGCTGCTCACCGGAGGGGTGCTGGACCGTCTGGACCTCGCGTTCTCCCGCGACCAGCGCGAGAAGGTGTACGTCCAGACCCGGATGCGCGAGAACGGCAAGGAGCTCTACGCCTGGCTCGAAGAGGGCGGCCACTTCGCCGTCTGCGGTGACGCCTCACGGATGGCGAAGGACGTCGACCAGGCGTTGCACGAGCTCATCGCCGAACACGGCGGGCGTTCGACGGAGGCCGCGGCCGAGTACGTGCACACGCTGAAGCGCGAGAAGCGCTATATCCGCGACGTGTACTGAGGCGCTCCGGGGTCGAGGGCGAGGCCCTTCGACAGGCTCAGGGACCGGTCATCGGTCCCTGAGCCCAGCCCTCGGTCCCTGAGGCCCTCACCCGGCCCCTGAGCTTGTCGAAGGGCGGTCAGGCGTTCTCGGCTCCGAGCAATGCCGCGGCGGCGCGTGCCTCGTACACGACGTCGTCGAGATCGTCGCCCGCGACGTTGACGTGGCCGACCTTGCGCCCGGGGCGGGGGTCCTTGCCGTAGTTGTGCACCTTCGCCAGCGGGTGCGCACCGAGGACCTGCGGGTAACGGTCGTCGAGCGTCCCCTCCGCGGGCCCGCCGAGGACGTTCACCATGACGGTCCAATCGCGGTGGCAGCCCGTCCAGCCGAGGGGCAGGTCGAGGACGGCGCGCAGGTGCTGCTCGAACTGGCTCGTGACGCTACCGTCCTGCGTCCAGTGCCCGCTGTTGTGCGGACGCATGGCGAGTTCGTTGATGAGCAGGCGGTCGTCGTCGGTCTCGAAGAGTTCGACGGCCAGGACGCCCGTCACCCCGAGCGCGGTCGCGACGGTCACGGCGATCTCCTCCGCGGTGTCGGCGAGCCGACCGGCCGAGCCGGGCGCCGGAGCGATGACCTCGCTGCACACCCCACCGAGTTGGACGGTCTCGACGACGCGCCACGGCACCACCTCGCCGGACGGGCGCCGGGCGACGAGCTGGGCGAGCTCGCGCCGGAACGACACCAGCTCCTCGACGAGCAGTGCTCCGCCGTTGGCGTCCTCGGAGAGCGCTGTGAACCAGTCGTCGACCTCGTTCGGTCCGTGGACGACGCGGACGCCCTTGCCGTCGTAGCCACCACGTGGCGTCTTCACGACGCCCTTCCCGCCGTGCTCGGCGAGGAAGGCGGCGAGCTCCTCCTGATCGTGCACGCGCGCCCAGTCGGGCACCGGCAGTCCGAGCTCCGTGAGGCGTTCGCGCATGAGCAGCTTGTCCTGGGCGACGGCGAGCGCGTCCGGTCCCGGGTGTACCTGCACACCGGCGTCGACGAGCGCCCGCAGGACGTGCTGTGGCACGTGCTCGTGGTCGAAGGTGATGACGTCGACCGTCTCGGCGAAGGCGAGCACCGTGTCGGCGTCGCGGTAGTCGCCCACCTCGACGGTGGCGAGCCGGGCAGACATGCCCTCCTGCTCGGCGAGCACCCGGATGTCGAGTCCGAGGTTCACGGCCGCGGGCACCATCATCCTGGCCAGCTGACCACCGCCGATCACTCCGACGCGAATGCTCATGGGTTCACTCCAGCTCTCCGGCGACCGGCCGGCGGGTCTCGTTTCGGCAGGCGGGACGGGCGGATCCGGAGGCGGATCGGCGGGTGCCCCGACTCGAACATCGTACCGGCCGGGCGCGCCCCGCACCGGTCAGCGTCGGACCGGTGGCTGCTGCATCGGAGGCGGTGCTGCCGGGTACGGCGCGGCGATGCTCTGGTTCTCCGCGACGAGCTCGTGCAGGGCGTTCTGGACGAGGACCGCACCGGGGACGTCCCGTAGGACGACCGGCACCTCGCCACCGCTCGTCACCCGGACGTTGCCGCTCCCGAAGGCGCTCTGCACCCAGCTCTTGTGCACCGTGATGCCGTAGCCGCGGGCGTGGTAGAGCTCCTGGCGCGTCCGCACGAAGAACCCGCGACGGACGATCAGTCGCCGGGTCGTGATCACGTAGCGGACCGACAGCCAGGCGATGAACGGCAGGACGCAGGCGACCAGCACGATCACCCCGCCGCCGATGAGGACGGCCCAGTTCTGCCACTCGAGGTCGAACGAGCCGAAGAAGTACGCACCGGCGCCGCTCACCGCGATGAGCAGGAGGGCGGGGAGCAGGAGCCGCCGGGCATGCGGACGCAGGCGTGCGACCACACGTTCGGTCGCCGCCGCGGGAGGAGCCGGCCTGCCCGGCCCCGTCATACCGGGATCAGCCATACTCCCATTCTTAGCAGTCGCGGCAACCCGCCGCCTGCTCCCACCCCGCCCGTCGGCGATCCCGAGCATCCGTACATCGGCCGCCCGGCTAGCATGAAGGCGTGAAACCGGCCGACAGCACCGCACCGACGGCGCAGCACCCCGGCGTCGTCGGGTCGTTCCTCGAGGGGATCGGCATCCTCTTCGGCGGGTTCCGCCTCTGGGGTACCTCGCCAAAGCGCATGCTGCTCGGCATGGTCCCCGCCGCGATCGTGGGCGTCGTGTTCATCGCGCTGCTCGTCCTCCTCGGCGTCAACGCCGCCACGATCGTCGACTGGGCGACACCGTTCGCCGACACCTGGGACGAGCCGTACCGCTCGTCCATCCGGGTGGCCGCAGCGGTGGCATTGGTGGCCGTCGCCGTCGTGGTGATGCTGTACGCCTACGCCGCAGCGACGCTCCTCGTCGGCGACCCCTTCTACGAGCGGATCTGGGCCGACGTCGAACGCACCCTCGGCGACGCTCCTCCGGAGTCGGGTGAGTCCGCCTGGCGCGGACTCCTCACCGGTGTCACCCGGGCACTCGGCCTGCTCATGCTCACCATCCCGACGGCGGCCGTCCTCTTCCTCCTCGGCTTCGTCCCGGTGATCGGCCAGACGGTGGTCCCGGTGCTCGGGCTCGCCATGAGCGGTTGGTTCCTCGCCCTCGAGCTGACGGGCTACGCGTTCGACGCGAGGGGATTGTCGTTGCGCGACCGCCGCCGGACCCTCGCGAGGAGACGCGCCCGCACCCTGGGCTTCGGGATGACGGTCGCGGTCCTCTTCCTCCTGCCGGTCCTGTCCGTGCTGGTCATGCCGGCAGCCGTCTCCGGCGCGACGGTACTCGCACGCCGGTCCCTCACCGAACAGGCGGGAACGCTCAGCGCACGTGCGTGACGTCGCCGGCCGCCACCGCGACCGGCGCACCACCGTCGGTCGGTCGGACGACGAGCCGCCCGTCGGCGTCGATCCGCTCGGCCGTCCCGGTCAGGACGTCGCCGCCGGGGAGTTCCACCCGCACCGAGCTGTCCAACGTCACGCATCGCTCGGTGACCGCAGCTCGGAGCCCGCTGGCCTCGGCGTCACCGGACGCCGCCAGGTAGGCGTCGTACAGTGTGCCGAACGCGCGCAGGTAGCCGACGAGGACGGTGTCCGGGTCAGGATCGACGAGACCGGCGAGCGCGAGCGAGGTGGACCGGTCGGTCGGCAGTTCCTCGGCACGCTGACGGAGGTTGACACCGGTCCCGAGGATCACCGCGTCCCCACTCGGCAGCAGCTCGGCGAGGATGCCGGACACCTTCCGACCGCCGATGAGCACGTCGTTCGGCCACTTCACGTCGGCGGGCACCCCGAGCTCCCGGAGCGACTCCGCGAGCGCCGCACCCGCGAGGAGCGGGAGCCAGCCGTAGGCCTGCAGCGGGAGCGGATCACCCGACGGAGTGACCGGCCGAAGCAGGACCGAGACGGCGAGTGACGTGCCGGGTGGCACTGTCCACACGCGACCGAGGCGGCCTCGTCCCCCGCGCTGATCGTCGGTGACGACGACCGCGCGGTCCGGCCACGCGTCGCCGCCGTCCTCGCGCACGCGTCGGGCGAGTTCGTCGTTGGTGGAGCCGGCGTGGGCGAGGATCTCGAGGCGTGGGACGAGGGCGGCGGTGAGGGGCAGATCCATGGCACAACCCTACTGAGGCCGGTCGTCGGTGCCCGCGTCACCCACCGGCATGCTTGGACGATGCCGACAACGGATCAGCGCGCCGCTTGTACCCGATCGTCAACGGGTCGGCCGGGGGACCACCGGGTAAGGTGAAAGCGTGACCGACGAAACCACCTCCGGCCCTGACCTGTACACGACGGCCGGGAAGCTCGCCGACCTCAAGAACCGCTATCACGAGGCCGTGACGGCGAGCGGCGAAGCCGCCATCGAGAAGCAGCACAAGAAGGGCAAGCTCACCGCGCGGGAACGCATCGAGCAGCTGCTCGACCACGGCAGCTTCGTCGAACTCGACGAGTTCGTGCGGCACCGCACGACCGCCTTCGGCATGGACCGCTCACGACCGTACGGCGATGCCGTCGTCACCGGCACCGGCACCATCCACGGCCGCCAGGTCGCCGTGTACTCGCAGGACTTCACCATCTTCGGCGGTTCGCTCGGTGAGGTCGCCGGCGACAAGATCATCAAGATCATGGACCTCGCGTTGAAGACGGGCGTCCCGATCATCGGCATGCTCGACTCCGGCGGCGCGCGCATCCAGGAGGGCGTCGTCGCGCTCGGCAAGTACGGCGAGATCTTCCGACGCAACACGCAGGCCTCCGGGGTCATCCCGCAGATCTCCATCATCATGGGTCCGGCGGCCGGCGGCGCCGTCTACTCCCCCGCACTCACCGACTTCGTCATCATGGTCGACAAGACCAGCCAGATGTTCGTCACGGGCCCCGACGTCATCAAGACCGTCACGGGCGAGGACGTCGGCATGGAGGAGCTCGGCGGCGGGTACACGCACAACACCCGCTCGGGCGTCGCCCACTACCTCGCGAGCGACGAGCCGGATGCCCTCGACTACGCCCGGACCCTCGTCGGCTTCCTGCCCGACAACAACCTGTCCGAGGCCACGGTCTTCGACGTCGAGGTGGAGCTGGAGACGACCGACGAGGACCGTCGCCTCAACACCCTCATCCCCGACTCGCCGAACCAGCCCTACGACGTGAAGACCGTCATCGAACACGTCGTCGACGACGCCGACTTCCTCGAGGTCCAGCCGCTCTTCGCGCCGAACATCGTCATCGGTTTCGCGCGCGTCGAAGGACGGTCGGTCGGTGTCATCGCGAACCAGCCCTCCCAGATGGCCGGGACGCTCAACATCGAAGCGGGCGAGAAGGCGAGTCGGTTCGTCCGGTTCTGCGACGCGTTCAGCATCCCGATCCTCACCCTGGTCGACGTCCCCGGCTACCTGCCCGGCACCGACCAGGAGTGGACCGGCGTCATCCGCCGCGGCGCGAAGCTCCTCTACGCCTATGCCGAGGCCACGGTGCCCCTGGTGACCGTCATCCTGCGCAAGGCCTACGGCGGCGCCTACATCGTCATGGGCTCGAAGCAGCTCGGGGCCGACATCAACCTCGCCTGGCCCACGGCCGAGATCGCGGTCATGGGCGGGCAGGGTGCCGTCAACATCCTGTATCGCGGCGAGATCAAGCGGGCCGAGGAGGCCGGCGAGGACGTCGCCGCCGTGCGCACGCGCCTCGCGAACGAGTACACCTACAACGTGGCGAGCCCGTTCCTCGCCGCCGAGCGCGGCGAGCTGGACGGCGTCATCGAGCCGGCTGCCACGCGGGTCTCGGTCATCAAGGCGCTCCGCGCACTCCGGACGAAGCGTGCGAGCCTGCCCGCCAAGAAGCACGGGAACATCCCGCTGTGAGCACCGGCACCGAGCCGAGCACGACCGAGCCGTCGTCGATCGATCTGCGGATCGTGCGCGGTGCGCCCACAGACGAGGAGCTGGCTGCGCTGACCGCGGTGCTGAGCGTCGCGATCGCCGAACAGGCGCTGCGCGACGCCGACACCGCCCCGGCGCCCCGCGTCCCGTCGACGTGGGAGCGGACGAGGCGGAACCTCCGTACGGGGATCACAGCAGGCCCCGGACACTGGCGCGCGTTCACGGGCTGAGCCGCCTGGGCGGACGACCACCGGTTGCCCCTCGTGGCGCGCGGTGCTGTCCCCCGTTCGTGTCCTCCATAGTGCCGACTGTCGGGGGTACCCCTGATGGGGGATGATCATTCTCGACAGTTGAGTCTCATCGAGACCACTTCACCAGCTCCTGCTCCATCTAGGGTAAGCGGGCAGGAGTTCGGGGGCGGGTCAGAGCAGTATTCGGGTTACCGCTCTGACCCACGAACGTCACGGAGGGCCAGCATCGGGTGCTGGCCCTCCTTTCGTTCGACCTCTCCCGCCGCCTGCGCGACTTCCCCCGGGTCCCTGAGCACCCTCCCCGGTCCGGAGCACCCCCGGCCCCTGAGCGCCCTCCTCCGATCCGGAGCACCCCCGGTCCCTGAGCACCCTCCCCGGTCCCCTGAGCACCCTCCCCGGTCCCTGAGCTTGTCGAAGGGCACACGGAGGCACCCCGACAACCGCAGTGACGGGAGGAGGTCCACCCGGTTTCCCTCCGGCTCCGAGCAACCCTGTCCCGGTCCCTGAGCCTGTCGAAGGGCACACGAGCAACTTCCACAGTCACCGTCACTCGGCATCTGGAATGTCAGTGGTCCATGGTGGACTGGAGCCATGATCGAGACCACCTCCGCAGTTCGAGCTGGCGACGAATACGCCGCGCAGCTCGCGGAGTTCTCGGACCGCTACGCGGACATCCAGCGTCGGCGTGCTGCTCTGGACGCCGAGGAGGCCCGGCTCCTCGCCCGTTCCGCCGCCTACGCGGACGCCTTCGCCGACGCCACGGTTCCGGCGTTCTTCCCGCCGGCGGAACGGCAGGCCCTGTCACGTCGGTCGACCTGTGCGGCGCTCGCGATGGCGACCCGGACGCCGGAACGGACGGTTCAGCGTGCGACCAACGATGCCGAACTGCTCGTGAACGAAGCGCCGGCTGTGCTCGAATCCCTCGAAGCCGGTCGTATTTCGGCGCGGCATGCGCAGACGATCATCGACCAACTCAGTGACGTGCCGACCGCGGGGCGGGCGGTGTTCCTCGCGGAAGTCTTGCAGGTCGCGGAAGCGTCCACCAACGCGAACCTCCGCAGGCGCGCCCGCGTCCTGCGCGAGCGTCTCCACCCCGAGTCGATCACCGCCCGCGCCCGGCGGTCCGAGGCGGACCGTCGGATCGAGTTCGAACCCGCCGCCGACGGCATGGCGTGGGTGCACCTGTTCACCACCGCACCGATCGCGCAAGGCATCATCGAGCGGGTCGAGACGGCAGCGACGGAATCGCGCAAGGCCGGTGACACCCGCACCTGCGGACAACTCCAGGCCGACGCGCTCGCGGCCCTCGCCCTGACCGGTGTGACCCCGGAAGACGTCGCATCGAACCCGGTGCTCCCGCACCCGATCGAGGTCCAGGAACACATCACACCGACCGTGCAGATCACCGTCCCGGCGCTCAGCATTGTCGGCATGAGCGATGCCCCGGCCGTGCTCGACGGCTACGGCCCCATCGACCCCGAGACCGCCGCACGCATCGCGGTGAACGCACCGAGCTACACCCGGATCCTCGTCCAACCCGAGACCGGTGCGGTTCTCTCAGTCGGGCGGAATCAGTACCGCGTTCCGGCCGACCTCCAACGCGCTGTACGCCTCCGGGACGGCACCTGTCGAGCACCAGGCTGCGGAAGACGGGCCCGGGCTTGCGACCTCGATCATTCGATCGCGTGGGAGGACGGAGGCACCACGGATGTCGGCAATCTCGCCTGCCTGTGTCGACATCACCATCGGATGAAGCACCTGCCGGGGTGGAACCTCGACCACAGACCCGGCGGGGTGCTCGATTGGACGACACCCGACGGGAAACACCACCGGACGGCACCCGATCCCGCCCCGTTCTGACCCCGCCGACGAAGGGGTTCCTCGTGGGCACTTCGACAAGCTCAGTGACCGGAAGAAGTCCACCCGGAACACCTCGGTCCCTGAGCCCGTGGACGGGCGCTGCCCTCGTCGGAGCGGTTCAGTCCTCGTCGGACACGCCGACCGCACCCACGTCGGCACGGGACCCGTCGCGCGGGATCTCGAGCCAGACGTCGAGTTCCTCGTCGTCGTCGTCCGGACCCGCAGCGACGCCCGGTTCACGGTGCACCGCGCGCAGGCCGACCACGGTCACCGCGACGCGTTCGTCGTCCGGGACGCTCCGCACGATGAGGCGGGTGGCTTGCGAGGCGGCGAGCGCTTCGGCGATCTGCTCGTGGATCGCGTCGAGGACGCCGGCGTCCAGCTCCTCGAGGCCACCTTCGTCCAGCATGTTCACGATCGCGCCGCGCCGCCGGGCCGCGAGCACCTCGGACCGGACCGGGTCGCTCAGGAGGTGGCGGCCACGGATCTCGTCGCGGAGACTGGCCTCGAGCGTCCGGCACTCCGTGCGATCGGCCACGGAGAGCCTGCCGCCGTTGGCGATGATCGTGCGCAGCATCGGGGTCGCCAGTCGGCCCGTCTGGCTGAGGCGTCGTCTCCGCTCGTGCACGTGCGCGTACTGCGCCGCCTGCCAGTCCGAGGTCGCATGCTCCGCCTGCGTCAGGCGCTCGGCGTCATGCTGCGCCCCGGCGATCGATCGGGTGAGCACACTCGCGAGGACGACCCAGATGAGGCTGCCCGTGACACCCATCCCGAGCGCCAGTCCCGGACCCGCCCAGAGGAGCGACTGGACCGTGAGGAAGACGATCCCGATGTAGGCGACCGCCTCCCGCTGCCGGACCACGGTGATCGTCATCAGTGTCCCGATCGACGCGACGTGCCAGGTGGCGTACCCGTTGTTCCGCGTGGGGTCGAGCTGGCTGGTCACGAGCAACGGGACGACGATCGCGGTCGCGAGGTTGATGCTCGCGAGCCACGACGGCATGCGCGTCGTGCCCATCGGCCAGAGACTCAGGACGCTCGCGACGGCGTAGACGAGCATCGCGATGAGGACCGGGACGACGTCGCGGGGTGTCTCGAGCGTCAGCGCCGCGCGGAGCAGGTGGTACGCCGAGAACAGGGCGGCGAGGATGACGAGGGCGTACCGCGGTGCCGGGGTCACGAGTCGTGCTCCGGTGACCACTCGATGCGGATCACGGCACCCTCACCCGGACGGGAGATCACCGTCGAGCGACCGCCGACCGCGGCGACCCGCTCGACGATCGAGACCTTCAGCCCGAGCCGCTCCTCGGCGACCTGCTCGGGGCAGAACCCGACGCCGTCGTCGCCGACGATGACGCAGACGCCGCCGGAGACCGTGCCCTCGATGGACAGGCTCCGCGCCACTCCCGAACCCGCGTGCTCGACGCTGTTGACCATCGCCTGCACCGTCGCCCAGTAGACCGCGTTCGCGACCGTGACGGGCAGGACCCGGCCGGACGCCCCCTCGACCGTGACGGAGAACGGTTCACCGAGCATCGACGCGGCCGCACGCAGCCGTTCGATGAGTTCGGCGAGACCGGTGACCTCGTCCTCGTTCGTCATCGGCGCTCCGACACCCTCGAGCTGTTCGATCGCGACCCGCGCCATCATGACGGCGAGCGCCTCCGACTTCGGGGTCAGCGCCCGATCCGCGGCGAGCAGGGAGGCGAGGACGCTGTCGTGGACGATCGAATCGACCTCGACGCGCTCCACTTCCGTGGCGTGCTGCTTGACGGCCGCGTCGTAGGTGGCGAGGGCGGCCGCCCTTGCGATGTCGACCCGACCGGCCAGCACACGGAACAGCCCGACGAGGACGACGATGAGCCCTCCGATGATCGTCGCGTACGACGCGTCGAGCGCACCGATCTCGAAGGACGCCGGCGCGAAGTCGGCGTCGATGACGCGGTTGACGCCGTACATGACCGAGGTCACGACGAGGTACACGATGGCCCCCCGCAACTGCAGCGGGATGCAGGCGAACGCGACGGCGATCGTGCAGAGGTACCAGATCCACGGTTCCTGGTTGATGTCCGCCGACGCCTGCGCGTTCACCGCCGGCCAGATGAGGAGGGCCACGAAGAACACGGCGGCGAAGACGCCGGAGGCGATGCGGTGGTGCCACAGGAAGAGGCAGCAGATGATGGCGCCGAACATCGTCCCGAAGACGAGCGAGACGTAGACGACGCCGAACCAGCCGGTGATCTGGACGCCCTGTCCGAGCGTGGTGAACGCGGTCTGCAGTCCGAAGACGAGTCCGATGATCGCGACCGACCGGCCGAGGAGGCGTTCGAAGTTCGCGGTGTTCAGCATCCGGCGCTGAACCTGGACATCTCTCGTGGTCGCGGGGATCGCGGGATGCCTGGTCGGTGCCCGGAAGCTAGGAGACATCCGTCCCGCCTTGATCGAGGCCGGGGAGGATCCCGTCCTCGACCGCTCGGCGGAGCAGGTCGACCTTCGTCGGTGCCGGGCGACCCACCTCGACGTACTTCACCCGGATGCGGTCGATGTGCTCTCGGGCCGTGGAGTAGGCGATGCCGAGCTGCATGGCGACGGTCTTCAGCGGCAGGCCGGACGCGTAGAGGTGCAGGACGTCTCGCTCGCGACGACCCAGCTGCGCCCGCGCGAAATCGCTGTCGGCGTCGATCGCACTCGCCCACTCGATGTTGTTCAGGGCCTCGCCACGGGCCACCGTGCCGATGGCGGCGATGACCGTGTCCGTCGGTGAGGACTTGGGGATGACCCCGGACGCTCCGGCGGCCAGCGCCTCGCGCACCAGTGCGACCCGATCGGCGATCGAGTGGATGAGGACGTGTGCCCCCACAGCCTGCACCGCGTGGATGTTCGAGGTCGGCGTGCTGCCGTCGGAGAGCGAGAGGTCGAGCACGACCACGTCGGGCACGACGCCGTTCAACGCGGCGATGCACTCGACGGCGGTCGGGGCACTCGCCACGACCTGATACCCGGCGTGCGCACACACCGCTTCGATCCCGAGCCGCACGGACTCGTGATCATCAATGATTGCGACGGTCACCACGGCACCATCGTAGCGAGTGACGGACCCGCCGGGCGCGACGGCCGGATCGCGAGTCGCCTCCGTCGGCTCGGGCCCGCTCAAGCCGTCCGTGAGAAGCCCGCGACGGCCTCGAGGTGGTGCGTGTTGGGGAAGAGGTCGTAGGCCGCGAGGTGGTCGAGCTCGTAGCCCTGCTCCGCCAGGAGGGCGACGTCGCGGGACAGCGCGATGGGGTCGCAGGCGACGTAGACGATCGACGCGGGCCGCAGCTCGCCGAGCATGGCGACGATCTCCGCGCCGGCGCCCGAGCGGGGCGGGTCGAGCACGACGGTCGCGGTGGCGTACCGGGACCGCTCGATCCGACTGCCCGTCGCGATCTCCGACCGCAGGAAGGCGTCGACCTTCGCGGTGACGGCCTGTGCGCCCACCCACTCGGACAGGTTCTCGCCCGCGTACTCGGTGGCCCGTTCGTCACTCTCCACGGTCGTGATGCGGGTGGTCGCGCCGAAGCGGTCCCCCACGCCCGCGGCCAGGAGGCCGACGCCGCCGTAGAGGTCGAGGTTCGCGGCGCGCGGGTCGAAGCGCGCGTCGTCGATGGCCGCCGACACGGCCTGCTGGAGGGTCGTCGCAGCCTGACGGTGTACCTGCCAGAACCCGTTCGCGTCGACGATGAACTCGCGCTCGCCGACGAGCTCGCGGATCGGGTCTGCCGCCGGACGGACCGGCTTCGGTCCCCCGCGTCGACCGCGCCCGCCACCGCGTCGGCGGTCGCCGCCTCCGACCTCGTCCGTACGAGTCAGGACGCGGACCGCCCCGGTCGAGGAGGCGACGATGTCGATGGACGTGGTGCCGTCCGGCAATTCCTCGAGCTTGGCCGCTCCAGCGACCGCTTCGATCGCGAGCGGCAGGTCGTCGACCGGGACGACGTGGTGGGACCGCGAGGCGTAGGGACCGATGTTGCCGTGCTGGTCGACATGCAGGGAGACCCGCGTCCGCCACCGGGTGCCGTCGGGCGTCTCGCCCTCGACCGCGGCGACCGTGAAATCGGGAGCGACTCCGGCGAACCGCTCGAGCCCCTCAGCGAGGACCTGGTGCTTCAACGCACGCTGGTGGGCGAGCTCGATGTGTCCGAACTCCGCTCCTCCCGCCCGCTCGCTCGGCTCGCGGTCGACGGAGGCCTCGGCCCAGACGTGCGGACGGCGGTGCTCGGACGGCGTGAGGACCTCCAGGGTCTCAGCCCGCCAGAAGCGCTTCTCGTTCTCGTCGACGATGCGTGCCCGCACGCGCTCGCCGGGGAGCGTGTCGGGGACGAAGACCACCCGGCCCTCGTGCCGGGCGACGAAGACACCCCCGTGGGCTACGTTGGTGATGTCCAGTTCCACGGTGCGTGCAGTCGTCGTGCTCATGCGTCGAGCATGTCACACGGGCGGCTGCCGGGAGTCCACCGTCCACTGCAGAAGGAACCGTCATGCGCCTCACGCTCGCCTCCACGTCACCGGCCAGACTCGCCCTGCTGCGGTCGAGTGGCATCGAGCCGATCGTCGTCCCGTCGTCGGTCGACGAGGAACGGGCCGTCGACGACGCGACCCTCGCCGCAGGTGCACCGCTCGCCCCCGACGAGGTGGTGGCACTCCTCGCCCGTGCGAAGGCGGAAGCCGCTCTGGCCGTCGTGCGCGAACGCGGCGAGGCGGTCGACCTCATCCTCGGCGGCGACTCGGTCTTCGTCCTCGACGGCGTCGTCCACGGCAAGCCCCACACACCCGAGCGCGCCCGCGAACGCTGGCACGCCCAGCGCGGGAGGACGGGGACCCTATACTCCGGCCACTGGCTCATCGACTGCACCGGCGCCTCGCCGGTCGGGATCGGCGCGGTCGCAAGCGCCGAGGTGTCCTTCGCCGACGACCTCGACGACGCCGAGATTGACGCCTACGTCGCATCGGGGGAACCCCTCGCGGTGGCGGGTGCCTTCACGATCGACAGTCTGGGCGCCGCCTTCATCACCCGCATCGAGGGTGATCCGTCGACCGTCGTCGGCCTCTCGCTCCCGACCCTGCGGCGTCTCGTCCGCACGCTGGGACACGACTGGCACGAGCTGCGCAACCGGCGCGGCGCCCTCTGACGACCGGTCCTTGTAGAGGCGACACGTCGTTCCTGCGGCTTTTTTGTGCGTGTGAGCCAAAGGCTCACCCGGGCCTCCCGGTAGGCTCGTGGACTGTGCCACGTATAACCAAGGTCCTCATCGCCAACCGTGGCGAGATCGCCGTCCGCGTCATCCGAGCCGCGAAGGACAGCGGGATCGCCTCCGTCGCCGTCTACGCCGACCAGGATCGCGACGCCATGCACGCCCGTCTCGCCGACGAGGCCTACGCCCTCGACGGGACGACGAGCGCGGAGACGTACCTCGTCATCGACAAGCTCCTGTCCATCGCCCGACGGTCCGGCGCCGACGCCGTCCACCCGGGCTACGGCTTCCTCGCCGAGAACGCGGACTTCGCGCGTGCCGTCATGGCCGCAGGGCTGATCTGGATCGGCCCGTCGCCCGAGGCCATCGAACGGCTCGGCGACAAGGTCTCCGCCCGCCACGTGGCCGAGAAG
This sequence comes from Plantibacter sp. MDV22-iso1, assembly GCF_058408345.1. NCBI lineage: Bacteria > Bacillati > Actinomycetota > Actinomycetes > Micrococcales > Microbacteriaceae > Plantibacter > Plantibacter sp. MDV22-iso1. The sequence continues at coordinate 396,970 of NZ_JBZVDY010000003.1, forward strand.
GTGGGCGCTCCGCTGGCCCCCGGCACGCTCAACCCCGTATCGGGTGCCGAGGAGGTGCTCGACTTCGTCGACGTCCACGGCCTGCCCGTCGCCATCAAGGCGGCGTTCGGCGGCGGCGGTCGCGGCCTGAAGGTCGCCCGTGAGCGCGAGGAGGTCGCCGAGCTCTTCGAGTCGGCCACCCGCGAGGCCATCGCAGCGTTCGGCCGGGGCGAGTGCTTCGTCGAGAAGTACCTCGACCAGCCACGCCATGTCGAGACGCAGTGCCTCGCCGATGCGCACGGCAACGTGGTCGTCGTCTCCACCCGCGACTGCTCGCTGCAGCGTCGCCACCAGAAACTCGTCGAGGAGGCACCGGCACCCTTCCTCTCGGACGACCAGGTGGCGGAGCTCTACCGCGCGTCGAAGGCGATCCTCAAGGAGGTCGGCTACCTCGGTGCCGGCACCTGCGAGTTCCTCATCGGCAAGGACGGCACCGTCTCCTTCCTCGAGGTCAACACCCGCCTGCAGGTCGAGCACCCGGTCTCCGAGGAGGTCACCGGCATCGACCTCGTCCGCGAGCAGTTCCGTCTCGCCGAAGGCGGCGTCCTCGACTACGACGACCCGCAGCCGAGCGGCCACTCCTTCGAGTTCCGCATCAACGGCGAGGACCCGGGACGCGGCTTCCTCCCGCAGCCGGGCCCGATCCACGTGTTCAAGACCTTCGGCGGCCCCGGTGTCCGGCTCGACTCCGGTGTCACGGCCGGCGACACGATCTCAGGCGCGTTCGACTCGCTCCTCGGCAAGATCATCGTCACGGGACGTACCCGCGAGGAGGCGCTCGAACGGAGCCGTCGCGCACTCGACGAGTTCGAGGTAGCCGGCCTCCCCACCGTCATCCCCTTCCACCGGAAGATCGTCCGCGACCCCGCGTTCACGGCGGAGGACGGCACCTTCGGCGTCTACACCCGATGGATCGAGACGGAGTTCGTCAACGACATCGAGCCCTGGGACGGATCCATCGATGCGCAGCAGGCACCCGCTGCCCGCTCGACGGTGGTCGTCGAAGTCGGCGGCAAGCGTCTCGAGGTCAGCCTTCCGGGCGGACAGCTGGGACTGAACGTCGGTGCGCCGGTCGCCGCTCCCGCTCCGCACCGCCGCGGTGGTGCAGCAGTGGTCTCGGGTGCGACGGGTGATTCCGTCTCGGCGCCCATGCAGGCAACCATCGTGAAGCTCGCGGTCGCCGAGGGCGATGTCGTCGTGAAGGGCGACCTCGTCGTCGTCCTCGAGGCGATGAAGATGGAACAGCCCATCACAGCGCACAAGGACGGCACGGTCGGCGCGATCGACGCGACGGTCGGTGCCACGGTCTCCTCGGGTCACCAGCTCCTCACCATCAGCTGACCCGGACGGCGCCTTCGGGCGTCGTATCGGACCCGGCGACGATACGCTGAGCAGGTGTCAGCAGCCGACCTCCTCGAAGATGCGTTGGATCGTGTGGCGGACTTCGACGCCGCCGGTGCGATCGCACTGCTCGAGGCGGATCCCGGCGCTGCGTCCGATCCCCGCGTCCTCGCCCTCCTGTCCTACGCCCGGTTCACCACCGCCGACTTCGCGGGGTGTCGCCGGGACGCGGTGGACGCGCTCGCCGCCTCGACGGACTCCGACCGGACGACCCGCCTGCTCGTGCTCGGAGCCGCCGGGCTGGCCCTCGGGTCGGACCGCTCGTCCGGCTCGGAGCTGGAGGGGTGCTTCGCGGAGGCGGACGCCCTCGTCGACGACGGCGGGGACCTCGAACCGACCCTCGCCTGGCTCGTCGGGTACCTGCTCGTCGAGGGTGCCGTCGTCAACGTCCTGATCCACGCCGCCCGGCGCTTCGCCGACGCGTTCGCCGACGACATCGCCGCCACCCCGGGGCGCTTGTACCGGACACTCGTCGACGGGGTCCTCGCCCGCCTCCTGCTCAACGAGGGACGCGTCGCCGAGGCCGAGGCCGCCGCGCTCGCGATGTTCGAGCGGGCCGGGAGCGGACCGACCGCGCTGTACGCGGAGGCCGTGCAGTGCCTCGTCGCCGGGAACCGTGCCGAGCAGGGGGCGACCAGGACGCTCGCGCGCCGCGTCCGTCAGGCCATCCCCGAGCCCACGGGCGCCTTCCAGACGACGTGCTATCTCCTCGTCGGCTACGGTCTCGCAGCCCTCGCGGACGACCACGGCGCCGCGGCCCTCGCCCGCAGCGCTTCGGGGAACGACTTCAGCGGCCTGTCCGTCCAGGACCGGGCCCTCGCGATCGAACTGCTGGTCTCGAGCGCGTTCCTCGACCGCGACATCGTCGAATCGGAACGCCTCATCGGCTTCATCGCCGCCGACGTCGACCGCAGGGTCCCCGGGCCGGCCATCCTCCGGATGCAGTGCAAGCTCGAACTCCTCCGTGGGCGCCCCGCCGAGGCGCTGGCGCTCGCGCGCACGGCGACCACCCGCGCGTTGGCGGACGGCCGCATGCTGGAAGCCGGGATCGGCGAGATCCTCGCGACGCGCGCCCTGATCGCCATGTCCGACCGGACGCAGGCCGTCCGCGAGTTGGCCGCGCTCGCCGAGCAGGCGGTCCGCGGCGGACACACCGCCGCGACCCGCTCCGCCGCCCGGGAGCTGAAGGCGATCGGTCGACGTCTCGCGCCGGTCGCGGGATCCGGTTGGGACGGACTGTCGCCGCGCGAACGCGAGGTCGCCCTGCTCTCCGCGGAGGGCAACTCGACGGCGGAGATCGCGTCCGTCCTCCAGCTCTCCTCGCGCACGGTCGACGCGCACGTCACCCGGGTGCTCGCCGCGTTCGGGATCGTGTCCCGCCGCCAGCTCCCCTCACGCCTCCCGGCCACACTGCCGTTGACCGCCGTCCCCGTCCCGACCACGCCGCTGACGCCCCGACAGCGCGACCTCACCGAACTCGTCGCGGACGGCCTGTCCAACGACGAGATCGCGACGGCCCTCGGCATCTCCCGCAAGACCGTCGAGAAGCATCTCAGCGCCGTCTTCCACGCCTGGGGCGTGCGCTCGCGGGTCGCCGTCGCACGCATCGTGCTCGCGAACCGCGATCGGTGACGTCCGGCTCATCGGCGACGGTTCGACGAGGACGACGTCTATTCGACGATGTGCATGGCGCGCGCCGCGTCGGTGATCGACCCGGTGAGTGACGGGTAGACCGTGAAGGCGCGCGCGACCTGATCGACGTTCAACCGCTGCTCGACGGCGAGGGCGAGCGGGAAGATCAGCTCGCTGGCCTTCGGCGCGACGATGACCCCGCCGATGACCGTGCCGCTGCCGGTCCGCGCGAACAGCTTGACGAAGCCGTCCTTGATGCCCATCATCTTCGCGCGCGGGTTCTGGGCGAGGGGCAGTTTGTAGATCTCGCCCTGGGCGATGCCGTCCTCGATCTGCTTCTGGGTCCAGCCGACGGTCGCGATCTCGGGCTGCGTGAAGATGTTCGCGGCGACGTTGCGGATCTCGGTCGGGTTCACCGCGTCGCCCATCGCATGCAACATCGAGGTGCGACCCTGCATCGACGCGACGGACGCGAGCGGCAGGAAGGTCGTGCAGTCGCCGGCGGCGTAGATGTTGGGGACGCTCGTGCGGGCGACCCGGTTGACGCGGATGTGTCCGGAATCGGTCAGCTGCACGCCGGCCTCCTCGAGGCCGATCCCGGCGGTGTTGGGGACCGAACCGACCGCCATGAGGCAGTGCGAGCCCTCGACCGTGCGGCCGTCGGAGAGCGTGGCGACGACGCCGTGCTCGGTGCGGGTGACGGAATCGGCCCGTGACTTCGAGAGGACCGTCATGCCGTTGCGCTTGAAGACGTTCTCGATGACCGCCGCCGCGTCGGCGTCCTCACCGGGCAGCACCTGGTCGCGGCTCGAGATGAGCGTGACCTTGGAGCCGAGCGCCGTGTAGGCGGAGGCGAACTCGGCGCCGGTGACGCCCGAGCCGACGACGATGAGGTGCTCGGGGACGGAGGTGAGGTTGTAGAGCTGCGTCCAGGTGAGGATGCGCTCGCCGTCCGGCAGGGCGGAGGGCAGCTGGCGCGGGCTCGCGCCGACGGAGACGACGACGGTGTCGGCCTCGATCCGGTCGAAGTCGGTGCCGGCGGACAGGTCGGTCGAGACGATGACCTCGTTCGGTCCGTCGAGCCGGCCTTGACCGTTGACGATGCGGACCCCGGCGCGGATGAGGCTCGCGCGCATGTCCTCGGACTGCTGACGGGCCAGCCCGAGCAGTCGCTTGTTGACGGCGGCGAGATTCACCGCGACCTCGGGCCGGCTGGGCTTGCCGGTGGTCTCCGAGCGGACGAAGAACTGCACACCGAGGTCGGCCGCCTCACCGATGGCTCCGACCGCGTCGGCCGTGGCGATGAGGCTCTTGGACGGGACGACGTCGGTGATGACGGCCGCTCCGCCGACGCCCGAACGCTCCACGAGCGTGACGTCGGCCCCGAGCTGCGCCCCGGCGAGGGCAGCCTCGTACCCGCCGGGTCCGCCTCCGATGATCGCCACTCGCTGCTTGCGTTCGAACTCGTAGGCCATGCCTCCATTCTCGCGCGCCACCAGGGGCGGGACCAAACCCGTTCGGGCCTGCGGCGGCCGGGATCGTGCGCGGATGAGCGGGGTCGCCACGGTTGGGCGGCGGCCCCACCCCTGTCTAGAGTGAGAGGATGTCCGAAACCTCTGCGAATCCACTCGATCTGTCCGATGTCGATCCCTTCGAGATCGCCCGCGAAGCCGCCGGCCAGATCGCCGAGAAGACCGGCGTGGAACGCCACGACATCGCGCTCACGCTCGGCAGTGGCTGGGGCAAGGCGGCCGACCTGATCGGTGAGACGACGGCGACGATCCCGGCCTCGGAGATCGTCGGGTTCTCGAAGCCGGCGCTCGAAGGCCACGTCGGCACCCTGCGCTCGGTCCTGCTCCCGAGTGGGAAGCGTGCGCTCGTCATCGGCGCCCGGACGCACTACTACGAGAACCACGGTGTCCGCCGCGTCGTGCACAGCGTGCGGACGGCCGCTGCGGCCGGCGCGGGCATCATGGTGCTGACGAACGGCGCCGGCGGCATCAAGGATCACTGGACGCCCGGCACGCCGGTGCTGATCAGCGACCACATCAACCTCACGGCCGACTCGCCGCTCGAGGGCGCGACGTTCATCGACCTCACCGACCTCTACGCCAAGCGGCTGCGGGACATCGCGCACAGCGTCGCTCCCGACCTCGACGAAGGCGTCTACACGCAGTTCCGCGGACCGCACTACGAGACCCCGGCCGAGGTCCAGATGGCGAAGGCGATCGGCGGCCACATCGTCGGTATGTCCACCGCGCTCGAGGCGATCGCCGCACGTCAGGCCGGCATGGAGGTCCTCGGGATGTCGCTCATCACGAACCTCGCCGCCGGCATCCAGCAGACGCCGCTCAGCCACGCCGAGGTCATCGAAGCCGGTCAGGCGGCCGAGCCGGTGATCAGCAAGCTCCTCGCGCAGATCGTCGCGGCCCTGTGAGCGAGGCGACGAGCCTGCTCGCGACCGCCGAGGCCTGGCTCGCCCAGGATCCCGACGACGAGACCCGGGCCGAGCTGGCAGGTCTCGTCGAACGTGCCCGCGCGTCCGACGACGTGGCCGTCGCAGAGCTGCACGACCGCTTCGACACCCGTCTGCAGTTCGGCACGGCCGGCCTCCGCGGACGCATCGAGGCCGGTTCCAACCGGATGAACCGGGTCCTCGTGTCGCAGGCCGCGGCCGGACTCGCCGCCTACCTGCTCGAGCAGGCACCGGAAGGCGTGACGCCGAGCGTCGTCATCGGCTACGACGGCCGGAAGAACTCCGCCGTGTTCGCCGGCGACACCGCCGAGCTGATGGCCGGTGCCGGTGTCCGCGCCATCCTGCTGCCACGGCTCCTGCCGACGCCCGTCCTCGCGTTCGCCGTGCGGTTCTTCGACGCCTCGGCCGGCGTCATGGTGACCGCGAGTCATAATCCGCCCGCCGACAACGGCTACAAGGTGTACCTGGGCGGCGAGCACCACGGGTCCCAGATCGTCTCGCCCGCCGACGCGGCCATCGCCGCCCACATCGGGCGCATCGCCGAGACGGCGCTCGTCCAGGACCTCCCGCGCAGCGACGGGTTCGAGATCGCGGGCGAGGACGTCGTCGACGCCTATGTCGCCGAGACCGCGGCCGTCGCTCCCGCCCCGGCGGGCGGCCAGCTGCGCGTCGTCTACACGGCCATGCACGGCGTGGGTTGGGAGACGACCCGACGCGTCCTCGAGACCGCCGGGTACCCGGCACCGGATCTCGTCACCGAGCAGATCGATCCCGATCCCACCTTCCGGACCGTCAGCTTCCCGAACCCGGAGGAGCCGGGCGCGCTCGACCTGTCCTTCGCGACGGCGCGAGCGGTCGGTGCCGACCTCATCATCGCCAACGACCCCGACGCCGACCGCCTGGCGATCGCGATCCCCGACGACGCGGCCCCCTCGGGGTTCCGTCGGCTCACCGGCAACGAGGTCGGTCTCCTCCTCGGCTGGCGGGCCGCCCAGGCCGCCAGTGCCGCACTCGACGGCGATGCGGCTCCCGAGGGCACGCTCGCGTGCTCGATCGTCTCCTCCCCCGCCCTACGCCTCGTCGCCGAGGCGCACGGCCTCGAGTTCCGCGAGACGCTCACCGGGTTCAAGTGGATCTCCCGGACGCCGGGCATGCTCTTCGGCTTCGAGGAGGCCCTCGGCTACCTCGTGAACCCCGGGACCGTGCGCGACAAGGACGGCATCTCGGCCGCCGTCGCGTTCCTCGGTCTCGCGACGGCGTCGGCGCAGGCGGGCGAGAGCGTCGCGGGGCTCCTCGACCGGTTCGCGGACACCTTCGGTTCCTTCGGCAGCGACCAGATCTCCATCCGCTACACCGAACTCAGCCGCATCGGCGAGGTCATGGCCGGGCTGCGGGCGCTCCCGCCGACGGAGCTCGCGGGAGCTCGGGTGACCCGGATCGACGACCTCGCCGACGGGTTCGAGGCGCTCCCGCCGAGCGACGTCCTGCGCGTCTGGCTCGACGACGGCACCAGGGTCATGATCCGGCCGAGCGGCACGGAGCCGAAGCTCAAGGTGTACGTCGACGTCCAGTCCGCCGACGGCGACGCCGCCGAGCGGGCGGCCACGGTCACCGCACGGCTCGCCGCTCTGCGGACGGACCTCACGGCGCTCGTCTCCTAGCCCCTCGACGGGCTCGGCGCCCGGTGGTGTGCGGCCCGGAGACCGGGGCGCACACCACTCAGCCGATGGCGCGTTCGAGCTTCTCGGTGAGTTCGGCGAGGTCGAAGTAGTTGTCGATGACGACGATGTCGGCGAAGGTCTTGCCGATGCGCTCGACGAGCTCCGGCGAGGTCAGGATCACCTGGGCGTCGGCCGCGGTGGTGCCGAGGCTCTCGATGTCGCCGGCGACGACGTCGGCCTCGAGGTCGAGGCGTTCGAGCGCGCGTTCGGCGTTGAGCTTGAGGATGGCCGAGGAGCCGACTCCCGAACCGCAGACGGCGACGATCTTCATGCCTGGCCCCCGCCGGACAGCGGTGACGCACCGAACACGGCTCGCACCTCGTCGAGCGTCGTGGCCGCAGCGAGCCGCGGGATGGCGGTCTCGTCGTTGAAGACGTTGGCGATCTCCGCCACCCAACCCACGTGTGACTCAGCGGTGGTGACCGCGAGGCCGAGGACCACCGAGACGGGGTCGTTGTGGGGGTGGCCGAACCGGACCGGAGCAGCGAGGGTCGCGACGACGAGGGCGTCCTCGTGGACGTCGGCGCCCGGTCGGGCGTGCGCGAGCGCCAGGCCCGGCGCGATCACGACGTACGCGCCGAATTCCTCGACGACGTCGATCATCCGTTGCGTGTACGCGACGTCGGTCGCGCGGGTGTCGGACAGCAGCGCTCCGGCTACGCGGATCGCCTCGCGCCAGTCGTCGGCATCGACGTGGAGCGCGACGCTGGCTTCGGACAGTTCTGGGAGTGGCATCGCTTCAATCAGAGGATCGGTCGACCCGAGTGGATCGGAACCATCGTAACGCTCCGAGGCTGGAAGCCTGCCGCGCAGGTGCCGCCCAGGCGGTCGCCGGAACAGCACCTGCCGACATCGTCAGTCCTCGTCGTCGTCGAGGAACTCGTCGAACGCTTCCGAGATGCGGTCCGCCAAGGCCTCGCGGATCTCCAACGGCTGGAACGTCGCGGCGGCGGCGTTCAGCTGGAAGGTCTCCAGGTCGGTCAGGTCGTAGTCGAACGCCTCGGAGAGGAGCGCGAGCTCCTTCGTCAGGCTCGTGTCGCTCATGGTGCGGTTGTCGACGTTGACCGTGACGGCGAAGTCGAGCTGGTAGAGCAGGTCGAACGGGTGGTCCTCGAGCTCCTCGCCCCAGGCCGCGATGGCTCCGGTCTGCAGGTTCGACTGCGCGCTGAGCTCCAACGGGATCTTGCGGTCGCGGACCCACTCCGCGACGGGACCGAGCGTGGCGTAGAGGGACTCGGCGTCGTCGCGCTCGATGAAGATGTCCTCGGCGATGCGGACACCGTGGCCGAGTCGCAACGCACGGCCGTCGAGCAGGGCGCTCCGGATCGACTCGATGCCGTCGGCCTCTCCCGCGTGGACGGTGACCGGGAACAGCTCGGCCGCGAGGTAGTCGAACGCCAGGCGGTGCTTGCTGGCGGGGAAACCCGCCTCGGCGCCGGCGATGTCGAACCCGACCACGCCGCGCTCGCGATGACGCACGGCGAGCTCAGCGATCTCGAGCGCACGGTCGGCGTGCCGCATGGCCGTGACGAGCTGACCGATCTGGATGTCGGAGCCGGAGTGGGCCGCGTCCTTGACACCGAGCTCGATACCCTCCTGGACGGCCTCGACGACCGCGTCGAGGCTGAGGCCGCGGGTGAGGTGCTGCTCAGGAGCCCAGCGCACCTCGCCGTAGATGACGCCGTCCGCAGCGAGGTCCTGAACGAACTCGCGCGCGATGCGGACGAGCCCCTCCTCGGTCTGCATGACCGCGGTGCTGAGATCGAAGGTCTTGAGGTACTCGACGAGCGAACCGGCGTTGCACTGCGTGTAGAACCAGTCGGCCAGGCCGTCGGGGTCCGACACGGGGACGTCGACACCGATGGCCTCGGCCAGCTCGATGATCGTGGCCGGCCGCACACCACCGTCGAGGTGGTCGTGGAGCGAGATCTTCGGGAGCGCGCGGAGGTCGACGCCGGAGAGGGGGGATTCGTCTGCAGAGGTCACGGGGTTCACTGTACCGCTCACGCGCATCCTGCGACATGGCTCAGTCCGTCGCCTCGAGGACCGGGCGACGGACTGAGCGTCTGCGGCCGTCAGGCCTCGATGCGGGCCCGGACGATGGGGCCGCGCGGCGGCGCGGTGTCCTCGATCGTGTAGGCACCCTCGAGAGCCTCGAGCGCCCGCGGGAAGCGGGCGGCGTCGTCGGCGCTCAGCGTGAAGAGCGGCTGTCCGGCCCGGACCTCGTCACCCGGCTTCGCGTGCAGGTCGATGCCCGCCGCGTGGATGACCGGGTCCTGCTGCCTGGCCCGACCGGCACCGAGGCGCCAGGCCGCGATGCCGAACGGCAGTGCCTCCTGCGTCGCCAGCACGCCGTCGCGCGATGCCGTGACGACGTGCGTCTCCTTGGCGACCGGCAGCGGTGCGTCCGGGTCGCCGTCCTGTGCGCGGATCATACGCTTCCAGACGTCCATGGCCCGACCGTCCGCGAGGGCGCCCTCGACGTCCGCGTCCGGCTGCCCGGCGAGGGTCAGCATCTCCCGCGCGAGGGCGAGGGTCAACTCGACGACGTCCGCCGGACCACCGCCCGCCAGGACCTCGACGGACTCGCGGACCTCGTTCGCGTTGCCGATCGCGAGACCGAGCGGGACGTTCATGTCCGTCAACAGCGCGGTCGTCGCCACACCGGCGTCCGTCCCGAGCGCGACCATCGTGCGCGCCAGTTCCTCGGCGCGCTCGTAGTCCTGCATGAAGGCGCCGGAGCCGAACTTGACGTCGAGGACGAGCGCCCCGGTACCTTCGGCGATCTTCTTCGACATGATGCTCGACGCGATGAGCGGGATCGCCTCGACCGTGCCCGTCGTGTCGCGCAGGGCGTACAGGCGCTTGTCCGCCGGGGCGAGACCGGAACCGGCGGCGCAGATGACCGCGCCGACGTCCGCCAGCTGCGCCATCATCTCGTCGTTCGTCAGCGCCGCGCGCCATCCCGGGATGCTCTCGAGCTTGTCGAGCGTCCCACCCGTGTGCCCGAGCCCGCGGCCCGACAGCTGCGGCACCGCGACGCCGAACACGGCGACGAGCGGGGCGAGCGGCAGGGTGATCTTGTCGCCCACGCCGCCGGTCGAGTGCTTGTCCGAGGTCGGCTTGTCGAGCGACGCGAAGCTCATCCGCTCACCGCTCGCGATCATCGCCATCGTGAGGTCGCGGATCTCGCGCCGCTCCATGCCGTTCAGCAGGATCGCCATCGCCAGCGCCGACATCTGCTCGTCGGCGACGTAGCCCCGGGTGAAGGCGTCGATCAGCCAGTCGATCTGCGGCGTCGACAGCTCACCGCGGTCGCGCTTCGTGCGGATGAGGTCGACGACGTCGAATGCTTCTACGGAACTCATGCGTGGTACTCCTCGAGTTGACGTGGTCCGAAAGCGTCCGGCAGGACCTCGTCGATGGTGCGGATGCCGGAGACGGTGTCGAGCAGCATGCCCGCCGTCGAGTGTTCGTACAGCAGCTGTCGGCAACGGCCGCACGGCATGAGGCGTTCGCCCTTGCCGTCGACGCAGGCGAACGCCACGAGGCGTCCTCCGCCCGACATGTGGAGCGCGGAGACGAGCGCGCACTCAGCGCACAGCGTCAGGCCGTAGCTGGCGTTCTCGACGTTGCAGCCGGAGATGATCCGGCCGTCGTCCACGAGGGCGGCCGCGCCGACCGGGAAACGGCTGTAGGGCACGTAGGCGTGACCCATCGCCTCCCGGGCCGCGGTGTGCAGCGCCTCCCAGTCGACGGGTGGCGTGGTCGTCGTGTCGCTCACGGTCAGCCCTTCACGTAGGGCTTGCCGGCGGCCGCCGGTCCGCGGGAGATGCCGACGAGTCCGGCGACCGCGAAGATCGTCACGACGTACGGCAGCATGAGCATGAACGCGCTCGGCACCGGGGAGCCGATGGCGCTCAGCGCGAACTGGAGGTTCTGCGTGAAGCCGAACAGCAGCGCGGCGAGGGTCGCCTTGAGCGGGTCCCAACGTCCGAAGATGACCGCCGCGAGTGCGATGTAGCCGGCACCCGCCGTCATCTCCTTGTTGAACGCACCGACCGAGCCCAGGGTGAAGTAGGCCCCGCCGAGGCCGACGATCGCGCCCGCGAGCGCGACGTTCCAGAAGCGCGTCCGGTTCACGTTGATGCCCACGGTGTCGGCCGCCTGCGGGTGCTCACCCACGGCGCGCAGGCGGAGGCCCCAGCGCGTGTAGAACAGGCAGAAGAACACCACGGCCACGGCGATGTACATCAGGTAGATGATGATCGTCTGGCGGAACAGCACGGGTCCGATGAGCGGGATCTCGCTGAGGATCGGGATGTTGATCCGGGGGAACTTCGGCGGGCTGTTGAAGAGCGCCTCGTTCTTCGTGAGCACCTGCGAGTACAGGAAGCTCGTCAAGCCGACGACGAGGACGTTGAGCACGACACCGACGATGACCTGGTCGACGAGGTACTTGATCGAGAACGCCGCGAGCAGGAAGCTCACGAGCGTCCCGGCGATCATCGCCGCGACGAGCCCGAGGAAGGCGTTCCCCGTCACCGAGGCGACGAAGGCGGACGAGAACGCGCCGGCGAGCAGCTGTCCCTCGATCGCGATGTTCACGACGCCGACCCGCTCGGAGATGACGCCGCCGAGCGCGCCGAAGATGAGCGGGACGCTCAGCGCGACCGTGCCGAGCAGGAGCCCGGTGATCGGGATCGCCTTGCCCGCGGCGGCCCACGACAGGAACCCGACCATGAACAGCACCCCGAACACGGTGATGAGCCAGAGCGGGATCTTCTTGCCCGTGGTGACGAGGTACGCGCTCAGCGCCGCGATGGCGGCCAGGAGGATCGTGACGACGATGCCGGTGACCGTGGACGGGAGCACGACCGTCGGCAGTTGGATGACGTCGCCGTCACTGGAGAGCCGGAACGTGCTGTTGCCGTCGCGGTGCCAGATGACGAACAACAGGAACGCGATGACGGTGAAGATCCCGAACGCGATCGGAGCCTTCCAGCTGCGGACGACGACCGTCTCGAGGACGATCGGGGCGTCGGGAGCCGGCTGCGGCGTCTGCTTGTCGAGCGTGAATCCACTCATGCGGACACCTCCTTCTTGGCGGAGCGACGCGTTCGGCGCGTCGAACCGTCGGGCTTCGGCAGGAAGAAGATCGCCCGCACGAGCGGCGGAGCCGCGATGAACAGCACGATGAGCGCCTGGAGGACGAGCACGATGTCGATCGGCACGTTCACGCCCTGGGTGGCCTGCATGGAGTACCCGCCGGCCTTGAGTGCACCGAACAGGATGCCGGCGATGAGGATGCCGCCCGGCCGGCTGCGTCCGAGCAGCGCGACGGTGATGGCGTCGAAGCCGATGCCGGCGTCGATGCCGTTGTCGAACCCGGAGGTCACCGTTCCGAGCACCTGCGAGACGCCGGCGAGACCGATCAGTCCGCCGGAGAGCAGCATGGCGTACACGTAGGTGTTCTTCACGTCGATACCCGCGACGCGCGCGGCGTTCGGGTTCTCACCGACCGCTCGGAAGCGGAACCCGATCGACGACCGGCTGAACAACCACCACACGAACACGACCGCGAGGATCGCGATGAGGAAGCCGGCGTGCAGGTTGTAGCGGTCTCCGAGGAGCTTCGGCAGCACCGCGTTCGGTGCCATCGCAGCGCTCTTCGGCACGTTCGAGCCGGGAGCCTGCAACAGCCCCTGCGTGGAGAGCATGAAGGTGATGAGGTAGAACGCGACGTAGTTGAGCATGATCGTGATGATCACCTCGTGCGCACCGGTGCGGGCCTTCAGGACACCGACGATGCCGCCCCAGAACGCGCCACCGATGATGCCGGCGGCGATCGCGACGAGCAGGTGCACCACGGGCGGGAGGTCGAGCGTGAAGCCGACCCATCCGGCGCAGGCGGCGGCGATGAGCATCTGACCACGCCCACCGATGTTGAACATGCCGACCCGGAACGCCAGGCCGACACCGAGTCCGGCGAGGATCAGCGGGGTCGCGAAGGTCAGCGTCTCCGTCAGCGGGCGGATGCCGTTCAGGAAGTCCGGGCGCTTGAAGTTGTAGATCGACCCCTGGAAGAGCGCGCCGTACGCACCGGTCGCCGACTGCCAGACCGCCGCGATGGTGTCACCCGGGCGCGCGAAGAAGTACCCGGCGGCGGTGTGGACCTTCGGATCGGTCAGCGCGATGAGGATCGCACCGACGACCATCGCCAGGACGACGGCGAGGATCGAGATGACGATGCTCGAGTTGAGGATCTCGGCGAGCACCTTGTTCGAGCGCGGCTGGGTCGTGTCGGGCTTCGCCTCACCCGGTGCCACCGGCTGGACCGTTCCGGGCGGGGTGTGGGACGTCTCGCTCATGCTGCTGCTCCTGCCGGGAGTTCGCCGGCCATCATGAGGCCGAGGACCTCTCTGGGGGTCGATGCCGGGACGATCCCGACGATACCGCCGCGGTACATGACGGCGATGCGGTCGGCGAGCGCGACGACCTCGTCGAGCTCGGTCGACACGACGATGACGGGGATGCCTGCGTCGCGCGTGGCGACGATGCGCTTGTGCACGAACTCGATCGAGCCGACGTCGATGCCGCGGGTCGGCTGTGCGGCGACGAACAGCCGCAGCTCACGGCTGAGCTCACGGGCGAGGACGACCTTCTGCTGGTTGCCGCCGGACAGGGAGCCTGCCGGCGATTCGATGCCCTGCGACCGGACGTCGAACTCCTGCGACTTCTCGCGGGCGAACTCGTCGCGGAACCCGCGCTGGACGTTGCCGCCCTTCACGAAGGGCGCACCGGTCGATCGGTCCAGCATGAGGTTCTCGGCGATGGTGAACTGTTTGACGAGCCCGTCCTCGGACCGGTCCTCGGGCACGAACCCGACGCCGGCGTCGAGCACCTTCCGTGGGGTGGACCCGACGAGTTCGACGCCGTCGAGCTTGATGCTGCCCTTGGTGTGCGGCTGCAGCCCGAGGATCGCCTCGGTGAGCTCGGTCTGTCCGTTGCCCTGCACGCCGGCGATGGCGAGCACCTCGCCCTCGCGCACCTCGAAGCTGACGCCGTTGACGACGAGCTGGCCGAGGTGGTCGACGACGGACAGGTCCTGCACGGTGAAGGTGGTGTCGCCGAGGTTCGGCGCCTCCTTATGGACCGTGAGTTCGACGGGACGCCCGACCATGAGGGACGCCAGCTCGGCGTTCGTCGCGGTGGGCGAGGCCTCGCCGACGACCTTGCCGAGGCGGATGACGGTGATGCGGTCGGCGACTTCGCGGACCTCGCGCAGCTTGTGGGTGATGAAGACGATGGACGTCCCCTCCTCCTTGAGCTGCTTCATGATCGCCATGAGCTCGTCCGTCTCCTGCGGCGTGAGCACGGCGGTGGGCTCGTCGAAGACGAGGACGTTGGCGTTGCGGGACAGCGCCTTGACGATCTCGACGCGCTGCTGCACCCCGACCGGGAGGTCGCCGACGATGGCGTCCGGATCGAGGCTGAAGCCGAACCGCTCGGAGATGTCGATGACGAGCTTGCGGGCCGCGGCGACGTCGAGGCGGCCACCGCCCTTGGTCTGCTCGTGGCCGAGCATGACGTTCTCGGCGACGGTGAAGACCGGGATGAGCATGAAGTGCTGGTGCACCATGCCGATGCCTGCGCCCATGGCGTCGCCAGGGCCCTGGAAGTGCTGGACGACGTCGTCCAGGAGGATCTCGCCCTCGTCGGCCTGATACAGGCCGTACAGGACGTTCATGAGGGTGGACTTGCCGGCACCGTTCTCGCCGAGGAGACAGTGGATCTCCCCCGGTTCGACGGTGAGGTCGATGTGGTCGTTGGCGGTGAGTGCGCCGAACCGTTTGGTGATGCCGCGGAGCTCGAGCTTCATGGGTCCCAATCTAGTCACGTGTCGGATGTCGGCACAGGCGGTCGGGATCGCCGTCCGACCGTGCCGCGGACAAAGCGGGGGGAGGTCGCGGATCGCGACCTCCCCCCGGAGTCCCGGGCGATGGCCCGGGTGAAGAGGGACTACTTGACGGGCGAGGAGACCGAGGTCGCCTTGATGGAACCGTCGATGATCCCCTGCTTGATCGTGTCGAGTTCGTCGGCCAGGGTCGGGGAGACCTTGGACTCGAAGTCGTGGAACGGCGCGATGCCGACGCCCTCGTTCTCGAGGGTGCCGATGTACGCGGCGGCGTCGAACTTGCCGCCACCCGCCTCGGTCACGACGTCGCCGACGCCGGCCTTCATGTCCTTCAGGACGGAGGTGAGGAAGAGGTTGCCGGTGTCCGCGTTCGTGACGAACAGGTCGGCGTCGACACCGACCATCGCGATGTCCTTACCGGTCTCCTGGATCTCGGCGATCGCGCTCAGGAAGATCGGGCCACCGACGGGCATGAGCACATCGGCGTTCTGGTCGATGAGCGTGCGGGCGAGCTGCTTCGCGGTGTCGTTGGCCTCGAAGCCACCGGTGAACGAACCGGTCTGAGCGGCGACGTCCCAACCGACGACCTGGACGCTCTTGCCCTTCTGCTCGTTGTAGTACGCGACGCCCTCGGCGAAGCCGTCCATGAAGATCTGGACGGACGGGAAGGGCTGGCCGCCGAAGGTGCCGACGACGCCGGTCTTCGAGTAGTCGGCCGCTGCGTAGCCGGCGAGGAAGGCGGCCTGGACAGTGTCGAACAGGATCGGCTTGATGTTCGGGGCGTCGACCTTGCCGTCGAAGTCGTTGTCGGCGGCGTCGTCGATGATCGCGTAGTCGATGTCGGGGTTCGCGAGTGCGGCCGTGACGGTGTCGGCGGAAAGGGCGAAGCCGACGCTGACGATGAGCGAGCAGCCCTGGTCGGCCAGGCTCTGCAGGTTCGGCTTGTAGTCGTCGGCCTTGTCGGACTGGACGGTGATGGGCTCGACGCCGAGCTCCTTCGCCGCCTCGGTCAGACCCTCGTAGCCGAGCTGGTTGAACGACTTGTCGGTGAAGCCACCGGCGTCGGAGACCATGCACGGGAGGAAGTCGGATGCGGCACCGGTCGAGTCGCCGTCGCCGGTGCTGGGAGCCGATGCGCAGCCGGCGAGCAGTGCCATGAGACCGACGCCGGCGATTGCGCCCGCAGCGGCCTTCCGAGTTGAGATTGCCAAGGTAGCCTCCAAGATGCAGCCCCGCGGGTCACGGGGCGTATGGGGTTACGTTACCCAATGCGACGACTGCCGGACGGACGATCCCGGCTTCGCGACCGAAGCGTTACAGAACGGTGGCACCGGCGTCATCCGCCGGAAACACGGCGATGCGCAGACGCGCATCACCGGACCGCGCTCCTGCGCACGTGAGCGCGGAGCGACCCCGTCGACGGGCGCCTTGCGCTCCGGGTAGCTGCAGTTCCGACCTGGGCACCGAGCGCGGCTCGGTGCCCAGGCAGGACCGACCGGGATCCCGGTCAGCGGCGGTCCAGCATCAGGGTGTCGCCGGTCCAGCGCCGACGGAGCCACCGGTCGTGGCTCGCGATGACGACCGCACCCGGGTAATCGCCCAGCGCGTCCTCGAGCTCCGTCGCGAGCGCGAGCGACAGGTGGTTCGTCGGCTCGTCCAGGAGGAACAGATGCGGAGGCCTCGCGATGATGAGCGCCAAGGCCAGACGGCGCTGCTGCCCGACGGAGAGCCGACCGATCGGACGGTCGAGATCGCGAAGCGCCAGGAGCCCGAGACCCGCGAGCGGGGTCCGCGCTGCACGCGCCTCGCCGAGCGTCCGGTCGTAGACCTCCCGAGGTGATCGATCCGCCTCCGGGAACGCGACGTCCTGCTCGAGGAGCCCCACCCGGAGCCCCTTCCGCCGGAGGAGGGTCCCCGCATCGAGACGCAGCGAACCGGCGAGCACCGACAGGAGCGTCGACTTCCCCGAACCGTTCGCCCCGGTGACCAGCACGCGCGACCGGGGCGCCAGCTGCAGGCGTTCGAGGTGCAGCCGGCCGTCGACGCGGGCGTCGGCGAGGTCGAGCAGCTGCTCCCCCTCGTCGAGGACCGTCGAGCCGCTCGGGATCCCTGCGAACGAGAGTTGGCGAGGCGGGCGCCGCACCTGCTCGCGCTCGAGGACCTCGAGTCTGAGCTGCGCGTTCCGCACCCGCCGACTGATCTGCTGCTCGACGCGGTCGCCTCGCATGCCGAACGCCATCCGGTTGTTGTCGCGGATGCCCCGATCGTGGTTGATCCGCGGGGCCACGTCGTGCACCGCGGACGCGAGCCGTCGCAGCTCGGCCTGCTCCTCCTCGTAACGCGTCGACCACCGGTCGAGTTCTGCGGCCTTCCAGCCGAGATACTCACTGAACGGCCCGCCGAACTCCACGACGCCGGACGCCTCGCCGACGGGGACCGGTCGGGACGGATCGATGTCGACGAGCCCCGTCGCCACCTCGTCGAGGAAGGCACGGTCGTGGCTCGCGAAGAGCACCGGCCCCGGCCACTCCGACAGGTGGGAGCGGAGGAAGGCGACCGCCTCGTCGTCCAGATGGTTGGTCGGCTCGTCGAGCAGCAGTGCGGTCGGTCTGGCGACGAGGAGCGCGGCGAGCGCGAAGCGGGATCGCTGTCCTCCGCTCACCTCACCGAGTCGTCGCGACCGTTCGATCGCGGCGATGCCGAGGCCGTCGACGACCGCGTCCAACCGGGCGTCCGCCGTCCAGACGTCCGCGCGTTCCGCCGCATCGAGCGCGGCGGCGTACCGCTGCTCGGCGGAACCGTCACCGGCGGTACCCCGCTCACCGAGTGACGCCGCCGACGTCTCGAGCTCCCGCTCGACGGCGCGGACCTCGCCGAGCGCCTGCTCCAGCAGCTCGCCGACCGTCGTGTCCCCCGGGAGTTCGAGTTCCTGCATGAGGATGCCGGTGCGCACCGGGCGGACGGCCT
This sequence comes from Plantibacter sp. MDV22-iso1, assembly GCF_058408345.1. Taxonomy (NCBI): domain Bacteria; kingdom Bacillati; phylum Actinomycetota; class Actinomycetes; order Micrococcales; family Microbacteriaceae; genus Plantibacter; species Plantibacter sp. MDV22-iso1. The sequence continues at coordinate 415,124 of NZ_JBZVDY010000003.1, forward strand.
CGCCGTCGTCCGGCTCGTCGATCCCGGCGAGGATGCGCAGCAGCGTGGACTTCCCCGCGCCGTTCTCGCCGATCAGGCCGAGACGGTCCCCGGCCGACACGACGAGGTCGACGTCGCGCAACACGACGCGGTCGCCGTAGGAGCGGGTGACGCCGTCGGCGCGGAGCTGCTGGATGTCGATGGATCGCCCGAACCTCGAAGCGGTGCGGCGGTGGACTGGTGTCGCGTGGGTCACGGGTGCTCGCATGGAGGCCCCTTTCGAGATGGGGCACGCCGCGTACGGTCGTCGTCCGACACGTCGGGAGCGAGCGCTGGGCTCGAACTCCTGGGCGGACCTGGAAGCGTCTGGCGTACCTCGATGGATTCCCGCCGGGCACATCACGTTCGTGATGGTCTGCCGCAGGCGCGGGACGTCGATTCGCTCAGTTCTTCACAGTGCCTTCAGGCTATCCGTCGGTTGTCGGCCGCCGCAAGCCCTGCACGTCACCGGTCCCGATTAGGCTGGTCGTCATGCGTGCTCCGTCGGTCCCCTCGCCCGCGCGGCGTCGCCGTGCGCATCGATCGACCGCGGCCTGGCTGCTCGCCGCGCTCGGCATCGGTGCGCTCGTCGCACTCGGCGCACTGCCGACCACGCCGGCGACCGCGGCCGCTGCGAGCTCGCAGCTGAGCCGGACGCAGACGACGCCGACGCCCACCCCGAGTCCCTCGCCGACCACGCCCTCGACGGCGACCCCGAAGCCGACGAAGCCGGCCACGCCGGCCCCCGGCAAGCCCACCCAGCCGGCGCAGCCCACGGTCCGCGGCACGGACTTCGACCCGGGCGAGATCATCAGCGACGCGAACTTCTACGACGCGAACGCCATGAGCGAGGCTGACGTCCAGGCGTTCTTCGCCTCCCAGCCCTGTACCCCGAAAGATGGCGTGCCGTGCCTGGCGGACTTCCGTGCCAGCACCGAGTCCGTCCCGGCGGCCGAGCCCGGACACTGCGAGGCCTACCGCGGTGCCGTGAACGAGTCGGCGGCGAGGATCGTCGCGAAGGTCGCCCACGCGTGTGGGATCAGCCCCAAGGTGCTGCTCGTCCTCATGCAGAAGGAGCAGTCGCTCATCACCGGGCCGAGCGAATACGGCTACGCGCGCGCCATGGGCTGGGGCTGTCCCGACACCGGCCCGAACTTCAGCGCGAGCTGCGACGCGGACTACTTCGGGTTCCAGAACCAGGTCTACCGTTCCGCATGGCAGTTCCGGCAGTACACGCTGTACCCGCTCAACGTGCCGGGTGAGTCCTACCAGCGGGCGTATCACCTGGGATCGGTCTACATCCAGTACAGCCCCGACGCTGCCTGCGGCGGCACCCAGGTCGACATCCGCAACCAGGCGACGGCCAACCTCTACCTCTACACGCCGTACCAACCGAACCCCGCAGCCCTCGCGAACGTCTCGGGCACGGGCGACGCCTGCAGCGCCTACGGCAACCGCAACTTCTGGCGGCTCTACACGGAGTGGTTCGGCCCCGCGATCTGATCGCCCCGTCGGTCCGCCCGTTCTCGGGCGAACTGACGGGTCACTCGCCGATGAGGAGTGAGACGCGGTCGTCGAGGTAGGCGTCGAGCGGGGTGAGCCCGAGGTCGTGCCCGGCCCAGCGGAGCATGACCGTGTCGTCGACGAGGCGCAACGGACCCGAACCCTCCCGGAGTGACGCCTCGTCCAGCGCGAGCTCGACGACCTCGAAGTTGACGACGTCGCCTTCGGCGAACGGGCCGCGGTGCGCCGCCTGCTGCGCGATCCGACGGTGCTCGACCTCAGAGGAGCGGTGGTTGAACCACTTCGGCTCCACCGCCCGAGTGGACTCGGCCGCGGTGAAGAGGCGACCGTCGGCCGAGAGCAGGACGACCCCGAGGCGCCACGCCCGGCCGATCGGCCGCAGCGCGGGTGCCCGCTTCGTGAGCGGGAGTCCGCGGGGTGTGTAGACCTCCGCCAGAGCCTCGTCACGGACGCCTGCGGCCTGGAGACGCGCGGCCGCCTGCAGGAGCAGCTCGCGCAGCGCGGTCACCGCGGTCGCCGATCAGAGGACGTCGTCGCGACCGGACAGCTTGAGGGCGTCGACGACGCTCTTCACCCGCTGCGCGTTGGCACTCGTGGTGACGAGCAGGGCGTCCGGGGTGTCGACGACGACGATGTCCTGCACGCCGATGAGGCTGATGACCCGACCGGTCTGGCTGACGACGATGCCGCTGGAAGCGTCCGAGAGCACGCGCGCGTTCTCGCCGAGGATGGCGAGGTCGGACTTGCGCCCACCGGAGTTGAGCTTGGCGAGCGAGGCGAAGTCCCCCACGTCGTCCCAGTCGAAGTGCGCCGGCACCACGGCCATGCGACCGGCGGCCGCGGCGGGCTCCGCCACGGAGTAGTCGATCGCTATCTTCTCGAGCGCCGGCCAGACGCGGTCGACGACCGGTCCGCGGGCCGCCGCGTCGTCCCAGACCTCGGCGAGTTCGAGGAGGCCGGCCAGGAGTTCGGGTTTCTGTCGGCCGATCTCCTCGAGCAGGACGTCGGCCCGCGAGATGAACATCCCGGCGTTCCAGAGGTGCTCGCCGCTCGAGACGTACCGCTTGGCCGTGGCGAGGTCGGGCTTCTCGACGAAGGAGTCGACCAGCATGACCCCTTCGGCTCCGCGGATGCCGAGGTCGCGGGCGCTCTTGATGTAGCCGAACCCGATGGCGGGCTCCGTGGGCTGGATGCCGATCGTGACGATGTAGCGCTCCTCGGCGGCCGTGACGGCCTGGGCGACCGCGGCGCGGAACAGCCGGTCGCCGCGGATCACGTGGTCGGCGGCGAACGAGCCGACGATGACGTCGGGTTCGCGGCGGACGAGGATCGCGGCGGCGAGCCCGATCGCGGCGGTCGAGTCGCGCGGCTCGCTCTCGAGGACCACGTTGGCGTCGGCGAGGTCGGGCAGCTGCTGTTCGACGGCCGCTCGGTGCGCACGCCCGGTGACGACCATGATGCGCTGGTCGCCGGCGATCGGCGCGAGGCGGTCCCAGGTCGCGCGCAACAGCGTGCTGCCGGAGCCGGTGAGGTCGTGCAGGAACTTGGGTGCGTCGGCTCGCGAGAGCGGCCAGAGACGACTGCCGATGCCGCCGGCCGGGATCACTGCGTAGAAGCGTTCGAGGGGCGTGGTCATCCCCCGAGCGTACCGCCAGGCTCCACCCTGAGGACGACGGCACGGAAGCGTCATCTGACGGGTTTACGATGAGCGCCAGATCGAGCGTGAGAAAGAACGGTACGAGCATGGCTGGACGCAACGTCCTCGGGATCCCGATCCCGTCCTTCGGCAGCAAGCAGGCTCCCCCGGTCCCCGTCGGTCCGCCGGACGCAGCGGACCTCGACGGCCGCAACAGCATCGTCAACGCCTGCATCTACCGCCACGGATCCCGCAGCTCGACGCTCACCTCGCTCGAAGACACCTTCCGCGCACTCCATGAGACCCCGGACGGCGTCGCGTGGATCGGGCTCTACCGGCCCGACGCGGGCGAGCTCGGCGTCCTGGCGGCGGAGTTCGGTCTCCACCCGCTCGCCGTCGAGGACGCCATCACCGCGCACCAGCGGCCGAAGATCGAGCGGTACGACGACGTCCTGTTCGTCGTCCTCCGGGCCGCCAACTACGTCGACGAGACCGAGACCGTCGAGTTCGGCGAGTTGCACGTCTTCGTCGGCCCGAACTTCGTCATCACGCTGCGGCACGCCGAGTCCCCCGACCTCTCCCACGTGCGGGCGCGGATGGAGCAGGAGCACGAACTCCTCGCCTACGGTCCGCAGGCCATCCTGTACGCCATCATCGACGCCGTCGTCGACGGCTACGGCCCGGTGGTCGCCGGGCTCTCGAACGACATCGACGAGATCGAGGAGCAGGTCTTCGTCGGCGAGTCCCAGGTCTCCCGCCGGATCTACCAGCTCTCCCGCGAGGTCATCGCCTTCGAGCGGGCGACGCACCCGCTCAGCGATGTGATGCTGTCGCTCGAACAGGGCAGCGCGAAGTACGGCGTCGCCGACGAACTGCAACGCGGCCTCCGCGACGTCGCCGACCACCTCACGAGCGTCAACCAGCGGATCGACGCCTACCGTGAGCTGTTGCGCGACATCCTGACCGTGAACAGCACCCTCGTCGGTCAACGCCAGAACGAGGAGATGGCGAAGATGACCGAGGCGAGCCTCAAGCAGGGCGACGAGGTGAAGAAGATCTCCTCCTGGGCCGCCATCCTGTTCGGCCCGAGTCTCATCGCGGGGATCTACGGCATGAACTTCACCCACATGCCGGAGTTGTCGTGGTGGTTCGGCTACCCGATGGCGCTCGCGCTCATGGCCACCACGAGCGTCATCCTCTACAAGGTGTTCAAACGTCGGAACTGGTTGTGAACACCCGGTGTCGCCCGGTCGTCGCGCAGATGTCCGGCCTCTCTCGACGTCGAGACAGTTAGGCCAGCCTTAGCGGCGGGACGGCGCATCCCCCGCCTACACTTGGTCCAGCGCGCCGATTCGACGCACGGCAGGCAACAACCCCCGCACGGCAGAACGATCTGCCGCAGATAGCGACTATCAGGGAGGACCTCGTGACCGCGAGTCTCACGCGAACGTCACCGTTGGAATCCACGACATCCAAACGCCCGGCCGGCACCCTGTACCGGGGCCGTGAGGGCATGTGGTCGTGGGTGCTCCACCGGATCACCGGCGTCGCCATCTTCTTCTTCCTCCTCGTGCACGTCCTCGACACCGCGCTGGTGCGGGTCTCCCCCGAGGCGTACAACGCGGTCATCGGCACGTACAAGAACCCCATCATGGGGCTCGGTGAGGTCGCGCTCGTCGCCGCCATCGCCTACCACGCGTACAACGGCATCCGCATCATCCTCATCGACTTCTGGTCGAAGGGCACCAAGTACCAGCGGCCCATGTTCTGGATCGTCATCGGTCTCTGGGTCGTGACGATGCTGGGCTTCACGCCGCGCCACCTGATCAACGTGTTCAGCGAGATGGGCCACTGATGACGACGATCGCCGCTCCCCGCACCCCCGCCCGTCCCGCGCGCCGCAAGGGCGTCAACTGGGAGAAGTGGGGCTGGATCTACATGCGCGTCTCCGGCGTGATCCTGCTGGTCCTCATCTTCGGCCACCTGTTCGTCAACCTCATGGTGGGTGACGGCATCAAGGCCATCGACTTCGCCTTCGTCGGCGGCAAGCTCTCGAACCCCTTCTGGCAGTGGTGGGACGTCGCCATGTTGTGGCTCGCGCTGATCCACGGTGGCAACGGCATGCGCACCATCGTCAACGACTACGCCACGGGTCGCACGATCCGCGGCGTCCTCAAGGTCGCGATCCTCGCCGCCGTCACCATCCTCATCATCCTCGGGACCCTGGTCGTCTTCACCTTCGACCCGTGCCCCGCCGGCGCACCTGCAGACCTGCTCGCGTCGTTCTGCCCCGCCAACTGAGCAACCGAGACCGAGCAACGGAAACCGTGACTACAGAAACCACCGAGTCCACCGTCATCGACGGCATCCACTACCACCAGTTCGACATCGTGATCGTCGGTGCCGGCGGTGCCGGCATGCGCGCCGCGATCGAGGCCGGCCCCGGAGCGAAGACGGCCGTCATCTCCAAGCTCTACCCGACGCGGTCCCACACGGGAGCGGCGCAGGGCGGTATGGCCGCTGCGCTCGCGAACGTCGAGGAGGACAGCTGGGAGTGGCACACCTTCGACACCATCAAGGGCGGCGACTACCTCGTCGACCAGGATGCTGCGGAGATCCTCGCGAAGGAGGCCATCGACGCGGTCATCGACCTCGAGAACATGGGTCTGCCGTTCAACCGCACCCCCGAGGGCAAGATCGACCAGCGTCGCTTCGGCGGCCACACCCGCGACCACGGCAAGGCTCCGGTCCGCCGCGCCTGCTACGCGGCAGACCGCACCGGCCACATGATCCTGCAGACGCTGTTCCAGAACTGCGTCCGCCTCGGCATCAACTTCTTCAACGAGTACTACGCACTCGACCTGATCATGACGAACGTCGACGGCGTCGACAAGCCGTCCGGTGTGGTCGCGTACGAGCTCTCCACCGGCGAGATCCACGTCTTCCAGGCGAAGGCGGTCATCTTCGCCACCGGTGGCTTCGGCAAGATCTACAAGACGACCTCGAACGCACACACCCTCACGGGCGACGGCGTCGGGATCATCTGGCGCAAGGGACTCCCGCTCGAGGACATGGAGTTCTTCCAGTTCCACCCCACCGGCCTCGCCGGTCTCGGCATCCTCCTCACCGAGGGAGCCCGAGGCGAGGGTGCGATCCTCCGGAACGCGAGCGGTGAACGCTTCATGGAGCGGTACGCGCCGACCATCAAGGACCTCGCCCCGCGAGACATCGTCGCGCGCTGCATGGTCCAGGAGGTCGCGGAAGGCCGCGGTGCCGGACCGAACAAGGACTACGTCTACCTCGACTGCACCCACCTCGGTGCCGAGGTCCTCGAGACCAAGCTGCCCGACATCACCGAGTTCGCGCGCACCTACCTCGGCGTCGACCCGGTGACGGAGCCCGTCCCGGTCATGCCGACGGCGCACTACGCCATGGGCGGCATCCCGACGAACGTCAAGGCCGAGGTCCTGAGCGACAACAACACCGTCGTCCCCGGCCTGTACGCGGCCGGCGAGTGCGCGTGCGTGTCCGTCCACGGCTCGAACCGACTCGGCACGAACTCCCTCCTCGACATCAACGTGTTCGGCAAGCGCGCCGGCAACAACGCCGTCGAGTACGTCCAGAGCGTCGACTTCACGCCCCTGCCCGAGAACCCCGCCGGTTTCGTCTCCGGCCTCATCGAGCAGATGCGGAACTCCAACGGCACCGAGCGGATCTCCACGATCCGCAAGGAGCTCCAGGAGGAGATGGACCGCAACGCCCAGGTGTTCCGGACGGACGAGTCCCTCGCCGGCGTCACCGCCACCATCCACAACCTGCGCGACCGGTACCAGAACATCGCCGTCCAGGACAAGGGCAAGCGTTTCAACACCGACCTCCTCGAGGCGATCGAGCTGGGCTTCCTGCTCGACCTCGCCGAGGTCGTCGTCTACTCCGCTCGCAACCGCCAGGAGAGCCGTGGCGGTCACATGCGCGACGACTACCCGAAGCGCGACGACGAGAACTACATGAAGCACACGATGGCGTACCTGTCCGGCGACCCGCACTCGTCCGACGCGGCCGACCACATCCGGCTCGACTGGAAGCCCGTGGTCATCACGCGGTACCAGCCGATGGAGAGGAAGTACTAGCGATGAGCACTGCAACGCTCGAGAACCCGCCGGCCGCGGCACCGGAGGAGATCCAGTCCTTCACGGTCACCCTGATCATCCGTCGGTTCGACCCGGACGTGGACGCCGAGCCGCGCTGGGAGGACTTCGACGTCGAGATGTTCCCGACGGACCGCATCCTGGACGCGCTCCACAAGATCAAGTGGGAACAGGACGGGACCCTCACCTTCCGTCGCTCCTGCGCACACGGCATCTGCGGCTCCGACGCCATGCGGATCAACGGCCGGAACCGCCTCGCCTGCAAGACGCTGATCAAGGACCTCGACATCTCGAAGCCGATCTACGTCGAGGCGATCAAGGGTCTGCCGCTCGAAAAGGACCTCGTCGTCGACATGGACCCCTTCTTCGCGTCGTTCCGCGAGGTGCAGCCGTTCCTCATGCCCGGCAAGCCCGCGGAGAAGAACAAGGAGCGCGTGCAGTCGGTCGCCGAGCGCGCCCGCTTCGACGACACCACGAAGTGCATCCTGTGCGCCGCGTGCACCTCGTCGTGCCCGGTCTTCTGGACCGACGGCCAGTACTTCGGCCCGGCGGCGATCGTGAACGCGCACCGCTTCATCTTCGACTCCCGCGACGACGCCTCGCAGGTCCGCCTGGACATCCTCAACGACCAGGAGGGCGTGTGGCGCTGCCGCACCACCTTCAACTGCACCGAGGCGTGCCCCCGCGGCATCCAGGTCACGCAGGCGATCGCCGAGGTCAAGCAGGCCATGATCTCCGGCAAGGTCTCCTAGCCCACACCCGGTTCATCCGTCCGGCCCAGCGCACCGCGCTGGGCCGGACGTGTTCGTGCGAGAAGATCCGCGCGTCGAGCGACGTCAGGCCAGCGCGGCAGCTCTCGCTTCAGCAGGCGACGCGGCGCTCAGGGCGTCCATCGCCATGGCGCGAGCCGCCTCGAGCGTGTAGCGGCGCAGCTCGCTCCGGACGTCGCCGAGCGCGGCCGGGGTGACCGAGAGACTCGTCGCCCCGAGGCCGACGAGCACGACCGCGAGGGCCGGATCCGCTGCCGCCTCCCCACAGACGCCGATCGAGCGCCCTGAGGCGAGACCGGCGTCGCCGACGAGCTTGACGAGCCGCAGCACGGCCGGGTGCCACGGATCCTGGTACGAGCCAAGGGGCCCGAGGAGACGGTCCGCCGCGAGTGTGTACTGCGACAGATCGTTGGTCCCGATGCTCACGAAGTCCGCGACCCCGAGGATCTGCGCGGCGAGCAGTGCACTCGACGGCACCTCGATCATCGCCCCGACCGTGCGCAGCCCGAGCCGTTTGGCGAGGGTCACGAACGCCGCGGCTTCGGGAAGGTCGGCGATCATCGGGGCCATCACCCAGAGGTCCGCCTCGTGGGCGTCCTGTGCGAGCGCGAGCGCCGTGAGCTGGTCTCGGAGCACCTCGTCATGAGCGCGGAGCGCCCGGATGCCCCGCACCCCGAGCGCCGGATTGGGCTCGGCGTCGTCCGGTCGGAGGAAGGCGAGCGGCTTGTCGGCTCCGGCGTCGAACACCCGGACGACGACGCGCTTCCCCGGGAACGCCGCGAGCAACTCGCCGTAGCGGTCAGCCTGTTCGGCGACGCCAGGCGCCTCCGCGCGATCGAGGAAGAGGAGCTCGGTGCGGAACAGCCCGACCCCTTCAGCGCCGAGGGCCAGGGCACCGGGCGCGCCGGCGACGGACCCGAGGTTCGCGAGCAGGGGCACCGGAGTGCCGTCGGCGAGTTCGCCCGGCGAGCGCGGCGAGACCCGCACGCGCTCGGCCGCGGTGGACCGGGCCGACCGCACCTCGCGCTTCGTCGGCGACCCCGTGACGACCCCGGCCCCGGCGTCGACGAGGACGATCTCACCGTCCTCGAACTGCTCGGCTCCGGCGACGCCCACGACGGCGATGAGCGACTGCTCGCGCGCGAGGATGGCCGTGTGCGAGGTCGCCGAGCCGCCACTCGTCACGAGGGCCAGCACCCGATCGAGATCGAGGAGCGCGGCGTCCGCCGGAGCGAGGTCCGCGGCGACGAGGACGAACGGCTCGTCCGACTCGGGCGGGCCGGGGACAGGCCGACCGAGCAACCGCGCGATGACCCGTTGCGAGACGTCGCCGACGTCGGTCGCGCGCGCCGCCATCGGCTCCCCCAGGTTGAAGAGGACCTGCTGGACCGTCGCCAGGGCCTCGAACACGGCGCGCTCCGCGGAACGCCCCGCTGCGATGCGCGTCGCGACGTCCTCCGCGAGCGCCGGATCGTCGGCCATGACCGCCTGCGCTTCGAGCACGTCCTGCGCATGTCCGCCGGCTCGTCGAGCCCGCTCCTCCAGGTCGGCCCGCGTCGCGCTGAGTGCCGCGACGGCACGGGCCTGTTCGAGCGTGACGTCCCCGCCGAACGGGTCGGCACTCGGTTCAGGCAGCGGCTCAGGCATGCGGAGCACGGGACCGGCCACGACGCCGCGTCCGACGCCGGTGCCGGTGAACGTGCGTTGCCCCTCCGCCTCGCGCATGGTTCGACCCTAGTGCACCGCCTCTCCCCCGGTCCGGCCCGCTTGTAGGCTGGTCCGGTGACCAATCCGCGTGCGCCGAGGAAGGACTCCGCCGACGCGCCGGACGTCAGCACCACCCCCAGGGTGCGGCTCCAGCAGACGCCGCCACCGCTGGTGTTCCAGTGGATCCAGAACAGCGAGAACCCGTTCATCCGACGACTCGCGCCCCGCGCGGCGAGAGCGGAGCGCGCCACGACGTGGGTCATGCGGTTGAAGCCCTATCGCGTCATCCATCGGTATCTCGCCATGGACGGCAACCTCCTGGCCGCCGGGATCAGCTTCCAGGCCGTCTTCGCCGTGTTCGCAGCGGTCTACGTCGGATTCGCCATCACCGGCATCTGGCTCGGTAACAACGCCGAGGTCTTCCAAGCACTGGTGGAGATCATCAACCGCGCCGTCCCCGGCCTCATCGGCACCGACGGCGAAGGCATCATCGCCGAGGAGCAGCTGTCGAGCGCATCCCTCCTCGGGTGGACCGGGGTCATCGCCGCCATCGGTCTCATCTGGACGGCGATCGGTTGGTTGTATTACACCCGGCAGGCGGTCCGGTCGATCTTCGCGCTCCCGAAGGTCGCCGCGAGCTTCTTCCTGCTGAAGGTCGTCGACCTCGTGCTGGCGCTCGCCTTCGGCGTCCTCCTCCTCGTCTCCGCGACGCTGTCGGTCGCCAGCACCCAGGCGCTCAGCTGGCTGCTGTCGCTCGTCGGACTGGAGGGCACGTTCTGGGTGACCGTCGGCAGCCGGGTCGTCGGACTGGTCGTCGCGGTCGTCGTGAACCTCGTCACCCTCGGCGCCATGTACCGTGTGCTCAGCCGGATCCGGATCCCGTGGCGCAACCTCTTCGGCGGCGCGCTCCTCGGCAGTCTGGTGCTCTCGCTCCTGAGCGTCGCGAGCAGTGCGGTGATCGCCGGGGCCTCTCGGAACCCGTTGCTCGCGACCTTCGCGGTGTTCATCGGCCTCATGCTGTGGTTCAACCTCGTGAGCCGCGTCATCCTCGCCTCCGCCGCGTGGATCGCCGTGGGTCTCGACGACCAGGGCATCAGTGTGCGCACGACGACACCGGAGGAGCAGGCGGCCGAAGAGCTGGCGGCCAGGAGACTGATCGCCGAGGCGGAACTGCGGGAGGCTCGCGAGTCCCTCCGGCGCGCCAAGGGCCCGGCGGTCTGGTTCGCCCGCCGACGCGTGCGGCACGCCGAGGAGGCCTCCGCCGAGCTCATCCGACAGCACGGCGAAGCCCCCGAGTCGCCCGCGGCGGACGCGTCGGACCCACCCCATCGCCGACGCCCGGGCGGACGCCGGGGCCAGGGCGTTGTCGGCCCCCGCGACTAAGCTGGAGGCATGTCTGCACCCCTCCGCATCGCCAGTGTCAACGTCAACGGAGTCCGCGCGGCCTTCCGCAAAGGGATGGGCGACTGGCTCGAAGACCGCGGGGTCGACATCCTCGCCCTGCAGGAGGTCCGCGCCGCGACGAGCGACCTCGAGACACTGTTCGGACCGGAGTGGAACATCCTGCACGATGCCGCGACCGCCAAGGGGCGCGCAGGTGTCGCGATCGTCAGCCGTCGATCGGCGGGCATCCACCGCGTCGCCCTCGGAGCCGACGACTTCGACAGCGCGGGTCGTTGGATCGAGGCCGACTTCGACATCGACGGCACCCTCGTCACGGTCGTGAGCACCTACGTCCACTCCGGCGAGGTCGACACCCCCAAGCAGGTCGAGAAGTTCCGCTTCCTCGAGGCGATGCTCGAGCGGCTGCCCGCACTGCGCGAGCACAACCCGCTGTCCCTCGTCGTCGGCGACCTCAACGTGGGCCACACCGAGCTCGACATCAAGAACTGGAAGGGCAACGTCAAGCGTGCCGGCTTCCTGCCCGCCGAACGGTCCTACTTCGACCGCTACCTCGGCCCGGCGGGCGAGCCGGTGACGGGCGTCGACGGCGTGACCGGCACCGGCCTCGGCTGGGTCGACATCGGGCGTCAGTCCGCCGGCCAGGTCCCTGGTCCCTACACCTGGTGGTCCCAGCGCGGCCAGGCCTTCGACACCGACACCGGCTGGCGCATCGACTATCAGCTCGCCACTCCCGAGCTCGCAGCCCTCGCGTCCGGTTACACGATCGACCGGGCTGCGGCATACGACCAGCGATGGTCCGATCACGCCCCCGTCGTCGTCGACTACGCCGTCTGACCACCGGCACCACACCACCCAGACCACCCGTGCCCCGGCTCCGGCCGCTCATCCCTCTGCGAGAACCCACATGACCAAGCCACGCCTGTACTCCGGCATGCAGCCCTCCGCCGATTCGCTCCACCTCGGCAACTACATCGGCGCCCTCCTGCAGTGGAAGCAGATGCAGCAGGAGCACGACGCCTTCTTCAGCATCGTCGACCTGCACGCGATCACGGTGCCGCAGGACCCCGCCGAGCTCCGCGAGAAGACCCGCCGCACGGCCGCCCAGTACATCGCCGCAGGCATCGACCCCTCGGCCTCGACCCTGTACGTGCAGTCGCACGTCCCGGCGCACGCACAGCTCGCCTGGGTGCTGAACACGATCACCGGCATGGGCGAGGCCGCGCGCATGACGCAGTTCAAGGACAAGTCGGCTAAGCACGGGCGCGACGCCTCGTCGGTCGGTCTCTTCGCCTACCCGATCCTCATGGCGGCCGACATCCTGCTCTACCAGACCGACATCGTGCCGGTCGGCGACGACCAGCGACAGCACATCGAGCTCACGCGCGACCTCGCCGAGCGGTTCAACGCCCGCTTCGGCGACACCTTCGTCGTCCCGAAGGCGCAGATCCAGAAGGACTCCGCGCGCATCTACGACCTCCAGAACCCGACGTCGAAGATGTCGAAGTCCGCCGAGACCCCGGCGGGGATCATCTGGTTGCTCGACGAGCCGAAGGTCACGCAGAAGAAGATCATGCGTGCGGTCACCGACAACGACGGCGTCATCGCCTTCGACGCACAGGAGAAGCCCGGTGTCTCGAACCTGCTGAGCATCTACTCCGCGATCACCGGCTCCCCCATCGAGGCCGTCGTCGGCGAGTTCGAGGGTCGTGGCTACGGCGACCTCAAGAAGGGCCTCGCCGAAGTCGTCGTCGGCGAACTCGAGCCGGTCCGTGCGCGCGCGCTCGAGCTCCTCGACGACCCCGCCGAGCTCGACCGCCTGCTCGCGGTCAACGCCGCGCGCGCGACCGAGGTCGCCGAGCAGACCCTCGCCGAGGTCTACGACCGCGTCGGACTCCTCCGCCCCGCCTGATCCCGCCGTCCGTTCGCAACTCCTGCTCGTCGCTGTCCGCAAGCCCGCGCCCGCCGCATTCAGCGCGCAGCCCGCGAAGTGCCCGCGCGGTGGGCAGGAGTTGTGCGCACCTCCCCGATCAGACCGGTGATGGCCGCCGCAACGAGGCCGGGCTCGGACACCACATGCTGGTAGAGCGGTCGCAACGTCGTCAGCCCGCGCGAGGCGGCTCTGAGGTCACGGGTGCGGTCTGAGACGGCGTGCGACCACCCCTCATGATGGGCTCGACTGTCGACCTCGATCAACAACGACTCAGCCACCAGGAGATCACCGCGTCCACCCTCCGCCAGGCGGGGCTGCACCTCGTACGACAGACCGAGGCTGCGGACGATCAAGCGCAGGAGTGTCTCCGGACCTGACTCGGCGCGTCCATCGATCAACGCCATGAGCGCACGAAAGCGTTCGGGCACCAGGGCGAAGACTCGACGGAGGTCAGGTTCATCGACCAACCCGAGATGGACCGCGCTGTCGAGCGTCGCAAGTGCCATACGCGGCGCCTGGCACCGGATGGACTGGGCCAGTGCGTCGATGATCGACACGTCGCAGTCGAACGTGCCGCACGGCTGGTCAAGCGGTCTCGAGTGGAGGCTGAACTCCCGTCGATCGCTGGTAGCCAGCCGTCGGTCCTCCGCCCGCGGTCCGCGAAGTCGTGAGGCGCTGCGGTCCACATGCACATGGACCCGGGTGGCGTCGAACACGAACACACCACGGGCGGCCAGGGTGGACAGGCATGCTCGCCTCCCCCCGATGCGCACTGCGGCACGGATATCATCGTGCACTCCGGGGAGCGCGTATCGATCGCGCCGCACGCGAACGATCGTTCCGTCGCGCACAGCCTGGGTGATCTCACGCGGTCGCATCCCCTCCTCGAGAAGCGTCGAGCGGGCGAAGATCGTGTGACCAGAAGATGCGCTGTCCATCCATCGATGGTTGGGGCACCGGTCGAGCGGGCGGTCACGAGCGATGGCTTCACCGTCGGTCGAGGACTGCCGGAACCCTGTGGAGGAGGGTCACGGCCGGGGCTTCACCGTCGCGCATGGTTCACAACTCCTGCTGGCCACTGGCCGACGCCCAGGATCGGCCCCAGGGAGGCACCGCAGCAGCGACGAGCAGGAGTTGTGCGCAGATGGGACACCCATCTCGACGAGATGGGGCTCGGAGCGAGTCTTGCGGGAGCAGTTCGTCTGCGCAGAACTCCTGCGCCTGACAGGACCGGTCGGCGCGGGCAGGCGGAATGGCGCGGTTGTTCCCATGCCGGTCCTCAAACTGCAGGAGTTCTGCGCAAATGCACCCTTCGGGGCCGAGCGAGGACGGACGACAGAACGGCCCGCCCTCCGCGAGGAGGACGGGCCGTTCCGGTCGGTCGTGACTACTGCACGTCGTCGTCGACCCAGTCGAAGGTCTTCGTGACGGCCTTCTTCCAGTTGCGATAGAGGCGGTCGCGCTCTGCGGAGTCCATGTTGGGCTCCCAGCGCTTGTCCTCCTGCCAGTTCTTCGCGAGGTCGTCGAGGTCGGACCAGAAGCCGACGGCGAGACCGGCCGCGTAGGCCGCGCCGAGCGCCGTGGTCTCCGCGACGACCGGTCGGATGACCGGGACACCGAGGATGTCGGCCTGGAACTGCATGAGCGTGTCGTTGGCGGTCATGCCGCCGTCGACCTTGAGCTCCGTCAGCGGGACACCGGAGTCGGCGTTGACGGCGTCGATGACCTCTGCCGTCTGGAACGCCGTCGACTCGAGGGCGGCCCGGGCGATGTGGCCCTTGTTGACGTACCGGGTGAGCCCGACGAGCGCACCGCGGGCGTCCGGACGCCAGTACGGCGCGAACAGCCCGGAGAACGCCGGCACGAAGTACGCGCCACCGTTGTCCTCGACGGTCTTGGCGAGCGCCTCGACCTCGGGAGCGGAGGAGAACATGCCGAGGTTGTCGCGCAGCCACTGGACGAGCGAACCGGTCACGGCGATCGAACCCTCGAGCGCGTAGTGCGGCTTCGCGTCACCGAGCTTGTAGCCGAGCGTCGTCAGCAGACCGTTCTCGGAGTGGACGATCTCCTCACCGGTGTTGAAGATGATGAAGTTACCGGTGCCGTAGGTGTTCTTGGCCTCGCCCTGCTGGAACGCGGCCTGACCGAAGGTCGCCGCCTGCTGGTCGCCGAGGATGCCGGCGATCGGCGTCTCGCGGAGGAGGCTGTCGTCGGACGCGTGGCCGTAGACCTCGGAAGAGCTCTTGATCTCCGGGAGCATCGACTTCGGGACACCGAACGCCTTGAGGATCTCGTCGTCCCACTGCAGGGTCTCGAGGTCCATGAAGAGCGTGCGCGAGGCGTTGGTGACGTCCGTGACGTGCACGCCGCCGTTGACACCACCGGTGAGGTTCCAGATGACCCAGCTGTCGGTCGTGCCGAACAGGAGGTCGCCCGCCTCGGCCTTCTCGCGAGCACCCTCGACGTTCTCGAGGATCCAGACGATCTTGGTGCCGGAGAAGTAGGTCGCCAGCGGCAGGCCGACGGTCTTCTTGAAGCGCTCGACGCCACCGTCCGCAGCGAGGCGGTTCACGATGTCCTGCGTGCGCGTGTCCTGCCAGACGATCGCGTTGTAGACGGGCTGACCGGTGGTCTTGTCCCAGACGACGGCGGTCTCGCGCTGGTTCGTGATGCCGATGGCCGCGATGGCGTGCCTGGTGATGTTGGCCTTGCTGAGCGCCTGGCCGATGACCTCGCGGGTGTTGTTCCAGATCTGGTTCGGGTTGTGCTCGACCCAGCCGGCCTTCGGGAAGATCTGCTCGTGCTCGAGCTGGCCCGTCGAGACGATCGATCCGCTCTTGTCGAAGACGATGGCCCGGGAACTCGTCGTCCCCTGGTCGATTGCGATGACGTAGTCCGCCATTGGATACTCCTTCGTTGCGTGCGTTGCGAGGTGAGGCACCGGAACCGGTGCCCCGGGGTGCCGCGGCGATGATCGTGTCCGGTCACCGCCGCAGCGTCAGGTCAGACGGCCGGGAGCAGCACCATCGAGGCGAGGGCCGCGAGGACACCACCGAGCAGAGGACCGACGACCGGCACCCAGGCGTAGGACCAGTCGCTCTTGCCCTTGCCCTTGATGGGGAGGAGGGCGTGGGCGATGCGCGGACCGAGGTCACGTGCCGGGTTGATCGCGTAGCCGGTCGGGCCACCGAGGGAGGCTCCGATACCGACGACGAGCAGGGCGACGGGGAGGGCGCCCAGGGCTGCGAGTCCTCCGGGCACGCCCTCGATGACCACCGCGTCGGGGCCGGTCTTGCCGAAGGACATCACGACGAAGACGAGGACGAAGGTCGCGATGACCTCGGTGACGAGGTTCCAGCCGTAGCTGCGGATCTCCGGACCGGTCGAGAAGACGCCGAGCTTCTTGCCCGGGTCCTCCTCCTGGTCGAAGTGCTGCTTGAAGGCGAAGTACGTCAGCACGGCACCGATGAAGGCACCGACCATCTGCGCCGCCCAGTAGACGAGCGCCGTACCGAAGTCGATCGACCCCGTGGTGAGGAAGCCGATCGTGACGGCGGGGTTCAGGTGTCCGCCGGAGGCGTAGGACACCGTGACGCCGGCGAAGACCGCGAGGCCCCAACCGAAGTTGATCAGCAGCCAGCCGCCACCGAGGCCCTTGGATTTCGTGAGGATCGCCGTGGCGACCACACCGGTACCGAGCAGGACGAGCATCGCCGTCCCCACGGTCTCGGAGAGGAAGATGGTTCCGAGGTTCATGTCTTCATTGACCTTTCATAGGTGTGGCCGTGTGGGGGCCGACGCCGAGGCGCGAGCCCCCGCTGGGCGAGGTTGCACTGACCAGTTGTTTGTAAGGTAGCCAGCTCCTGTTGCACAGGACAAGGGCCTTGCCTGCACATTCGTGCATTATGAGAACGCCGGGGCCTCCTTAGCGGCGTCGACCCGGAGGTCGACCTGGTGGGCGTCGCGCAGGCGGTCGAGCGCTGCGGAGATCTGCGCGGTCCGTTCGGCGTCGTCCCACCCGAGGACACCGCCGACGACGCGGGCGATCTCGTCGACGAGGCCGGCGGTCAGCGATCCGGTGAACGCGAGGCTCGTGCGGCGGTGCAGCACGTCGGAGAGGTGCACGACCTGCTCCTGCTCGACGAGGTACTCCAGCTCCTGCACGCTGTAGTAGGCATCGCCCTGCAAGCGGTCATCGCCGTGCTCGGACAGGTGCTCGAGGAGTGCGGCGGCCTTCGTGCCGTACCGGCCCAGCAGCTGCTCGGCGCGCTTGGCGCCGGTGCCGTCCTCGTGCGCGGCGACCCAGGTGCGCGTCGCGGCGTCGGTGCGCGGGAAGCCTGCGCCGCCACCGATCGCGAGTCCGAGGGTCTCCACGGGGCGCGGGGCTCCGATGGTGTTGAGCACGTCAGTGCTGAGGTGCTCGGCGAGGGCCCGGAAGGTGGTCCACTTGCCACCGACGAGGCTGAACACGGTGGTGGACGGACGTGCAGCGGCGGCCCGGCGCTCGATCCGGTAGTCGCGCGACACGAAGCCGGGGGCCTCGTCGTCGTGCTTCGGCAGCGGGCGGATGCCGGAGAACCGGTAGACGATCTGCTCACGCGAGGTCGCGATGGTCGGGAAGACGTGCTTCACGAGGTCGAAGAAGTAGTCGACCTCCTCCTCGGTGCAGACGCTCGGGGTGCTCGGGTCGGCGTCGATGTCGGTCGTGCCGACCATGACCTTGCCCTTGAGCGGGTAGATGAGGACGATGCGGCCGTCCTCGTGCTCGAAGAAGATCTCGCGCCCCTTGGTTGCCGCGTAGAGCTCCGGGTTGTCGAGGACGATGTGCGAGCCCTTCGTGCCGCCCATGTAGGTCGTCGGCTCGCCGAGGCCGGCGTTCGTGAGGTCGGTCCAGGGGCCGGAGGTGTTGACCACGACGTCGCTGGTCACGGTGAAGGTCTGGCCGGTGACCGTGTCGCGGAGCTCGACGCCGTCGGCACCCATGCCGACCGCCTCGACGTAGTTGACGGCGCGGGCGTGCGGGCCGGCGGCGAGGCCGTCCATGAGGACGTCGAGCGCGAGGCGCTCCGGGTCGTGCATGGAGGCGTCGTAGTAGGTCGCCGTGTACTTGAGGCCCGGGTTCATCTTCGGCAGGTCGGCGAGGGACTTCTTGCGGCCGTGGAAGCGGTGACGCGGCACGCTGCCCCCGTCACGGGAGAAGGAGTCGTACGCGGTGAGGCCGACCTTGATGAGCAGCGCGCCACGCTCCTGCGGCTTGCCCTGCTTGTGGGTGAGGAAGCGCAACGGTGCGGAGAGGATGCCGGAGAAGGTCGAGAAGATCGGGACCGTGGTCTCGAGCGGCTTCACGTAGTGCGGGGCGATCTTGATGAGCCCGTTGCGCTCCTGCACCGACTCCTGGACGAGGCGGAACTCGCCGTTCTCGAGGTACCGGATGCCGCCGTGGATCATGTGACTCGACGCGGCGGAGGCGCCGGAGGCCCAGTCGTTGCGTTCCACGAGCGTGACGTCGACGCCCTGGAGCGCCAGGTCGCGGAAGGTCGCGATGCCGTTGATACCGCCGCCGATGATGAGCACCGACGCCTGCGGGCGGTCGATGACGGACTGAACGGTGGAACGGGGAGCTGACGACTTGAGGGACATGAGATGCCTCGCTTCTTCGCGGTTGGAACGCGACGCTGCCGGGATTGCGCGCCGCTGAATGATGTGACTGAATACATCGTGACACCCGCTGCAACTCTGAACAGCCCTAGTGAACAAACGTGCAAGGAGACCCGATGTCGCTCGCAGACGCGCTCAGCCAGCCGGACCGGACGGCCGAGGCGCTCCGTGCCGCACAGCTGTATTACGTGCAGGACCTCACCATGGAGGCCATCGCCCAGGAGCTCCACACCTCCCGGTCGTCGGTGTCCCGCCTGCTCGGATATGCGCGGGAAAGCGGGCTCGTCGACATCCAGGTGCGCTCCCCGCACGACATGCCGTCGCGGCTCGAAGCGGAGTTCCGCGACCGGTTCGGCGTGACCGCCCACATCGTCCCGGTCCCCGACCACACGAGCGACATCGACCGTCTGGAGCGGGTCGCCCTCTCGGCTGCACGTTTTCTCGGCTCCGTGTTCGACTCGAACATGACGCTCGGCCTGGCATGGGGCTCGACCGTGAGTGCGGTGGCGAGGCACCTCACCCCCAAGCGGACCCACAACTCGCAGATCGTCCAGCTGAACGGTGCGGCCAACACGCGCACCTCGGGCATCCTCTACGCGAGTGAGATCCTGCATCGGTACGCGGACGCCTACGGGGCCTACGCGCAGCAGTTCGCGGTGCCGGCCTTCTTCGACGACCCGTCGACCAAGCTCGCCCTGTGGCGGGAGCGCAGCATCCGACGCGTGCTCGAGATCCAACGGCGCATGGACGTCGCGCTGTTCGGTCTCGGTTCGCAGCTCTCGGGCGTACCCAGCCACGTGTACGTCGGCGGCTACCTCGACGACAGCGACTTCGAGGCGCTCGCGAGCGCCGGGGCGGTCGGGGACGTCGCGACCGTCTTCTTCCGCGCCGACGGTTCGTGGCGGGACATCCCCTTCAACAACCGCGCATCCGGACCCGACCTCGACGTGCTGCGCGGGGTCTCCCGTCGGATCTGCGTGGTCGCCGGTGCCGCCAAGGTGCCGCCGCTCCTCGGGGCGTTGGCGGGAGGGCTCATCTCCGACCTCGTGGTCGACGAGGGAACCGCCCGCGCGGCGATCGATCAGCACGACGCCCAGCGCTGACCCCGGCCGCTTCAGGCGCTGCAACCGGGCGTCATCCGAACCGGGAATAGGGCACCCACTCAGCCCGTTGACCTAGAATCGACAACACGTAACGTGCTCCGGGGTCGGTGAGAGTCCGAACCGGCGGTGATAGTCCGCGACCCGTGTCTCGCGCAAGCGAGCCCCGGTTGACCTGGTGGAACTCCAGGACCGACGGTTATGAACGCGTCTGCTCGCAGACGGCGTTCGAGTCCGGATGGAAGGAAGCACGGGCGTCGGCCGATGGTCGACGCCGGCGAGCACCTGCCCGCGACCCCGGAACTCGTGTCAGTACCGACCGAGATGACGGACAGATGAGCGCAGGAACCGAAGCACCGCGGGCGAGTGTCCGCGAGGAGCAGGCCATGCTGCGCGCGCTCGAACTCGCCGCCAACGGCCCCGCCCGCGGCGTCAACCCCCGCGTCGGCTGCGTCATCCTCGACGCCGACGGCACCGTGCTCGCCGAGGGCTGGCACCGCGGAGCCGGCACCCCGCACGCGGAGGTCGACGCCCTGTCCCACCTCGCGCCCGGGGCGGCCCGTGGCGCGACCGCCGTCGTCACCCTGGAACCGTGCAACCACACGGGCCGGACCGGTCCGTGTGCCGTCGCCCTCCTCGAGGCCGGCGTCGAGCGCGTCGTGTTCGCCGTGGACGACCCCGGCCACCACTCCGGGGGTGGAGCGGAACGGCTCCGCGACGGAGGCGTGACCGTCATCGGCGGCGTGCTCGCCGGACCGGCGGAGGACCTCCTCGGTGACTGGCTCACCACCGCCCGCCTCGGGCGTCCGCTCGTCACCGTGAAATGGGCCTCGAGTCTCGACGGGCGGATCGCCGCGAGCGACGGCACGAGCCGCTGGATCACCGGCGATGCCGCACGCGACGACGTCCACCGTCGGCGGGCCGCCCACGACGCGATCCTCGTCGGCACGGGGACGGTCCTCGCCGACGACCCGAGCCTCACCGCTCGCGACGACCGCGGCGACCTCCTGCCCGAGCAGCCCCTGCCCGTCGTCATGGGCGATCGCCCGATCCCCCGGGACGCCGCCGTCCACCGCCACCCCCGGCCGGTCGTCCTCCACCACGGGCATGATCCGGCCGCGCTGCTCGCCGAGCTCCGCGCCGCGGGCGTCCGGAGCGTGTTCATCGAGGGCGGCCCGACCATCGCCACGGCGTTCCTCCGCGCAGGACTCGCCGACACGGTCCTCACCTACCTCGCCCCCGTGCTCCTCGGCGGCCCTCGCCTCGCGATCGGCGACCTCGGTGTCGACAGCATCGGCGAAGCGATCCGACTCACCACCGTCGGCGTCGAACCACTCGGCGACGACCTCCTCGTCATCACGACACCCGACCGCAGCGCCTCCGCCTCGGCCGCCCACCACCTCACCGCCTGACCCCCAGAGAACGGACCACCCATGTTCACGGGCATCATCGAAGAACTCGGCACCATCGTCGCCATCGACCACGGCGACGACTCGGCACGTTTCACCGTCCGTGGCCCGCTCGCCCTCGAGGGCACCCGGCACGGGGACTCCATCGCCGTGAGCGGTGTCTGCCTCACCGTCGTCGAGCAGACCGGTGAGACGTTCACGGCCGACGTCATGGCCCAGACCCTCGCGATGAGCTCGCTCGACGGCGTCACGGTCGGATCTCCGGTCAACCTCGAACGTGCGGCCCGCGTCGGTGACCGCCTCGGTGGACACATCGTCCAAGGGCACGTCGACGGCACCGGCAGCGTCCTGGCCACGGTGCCCGGCGAGGCTTGGCGCATCGTGCGCGTCTCGCTCCCCGCGGCACTCGCGCCGCTCGTCGTCGACAAAGGGTCGATCACCGTCGACGGCGTCTCGCTCACCGTCAGCGCCATCAGCGCACCGGACGCACCGGAGGCCTGGTTCGAGGTGTCCCTCATCCCCGAGACGCTGGCCGCGACGACGCTCGGCGATCGGGTCCCCGGCGACCGTGTGAACCTCGAGACCGACATCCTCGCCCGGCACGTCGAGCGCATGCTCGCCTTCAGCCGTCTCGAGTCGGCACTCCCCAGCAGCATCGACCAGGATCCGCAGTCCGCGGCCCCGGTCGGCACCACCGCCACCGGAAGGGGCAACGTATGAGCATCGCCAGCATCCCGGAGGCCCTCGAGGCACTCCGTCAGGGCCGTCCGGTCATCGTGGCCGACGACGAAGGCCGCGAGAACGAGGGCGACGTGATCCTCGCTGCGGAGTCCGCCACCCAGGAGTGGATCGCGTGGACGGTCCGGCACTCCTCCGGATTCATCTGCGCACCGATGACGAACGAGATCGCCGACCGGCTGGCACTCCCGCCGATGGTCGCGCTCAACGAGGACCCCAGAGGCACCGCGTACACCGTCACGGTCGACGCGGCCGACCGGCTCAGCACCGGCATCAGCGCCGCCGACCGCGCCCACACCCTGCGCGTGCTCGCCGACCCGGCGTCCGTGCCTGCCAGTCTCTCGCGCCCCGGACACATCGTCCCGTTGCGCGCCGTCGACGGCGGGGTGCGCGAGCGCGACGGGCACACGGAGGCGGCCGTCGACCTCATGAAGCTCGCGGGGCTCGTCCCGGTCGGGGCGATCTCCGAGATCGTCGCCGACGACGGCGAGATGATGCGTCTGCCCGGCCTCATCGCGCTCGGCGAGCGGGAGGGCGTGCTCGTCACGACGATCGCCGCGCTCGTCGCGTTCCTCGAGGAGAACCCCGACGCGGCCGCGGTCTGCGCCGAGGAACGCGCCGCCCAGGCGGCCATCCCCGAGTCGTCGAACGTGTCCTTCGAGGTGGAGACGACCGTCCCGACGACGCACGGCTCGTTCCGGTTGCGCGCCTACCGCGACCGCAGGACCGGTGCCGACCACGTCGCCATCATCGCCGGCGACCCGCAGGCCACCGGTGCGCTCGTGCGCGTCCACTCGGAGTGCCTGACCGGCGAGGCATTCGGCTCGCTCAAGTGCGAGTGCGGTCCGCAGCTCGACAGCGCCCTCGACACCATCCAGCGCCACGGCGGTGTCGTCGTCTACCTGCGTGGGCACGAGGGGCGCGGCATCGGTCTCGTCAACAAGCTGCGTGCGTACCGGTTGCAGGAGGACGGTCTCGACACCCTCGACGCCAACCTCGCGCTCGGGCTGCCGGCCGACGCCCGCGACTACACGGCGGCGAGCGCGATCCTGACGGACCTCGGCATCACCTCCGTGCGCCTGCTCTCGAACAACCCTGAGAAGGAGCGACAGCTCACGAACCACGGCATCGCCGTGAGCGAGCGCGTCCCGCTGGTGGTCGGCGTCGGCCTGTTCAACGAGGGCTACCTCGAGACGAAGCGCGACCGCATGGGCCACAGCATCGGCTTCGAGCTCGCACCGGAACCGCACCCGCACCCGTAGTTCACCACCGCCCCTCGATTCCTTCGAGGAGCGGGAACACCACCAACCCCCGATGCGCTCGGGGACGAAGACAGGAGACCGCATGAGCGGCGAAGGATCCCCAACCATCAGCGTCGACGGCACCGGCCTCGACATCGTCGTCATCGCCGGCACCTGGCACGAGACCATCACCGACGGTCTCATCGCCGGAGCCGTCAAGGCCCTCGATGCGAGCGGTGCCAACCATCGCCTCGTGCGGGTCCCCGGGAGCTTCGAGCTCCCGGTCGTCGCCAAAGCCGCTCTCGAGGCCGGGGCCGATGCGGTCGTCGCCCTCGGGGTGATCATCCGCGGCGGCACGCCGCACTTCGAGTACGTCTCCGACGCCGCGACGAGCGGCCTCACCCAGGTCAGCATCCAGACGGGCAAGCCCGTCGGCTTCGGCGTCCTCACCCTCGACGACGAGAAGCAGGGGCTCGACCGCGCGGGGCTTCCCGGGTCGAAGGAGGACAAGGGGGCGGAGGCCGCCGATGCCGCCGTGGCCACCGCGGTCGTCCTCCGCGAGCTGCGCGGCTGACTCGAGCGCGTCGCATCACGCGGCATTCCGGTATCGGCATCCGCCCTGCTGGGCAACCGAATACCGGAATGCCGCACTTCGGCGTACAGTGTCATGGTCCTGCCACAAGCGGGCGAACCTCTGATCCTGCCGTCGTCGGCGGGCGTGCGCGACCGGTGCTGATGCTTCGACGGCGTCCATTCCCGAACCGAAACGCGCACGCATGTCTCTCGAAGCAACCCCAGTCACCAAGGCCCCGGTCAATCCGCGCTCTCGTGTCGTCCTCGCCAGCCTCATCGGCACGACGATCGAGTTCTACGACTTCTACGTCTACGCGACGGCCGCCGTCCTCGTCTTCCCGCACCTCTTCTTCCCGAGTGAGTACCCGACCGCGGGTCTCCTCGCCTCCTTCGCCGTGTTCGGCGCCGCGATGGTGGCACGCCCCGTCGGTGCCGTCATCTTCGGGCACCTCGGCGACAAGCGCGGTCGGAAGGCGACGCTCGTCGGTGCCCTCCTCACCATGGGGATCGCGACCTTCCTCATCGGCCTCCTGCCCACCTACCAGCTCGTCGGCTGGGTCGCCCCGCTGCTGCTCGTGATCCTCCGCATCGGACAGGGCTTCGCGCTCGGCGGCGAATGGTCGGGTGCCGCCCTCGTGGCGACCGAGAACGCGCCGACCGGCAAGCGTGCCCTGTTCGGCACGTTCCCGCAGCTCGGTGCGCCGATCGGCTTCATCATCGCCAACGGACTCTTCCTGATCATCGCGGCTATCCTGCCGAGCGACGACCCGTCCATGCCGTCCGAGGCGTTCCTCGAGTGGGGTTGGCGCATCCCGTTCCTGTTCTCCGTCGTCATGGTGATCGTCGGCCTCTGGGTCCGACTCCGCCTCGTCGAGAGCAACGCGTTCACGAACGCGAAGGAGCAGGGCAAGGTGCAGCGGTCGCCGCTCGCGAGCGTCGTCAAGCTGCACTGGCGCAAGCTGCTCCTCGGCACCTTCTTCATGCTCGCCACCTACGTCCTCTTCTACTTGATGACGACGTTCTCGCTGAGCTACGGCCGTGCGCCGCTCGACGCACCGGTCGCCGGCCTCGGCTACAGCTACACGACCTTCGTCCTCATGCTCATCGCCGGCGTGGTCTTCTTCGGGATCTTCACGCTCGTGTCCGGCCCCTTCGCCGACAAGTACGGACGCCGGAGGACGCTCATCGTCGTGACGAGCGCGATCCTCGTGTTCGGGCTCGTCTGGGTTCCGCTGCTCGGCGCCGGGTTCACCGGGGTCATGATCTGGCTCATCATCGGGTTCAGCCTCATGGGGTTCACCTTCGGACCGATGGGCGCCCTGCTGCCCGAGCTGTTCCCGACGAACGTGCGGTACACCGGGTCGGGGATCTCGTACAACGTGTCGTCGATCCTCGGCGCAGCGGTCGCACCGTTCATCGCCGTCGCACTGTGGAGTGCCGGCGGCGGCAGCCCGTTCTGGGTCGGCGTCTACCTCTCGGTGATGGCCCTGATCACGCTCGTCGCCCTCATCGTCTCCAAGGAGACCAAGGACGTCGACATCGACGCCTGATCGAGGCGATCACCGAGGGCCGGTGCGTGGAGGACACCTCCGCGCACCGGCCCTTGCTGCGTCGGCGCTCGGCGCGTCGGCTTCGGGCTCGGCGCGTGCGACCGTCGCCTAGAGTTGAACCACGGTGCGCCGTCGCCATGGACGTCTCGGAGCCGCGCACCGCACCTCGGAGGAAGAGCACCATGAGCACCCCAGCGCGCCCGGCACGCAGCCGCAACCCGTTCAGCCGACCGAAGGACGACGGTCCCCGCGCGAGCCTCAAGCAGCTCATGCCGTACATCTTCGAGCACCGCTCGATCCTCATCGTCGTCATCATCCTGAGCGTCATCGGAGCAGCCGCGTCACTCGCCCAGCCGCTCATCGTCAGCCAGGTGATCGGGGTCGTCGAGGCGGGCCGGTCGCTCGGCAACCTGGCGTGGCTCCTCGTCGGGCTCGTCGTGGTCTCCGGCGTCATCAGCGGGTACCAGCACTACCTGCTGCAGCGTGCAGGCACCGGAGTCGTGTACTCCTCCCGGCGCCAGCTGATCGCGCGCATCTTCCGGCTGCCGATCAGCCAGTTCGACACGCGCCGCACCGGCGACCTCGTCTCGCGGGTCGGCAGCGACACGACCATGCTCTACGCCGTCCTGACGCAGGGCTTCGTGGACGCCGTCGGCGGTGCCATCACCTTCCTCGGCGCACTCATCGCCATGGCGATCATCGACCCCGTCCTGCTGGGCCTCACCCTCCTCGTCGTCGTCCTCTCGGTCGTCGTGGTCGTCGCGCTGAGCGGACGCATCCGCGTCGCCAGCCGCGAGCAGCAGACCAAGGTGGGTGAGCTCGCCGCCGCGGTCGAGCGGGCCATCAGCTCCATCCGCACCATCCGCGCGTCCAACGCGACCGACCGCGAGATCGACGCGGTGGACGGCGTGGCCAAGGAGGTCTACGGCGTGGGCGTGCGGATCGCGAAGATCTCCTCGCTGGTCGTCCCGGTCGCCGGCATCGCCATGCAGACCTCGTTCCTGGTCGTCCTTGGCGTCGGTGGGTTCCGCGTCGCGTCCGGGGCCATCACCATCGCGAGTCTCGTCGCGTTCATCCTCTTCCTGTTCATGATGATCATGCCGCTCGGTCAGGCCTTCGGTGCGATCACGAGCGTCAACCAGGCGCTCGGAGCGCTCGGCCGGATCCAGGAGATCCTCGACCTGCCCGACGAGGGCGACGACGACGCGGCCATCGCCGCGCGGGTCGGACGTCCCGGGGCCGCCTCAGCGTCCGCTCCGGCGATCGAGTTCGACGGGGTCGAGTTCGCCTACCCGGACGCGGCGGTCATCGAGCGCGAACGGGCCGCAGCGGAGGCGCTCGCGACCGAGGCGCTGAGCGAGGGCACCAGCGCACCAGAGGTCGTCGCCGCCGACGCCGCCCGGCTCACCGAGGCGCAGTCGGCGCTCGGTCGTCAGGTGCTCCGTGGGGTGTCCTTCGCCGCGATGCAGGGCAGACGCACGGCGCTCGTCGGACCGTCCGGCGCCGGCAAGAGCACCATCCTCGGGCTCATCGAACGGTTCTACGACCCGACGGCCGGTGCCATCCGGCTGGGCGGCGTCGACATCCGCACGATCCCCCGCGCCGACCTCCGGGACCAGATCGGGTACGTGGAACAGGACGCCCCGGTCCTCGCCGGCACGCTGCGTGACAACCTGCTGTTGTCGTCACCGGATGCGAGCGACGCCGACTGCGAGCGCGTCCTGCATGCGGTCAACCTCGGCGGGGTCCTCGACCGCAACCCGCTCGGTCTCGCCGCTCCGGTCGGCGAGGACGGCATCATGCTGTCGGGTGGCGAGCGGCAACGCCTCGCCATCGCTCGCGCCATCCTCGCGGCTCCCCCGATCCTGTTGTTGGACGAGTCGACCTCGAGCCTCGACGGTGTCAACGAGCAGATGATGCGCGAGGCCATCGACGCGGTCGCGACGGGGCGCACACTCATCGTCATCGCGCACCGGCTCTCGACCGTCGTCGACAGCGATCAGATCGTCGTCCTCGAGGAGGGTCGGGTGGTCGGCGTCGGCACCCACAGCGACCTCGTGACCGAAGTCCCGCTCTACCGCGAACTCGCCAAGCACCAGCTCCTCGTGTGACGCTCCGCTCGCCCGACCGTCGTCGGGGGGGGCGAGCGGACGCATCAGGATCGGAGGCGGTAGCGCAGGGCGGCGAGTTCCGCACGGAGGGCGGCCGGGACGCGGCTGCCGAAGGTGTCGAAGAAGGACTCGGTGAGGTCGCACTCGACGAGCCAGGACTCGCGATCGACGGCGAACAGGGCGTCGAGGTCGGCCTCGGGCACGTCGATGCCGTCGAGGTTCAGCTCGTCGAGGACCGGCAACCGGCCGATCGCCGATTCCCGTGCGTCGACCTCGTGCTCGAGCCGCCGCACGATCCACTCGACGACCCGGGAATTCTCGCCGAAGCCCGGCCAGAGGAAGGAGCCGTCGGCGTCCTTCCGGAACCAGTTGACCTGGAAGATCCGCGGCGCTTTGCCGTGCTCGAGTGCACCGCCCACTCGGAGCCAGTGACTCCAGTAGTCCGCCATGTTGTAGCCGCAGAACGGGAGCATCGCGAAGGGGTCGCGACGGAGCTCGCCGACCGTGCCCTCTGCGGCGGCGGTCTGCTCGGAGGAGATCGTCGCCCCCATGAACACGCCGTGCTCCCAGCTGCTGGCCTCGACCACGAGCGGGACGTTCGTGGCGCGACGCCCGCCGAAGAGGATCGCGTCGAGTGGGACGCCGTCGGCCGCGTCCCAGTCGTCGGCGATCGACGGGCACTGCGCCGCCGCGACGGTGAATCGCGAGTTCGGGTGGGCCGCCGGGCGCCCCGACTCGGGCGTCCAGTCCTGCCCCTGCCAGTCGACGAGGTGAGCGGGCGGCTCGGGGGTCAGTCCCTCCCACCAGACGTCTCCGTCGTCGCGGAGCGCGACGTTCGTGAAGATCGTGTTGCCCCACAGGGTGTCGACGGCTGTCGCGTTCGTGCCGACGCCCGTGCCGGGTGCGACCCCGAAGAAGCCGGCCTCCGGGTTGATGGCGTACAGACGGCCGTCGTCGCCGGGTCGGATCCACGCGATGTCGTCGCCGAGGGTCTCGACCGTCCACCCGGGGATCGTCGGACGCAGCATCGCCAGGTTGGTCTTGCCACAGGCCGAGGGGAACGCGGCGGCGATGTGGAACGCCCGGCCCTCCGGCGAGACGACCCGGACCAGCAGCATGTGCTCGGCCAACCAACCCTCGTCGCGTCCGATGACCGAGGCGATCCGCAGTGCGAAGCACTTCTTCGCGAGGAGTGCGTTACCGCCGTAGCCGGAGCCGAAGGACCACACTTCGCGCGTCTCCGGGAACTGGACGATGTACTTGGTGTCGTTGCACGGCCAGACCACGTCGGCCTGCCCCGCGTCGAGCGGGGCGCCGACCGAGTGGACGGTCCTGACCCACGGTTGTCCGTCGGCGATGAGCTCCAGCACGCGGTCACCCATCCGCGTCATGATCCCCATGCTGAGCACCGCGTACGCCGAGTCGGTGATCTGCACGCCGAGCTGCGAAAGCGGCCCGCCGACCGCGCCCATCGAGAACGGCACGACGTACATCGTGCGACCGCGCATGCTGCCGGCGAAGACCCCGTGCAGTTCGTCACGCATCACCGCGGGATCCCGCCAGTTGTTGGTCGGGCCGGCGTCCTCCTCCTGCTCGGAGCAGATGAAGGTGCGGTCCTCGACGCGCGCGACGTCGCGCGGATCGCTGCGGGCGAGGAAACTGTTCGGCCGCCACTCGGGGTTGAGCTTGATCAGCTTCCCCTCCTCGACGAGCTGGTGGGTGAGCCGGTGCGACTCGCTCGCGGAGCCGTCGACCCAGTGGATCGCGGACGGCCCCAGGAGGGCCGCGAGGTCGTCGACCCAGGCGTGCAGCTCGGCGAGGCCGGTCCGCTTCGGGCGCGGCACCGCTCGGAGCTCCGCGCGGGCGGCGAGGGCGGGTGCGGTATCGGGAATCAGTTCGGCGATGGACATGCGTTCCTCCGGCGTTGGTGGGACGGTCAAGAAGTGGTCGTAGAGCCACCATGCGCCTGATTGTGTTGATCTTCACGGGTATTCACCCTTCAAGAATCGCGGTTCTTTCGATACGGTGAAGGAATGACGCCGACTCCCACATCGACCGCCGCTGCCGAACTCCTCACGCTCGGCCATCGGATCCGGCACTTCCGGACCCGGCGAGGCCTCACCCTCGACGACCTCGGCGAACGGGTCGGGCTGGCGGCGAGCCAGCTCTCCCTCATCGAGAACGGGAAACGCGAGCCGAAGCTGTCGGTCCTGCAGGAGCTGACGACCGCGCTCGGGGTCGACCTGACCGACCTGCTGTCGAAGGAGGCACCGAACCCCCGCGCGGCACTGGAGATCGAGCTGGACCGCCTCCAGCGCAGTGCCCTCTACGGCGAGTTGACCCTGCCGATCGTCAAGCCGTCGAAAGGCATCCCCGACGAGGCCCTCCGCGCACTCGTGGGCCTGCACCGCGAACTGCAGCGGCACGCGAGCGAGGCGATCGCGACCCCGGAGGAGGCGCGGCGTGCCAACACCGAGTTGCGGGAGTGGATGCGGGAGCGCGACAACCACCTGCCCGAGATCGAGGAACTCGCGGAGTCGCGCGTGCTGCGCGCCGGGCACAGCACCGGCGCACTCACCCACCGCACGGTGAGCATCATGGCGGAACAGCTCGGCTTCGACCTCATCTACGTCAACGACCTGCCGCACTCCGCCCGCAGCGTCACCGATCTCGAGAACGGGCGCATCTACCTGCCACCGGCCTCGATCCCCGGCGGACACGGCCTGCGGTCCATGGCCCTGCAGGCGATGGCGCACCGCCTGCTCGGGCACCAGCGTCCGACGAGTTACGCGGAGTTCCTCCGGCAACGGCTCGAGATCAACTACTTCGCTGCGGCGGCGCTCATGCCGCAGACGGCCGCGGTGTCGTTCCTGCAACAGGCCAAGCGCGACCGCAACCTGGCCGTCGAGGACTTCCGCGACGCCTTCGGGGTCACCCATGAGGCCGCGGCGCTGCGCCTGACGAACCTGGCGACCGCCCGGCTCGACATGCGCCTGCACTTCTTGCGGGTCTCCGAGGACGGGGCGATCTCGAAGGCCTATGAGAATGATGCGCTGCCGCTGCCCGTCGACGTGACTGGCGCGGTGGAGGGCCAGATCGTGTGCCGGAAGTGGAGCGCACGGAACGCCTTCGCGCGGACGAACCGCACCACGGAGCTCTACCAGTACACCGACACCCCGGCCGGTACCTTCTGGTGCGCGACGCAGACCGGCACGACCGAGGCCGGGGAGTTCTCGATCTCGGTCGGCGTGCCCTGGGGCGAGGCGAAGTGGTTCCGCGGACGGGAGACCACGACGCGTGCGGTCTCCACCTGCCCGGACCCGACCTGCTGCCGTCGACCGCCGTCGGACCTCGCCGACAAGTGGCGGGAGCAGGCCTGGCCGAGCGCCCGGTTGCACACCCACATCCTCTCCCCGCTGCCGAGCGGCACCTTCCCGGGCGTCGACGACTCCGAGGTCTACGACTTCCTGGAGCGTCACGCGGCGGGCTGATCGCTGGGGGCGGCCACACCGTCGCGTGTTCCCGGGGTGCTGCAGAACGCCCAGGCCGGGAGGTGCCCCTGGCGGATCAGCGACCCGACGGTCGCCGCCAGCGGGTGGTCCAGCTCCTCGTCGACCAGCTCGGCGAGGAAGGCGGTCGCGCGCGTGCTCTGGCCGAGCGCCCATGACAGCCAGGCGAGCATGGCGAGCGGCGCGACGCGTGCGGACTCCGACGCTCGCGCCGCGACGCCGAGGAGCAGGCTGCTCGCTGCACGGATGCGTTGGACGTCGGGATGCGGTCCGTCGCCGACCAGCAGGTGGGCGACCCGATGGAACACCTCCGGGTCGTCCGTCCCGACCGGCAGATGCCCGTACGCGCGTTCGGCGTCGTCGAGTTCCTCGCCCAGCTCGCGCCCGAACGCCCACTGCATGAGTGCGAGATCGCTCGCCCAAGGACGTGAGAGGCTCAGCAACAGGAAGGCCACTTCCCGGGCGGTCATCCCCTCGACGCCGCGGGCGAGCGCGTCCTCGAAGACCGCAGGAAGGCCGTCGAGTCGTTCCACGGCGTCTCCGACGTCGATCCGCCAGGTCATGCGGGCACGATCGGCGGCCTCGTCGAGCATGGAGGCCAGTCGAGCGCAGAGCACCCGGTACTCGAGGTCGACGGCTGCGAACGTCGCCACGTCCACCGACGGGACCTCGGTCGTGACGAGCTCCCAGGGGAGCGGTGGGACCGGCGGGACCGCCGCCGAGGCCACCATCGCCGGCGGACGCCCTCCGGCGGGGAGTCCGGGGTCGAGGTAGGAGCCCCAGCCGTCAGCGGCCGAGCAGAGGGCGTCTTTGACCGTGAAGCCCTGCGCGCTCGCCAGCTCGAGGACGGCGTCGGCGATCGTCCTGCCCGGCGGCTCCGCCCCGGCTCCGAATGCGTCGTCCGTGTAGACCACAGGCACGATGGCGTCGACACCCGGTGCCCGGCAGGCGAACCCGAGTGCTCGCTCCGCGGCGGCGTCCGCCACCTGCCGGTCGACGTCCGTTCCGGCAGGCAGGTGCACCTGGAGTGCGCCGCGGCTGTGACGGCCCGCGAACAGGACGACGACGAGACTCGATCTCGGAGTGCTTCCGACGAGTCCGGGGATGAGGGCGAGGAGGTCTTCGGCCGCGTTGGCCTGCACGATGTGGTTCATGGAGCCAGCCTCCGTCGAACCCGGGTCCGACTGTCCGGCAGGCGTCACGGATGTGGAGCGGATGCTGTCGCTGCCGCACTGTGCAGCGCGGTCGCCGCGGAGTAGAGTGTGCTCGTCAGACTCCGCAGCACGGGGGTCGTTGCTCGAAAAAAGGGCGATAGCGCGGCCAGCACCGGCGAGACACACACGGAATCCCATCCGTCCACGTTCTCGAAGGTCTCCCATGTCCGAACACGCTTCGTCGACCGTTCCCACGTCGACCCGCTCCTCCACCGTCTCCGCCCGGGTGGCACAGGCACTCACCCGCCATGTCTCCGAGGTGTTCGGCGTCATGGGCAACGGCAACGCGCACCTCCTCGACGCACTCGCCACGACCAGAACCCGCTTCACCGCCATGCGTCACGAGGCCGGGGGCGTCGCCGCAGCCGACGCCTACGCCCGCGCCGGCGGCGGTCTCGCTGCCGCGACCGCGACCTACGGAGCCGGATTCACCAACACCCTGACGCCCCTCGCGGAGGCGGTGATGGCCCAGATCCCGCTGATCCTCGTCGTCGGTGACGCCCCGACCACCGGGGCCCGCCCCTGGGACGTCGACCAGTTCCAGATCGCCGCCGGGCTCGGTGCGCCGACCTTCACCGTCGGTCGTGACGACGCCACCGCGACCACGCTCCGCGCCATCGAGCACGCCGTCCACCGCCGGACCGCGGTCGTACTCGCGATCCCCTACGACCTCGCCGCCGTGGCGTCCGACGAGCCGCTGCGAGCGGACGGGACACCACACCACCCGGCGCTCGTCCGGCCGTCCCGCGTGGAGCCCGTCGCGCGGCGCCTGGACACCGCCGCCGCCGCTCTGCGCGGCGCACACCGTCCGCTCATCCTGGCCGGGCGTGGAGCCTGGCTGGCCGACGCCGGACCGGTCCTCGGCGAGCTCGCCGAGCGGCTCGACGCCCACACCGCGACCACGGCGCTCGGACGCGGGCTCTTCGGTTCCAGCCCCCGCGATCTCGGGGTGGCCGGCGGCTTCGCGACGGAGCACGCCGCGAGTCGCATCGCCGAGGCGGACGTCGTGCTCGTCGTCGGCGCCGGCCTCAACCAGTTCACGATGCGGTTCGGCGAGGCCTTCTCCCCCGCTGCCCACGTCATCCAGGTCGACCTCGCCGACGCCCCGACGAACGCCAGGGTCGACGAGCTCGTCCACGGTGACGCGGCCCTCGCAGCCGCAGGTCTCCTGGAACGGCTCTCCGACGGCGCGGGGTCCGGATGGGTCGCGTCGGCCGGTCACGCCCGCCCAGCACCGCACCTCGACCGCGACCTGGGTGACGACTCGTCCGGCGACGGACTGTGCGCCGACGGGCGCCTCGACCCGCGCAGCCTCGCGCATCGACTGGACGAGCTGCTCCCGGCCGACCGCACGGTCGTGCAGGACGGCGGCCACTTCATCGGCTGGGCGCCGATGTACTTCGACATCCCCTCCCCCGACCGCCTCGTCATGGTCGGGACGGCCTACCAGTCGATCGGGCTCGGGTTCCCGAGCGCGGTCGGTGCCGCGGCGGCCGGGCACAGGGGCACCACCGTCCTCTGCACCGGCGACGGCGGCGGCCTGATGGCGCTCCCCGACCTCGACACCGTCATCCGCACGGTACCGAGCGGCGTGATCGTGGTCTTCAACGACGCCGCCTACGGAGCCGAGGTCCACCAATACGGCTCGCGTGGACTCGACCAGACCCCGATGCTCATCGACGAGGTCGACTTCGCCGCCCTCGCGCGGGCCTTGGGGGGCCAGGGCGTGACGATCGACACGCTCGCGGACCTCGACGGACTCACCGACTGGGTCCACGCCGGGGCGCAGGGCGTCCTCCTGCTCGACTGCCGCATCTCCACGAGCGTCATCGCCCCGTACCTCTCCGAGATGATGCAGCAGGGACCACGGCCAGTCGCCGTCGACTGAGCCTGCGCGGCGCCACCGCGGGTATCGTTGACGGGTGCTTCCTCAGCCTGCCCCGACCAAACCCACCTACGTCATGTCGACGGACGGCATCCGGATCGCGACGTACCTCCACGAACCGGCTCCGGGCTCAGGCGACCTCGGCACGATCGTCGCGGTGCACGGCTTCGCCTCGAGCGCCGGACTCAACTGGGACCTCGCCGGGTGGACACGCACGCTGACGCGCGCCGGATACCGCCTGCTGACCCTCGATCAACGCGGTCACGGAGCCTCCGACAAACCGACGGATCCCGCCGCGTACCGACTCGACATCCTCGTCGACGACGTCCTGTCCGTCCTCGACGGCTACGGCGTCGACGAGCCGCACTATCTCGGGTACTCGCTGGGCTCCCGGGTGGGCTGGCGGTTGGGTGTCCGGCACCCCGACCGCGTGCGCTCCCTCAGCCTCGGCGGCCTCCCCGAGGGCGACTCGCTCCGCGACTTCGACCTGGAGTCGGCCCGTCACCATGTCAGGACCGGGACGACGATCGCGCACGCCCTGACCGACACCTACGTGACGATGGCAGAGGGCGTCCCGGGCAACGACGTGGAGGCCCTCATCGCCCTGGTGGAAGGCCTCCGCGGAGGACCCCAGCCGAGCACGGCCGAGGTGCCGCCGCTGCCGATGCTGCTCGTGACCGGAGACGACGACGCGGTCGCCGCCGGCAGTCGGCGGCTCGCCGAAGCCGCCGGTGCCCGCTATGTGGGGCTGCCCGGCCGCGAGCACTTCAACGCGGTCTCGTCGCGAGCGTTCAAGGACGCCGTGCTGGCGTTCCTCATTGAGCAGGGGTAGTCGGTCGCGACCGCTTCGGTCAGGCCGCGTGCCGGTGCTCGACCCGATCCTTCGCGAGCTTCGACGGCCACCAGATGGCGCTCCCGATGTCGTGGCTGAGGGCCGGGACGAGCAGCGTCCGGACGATGATCGTGTCGAGGAGGACCCCGAACGCCACGATGAACGCGATCTGCGCGAGGAAGAGGATCGGGATGACGCCCAGCGCCGCGAACGTGGCCGCGAGCACGAGGCCGGCCGAGGTGATCACGCCGCCCGAGATCGCCAGCCCCCGCAGCACGCCGGCCCTCGTCCCGACCCGCAGCGACTCCTCGCGGACCCTCGTCATGAGGAAGATGTTGTAGTCGATCCCGAGCGCCACGAGGAAGACGAAGCCGTAGAGCGGCACACTCGGGTCCGCGCCCGGGAACCCGAGCACGTGGTCGAACACGAGCGCGGAGACCCCGAGGGCCGCACCGAAGGACACCACCACGCTGAGGATCAGCAGGACCGGGGCGAGCACCGAGCGGAGCAGCAGCATGAGGATGAGGAGGATGACGGCGAGCACCACGGGGATGATGAGGTTCCGGTCGTGGATGGACGCGTCGTTCGAGTCGATGGCGGTCGCCGTGACGCCGCCGACCGGCGTGTGGGTGCCGACCTCGGCGTCGAGGGTCGAGCGCAGCTGTCGCACGCTCTCCTCCGCCGTCACGGAGTCCGGTGCCGCGTCGAGGGTCGCCTGGAGGAGGATGCGGCCGTCGTCGACCGTCGGTTCGGCGGACGCCACCGGGGTCCCCGGCGGCCCCGCGGCGGGAGCCGTGAACACCGCCTCCCCGTCGCTCACCGTCGCATCCGCGGTGCCCGTCGCGGCGTCGCTCGACAGCACCTGGACGCTGTCGAGACCGTCAGCATCCTCGAGGATCCCGATGACCTGCGCGGCATCGCCCTCTTGCGTGAGGACGTACACGGGGCTCGCCGAGCCGGCCGGGAAGTGCTCACCGAGGGCGGCCTGACCGTCACGGGCCTCGGAGGTGCCGAGGATGAGGTCGCTCTGGGCGACGCCGTCCGCCTTGAGCTGGAAGACCCCGAGGCTCGCGACCAGGAGGAGCAGGGTGCTCCCGATCCAGACGACGCGGGCGTGACGGGAGATCAGACGGGCGATCCCACCCCACAGACCGGTGGTCGGCACAGCGGTGTCGTCGGTCGATGAGGCGCGCACCCGGTGCTCGCTCCCGTATTTCGGGCGCAGCGGCCAGAACGAGGTGCGACCGCAGGCCAGCAGGAGCGCGGGGAGGAAGGTGAGCGCCGCGAGGACCGAGAAGACGATCCCGATCGAGGCGACCGGCCCGAGCGCCTTGTTCGAGTTCAGGTCGCTGAGCAGCAGGCAGAGCAGTCCGGCGATGACCGTGCCGCCCGACGCGACGATCGGCTCGAACGATCCACGGAGCGCAGCCCACGTCGCATCCCACCGCCGCTCGTGGTCGCGGAGGGCCTCCCGGTACCGCGAGACGTAGAGCAGCGAGTAGTCGGTCGCCGCACCGATCACGAGGATGAAGAGGATGCCCTGCACCTGGCCGTTCAGCAGGACGACGCCGGCCTTCGCGAGCCACCACACGGTCAGGAGTGCGGTGCAGAGGGCGAACAACGAGGTGCCGAGTACGAGGAACGGGAGGACCGGCGAGCGGTACACGACGATGAGGATGAGGAAGACGGCGCCGAGCGCGGTCAGGAGGAGGATGCCGTCGATGCCGGCGAAGGCGTCGGTGAGGTCGGCGGTGAACCCCGCCGGTCCGGTGACGAAGACGTCGAGGCCGGCCGGGGCCGCTTCGGCGAGCTGTGCACGGATGGCCTCGACGACGTCGCCGACCTCCGCGTCACCGCTGATCGGGACGAAGACCTCGACCGCGGCTCCGTCCTCGGAGGGGATGGCCGGCGAGACGCCGTCGGCGACGCCCTCCGTCGAGGACAGCGCTGACAGCTCGTCGTCGATTGCGCCCCGGTCCTCGTCGGTGATCCCGCCGTCGCGGACGAACAGCACGAGGGCCGGGATGTCGTCGCCCTCTCGGAACCCGTCGAGTGCTGTCTGCACCTCGGTCGCGTCCGCGCTCGCGGGGAGGAAGCTCGTCTGGTCGTTGGTTGCGACCTCGCTCACCTTCCCGAAGTACGGACCGCCGACGCCGGCGGCCGTGAGCCAGAGGAGGATGAGGACCGCGGGGAGCACGACCCGCAGCCACCGCGGCGCACCCGCACGGTCCCGCTGCTGCGTCCGGGCTTCCGCGTCCGTCCGCGTTCCGCCGTGTCGTCCGTGCGTCATGCGCGCGCCCCGTTCTCGCCCTGCTCCGAAGAATACGCAGCTAGCTTACTATCTGCGTGGGGCACCCGGGGACGGAGGTCACACGGGGACGACCACACCCCCGGCCTCGGCGATCTCGGCGAGCGCCGCATCCCCGGCGGCCTGGTCGACGGGCGCGACGAGACCGGCGAGGACGCGGACCTGCAGGCCATGCTCGATGGCGTCGAGGGCACTGACCCGGACGCAGTAGTCCGTCGCGAGGCCGACGACGTCGACGTCGGTGATGCCCGCCTCGGCGAGGACATCCCCCAGGCTCCGACCCTCCGGCGTCACGCCCTCGAAGATCGAGTATCCGTGGGCGCCCTGGCCCTTGCGGATGTGGGTGTCGACGCTCTTGGTGTCGAGCGCGTGGTGGTACTCGGCGCCGGCACTCCCCGCGACGCAGTGCACCGGCCAGTTCGTCACGTAGTCGGGCTCACCCGTCGCGAAGTGACCGTCGTTGTCGCCCTCGGCGTCGTGCCAGTCGCGTGAGGCGAACACGTGCGCGTATTCGTCCCCGTGCTCGGCCAGCAGCCGCGTGACCCCCGCGGCGACGGCCTCGCCGCCGTCCACACCGAGCGCACCGCCCTCGGTGAAGTCGTTCTGTACGTCGATGATGAAGAGCGCGCGCGCCACGATGCCTCCGGGTTGTCGTCGTCCCGCCTCGGTGGAAGTGGGTTCCATCGAGGGTAACGCCGGGGAACCGACCGGGTGAGGTGGTTGCGCCGCGGTGACTCAGAGGCGACGTGCGCGTTCCTTGCGGCGATCGAAGAACTGCAGACCGATGTTGACACCCATCAGGACGGTGCCGAGCAGCATGGACACGAGCCCGGCGATGCGGAACCCGACGGGCAGCTCCAGGAGCAGCGCGAAGACGATCCCGAGCACGATGAGCGCGGCACCCGCGGAGAACAACACCAGATACTTCATGCCCCAACGGTACCGGCTGAGCGACGACCCCCGGACGGGACCGCGACCTAGGGTGGAGACATGAACCGTCTCCGTCGTCGCGCGCAGCTGCTCATCGCGGCGGGCGCCGCCGTCCTGCTCGCGGTCACCGCCGCCGGCTGCTCCACCTTCCCGAGTGGTGCGAGCTCCGACACCGGACCGACCCATTCAGCGGGCGGGTTCCCCACGGACGTCGTCTTCGACTACCAGCTCGGTGGCGGCTACGAACCGGCGGCAGGGGTGGGCGGCGTCGCGCGCGACAGCACCGACTCCCCCGACCCCGACCGGTACTCCATCTGCTACGTCAACGGGTTCCAGAGCCAGCCGGCCGATCGCGAGGCCTGGCTGGCCGAGCCCGACCTGGTCCTCACCGACGACACCGGTGAACCGATCATCGACGAGAACTGGCCCGACGAACTCATCTTCGACCTCTCGACCGACGACCGTCGTGCGCGCATCGCCGAGCGGGTCGGTGCGAGCATCACCCGCTGCGCTGAGGCAGGCTTCGACGCCGTCGAGATCGACAACCTCGACTCGTACACCCGGTCCGACGGTCGACTCACCGTGGAGGACGCGATCGCCCTCGCCACCCGGTACGCCGACCTCGCCCACGATGCCGGCCTCCTCATCGGGCAGAAGAACGCCGCCGAGCTCGGCACACGTGGTCGGGACGACGTCGGGTTCGACTTCGCCGTCACGGAGGAGTGCCACCGCTTCGACGAGTGCGCCACCTACACCGAGGTGTACGGAGGCGCCGTGCTGGACATCGAGTACACCGACGACCTGCGCGGCACCTTCGACGAGGTGTGCGCCGATCCGCAGGTCCCGTTCTCGACGATCCTGCGGGACCGCGACCTCACGCCGTCGGACGACCCCGACCACGTGTTCGAGGCCTGCGCACCGTAGGCACCGACCGGGCATCCGCTCCGGAGCAGGAGCCCCCGCAGCGGGGCATCCTGCTGTGGGGATCCTCGGCGCTCAGGCATATCCAGCAGGTGTCGGTACCGTGGAGGCATGATCCGGATCCACGACGCATGAACCTGGAGCAGCTGGAGGCGGTCGTCGCCGTCGTCGACTACGGCTCGTACGCCGCAGCGGCCGACGTCCTCCGCATCTCGCAGCCGTCGCTCACCAGACGCATCCAACGCTGCGAGACGGACCTCGGGCTCGCGCTCTTCACCCGGGTGGGTCGACGCATGCAGGTCACCGATGCCGGCCGGTCCGTGCTCGGTCCGGCGAGACGGATGCTCCAGGAGGCGAAAGGGCTCCGCGCGCTCGCCGACGCGCAGCAGGCGCTCACCGCCGGCTCGCTCCGGATCGGTGCGCTCCCCTCGCTCGTCGCGACCCACGTCCCGGAACTCGTCGCCCGGTTCCACGCCGCGCACCCAGACGTCCGCATCGAGGTCACGGGTTCCGTCGACTCCGCCGAACTCCTCGAAGCCGTCGACCTCGGGCGCATCGACCTCGGTGTCGCCGATGTGGCCACCGCCGGCCCCGGTGTCGAGGTGCGGCTCCTGGAGGAACAGCGGTTCGCGATCGTCCTCCCCGGCCTGATGACCGTCGCCGAGCGCGAGGCCGGCCACACGCCGCCGACCATCACCGGCGACGAGCTGGCTGCGCACACCCTGGTGACCCTCCCGCGCGGGACGTCGATGCGCGCCGTGACCGACGAGGCCTACGCCCGCTTCGGCGTGCAGCCACCGCGGGTGATCGTGACCACCCAGCGCGACGCGCTCACGCGGTTCGCGACCGCCGGTGTCGGGCTGACCGTGGTCCCCGAGCGGCTCGCCGACTGGGCGGCGGCGAACGGCGCCCGGGTCCGCCGGTTCCCGACACCGGTCACGAGGGACATCGGCCTGCTCGTCCGCCACGACAGCCTCGGGACGCCGGCCGTGAGTGCCTTCCTCCGCTTGGCGGAGCGGGTCCCACCCGGGGTCTGACGACGCCCCGCGTCAGCCGCAGAGGTCCGCGGCGGCGTTGCGGGACTCGACCTCGACGGGCGCCGGCGCGGCAGGCGGGGTCAGCGAGCCGAAGTCGTCACCGATGACGAGCACGACGTCCTCCTCGTCCGGCCCCGGTTCGCCGCTCACGACGACCGTGATCCCCAGCTCCTGGGCGAGGGAGGCGGCCGTCGCCCGAGCCGCGTCCGAATCGCGCGCGAGCAGGACCGTCACCGGGGTGTCCGTCTCCGCGTCACCGATCGACGCGACGGTGTAGCCGAGGGCGGTCAGTCGGTCGGCCGTCGCCGTCGCGACCCCGTTCGTCTGCGAGCCGTTGAGGACGCTGACCGCCTCGACCCGCACCGGTTCGACCGGGGCGACCGGCTCCGCCGGGGACGCGTCAGCGACTCCCGCGATCGGCACCGGGACATCGGTGGCGAGGCTCGAGAAGACGATCGCCGCGTCATCGCTCGGGACGACCCGGTTGGCGTCCGACGGTGCCTCGGTCCACGGCATCGTCAGGAAGGTGATGGCCGACGCCGGCACCTGTGAGACCCGGTGCGCGAGCGAGGTCAGGCTCGCGAGGTCGCCGAGCGCGGTGTCGACGGTGAGCGAGGAGGTGACCGCGTCCAGGAAGCGGATGAGGCGGTCCGGCCGGGTGAGCACCTCGGCACTCAGCGCCCGTTGCACGATCGCGGACATCACCATCTGCTGGTTGCCGAGGCGCGAGATGTCACTGCCGTCACCCACCGCGTGCCGGGTGCGGGCGAGCGCGAGCGCCTGCGTCCCGTCGATGACCTGTGCTCCGGCGGGCAGCGCGAGGTTCGAATAGGGGTCCTCCATGTCCGCCGGCAGACACACGGCCAGCCCGTCCATGCCGTTGACGATCGCCTGGAAGCCGCTGAAGTCGAGCTCGATGAAATGGTCGATCGGCACACCGGTCATCGCTTGCACCGCGGCGACTGAACAGGCGGCCCCCGAGTTCAACGCCGCGTTCACCATCCCGTAGTCGTCGGGCGTCCCCCGCCCGGTGTCCGTGCACATCGACAGGTCGGTCAGCGTGTCACGCGGGATCTGCATCGCGTCGATCCGCGTGTTGCCCTCGGACACATGCACGAGCACCATCGCGTCGCTGCGCTTGGTACCGGTGTCCTCGCCGTAGTCGCCGATCTCGAGGTCACGACTGTCGGAGCCGAGGAGGAGGACGTTGATCGCCGGGTCCGGTGCGCCTGGCTCCGCAGGCTCGGTC
Organism: Plantibacter sp. MDV22-iso1; assembly: GCF_058408345.1. Classification (NCBI taxonomy): domain Bacteria; kingdom Bacillati; phylum Actinomycetota; class Actinomycetes; order Micrococcales; family Microbacteriaceae; genus Plantibacter; species Plantibacter sp. MDV22-iso1. The sequence goes on from NZ_JBZVDY010000003.1 coordinate 456,526, forward strand.
GAACGTCCGGTCGGGGCGGCGATGGCCTCGGAGCTGAGATTGCCCTGCAGCCGCAGCGCGAGCGCACCGACACCTCCGAGGAGCGCGAGCACGAGGCCGCCTGCGATGCCGACGATGAGGCGCCGGCGGCGGACCCGTGCGCTCACCCCACCGCCGTGACGGCGAGCGTGGGCGGCACGTGGGCGGACGGGTGCCTCGGGGAGATCGGGTCTGCGCATCGTCCCAGTGCACCAAGCGCCGAAGCGGCGGACAAGCAGCCCGCCCGGTGCGACTCATACGCGGCGCGCATGCGTCGGAGGATCAGCTCACGGGCGAGGCGACCTCCGAGCCACGCAGTCCGGGCACCGCACGCTTCCCGAACTGGCCGGTGACGACCAGGATGAGCGCCGTCGCTGCGAGGAGGATCCAGCCCGGCCAGCCGAGCAGGGTGCCGAACACACTGCCGGTGTCCTGCATCGACGTCGGGCTGGCGAACAGCAGCAGTGCCCCGACGGCGGCGTTCACCGCGCCGTGGGCGATCACCGCCGGCCAGACCGAGGCGGAGCGGAGCCGCAACCAGCCGATGAGGACGCCGAGCAGCATGCACCAGCCCACCATCAGGAGCAGGCCGACCAGGTCGGTCCGCTGGTAGTTGTAGCCGAGGAGGATGAGCGGTGCGTGCCACACGCCCCAGATCGCCCCGGACAGCAGGAGGGCGGGCCAGGTGCCGAGCGGCAGGAGGTTCGGCAGCAACCAGCCGCGCCAGCCGAGTTCCTCCCCGAACGCGGACAGCGATGCCACCAGGACGCCGAGGGGCAGGGTGAGGAGCTGGACCAGGGCGACCGTGGTGAGGTCGTCCCGCCCGAGCTCGCCGGCGCCCGAGGCGGTCATGATGGCGGCCAGACCGGACAGGCCGACGAGGTCGAGCTCGATGAGCCCCATGGCCTGCCCGAGCAGCATGGAGCAGAACGCGAGGACGGGGAACCCGACGAGCGCCGCCGCGCAGAGCCCGAGGGTCCGGCCGAGGGGGCGCAGCGGCGCGAGTCCGAGCAGCCGCGGGATGCTCCTCGGCCGGGCGACGAACAGCACCACGACGAGCGCGGCGATGGTCGGGGTGTACATCATGCCGAGGGCGATGAGCTGGAACCAGGGGTTCGCGAGTCCCTCACCCGACAGCCACAGCGGTGCGGCGACGAGCCAGGCGAGGCCGACGGCGAGCACGGTGAAGACCGTGACGGCGACCCACGGGACCCTGGTGGGCAGGATCGGGGCCAGCTCGCGGTTGCGCCGGCGCTCGCGGTCCGCCGCCGACTCCGGCTGCTGCGCGAGCACGGCACGCCCGGCGGCACCGATCACCGGAGCCGCGGCCGGTGCCGGTGCCGGTGCTGGTGCCGGCGATCCGTCGGCGAGCGTCGTCCGGATCGGTCCAGGCGCGGGCTGTCCGATCGGCGCCCAGCCGCCCTCGTTCGGTGTGTCGTCCGGTCGCTGCATGTGATCCCCCGTGGTCGCGAACAGCTTCCCACGCTACGGAGCGACGGCGCGGGGCGCATCCGCCGCCCGGGGGATCACGCGGTGAGGTGACAGCCGCAGGACTCCCGCAGGAGGAGCCCGACGGGGACGACGGTGCTGCGCTCGTGCTCGCCGTCCGCGTCACCGAAGCGGGCGAGCGCCCGGGTGGCGGCCAGGCGGCCCAGGCGTGCCGGGTCCTGTTCGATGACGCTGACCGCCGGATCGAGCTGGTCGGCCATCGGGAAGTCACCGAAGCCGAGCGAGGCGATCCCCCGTGAGCGCAGCGCGGGGACGAGCGCCATCGTCACGCGCGCGTTCGCCGAGAACAGGGCCGTCGGTGGGGAAGCGAGGGCGAGGAGAGCGTCGACCACGGCGGCGGCCGGTCCGCGGTCCGTCGCGTCGAGGCTGACGAGCGCGTCGTCGAGGTCGATCCTGCTCTCGGCGAGCGCCGAACGGTAGCCCTCGAGCCGGCGACGGGTGCTCGGCGGGTGTGCCGAGTCGGCGATGAAGGCGACCCGGGTGTGCCCGTGCTCGAGCAGGTGCCTCGTCGCGAGGTAGGCGCCGCGGTGGTCGTCCTCGACGAAGCTGTCGGCGTCGAGTCCACCGGGGGCGCGGTCGACGAACACGATGGGCGTGTGCTCGGCCCACGGCGCGAGCCACGACTGGTCCTCCGCGACGGGCGCGAGGACGAGCCCCATGAGCTGTGACCGGAGCAGCGAGTCGAGCACGGCACGCTCGCGCGCCGGGTCGTCGCCGATGCTCGTGACGAGGGTGGTGATGCCCGAGACGGAACAGACCTCCTCGACGGCGCGGACGACCGCGGCGAAGAAGGGGTCGACGACGTCCGGGACCGCGACGCCGACGGAGGAGGACCGCCCGGCGCGGAAGGTGCGCGCCAGGACGTTCGGGACGTAGTTCAGCTCCCGCATGGCCGATTCGACCCGCGACCGCGTCTCGGGGAGCACGTGCGGGTCGTCGTTGAACACGCGGGAGACCGTCTTCGAGCTCACTCCGGCGAGGGACGCCACGTCCTGCATCGTGGCCATGGCTGCTCCTCGGGTGGTTCCACCTGCGTGGCGTGGTCGGATCGGGCTGGTTCGCGGGCGGCGACCGAGGACGCCGCCCACGATCCGTCAGCGACCGGCGAGCGCGGTCTCGATGACCTGCTCGAGCTCACGGAGGCGGGGCAGCGCCCGGTTCGTGAGCAGTTCCTCGCGCTTCGCCGACGAGATCGAAAGGCTATCCTTCCACAGCGAGCGACCGGCCATCGCGCCGCCGGCACCGTTCTCGACCGCGGTGCGGACCTGACCGACGAAGGTCTCGTGGTCGACGCCGGCGGACAGCACGGCCCACGGCACGCCGGCAGCGGCCTCGGTCACGGCTGCGGCGGCCTCGGCGGAGCCCGGGTACTGGAGCTTCAGGACCTTGGAACCGGCGGCGACGGAGATCTCCGCGGCGCCGCGCACGAGCTCGGGGAAGATCTCGGCGTAGGCCTCGTCGCTCTCGCCGTCGAGCTGGTACACGAGGATCTCGACGATGAGCAGCACGCCCTCGGCGGTGCACTCCTCCACGAGGCGGGCGATCTCGTCGATGACGACCTGCTCGGCCTCCCGCTGGTCGGAGCGCAGGTAGAAGAGCATCTTGGCGGCGTCGCCACCGAGTTCGCGGACCCGGCGGGCGTCCATGCCGGGGACGTACTTCGTCCGGCGCAGACCGTTCTCGGTGTCGAATCCCGAGGAGTCCATGCCGACGACGAGACCGGTCGTGCGGGAGAGGGTGCGCTCGTCGACGACGAGCGGGAGGGCGACCTCCGGGTCGAGGAGGATGGCGGGTGCGTGGTTGCCGAGGAACCGGACGAGGTCGCTCTTGGCCTCGGCGAGTTCGTCACGGCTGATGCCGGCCGCGCCGTTCGGGGCGTCGGTCATGACGGCCTTCATGCCGTTGCGCTGGTCGCCGGCGACGATGAGCATGCCACCGCCCGGGGTGCTGATCGTGGCCATGGCGCGGCGTTCGAGCGTCGTCAGCTCGTTGGTCCTGGTGGCTACTGCGTTCATGAGGTACTCCTTGTGCTTCGGATGGGGTCTGGTCCCGGCAGCGGTCGCGCCGGGGAGGATCGGTCTGCGTGGTCGGGTGGTCGGTCAGGGATGTGATCGGGAGGTGGCGGGTTCGAGGAGGGCCCCGGCGAAGACGGCTGCGCCGTATGCCGTGTCCTGAGACCGGTGCGACACCTGCACGCCGGGCAGGACGGCCGCTCGGGCGCGTTGCACGGACCGCATGCCGGCCCAGCCGCCAGTGAGCAGCGCCGAGGTGGCCGGGGCGACCTCGCGGTCCATCGCCGCGATGAGCACGGCGAGTTCGTCGTTGCCATGCCGGAGCACCGCTTCGAAGATCTCGGCCGGTCCCGCACCGTCGGCACGGACCGTGAGCTTGAGGACGCCGTCGTCGTTCCGGGCGCCCGCGACCGAGACGTCGCCGTCGCCGAGCAGCCCGCGCGCCGGGAGCGCCATGACCTCGTCGTCCAGGCGGTCGCGCCCTGCGCGGTCGGTCACCCCGACGAGCTGGAGGGTGCGACGCATGAGCAGACCGGTCTTGACGCCGGCGACGAGCACCCAGGTGCCCGGCACGACGTGACGGACGCAGTTGATGAACACCTCGGCGAGCCGCTCGCGGGCGGCGAACGGGAGTGGTTCGTCGAGGCGTCGCAGCAGGACCTCGGCCGTGCCCATCGACACGTGGTACCGCTCGGCGGGGAACGAGCCGGTGGAGACGGCCGACACGAGGTGGTCGTGGCCGGCGACGGTCAGTGCCGCACCGGAGAAGACCGCCGGCACCCACGGACTGCTCGCGGTGCCGAGCGGGGCACCGGCGTCGGTGAACGGCGGGAGGAACGAGGCGTCGACGCCGAGGTGGTCGAGCAGCTCGGGCCACGGCTCACCCGTGTCCTGATCGAGCAGGCCGGTGCGCGACGAGAGCGAGTACTCGGCGGCCTCCTCGCCGCCGAGGGCCGCGACGAGGTACTCCGGCAGGTTGAGCCAGCGCGTCCCGGCGAGGTCGAGTCCGGCGTCACGGAGGTGGAGGAGCTTGACGACCGAGACCTGCACGCCGAGCGGCAGGCCGGTCCGACCGGCGAACTGCTCCGCGATCTCGGCGGGGAGGGCCGCGAGCTGTTCGGCGCCGCGCGGATCGAACCAGGCGATGGCGGGCGCGACGGGCCGGCCGACGGCGTCGAGGACGATCCCGGACTCCCCCATGCCGGAGACGGCGAGCGCCCGAACCCGTGCGGCTGGCCCGAACCGGTCCACGAGTTCCGCACCGACGTGGTCGAGGAGCTCCCGGACGGTGGCGATGAGGGACGCTGCCTCCATCACGGTCGTGCCGCCTGGACCGGCGAGCCACGGGGTGGGCAGCTGGTGGATGAGGACCTCGGCACCGTCGGCGTCGGTCACGAGGATCTTGACGCCGGTGCTGCCGAGGTCGAGGCCGGCGACGAATCGATCCGAGGCCACGGAGGTGACGGCGGTCGAGTCGAGGTTCGCAGCAGGGTGCACGGCGGTGTCCGTTCAGGTTCCGACGTCCGTGTCGGCTTCCGACGATGACTCCATGTCATCGATGTCATGGCGAGCATACCTCGTTCATGTCATCGATGACATACCCGAGCGCGAATTCTTCGGAAACCGGGAACCGGATGGTGACGGAGGCCGGTGGGCTCAGTCGCCGAAGTCGTCGGCCGCCGGCTCGAACACGATCTCGAGGTCGACCTCGAACGACTCCCCGGGCTCCACGATCCAGCCCGCCTTCCCGCGATCCGGACCGGCCGCGTGACTCGGCCAGCAGGTGCCGGGTTCGATGCCGAGGGCGTACGACCCCGCGGCCGTGCTCCGCCACACCGTGAGGAACGGCAACTGCTCCGGTCGGAACCGGACCGTGACCGTGCCGGCCTCGCCCGACAGGGTCGCGATGGACCAGCCGTCGGGCCCGGCGACCGCGTCGAGGGCATCGACCTGCTCGTCGGCCGCCGGCTCGGGCTCGCCGATCACCCGCCGCCAGCCACCGGGGTCCGTGCGTTCGGACCCCGCCCCGCCAGGGACGTCGGCCTCGGCCGCCACGACGGCACCGCCGTGCAGCAGCGGCCAGCCGAGGTTCACGTGGTAGAGCAGGCGCACCGGCTCGGCGACGAACCCCTCGTTCCGGACGACGTCGTGCAGACGGATCCGCGCGACGCCGACCTCCGCTCGGATGTTGCGGGACACCGTGAGGTTCTGTTGGAAGACGGCGCCCTCGCGGAGCAGGCCGCCGACGAGGAGCTCGTACCGGCCCGCCGCGGTCCATCGCCCCTCGCGGCGGGTCACGGTCGCCGGGATGCGATGCGCCCGACCGTGCATCCCGCCGTCCGCCTCCGCGGCCACGCCGACCGCGGCGAGCCCGCAGGTCGTCAGCAGACCGCCCTGCCAGCGACGGGCCCAGCTCTCGGCCTGCGGAGCGGTCGTCGGCGCGACGAAGGACACGACCTCGCCGTTCCAGGAGGCCTCGCCGAGGTCGAGGAACTGGTCGACCTCGACCGTCACCTCGAGTCCGCCGAGGTGGCGCAGTTCGACCTGGCGCCGGCCCGTCGACGGTCCGTCGTCGACGCGGACTGCACGCGGAGCCCACGCACGCTCGACGGCACCGGATCGGGCCTCGACGAAGCGTCGACGCCTGGCGCCCCACACGGCGTCGCGGTCGGCCTGGTCGTCAGGCGTCTGTTCGGGCGGCGTCGTCGTCATTGCGGGTCCTCGGGTCGGTGTGGTCGGGTCGAACGGTTCGGCGGGTGGGGCCGGCTCAGAGGGCGGTGTAGCCGCCGTCGATGACGAGGCTCTGGCCCGTGAGGTACGAGGAGGCGTCGGATGCGAGCAGCAGGACGAGCCCGTGGAGGTCCTCGGGCTGACCCATCCGGCCCGCCGGGATGGCCGCGGTCCACTCGGCGGCCAGGTCGGGGTTCGCCTCGGTGAACTCACGGGTCATGTCCGAGAGGAAGTACCCGGGGGCGATCGCGTTGACGCGGACACCGGAGGGTGCCCACTCGACCGCGAGCGACGACGCGAGGTGACTGACCGCCGCCTTCGACGCGTTGTAGGAGGCCTGGAACTGCGGCTGGTTCACGATGAACGCCGACATCGACGAGATGAAGACCGCCGAGGCGGGCCGGCCCGCGGCGATGGCTCGACGGGCGAAGGACTGCGCGGCGAAGAAGGTGCCGTCGAGGTTCACGGCGAGCACCTTCCGCCAGGTGTCCGCCGGCACGTCGACGCTGTCGCCCCAGATGGTGATGCCCGCCGCGGTCACGAGCAGCGACGGCGCGCCGAGCTCGGCCTCGGCAGCGGCGAAGGCGGCCTCGACGGCGGTGGCGTCGGTGACGTCGACCGCATGCGCCGAGGTGCGGACGCCGTACTCGGACGCCAACCGCTCGGCCGACTCGTGGACGGTCGGCAAGAGGTCGAGCAACGCCACCTGGACGCCCTGCGCGGCGAGCGCCGTGGCGATCGAGTAGCCGAGCCCGCGGGCCCCGCCGGTGATGACGGCCGTACGGCCGTGGAGGTCAGAGAACATGTGTGGTCCTTCGATCGGGGCGGGCTGATGGAGGTGTCGTCGGGCGACGCGAGTCGCTCAGATCTCCTGGTCGGTGGGCAGGATGACGAGGTCGCGGATGGTGACGTGTCGGGGTCTGGTGAGCATGAAGAGCACGGCGTCGGCGACGTCCTCGGAGCGGATGCCGGTGCGTGCGGCGATCTGGTCCTCCACGCCTGAGGCCCCCTCCGCGATCCCCCACAGCTCGTTGAGCACGACGCCGGGGGCGACCGCGCCCATCCGCACCCCGGATCCGACGAGGTTCCGCCGGGTGGTGTGGACGAACGACTGCATGGCGTGTTTCGTCGCGGAGTAGACGGGCTCCCAGTGGATGTCCTGGTGCCCGGACACCGAGCTCGTCACCAGGACGTCGCCCGCACCCTGCTCGACGAGGTGCGGCAGCGCTGCGCGAACCGTCGCCATCGCTCCGAGGACGTTGACGCCGACGAGCTCCTCGATCGCGGTCATCGGGGTGTCGACGACGTCACCACCGACGTAGAGGCCCGCGTTGGCGAGGACGATGTCGAGGCGTCCGAAGGCGGCGAGCGCCAGGGCGACGGCCTGCTCGGACACGGCGGGGTCGGCGAGGTCGCCCGCCAGGAACACGCTCGGTGTCGGCAGGGCGTCGGCGACGGCCGAGAGTCGCTCGGTGGAGCGTCCCACGAGGACCGTGCGCACCCCGGCGGCGGCGAGCGCCTGGGCGTACGAGCGGCCGATGCCCGAGGACGCTCCGGTGATGATCGCGACCTGCCCGGTGAGGTCGGTGGCGCTGGTCGGCTGGCTCATGTCGTGGTCCTTCCGTGCGCCGTCCCGGCGCGGTGGGTCGTGGATTCCTGTGCGGCGAGCGCGGCTCGACGCAGCAGTTCGTCGGGTCTCGTGTCGATGCGTGCGACGGCCTCGTCGCTCAGGTACACCGGCCCGCCCGCGGCGAGCGTTCCGAGGAGCACCTGGGCGACCTTCACGGCCATCTCGGTGATCCGGAGGACCTCGGCCGCACTCGAACCGAGGGCGAACATCCCGTGGTTCTGCAGGTACACGACCTTCGGCACCCGGCCGGTCGTGGCGAGCTGCCCACGGAGCATCCGGCGGACCGTGCGGGCGAGTTCGAGCCCGGGGTCGACGTAGGGCACGAGCAGCGGATCGGTGCCGAGGACCACGATCTGGTCGGGGAAGAGCGAACCGCGGGTCAGGGTGTCGGCCGACGGCGAGCAGAGCAGGGCGTTGACCGGCACGGGGTGGGTGTGGCCGACCGCGACGACGCCGGGCAGGTCGAGGCAGACGGCGTGGAGGATCGCCTCCACCGAGGGGCGCCGACCGTTCCCCGCGAGCGCCGCGGCATCGAACAGCGCGGCCACCTCGGCGTCCCCGCCCGCGTGCGAGTCGACGAGGTCGAGCACCGGTCCGATCGCGAGACGGACCGCGTCGTCGGCGGTCGCCACGGCCATGGACGCGCCGCTCGCCTTCACGAGCATCGTCCGAACACCGTCCTCTGGCAGGAGCAGGGAGGTGTTGCCCTCCGCCAGGAGCGCCCACGCCCGATCGGGGCGGCCGAGGTCGCGCGAAAAGGCGACGAAGCGGTCGAGGAGGTCCGTCTCGGTCTCCGGCTGGTCTATGCGGTCGGTCATGTCGGTGTCCGCTCATGGTCATGGTCATGGTCGTGATCGTCCTGGCCGTGCCGGTAGACCGCGTCGAGCGACGGCGCGTGACGGGCCGCGACGAGTTGCACGGCCAGGTTGCCGAGCGCCGAAGCCTCCGCCGGGCCGACGGTGACCGGAAGACCGGTCCGTGCCGCTGTGCGGGCACACAGGAGCCGGTTGCGCGATCCGCCGCCGACGATGCGGACCGAACGGATCGTCACCCCGGTGATCGCCTCGCAGGCCCGGACCGTCTCGGCGTAGGCGACCGCGAGGCTCTCGACCACGCTGCGCACGGTGTCGCTCCGTCCGCCCGGTGGACGCTGTCCGGTCTCCCGGCAAAGCGTCGCGATGCGTTCCGGCATGTCCCCCGGCACGAGCAGGCGTGGGTCGGCGACGTCGAACACGGCGGGCGTGACGTCCGTGGCCGCGTCTGTTTCTGCCTCCGACACGGCCGCCACGAGTTCGACGAGGTCGACCGCGCTCCCGTCCTCTGCGGACCAGGCGCGGGCGCACTCCGTGAGCAGCCACATCCCCGCCAGGTTGCGGAGGAGCAGGGAGGATCCGGCGGCACCGGCCTCGTTCGTGAAGCCGGCGTCCCGCGAGTGCTCCGTGAGCACCGGCGCCGGCAGGCACACCCCGACGAGGGACCAGCTGCCGCTCGAGACGAGGAGCTCCGCGCCGTCCGGGCGGGCGAAGGCGAGTGCGGACGCGGTGTCGTGCTCCGCGACGCGGTGGACGGGGATCGGCACGCTCGACCCGAGACGCGCGGTGACCTCCGGCGTCGTCGGGCCGGCGACCGTCCCCGGTGCGACCACCGGCGGGAAGTCGAAGCCGTCGAGACCCCAGCGACGGATGAGCTCCGCCGCCCAGTCGCCGGTGCCCTGATCGAGCAGCTGCGTCGTCGAGGCGATCGTGCGCTCCGCTCCGACGACGCCTGTGAGCAGCCACACCCAGAGGTCCGGGACGAGCAACACGGTCGGGCGATCGCCGTCGGCTCGGCGGACGTCGAGCTCCTCGGCACGGGACCGCAGCTGGTAGGAGGTGTTGATGGTCTGCTCCAGCACGCCGGTCACCGCGTAGGCCGTCGCGGCGTCGACGAGCACGGCGGCACGGGCCGGACCGTCGGCGTCGGCGCCGCGGTGGTGCGGCACGGTCGGGAACGCGGTACCGCTGCCGACGCCCACGAGGGCGACATCGACGCCCCAGCTGTCGACCCCGATCCCGTCGAGCACACCGCCCGCGGCCGCTGCGATCCGGACGGCCTCCGCGAGCCCGACGAGGGTCTCCTCGAACAGGCGCTCCGCATCCCACCGGAGTCGACCGTCCTGCGTGATCGGGCCGTTGGGGAACCGGTGCACCTCGGTGAGCGCCAAGCGGCCGTCGGCCCAGCGGCCGAGCATGACGCGACCGCTCGACGCACCGAGGTCCACGGCGGCGTGGAAGCGTGGAACGGCCTGATCGATCATGGCGTCGCCGTCTCGTCGCGTGGCGGCGTGGCCGGCTCGCTCAGCGGTGTCGTCGGGTCGGGGTCCTGGACGGCGACCGGTGTGGTCAGCGCCTCGAGGGAGGTGAGGATGGTCGTCGCGCTCGACACGGCGAGCGCACCCCAGGCGGCGGCCGACGCGACCGCGGCCGCCGGGTCGTCCCGGCCGTCCTCGCCGTGGAGTCCGACGAGGAATCCGGCCAACGAGGCGTCGCCGGCACCGGCGGTGTTCACGACCGTGGCTGCGACGTGCGCGTGCCACAGCCCCGCCGCGGTGCGGAGGAGCGCCCCGTCTGCCCCCATGCTCACGTAGACGAGGTCGCAGCCGGCACGGTGCAGTTCGTCGGCGGCGGACGCGACGTCACCGATCGTCAGCAGCTCACGGCCGGTGAGCTCGGCCAGCTCGTGCGCGTTCGGCTTGAGCAGGTGGACGAGGTCGAGGTTCGCGACGGCGGTCTCGAGCGCCGCACCCGCGGTGTCGACGGCCACGCGCGCTCCCCGGTCACCCGCCTGACGGAGCAACTGGAGGATGTCGACGGGGCCGGTGCTTCCCTGGACCGTCGGGATCGTGCCGGAGAGGACGAGCCAGTCCGCGCCGATCCGGTCGATCTCCGCGCCGGAGGTGGCGACGACGGCGGCCCAGTCCTCGGCACGCAGCGGGATCGCCGGTTCGTTGACCTTGGTCGTCCCGGTCGCCGCGTCCAGGATGGTCGTGTTGACGCGTGTCCGACCGTCGGTCGGAACGACGGCGAGCAACGTCCGGAGCGCCGGGTCGTCGGCGAGGATCCGTCCGTCCGCACCCATCGGCACCACCGCACGGACCGGGAGCGGCGAGAGGGTGACCGCCCGCGCGACGTTGACGCCCTTGCCGCTCAGCTCGGTGGACACGCCCACCGCCCGGTTGACGTCGCCGAGTCGGAGCCCGTCGACGCGGTAGGTCTGGTCGATCGCGGCCGCCGGCGTGACCGTCACGATGCCGCTCATGCGTCCACCCCGACCGTCTCGACGCGGACGCCGGTCGTGAGGAGGGCGTCGAGGGTCGGTTCGTCGACGCCGTGGTGCACCACCGCCACGTCGAGGCGGGCGGCCGGGACGGAGGCCGCGAGGCCGTCGGCGCCGAACGTCGCCGGGTCGGCCAGGAGGATCGCCGCGGAGGCGAGTTCGACCGCGGCCGCGACGACCGCCGCCTCCTCCGGCGAGGCGTGGAGCAGTCGGCCGTCCGCGGAGACACCGAGCGCCTCGACGACCGCGACGTCGAGGCGGAGGCCGGCGAGCTGCTCGCGCGCCCAGGCACCGGTGAGGACGCCGCGCCCGTCCGCCGTTCCGCCGACGAGGTGGACGACGGCCGCTCCCTCGGCAGCGGCCGCGGCCAGGGCGACCGGCACCGAAGCGGTCACGATGACGGTCCCGGCGGTCGTCGCGAGGCCCCCGGCGAGCGCTTCGCAGGCTGAGCCCGCGCCGAGGAAGACCGCTGAGCCCGGGTCGACCAGGGTCAGCGCCCGCGCGGCGAGCGTACCGGACACTCCGGAGTCCTGGCCCGGGTCGAGGTCGGTGCGCACCGCCCCGCCGTGCGCGCGTCGGAGGCGTCCGTCGAGTTCGAGCACGCGGAGGTCGCGCCGGATCGTCTCCTCGGTCACACCGAGGTCCACTGCGAGCACGCCGACTTCGACCCGCCCGTCCTGGTCGAGTCGGGTGAGGATCTCCCGACGCCGGTCGTCCACCGGACTGGACGTGGCCGTCCCGCGGCCGCCGACGGACGCGCTCATCGTTCCACCCCGGCACGGTCGTCGCGTTCCCACGCCGGACCGTCCGGGATCGACTCCTCAGCCCGTCGTCGCCACCAGGGGACGAGGGCATCGACGAGCTCGTCGAACGCGGTTCCGACCCCCGCCCAGTACGCCGCCGAGGCGTCCGTCGGCAGGACGGCGGGTGCGTGTCGGACGACGTCGTGCTGGGCCTGTTCCACCGACGGCAGGAGTCCGATGGCGACCCCGGCGACGATCGCGGCGCCGAGGGCTCCGGCCTCCTCGGAGTCGACGACCGTCACGGGCGCCCGGAGGGCGTTGGCCACGAGTTGCACGTACAGCGGCGACCGCGCGAGGCCGCCGCCGAGGACGATCGGCTCGTCCCACCGGAACCGTTCGCCGAGCGCCCGGGTGTGCCAACGGTGCATGAGCACGATGCCCTCGAGGGCTCCGCGCAGGACGTGTGCCCGGGTGTGCCAGTCTCGGACGCCGACGAGGGTGGCCGACGCCTCGGCGCCGAGCGGCGAGTCCGATTGGAAGGGCAGGACGAGCGGCACCTGCTCCTCCGGAAGGAGTGCTGCTGCCTCGGCGATCAGCGCGTCGCGGCCGGTGGCGTCGGTCACGCCCAGGAGCCGGAGCGTCCAGTCGAAGGAGGGCGATGCCGTCGCCGAGGTGGACATCGCGATCCGCAGGTCCGGGGTGATCGAGAGGCGGGACTGCCACCGCGGGTCCACGTCGGGCTGGGTCGTCGTCACGCCGTTCGTGCTGAACGAGCCGGCCACGAGGGCGAGCCGCCCGGGGACGAGCGCTCCCATGCCGATCGACGAGGCCTGCACGTCGTGGAGTCCCGACACGACCGGCGTCCCGGCGACGAGGCCCGTGACCGCGGCGGCCGCCGGCAGCACCGACCCGACGATCGTGCCGCTCGGGTTGATCGGCGGCAGCAGACGGAGCAGTTCGGCGGGCAGGCCGTAGGCGTCGAGGACCTCGGCGCTCCAGGTGGCGGTCCCGACGTCGAGGAAGGAGGCGCAGGCGTCGGAGTAGTCGGTGGAGATCTCGCCGGTGAGCCGCAGGCGGACCACGTCCTTGCAGAAGAGCATCGCGTCTGCCTGCTGGACACGCTCCGGGTCGTGGCGGAGCAGCCAGCGGAGGAGGTTGCCGGCGGCACCCGGCGTCGGCAGCTGTCCGGAGCGTTCGAGCACCACGCGCAGCCGGTCGGGATCGGAGGCGAGTTCGGCGGCCTCGACGTGCGCCCGGGAGTCCATCGCCGTGATGGCCGGGCCGACCGGCGCTCCGGCGGCGGTCACGAGGTGCAGGCCGTCGCCGTGGCCGGTGATCCCGACGGCGGCGACCAGGCTCGGGTCGACACCCGACGTCGCCATCACCTCCGACACCGCGTCGGCGACCGCGGCCCACAGGTCGTCCTGCGACCGCTCGGCGTGCCGGGCGACCGGGCGGTCGACGGGGCTCGCGCGCCGAGCGACGGCGACCGGGTGCAACCGCTCGTCGTGCAGGACGGCCTTGACGGCGGTCTGCCCGACGTCGATCCCGAGGAGGAACCGCGACCTCGACTCGTGGGGTGCGCTGTGCGGCCCGTGCTCAGCCATCGGCGGCCTTCCGTTCGTCGTCATCGTCGTCGTCGGGTGCGCCCGATCATGTTGATCTTCGCACCGATCCCACCGAATCGGAAGGGATATCGGACAGATTCGGATACGCTGGCCAGACCGGACGGAGCAGTCATGTACCCAGCAGAGCGTCACGCCGCGATCCTCGCGGGTGCCCGCGACGGCGACGGCGCCCTGTCGGTCGCCGAGCTGAGCAGCCGACTCGGCGTCACGCCGGAGACCATCCGTCGCGACCTCGCGGTACTCGAGCGACAGGGGCTCATCCGCCGCCACCATGGTGGCGCGGTCCTCGCCCGGCGACCCGCGTTCGAGCCCAGCCTCCAACGACGCCGCGAAGGCGAGCGCATCGAGCGCGCTGCCGTCGCGCGGCTCGTCGTCGAGCAGCTCCCCGAGGAGGGAGTGGTCCTCCTCGACTCCGGTGCGATGACCCTGGAGGTCGCCGCACTCCTCCCCCACGCCAGCCGACTCCTCGTGGTGACGAACAGCCTGCCGATCGTCGCCCTGCTCGGTGACCGGCCGCGACTCACCGTGCTCGCCCTGCCGGGGCGGGTCCGCGCCGTCACCCAGGCGACCGTCGGCGCGTGGACCGTCGAACGGCTGTCGGGGCTCCACGCCGACGTCGCCGTCCTGGGCGCCAACGGGGTGGGGCTCACCTCGGGCGCCACGACGACCCTGCCCGAGGAGGCCGAGGTGAAGCGGGCGATGCTCGACATCTCCAGACGACGCATCCTCGCCGTCACCGCCGCGAAGTTCGGCACCACCTCGTTCCACCGGGCCGCGGGACTCGACGAGTTCGACCAGATCGTGACCGACGACGGGCTCGACCCGGACACCGTCGACGCACTCGCCGAGAGCGGACCCGAGCTGCTGCTGGCCACCACCTGACCATCCCCACCGGCACCGGGTCGATCGTCCCGCGTGCACCCCGAGAGGAACCATCATGACGCTCGTCTCCACCGCCGTGCTCCTCGACGCGCAGCGCGCCGTCCTCGCCTTCAACGTCATCCAGCTCGAACACGGCGAGGCCATCCTCCGCGGCGCCGAGCTCGCGGGCCGGGGTGTGATCCTGCAGGTGTCCGAGAACGCGGCGAGGTACCACGGCGGCCTCGCGCCGATCGGGCTCGCGAGTCTGGAGCTCGCCCGCGAGGCCGGCACCGCGACCGCCGTGCACCTCGACCACGCCGAGGACGAGACGCTCGTCGACGAGGCGGTGCGTCTCGGTTTCACCTCGGTCATGTTCGATGCGGCCACCCTCCCCGACGAGGAGAACCGCGAGCGCACCGCAGTGGTCGCCCGCGCGGCTCAGGCGCAGGGCGTGTGGGTCGAGGCGGAACTCGGGGCGATCGGCGGGAAGGGGGGCGCACACACGCCCGGCGTCCGGACCGACCCCGGTGAGGCTGCGGCGTTCGTCGCGGGCACCGGCGTCGACGGCCTCGCGGTCGCGGTCGGCAGCTCGCACGCGATGACGTCGCGGAGCGCGACCCTGGACTTCGGCCTCATCCGCGAACTCGCGTCGGCCGTCCCCGTCCCGCTCGTCCTGCACGGTTCGAGCGGCGTGAGCGACGAGGACCTCGTGCGGGCGGTGGACGCGGGCATGCGCAAGATCAACATCTCGACCCACATCAACGGCGTCTTCACCCGAGCCGTCCGTGAGCACCTCGACGCGACCCCCTCGCTCGTCGATCCGCGGAAGTACCTGGGGCCCGCGCGCGGCGCCGTCGCCGCCGAGGTCGCGCGCCTCCTCACCCTCGTCGCCTAGGACTCGTCGCCGACCCGACCGTCAGTCGATCGAGTCGTTCACAGCCAGTGGACGATGTCCGGGTCCAGGCGGATCCCGCCGAGGCCCTCGGTGGTGGTGACGCCGTCCGCGAACCGGATCACCACGGCCGGTCCCTCCATCCGCACGTACTCGGCCCGGAGCCCGATTCGGAACGGGACGTCGGTCGACGCGCTGACCGCATGGCTCGCGCGTTCGGGGACCGTGATGACCAGGCGGTGGGCTCGCCCCGCCGCATCGACGACCTCCGCCTCGATCCGTCCCGGAGCATCGTCGGACAGCCGGCGCACCGCGGTCGCCGCGACGATCACCTGGGTCATGTCGCGATTCTCGCACCCCGTGGAGGGTGGCGTCGAGGCAGGGCGGACCGGACACAGCGCGACGGCGCCGGAGCTCGATGCTCCGACGCCGTCGCGGTCTGGTGATGCGGAGTGGCCGGAAGGCCTAGCCGCACTTGGACTGGTAGACGGCATCCTTCGCGTCGCCGTCGACGTTGTCCTTGGTGATGATGGTGAAGCCGGTCTGGATCTTGGCCTCGACCTTGTCGCCGTTCAGCGCAGCGATCGCCTGGGCGACACCATCGGAACCGATGGTGGCCGGCTCCTGAGCGACGAGCGCCTGGACGGTGCCCTCCTTCAGCTGCTTGACCTGGGCGGGACCCGCGTCGAACCCGACGATGGTGACCGAGTCCTCCTTGCCGGCCTGCTTGACACCGGTCGCGGAACCTTCGGCCGCGAACAGGTTCGCTGCGAAGATGCCCACGATGTCGGGGTCCTTCTGGAGCGCCGCGGTCACGATCTCGGCAGCCGTGGACGGCTCGTTGTGGCTGTACTGCACGCCGAGGTCGGTGAACTTGTCATCGCCCTTGACCGCTTCCTGGAAGCCCTCGGCACGGGCGTCCGTGGTCGAGATGCCGGGGTCGACCGAGACCACGAGGACCTTGCCGCCCTCAGGGTGCGCTTCCTTGATCGCGTCGAACGCCGCAGCGCCGCCGCCCTTGTTGTCGCTCGAGATCTGCGAGACCGCGAACGACGGGTCGTCGACGGTGGTGTCGACGAGGACGACCTTGATGCCCGCGTCGGCCGCAGCCTTCAGCGGGGCCTCCATGGCCTTCACGTCGGTCGGGGCGACCAGGATCGCGTCCGGCTTCGAGGCGACGACCGAGTCGACGAGCGGCTTCTGCAGCGTCGGGTCGAACTTCTCCGGACCCTGGGTCGTGACCGTCGCGCCGGCATCCTTCGCCGCCGATTCGATACCGCACTGCATCGAGATGTAGAACTCGTCGCCTGCGACGCCCTGGATGAACGCGATCTTGTAGCCGTCGGAACCTGCGCCTGCGCTGCTGCCGCCCGAGCTCGCGCCACCGGAACACCCGGTGAGCATGAGGCCTGCCGACGCGCCGAGCGCGAGGACTCCGAGAACTGACTTCTTCCACTTCATTGTGATTTCCCGTTTCTCTTGAACTGCTGGACTACTGGGATGGTGCGGGGGGTGTTGATCTGTGTAGGGGTTATTTCTTCTTCCTGCTGACGAGGGCTCGCCAGAAGCTCGTGGATCCACCGCGGGCTGCGGAGGAACGGCGGACCTGGTCGACGTAGACGGCCAGGATGAGGACGGCGCCGACCGCGACCTGCTGCCAGAAGGGCTGCACGCCGGTGATGACGAAGCCGTTCTGGAGGACGGCGGGGATGAACAGACCGACGACGGTGCCGAAGATCGTCCCGTAGCCACCGAAGAGCGAGGTGCCACCGATGACGACCGCGGCGATGACGTTCAGGTTCGTCTGCGACTGACCGGCGATCGCGGTGGTGCCGAACTGCGACAGCGACAGGATGCCGGCGAGACCCGCGAGGCCACCCGAGATCGCGTAGATGCGGATGAGGTGACGGTCGACCTTCACGCCGACGCGTCGTGCCGCCTCCTCGCTCGAGCCCACCGCGTAGGTGTACAGGCCGAACTTCGTCTTGTGGAGGACGAGCGCACCGATGATGACGACGACGAGGGCGATGACCGAGATGATCGGGACTGCGCCGAAGATGTTGCCGTACCCGATCGAATCGGTGAGGACCGACGGCACCTCGCGGATGTCGACGCCGCCGGTGAGGATCTGGGCGAGGCCGAGCGCCATGCCGAGGCTACCGAGGGTGACGATCAGCGGCGGCACCTTCGCTTTGGAGATGAGGATGCCGTTGAAGGTACCCCAGAGGATGCCGACGCCGATCGACACGAGGATGCCGACGATCGCGGTCCCCCAGTCGTCGCCGCCCATGGCCCGCATCGTCGTCGCGGACACGACGCCCGAGAAGACGAGGACGGAGCCGATCGAGAGGTCGATGCCGGAGGTGATGATGACGTAGGTCATGCCGACGCCGAGCACCGCGAGGATGGAGGCGTTCTGCACGACGAGCCGCAGGTTGGACAGCTGCGCGAAGGTGTCGGGTGCGATCGCGGAGAAGATCGCGATGACGACGAGGAGGACGATGAAGATCTGGAAGGCCTGAGCCTTAAAGAGCTTCTTGATCGGGGTCTCCCGGTCCTTGGCCGTCTCGATGGCGGTCGTCTCCGGCCCCATCTCGGCCTGCTTCACCGCGCTCATGCGACGTTCCTCGTGCTGGCACCGGTCATGAGACCGACGAGTTCTTCCATGTTCGTGTCCTTCGTGTCGACCGTCGCCGCGCGGTGGCCGAGCCGCAGCACCTGCACGCGGTCGGACACCTCCATGACGTGCGGCATCGAGTGGCTGATGAAGACGACCGCGATGCCCTTGTCGCGCACGCGGCGGATCGTTTCGAGCACGTTCTTCGTCTGACGGACGCCGAGGGCGGCCGTCGGTTCGTCGAGGAAGACGACCTTGTTGGCCCAGTGCACCGCACGGGCGATGGCGATCGCCTGGCGCTGCCCACCGGACATCGCGCCCACCGGGTCGGTGAGCGAACGGACGGTCGCGCCGAGTTCGTCGAAGGCGTGACGCGACTGCTTGCTCATCTCCTTGACGTTCATGAGGCCGAGCAGGCCGCCGAGGCCCGGCCGCATGATCTCGCGGCCGAGGTAGACGTTCTGCACGGGGTCGAGGTGGGGCGCGAGTGCGAGGTCCTGGTAGACCGTCTCGATGCCGAGCGCACTCGACTGCATGGGCGAGGTGAGGGTGATCGGTTCGCCTTCGAACCTGATCACGCCGCTGTCGACCGCGAGGTTGCCGGAGAGTGCCTTGACCAGGGTGGACTTGCCTGCGCCGTTGTCGCCGATGAGGGCGGTGACCTCGCCGGGGTAGACCTCGAAGTCCGCCTCGTCGAGGGCGCGGACGTGCCCGAACTGCCGGGTGAGGCCTCTGGCCTCCAAGACGGGAGTCGTCATGTCGTTCTCGTTCCTTTCCAGCCGGCCCCGGTGGACGGGTCCGGCGTGTGGTGGCTGTCGTACCGCCGTTCGGGGCGGTGGTGTGTGGTGCGCTGCTGCGTGATCTCGGGTCCTGCGTCGAGGGGTGGCGTCATCGGATGTCTCCCGACGCGAGGGTCGCCGGCCAGCCCGCACCGGGTCCGGCGACGAGCACCGTGCCCGAGCCGCTGACGGTCCAGGGCCCGAACCCGGCCGGGACGGCGAAGACCTCCCCGGCTGCGAAGTCGACGGCCTCGGCGCCGGCCTCCGGGACCAGCGCGCCTGCGCCGGTGAGCGCGAGTGCGACCGAGAAGCCGGCGTCCACGGATGCGCTGCCGTCGGTGCCGGGCGCCACGGCGAAGAGCTGGAAGTAGGGGTCGGCGGCCGCGGGCAACAACGAGACCGGTGCATCCGTCCGGGCGTCGAGGTCGTGCAGCACGACGAGGTGTTCGATCTCGGACTGCGGGAGCGCCTTCGTCGACACCGCGCCCATCACGGTCTCGAACCCGAGGCCGAGGTGGGACTCGTCGCGCGTCGAGGTCGTGACCGACCACTCCAGGAGGATGGAGAGGTCGGTCGGTTCCTGCACCTCCGCGAGGAAGATGCCGCCGTCGATCGCGTGGGCCGTGCCGGCCGGCACGAGAATGCCCATGCCGCGCTCGACGACGATCCGGTTCATGTGCGACAGCATCCACTCGCTGTCCTGGGCGTCGCGACGGCGGTCGAGTTCGTCGGGTTCGACGTCCTCGCTCCATCCGAGGTGGACCGCCGAACCGGGCTCGGCGTCGAGGATGAACCAGGCCTCCGTCTTGCCGTAGGCGCAGTCGAGGTGGGAGGCGGCGAACGCTCGATCCGGGTGGACGTGGACGGGGAGTCGCTGACGGGCGTCGAGCAGCTTGACGAGGATGCCGGTGTCGGCCGCGTCGGTGCCGTGGTCCTGTCCTGCCCCGGTCCACTGCTCGGGGTCGGCCGCGACGAGGTCTCGGAGGAGGACGCCGTCGACGGTGCGGGCGAGTCCGATGGCGCCGCCGGGCTCCTGGTCGGCGCGGCTCACGGTCGCTCCGAGCCACTCCTCCGGCTGGAACTCGCTCTGCTGCTCGATACCGCGCAGGCCGGCGATGCGGTCGCCGCCGCGGTAGAAGTGCTCGATGAGGTTCGGCGCGAGTCGCGTCGGCTGGGCGAGCCTCGTGGGCTGGGTCGTGCTCATGCTGCTGGTCCTCCGACCATGCTCGTGGTGGACGCGGTGCGTGCGTCCACGGTGTGACGCGGCGCCGGGCCTGGGATCTCTCCGGAACCACGCGACACCAGGGAGGTCGGGACGACCCACTCGCGCGGTTCGTCGGCAGGTGATTCGCGCAGTTCGAGGAGTCGCTCGATCGCGGCGGTGCCGATGACGAACGGATCCTGGTTGATGCAGCTGACGGCCGGCCGCAGGACGTCGGCGAGGGTGAAGTCGCCGAACGCGATGTGCGCCGTCTCCTCGCGCCCGATGCGGTGCAGGGAGCTCGTCAGACCGATCGCCGCCTTCGCGTTCGACGCGAAGAACGCGGTGGGCGGGTCCTCGAGCCCGAGCAGGCGCTCCGTCTCGGCGGCGTAGTCGAGCGAGCCGTCGATGGTCCAGGAGACGAGTGACGGGTCGAGGTCGATCCCCGCCTCGGCGAGGACGTCGGTGTAGCCCCGGTAGCGCCGACGGATGGTGAGGAAGCGTTCGTCCCGGTCGTAGAAGGCGATGCGGGTGTGGCCGAGCTCGACGAACTGGCGGATAGCGAGCTGGGTGGCGGCGTAGTCGTCGACCACGACGCTGTCGAAGGCGGCGAGCGGACGGTCGACGGCCACGACGGGCGTCACGTTCCGGAACGCCTCGAGGTAGGGCAGCTCCGCGGCGACCGGGGCGATGATGACGCCGGCGACCTGGTGGCCGGCGATGAACCCGGTGAGCTGGTCGCGCTCGCGCCCCTCGTCGAGCCCGGTGCTCGCCACGAGGACGCTCAGGCCCTCCTTGAGCGCGCGGGCCTCGATGGCGCTCACGAGCGAGGCGAAGAACGGGTCGGCGAGCGAGTCGATGAGGACGCCGATCGCGCCGCCGGTGCCGGACTTCAGCGAGCGGGCGGCCGTGTTGGGCACGTACCCGAGGCGATCGATCGCCTCGAGCACGCGGCTTCGGGTCTCGGGGTGCACGGACGGTTCGCCGTTCACCACCCGCGAGACGGTCTTGATGCTGACGCCGGACTGCGCAGCCACATCCTTGATCCCGGGCGGCCGCATCAGCGGGTCCCCCTGACGGGAAGCGGAACGGGCCGGACGTCGCAGCCGGCCTGGAGCGACGGGACGTGCGCACGTGTCCGGATCGGACTGGTCGCGGTGATCGCGGGGTTGCAGGTGCCCATGGGCTCCACCTCCTGACAGCGTTGTCATCGGTCGGGGTGGTGCAGCTGCAGAACCCCGTCGTTCCTTCGTGCGCCTATACTGACCGCAGACCGACAACGTTGTCAAGCAACGTTGTCTGAAAGAGATCAAATTCATTTGGAACTTGCATCGAAGAGGCGTTCAGCCCCCTCGGATGCGGGTCGCCATCCCGGAATCATCGAGGAGTCAGCGTGATCGTCGTCGTCGCAGGAGCAGCCGGAAGCGGCAAGACCACCCTCGGACGTGAGCTCGCCCGGGCCCTCCGACTCCCGCTCCTCGACCTCGACACCATCACCAATCCGTTGCTCGACGGTCTCGGTGCGTTGACCGATCCCGACGGTGCCGAACCGCTCCACTGGAACGACGCGAAGCTGCGCCCGACCATGCGTCCGGCACGGTACGCGGCCCTCCGAGCGGTCCTCGCCGACCAGCGCGACAGCGGTGTCGGCGCGGTGCTCGTCGCCCCCTTCACCGCGGAACTCCGCGGCGGCGCCGAATGGGACGCGCTCGTCGAGGCGGCAGGGATCGTCCCGAAGGTCGTCTGGCTGCGCGCCGATGCAGCCACGCTCGCAGCCCGCCGGGCCGAACGCGGTGCCGAGCGGGACACGCACATCGTGGACCCGTCGACCGACACCCCACCCGCCATCGAGCATCTGTCGATCGAAGCGGCGTTGTCCACCTCGCAGCAGCTCGCCGCCGTCCAACGCGCGCTCGGCCTCGGACGGACCATCGAGGCCTCCGCACCGATCTTCGACCAGGTCTTCGCCGCAGGACTCTTCGACCTCGACGGGACCCTCATCGACTCGACGCCGGCCGTGAACCGGTCATGGGCGCAGCTCGCCCGCGAATACGGTCTCGAGGGCGACCTGCTCGCCGCGGGACATGGCCAGCCCGCCGCCCAGGTGCTCGCCGCGATCTTCCCACCCGAGCAGGTCGCCGAAGCACTCGCACGGATCATCGAGATCGAGGCCGACGAGGTCGCCGACGTCATCGCGCTCCCGGGGGCGGCGGAGGCACTGGCGGCGCTCAGCGACGACGCGAAGGCGATCGTCACGAGCGGCACGAGGCTCATCGCCGGCAACCGGATCACGGCCGCCGGGCTCGTGCGGCCGGAGGTCGTCGTGACCTTCGACGACGTCACGAAGGGCAAGCCGGACCCCGAACCGTTCCTGCTCGGCCGCACCCGGCTGGGCATGGAGTCGCAGCCGTGCGTCGTGTTCGAGGACGCGCCCGCCGGGCTCGCCGCAGCGCGCGCCGCCGGCTGCTGGACGGTCGGCATCGCTGGGACGCACGAGGCGCACGAACTCGATGCGGACCTCGTGATCGACGGTCTCTTCCAACTGCGGCTCGAGCCGGTCACCGAGGGTGGGTTCCGGCTCGTCCCGGCGTCGCTCGACTGAGCAGCGCCCTCTGAGCGCGTCGGAACAGCCCGAGGCTGTCGATACTCTTCGGCAACCGCGGAGTCCCGTTCCCTGAGCCTGTCGAAGGGCACTCCGAGCAAGCATCAACTGTTGGACAAAATCCCAGATCAAAAGCTAATTCTTTGGCCGTTCTAGTGTCAGTGGTCCGTGTTTGGATGGACCTATGACCAGCACCGCACCGAACCCGCTCACCGCCGCCGCGGCCGGGTTCGATGCGCT
>NZ_JBZVDY010000004.1:0-368485 GCF_058408345.1 Plantibacter sp. MDV22-iso1
GGACTTCTTCGTTGAAATGGCCACCCAAGGTTCTTGGGTGGCCATTTTGCGTTAAGTCGTCGTTTCACGGGTACCGTGGGACAAGAATTCAACAGTAGGTTGACGCCGGGTGACGGCGTCCGAGCACCGTGGAGATCATCGTGAGTGACCAGTCAGCAGACCAGCCCGACAAGGGTGAGCGACGTCCTCCGAGATCCTCCGGTGACAACCGTGGGAACGGTGGTGCTGCACGGCGCGATGATCGCGCTCGTGGCACCGATCGTCCCCAGCGATCCGACCGTCCAGCACGGAGTGGTGACCGCCCGTCATCAGGGGACCGTCCGCAGCGTTCGGACCGTCCGGCTTGGCAGAAAGATCGCCCGGCGGCGGGGGATCGTCCGCAGCGTTCGGATCGTCCCGCGCGCAGCGGTGACCGTCCGTCATCAGGAGACCGTCCGCAGCGTTCGGATCGTCCGGCCTGGCAGAAGGATCGACCAGCGTCCGGCGACCGTCCGCAACGGTCGGACCGTCCTGCCTGGCAGCGGGACCGTCCATCGTCGGGGGATCGTCCGCAGCGGTCTGACCGTCCTGCGCGGAGCGGCGACCGTCCGTCGTCCGGCGATCGTCCGGACCGTGGAAACCGGACCGACCGTGGTGGACGCGAGCTGTGGACGCGCGATGGTGCTCCAGCCCGCGGCGACCGAGACGCCTTCCGACGCGAGCGCGAGCTGACGGAAGAAGAGCGCATCGCGTTCGAGCTCAAGTCGATCCGGCCGCGTCACGACGACCCGGAGATCCCTGACGACGTCACGCCGCAGGACCTCGACAAGGGTGCGCGAAACGAGCTGAAGACCCTGAGCAAGGAGAACGCCGACGGCGTCGCCCAGCACCTGGCGATGGCGGCGCGACTGATCGACAGCGATCCTGCGTTGGCCCACCTCCACGCGATGTCCGCTGCCCGTCGGGCCGGCCGGATCGCGATGGTCCGCGAGACCCTCGCCATCACCGCGTACGAGACCGGCGACTACGCCCTCGCGCTTCGCGAACTGCGGACCTACCGCCGTATCTCCGGTAAGGACGACCAGTTGCCACTCATGGTGGACAGTGAACGCGGCGTCGGCCGACCGGAGCGTGCCTTGGAACTCGGACGGTCCGTCGATCGCTCGACCCTCGATGTGCCGGTCCGCGTCGCCCTCGCGATCGCGATGTCGGGTGCCCGGCTCGACCTCGGGCAGACCGAGGACGCGCTGCTCGAGCTGCAGATCCCGCAGCTCGACCCGAAGCGTGCGTTCTCCTACAGCCCGGCGTTGTTCAATGCCTACGCCGAGACCCTCGAGGTCCTCGGTCGCGAGGAGGAGGCGGCTGTCTGGCACGACCGTGCGATGATCGCTTCCGAAGCGCTCGAGCAGTCCGCTGCAGACGACGAGGGCGAGACGATGGTGGTCGTGGAGGAGTTCCTCGAGTTCGACGACGAACCCGAGTCGCCCGTGGCAGTGGCCCCTGAATCCGACGATCAGCCCGGGGAGGAGCCGTCCGGTGAGCCCGCTGCTGACGAGAAGGCCTAAGCCCGTGACCCCGCTCGACGGCGTCGACGTGGTCCTCGCCGATCTGGACGGCGTGGTCTACGCCGGTCCGAACCCGATCCCGCACGCAGTGGAGTCGCTGAACCTGGCGGCGGAACACGTTCGCGTCGGATACATCACGAACAACGCCTCACGGACGGACGCCTCCGTCGCGCAGCACCTGACCGATCTCGGCCTCAGCGTCGCGCCGGCAGAGGTCGTCACGAGCCCACAGGCCGCGGTCCGGCTGCTGGCCGGCCTCGTGCCCGCCGGGTCGACGATCCTGGTGGTCGGTGGCGCCGGGCTCGTCGACGAGGTCGAGAAGGGTGGCTTCGTCGTCACCCGCTCGGCTGAGGACTCGCCGGCTGCGGTGATCCAGGGGTTCGCTCCCGAAGTCGGCTGGTCGCAGCTGGCGGAAGCGGCGTTCGCGCTGCAAACGCCGACCGCCGACGGTTCCGAGCTGCCGTGGGTCGCGACGAACACGGACTGGACCATCCCGCAGGCTCGTGGGATCGCTCCGGGCAACGGCACGCTGGTGTCGGCCGTCCACACGGCGGTCGGCCGTCTGGCGACCGTCGCCGGGAAGCCTGAAGTGCCGATCTTCGATGAGGCGAAGGTGCGATTCGGCGCATCCAAGCCGCTCTTCATCGGAGACCGACTGGACACCGACATCCTCGGCGCGAACCGCGCCGGGATCGCGTCGGCCCTCGTCCTGACCGGCATCGATCGAGCCAAGCACGTCCTCGCGGCCGACCAGCACTCCCGGCCGACCTTCATCCTCGAGGACCTGCGGCAGCTGCACGAGCCGTATCCGGCCACCACCATGTCGCGCGACGGCAAGGCGGCGACGGTCGGTGCGGCCACCGTGCGGATCCGCGGGAACGACGTCGTGGTGGAGTCCGACGGCCCCTCCCGGATCGACCTGTTGCGTGCCGCGTGCGCCGCGATCTGGGCGTCCGGCCGTGCCATCTACGGGCTCAACGTCCCGGAGCACCTGTACGCGGAGTGATGCCCACCCCTCGGGAGGCGCGGGTCGCGACCGGTGTTCGCCCACAGCGGTTCCCGCGGGCGGCGACGGTGGCGGCCGGTAGGGTTGCCCTGTGACGAACGAACCGGAGCACCCGACCGACGGCCTCGTGTCCCGCGTCCGCCTCATCGACGAGCAGCCGCTCGAGGAGCGGGCCGCCGCGTACGGCGAGCTCGTCGACGAACTCCGGGCGACGCTCGATGGGAGCGACTCGCCGACGACGTCGGCGTAACGCATGGAGAACACACCCGAAGCACCGGCTGCAGCCGATTCGCCGGACGGCGCCGCGCAGCCCGCCCGCCTCGACGCCGCCCTCGCCGCGCGAGGACTCGCCCGCTCCAGAACCCATGCGGCCCAGCTCATCGCCGACGGGCTCGTGAGCGTCGACGACCGCACGATCGTGAAGGCCTCCCACCGGGTCCACCCGGATGCGCGGGTCGCCGTCGCCGGCGCCGACCACTACGTCAGTCGAGCCGCCCACAAGTTGCTCGCCGCCCTGGACACCTTCCCGGTCGTCGTCGACGACGCACTCGTCCTCGACGCCGGCGCCTCCACCGGCGGATTCACCCAGGTCCTGCTCGAGCGCGGAGCGCGTCGGGTGGTCGCCCTCGACGTCGGGCACGACCAGCTCGTGCCGCAGCTCCGAGACGACGAGCGGGTGCGGGTCGTGGAGGGGTGCAACGTCCGCTTCCTGACGCCGGAGCAGCTCAGCGACCTCACCGGCCTCGACGAGCGTCCGTCGCTCGTGGTCGGCGACCTCTCGTTCATCTCGCTCACCCAGGTGCTCCCGGCACTCGTGTCGGTCGTCGCGTCACCCGCGGAACTCGTCCTGCTCGTCAAACCGCAGTTCGAGGTCGGTCGTGGTGGCGTCCGTGAGGGCGTCGTCACCGATCCCGCGCTCCGTGCCGACGCCGTCGCAGGCGTCCTGTGGGCGGCCTGGGACCTCGGGCTGGGGACGGCCGGGCTCATCCCGTCGCCGATCGTCGGCACCCACGGCAACCGCGAGTATGTGGTGTGGATATCGGCCGAGCACGGAACCAATCCGACAGAATGGATGCAGCAGATCACCTCGATGGCTGGAGCGTAACCCGATGGCACATTCCACCGATCCTGCGGTAGCGGCGAGGAACATCCTGGTCGTCGCGCACACCGGTCGCGACGACTCCCGCGATGCCGCCGTGCTCGTGTCCAGGCTGCTCCTGGAGGCGGGCGTCCGCCCGGTCCTCAGCGCGCTGGAGCGGGCCGACCTCATCGCCGTCGACCCGGAGCTCGACGTCGTCTCCATCCTCGACGAGGAGGTCTCCCTCGGCGACATCGAACTGGCGATCGTCCTCGGCGGCGACGGCACGATCCTGCGAGCGGCCGAGGTCACCCGAGGATCGGCGGCGCCGCTGCTCGGGGTGAACCTCGGTCACATCGGCTTCCTCGCCGAGAGTGAACGCGACGACCTCGCCGAGACGGTCGAACGCGTCGTACGTCGCGACTACTTCGTGGAGGAGCGCATGACGCTCTCCGTCCGGGTCAAAGTCGGCGCGGAGGTCGTCTACGAGACCTGGGCGCTCAACGAGGCCACGGTCGAGAAGGCGAGCCGGGAACGCATGCTCGAGGTCGTGATCGAGGTCGATCAGCGTCCGCTCTCCTCCTTCGGGTGCGACGGGGTGGTCATCTCGACGCCGACCGGCTCAACCGCCTACAACTTCTCGGCGGGCGGCCCGGTCGTGTGGCCGTCGGTGGAGGCCATCACCCTCGTCCCGCTCAGCGCGCACGCCCTGTTCGCGAAGCCGCTCGTGGTCGGCCCGGAGTCGTCCCTCGCCGTCGAGGTCCTGGAACGCACCGACGGCCTCGGCGTGCTCTGGTGCGACGGCCGCCGGGCCAAGGACCTCCAGCCGGGCGCACGGGTGGTCGTCAGACGCTCCTCGGTGCCGGTCCGCCTCGCGCGCCTCCACGAGAGCACCT
Source organism: Plantibacter sp. MDV22-iso1 (assembly GCF_058408345.1). NCBI lineage: Bacteria > Bacillati > Actinomycetota > Actinomycetes > Micrococcales > Microbacteriaceae > Plantibacter > Plantibacter sp. MDV22-iso1. The sequence goes on from NZ_JBZVDY010000004.1 coordinate 4,525, forward strand.
TCACCGATCGTCTCGTCAACAAGTTCCGGCTGCCGGTCACCGGTTGGCGCGGCCCCGTCGGACGCGAGGAGCCGATGACCGGCACGATCCACGTCCCGGCCTCCACGGCCACCCGACACCACAGCGATCAGGAGGGCACCGCATGATCGAGGAGATCGAGATCCGCGACCTCGGCGTCATCGCGTCCGGGACGCTCCCGCTCGGTCCCGGCTTCACCGCCGTGACGGGTGAGACCGGTGCCGGTAAGACGATGGTGGTCACCGCCCTCGGGCTGCTCCTCGGACAGCGGTCGGACAGCGGCGTCGTGCGAGCGGGCCAGAAGCAGACGAGTGTCCAGGGACGCTGGTTGGTGCCGGGCGACGGCGCGGTCGCCGAGCGCGTCCGCGAGGCCGGGGGAGACCTCGACCCCGCGGGTGATGCGGCAGAGCTGCTGCTCGGTCGGATCGTGACCGCCGAGGGCCGCGGCCGCGCGATTGTCGGCGGCCGGACGGCGCCCATCGGTATCCTCTCCGAACTCGGCGAGCAGCTCGTCGTCGTGCACGGGCAGTCCGACCAGATCCGGCTGCGGGCCGCGCCGGCCCAGCGGGACGCCCTGGACCGCTTCGCCGGTGAACCGCTCCAGCGGGCCCTCGGTGACTACCAGCGGCGCTACACGGAGCTCCTCGAGCTGCGGACGGAACTCGAGACCCTGACGAACGAGCGCGACACGCGACTCCTCGAGGCCGAGCAGCTGCGCGTCGCGCTCGCCGAGATCGAGCAGGCCGACCCGCAGCCCGGCGAGGACGCCGAGCTCGCCGAGCGCGCCGATCGACTGACGAACCTCGAAGAGCTCCGTCTCTCGGCTGCCGGCGCCCGAGAACTCGTCTCGGCCGAGGCGGGCGAGGAGAGCGACGTCGTCGGACTCCTCGAAGGCGCGCGGCGGCAGCTCGACCGGGCCTCGGTGCACGATCCCGCCCTCGGCGCGATCGCCGCGAGTGTCGCCAACGCGAGCTACCTGGCCGCGGAGATCGCCGCCGAGCTCTCGAGCTACCTCGCCGGACTCGACGAGGACGGCGCTCGCGAACTCGAGGTCGTCCAGGAGCGCCGTGCCACGCTCTCGACACTCGCCAGGAAGTACGGGCCGACGCCTGAGGACGTCCTGCACCTGCTCGAGACGGGCAGCACCCGCCTGATGGAGCTCGACGGCGACTCCGACCGCATCACCCAGCTCGAGGGCGACGTCGAACGGCTCTCCGGGGAGGTCGATGCCGCTGCCGCGACGTTGAGTGCCGTCCGGGTCGAAGCCGCTGCTCGACTCGGCGCAGCTGCGAGCGCGGAACTGCGCTCGCTCGCCATGGCCGAGGCGGAGCTCGTCGTCGAGGTGTCCGATCGCGACGACCTCACGCTGCACGGCAAGGACGTGATCGCCTTCCTCCTCCGGCCGCACGCCGGTGCCGAGCCCCGACCGCTCGGCAAGGGCGCCTCGGGCGGAGAGCTGTCCCGGGTGATGCTCGCCCTCGAGGTCGTCATCGCCGGCGCGGACCCCGTACCGACCTTCGTGTTCGACGAGGTCGACGCCGGCGTCGGCGGAGCCGCGGCGATCGAGATCGGGCGTCGCCTCGCGGCCCTCGCCGAACGCTCGCAGGTGATCGTCGTCACCCACCTCGCGCAGGTCGCGGCCTTCGCGAACAACCACCTGAGCGTGGTCAAGGGCGGAGACGGTTCGGTGACGGCGTCGAGCGTGCGCCAGCTCGTCGGCGCCGAGCGGGAGGCGGAGATGGCGCGGCTGCTCTCCGGGCTCGCGGAGTCCGACAGCGGCCTCGCCCACGCCCGCGAACTGCTCGCCCTCGCAGCTTCCTGACGACGCGACCGCGAAGGAAGCGACACATGGACCCGAACTGGATGGTAGGATAAAAGCCCGTGGTGAATACTTCTGAAGCGGGCAACCTGAACTCTCCGATCGACGGCATCGTCTCGGGCTCCAACGGCACGACCAAGCACATCTTCGTGACTGGTGGTGTCGTTTCTTCGTTGGGCAAGGGGCTCACCGCAGCCAGCCTCGGCAACCTGCTGACGGCGCGCGGGCTCCGGGTGGTCATGCAGAAGCTCGACCCCTACCTCAACGTCGACCCGGGCACGATGAACCCGTTCCAGCACGGCGAGGTCTTCGTGACCGACGACGGCGCCGAGACCGACCTCGACATCGGCCACTACGAGCGGTTCCTCGACATCGAGCTGAGCCAGGCCGCGAACGTGACGACGGGTCAGATCTACTCGACCGTGATCGCCAAGGAGCGTCGCGGCGAGTACCTCGGCGACACCGTGCAGGTGATCCCGCACATCACGGACGAGATCAAGCGCCGCATGCGCCTCCAGGCGTCCGAGACCCCCCAGCCCGACGTGATCATCACCGAGATCGGTGGCACGGTCGGCGACATCGAGTCGCAGCCGTTCATCGAGTCGGCTCGCCAGATCCGCCACGAGCTCGGCCGGAACAACGTGTTCTTCGTCCACGTCTCGCTCGTGCCGTACATGGGCGCCTCCGGTGAGCAGAAGACGAAGCCGACGCAGCACTCCGTCGCGGCCCTCCGGTCCATCGGCATCCAGCCCGACGCACTCGTGCTCCGCAGCGACCGCCCGGTGACCGAGAGCAACAAGCGCAAGATCGCGCTCATGTGCGACGTCGACGAGGACGCGGTCGTGAACGCGGTCGACGTCCCGAGCATCTACGACATCCCCACCATGCTGAACGACCAGGGCCTCGACGCCTACATCGCCGACCGCCTGGGTCTCGTCACCAACGAGGTCGACTGGAGCGGCTGGGCCGACCTCCTCGAGGCCGTTCACCACCCGAAGCACGCCGTCACCATCGGCCTCGTCGGCAAGTACATCGACCTGCCCGACGCCTACCTGTCGGTGACCGAGGCGCTCAAGGCCGGCGGCTTCGCCCACGACACGAAGGTCAGCATCCGTTGGATCCCGTCCGACGACTGCGAGACCGTCGACGGAGCGATCAAGGCGCTCGCCGACGTCGATGGCATCTGCGTCCCCGGCGGCTTCGGCATCCGCGGCATCGAGGGCAAGCTCGGCGCCCTGAAGTTCGCCCGCGAGAACGGCATCCCGGTACTCGGCCTCTGCCTCGGCCTGCAGTGCATGGTCATCGAATACGCCCGGAACGTCGTCGGGCTCGAGGGCGCCAGCTCCTCCGAGTTCGACCCCGACACGCAGTTCCCCGTCATCGCGACGATGGCCGAGCAGGTCGAGATCATCGCCGGCGGCGACCTCGGCGGCACGATGCGCCTCGGTCTGTACGCGGCGAAGCTCGACGAGGGCTCGATCGTCGCCGAGCTGTACGGTGCGGACGAGGTGTCCGAGCGTCACCGTCACCGCTACGAGGTGAACAACGGCTACCGCCAGCAGATCGCGGACGCCGGCCTCCAGTTCTCCGGCCTGTCGCCCGACGGCACGCTCGTCGAGTACGTCGAGCTGCCGCGCGAGGTGCACCCGTTCTACGTCGCCACGCAGGCGCACCCCGAGCTGCGGTCGCGCCCGAACCACGCGCACCCGCTGTTCGCCGGTCTCGTCGGTGCTTCGCTCGAGCGCCAGCAGGCGAGCCGGCTGTTCGACGTCGCCAATGGTTGAGTCGTTCGGTGACGCCGCGTCGTTGCGCGACGAGGCGCACCCCGTCGAGGTGGTGTCCTCCGAGCGCGCGTTCGCGGGCAAGGTGTGGGACATCCGTCGGGAGACGTTCCGCTACGGTGACGGGGAGGTCGTGCGCGAGTTCGTCGACCACACCGGGGCGGTGGCGGTGTTGGCGCTCGACGCCGACGAGCGCGTCCTGCTCATCCAGCAGTACCGCCACCCGATCGGGGAGCGCGACTGGGAGCTGCCTGCCGGCCTGCTCGACATCGCGGGGGAGGACCCGGCCGTGGCCGCGGGTCGCGAGCTGGAGGAGGAGGCCGATCTGGTCGCCGGTTCGCTTCAGCTGCTGACGGAGTTCTACACGACGCCCGGTGGCAGCAACGAGTCGATCCGCATCTATCTCGCGCGTGACCTCACCGCGACCGCCGAGGCCTTCGCCCGTGCTGAGGAGGAGGCGGACATCCTCGTGGAGTGGGTGCCGCTCGACGACGCCGTGGCCGCGGTACTCGACGGCCGGCTCCACAACTCGATCCTGATGCTCGGCGTCCTCACAGCCGCCGCGGCTCGGGATCGCGGGTGGTCGACGCTGCGCGACAGCGGCGACTCCACGATCGGGCCGGGCGGAGCCTGAGGCGTGGCGCTCGATCGCGCGGTCGCCGACTACCTGCGGCACATCGCGATCGAGCGCGGGCTGTCGGCCAATACGCAAGCCGCCTATCGGCGTGATCTCGAGGGCTACCTCGCCTGGCTCGGGGCGCACGGCGTCGTCGAGGCTCCGGCCGTCACCGCTGCGCACGTGTCGGAGTACCCGGCGTCGCTCCGGACACCCGAGGGGCAGCCGGTGCGTGCGTCCTCGCTCGCCAGGGTGCTGTCGTCGATCCGTGGTCTGCACCGGTTCCTGCTCGACGAACAGCTCGTCGAGGTCGACGTCGCACGTGAGGTGCGGCCGCCGAAGCTCCCGGGGCGGCTCCCGAAGGCGATCACGATCGACCAGGTCCGCGCACTGCTCGAGACGACCGACGGCGACGACCTGCTCGCCGTCCGCGACAAGGCGCTCCTCGAACTGCTCTACGCGACCGGAGCCCGGGTCTCGGAAGCCGTCGGCCTGAACGTCGACGACGTCATCGACACCGACATCGTCCGACTCCTCGGCAAGGGCGGCAAGCAGCGGATCGTGCCGCTCGGCAGCTTCGCCCGCGACGCCGTCGACCGCTACCTCGTGCGCGTCCGGCCGGTCTTCTCCGGCCTCGGTCGGTCCACGCCGGCGCTGTTCCTGGGGCAGCGCGGTGCGCGACTGTCCCGGCAGAGCGCATGGCTCGTCCTCCAGCGTGCCGCCGAGCGCGCCGGACTCGAGTCGCACGTGTCGCCGCACACCCTCCGACACTCCTTCGCGACGCACCTGCTGCAGGGCGGCGCCGACGTCCGGGTCGTGCAGGAACTCCTCGGTCACTCCTCGGTGGCGACGACGCAGCTGTACACGCTGGTGACGGTCGACAACCTCCGTGATGTGTACACGCAGTCCCATCCCCGGGCGAGATGGACCGCGGGCGGAGCGGCACCGCAGGCCTGACCCGTGGCCCGGTAGACTCGTCACTCGAACGACAGCAAGCGGGAGCGAGGCAACACCGGTGGCCGGTACGAAGCACACGAGCGCAGTGCAGGATTCTGCGCGCAAGACCGCCGCCGAACTGAACCCGAACGGCCCGACCGGCCGCCCGCGTCGTGAGTTCGCGGTGCCGCCCGCGCTGGCGCAGCACGGACCGGCACGCATCATCTCGCTCTGCAACCAGAAGGGCGGGGTCGGCAAAACGACGACCACCATCAGTCTGTCCGCCGCGCTGGCCGAATACGGCCGCCGGGTGCTCGTCGTCGACTTCGATCCGCAGGGCGCGCTGTCCGCCGGTCTCGGCATCTCCACCCACGACTCCAACACCGTGTACGACCTGCTGCTCGGCACCGTGAAGGACCCGGCCGAGGTCATCCAGCACACCGCCATCGAGGGTCTCGACGTACTTCCGGCCAACATCGACCTCTCGGCCGCCGAGGTCCACCTCGTCAACGAGGTCGCGCGAGAGACGATCCTGGCCCGGGTGCTCCGCAAGGTGTCCGACGACTACGACGTCATCCTGATCGACTGCCAGCCCTCGCTCGGCCTCCTCACGGTCAACGCCCTCACCGCCAGCCACGGGGTGCTCATCCCGCTCGAGTGCGAGTTCTTCGCGCTCCGCGGTGTCGCGCTGCTCATCGAGACCATCGACAAGGTGCGCGACCGCCTCAACCCGGCGATCGAGCTCGACGGGATCCTCGCCACCATGTACGACTCCCGGACGCTGCACTCGCGCGAGGTCCTCGAGCGCGTCGTCGACGCGTTCGGCGAGAAGGTCCTCGAGACGGTCATCGGACGGACCGTGAAGTTCCCCGACGCGAGCGTCGCCGGAACCCCGATCACCGAGTTCGCACCGGAGCACGCCGCCGCGAAGGCCTACCGTCAGCTCGCGAGAGAGCTCATCTCCCGTGGCGCGATCGCCTGATCCCGCGCGGACGCCCGTTGCCGTCCTCCCTCCGGCCGGCGACACCGGCTCGCGCTCCGATGAGGCGACGACCGTCGACCCCGCGCCGGCACCGTCGTTCCGGGTGTCGTTCGAGGGTTTCGAAGGACCCTTCGACCTCCTGCTGACCCTCATCGGCAAGCACGAACTCGACATCACGGAGGTCTCGCTCAGCCGCGTGACCGATGAGTTCATCGCCTACCTGCGGACGCTCGAGGCCGATGACGAACTCGACCAGGCGAGCGAGTTCCTCGTCGTGGCGGCCACCCTGCTCGACCTCAAGATCGCGGGGCTGCTGCCGCAGGGCGAACTCGTCGACGCGGAGGACGTCGCCCTGTTGGAGGCGCGGGACCTGCTGTTCGCCCGCCTGTTGCAGTACCGCGCGTTCAAGCAGGCGTCCGCGTGGTTCGCGGAGCGCCTCGACCTGGAGGCGGCGCGCCACTTCCGGGCGGTCAGGCTGGAGGAGCAGTACCGCCAGCAGACCCCGGAACTCGTCTGGACGCTGACCGCGCAGGACTTCGGCGCACTCGCGACGCTCGCGTTCACGCCACGCGAGGTGCCGACCGTCGGTCTCGACCACCTGCACGCTCCGCTCGTGAGCATCCGGGAGCAGGCGGCGCACGTCGTCGCCATCCTGCGCCGCGGCGGGTCCCACACCTTCCGCGAGCTCGTGGCCGGTGCGGAGCTGAAGGGCGTGGTCATCGCGCGCTTCATCGCCGTGCTCGAACTGTACCGGCACGCTGCGCTGTCCTTCGAGCAGATCGAACCGCTCGGCGAGCTCACGCTCCGCTGGACCGCCGAGACCTGGAACGACGACAGCCTCGCCAACCTGGGAGCCGATTACGATGCCTGACGCGACACCCGAGTCGATCGAGCGGCCGACGGACGCCGCCCAGAGCCTGCCGCCCGAGCCCGCGCCGGTGCCCGCACCGGACGTCCCACGGGCGCTCGAGGCGATCCTCATGGTCGCCGACGAACCGCAGAGCCTCGTGAACCTCGCCGCTGCCGTGCACGTGCCGGTCGGAGCCGTCCGACGGGCCATCGCCGACCTCGTCGCCGACTACGACGGCGAACGCGGTGGCGTCCGACGCGGATTCGAACTCCGCGAGGTCGGCGGCGGCTGGCGGATCTACGTCCGGGCCGATTACGACGCGCTCGTCACCGACTACGTCGTGACGCAGAACCCGACGAAGCTGTCGCAGGCGGCGCTCGAGACCCTGGCCGTGATCGCCTACAAGCAGCCGATCAGCCGCGGCGCGATCGCCTCGATCCGCGCCGTCAACGTCGACTCCGTCGTCCGCACCCTCCTCGGGCGCGGACTCATCACGGAGATGTTCACCGACAGTGAGACGGGTGCCATCAACTACGGCACCACCGATCTCCTGCTCACCCAACTTGGTATCAACGCCATCGAGGAGCTGCCGCGGATCTCGCCGTTGCTCGACGATGGCCGGGAAGGATTCGACAGTGACCAGCACTGAATCAGAGGGCATCCGCTTGCAGAAGGTGCTGGCGAACGCCGGCGTCGCCTCGAGGCGCGTGTCGGAGCAGCTCATCGAGGACGGCCGCGTGGAGGTGAACGGCGTCGTCGTGACCGAGCTCGGCTCGAGGATCGACCCGGAGCACGACCTCGTGTCCGTCGACGGCAGCGCCATCCAGCTCGACGCCTCGAAGCGCTACCTCATGCTCAACAAGCCGGTGGGCATCTACAGCTCGCTGAAGGACGACCGCGGTCGCCCCGACCTGCGCCGCTTCACCGAGCAGTACGAGGAACGACTGTTCAACGTCGGCCGCCTCGACGCCGAGACGAGCGGTCTGCTCATCCTCACCAACGACGGCGACCTCGCGCACGTGCTCGCCCACCCCTCCTTCGGTGTGCAGAAGACGTACATCGCGAAGGTCACCGGCAAGGTGACCCCGCAGGTCCTCGCGAAGCTGACCGCGGGCATCGAGCTCGAGGACGGACCGATCTCCGCAGACAAGGCCCGCCTGCTCGGCACCGAGGACGGCTCCAGTCTCGTGGAGCTCACGCTGCACTCCGGGCGGAACCGCATCGTCCGTCGCATGCTCGACGCCGTCGGCCACCCGGTCGTCGACCTCGTGCGCCGTCAGTTCGGTCCGCTGCACCTCGGGACGCTCGGATCCGGCCAGTTGCGCGAGCTCAGCAAGGACGAACTCGGCGCCATCCTGACCATCGCCCGCGCACACGGTCCTGAAGCCCGCGCGGCCGACGGCACGGCAGCGGAGGCGCCGGAGCCGACGGAATGAGCGACCTGAGCGCAGCTCCCGCCCGCGTGCAGGGCTCGGTCCGCATCGTCGGAGCCGGCCTCCTCGGCGCGAGCATCGGACTCGCGCTGCGCGCCAAGGGCGTCGACATCATCCTCGACGACGCATCGCCCAGTCAGTTGCGCCTCGCCGTCGACTACGGCGCGGGTCGTGCGGCGGAACCCTCCGACGACCCGTCCGTCGTCGTCATCTGCGTCCCGCCGGACGTCACCGCTCGCGTCATCGAGGCCGAACTCGCCGCGTTTCCAAGCGCCGTCGTGACCGACGTCGCGAGCGTCAAGCTCGAACCGTACCGCGCACTGCTCGAGCGCGGTGTCGACCTCACCCGGTACATCGGTTCGCACCCGCTCGCCGGCCGTGAGCGCGGGGGAGCGATCTCGGCGCGAGCCGACCTCTTCCTCGGTCGCCCGTGGGTGATCTGCCGCGACGCCGAGACACCCGCCTGGGCGCTGTCGCAGGTGGAGGGCCTCGCGCTCGACCTCGGCACCATCCCGATGGAGATGACGCCGGACGAACACGACCGCTTCGTCGCGCTCGTCTCGCACACGCCGCAACTCGTCGCGAGCCTCCTGGCCGCCCAGCTGCAGGACGCCGAGGAGGGCGCCATCCAGCTCGCCGGACAGGGGCTGCGCGACACCGTCCGCATCGCCTCGAGCGCGCCGGAGCTCTGGGTCCAGATCCTCAGCGCCAACCACGCCGAGGTCCTCCCGGTGCTCGAGCAGCTGTCCGCCGACCTCGCGTCCGTCATCTCGGCACTCCGGGACCCGGAGGTGCCGGGCGCTCGCCGCACGATCGCGGACACGATCGCCGCCGGCAACACCGGCGTCGCACGGCTCCCCGGCAAGCACGGCCAGAACCGCCGGTTCGCGAGCATCGTCGTCCTGCTCGACGACCGCCCCGGCCAGCTGGGCGCCCTGTTCACCGAGCTCGGCGAGATCGGCGTCAACATCGAGGACCTGCGTCTGGAGCACTCGCCCGGCGCGAACATCGGTCTCGCGGAGGTCCAGGTCCTCCCCGAGGTGAAGCAGCGCACCGTCGACGACCTCGAGTCGCGCGGCTGGCGCATCGCGGAAGTATAGGAAGAGACATGACCGAACAGCACCCCACCAGCACCGACGCGTCGACGACGCCGGACGCACCCGTCGTGGTCGCGATCGACGGACCGGCCGGCAGCGGCAAGTCCAGCGTGAGCAAGGCCGTCGCCCGTCGGCTCGGCTACCGCTACCTCGACACGGGCGCCTGGTACCGCGCGCTCGCGCTCCACACGCTCGATGCAGACGTCGACCCGGAGGACTCGGCGGCGGTGATCGGCTCGCTCGACGCGTTCGGTGGCGCCTTCACCGTCTCACTCGACCCGGACGTGACCGCGTTCACGCTCGGTGATCGCGACGTCACGGACGAGATCCGCGGCCCTCGCGTGACGGCCGTCGTGTCCGCCGTCGCCCGTGTCCCGGAGGTGCGTGCATGGATCAACGAGACCTTCCGATCGCTCATCGCCGACGTCGACCGCCCGGGCATCGTCGTCGAGGGACGCGACATCACCACGGTGGTCGCACCGGATGCTCAGGCTCGGATCCTGCTCACGGCATCCGAAGCGGCTAGAATGGCCAGGCGTTCAGCGGAATTCGAGAGCCACCCTGCCGGCGACGTCGCGGAACAACTGCAGCGGCGTGATCGGGCGGACTCCAGGGTCGTCGACTTCATGAACGCGGCGGACGGAGTGACCACGGTCGACTCCACGCACATCGACTTCGACGAGACGGTCGACGCGGTCGTCCGCGTCACCGAATCCCTCACAGCAAGGAACTCCCATGGCTCACGATGACGAGCAGTTCGACGGAGGCCCCGACGACCTCGCGGACCGCCTCCAGGACATGGACGAGGAGCTCGCGACCCAGCGGGCCGCGTCCCTCCGCTCCGGCCTGGCCGACTACGACCTCGAGGGCGACGACCTCGACATCCTCGACGGCGCGACGGAGGACCCGGACGAGATCCGCTTCCTGCCGGCGCTGCCCGTCGTGGCGATCGTCGGACGACCGAACGTGGGCAAGTCCGCGCTGGTGAACCGCATCCTCGGCCGTCGTGAGGCCGTCGTGGAGGACACCCCCGGTGTCACCCGCGACCGCGTGAACTACAAGGCCGAGTGGAACGACCGTCGCTTCACGGTCGTCGACACCGGTGGGTGGGAGCCCGATGCCAAGGGCATCGACGCATCTGTCGCGGCCCAGGCCGAGATCGCCATCGACCTCTCCGACGTCGTGATCTTCGTGGTCGACGCCATGGTCGGTGCCACGGCGACCGACGAGCAGGTCGTCAAGCTGCTCCGCAGGACCGGACGCCCCGTCTTCCTCGTCGCCAACAAGGTCGACGACGCCCGTCAGGAGCCGGAGGCCGCAGCGCTCTGGAACCTCGGCCTCGGCGAGCCCCACCCGGTCTCCGCGATCCACGGTCGTGGTGTCGCCGACCTCCTCGACAAGATCCTCAAGGTCCTCCCGCAGGTCTCGGCCGTCGCGAAGGACGAGTTCGGCGGCCCCCGCCGTGTCGCGATCCTCGGACGCCCGAACGTCGGCAAGTCCAGCCTGCTCAACAAGACCGCAGGCGAGGAGCGCGTCGTCGTCAACGACCTCGCCGGGACCACCCGCGACCCGGTCGACGAGCAGATCGAGCTCGGCGGCAAGATCTGGCGCTTCGTCGACACCGCAGGCATCCGTCGCCGGGTGCACCTGTCGCAGGGTGCCGACTTCTACGCGTCGCTCCGCACGAGCACGGCGCTCGAGAAGGCCGAGGTGGCCGTCGTCCTCATCGACGTCACCGAGGTGATCAGCGAGCAGGACGTGCGCATCATCGACCTCGTCCTCGAGAGCGGTCGCGCCCTCGTGCTCGCCTTCAACAAGTGGGACCAGCTCGACGACGAACGCCGGAAGTACCTGGAGCGCGAGATCGAACAGGACCTCTCGCACGTGTCCTGGGCGCCGCGCGTCAACATCTCCGCGCGCACGGGCCGCCACTTGGAGCGTCTCGTCCCAGCCCTCGAGGTCGCCCTCGAGTCGTGGGACATGCGTATCCCCACCGGCAAGTTCAACGCCTTCCTCGCCGAGCTCACGGCGGCGCACCCGCACCCGTTGCGCGGTGGCAAGCAGCCCCGCATCCTGTTCGGCACGCAGGCCGCGAGCCGTCCGCCGACCTTCGTGCTCTTCACGACCGGCTTCCTCGATCCCGGTTACCGTCGCTACGTGGTCCGTCGCCTGCGCGAGATCTGGGGCTTCGAGGGCACGCCGATCAACGTCAACATGCGCGTCCGCGAGAAGCGCCAGCGCTGAACCGCGGCGTCCGTCTGCCTGACGGTGGCGACGAAGGCCCGGGACCACTCCATGAAGTGGTCCCGGGCCTTCGTCGTCCTGGTCGAGGCGTGGTCAGGGGCGAGCGAGGGCGGGCTCGTCCGCTGGCGCCGAGGCGGGCTCGTGTTGGGCCTGGAACGGCCACCAGCTCGGGAGCAGCTCGCCGATGACCTCGAGGAACGACGCGATGTCGCGTGGTGCAGGGGTGTCGAGCCAGACGCGGAACGCCGCGACGGAGCCCGCGGCGACGAAGTGCGCTGCCGATCGCGTGAACAGCTCGCGCTGCTCCTCGCTCAGACATTCGGCGTGGGGGAGGGTGATCGCCCCGCGCTCGAAGATCTCGAGCACCGTCGAGGTGAAGACGCGGTTGAGCATCGGCTGCAGACTCGCACCGATGAGGTCGTCGCCGAGACCGACGCGGTAGATGTCGGCGCGCTCGTCGATGTGGCGGAGCGCCGCGACTGTGGCGCTGGTGATCGCCGCCGGGGCGTCGTCCGCGGAGACGGTCGCCAGGTGGGTCATGCTCAGTTCCGTGAGCTCCTCGGCGAGGACCGATTCGAGCAGTTCGCACGGCGCCGCCGCGTGCTGGTAGAAGGTCGATCGGTTGATGCCGGCGCGTGCGGCGATCTCCGAGACGGAGATCTCGGAGGTGGGGCGTTCGGCGGCGAGTTGCAGGATCGTGCGCGCGAGCCGTGCCCGCGTCCGGCGTTGACGTGCATCCATGAGGGTCCTTCGCGTGGGTTCGGTGCGGCGGGCGCGAGCGCTGCCGATGCAATACTGGAGTTCAATATATAACATATTCTGCACGTGGTGTGGAGATGACGGTGGGCAAGGGGGTGCCGCCCAGTGTTTCGTGCCAGGCTGGTCCAATGACTGATGCGCATCCTCCCGGCGGCCCCCTCCGGGACGCCGGGGATGCCTGGGTCGAATCCGGGGACGGCCGCAAGTTCTGGGGGAGGTTCGGTGCAGCAGGACTCCTCGTGCACGATCGGGCGCGCGGCGTGCTGTTGCAGCACCGGGCCGGTTGGAGCCACTTCGGCGGCACCTGGGGCATCCCGGGAGGCGCGCGTCACCAGTTCGAAAGCGCTGTCGACGGTGCGGTCCGCGAGTCGCACGAGGAGGCGGGTGTCCCCGCCGAGTCGATCGAGCTGCGGTTCGACTCCGTGCTCGATCTCGGGTTCTGGTCGTACACGACGGTGATCGTCGAGGCGGTCGAGCCGTTCGAACCCGTGGTGTCCGACCCGGAGAGCATCGCTCTCGCCTGGGTGCCGCTCGCCGAGGTCGAGACATTGCCTCTGCACCCTGGCTTCGCCGATTCGTGGCCCGGCCTGCGGTCGCAGCTCGAGCGCCGCGTCACGGTCGTCGTCGACGTCGCGAACGTCGTCGGCTCGCGACCCGACGGGTGGTGGAAGGACCGTGCGGGTGCCGCACAGCGGTTCGTCGCGCGCCTCGGCCGCCTCGCGCACGAGGGTCTCGACGCCCAGACGCTCGACCTCGACTTCAACCGCTGGTGGCCGGCCTACGTCGCCGTCGTGGAAGGACAGGCCCGCGGCGTCCACACCGATGACAGCGTACGAGAGCCCGGGCACGAACTGCGGGCCGGCGTCTCGATCGTCGACGCTGCGGGGAGTGGCGACGACGCGATCGTGGACGTCGTCCGTGAACTCGACGGGGCGGTCGTGGTGGTCACCTCGGACCGCGGGTTGCGCGAACGCGTCGAGCGTCTGGGCGCGACGACGCGCGGTGCCGGCTGGCTGACGGAGCTGCTCGACGCAGTGGGCTGAGGGCCGCTGCAGTCGCTCCACAGGGGCCCGCAACCCGTCGCCGTCATCACGGGAGACCGCTTTCCTGCACGTCGCCTGGGCGTTCAGTAGGGTTGGTGGCATGACCCTGTTCATCATCGTCGGCGCCGTCGGTCTCGTGATCGTCCTCATCTCCCTGGTCTTCGGTGAGATCTTCGACTTCCTGGACGGGGCGGTCTCGGCCACCGCGTTGGGGAGCGCGTTCACCGTCTTCGGCGCCGTCGGCGCGATCGTGCTGGCGAACGGGTTGCCCGTCTGGTCCGCCTACGTCATCTCGGCCGTCATCGGTGTCCTCGTGCTCGTCGGCGTCCAGCTGATGATCCGGAGTTTCAAGCGTTCGGAGGACGGCACGCCGAGTTCACCGCTCGGTCTCTACGGCGTCGCCCGGTCGACCATCTCGGCGTCCTTCGGCGAGGTGAGCCTCGACGGCCCGCACGAGATCGAGACGCGCCTCGCGTTCTCCGACACGCGGATCGAGACCGGCAGTCGGATCCGCGTGGTCGAGCTCCAGGGTTCCCGCGTGAAGGTCGAACCCGTGTCGAGCGGAGCCGCTGCCGACACGCAGCCCTGATTCCATCCATCCACCAGCACGCCCTCGAGGGGAAGGCACCTGCCCTATGGACTTCATCACCACCAACATCACGGTGATCGCCGTGATCGCACTCGTCGTGGTGGCGCTCGCGATCGTCGCGTTCGTCGCCGGACGCATCAAGCGCGTGCCGCCGAACCAGGCGCTCGTCATCGTCGGTCGGGGGGCCGGCGCCAAGACGGGTGAGCCCGATGGCGGTCAGCGCGTCGTCATCGGTGGGCGGGTGTTCATCTGGCCGATCCTGCAGCAGGGCTTCCCGATCTCGCTCGAGCAGCGTCAGATCGGCATCGTCGTGGAGGGTGTCGACACCAACTTCATCAAGGTCGCCATCCAGGCGAGCGTGAACTTCAAGGTCTCCGGCACGCCGGAGGGTGTGCGCCGTGCCGCGCAGCGCTTCCTCTCCCAGCAGGGGTCGCTGACGCAGATCATCCAGCAGTCCCTCGAAGGGTCGCTGCGTTCCATCATCGGCAACATGCCGATCAAAGAGATCATCTCCAACCGCAACGCCCTGTCCGAAGCGGTGGTCGAGGCGACCAAGACGGATCTCGCCGAGCAGGGCCTCCAGGTCGACCTGCTGAACATCTCCGACATCTCGACGCCGGGCACCAACTACCTCGCCGACCTCGGGCGCGCGGAGAACGCGCTCGCCCGGCAGAACGCCGAGATCAAGGAGGCAGAGACCGCTCGTGCGTCCGAGTTCGCGCGGATCGAAGCGGCGGAGCAGGTCGCGGAGCGTCAGAAGGCGCTGAGCCTCAAGCAGGCGACGATCAAGGCGGAGACCGACCGCGCGAACGCCGAGGCCGAGGCCTCCGGTCAACTGGCCACGGCGCAGCAGGACCGTCTGGTCGCGGAGCAGGAGCGTGAGGCGCTCGCCGAGAAGGCGAAGGTGGAGCAGGAACGCCTCGACATCGAGGTGCGCAAGCCGGCCGAGGCCGACGCCTACGCGACGGTCCAGCGCGCGCAGGCTGCCCGAGACGCAGCCAATGCCGCGACGGAGGCCGACGCGTTCAAGCGCAAGACCATCGCCGAGGCCAACAAGGTCGCGGCCGTGCAGGACGCCCAGGCCGCTGCAGAGTCCGTGCGCCTCGCCGGTACCGCTGAGCGCGACAAGCAGATCGCGCTGGCCGAGGGTATCCGCGCCCAGGGTGACGCGAAGGCGTCGGCCGTGGCCGCGGAGGGTCTGGCCGAGGCTGAGGCGATCGACGCGAAGGCGGAGGCGCTGAAGAAGTACGGTGAGGCTGGACTCGCATCCGAGATCATCGCTCGTCTGCCTGAGATCACGCGCGCCGTGTCCGAGCCGCTCGGCAACATCTCGAACCTCACGGTCATCTCGACCGAGGGTGCGTCGGCCGTCACGAAGACGGTCGGTCAGGTCGTCAGCGAGGTGCCGAAGGTCGTCAAGGACATCACCGGGCTCGACCTGTCCGCCCTCCTGGGCGGGGTCGCCGGTGGCGCACTGGGGGAGAACCTCCAGCAGGCGATGTCCGACAACGCCGCTGCGGCCGCGAAGCGTCAGCCGAAGACGCCCGCGTCGCCCGACGCCGTCTGAGTCGTTCGATCCTCGGGAGCCGGTCGCCTTCGGGCGGCCGGCTCCTGGCGTTGTTCCACCGTTCCTCGGGCGATTCACCGGTGTCGGTTTGGAGCTTGTCAAGCAGTCCGGTCGCATCCCCGGTCGGGCATACGCGCCCGCCTAGGGTGGAGGCATGCGTGCGGTGCGCGCGGTGTCATCTGGAGGATCGTCGTGGACCATCGAGGAAACACAGCCGAGCAGCGCGAGGGCGAGCAGTCGTCGGAGCCGACCGAGGCCGGAGAGGCACAGCGTCAGCGTCTGGCCGAACGGCCGTGGTTGTCGTCCTACGCCAGTGGCGTGCCAGCCGACATCGACGAGGTCACCGAGACGCTCGTCGACCTGCTCGACACCTCGGTCAAGCGTTTCGGTGATCGCATCGCCCTCGAGTTCTTCGGCGCGGAGACCAGCTACAGCGAGCTCGGCGAACAGGTCGCGCGAGCGGCCGAAGGGCTTCGCAAGCTCGGTGTGAAGCCGGGCGACCGCGTGGCCCTCGTGCTGCCGAACTGTCCGCAGCACGTCGTCGCGTTCTACGCGGCGCTCCGGCTCGGCGCGACGGTCATCGAGCACAACCCGCTCTACACGGCTCGGGAGCTGCGGCACCAGTTCGAGGACCACGGTGCGCACGTCGCGATCGTTTGGGACAAGGTCTACGACCTCGTCGCCGACCTCCCGGCCGACGTGATGCGCGGGCGGATCGTCTCGGTCGACATCACCCAGGCCCTGCCGTTGTCCAAGCGGCTGGCGCTCCGGCTGCCGGTGAAGCGTGCGCGCGAGTCGCGTGCGGCGATGACCGCGACACCGTCGGCGAAGCACGTGCTTCCGTGGGAGCGGCTGATCGGCGGACGGAAGCTGTCGAAGCGGGTCGTGCGTCCGACGCTCGACGACACCGCGCTCCTGCAGTACACGAGCGGGACGACGGGGGCGCCGAAGGGTGCCATCCTCACGCACCGCAACCTGCGGGCCAACGCGGCGCAGGGACGCGCCTGGGTGCCGGGCCTGAGCGAGGGTGGCGAGGTCTTCTACGGCGTACTGCCGCTCTTCCACGCCTATGGCATGACGCTGTGCCTGACGTTCGCGATGAGCATCGGGGCGCGGCTCGTGCTGTTCCCGAAGTTCGACCTGGAGCTGGTGCTCACGGCGGCGAAGAAGTCGCCGCCGACGTTCCTGCCGGCGGTGCCGCCCATCTACGACGCGTTGTCGCGTGCGTCGAGCCGCAAGGGCGTCGACCTGACGAGTGTGCGCTTTGCGATCTCCGGTGCGATGAGCCTGCCGGTGTCGACGGTGACGCGGTGGGAGGAGGCGACCGGCGGTCTGCTCGTCGAGGGCTACGGGATGACGGAGTCGTCGCCGGTGGCACTCGGCAACCCGATTGGTCCGTCGCGTCGGCCGGGCACTGTGGGAGTGCCGTTCCCGAGCACGGAGATCCGCGTCGTCGACCCCGAGAACCCGGCGGTGGATCGTGCGGCGGGGGAGTCGGGCGAGCTGCTGCTCCGCGGCCCTCAGGTCTTCCAGGGCTACTGGGGCCGTCCGGACGAGTCGCGTGAGGCGTTGCTCGAGGGCGGCTGGTTGCGGACCGGTGACATCGTGACGGTGTCGGCGGACGGCTTCGTGACCGTCATCGACCGGGTGAAGGAGCTCATCATCACCGGTGGGTTCAACGTGAGCCCGTCCGAGGTGGAGGAGACGCTCCTGTCGCACCCGGACGTCGAATCGGCCGCCGTGGTCGGCCTGCCGCGCGACTCCGGTGGCGAGGACGTGACGGCCGCGGTCGTCATGCGTGCCGGGACGGTGTTCGACGCCGGCTCGCTGCGCGACTACTGCCGGACCCGCCTCACCGCGTACAAGGTGCCGAAGCGGGTCGTGCAGCTCGACGAGCTGCCGACGTCGCTCATCGGCAAGGTGCTGCGACGCAAGGTGCGCGACCAGCTCGTCGCGGACCGCAAGGCCGAGTAGCGCTGCGGTCCCGTCGGGCACGTGCCCGTCCTCGCGGCACGTCATGCAAGGCGTGCCGCAGATGCTTCGGCGTGCCGCAGTGGTCAGCCGCGGGACTCGGGGTGCAGCCAGTGGCGCACGACCGGGATGAGCAGTGACAGCGCGACGAAGGTGATGGCGCCGCCGATGACGGCGTCGTCGATCGGCGTGTTGCGGCTGACCTGGACGATGCCGGAGCCGATCGCGACGGGCAAGGCGGTGAGGGCCGCGACGCGGACCTCTTTCCAGTAGTGGCTGTAGCGCATGGGGTCCTCCATCGGGTGGCCGGATCGGTCCGTTCGTCCTGTCACGCGATTGCGGACGAGTCACGGTAGCGTGCCCCGTCCGGGGGCGGGCAGGGGAGACCTCCCACCCGACGAGTGCGGCCTGTCCGAGGCTTGTCTGGGCCGATCTGCCGTCCCCGGAGTCGTGTCACGGAGCGCTCTCGGAATCCGCTAGACTGTTCGAGTTGTCTTCTCCGCCCGCGGGGATGGCATCGGGCTGTGGCGCAGCTTGGTAGCGCACTTGACTGGGGGTCAAGGGGTCGCAGGTTCAAATCCTGTCAGCCCGACCAGGAAGTCCCGGAAACCGTCTGGTTTCCGGGACTTTTTCCGTTGGTCCGCACCACGCCCGGCGCTCAGGACCGCTCGTCGAACGCCCTGCGGCTCGCCTCGATCGTCGGGACGTGCTCACCGGCCCACTCGGCGAGCGCCACCGCGTGCGGGATGAGCGATTCGGCGAGGTCGGTCAGCTCGTACTCGACCCGTGGCGGCACTTCGGCGAAGGTGGTGCGGGTGACGAGGCCGTCACGTTCCAGGTTCCTGAGGGTGAGGGTGAGCATGCGTCGGGAGATGCCCGGGATGCGCTGCTCGAGCTCGGTGAACCGGAACGGGCCGTCATGGAGCGTCGCGATGAGGAGGAGCGCCCACTTGTCGGCGATGCGGTCGAGCAGTGAGCGGATGGCCTTGCCCTGGTCGCCCCGGACGGAACACAGCCTCTGGTAGCGGAACACGGCACCCCTCGCGGCTCGGTCACACGCGTGTGCCTTTTGTACGCCGGTCCGATCCGGTCCACACTTGCGTTGGTTACCTATCGTAACCATCAACGCACACACGCACTCGGAGGTTGCACATGGTCATCGCCTACTGGATCGTCGCAGGACTGCTCGCGGTCCTGTACCTGTACTCGGGCGGCATGAAGCTCGTGCGCTCGGCGAATCAGTTGCGCCCCATGATGGCCTGGGTCGACACCATGCCGCTGTGGACCGTCCGCGTGATCGGCGCCCTCGAGATCCTGGGCGTGGTCGGCCTCATCCTGCCACCGCTCGTGGGCGTCCTCACCTGGTTGACCGTCGCGGCCGCGGTCGGCCTCGTCCTCGTGCAGATCGGTGGCATCACCGTTCACGTGCGTCGCGGCGAGTTCCGGGTCCTCGGGCTGAACGCCGCCCTGCTCGTGCTCGCCGCCGTCGAGATCTGGCTGGCGACGATCTGGCTGTAGCGGTGGCGGATCGGTGCCTGCCTCGTCAGCCGACTCAGGGCACGAGCACGACGCGCCCGAACACGTCCCCGGCGTCCATGAGACGGTGCGCCTCGGCTGCATCGCTCAGCGGCAGGGTGTCGTGGATCACCGGCGAGAGCGCGCCTCGGACGGCGTCGTCGAACACCTCGGCTCGCACCCGGGCGAGTTCCTCGCGCGGCACGGTGTCGAGGCTCAGCGTTCCGAAGGTGATCGATCGGCGGAAGCCGGCCAGCAGCGCCGTGCCGAAGTCGGCAGGCGGGAACCCGCCCACCACGCCCACGGCGATCAGGCGGCCGTTCGGCGAGAGCCGCTCGATGAACCGGGGGAGGTCGGGGCCGCCGACGATGTCGAGGATGACGTCGAACTCCACCGGGGCGTCCTCATCGCCCGCGCCGGAGCGGTCGAGCACGTGGGTTGCACCGAACGCCCGCAGTCGCTCCCCGCGTTCCGGGGACGACGTGGTGACGGCGATGACCCCGGCGCCGGCACGAGCGGCCAGCTCGACGCCGGCCAGGCCGATACTCCCGGCGGCGCCGCGCACGAGGACGGATTCGCCCTCGGTCAGGCGAGCGCGTTCGAGCGCGAAGTGCGCGACCGGGAACGCGCTGCCCAGCGTGACCGCCTGGACGGACGTCAGGTCGGACGGCAGCTCGACGATCTCGTCGGCGCGCGCGGTCACGTACTCGGCGTACGCACCCGAGGTCCCCGTGAACGCCCAGACCCGTCGACCGACCCACGCGGGATCGACGTCCGGCCCGGTCGCGGTGATGACGCCAGCGGCTTCACTCCCCGGGATCATCCCCGAGTCGCGAGCGGCTTGGGCGATCCCTCCCCGGCGGATCACGACGTCGACCCCGCCGACGCCGGCGGCCTCCGTTCGAACGAGGACCTCACCGGCCCCGGGCGTGGGGACGGGCAGGTCCGTCACCTCCATTCCACTCGGGTCGCCGAAGGTGCGGATGATCACTGCGCGCATGGGTGCACTCCGTTTCACGGCGGGGGATCTGACCCGCCTCCCGAAACGTAACGGACGCACCCGTCCACTTGAGTAATGTGAGACACATGTCCGCGACACTGCCTCAGAACCTGCGTTCCGACGCGCAGGAGAACCGTGACCGCGTCCTCGCCGCAGCCCGCGATCTGTTCGGGACGGACGGCCTCCACGTGACGATGCGGGAGATCGCCCGCCGAGCCGGTGTCGGGCCGGCCACCCTCTACCGACGGTTCCCGACCAAAGCCGATCTCGTCAGGGCCGCCTTCGTGGACGAGCTCGGCGCCTGCCGCTCGATCGTGGTCGACGCCCTCGCGGACGCAGACCCCTGGCGTGCCTTCCGCGGCATCATCGAGGAGGTCCTGGTCCTCAACGCCCGCAACCAGGGGTTCACGGACGCGTTCCTCGCCGCCTACCCGGATGCCGTCGACTTCCGGACCCAGCGCGAACAGGCCGTGCGCGCGGTCACCACCGTCGCTCGTCGCGCCATCGACGCCGGCGCGCTGCGCGCGGACTTCGTCCTCGACGACTTCCTCGTGGTCCTGCTCGCGGCTCGCGGACTCTCGACGACGACGGAGACGGAGCGCGTCCGAGCTGCACGACGCTACGCCGCACTCGTGATCGACGGCCTGCGTGCGTCAGACCGGCACGAAGCGCTCCCGCCAGCGCCGCGACTCATGTCGAGCGTCATCCCGGCGTAGGCGTGTGCCCGTGCCCGCGGTGACCCGGATGACCACTACCCGGCACCGAGTCGTGGGCGTGTCCGGTGGCAGGTCAGCGCTGCTGCGACGCGACCAGAGCCTCCAGGGCGGCCAATCGGTCTGACGAGTCGCCGGTGATCTCGGCGACCGTGACGTGGTCGGCGATGAGATCGGGCTCGTCGACGAGATCGAGCAGGACGGCGTTCATGGCCGTCCGCAGCTCCAGGTCTTCGTCCGCGCCGACGTGGATCCCGTCGTTCGGCGTCAACGGCAGGACCACCAGCACATCCACCGTCTGGAGCGCCGAGGCGGTGCGGGAGGTCGCCCGCTCGAGGAACCCGGTGTCGAGGTCGGTGCCGGCCAGTTCCGCTGACGCGAGGAGGTATGCGAGGAAGTCGAGTGGCCCGCGTTCCGCGATGACGTCTCCGTCATCCGACTCGTCCAGCAGTCGGTCCGCCGAGAGGCGTAGCTGGGCGGCGAACATGGCGCTGCTCGGGACGTCTCCGGCGTCCTCCACGAGGTCGAACAGCTCCCCGAGGACCGTGAACTCCGGGTGGCGGAGCGCGAAGTCCGCGATGAGCGTGCTCTTCCCGCTGGCGTGGGTGCCCGACACGACGATCTTCACGGGACCGAGGATAGACCGTGTTCCGCTCGCCGGCTCTGGCGCGTCAGCTGATGAGATGCTCGGACGCCTCCCACAGCCGGCGAGCGTGTCATCCCGGCGTAGGCCGTGGACGTACGTCACGAGTCGACGCGTTCACCCTGCGTCAGCGGTGATCGGGGTGAAGACGTTGACGAGGTTGCCGTCGGGGTCGCGGAACAGCAGCGACCGGTTGCCCCACGGCATGTCCGTGGGTTCGTTCACGAACGTCTCCACGACGCCCTGCAGCCTCGTGTAGACCGCGTCGACGTCCTCGACGAGTAGATCGAGGATGACGGATCGGTTGGCTCGCGGTGCGGCGGCGTCCTCGCCCAACAGCGGGATGGTCGCCGAACTGGCGATGGCGAGCGTGCCGGTGTCGGTGCGCACCTCGGCGAACAACGGGTGCAATCGTGCCGCGGTCGCACCGGTGACCCGTTCGTAGAACGCGACCAGGGTGTCGACGTCGTCGGTGATGATCCGGGTGGCTGCGAGGTGCATGCGTGTCTCCTTGGCTGGTGGTCTTCCCCCACAGGTGCGGGGCGGTGACGACGATAGAGCCAATATCGGACCGTTTTCGCCCGGTATTCTCATGAGATGGGACATACCGGCTCGCCGACTGCTCGAGCGCTGCAGTTGCTCGAGCTGCTGCAGTCCGCGGAGATCCGCAGCGTGCCAGAGCTCGCCGAGCGGTTGGGCGTGGACGAACGGACCGTGCGCCGCTCCGTGCAGCGTCTCGTGGACATGGATGTCCCGATCGAGTCGGTGCGCGGTCGCTACGGCGGGTACCGCCTCGCCGTCGGCCGACGCGTGCCGCCGATCATCCTCACTGACGAGGAAGCGGTCGCCGTCTTCCTCGGCTTGAGCGAAGCCCAATCGTCCTCGGACTCCCCGGACGTCGCAGCGCAGATCGCCCTCGCGAAGATCCGACGATCCCTCCCGGCCGCGTCCGTGGATCGCCTCGAGGCGGTCATGCAGTCCGCAGCGCTGAGGCCGTCGCGCCACGACGTGCCCGACGCGGGCGTCCTGCTCACCGTGTCGGACGCGATCCGAGCGAGACGCCCCGTGGAACTGCGCTACTGCGACGCGGAGGACACGCCTTCGCGTCGCACGGTGCATCCGTTCGACCTGCTCGTCCATGCCAGTCGTTGGTACCTGGACGCGTTCGACGTCGAGCGAGCGGAGGAGCGCACCTTCCGGGTCGACCGCATCCGATCGGCGCGGACGCTGCCCGGCGTCGTCTCGGGCCCGGGTGCTCGAGCGGAGCGCCCTCCACTCGTCGATCGCTTCGCGGGGGCGGACTACCGATGGCACGTCCGGTTGCGCATCCAGGCGAGCGTCCCGCAGATCCGGGCCCACTTCCCGGAGAGCGTGGCCGTCGTGGAGTCGATCGATGACGCACCCACCTGGCATCGGGTCTCGATCCGAGCCAAACGCCTCGACTGGCTTCCAGCGGTGATCGCCGGGCTGGGGGATCATGCGGTGATCGTCGACGAACCCGAGGATCTCCGCGAACTCCTCCACGCGACAGCGACGCGGATGCTCCGCATCGCACGCGGCGCGGATGGGACGCCTCCGCTCCCGTAGGGCGCGACCATGCGAATCACGTCGAAGCACGCCGCTGGTCGCCCGGGGTGGCGGTGACTGTTACGGGTTCCAGCGGGCGTGCTCGGAGCGCCGGCCGTCCGACCAGCGCCCAGCCGCCGCGTCACCGTCCGATGAGCCGCTCGGATTCGTCCCAGAGGCGACGGGCGTCGTCCAGGTTCCGCATCGGCGGCCAGAGTGCCGGGAGGAGCGCGGGTCGGCCACCCATCGTGCGGACCGGGCCGTAGAACTCGTCGCCTCGCGCGGTCGGTGCCGTCGCGGCCATGAGCGCGGGCTGAGCGGCGCTCGACACCGGGCCTGCGACGCCGAGGCGTGAGAGCAGGCGGACCACACGACGGGCTCCGGTGTCGCGCTGTCGGCCCATGCCCGGCTGGGCGGCCAACAGGTTGGTGGGGGAGACGCCGGGGTGCGACAGATTGCTGGAGACACCCCAGCCGCCGGCTCGGCTCCGAGCATCGAGTTCGCGGGCGAACAATGCCACGGCGATCTTGGACTGCTGATAGGCCCGCATCCCGTCGTAGGTGCTCTTCCAGTCGAGGTCGTCCCAGTTGATCGATCCGCTCCGGGCGGCGATGCTCGTCTGGTGCGTGACGCGCGCTCCACCGGCCTTGAGCAGCGGTAGCAGACCGAGGGTCAGCGCGAAGTGGCCGAGGTGGTTGACACCGAACTGCAGCTCGAAGCCGTCCCGCGTCTCCTGTCGCTCGGGCGGCGTCATCACGCCGGCGTTGTTGATGAGCAGGTCGATCGCGCGGTCCTCGGCGGTGAGCTGCTCGACGAGCGCTGTGACGGAATCCAGGGAGGCGAGGTCCAGACTGCGGACCGACACCGTCGCGCCGGGAACCGCTGCACGGATGCCGTCGGCGACGTGCGCGCCCTTCGTGGTCGAGCGCACGGGCAGGACGACCTCGGCACCCGCCCGGGCGAGCTCGGTCGCGATGACCCGTCCGAGGCCGTCGCTCGCGCCGGTGACGACGGCGAACGACCCGGTCAGGTAGGGGATGGTGAACGCGGGTGTTCTTGGCATGGTCGTTCCTTCGTCGTGGGTGTCGCCGTGGTCCGGCGTGTGGGAACCACTCTCGACGGTCGGTTTCGGCCGGTCCAGGACCGGCTCATCCACTGATCGGCGATCCGTGGCTGGCACCGCTCTCGCACGATAGAAAGGAGGTCCACGGACCGCTGCACGACGAGGAGACGCGACATGATCGATCGGCACGGCCTGGCGACCTTCCTCAGCCACCGTCGGCACCAGCTGCAGCCGGAGGACGTCGGGCTTCCGCGCGGTCCGCGGCGACGGACGGACGGCCTCCGCCGGGAGGAGGTCGCGGCGCTCTGCAACATGTCGACCGACTACTACGCGCGGCTCGAGCGAGGCGTCGGGCCTCAGCCGTCCGAGCAGATGATCGCGGCGATCGCGCAGGGCCTGCGCCTCTCCCTCGACGAACGGGACCACGTCTTCCGGTTGGCCGGGCGCACGCCTCCCGCGCGTGGAGCGCACGGCGACCACGTCGGCCCAGGTCTGTTGCGGATCCTCGACCGCCTGCAGGACACCCCCGCCGAGATCATCAACGAACTCGGCGAGACGCTTCGCCAGACCCCGATGGCCGTCGCACTCAACGGCGACGCCTCCCGGTTCACCGGGGACGACCGGAGCCTGGGCTACCGGTGGTTCACCGACCCGACCGCGAGCGCGGCCTACGCGCCCGCCGATCGCCTGCTGCTCTCGCGCGTGTACGCCGCCGGGCTCCGCGAGGTCGTCACGATGCGCGGTCCCGGATCGCGTGCGGAACGACTCGCGAACGCACTGCTGGAACGGAGCGAGGACTTCCGCGAGTTGTGGGCCGCGCAGGAGGTCGGTCTCCGGCCGACGGAGGTCAAGCGGTTCCTCCACCCCGAGGTCGGCGAGCTGGAACTGCACTGCCAGACGCTGCTGGACCCCGAGCAGTCACACCGGCTGCTCGTCTACACGGCCGAGCCCGGGAGTGAGAGCGCCGAGAAACTCCGACTCCTCGCCGTCATCGGCGCGCAGACCCTGCCAAGCGGGCCGGCCGTCTCCTGAGCACGACGCCGGAGTTCGCCGATCCCAGCACGCCCGGAGCCCTTCGGCAAGCCCCACCCCGGATGGGGACGCCTGCCCAGCCTCCCGGCTACAGTGCGAGCCAAGCACCACCACGTCCCGTGCTTCGCGGGACGGGCACGCACATCGAAGGAGAGCACCCCATGTCAGACCTCCGAATCGCCATCATCCTCGGCAGCACCCGCCCCGGCCGAAACGGCAAGGCAGTCGCCGACTGGGTCGTCGAGCAAGCCGCCGGTCGGAGCGCGAGCTACGAGCTCATCGACCTGCTCGACCACCCGCTGCCTCTCCTCGACGAGCCGACGCCGCCGTCGTTCGGGGCATACGAGAACGAGCACACGAAGGCCTGGGCGGCGACGATCGCGCCCTACGACGGGTTCATCTTCGTCACGCCCGAATACAACCACTCCACGTCCGCCGTCCTGAAGAACGCCATCGACTACCTGTACGCCGAGTGGAACAACAAGGCCGCCGCGTTCGTGGCGTGGGGGAGCCTCGGCGGTGCCCGCGCGATCGAACACCTTCGCGGCATCAGCGCGGAACTGCAGATCGCGGATGTACGGCAGCAGCTGAGTTTCTCGCTCTTCACCGACTTCGAGGACTTCAGCACCTTCACGCCCGGGCCCCAGCACACCGAAGCCGCCGGGGTGCTGTTCGACCAGCTCGAGGCGTGGGCAGGCGCGCTGAAGCCGCTGCGCGCCTGATCGAAGGATCGAACGCTCGGCGATTCCGCCTCCCTCGTCGGCCCGAGGTCAATGGGTCAACGCCGGCGGGCTCCTGAGACCGGCGGTCGGCGCCTGGGTGTCCGCTCAGCCCGTCGGCTTCCTACGGGCCCGGGAACGGGCGCAGCTCGAGGCGGCCGTTACGGGCCATCGGGTGGCGGGCGGCGACGTCGATCGCCTCATCGAGGTCGGCGCATTCGAGGATGTCGAAGCCCCAGAGCGTGTCGGTCGCTCCCGGGATCGGGCCGTTGGTGACGAGTCGCTCACCGGCGCGTACACGGACGCCGCACGCCTCGCTCGGGTCAAGCACGTCGCCGAGAAGACGACGCCCCGTCGTGTCCAGCTCCTGGACCCAGTGGTCGACGTCCGCGTCATCGGCTGGCTCGTCGGGCACGGGGTCCGTGAGGACGAACATCATGAATCGCATACGTTTCCTCTCCTTCGACGCTCGCGAGAGCGCACTCGTGGTCGTCATCGGACCGGGTCGACGACCGGTACTGCGCTCTCGTCGCGCCAGAGGGTCTCGATGGGAATCGACCGACCGAGGACGCGCTCGGCGGCCCGGTGGCCGGAGTGCAGGGCCGCTGTGACGGTCGCCGGGTCGTCGGTCCACGTCGCCTCACCCGCGAGGTGGAGGACGTCGCCGACCGGGGTCGCGAGGGCGTCGTGGTCCGCGGTCGTCGAGCCGACGGTCATGTAGGCGTAGGACCCGCGGGAGAACGGGTCGTCCTGCCACCGGGTGACGTGCACCTCCGTCGGCTCCTCGACACGGTCGCCGTACAGACGCCGCAGTTGGTCGAGGATCGACTCGACGACGCGCGACTCGTCCCAGTCCCGGATCTCCACGGCCGTCGGGCCGGCGGCGAACGTCAGCAGGGTCGGGGCGCCGTGCGCCGTCGTCAGGTCGTACCAGGAGTGCCACCGGCGACCCTCCGGCCCCTGCTGGCGGATCGCATAGACGCCGTCGTCCCAGAACCGTCGCTCGAAACGCAGGAACACCTTCTCGAACGCGTTCATCCGCAATCGTGAGAGGGCGCCGGCGACCGGCTCCGGCAGCGGGGGATCGATCGCGAACTCCTCCGACTGCAGGACCCCGACGGGCACCGTCACCACCACCGAGCCCGCGCGCAGCACCACCTCGCCTGTCGGTCCCTGTGCGGAGACCTCGACGCCGTCCGTGGACCACCGCACATTCGTCACCACGTGCTCCAGGCGCACGTCGAGCCCCTCGGCCAGCCGTCGCGGGAGCACGTCGTAGCCGTCGGGGAACACGACCTCGTCACCGTCGATCGCGTCGTCGTCGAGCCCGTGCGCCGCGAGGTCCTCGATCCACGCGCCGTACTGCTCCTCCGAACGATGCTCCAGGTACTCACGGACCCGCTGCGCCCGCTCGGTCTCCCACGCCTGCAGGGCGAGTGCCGCCTCGGTCACGTCACGGTACGACGCGTCCGGGGCCGACTCGGCGACGACACCGAGCAGCGTCGCATCGAGGGCATGGACGTCCTCGGCGAAACCGCGAGCCTCGGCGTCCGACAGGCGCCTGCCGTCGGGACCGTAGTACGCGATCGGTCGGCTGTCCGGCTGGTAACCACCGACGGTGAACTCGACCGTCCGCATCCCGAACGCCTCGGCCGCCGCGGCGACCGCGCTGTCATCGACACCGTGCACCCATGACGCGCCGAGATCGGTCACCCGCCCGTCGCGACGCTCGGTCGACACCCGCCCGCCGACCCGGTCGCGGGCCTCGACGACGACCACCGCGCGTCCGGCGGCCGCGAGCAACCGTGCGGCGACGAGCCCCGCGACGCCGGCACCGACGACGACCGTGTCGAAGCGGGTGTCTGCTTCGGGCCGCTGCGCCGATGCCTCGTCCGACGCGCTCATCGCGGGTCGCCCATGTCGCCGGTGGCCGGTGTGCCGTCGATCCGTTCGTAGCGAAGGTGGACGGTCCCGGCGGGGGAAGTGGTCGCGGGGCCGAGCAGGCGCAGTGTGGACGGGACCGTGCCGGTCGCGAAGACGCGCTTCCCGGTGCCGAGCGTGATCGGGTACACCCAGAGGTTCAGCTGATCGAAGAGCGCGTCGGCCAGCAGGGTCTGCACGAGGTCGAGGCTGCCGATGACGTGGATCTGTGAGTGACGCTCGCGAAGAGCTCGAACGGCCTGGGGGAGGTCCGGTCCGAGCTGCGTCGAGTTCGCCCACCCCAGCTCCTGCGGCTCGCGTGATGCGACGTACTTCGGCAGTCGGTTGAAGAGCCTCGCGATGCCGTCGTCCTGGCCACCCTCCTGGTGCGGCCAGTACCCGGCGAAGATGTCGTAGGTCCGGCGCCCGAGCAGGAGGGCGTCCATACCCACCATGCCGGCGTCGATCTGCTCCCCGTCGACCTCGTCGATGAGCGGCGCCTGCCAGCCACCGAACGCGAACCCGTCGCTGGGGTCCTCCTCGGGCCCGCCGGGTGCCTGCGCGACGCCGTCGAGGGTCATGAAGAGGTCGATGTGGATGCGTCCCATGTCCTGCTCCGATCTGCTGCACTCACGATCCACCGGCGGGCAGGCGGTGTCAACGCCTGTCGGCTGGGAACGCCCTGCCGAAAGGGCGCCGGTCGCGCCCCGGGCGAGTAGCGTTCGGAGTGGATCCGCTTGCGCACAACGGTGCTCGAGCAGGACGTCGTTCGACAGATGAGAGGCATCACACCATGACCGATCTGGACACCATCCCCGTCACCACCCTCGACGGCCGGGACACGACCCTCGCGGAGTGGGACGGGAAGGCCAAACTCGTGGTCAACGTCGCGAGCCGCTGCGGCCTCGCACCGCAGTACGAGAAGCTCGAGGCACTCCAGAAGCAGTACGCCGACCGCGGCTTCACGGTGATCGGGTTCCCGAGCAACCAGTTCCTGCAGGAGCTCGGCGACAACGAGAAGATCGCCGAGTACTGCTCGGCCACCTGGGGCGTCACCTTCCCGATGATGGACAAGGTGAAGGTCAACGGCCGCAACCGGCACCCGCTCTACCAGGAGCTCGTGAAGACCGCCGACGCGAACGGCAAGGCGGGCAACGTCAAGTGGAACTTCGAGAAGTTCCTCATCGCGCCCGACGGGACCGTTCACCGCTTCCGTCCGACGACCGAGCCGGACGCCCCCGAGGTCATCGCCGCGATCGAGGAGAGCCTTCCCGCGTGACGCCGAGACGGCCGGGAGCGCTCACCGGTAGGTGACTCCGGTGAGCGCCTCGGCCGTCTTCCAGAGCTCGGCGGCGACGTGCTCGTCGCGGGCCGCCGAGGTCCGGCCGACCGGCTTCGGACCACCACGCATCTCCCCGAAGCCGCTCGGACCGTAGTAGCCGCCGGGCTCGACGTCGGGCGAGGTCGCCGCATACAGCGTCGGAAGTGCACCCATGTCCGCGCTCTGACCGAGGAGCCGGGTCCCCCATGCGAGGAGCGGACCCTGCGCGGACTCGGTGTGCGACTGGAGCTCGGTCGACGCGAAGCCGGGGTGCGCGGCCACGGACAGCACCGAGGACCCCTCCGCCGTGAGGCGTCGCTGCAACTCGGCCGAGAACATCAGATCGGCGAGCTTCGACTGGCCGTAGGCCGACCAGCGCCGATACGTCCGGCTGCGCCAGTTGAGATCGGTCAGATCGATCTTGCCGGCCCGGTGCGCGGCACTCGACAGCGTCACGACCCGCGTGGTGATGCGGTCGATCAGGAGGCCGGTGAGTGCGAAGGGCCCGAGGAAGTTCGTGCCGATCTGCATCTCGAAGCCGTCGGTCGTGCGACGTTCGGGGACCGCCATGACGCCCGCGTTGTTGATCAGTACGTCGACCCGCTCGACCCCGTCGGCGAATCGACGGACGGACGCCAGGTCGGCGAGATCCAGTTGCCGCACCTCGACGTCGCCGGTCATCGTCGCCGCTGCCCGCGCGCCCTTCTCCGTGTCGCGGCAGGCGAGGATGACGGCGGCGCCGCTGGCGGCGAGTTCACGGGCCGTCACCGCGCCGATCCCGCTGTTCGCACCGGTCACGATCGCGACGCGGCCGTGCTGGTCGGGGATGTCTGCTGCGGTCCAGGGGCTCATGAGGGCGACGTTACGCCATCACGATCTTCCGATTACACATATCGTTCACAGCTTCACCGATATATCGTTGAGCATCGTTCACGTACGACGGAGGAGAGCAATCATGGGTGGATTCCCAAGCGGTGGCGCAGGATTCGGTGGCGCAGGGTTCGGTAACGGCGGAGGCTTCGGCAGCGGAGCCGGCTTCGGGACCGACGGCATGTGGCAGATGATGGAACAGCTGCGTTCGAAGTTCGAGAAGAGCGCCGGCTCCCGTGTCGGCCGCGGCGACGTCCGCTCCGCCGTGCTGGCCCTCCTGGCCGAGCAGCCGATGCACGGCTACCAGATCATCCGCGAGATCGAAGAGCGCAGCGGCGGCTCCTGGAAGCCCAGCGCAGGCTCGGTCTACCCGACGCTGCAGCTCCTCTCCGACGAGGGCATCATCACGGCCGAGGAGTCGGGCGGTCGCAAGACCTACGCGCTGACCGAAGCCGGTCGCGACGAGGTCGCCGAGTCTGGGGCGTCCGCTCCGTGGCAGAACGCCGACTCGTCCGACCACCCCGGCTTCACCGCCCTGCCGAAGGCCGGTGTCGAGCTGGCCCAGGCCGCAGCCCAGGTCGGCCGCACCGGAACGCCCGAGCAGGTCCAGCAGGCCGTCGCCATCCTCGACGACGCTCGCAAGCGCCTCTACGCGATCCTCGCCCAGGACTGACCGAGTGTCGTCGACCGGCGGGACGCCCAGCGACACGGCGTCCCGTTTCGGCGAGCTCCCCTTGAGCGGGCGGGCCGGCGTTCCAGCCGGTCCGCCCGCTCACGGGCGTGCCCGGTACCGTCGCATCCTCCGCTTCGCGAGTTGGCACCTGGCCGCCGCCTGGTGGTTCGAGATCGTCCTGCCGCGGTTCGGACTCATCAAACTGACGGAGCGGACCCGCACTCGCCGCATGCAGAAGTTCGCACGACGCTTCCACGTGCTCGCCGTCGACCTCGGCGGCCTCATGATCAAGGTGGGCCAGTTCATGTCGTCGCGCCTCGACGTGCTCCCGCCGGAGATCACGAAGGAGCTCGAAGGCCTGCAGGACGAGGTCCCGCCCGTCGCCTTCCCTCGCATCCGCGCGCTCGCCGAGTCGGAACTCCGCGTGCCGCTCTCGCAGGTCTTCGCCGGCATCGATGAACGTCCCGTGGCAGCAGCCTCGCTCGGACAAGCGCACCGCGCCATGCTCGCGCCGGCGCTCGCTGCCGACACCGGGCTCGACGCCGTCGTGCTCAAGGTCCAGCGGCCGGGCATCGACGAGATCGTCGCAGTCGACCTCGCCGCCCTCCGCAAGGTGGGCGGCTGGCTGCGCCGTGTCCGGCTCGTCTCCGACCGCGTCGACATGCCCGCACTCGTCGAGGAGTTCGCCGCGACGAGCCTCGAAGAGATCGACTACCTCCATGAGGCCGCGAGTTCCGAGCGGTTCGCCGTCGATTTCGCCGGGGACGACCGCGTCTCCGTCCCCGCGGTGGTGTGGGAGCGAACGACCCAGCGCGTCCTGACGCTCGAAGACGTCACCGCCATCAAGATCACCGACGCGGACGCCCTGCGCGCCGCCGGCATCGACCCGGTCGACGTGGCACCCGTGTTCGCAGCCGTCATGTTCGACCAGCTCTTCACCAACGGCTTCTTCCACGCCGACCCGCATCCCGGCAACATCTTCGTGACGCCCGTCGACGCTGCCCCGGGGGAGCGACCCTGGAAGCTGACGTTCATCGACTTCGGGATGATGGGCGAGGTTCCACCGACCACGAGGCGCGGCCTCCGGAAGCTCCTCATCGCCGCCGCATCGCGCGACGGCAAGGGCCTGGTCGACGCGATCCGCGACCTCGGCGTCCTCCTGCCCTCGGCCGACACGACCGAGCTCGAGCGGGCCATGACCGCACTGTTCGGACGCTTCGGCGGCATGGGGTTCGCAGAACTGCGCGACGTCGACCCGAAGGAGTTCCGAGACTTCGGCAACCAGTTCAGCGAGGTCATCCGCACGCTGCCGTTCCAGCTGCCCGAGAACTTCCTGCTCATCATCCGTGCGATCTCGCTCACCTCCGGTGTCTGCAGTGCCCTCGATCCCGAGTTCAACCTCTGGGACTCCGTCGAGCCCTACGCCGCGCAGCTGCTCCGTGACGAACGCGGCAACGTCGTCCAGGACCTCGGTCGCGAGGCACTCGACATCGCCACGGTCGCCGTCCGCCTGCCGAAGCGTCTCGACGCGGTCATCACGCGGGTGGAAGCCGGCGCGGTCGCGACCACCAACCCGAGACTGGAACAGCGGATCGCGCGGCTCGACCGCACGACGGGCCGGGTCGTCTCCGCCGTGCTGTTCGCCGCGCTCCTCGTCGCTGGAGCCGTCCTCCGAGCCGACGACGCCGTGCTCGGCACCGTCTTCATGGTGGTCTCCGTCGTACCGCTCCTCCACGCACTGTTCTCGGGGCGACGCGGCCGCTGACCCGGCGTGCGGTCGTCGCCACGGCACATTCCTGACGCGAAAACCTGGGTCATCGGTCCATAGGCCGGTCTCCGGAGCTCCAGCACACTTGCCTGAATCGATCGGGCAAGCACGAAGGAGCACCACCGGATGGAATCGTTCGACGTCGCGGTTGTCGGCATGGGAGCTCTCGGCAGTGCCGCCGCCTACCACCTCGCCCGTCGGGGCGCAAAGGTCGTCGCCTTCGAGCAGTTCGAACTCGGGCACGTCCGCGGCGCCTCGCACGACACCTCGCGGATCGTCCGGACGTCGTACGGGGCTCCGCAGTACGTGCGACTCGCGCAGTCGGCGTACCGCGACTGGGCTGACCTCGAGCAGGAGTCGGGCGAACGGTTGCTCACCATCACGGGTGGCGTCATCTTCCTGCCGGTCGACGGCCCCTACTCGGCCACCGACTTCACCGCGGCCCTGGATGAGTGCGGGGTGCCGCACGAGCTGCTGACGCCGGTCGAGGTGCAGGCGCGCTGGCCGCAGTTCCGGATCCCCGAGAACGTGGAGACGGTCTACACCGCCGACACCGGCATCGCCCACGCGGCCCGTACCGTCGCGACGCTCCAGCTCCGTGCTCGGGCGCTCGGGGCGGACATCCGCGACCGCACCCGGGTCGACGCACTCACCCCTGACGGAGCCGGCGTCGTCGTGCAGACCTCCAGCGGGCCGGTGCGTGCCGGCAAGGTCGTCCTCGCCGCCGACGCCTGGGCGAACGAGCTGCTCGAGCCGCTCGACGCGGCGATCCCGCTCGACGTGATGCAGGAGCAGATCACCTACTTCCGCCCGTCCGATGCCGAGCAGCTCGATTGCGAGCGGTTCCCGGTGTGGATCTGGGAGGACGAGGAGTGCTACTACGGCTTCCCGACCTTCGGGGAACCGACCGTGAAGGCCGCACGCGACGTCTCGGAGAACCGCATGTCGCCGGCGGAGCGCACCTTCGTCCCGTCGCCGGGGCTCACCGGGCAGCTGGCCGACTTCATGGCGGACCTCGTGCCGGCGTCGGGCCGCGAGCTCCGCACGGTGACGTGCCAGTACGCGCTCACCCCGGACCGGAACTTCGTCCTCGGCCCGCTCGAGGAGCACCCGGACGTCATCGTCGCCCTCGCCGCCGGTCACGGCTTCAAGTTCACGCCCGCGTTCGGACGCATCCTCGCGGAGCTCGCACTCGACGGGCGGACGAGCGACGACATCTCGAGCTTCGCCCCGTCCCACGCCCGCAGCGCCGACCGCGTCTCACCGATGCCGACCTCCGTGAGCTGATCCCATGGCGCGATACATCGTCTCCCGGGTCCTGTCGTCGCTCTTCGTCCTGTTCGTCCTGTCCGTCCTCGTCTTCTCGATGGTCCGGGTGATCCCGGGCGACCCCCTGTCGGCGTTCGCGGACCCCTCGAACCCCGACCCGGCCGCGCTCGACGCCCTCCGCACGCAGCTCGGCCTCGATCGACCCTGGCTGACGCAGTACCTCGCGTGGCTGCTCGGTGTCCTGCAGGGTGACTTCGGACGAGCCATCACCGTCCCGAACGAGGTGTCCAACCTCATCGCCCAGCGCCTCCCGCTCAGCCTCACCCTCGCCGTCATGGCGACCCTGTTCGGGACCGTCCTCGGCATCCCGGCCGGTGTCCTCGCAGCGACCCGGTGGCGTCGGGCCCCCGACAACGCGGTCCGAGGGCTGTCCTTCGTGCTCCTCGCGACGCCGCCGTTCGTGCTCGGCACCGTCCTCATCCTCGTGAACTCACTCACCCTGCGCCTGCCGCTCGTGGGTACGGCGGGGGCGAGCGGGGATCCGCTGCGACTCGTGGGCGTGCTGGTCCTGCCGGCGCTCCTCATCGGTCTCGTCCTCGCGGCGATCGTCGCCAGGTACACCCGCGGCACCCTGCTCGACACGCTCGGACAGGACTTCGTCCGCACGGCGCGGGCCAAGGGGGCGTCACCGTCCCGACTGGTCGGCCGGCACGCGCTGCGCAACGCCCTCATCCCGGTCACGACCGTGATCGGGATCGAACTCGCCGCGCTCGTCGGCGGGACGGTCGTCATAGAGACCGTGTTCGCGCTCCCCGGGATGGGCTCGCTCCTCCTCACCGGCATCCGCTCGTCCGACTACCCGATCATCCAGGCGACGGTGCTGCTCATCGGCACGGTCTACGTGCTCATCAACTTCATCGTCGATCTGATCTACCCGCTGATCGACCCACGAGTGAGGGTCCACACGTCATGACGGTCACCCGCGCCATCGCGCTCGCGAAGATCGACGGCCGCCGCCGTCGCAACGGGTTCGGCCCCGCCTTCTGGAGTGGATCCGGCATCCTCGTCGGCATCCTCCTGCTCGCCGGGTGGATGACCCTCGCGCCGCCCTACGACCCGTTCGCCGCGTCCGGACCGGCCCTCGCCGCGCCGAGCCTCGACCACCTGCTCGGCACCGACAACCTCGGTCGCGACAACCTCACCCGCCTGGCGCTCGCCGCACGGACGAGTCTGCTCATCTCGGGCGCCGCCGCCCTACTCGGCGCGGTCATCGGTACGGCCTTGGGGCTCGTGGCCGGGTACCTCGGCGGCTGGGTCGATGCGATCATCATGCGGATCGTCGACGCGGCGCTCGCCCTGCCCGCGATCCTCGTCGCGCTCGTCGTCGGGGTCGTCATCGGCACCGGGCCGTGGCCGCTCATCATCGCGCTCGGCCTCGTGTTCGCGCCGGGATTCGCCAGGGTCATGCGAGCCCCGGTCATCGCGCTGCGCGAACGGGACTTCGTCCTCGCAGCGACGCTCAGTGGCGTGCGGGGACATCGGGTGATCGTCGAGCACCTGCTCCCCAACGTCCTGACGCCGCTCTTCGTGCAGTTCGCGTCCGTCGCCTCGCAGGTGGTCCTCATCGAAGCCGCGCTCAGCTACCTCGGTCAGGGTGTCCAGGCGCCCGAACCATCGGCCGGCCGCATGATCAGCGAGTTCACGCGCTTCATGCAGGTGCAGCCCCTCCTCATCGTCCTGCCCTCCCTCGTGATCATCCTGCTCTCGGCGGCCTGGAACCTCCTCGCCGACGGGCTCCAGGACCACTTCGCCCCGAGGCGGGAGCCCGCGTTCTCGCTCGGCCGCCCACGCGGGCGTCGGTGAACGGCAGTGGCGCACCACGGCACGTCATCCCGCACCACCATCGACGCGGCGTCCACGGACGACGCTCCAGAGAAGAGGCAGCAATGAAGACACGCATCCTCGCGGGGACGGTCGCCATCGTGGCGGTGTCCCTCGCGCTCAGCGGCTGTGCGCCCGGCGGATCCACGGCCGACGCGGGCGGCGACCCGGTCGCCGGCGGCACCCTGCACTGGGGCGTCCCGGCCGAGCCGTCGGCCGGCGGACTCGACCCGATGGCCGCCAGCGCGATCGCCGCCGAGGTCATCAACGCCGTCGCGTACGACACGCTGCTCGCGAAGGACGACGACGGCGAGGTCATCCCGGCGCTCGCCACCGAGTGGTCGCAACCGGACGAACTCACCTGGGTCTTCGAGCTGCGCGACGATGTCACCTTCGCCGACGGCAGCGCGTTCAGCGCCGACGACGTCGTCTACTCCTTCACCCTCATGAAAGAGGCCACCACGTCGGCGAGCACCTACCTGGCGAACGTCTCGAGCATCGAGAAGACCGGTGAGACCGAGGTCACGTTCCGGTTCAGCGCACCGGACGGCACCTTCGTGGACGCGGTCTCCGCACGCCAGACGTTCTTCATCGTGAGCGAGGAGGGCTATGGCGCGGCGACCCCGGACGAGCGGCAGCGGACCACTTTCGGGACCGGCGCGTTCCAGGTGACCGACTGGAGCGACGGTGTCAGCGTCACGATGGCGAAGAACGAGAACGCCTGGCAGGACACGAAACCGTACCTCGACGAGATCGTCTTCGACTTCATCCCCGACGAGTCCGCACGCCTCGCCGCGCTGCAGCAGGGCAGCATCCAGGCCGCGTACTTCACGGACGGGAGCCTCGCCGATCAGGCGGTCCAGGCCGGATTCACCCTCGGGGAGGCGTCCTACCGTCAGAACCTCGCGATCTACATCAACCCGGAGACCGGGCCGCTCGCCGACATCGACGTCCGTCGCGCCGTCGCGCTGTCCCTCGACCGCCAGGCCCTCGTCGACACGGCGATGCTCGGCTACGCCGCGCTGTCGTTCGTGCCACCGGCCGGTGACCCCGGCGCGCTCAACCCGAAGGGGCTGCCGTACTACGAGCGCGACGTCAGCCGGGCGAAGGAACTCCTCGCGGACGCCAGCCAGCCGAACCCGACCATCACGCTCAGCTACATGGGCGACGTCGCGCAGTCGCACCACCCCGTCTACGAGATGATGCAGCAGCAGCTGGCCGAAGCGGGCATCACCCTGAAGCTCGACGCGAAGCCGCTGTCGGAGATCGCCCCGGTCTTCACGACCGGTGAGAGCTGGACCGACCTCGTCGCCATCCCGGGCAGCCCTCGTGCTGCGTCGCTGTTCTACTACGACCCCGTGCTCGTCGACGGCGGGGTCTACAACCACTGGGAGGGGAACCCCGAGGCGGATGCGGCTCGAGAGCTCTTCCAGCAGGCGAAGAGCGCCTCGGACCCGGCCGAGTACGCCGAACTCGTCGACCAGCTGGCAGAGGAAGCGGCCGAGCAGGTGCTCGAGATCGTGCCGGTCGCGGTCCCGGTCTACTTCGAGGTCTGGGACAGCGCCAAGCTGCACGACTACCAGAGCGACGCGTACTACTCCAGGTACCGGCTCGACGAGGCCTGGCTGAGCCAGTAGTCCTGTCGTCCACCCCACCGTCCCTCCCGCACCACTCGAGCGAAAGCTGGTCTGACCATGGATCGAGACGTCGACGCCCTCCACGTGGAGAGGCTGAGCATCGCCTACGGTGGTGCTGCGCCATCGGTGCAGGACGTGTCCCTGCGCGTCGGTCCGGGGGAGATCGTCGGGGTGATCGGCGAGTCCGGGAGCGGGAAGTCGAGCATCGCCCTCGCGATGATGGGGCTGCTGCCGGACTCGGCGACGGTCACGGCGTCCCGCCTCGACGTCGCGGGGACCGACATGCAGGGCGCCACGGAACGTGACTGGTCGGGGCTCCGCGGAGCGCGCGCCTCGATGGTGTTCCAGGAGCCGATGTCCGCCCTCAACCCGTGCATGCGGATCGGGGCGCAGATCGCCGAGGTCCTCCGCATCCACGGGATCGCCGACAAACGGCAGGCTCGGGCGCGGGCGTTGGAGATCCTGCACCTCGTTCGGATGCCCGACGCGGAACGACGGCTCGGCTACTACCCCCACCAGCTGTCCGGCGGTCAACGCCAGCGAGTCGTGATCGCCATCGCGGTGGCCGCCGGACCGACCCTGCTCGTCGCGGACGAGCCGACGACCGCGCTCGACGTGACGGTGCAGGCACAGATCCTGGAGCTGTTGCGGACTCTGCGCGACGAGACGGGGATGGGCGTCCTGTTCATCAGCCACGACCTCGGCGTCATCGGGCAGCTCTGCGAGCGGGTCGCCGTGATGTACCGCGGGCGCATCGTCGAGACCGGCCGCGCCGAGCGGGTCCTCGCGGACCCGCAGCATCCGTACACCCGGGCGCTCCTCGAGAGCATTCCGCGACCGTCGGTGCCGGTGCGGTCGCCGTTGGCGGTCATCCCCGTCGACAACGACTTCGCCGAGGCGCCGGCGGTCCTGGAGGAGGTCCGATGAGCGACACTCTGCTCCGCGTCGACGGCGTCACGCAACGGTTCGGACACGGTGAGCACGCGACGCTCGCGCTCGACGACGTGTCGCTCGAAGTGCGTCGGGGCGAGACGCTCGGACTCGTCGGAGAATCCGGCTCCGGGAAGAGCACCCTCGCCCGGGCGATCCTCCTGATGCGGCGACCGAGCTCGGGCTGCATCGAGTTCGACGGTGGCGACGTCTCGCGGCTCCGTGGGTCGGCGCTGCGGACGCACCGGCGGCGGGTGCAGATGGTGTTCCAGGACCCCAACGACTCCCTCGACCCGCGCTTCACGGTGGCACGTTCGATCGCCGAACCGCTCGTCGCCGCAGGGCTGGGGGCGGCAGCTCGTCGAGCTCGGGTCGTCGAGTCGCTCCACCAGGTGGGGCTGCCGGGGGACGCCGCGGGGCGCTTCCCTCACGAGTTCTCCGGTGGGCAACGGCAGCGCATCGCGATCGCCAGGGCCATGGCGGCGAAGCCGGAGTTCGTCGTCCTGGACGAGCCGACCTCGGCCCTCGACGTCTCCGTGCAGGCGCAGGTGCTCAACCTGCTCGTCCGCCTCCAGGAGGAGACGGGCGTGACCTACCTCTTCATCACCCACAACCTGGCGGTCGTCCATCACGTCGCGCATCGGGTGGCGGTGATGCGCAACGGCCGCGTCGTGGAGGAGGGGACGGGGGAGCAGGTCATGACCCGACCTCAGGACGCCTACACGCGCGAACTCCTCGAGTCGATGCCCGTCCTCTACCGGACCTGATCCCACCCACCGATCGACGACCACCAGGAGGAACCGGATGCGCGTGCAACGACTCGGCGACAACGCTCACGAGGTGGCCCTGTACGAGGGCCCGGGCCGGATCGATCTGGAGTGGTACTTCCAGCAGACCACGGCCCTGCCGTCATCGGTCATGCGGTATCGCCTCGAACCCGGAGCAGCAGTGGGAGAGCACCTCCACCTGGAGGGTGACGACGCGAGTTGTTCGCCGAACAGCTCCGACGAACTGTACGTCGTCACCGCGGGCGAACTCGTCGTGACCTCGGGTGAGCACCGGAGGCTGTTGCGATCCGGCGACGCGTTCTATGCGCCGGCCGGGCTCGTCCACGGTGTCCGCAACGAGTCCGACGCCGTGGCCGAGATGATCCTCGTCTTCGGCCGGCCGACGGGCAACCCGTTCCCGCAGTCGGGCGTGGAGGCCTTCGCCGCGGACACGGACCGCTGATCCGGCGACCTCGCCTACCGTCCGGCCTGCAACTGCTCACGGAGCTCGTCGAGGCGGACGGCGATGCCGAGCCTGAACATGCGCTCGTCCTCGCGCCAGGACGCTCCGAGCACCTGGTCGAGCCGGTCGAGCCGCTGGAGGATCGTGTTCGTGTGGAAGTTCAGGGCGCGCGCCGTGCGGGTGGGGCTCGCGTTGTTCCGCACGAACGCGCGCAGCGTCCCGAGCAGGTCGGCGTTCCGCTCGGCGTCGTAGCGCCGGACGAGTCCGATGGTGTCGCGCAGGAAGTCGGCGAGCGCCCGCGCATCGGTGTCGAAGATCGCGGAGTAGGGCAGGAAGTCGTCGGTCGATGCGGTGAGGTCCGAGAGTTCCAGCGCGGCGATGAGTCTGGCGGTACGCATCGCGCTGGTGAACGCGGAGGTGAGGGCGTCGGGAGCGGTGCGGGGGACGACGGCGACGACGGGCTGCTGGATGCTGCCGGCGACGTGTCGGCGGACGGCGTCGGCGTCGAGCGGCCGGCGGTCGGAGGCGTGTGCGGCGACGACGTACCCGCGGTACTCGCCGACGAGCGCGTGGTCGTCGAGTCGGCGGCTGAGCGCCCGGGCGGCGGTGGTCTGCTGGTCTCCCGGGACGGCGAGGAGGAGCAGGGAGTCGAGTTCGTGCAGGTCGATGCCGAGGCGCCTGGCGCGTCGTTCGACGTCGGATCGGCGTTCGGGCACATCGTCGAGGAGGTCGGCGATGAGTTCGCTGCGGACGCGGTGGTCGGCGCCCGAGGCCGCCTCCTGCTGCAGCTCGAGGAGGGCCGCGACCTGGGCCGCGCGTTCGACGGTGCGGAGGTCGACGGCGCCGAGCTCGAAGTCGCCGTCACCGAGGATGAGCACGCCGAAGTGCCGGCTGCCGGCGGACAGGGCGGCGACCGCTCCGACACCACCGCTCGCGACCAGGACGCAGTGGCCCGAGCGACGGCTGTCGGTGATGGCTGCGCGGGTGGCGTCGTCGAGGTCGAGCATGCCGGGGGAGAGCGGGAGCCCGGCCGCCGCGATCACCCGGTCCTGCGCGTCGGTCACGGCGACCGCACGGCCGAGTGCGGTGGCGAGCGTCTCCGCGACGGGTGCGAATCCGCCCCCGGCGAGGACCGCCTGGACGAGTTCCTGGTGGACGGTGTTCGCCCGGTCGCGTTCGACGAGGTGGGCGGTGAGGTCCGCGAGGTTCCGTCGGCTGGCGTCCTCGGAGTCCTGCAGGTCGCGGAGGGTCTGCGTCGTCTGGAGGATGACCGAGGCGTGGTCCGCGAGCGCCGCCAGGAGCGCGACCTCGTCGGGGGAGAAGTCCTTCCGGTCGCGGTTGCCGACGAAGAGGACGCCGAGGACGTCGTCGCTCGTGAGCATCGGCACGCCGAGCAGGGAGACGAGCCCCTCCGCTGCGACCGCGTCGTCGATGCCGCGCTCGTGTCGGTCGGTCGAGTAGTCGGAGTAGTCCGCGACCCACTGGGCCGTGCGTGATTCGACGACGACACTCGCGAGCCCTCGCCCGGGAGGCACCCGGAGCGTCTGGAACGACGGACTGACGGAGCCACTCGTCTCGCGGACCCGTAACTCGTGCGTGACCGGGTCGAACTCGGACAGGTAGGCCAGATCGACGCCCATCATCTGGTGGGCGCGCTGGACGAGCCTGGCAAGCACGGCGTCGCTGTCGCGGAGCTCGGCCAGTTCACGGGCGCTGGAGAACAGGGCGGAGAGCTCGTGCTCGCGGCGTCGCAGCCGGATCAGCTCCCGCTCGGTGTCGTGGACGGGGTCGGCGTCGACGAGGTCGGTGGCCGTTCGCATGTCGGCAGGCTCTCGCATCGGGTCTCCTGACTGGTCCCTCAGGAGTCTAAAGCGACGGCCGGTCCAGCGGGGTGTGGGATCCGCCCACACGATCGTCGATCCGCTGAGTCATCCACCCATCGTCGTCGACGATCGCCGCTCCTAGGGTCGTCTTGACCGCAGCACCGAGGATCCGGTGTCTGCCTGTACCGAAGGGCGACCCATGCCGAGAAACAGCCGAATCCAGGGGCTGCGCGACCACACGCCGGACGAGCGGCTCGAGCTCGTCGCCGATGGGGCCGGGATCGAGGCGGAGGCGCTCGCCGCACTGCGACCCGACGCCGGCCTGTCGATCGCCCAGGCGGACCACCTGGTGGAGAACGTCGTCGGCGTCATCGCCATCCCGGTGGGCGTCGCGACGAACTTCACCATCGACGGCCAGGACCGACTCGTCCCCATGGCGACCGAGGAGCCGAGCGTCGTCGCCGCGGCTTCCAACGCCGCCCGCATCGCGCGCGTGCACGGCGGCTTCCGGACGTCGTCGTCGGGCGACGTAATGATCGCGCAGATCCAGGTCCTCGACGCGGTCGACCCGCACGCCGCGCGGCTCCGTGTCCTCGAGGCCCGGGACGAACTGCTCGCCCTCGCGAACGAGCTCGACCCGATCCTCGTCTCCTTCGGCGGTGGCGCCCGAGACATCGACGTCCGGATCCTGCCGACGCGCGTCGGGACGCAGGTCATCGTCCACCTCCACGTCGACGTCCGCGACGCCATGGGCGCGAACGCCGTGAACACGATGGCGGAGGCGATCGCGCCCCGCATCGCCGAGATCGCCGGATCGCGGACCCTCCTGCGGATCCTCACGAACAAGGCCGATCAGCGCATCACCCGTGCCAGGGCGGTGTTCGACGCCGACCTCCTCGGTGGTGCGCAGGTCGTCGCCGACATCGTCGCCGCGAGCGCGTTCGCCGAGGCCGATCCGTACCGGGCGGCCACACACAACAAGGGCATCATGAACGGCATCACGGCCGTCGTCCTCGCCACGGGCAACGACACCCGGGCGGTCGAAGCAGGTTGCCACTCTCACGCGGCGCGGTCCGGTCGCTATTCGGCGCTGTCACAGTTCGAGCAGGACGCCGACGGGAACCTCGTCGGCACGATCGAGGTCCCACTGGCCGTCGGACTCGTCGGTGGAGCGACGAAGGCACATCCGACGGCGCAGGCGGGCGTGACTCTCCTCGGCGTCGAGACGGCCCGGGAACTCGCGGCCGTCATCGCCTCCGTGGGCCTCGCCCAGAACCTGGCCGCGTGTCGGGCGCTCGCCGCCGAAGGCATCCAGCGCGGACACATGACCCTGCACGCCCGGACGATCGCGGCGAGCGCCGGCGCGACCGTGGACGAGATCGGGGCGGTCGCGGCGAGGATCGTCGCCGACCGTCGGATCCGGGTCGAGTACGCGCGTGAGGTGCTCGACGAGCTCCGGGCGACGTCGGCATGAGCGGCCTTCCGCAGCCCCGGATGGAACCGGTGGACGGTCTCCCGACCCGGGTGCGCGTCTACGAGGTGGCACCGCGGGACGGGCTGCAGGCCGAGACGGACATCCTGCCGACGGCGGTGAAGGCGGAGCTCTGTCGGCGCCTGTACGAGGCGGGGTCGCGGGACCTCGAGGTGACGAGTTTCGTACCGGCCACCTGGATCCCGCAGTTCGCGGATGCGGAACGGCTCGTCGCGGGACTCGAGGTGCCGACGGGTGCTCGGGCGGTCGGCCTCGTGCCGAACCTGCGCGGTCTGCATCGGGCGATCGACGCGGGTGTCCGGGAGGTGTCCGTGGTCGTGAGCGCGTCGGAGTCGTTCGCCAGGGCCAATCTCAACACCTCGCGCGAGGGGGCCGTCGAACGGGCCGAGGAGGTCGTCGCCGCCGCGACCGCGGAGGGCGTCCCGGTGCGCGGCTACGTGTCGATGGCGTTCGGGGACCCCTGGGAGGGTGCTGTCGATCCGGCGACGGTCGTCGAGGCCGCCGTGCGGATCTACCGCGCCGGGTGTTCGACGGTCGCCGTCAGCGACACGATCGGCGTGGGGACGCCCGGGCTCACGACCCGCGTCGTCCGGGACGTGCTCGCCGCCGGGATACCGGTCGAGGCGGTCGCGCTGCATCTGCACGACACCTACGGGCAGGGACTCGCCAACGTGTACGCGGCGCTCTCCCTGGGCGTCGCCGAGTTCGACTCCTCCGTGGGTGGCCTGGGTCGCTGCCCGTACGCGAAGGGCGCCACCGGTAACCTCGCAACCGAGGACCTCGTGTGGATGCTCCACGGGCTCGGGATCGACACCGGGCTCGACCTCGGGGCCCTCGCCGCGACGACCGCCTGGTTGGCGCGCGTCCGGGGCGTCGCAGCCCCCTCGAACGTGGCGACGGCCCTGGCGGCCGCAGCGTCCGCGGTCGACACCCCGAGCACCGCAGGAGGCGGCAGATGAGGCACACCCCCGAGTACGTCCAGGGCGACGTCGAAGCCGTCCGCGCACTCGTGCGCGAGCACCCCTGGGCGACGGTCGTCAGTCACGTCCCCGGTCGTGGGCTCGTCTCGTCGCACTATCCGGTCCTGCTCGAGGAGGACGAGGACGGGATCGTGCTCCTCAGCCACGTCGGGCGGCCGGATGAGCGACTGCACGAGCTCGGCCAGCATGAGGTCATGGTGATCGTCTACGGGCCCCAGGGGTACGTGTCCCCGAGCTGGTACGACACCTCGCCGGCCGTCCCCACCTGGAACTTCGCGGTCGCTCACCTGTACGGGGTGCCCGAACTGCTCCCGGACGAGGAGAACCTGCAGGTACTCGACCGCCTCGTCGCCCACTTCGAGCGTGTGCTGCCCGAGCCGTACTTGATGAACGGGACGATCGCGAACAGCGAGTACGCGGCGCGCATCGTCCACGGGACGGTCGGGTTCCGCCTGCGCGTGACCCGGTTCGAGGCCAAGGAGAAGATGAGCCAGGACAAACCGGCTGCGGTCGTCGAACGGGTCGTCACGGCGCTCGGGGAGCCGGGTCCGTACCGGAACCCGAGCCTGGCCGCCCGCATGGCCGCCCTCCATGGGCTCGACACGGGGACGACGGCGCCGACCACCGACGACGGGACACGGACACCGTGACCGAGCTCACGCTCCGGAATGCACGGCCCTCCGGCGGCGAGCCCGTCGACATCCTCGTCCGCGACGGTCGGATCGCCGAGATCGGACCGGCCGGGACGGTCCAGGCGTCCGGCGAGGTCGTGGACGTCGCCGGACGCACCGTCGGACCGGGGCTCTG
Organism: Plantibacter sp. MDV22-iso1; assembly: GCF_058408345.1. NCBI lineage: Bacteria > Bacillati > Actinomycetota > Actinomycetes > Micrococcales > Microbacteriaceae > Plantibacter > Plantibacter sp. MDV22-iso1. The sequence goes on from NZ_JBZVDY010000004.1 coordinate 49,082, forward strand.
GGACGCCCACGTCCACATGACCCAGTGGGTGATCCAGCGGCGCCGGATCGACCTGACCGCCACCGCCAGCGCGGCCGACGTCCTCGCGGCCGTCCGTCGCGCGGTCGACACCCATGCACCCCTCACCGATGGGTTCCTCATGGGGTATGGCTTCCGCGACGGCCTGTGGACGCAGCCGGCGACCCTCGCCGCGCTGGAGGCCACCGAATCGGACGTACCCGTCGTCCTCGTCAGCGGCGACCTGCACTGCGCCTGGATGAACACGCGCGCCGCGCGACGCCTCGGCTTGGACCTCGACGCGAGCGGTGTCGTCGCCGAAGCACCGTGGATCGAGGCGCTGCAGCGGATCGACCAGCACTCCGGGCTCGCCGCGCACGCCTACCGGGACGCCGCCGACGCGGCAGCCCGCCGCGGCGTCGTCGGGGTCGTCGAGTTCGAGAACACCGACAACCTCGGCGAGTGGTCCGAGCGCATCGCGGACGGCGCGACGAGCCTGCGGATCGAGGCCGCCGCGTGGCCCGACCGGCTGGAGTCCGTCATCGCGGCGGGACTCCGCACCGGCGACGCGATCGACCCGGCCGGACTCCTCACCATGGGACGACTCAAGGTCGTCGTCGACGGTTCCCTCAACACGAGGACCGCCTGGTGCTGGGACCCGTATCCGGGCGTCGACCCCTCGAGCCCGCACGCCTGCGGGGTCGAGAGCGTCTCCGTCGACGAGCTTCGCCGACTGCTGGAACGAGCGAGGAGCGCCGGGATCGAGGCGGCCGTCCACGCGATCGGCGACCGAGCCAACACCGAGGTCCTCGACACCTTCGAAGCGCTCGGGATGCGTGGCGTCATCGAGCACGCCCAGCTCGTGCGCGAGCAGGACTTCGCCCGGTTCGCGAGCCTCGGGCTCATCGCGAGCGTGCAACCCGAGCACGCGATGGACGACCGCGACGTCGCCGACCGCCACTGGAGCGGCCGCACGGGTCGCGCCTTCGCGTTCGGATCCCTGCACCGCGCAGGCGTCGGCCTCCGACTCGGCTCGGATGCTCCGGTCTCGCCACTCGACCCGTGGCAGGCGATCGCCTCCGCGACGAGCCGGAGTCGAGACGGCCGCGACGCCTGGCACCCAGAGCAACGGCTCCCGCTGGACGTGGCCCTGGCCGCGAGCGTCCGGACGTCGATCGCGGTCGGACAGCCCGCCGACCTCGTCATCACGGACCTCGACCCGTTCGACGCCGACGCCGAGCGGCTGCGGTCGATGCCGGTCGCCGCGACCCTGCTCGGCGGTCGATTCACCTGGCGCGCGATCTGATGGCAGCCGAGACCGGGACGGAGACCCCCACCGTGACACCGCAACCCACCGCGACGCCGGCCACCTCGCAGCTCTTCACGAACGCCCGGGTGTTCACCGGCACCGACGAGACGGACGTCGCCTCCGCGTTCCGCATCGTCGACGGCCGCTTCGACTGGGTGGGCGAAGCGTCTGCCGTCGCGGGGGAACCCGCGGTCGACCTCGGCGGACGCACCGTGCTCCCCGGCCTCATCGACAGCCACACCCACCCGGCGCTCATGGCCGCCACTGCTGTGGCCGCCGAGTGCTTCCCGCCGTCGGTGGTCTCGATCGACGGACTCGTGGAGCGGCTGCGCGAGCACCAGGCGACCCTGACCGCGCCGAGCGCGTGGGTGCTCGGCCGAGGGTTCGACGACACGAAGTTCCCCGAGGGGCGGATGCCGACCGCGGCCGATCTCGACACGGTGTCCACAGAACGCCCCGTCCTCGTCTGGCGCTGCGACGCCCATTCCGCCGTCTGCAACACCGCGGCGCTCCGCCTCGCGGGCATCACGGCCATCACGCCCGACCCGGCCGGAGCACGTTTCGAACGCGGACCGGACGGCGAACCGAACGGCGTCCTCACCGAGATCGCCGCGGTCGATGCGGTCGCCAGGTTCATCCCCGTGCCGGAACGCGACGAGCAGGTCGCCTCGCTCGTCGCGATCGGCGAGGAACTGGCCTCACGAGGGATCGTCGCCGTGTGCGACCTGCTGTCCAACCGGCTGCACGACCCCCTCGACGCCTTCCGCGCCGCTGCCGCCAAGGGGCTCCGCACCCGCGTCGCCCTCTACCCGGGCTGGGACCCCTCCGCGCCACTCGACGAGCTGACCCCTGACGATCGCGAGGGGCGGATCCGCATCGGCGGGGTGAAGGTCGTCCTCGACGGGGCCTACTCGAACCGCACCGCCTGGGTCGCCGAACCGTATCCCGAATCCTGCGACCACGGACTCCGGCTCGTCGAGGACGACGACGTGCTCGCAGCCGGCGCCTGGGCTCGCCGCAACGGCGTCCAGCTCGCGGTGCACGCCATGGGTGACCAAGCGCTCGACCGCGTCGCGAGCCTCTTCGCAGACCAGGAGCCCTGGCTCGAGGGCATCCCGTCCGTCCGCATCGAGCACGCGACCATCATCAGCGAGGAGTACGCCGAACGGCTCCGCGCGGCGCGCATGACCTTCGGGATCGCCACCCACACCGTGTTCTTCTTCGCCGAATACGACGGCTACGAACTCGCACTCCGCGCCGAACAGGTCCCCGACGCCTACCCGATCGCGCGGTTGTTCCGCACCATCGGGCCACTCGCGCTCTCCTCCGACCGCCCCGCCACGGCCTGGAGCGGCGCCGACGACGTCATGCTGTCCGTCGAGGCCGCCGTCCGACGACAGGCCTACAACGGCGCCGACTTCGTCCCCGAGGAAGCCGTCAGCGTCGCCCAGGCGCTCCTGCTGTACACGGGACGAGCCGGCCTGCTCTCGCCGCTCGACAGTGTCGGTCGGATCGCCACGGGGTACGACGGCAGCTTCGCCGTCCTCGACCGCGACGTCTTCTCCGTCCCCGCGGACGAGATCGCCACCGTCAGGGTCGCCGAGACGTGGATCCGCGGCGAGCAGGTGTACCGGCGCTCGCCGCACCTCGAAACGGTGCGCTCGTGACCGTCTTCCAGGAGGACGCGACGGCGATACGCGACGAGCTCGTGGCGGTCCGGCGCGAACTGCATCAGGCCGTCGAGGTCGGCCTCGACCTGCCCGCGACCCAGGGGATCATCCTGCGCGAACTCGCCGGGCTCGGCCTGGAGGTCACGACGGGCACCGGCCTCTCCTCGGTCGTCGCCGTCCTCCGGGGTGGTGCTCCCGGCCCCACCGTGCTGCTCCGCGCTGACATGGACGGTCTGCCGGTCACCGAGGCGACCGGGCTGCCGTTCGCGTCGACGTCCGGAGCCATGCACGCCTGCGGCCACGATCTCCACATGGCGGGCCTCCTCGGCGCCGTCCGCCTGCTCGCCGCCCGTCGCGCCGACCTCGCCGGCACGGTCGTGTTCATGTTCCAGCCGGGGGAGGAGGGCCAGGCCGGCGCGCGGCTCATGCTCGAGGAAGGTCTGCTCGACATCGCCGGAGAACGACCCGTCGCGGCGTACGCACTGCACGTGGACTGCAGCACCCCACGCGGGCAGCTCGTCACGCGGGAGGGCGCCATGATGGCGAGTGCCAACGCCTTGCAGCTCACCATCCGTGGGACGGGCGGTCACGCGGCCTTTCCGCACCTCGCCGTCGACCCGGTGCCGGTCGCCGCGCACCTCATCCTCGCGGTGCAGACCTTCGCGGCCCGTCGGCTTCCGGCCACCGACCAGGCCGTCATCTCCATCACCCGGCTGAGCAGCGACTCCGAGGCCAGCAACGTGCTCGCCTCGGCCGTCAGCCTTGAGGCGAACATCCGCACGCTGTCGAAGGCGACGCTCGAGACGGTGCGTGAGCAGCTGCCTGAGCTGCTGACCGCGATCGCCGAGGCGCACGGCTGCACCCTCGAGTCGACGTTCATCGCGTCCTACCCCGTCACCGTCAACGACCCGGAGGAGACGCGGTTCGTCCTCAGCACGCTCGACGCGCTCGTGGGGCCAGACCGGGTCATCCGCCAGGAGGTGCCGTCGATGGCGTCGGAGGACTTCGCCTACATCCTCGACGAGGTCCCCGGCACGCTCGTCTTCGTCGGCGCCGCCCCCGACGAGGGATCCGTCGCGCTGCACTCCGAGCGCGCGGTGTTCGATGACGGCGTTCTGGACCTGCAGGCCGCGGTGCTCGCCGAACTCGCCTGGAGGCGTCTCCAGCTCGCGTGAGCGACGGTCGACCGTCCGAGTGCAACGAGGGACGTCCCGGACGAACCCGACAACTGGAGCAGCGCACGTGCCCTGGATGGGTAGCATGGACACGTTCCGGATTCCGACGACGAAAGGCCGCGCGTGATCACCGCAGAGGACATCACGAGGCGTGCCGCGATCGCCGAGTACCAGGTCGTCGGTCGTCCGCCCGAGACGGACCTCGAGAGTCTCGTCCACCTCGCCGCGGCCATGTGCGACGTGCCGACCGCCGTGATCAACATCATCGACGACCGGTTCCAGCACCAGATCGCCGCGGTCGGGTTGGAACCGGCGAGCTGCTCGCGCGAGGACTCGATGTGCGCGGTCGTGTTCCAACAGCGGGTGCGGTCGATCGTCTCGGACGCTCGGGAGGACCCACGCTTCGCGGCGAACCCCTTCGTCACCGGTGAGCTCGCCAACGTCCGCTTCTACGCGTCGAGCCCGCTCATCACCCCCGACGGCGTCCCGATCGGCACCCTGTGCATCTTCGACGACCGTGTCCGAGAGCTGTCCGCGGAACAGGGCAAAGCCCTGGACCTCCTCGCGAGGCAGGTCGTCGACGTCCTCGAGCTGCTTCGCCTGACGCACGAGCTCGGCCAGTCCAACGAACAGCTCGCCCAGTTCGCCGGGCAGGTGAGCCACGACCTGCGCAACCCGCTCATGGCGGTCTCCGGGTTCCTCGAGCTCGCGACCGACAGTCCGGAGATGGTGAACGCGCCACACGCGGCGAAGGCGCTCGCGCGAGCCGAGTCCGCCGCCGACCGGATGGCGGCGATGATCACCGACCTGCTCGACTTCGCACGGATCGGTGGCGCCCGTCCGCGACGCGTCCCGATCGACCTCGAGCCGCTCGTGTCCTCCGTGGTCGAGGACCTCGACGCGACCATCACCTCGACCGGCGCGACCGTCGAGGTCGACACGCGCCTCCAGGTGCACGGCGACGAGACGCTGCTGCGAGCCCTGCTGCAGAACCTGATCGCGAACGCCGTGAAGTTCAGTGCGGCCGCCGGAGTCGTCCCGCACGTGCTCGTCCAGGCCGAGCGGGTCTCCGCCGGGGTGCTGGTCGCGGTCGAGGACAACGGTCCCGGCGTCGCTCCGGAGCAGCGTGAGCGCGTCTTCGACCTCATGGAACGCGCGGCGGGGAGCGAGGTCGCCGGCCTCGGCATCGGCCTCTCGACCTGCCGACGCATCGTCGAGGCGCACGGTGGCCGGATCGAGATCGACGAGTCGGGTCTCGGGGGAGCGAGCGTCTGGTTCCTGTTGCCCGACGCCCGGTCAGCGGGCTGAGCCGCCCGCGCGTGCGCGGTGCCTGCGGACGCCCGACCGGTTGGCGCACCGCACCGAGCAGTAGCGCTGACGGCCGTTGCGGGTGACGTCGACGACGACCCGCCGGCACGTGTCGCCGGGTTCGGTCCCCGCGGCACACCGACCGAGCCGCTGCATCCCCCTCGTCGTCAGGTGGAGGGCGGTCCCGACGCTGATCACCGCGGCCAGGACTTCGGGGAGCGCCTGATGCTCGTCGCGGTAGTGCAGGTGCCACCCCTCGCCGTCGTGGTCCGTCAGCCGCGGGAACGCGGCCGCGGAAGCCATCTGACGGTTGAGTGCGGTCGCCCTGGCCTGATCGTCTGCCGCGTCGACGACGGTCAGCCACTCGTCGACGACCCGGCGGACTCGGGCGTGGTCGTCGGTCACCTCGGTGAAGGGCATGGTCATCCCGTGCTCGCGGGTGCGGGCGACGATGCCGTGCCGGTCGTCGGGCCAGTCGTTCGCCAGCGACGCGGCCAGGAGGACAGCGTACGAACCGTAAGGGTTGAGATGCATAACGCCATTACATCATGGTGGAGTCATGACCCTCCTCGACGCACCCCCGCAGTCCTCCGAACCGTCGCCGAACGCCCTCGACGCCTGCCGCCACACCTGGGCGACGGAGTCGGCGCATATCACCTCGGAGGGGTCGCTGCGCTACCTCCGGTGTACCGCCTGCGGCAGTCGTCGGGTGGAACTGCGACCCCACGCCGACGAACCAGCGGTCGCGGTCACGCGCCAGGACATCCCGCCGCGGTGATGCAGCACCGAGACGGACCACGGTGACGTCCTCCCGCCGCGCGCGTTAGCGTTGGACGCATGCATGCGGGACCGCGCCCGCCCAGTGACGAGAGGAACCCCATGAGCGCCGACGTCTGGCTCGACAAGGAATCACCCGAGGTCTATCAGGCGCTCGTCGAGACCGGACGCGCCGCGGGTCGAGCGGCCCTCGCCACCGGCATCGACAAGCGGCTCATCGAGCTGATCCGGATCCGGGCCTCGCAGATCAACGGTTGCGCGTACTGCCTGCGCATCCACGTCGCCGATGCGATCGCGCTCGGCGAGACCACGGAACGCCTCGCCATCCTGTCCGCCTGGCGCGACAGCGAGTACTTCAGCCCGGTGGAGCAGGCAGCCCTCGCGATCACCGAGGACGTCACCCTCATCGCGGACGTGCAACATCGCCGGCGACTGCCGGACGACGACCTGTCGACGCTCACGAACGGTCAGATCGCCGCCGTCCGATGGCTGGCGATCGTCATCAACGCCTTCAACCGCGTCTCGATCACGAGCCACTACCCGGTGCGCCCGGAGCAGGCGGACTGACGGCGGTCAGTCCTTCCGGCGTCTCGCGCCGCGGAACCACGCTGCGACGCGGGTGCCCAGCCCGTCGGAGTACTCGTTCGAGAGGTCGAGCGTCTCCTGGCCGAGATCGCCACCGTTCCTGATCGACTCGAGCGCACGCAGTGCCCGGGCCTCCTGCTCGGCGGCTCGCTTCCGGCGGTCCTCATCACCCATGCGCCCAGCCTAGACGCGGTCGGCGGTGACGCCGCCGTTCACACCGTCACGTGGTGACGGCCGATCGGCAGCATGAGCGGCCTGCCCGAGGTCGGATCGGTGATGACCTGGTTCTGCAGTCCGAACACCGCGCGCACCGTCGACTCCGTCAGCACCTGGTGGGGCGTCCCCGCCGCATGGACGCGGCCGCCGGCGAGGGCGATGAGGTGGTCGGCGTATCGTGCGGCGAGGTTCAGGTCGTGGAGCACCATGACGATGGTCGTCCCGCGCGAACGGTTGAGGTCGGTGAGGAGGTCGAGCACCTCCACCTGGTGGCTCACATCGAGGAAGGTGGTCGGTTCGTCGAGGAGGAGCAGGTCGGTCTGCTGCGCGAGCGCCATCGCGATCCACACGCGCTGACGCTGTCCGCCGGACAGCTCGTCGACGTGCCGGTCCGCGAGCTCGCTCGTCTCGGTGGCGTCGAGGGCTGCGGCGACAGCGACGTCGTCCTCGGTGCTCCAGCGCGAGAGGAAGCCCTGGTGCGGGTGCCTGCCCCGGCCGACGAGGTCGGCGACCGTGATCCCCTCCGGCGCGATGGGCGACTGCGGGAGCAGGCCGAGCGTGCGTGCCAGCTGCTTCGCCGGCAGTCGGTGCACGTCCTTGCCGTCGAGGACGACGCGGCCGCTCCGAGGCGTCAGCAGGCGGGACATCGATCGCAGCAGCGTCGACTTGCCGCAGGCGTTCGCGCCGACGATCGCCGTCACCCGACCGGGCGGAACGAGGAGGTCGAGTCCGTCGATGACGGTCCGGTCGCCGTAGCCGAGTGCGAGTCGCTCGACGAGGAGCTGGTGTTCCGTGGTCACAGGGTGCCTCCGGGATGGTCGGGCGGCGTGCCGGTCACAGCGAGCCACCGGCGCGATTGGTGCGGATGATGAGCCAGATGAGGAACGGCGCCCCGAGCACCCCGGTCACGACGCCGACGGGGTAGCGTGCGCCGAGGAGGTACTGCCCGGTGAGATCGGCCACGAGGACGAGGAGGGCGCCCACGAGCGCGGCGGGCACGAGCATCGACCCGCCGCGGCCGACGATCCGCGAGGCGATGGGGCCGGAGAGGAACGCGACGAACGCGATGGGACCCGACGCCGCGGTCGCGAACGCGATCAGCCCGACGGCCGCGACGATGATGATCAACCGGGTCCGGCCGACGCGGACGCCGAGTGCGGCGGCGGTGTCGTCGCCGAGTCGGGTCGCGGCGAGGTTCCTCGACTGGGCAAGGAGGACGGGGCCGAGCACGAGCAGTGCCACGACGACCGGACCGAGCTGCGACCAGCTCGTCCCGTTGAGACTGCCGGTCAGCCACCGGGTGGCCTCCTGCAGGTCCCACTGGGCCGCCCGCGACAGGATGTACGTCGTGACGCTGTCGAGCATGGCGGCGACACCGATGCCGATCAGGATGAGTCGGGTTCCGGCGACGCCGCCGCGGTAGGCCAGGACGTAGACGAGGACCGCCACCGCGAGGCCGACGACGATGGCGAAGACCGACACCTCGGTCGCGCCGAGCGAGAGGGTGACGATCGCGAAGGCGGCGGCTGCGCTCGACCCGGCGCTGATGCCGATGATGTCCGGGCTCGCGAGGGGGTTCCGGAGCATCGTCTGGAAGGTGACGCCGGCCAGGCCGAACGAGGCGCCGGCGACGACCGCGAGGACCGCCCGGGGGAGCCGCAACCGTCCGACGGCGAAGGAGGCGCCCGGCACGTCGTGACCGAGGATGACGCGCACGACGTCGCTCGGCGGATAGAAGGTGTTGCCCACCATCAGCGAGATCAGGAAGACCGCGACGATGAGCGCGGCGAGGGCGGTCATGACGGCGACCCGGCGACGACGGCGCACCCGGCGTCCACCGACGACGCGGTCGATGGTCGAGGGCGTCTGCTCGTCGACGCCGGTCACAGGGCGCTCACCTTCTGGCGTCGGACGATCGCGATGAAGATCGGTGCGCCGATCAGCGCGGTGATGATGCCCACGTCGATCTCCGCGGGGCGGGCCACGATGCGGCCGAGGACGTCGGCGACGGTGAGGAGGATCGCCCCGACGACGGCGGAGAAGGGGAGGAGCCACCGGTGGTCGACGCCGACGATGAGCCGACAGGCGTGCGGTACGACGAGCCCGACGAAGCCGATGGGACCGGTGACCGCGGTCGCCGCCCCGCAGAGCACCACCGAACCGAGGGCCGCCGCACCGCGTGCGATGGCGACCCGTTCGCCGAGGCCGGCGGCGAGGTCGTCGCCGAGTGCGAGGGAGTTGAGGCCGCGGGCCGACAGCAGGCAGACGAGGAACCCGACGACGAGGAACGGTAGGACCTGCTCGAGCTGGACGAGGGTGGCGCCGCCAACGCCCCCGATCTGCCAGGACCGCACACTGCTCGCGATGTCGCCGCGGGGAAGCACGACGGCGGTGATGACGGAGGCGAGGGCGGCCGACGTCGCGGCCCCGGCGAGGGCGAGCTTGAGCGGGGTCGCGCCACCGCGGCCGAGCGAGCCGACCGTGTACACGAAGACCGCCGTGGCTCCGGCACCGATGATCGCGACCCAGACGGTGGTGTTCGCCGCTGCGAGCCCGAAGTACGCGAGACCGGTCACGACGGCGAGGGAGGCGCCGAGGTTGATCCCGAGGATGCCCGGGTCGGCGAGGGGGTTGCGGGTCACGCCCTGCATGACGGCGCCGGAGACGCCGAGCGCCGCACCGGCCACGACCGCCAGGAGCGTGCGTGGGATCCGCTTGGCCACCGCCGCCTGGTCGAAGCCGTCCACGCCACCTGCGAAGGCACCGAGGACCGCCGACCAGTCGACGTCGCGCGAGCCGATCGTCACGGAACCGACCATCGCGGCGAGGAGGACGAGGGCTGCGACGAGGAGCCAGAGCCCACGAACCCGCCTCGGGCGTCGCACGACGGCGACACCCGAGGCGGGTGGGGTGGCGGTGCCGGTGATCACGCCGCCTGGTCAGCCGCCTGCGCGAGCAGCTTCAGGTAGTCGTCCAGGATCCAGGAGATCGAGAGCGGCGTCGGGTTGGCGGCGGTTCCGAGCGGGCTGGTGCCGGGGAGGGCGACGATGGCGCGGTTCGCGACCGCGGGCATCTGCGACAGCAACGGGTCGGCCTCGAGTGCCGCGATGAGCTCGTCGCCGCCGTAGGTCACGATGATGTCGACGTCGCCGAACGCGTCGGCCTGTTCGGCGCTCTGCGTGAGGGAGAACGACTCGGTCTCGGCGGAGGCCGTCGCGATGCTCTCGGGGAACGCGAGGCCGAGGTCCTCGAAGAACGCGGTGCGGGTGTCGTGGGTCGTGTAATAGCTGACCTCGCTGAGGTCACTGGTGTCGACGTGGGTGAGGAACATCGCGGTCTTGCCCTCGAGCTGCGGATACGCCGCCGCCGCGTCGCTGATCTCGTCTTCGAGCTGCGTCACGAGTGCTTCGCCCTCGTCAGCCATGCCCATGGCCTCGCTGTTGAACAGGATGGTGTCGCGCCAGGACGTGCCCCAGGCGGTCTCCGGGTAGGCCACGACGGGGGCGATCTCGGTGAGGGTGTCGTAGTCCTCCTGGGTGAGCCCCGAGTATGCGGCGAGGATGACGTCGGGCTTCGTGTCGGCGACGGCTTCGAAGTCGATCCCGTCGGTCTCGTCGAAGAGCACCGGGGTCTCGGCGTCGAGCGCTTCGAGCTTCTCCTCGACCCAGGGGAGCATCCCGTCGCCGTCGTCGTCACCGAAGTTCGCAGCGGCCATCCCGACGGGCACGACGCCGAGGGCCAGTGGCACCTCGTGGTTCGCCCAGTTCACGGTGGCGACGCGCTCCGGCTTGGCGTCGATCGTCGTGGTGCCGAGGGCGTGCTCGATCGTGATCGGCGTGAAGCCGTCGCCGCTGCCGGTGCCTTCGTCGGCCGACGACGACGAGCAGGCCGCGAGGCCGATGGTGAGGAACGCCGCCGCGGAGAGGGCGATGAGACGTGGTGCGCGCTGCATGGGGTCCTTTCGGGTGCTGCTGGCTGACACCTGCGTGCGGGCACGACGAACGACGGCGCCCGAGGACGTCGTCGAGGGGTCGGGTATGGCGACCGTGAGCGGCCGGCATCATGCACGAGGAGAAGGAGATGAAGGGTTGCCTAACCAAAGTTAGCTGGCAACCGATCCTGGCGCAATCGAGCGGATCCGACGCGTTCCTTCGCGAATCGGACAACCGATCGCGGATCCACCGATCCGTCCTAGCGGTTCCGGAATCGCCCGGGGCTCATGCCGGTGACGCGGCGGAACGCGGTCCCGAACGCCGTCGACGAGCGGTACCCGACGGCGGTCGAGACCTCGTCGATGCTGTCACCCGCCGTGAGCCGGGTGATCGCGTGCTGGGCACGGGCGGCGGCGACCCAGCGGGTGAACCCCAACCCGGTCTCTGATTCGAAGGCGCGCGTCACCGTCCGGGTGCTCACGCCCAATCGGGTGGCCCAGTCGACGAGCGAGGTCGTGTCGGACGGGTCGATGCGTATGCGCTCGGCGATGGGTGCCAGGAGCGCCGACCGGGGGACTCGGAGGAGCAGCTCGTGCTCGGCCGGCTCCAGCACGTCGACGATGGCGGCCTCGGTGGTGGCACGCGCGCGGTCCTCGAGCTCGGCGTCGCTGAGCCGATCGAGCAGGAGACGCAGCAGAGGCGTCACCTCCACCGCCGTCGGCTGCTCGGAGATCGTCGGGACCCGATCGACGCTGAACATCGCGGCCCGCTGCCAGGTGCCCGCCGGGGTCCATCCGGTGTGGCGGACACCGGCCGGGATCCAGAGACCGTGGTGCGGGGTGACGGTCCAGACACGCTCGTCGACGCTCGCGGTGGATGCGCCGCGATCGTTCCACAGGAGCTCGTGCGTGGGGTGGGAGTGCTCGTCCCAGTGCGTGTCCCGCGCGATCCGCTCGGTGTTGCCGCGGATGACGAAGGGCACGGGGATCGCGCCGGCCTCGTAGAGGGGGAGTCGGCGGCGCGCCGGAGCCGTGTCCGTCGCGTCGAGGGACTGCTCCCACGGGTCGGCGGCGGCGGGGACTGGCACCGCTCCAGCGTACGGGGGTCCGCGCCGGACCGTCCCGCTTCAGCACTGCTTCAGCTCGTCCGCGCCAGACTGGGACGCGCCGCTCGACCGCCGACCGGCACGGAGCCTGGAGGTTGCACCGGATGCGGATACTCGTCGTGGACGATGAGGTGCGACTCGCCGACGGTGTTCGGAGAGGGCTCGAGGCGGAGGGCTTCGCGGTCGACCTCGCTGTGAACGGTGTCGACGGCCTGTGGATGGCCGGCGAGCATCGCTACGACGCCATCATCCTCGACATCATGATGCCGGGCCTCAGCGGCTACCGCGTCTGTCAGCAGCTCCGCGACGCGGGCGACTGGACCCCGATCCTCATGCTCACGGCGAAGGACGGCGACTGGGACCAGGTCGAGGCCCTCGACACCGGTGCCGACGACTTCCTGAGCAAACCGTTCTCCTTCGCGGTGCTCGTCGCACGGATCCGCTCACTCGTCCGGCGTGGATCGCGGGAGCGGCCGACGGTGCTCGAGATCGGCGAACTGCGGCTCGACCCGGCGTCGAAGCAGGTCCACCGGGGCGACGTCCCGATCGACCTGACCTCGCGCGAGTTCGCGGTCCTCGAGTTCCTCATGCGACGCGGGGGCGAGGTGGTGTCGAAGCGCGAGGTCCTGCAGAACGTCTGGGACGACGATTTCGAGGGCGACCCCAACATCGTCGAGGTCTACGTCGGACATCTCCGCAACAAGGTGGACCGCCCCTTCGAGCGTGCTTCGATCGAGACCGTGCGCGGGTTCGGATACCGGTTGGCGGGCGGTCGTGGCTGACGGCGGGCAGCACGGAGCGGTCGCGCCCCGACGGCGGCTGTGGCGCTCCGTCCGAGCCCGCGCGGCGCTCGGATCGGTGCTCGCGGTCGGACTCTTCCTCGGGGTCGGCTCCGCGGCGTTCGTCGGCCTGTTCTCCGCGGCGCTGCGTTCCGGCGTCGAACAGAGCGCCTCGGCCGAGGCGGAGAGCGTCTCGGCACAGCTCGTCGCGGCCGACGCGACGACGCTGCCCGAGGACGACGGTCGACTCCTGGTCCTCGTCGAGGACGGACGTGTCGTGGACCGGACGGACGACGAGATCGAGCTCCCGACGCCGATCCCGGACGGTGACGTGTTCGTCTCGGTCGTCGACGACGAGCCGGTGGTGTTCGCCAGTGAGGACGTCGACGTCGACGGCCGCGACCTCGTCGTCCTCGCGGGCCGTTCCCTCGAGGAGACCGACGACGCCGTCGGACTCGTGTCGATGCTTCTCCTCATCGCGGTGCCCGTGCTCGTCGGCCTCGTCGGCGGCCTGACCTGGCTACTCGTCGGGCGTGCGCTGGCGCCGGTGGAACGCATCCGCCGTGAGGTCTCGGAGCTCGGGGCGGGCGAGCTGCACCGACGGATCGAGGTCCCCGACACGGGCGACGAGATCGGTCGCCTCGCCGGGACGATGAACGGCATGCTCGAGCGGCTCGAGGACGCCCAGACGGCGCAGCGGCGGTTCGTGTCGGACGCCTCCCACGAGCTCCGCTCACCGCTTGCGGTGATCAGGCAGTACGCCGAGGTTGCGGCGCTCCACCCGGACCGGGTCGATCCGGCCGAGCTGTCCTCGATGGTCCTCGAGGAGGGTGCCAGGATGCAGGGGCTCGTCGAGTCACTCCTGCTCCTCGCGAAGCTCGACGAAGGGGCGGTGGGCACCGGGCGGCGCACGGTCGACGTCGACGACCTCCTATTGGCGGAGGCCGCTCGCCTTCGGTCTGCAGGCGGACTGCGTGTCGAGTCCGCGGCCGTCGCGGCGGCGAGGGGCGACGGCGACGACGTCCTGCTCGCCCGGGTGGTGCGGAACCTCGTCGACAACGCCGTCCGGCACGCGCGCTCCGTGGTCCGACTGGGATCCGCCACCGATGGTCGGTTCGTCAGGATCTCCGTGGAGGACGACGGCCCCGGCGTGCCGGTCGAGTCCCGCGCACACGTGTTCGAACGGTTCGTCCGCCTCGACGAGAGCCGTTCGCGTGACGCTGGCGGTTCGGGCCTGGGCCTGGCGATCGTGGCCGACGTCGTGCGGCTGCACGGTGGGTCGATCGAACTCGTCGACAGCGCGCTCGGCGGTGCGGCGTTCATCGTCACGCTCCCGGCGTCGTCCGCTTCCTGAACGCGGCTTCAGCTCGCTTCAGGTCCGCTTCAGCGCTCCTCGGACAGTCTGGGGCACATGAACGAGAACACCGCCTCCCAGCCCACCGATCGTACGCAGGACACCGCAGCCACCGAGCGCATCGAGCCCATCGACCGTGTCGAGACGACCGATCACACCGCCATCCCCGCGACCCCGGCGACCTCCGGGAAGTCGGCCTTCTGGCGCCGGAAGCCCGTGTGGATCACCGCGATCGTCGTCGGGGCCCTCGCCCTCGGTGGAGCCGGTGCCGCCTACGCCGTGGACGAGTTCGGCGACGCCGACGACGACCGCGTCACGGCGGCGTCGAACACCGACCGCGACGGTGGCACCGCCGTCGACGACGGTGACACCACGGCGGCGACCGACGACCGCGACGCCCGTGACGCCGACGACGTGCCGCTGACCGACACCGAGTTCGACGCGGCCTCGAAGGCGGCGCTCGCCGAGGCGAAGGGCGGTACCGTGACCGACGTCGACCGCAGTGACGACCCCGGCGAGGCGTTCGAGGTCGACGTCCTCCTCGAGAACGGCGACGAGCTCGAGATCACGCTCGACGCGGACTACGCCGTGGTCACGAGCGTGCTCGACCCGCGCGACTGACGGACGCACCCCGCCGGGTGCGGAACGACGAGAGCCGGACGGAATCCCAGGATTCCGTCCGGCTCTCGTCGTCTGTGTGGCGTGCTAGGAACGCGGCTTGCGGTCGTACGAGCCGCCGCCCGTGCCGCCCTCGTCGTCGCGTCGGCGGGCCGGGCCGCCGCGGTCGGGACGGAGCTCGATGAGCTTGCCGCTGATGCGGGTGTTCTCGAGACGGTCGAAGACGTCGTTGCCGAGGCTCGCCGGGAGTTCGACGATCGAGAAGTCCGGCTTGATCTGGATCGCACCGAAGTCCTCGCGCTTCAGACCACCCTCGTTCGCGAGCGCGCCCACGATCTGACGCGGGTCGACCTTCTGGCGACGACCCACGGCGATGCGGTACGGGGCCATCGGTCCGCTGGACGGGCGGCTGCGACGCTCGGGGCGGTCGCCCTGATCGCCGCGGTCGCTCCGGTCGCCGCGGTCGAAGCGCGAGCCGCGGTCACCGGAGTCGCGACGGTCGCGACCGGCGCGGTCGTTGCCGCGGTTGGTGTTGTCGAACTCCTCACGACGGCGGCGCTCGTCCTCCGCGGAGAGGAGCAGCGGCGTCTCGCCCTGGGACACGACGGCCAGCGCCGCGGCGACATCGGCCTCGGGGACATCGTGGTGCGAGACGTAGTGGCCGATGATCTCGCGGAAACGCTCGATGCGCTCGGTCTGGCCGAGCGCTTCGGTGATCGCGTCGTCGAAGCGGGTGAGGCGGGTCGCGTTGACGTCGTCGACGCTCGGCAGCTGCATCTGCGTGAGCGGCTGACGGGTGGCCCGCTCGATGGCCTTCAGCAGGTGGCGCTCGCGCGGTGTGACGAAGCTGATCGCGTCGCCCGTGCGTCCGGCGCGGCCGGTGCGACCGATGCGGTGCACGTAGGACTCGGTGTCGACGGGGATGTCGTAGTTGACGACGTGGCTGATGCGCTCGACGTCGAGACCGCGCGCGGCGACGTCGGTCGCGACGAGGATGTCGAGCTTGCCTGCCTTCAGCTGGTTGACGGTCCGCTCGCGCTGCACCTGGGCGACGTCGCCGTTGATGGCGGCAGCCGAGTAACCGCGTGCGCGGAGCTTCTCGGCGAGCGTCTCGGTCTCGTTCTTCGTGCGCGTGAAGATGATCATCGCGCTGAAGTTCTCGGTCTCGAGGATGCGGGTCAGCGCGTCCACCTTCTGCGGGTAGGAGACCGTCAGGTAGCGCTGCGTGATGCTGGCCGAGGTCGTGGTCTTCGTCTTGACCGTGATCTCTTCCGGGTTGTTCAGGTACTTCGCGGAGATGCGACGGATGGACGACGGCATCGTCGCGGAGAACAGCGCGACCTGCTTGTCCTTCGGGGTGTCGGCCAGGATCGTCTCGACATCCTCGGCGAAGCCCATCTTCAGCATCTCGTCGGCCTCGTCGAGCACGAGGTACTTGAGCTCCGTGAGGTCGAGGGTGCCCTTCTCCAGGTGGTCCATGATGCGACCCGGCGTGCCGACGACGATGTGGACGCCGCGACGGAGGGCCGACAGCTGGACGCCGTAGCCCTGGCCGCCGTAGACGGGCAGGACGTGGACGCCGCGCAGGTGGGTGGCGTACTTCTCGAACGCCTCGCAGACCTGGAGGGCGAGTTCACGGGTCGGTGCGAGGACGAGCGCCTGCGGCGTCTTCTGCGTGATGTCGAGGCGGGACAGGATCGGCAGGGCGAACGCCGCGGTCTTGCCGGTGCCCGTCTGTGCGAGGCCGACGACGTCGCGTCCCTCGAGCAGCAGCGGGATGGTGGCCGCCTGGATGGCGGACGGGGTCTCGTAGCCGACGTCCTTGAGTACCTTGAGCACCGCGTCGTCGAGGCCGAGGTCGGAGAAGGTCTGCGTAGCGCCGGCGGGTTCCGCCTCGGGCTGCGTCGTGGAATCAGAAGACGTCATACTCCTAACGGTAGTCGCAACGCAAGCGTTTGCAGGACATGGTCTGGAGCCGACCGGTCCGCGCCGTCGCCCGGGGCGCCCGCCTCACCGTCCTACAGGCTGCCCCAGCGCGCCCGGGCACCGCAGAAGAGTCCATAGGCGATCAGCCCGACGCCGACCACGAGCAGGATGACGACGCCGAACGGGAGCGCGGCCAATGCCGAGATGGCACCGTCCATGCCGGAGGCCTTCTCGGGGTCCTGGGTGGCGGCCGCGACGAGGAACAGGATGCCGACGGTGACCAGTGCGATCCCCTTGGCGACCCATCCGATGACGCCGAGGACGACGACGGCACGCTTCGTCGTGCCGGTGGGCGGGTGCACGTCCTCGAGGAACTTCCGCGTGACGCCCTTGAAGACGAAGAAGCCGCCGATGCCGATGACCACGAGGCCGACGACGATGACGACGAACACCCCGCCGGGGGAGGACAGGAGTGTCGCTGTGAGGCCCTGGCTGGACTGCGAGGAGTCCTGGCTGCCGCCGAGGGCGAAGGTCAGCGCGGTCGATCCGACGGCGAGGTAGGCGATCGCGCGTCCGGCGGTCGAGATCCGCTTGCTCCACCGCTTGCGGGTGTCGGATTCGCGCACGAGGAAGGCGGAGATCGCCGTCCAGAGACCGAGGGCGAACAGGCCGACGGCGACGACCCAGATGATGACGATCCCGCCGGGCGTGCCTGCAAGCGTCTTGAGCGCACCCGACTGGTCCGCGTCACCGCCGCCGCCGGATCCACCGCTCGCGCCGGACAGGGCGATGGAGATCGCGATCCCGCCGATGAGGACGTGGAGCAACCCGTTGACGGCGTGACCGGTGCGGGCGAGCGTGCGGAGGGTCGTGCTGTTGTGTGCGGTTCCAGCGGCTTGGTCTGCGGCGGCGCGTGCGTTCTCAGGCATCAGACCACGGTAGCGGCCGGGTTCCCGACCACCAGGGGGGGTTGCGCGCCGTGCCGGTGGACCGGCGTCGTCGATCGAGCACCGATCCGAGCGGCACCTCGTTTCCGAATGACACGCATGCCCGTGAACCCCTCGCGTCCCGCCCCGCCGGACGACCCCTCCGTGATCACCGCCGATGCGACCGCGCTCGGCCTGGGACGCGTCACCGTGGACACCGATCTCGGACCGGTCACCGTCCGTGCGGGGCGCGAAGCGGGTGGACCGGCAACGATCCTGCTGCACGGCGCCGCCGGTTCCTGGACCACCTGGTCACCCCTCCTCCGCGCCGACGACGAGCGGGGCGCGGTCGTCGACGACGTCATCGCCGTGGATCTCCCGGGGTGGGGTGCATCGGCACTTCCCGCCGCCGATCCGGTGACGGTCGGAGACCTCTCCACCGCCGTCGCGACCGTCGCCCGCTCGCTCGGCTACCTGTCCTGGCGTCTCGTCGGGCATTCGCTCGGCGGGTTCGTCGCGCTCGACCTCGCCGTCCGCGAACCCGAGGCGACGATCCGGGTCGACCTCGTCTCACCGACGGGGATCGGGGTCGTCGAGGCGATCCGGCAGCCGCTCGGTGGCGGCGCCCGGCTCCCGTGGTTCGCGGGCATGCTCCTCGCGATGCGGATGCTGCAGGCGCTCGGCGGACGCGGGCCAGGGCTCGTCCGCGCGCTGAACCGGATCGGTCTGCTCGCACCGCTCATGTCGCCCCTGTTCGGACGACGTCGGGACCTCGACCGCTCGGTCGTCGACGCGCTCGCAGCCGACGTCCGGCCGGCGTCGTTCCTCCTGGCGGCCCGAGCGGCCGCCGCCTACGACCTGCACGTCTGGCGCGGCGTGCGGTGTCCCGTCCGCTGCATGACGGGCGACCGCGACGTCTTCGTCGGGCCCGACGATGCAGCCGTCCTCACCGCTCTCGTCCCGGACCTGCGACTGCGCACCCTGCCGGCGACCGGGCACTTCGCGGCGGTGGAACACCCGGAGGCCGTGCTCGATCTCTTCACCTCGGAGTGATCCGCGTGGCCTCACGGGTGCAGCGACGTCGGCATCCGCTATCCTGGTCCTCTGCCCGACTTCGTGGTTGGGGTGGTTGATCGTCCGCACCGTGCTGCACCCGCGCCGTGTGTCGAGCATCGATCTGGGGCTGGAAACCCCCAGCACCCACACCCCTCGCACGGAGGTCCTCCTTGTCTGCATCCGCAGCCACCGCATCGCATCCCACCACAGCACCGTCCGGTTCCCCGGCCCGCCGCTGGTGGGTCCTCGTCGTCCTCGCGATGACGCAGCTCATCGTCGTCCTCGACGGCACGATCGTGAACATCGCCCTTCCGGCAGCCCAGCAGGAGCTCGAGCTGTCCGACACGCAGCGTCAGTGGGTCGTCACGGCCTACGCCCTCGCGTTCGGCGCGCTGTTGCTGCTCGGTGGCCGCATCGCCGACTACTGGGGCCGGAAGCGCACCTACCTGGTCGGCATGGTCGGCTTCGGCGCCGCATCGGCCTTCGGCGGGTTCGCCCAGAGCGGGACCGAACTCATCATCGCGCGCGGCCTGCAGGGCGTGTTCGCCGCGCTCATGGCGCCCGCCGCACTCGCGCTCCTCACCGTCACCTTCGCCCACGGCCGCGACCGCAACACGGCCTTCGCCGTCTTCGGTACCGTCGCCGGTGCCGGGGCGGCCGTGGGCCTGATCCTCGGCGGCGTGCTGACCGAGTTCGTCGACTGGCGCTGGTGCCTGCTCGTCAACGTGCCCTTCGTGATCGTCGGACTCATCGCCGGCCTCATCCTCGTGACCGAGAGCAAGGCCGAGGGCGACAACCGCTACGACTGGCTCGGTGCGATCACGGTCATCCTGGGCCTCGGTTCCCTCGTCTACGGCTTCACGCTGGCCGAGGGCGGCTGGGGGAGCGCCGACACCATCGGCTTCCTCGCGCTCGGTGCGGGACTCCTCTCCCTCTTCGTCTTCATCGAGATGCGTGTCGCGCAGCCTCTGCTCCCGCTGCGCATCGTGGCCGACCGGGTCCGCGGCGGTGCCTTCCTCATGCAGATGATCGTCGGCAGCGTCATGATCGGTGCCCTGCTCTACCTGACGTTCCACCTGCAGATCGTGCTCGGCTTCCCGCCGCTCGAGGCGGGCATCGCGACCCTCCCGATGACCGTCGCGATCATGATCGTCGCCCCGATCGCCACGAAGCTCCTGCCGGCCATCGGCCCGCGCCCGCTGCTCATCATCGGTCCGCTCGTCGCGGCGGCCGCCCTCGTATACCTCAGCCGCATCACGGCCGACGGCGACTACTTCGTCCAGGTGCTGCCGGCGCTGCTCGTGCTCGGGATCGGCATGGCGATGATCTTCGTCCCGATGCAGAACCTCGCGCTGACGGGAGTCGCCCCGCACGACGCCGGTGCGGCCTCCGCCACGGCGAACGCCTCCATGCAGATCGGTGGGTCGATCGGCCTGTCGGTCTTCACCACGGTCTACGCGAGTGTCACCGACCAGGCGACGGTCACGGATCAGGCCTCGCAGCTCGTGGCGTTCACCCAGGGCTACTCGGCGGCGTTCATCGCGGCTGCGGTCGGCCTCGTGATCGCGAGCGTCATCGCGGTCGTCTGCATCCGCGGTCGCAAGGAGGACCTCCTGCCCTCGGGTGACCAGCAGGCCGTCCACCTGGGCTGAGCGGGACGGCGCCGCTTCGTCGAGCACAAGCCTCCTGACAGCAGGGTGCCGTCGGCGTACCGTGTCCGACATGGCCAGCACCGCGATCGTCCTCACCGTCCCCGGACCGCACGGCGACCGCGAGGTGCGTCTCTCCAGTCCCGACCGCGTGCTCTGGGAGGCGTCCGGTGTCACGAAGCGGGAGCTCGCGGAATACCTCATCGAGGTCGCGCCGGCCTTCCTCGCCGCCAACGGCGACCGTCCGGTGTCCCTGCAGCGGTTCCCAGGCGGCGTGGACGGCGAGTGGTTCTTCTCGAAGAACCCGCCGAAGGGGGCGCCGGAGTACGTCCGGGCGGTCGACGTCGTGTATCCGAGTGGCCGGCGGCATCCGCAACTCGTCCTCGACGAGGCGGCTGCGGTCGTCTGGGCTGCGCAGATGAACACGGTCGTGTTCCACCCGTGGCCGTCACGGGCGTCGGACACCGACCACCCGGACGAACTGCGGATCGACCTCGACCCGCAGCCGGGAACCGACTTCGCCGACGCCGTGCGCGTTGCGGGCTCGCTGCAGGAGCTGTTGACGGAGGTCGGTCTGACGGGGTTCGTGAAGACCTCCGGCAACCGAGGTGTCCACGTGTTCGCGCCCATCGAGCCGGAGCACGAGTTCCTCGACGTCCGGCACGCCGTGATCGCCGCGGCTCGGGAACTGGAGCGACGGGATCCCGACCGGGTCACGACCTCGTGGTGGAAGGAGGAGCGCGGTGAACGCATCTTCGTCGACTACAACCAGGCGAACCGCGATCGGACGATGGCCGGCGCCTACAGCCCGCGTTCGCTGGCCTCGGCGACCGTCTCGTGTCCGGTGACCTGGGACGAACTCCCCGAGATCGACCCGGGCTCGTTCACAGTGCGGACCGTCCCGGAGCGACTCCGGACGACCGGCGACCCGTGGGCCGGCATGCACGACACCGCTGGGCGCATCGACGTCCTCCTGCAGTGGTGGGAGCGGGACCTCGAGCAGGGGCTGGGCGAGCTCCCGTTCCCTCCCGACTTCCCGAAGATGCCGGGCGAGCCGCCACGGGTGCAGCCGAGTCGCGCCAGACACGCCGAGGACTGAGCCCACCCGGACGCACGAACGCCCGGTGATCGTGGATCACCGGGCGTTCTCTGGACTCAGGCGCTATTCGGCCTTACCGAGGGCGAAGCGGACGCCGCCCTGCTCGTCGATCTGCGCGTCGAGGACCGCGTCGCTCAGGGCGACGGCTGCGGACTCCTCGAGGAAGACGGTTGCTCCGGCGCTTTCGATGACCTGGTCGGCCTCGTGCGGCGTCGCCGTCATGGTGACTTCGAAGTTGTTGTCGTCGGAGCTGCTGCTGATGCGCAGTCCGGCGCCGTGCGTGAGCGACGACGCGTCGTCCGGGACGACCAGTCCCGGGGTGAGTGGTGCGTTCTCGGCGAGGGTCTTGACGACTCGGCCGGCGTTCTCGGTCAGGGTGAGCATGTGTGTTCTCCGTTCCGTTCGCGAATACGAGTTCCCCACCATGCTCGGGTTCTCGGCGAGATGCCACCCCGAGGCCGATCCTCTGCGGGAACTGCCAAGCAACTCTGCAGGGATTCACACCTCCGCGCTGCTCGTAGCACAGCTCGGGCGATCGTCCCTTGGGGGGCCGTCCGGTGGAGTGGGCTGCTAGCGTCGAACGTGCTGTCCGGCGCGTGCATCCCGCCCCACGGCACCCCCCAACACCCCAGCCCGAGGAGTCCTATGACCACCGTCGCCGCCATCATCAAGCCCACCGCCGACGCGCCGTTCGAGGTCGGCGCCATCGAGCGCCGTACGCCGCGCGCCAACGACGTCGTCATCGACGTCCACTACGCCGGCATCTGCCACAGCGACATCCACCAGGCCCGCGAGGAATGGGGCAAGGCCATCTTCCCGATGGTCCCCGGTCACGAGATCGCCGGCATCGTCACCGAGGTCGGCGACGCGGTCACCAAGCACCAGGTCGGCGACCGCGTCGGCATCGGCTGTTTCGTCGACTCCTGCCGCGAGTGCGAGAACTGCCTCGCCGGCGAGGAGCAGTTCTGCCTGAAGGGCAACGTCGCCACCTACAACGGCCGCGAGTACGACGGCGAGCCCACCTACGGCGGCTACAGCAAGCAGATCGTCGCCGACGAGAACTACGTGCTGAGCATCCCCGAGGGCATCGAGCTCGACGTCGCGGCACCCCTGCTGTGCGCCGGCATCACCACCTACTCGCCGTTGAAGCACTGGGGCGCCGGTCCCGGCAAGCAGGTCGCCATCGTCGGGATGGGTGGTCTCGGCCACATGGGCGTCAAGATCGCCCACGCCCTCGGCGCAGAGGTGACCGTGCTCAGCCAGACGACCTCGAAGGAGGAGGACGGCAAGCGCTTCGGGGCCGACCACTACTACGCGACCGGCGAAGAGGGCACCCTGAAGTCGCTCCGCGGACGCTTCGACCTCATCATCAACACGGTCTCCGCCGACCTCGACATCGACGCCTACCTGTCGACCCTCAAGCTCAACGGCTCGATGGTCTTCGTCGGACTGCCCGAGAACACGCAGCAGTTCCGGGTGTTCTCGCTCGTCGGTGGCCGCCGCTCGCTCGCCGGCTCGAACATCGGCGGCATCCGCGAGACGCAGGAGATGCTCGACTTCTGCGCTGAGCACGGCATCGGTTCGCAGATCGAGCTCATCGGTGCCGACGAGGTCGAGGGCGCCTACGACCGCGTGGTCCGCAGCGACGTCCGCTACCGCTTCGTCATCGACACGGCGACGATCGGCTGATCGCACCGATACCCTGAGAGCATGATCCGGCTCCCGTTCCGTCGTCCAGGCGGAGCGGGAGCCGTTCCTCGTGAACCCCTCGGCCGCGAGGTCCTCGTCCTCGGCGGTGTCGCGTTCTTCGTGATGCTCGGGTTCGGTGTCGTGATCCCGGTCCTGCCCGTGTACGTGCGCAGCTTCGGCGTCGGCTACCTCGAGGTCGGCGCGGTCGTCTCGGTCTTCGCGCTCATGCGGCTCATCGCGAACCCGTTCGTGGGTGCGCTCGTCGATCGGATCGGCGAGCGGGTGGTGCTGGCGTCCGGCATCGGGATCGTCGCGGTGTCGAGCGCGCTCGTCGGGCTCGCGGCGGACTATCCGCAGCTGCTCCTGCTCCGCGGGGTCGGAGGGATCGGGTCGGCGATGTTCTCCGTCGCCGCGATGACGCTGCTGCTGCGCACCACCCCACCGCACCGTCGCGGGCGGGCGGTCGGGTTCTACCAGGGCGGGTTCCTCGTCGGCGGCATGGCCGGACCGGCCGTCGGTGGCCTGCTCGCGACCATCTCGCTCACGGCACCGTTCTTCTTCTACGCCGGGACCCTCACGGTCGCCGGCGTCCTCGGACTCGTGATGCTGCGCGGCAGTCGGATCGCCGCGCCGGTCGAGACCGCCACGCAGGCCGAGCCCTTCCGCACGGTCCTCGCCGATCGCCGGTACCAGGCGGCGCTCCTCGCGAACTTCGCGAACGGCTGGGCGTCGATGGGCGTCCGGGGCGCACTCGTTCCGGTCCTCGTCGTGGAGGCGCTCCATGAGGAGGCAGCCTGGACCGGGATCGCCTTCGCGATCGCCGCTGTCGCGCAGACGCTCGCGCTCGGTCCCGCCGGCCGCTTCGTCGACACCGTCGGACGACGACCCGCGATGCTCGTCGCGTTCCCGGTCGCGGCGGCGGCGCTCCTCGCCATGCCGTTCGTCGGCGAGCTCTGGCTGCTGGTCGTCGCCCTCTGCGTCTACGGTGTCGCGGCGGCCTTCCTCGGGACCGCTCCGGCGGCGGCCGTCGGAGACGCCGCGGGTGGTCGGGGTGGTCGGGCCGTCGCGGTCTTCCAGGCGACGTCCGACCTCGGCGCCATCGTCGGCCCGCTGGTCGCCGGCGCACTGCTCGACGCCTTCTCGTTCCCCGCGGCGTTCGGCTCCGCGGTCGTGCTCATGCTGCTCGTCCCCGTGCTCGCGTCCCGCATGCCGCGGGAGCACCGGAACCAGCCGACGACCGCCTAGCGGGACTGGAGTCGCAGGCCCACCGAGGTGGTGATGTCCTCACGCTGACCGCCGGAGTGGACGAGCTGCTCGCCGTCGACCGTCAATTGGCTGGCGTGTTCCGCGAGTGCCGCGGCGACGATCGGGAGGCGGTGCCCGAGTGGGAACCACACGGCGTCGTCGCCCAGCGGTTCCAGGTCGGTGCGGTGGTGCACGAGTTCCGCGAAGGGCACCCCGCTCCTCCGCGCGGCGACGATCGCGGCCTCGTGCATCCGGAGGTGGTCCGGGTGCCCGTACCCGCCACCGTGGTCGTAGCTGACGACCAGGTCCGGCGAGACGTGTCCGATGACCGCGACGAGGTCGTCCGCGACGTCGTCGAGCGGAGCGAGCGAGAACGCACCGGGGGAGACGTCGTCAGCGGGGCCGGCGAGTCCCTCGCGCACCCACCGCATGCCCGAGTCCACGTATCGCGTCGACGTCCCCGGTCGGGCCGCCGGACCCGTCCCCAGCCAGAACTGCTCGGCCACGCCGAGCGTGCGGCAGGCGGCGGCGAGCTCCGACTCGCGGTGGGACGCGAGAGCAGCGGTTCCGGCGAGGGACCGGAGCGGGCCGTCGACGACCTCGCCGCGCTCGCCTCGCGTGGCCGTCACGAGGACGACGCGAGCACCGTGGTCCACGAGTTCGGCGATGAGCGCGCCCGAAGCGAGGGTCTCGTCGTCGGGATGCGCGTGCGCGAACAGGACGGTGCGCCCGCTGTCGATGAGCGGGAGGAGTCCGTGGTTCACGAGGTCGAGGTCGCCGGGGCGGTGGCGACGGCGGGAGCGTTCTCGACCAGGGTCCGGTAGACGTCGACGAGGGCGTCTCCCGAGCGCTGCCAGTCGAACCGCTCCGCCCGACGTCGCGCTGCCGAACCGAGCTGCGCGAGCCGCTTCGGGTCGCCCAGGATGGACGAGACCGCAGCACCCCAGATGTGCGGGTCGCGGGAGTCGATGACGATGCCCGTCTCTCCGTCGACGACGGCCTCCCGCAATCCGCCTGAGGCGGCCACGACGGTCGGCACGCCGCTCGCCGCGGCTTCGAGCGCGACGAGACCGTACGTCTCCGAGTGCGAGGGGACGAGCACGAGCGTGCTCTCGCGGAACAGCGTGGCGAGTCCGATGCGCGACTGCGGCCCGACGAAGCGGACGTCGTCGGCGACACCGAGGTCGCGGGCGAGGGCGGCGAGTTCCTCGGCGTAGCGGTCGTAGTCGACGGAGACGTCCCCGGCGATGACGAGTTCGGGGCGGAGCTCGGGCGCGACCGCGGCGATGGTCTCGATGGCGAGGTCGAAGCCCTTCAGCGGGTGGAGGCGACCGGCGACCACCGCGGTCGGGCGACCGGAACGAGGACCGTCGAGCGGGTGGAACAGCGTCCCGTCGACACCGGGTGGCACGATCGACACCCGGTCGGGGCGGGCTCCGAGCCGCGCGATCGCGGTGTCGGCCTCGGCCGCGCTGATCGCGACGACCGCGTCCGACTCCGCGGCGAGCCGTGCCTCGCCGGCCAGGCGCCCGGGGGACTCGGCGCGCTCGCCGTGCGAGAGCGGGGTGGTGGACTCGGCGGCGATGCTGTGGAAGCTCTGCACATGCGGGATCCCCAGTTCCCGCGCGAGGGGGAGTGCGGCCATGCCGGAGAACCAGTGGTGGGCGTGCAGGACGTCGTATCGCGGCAGTCGGGCGAGTTCCGAGCGGAAGTCGTCGACGAACTCTTCGTGCCGACCCTTCGCGACCGGTTCGGCGGGACCGGCGTCGAGGAAGCGCAGGGTCACGCCGGGGGCGAGGGATGCGGCGGACGGCTGGTCGGCAGATGACCGCCGGGTGATGACGTCGACCTCATGGCCCGCTGCGCCCATCGCGACGGCCTGATGACGGACCACGACGTTCATCCCGCCGGCGTCACCGGAACCCGGCTCGTCACCGGGACTGGTGTGGAGCGAGATCATCGCGATGCGGAGGGGCTGGGGTTGCGAGGGCACCAGACGAGCCTAGTAGCCGTGGGCGTCCCAGCCCCTCGTGACGGAGACACCAGAACGTGCTCGCACATCCGACGCCGGAGCGTGAGAATGATCGCGAGACGAGCGCGACGATGCGCCCGTCCAGGCGAAAGGGACGATCATGACGACGCTCAACCCGTACCTCGGCTTCCGCGGGACAGCCCGTGAGGCGATGGAGTTCTACCAGGGGGTCTTCGGCGGCGAACTGACGGTGTCGACGTTCGGCGACTTCGGTGCCGCGGTCGAGCCGGACGAGGTCGATCTGGTGATGCACTCCCAGCTGACTGGCGACGCCGGGGTCGTGTTCATGGGGTCGGACACGCCGAAGCACATGGACTACCGAGAGGGCAGCAACTTCTCGATGTCGCTGAGTGGGTCGGACACCGACGAGACCCAATTGCGCGAGTACTTCGAGCGGCTCTCTGATGGCGGCACCGTCCAGCAGCCGCTGAGCGTGGCGCCCTGGGGCGACTCCTTCGGCATGGTGCAGGACCGCTTCGGGATCACCTGGCTGGTGAACATCGCCGCCCCTGCAGAGGGGTGACGTGAGCGTGACGGCAGTGGTGTCGTGGGACGACATCGGCTTCCCGAGGAGCAGCGATGACTGAAGCGTGGAACGATTTCTTCGTCGCGACGGCGGGCGCTGCGGCGGCGCTCGCCGGACTCATCATCGTCGCGATGTCCGTGAACATCGCCAAGATCATCGAGATCCCGTCCATGCCGGCGCGGGCGGCGGCGACGATCAGCTCCCTGGTGTTGATCGTCGTCGTCGCTGCCGCAGGACTCATCCCGGGTCAGGCCGACGCCTTGTACGGTGTCGAGGTCCTGCTCCTGACCGCCCTCGCTCTGTGGTTCGCGATCGACGCCGCGGTCCGGATCCTCCGCCACCAGGATGCCGAGCATGGACCGCGCGCCCTCAAGGCTGCGGTCCCGGTGTTGCAGATGATCCCGTTCGTGATCGGCGGTGTATTGCTCCTCCTCGGTTCGTCGGTCGGTCTCGGCTGGCTGGCTGCCGGCTTCATCCTTGTGTTCATCGGCTCCGTGGTCGGTGCTTGGGTGCTGCTCGTCGAGATCCTCCGGTAGTCTCCTCCGACCCTGAGCGCCTCAGCGACTCCGAGCAACCCCGCCCGGCCGTCGAGCACAGCGCGATCCGCGCGAGCGACGACTGCGCCGCGCGCCTCGCGGAGTTCTCGGACGAGTGGGCGGACCTCCACCGCCAGCAGGCTGTCCTGGACGCACGCAAGGCGCGCCTCCTCGCCCGCTCCGCCGCCTGTGCCGATGCCTTCGCGGACGCCACGGTCCCGGCGGTCTTCCCGCCGGCCGAGCGCCAGGCACTGTCTCGTCGGTCGACGTGTGCGGCCCTCGCGATGGCGACCCGAATACCGGAGCGGACGATCCAGCGTGCGACGAACGACGCCGAGCGCCTCGTGAACGACGCACCGGCGGTGCTGGCGTCACTTAAGGCGGGGCGCATCTCGGCGCGGCACGCGCAGACGATCCTCGACCAACTCAGTGACGTGCCGGTCGAGGGGCAGGCGGTGTTCCTCGCCGAGGTCCTGCCGGTCGCCGGACAATCCACCAATGCGTACCTCCGGAAGCGCGCCCGAGTCCTCCGCGAACGCCTCCACCCCGAATCCATCACCGCCCGAGCCGTCCGCTCCGAGGCCGACCGCCGGGTGGAGTTCGAGCCCGCGGCCGACGGGATGGCGTGGGTGCACCTCTTCACGACGGCACCGATCGCGCAGGGCGTCTCCGAGCGGATCGAAGCGGCGGCAGCGGAGTCACGCGCCGTGGGCGACACTCGCACGTGCGCACAACTGCAGGCCGACGCCCTGGCGGCGCTCGCCCTGACCGGTGTGACGCCGGAGGATGTCATGTCGAGCCCGGTGCTGCCGCACCCGATCGAGGTGCAGGAACACATCAAGCCGACCGTGCAGATCACCGTCCGAGCGCTCAGCATGGCCGGCGTCTCCGAGGCCCCGGCTACCCTCGACGGCTACGGCCCGATCGACCCCGAGACCGCGGCACGGATCGCGGTGAACGCGCCCAGCTTCACCCGGATCCTCGTCCAGGCGGAAACCGGTGCGGTCCTCTCCGTCGGCCGGAACCAGTATCGCGTTCCGGCCGATCTCCAACGGGCGGTGCGCCTCCGGGACGGCACCTGTCGCGCACCAGGCTGCGGCAGGCGGGCCAGAGCGTGCGATCTCGATCATTCGGTCGCGTGGGAGGACGGCGGCGCAACGGATGTCGGAAACCTCGCCTGCCTGTGTCGACATCACCACCGGATGAAGCACCTTCCGGGGTGGAACCTCGACCACGGACCGGGTGGGGTCCTTGAGTGGACGACACCCGACGGGAAACACCATCGGACGGAACCGGATCCCGCACCCTTCTGACCTGCGCCGGTCCTGAGTCTGTCGAAGGGCACTCGGGTCGCGCTGCCTCGGCTCGGGGGAGAGAGGTGTGCCCGGATGGACCTGGAGGAGGGACCCACTCGAAGCCGACAGGTGCTGTCTCGGACAGCTGTCCGAGAAGTCATGGTACACTGGTGGGAATGCCTCGCACATCAGGAGTTCCCGCCCTCGGTGCCGAGCAGTCCACCACAGAACGTCCCGCTCCGCCGTCGCGCGTCGAGCGCTTCACTCCCGTCCTCCGAGCGACGGGCGACCCACGTGCCGAGCGCACCAGGCAGACGATCTTCGACGCCGTCGCCACCATTCTGGCGGGTCGGCCGGAACGCGTGTCCGTCGGCGACATCGTCCGGGTCGCCGGGATCAGCCGCAGCTCGTTCTATGCGCACTTCGCCAGCCTCGACGACCTCACCGCGGCCTACCTGCGGGTGCAGTTCGCCGGCCTTGCCGCGTCTGGTGTCTCGGTGCGGCCCGCGGGGGAGTCGCTGGGTAGCGCCGAGCGCGCCCGCGAAGCCTACCGACGCCTCGTCGCCCAGCTCCTCGAAGACGCACCGCTGTACTCGAGCGTGCTCGAGCTCCCCGTCGCCCGCAGCGCATTCGACGACCTCGTCGGCGAGCACGCCGACCACCTCATCGGCTCGCTGCTCGAGCGCACCGAGGTCCCGGTCGGTATCCCGGCGGGCCTGGTCTCCGCCTATGTCGCCGGTGGCACGCTCTCCCTCGTCGACGGCTGGCGCCGCGGACGCATCGACGTCTCGGACGACGAACTGGTCGAAGCCCTGGTCGCCCTGCTGCCCGCCTGGCTGCTCGACGAACGATCCGTCGGCGCGTCACCGCCACCACCGACCCCCGAACCATCCGGCCGCTGAACCGCCGGAACACGACGACGCCGGTGCGCGAGTACCGGTGACGACCTGAGAAGAGAAGAGGAACCATGCAGTTCATCGTTGGAGAGACCCTGGTCTACCCGCACCACGGAGCGGTCACCATCACCGAGTTGTCGAAGGTGACGATCAAGGGTGTCGAGCAGGACGTCATGACGCTTCGCGTGCACACGTCCGAGCTCACCATCAAGCTGCCGATCGCGAACGCCGACCTCGTCGGTGTGCGCGACGTCATCGACCACGACGGCGTCCAGGCCGTCTACGGCGTGCTCCGTGAGCCGTTCGTCGAGGAGCCCGGCAACTGGTCGCGTCGGTACAAGGCCAACCAGGAGAAGATGGCCAGTGGCAACGTCCACCGCGTCGGCGAGGTCGTCCGCGACCTGTGGCGTCGCGACCAGGACAGCGGCGTGTCGGCCGGCGAGAAGCGCATGCTCCAGAAGGCGCGCCAGGTGCTCGTCTCCGAACTCGCGCTCGCGCAGTCGATGACCGACGAAGAGGCGTCCGCGGGCCTCGACGAGGTGCTCGCCTCGTCGATCGCGACCCCCGAGGCCGTCGCAGCCAAGTAGGACCCATGCAGATGAAGAGCGCCCCGCCGGTTCGGCGGGGCGCTCTTCGTCGTCGTGGAGGGTGCCTCAGCTCCCGGTGTTGCCGCTGACGATCGCCAGCACGCCGACGACCGCGATGGCGACGATCGGCCCGAAGGACAGGGCGGCCTTGGTGATCGTCCAGGCACGGCTCTCGCGTTCCGGGGCCGGCAGTTCGGCGGGCGACACGTAGACCGGAGCCTGCCCGCCGTCAGCGGACGCGCCGCCGCTGAGCTGCAACACCCGCGTGTCCGTCCATGCTCGTCCGTCGAAGTGGACCTGGCGTTCCTCGTCGGTCGGGTGCGGGTACCAGCCCGCGGCGTCGGCCTGCGACGGCTTGTCCCGCTGGAACCGCAGCACCCTCGAGTCGCCCCAGGTCTCGCCGTCGAAGTGGAGTTCCTTCGTCGGGTCGTCGGGGTGCGGGTACCAGCCTGCGGTCGTAGCCATCCCTCAAGTATGACAGCGGGATCGGGGATGCCGAGACCGTCCGATGGGCGGCAGAATGGAGACAATCATGACGACGACACCGCGACCTCGAGCCCCACGTCCACAGATCATCCTCGAGGTGGTCCGCAGTTCCTGGGTCACACCGCACCTCGTGCGCCTCACCCTCGGCGGTCCAGGCTTCGCCGACTTCCAGCCCAAGGA
This sequence comes from Plantibacter sp. MDV22-iso1, assembly GCF_058408345.1. Classification (NCBI taxonomy): domain Bacteria; kingdom Bacillati; phylum Actinomycetota; class Actinomycetes; order Micrococcales; family Microbacteriaceae; genus Plantibacter; species Plantibacter sp. MDV22-iso1. The sequence goes on from NZ_JBZVDY010000004.1 coordinate 80,035, forward strand.
CGCCACCGACAGCTACGTGAAGATCTCCTTCGCCAAGCCCGAACTCGGCCTCGAGCCACCGTATGACCTCGCGGCGCTCCGTGAGACGCTGGCACCCGCCGACCTCCCGGTCACCCGCACCTACACGGTGCGACGCGTGGACCAGGCGGCGGGCACCATCGACATCGACTTCGTGGTGCACGGCGACGAGGGCATCGCCGGCCCGTGGGCCGCTGCCGCTCAGCCGGGAGACCGCGTCGTGCTCGCCGGCCCCGGCGGTGCCTACCGGCCCGACCCGACCGCCGACTGGCACCTCTTCGCGGGCGACGAGTCGGCGATCCCCGCGATCGCCGCCGCCCTCGAGGCGCTCCCGGCGGACGCGAAGGGGCTCGCGTTCCTCGAGATCGGTGGGCGGGACGACCTCGTCGAGCTCGACCACCCGGCCGGGGTGCAGCTCATCTGGGTCGGCCGTGCGGCCCGCGACGAATCGACGGCCGCGCTCCTCGCGACCGCCATCGCCGGACACCCGTGGCCCGACGGACGCGTGCAGGTCTTCGCCCACGGCGAGCGGGAGTCGATGAAAGCACTTCGTGAGGTGTTCCTCACCCAGCGCGGGCTCGACCGCTCCCAACTCTCACTGTCCGGGTACTGGGCCTACGGACGCACCGAAGACCGCTTCCAGGCGGAGAAGCGCGAACCGATCGGGGTCGTCCTGCCGGCCTCGTGACGCCCGCCCCGGCGCCGCGCTGCGGGCGGGCGCCTGACTCAATGTGAGGGGTCGGCCGGCTTGCTGCGCGTCCGGCGGACCCGCGACGGACGCTCGACGCGTGCCCGGATGTCCGGTGGAACGAGGTCGAGCAGCTGATCGCGACGCAACGGGAGGTCGAGCAGGCTGAGTTTCATCCGGCCCTTGCGCGAGTGCCGGCTCGGGTCGAGTCGCACGACGTTGGCTGCGTCGCGCACGAGCCGGACGGTCACGACCGCGCCACTTGCGACATCGGACAGGACCTGGCCGTCGATCTCGACGGCGGCCTGCTTCGTCGCCGTGCCGATCGAGAACTGCAGGCGCTCCGCCGGCCCGAGGATGAACGAGCGGTCGATGCCCGACATGGGCGCGACCGGCGTGACGACGGTGGCGGCGACGGCGGGGGAGAGCACCGGCCCGCCGGCCGCGTAGTTGTAGGCCGTCGATCCGGTCGGGGTGGCGATCACGATCGCATCGGCTTTGAAGTACCCGTAGGCGGTGCCGTCCACGGCGAGGTCGGCCATGACCACGCCGGTTCCCGGGCGCCGGGCGATGGAGACGTCGTTGAAGGCGAGGAGATGGGCGACCTGCTCGCCGGTGGTGATCGTCACCTCGAGGCCGTGGTGCGGTTCGAGGGAGAACTCGTTGTCGCTGACCCGTTGGAGTGCCTCAGCGAGCGCGGCCGGCTCGACCTCGACGAGGAAGCCGACGTTGCCGTAGTTGACGCCGAGCACCGGTGCGGATCGGCCGGCGAGCAGCCGCATCGCGCCGAGCATCGTGCCGTCGCCGCCCATCGCCACGGCGACGTCGACCGACGACGCGAAGGCGTCCTCGTCGAGCAGTTCGACGTCGTCGCCGAGCCGGTTGGCCTCCGCGCGGAGTCCGACGAGGCGCGCGCCGTGTTCGAGCTGCCATGAGCGGAGGATGCGGACGGAGTCGTCGATGTTCTTCGTCGGGTGCGTGATGAGGCCGATCGTCATCGACGGCCCGGTGGGGTGCTTCGTGCGAGTGGTGGTCACCCGTCGAGCATAGGCCGATCGCCTGACAGCACGACCGGGACGCGGGCTCCCGGCGGGCAGTGGCGTGCCTCGCGACCGACGCGCCCTGGGCCGCGTTTGGGATACTGGAGGGAGCCGGTCCGCCGTGATCCTCGCGGGGCGCCGAGCGTGGAGGAACGACATGAGCGATGTGACCGAGCACCCTGGCCGACCGCGGCGGGCGGGGCGGCTGACGTCGATCCTCATCGGAATCCTCTGCGCGGTGCTCGTCGTCGTCCTCGGGTTCGTCGTCTGGACCCAGATCGTCATGCAGGGCACCCGTCCCGCCGCACTCGCGGTGTGGGAGGACCCTGCGGTGTCCGTCACCGACGTCGGCGACGCCGTGGTCCTCGCCCCGACCGCGGACGCCGAGCGTCCGGCCTCCGGTACCGGTCTCGTCTTCATCCCCGGGGCGAAGGTCGACCCCTACGCCTACCTGTACAAGCTGTCCGGCGTCGTCGAGGAGGCCGGCGTGACCGTGGTCATCACGAAGCCGACGCTCAACCTGGCGTTCTTCGACCAACGGCCGCTGGAGACGTTCACCGCCGCCGCCCCGGACGTCGACACCTGGTTCGTCGGCGGCCACTCGCTCGGCGGGGTGCGCGCCTGCCAGCTCGCAGAGGATCCCGCGGTGACGGGTCTCGTCCTGTTCGGGAGTTACTGCGCGAACGACCTCTCCGGCTCGGCTCTCGAGGTGCTGAGCCTCGCGGGGAGCGACGACGGACTGAGTACCCCGGAGAAGGTCGCCGACGCGCGCGTCCGGCTGCCCGCCGACGCGACGATGGTCGAGATCGGCGGGGCGAACCACGCGAGCTTCGGTGACTACGGGGTACAGCCCGGTGACGGTTCGGCGACGATCTCCAGTGATGAGGCCCGCTCCGAGATCACGCGGAATCTGGTCGAGCTGCTCGGCTGAGCGGGCGGGGCGGGCCCCGGCGGTCCGCAGGGACCCTGACGATCAGCCCTTCGGGACCGGAGGCCCGACGACGAGCAGAGCCGTGAAGACGGCGACGACCACGAGGCCGCCGACGACCACGAGCAGGACCGGGTGTCGGACGAGCCAGCGGGTCAGGCGGTCGAGCACGCGCTGGTCGCGCGGGTCGGCACCAGCCTCACGGCGCCACGCCCCGTCGAGTCGGCCGGTGCGGTCCGCCCAGAGGTCGAAGGGGATGGTCGCGTACGGGACGACGGCGCTCACGAGGCCCACGAGGATCGTGCCGATGGGCCAGCGCTGGTTGATGCCGATGAGCAGGACCGTCGCGCCGTAGACGAGGAACACGAAGCCGTGCAGCGCGCCACCGATGCTCACGCCGAGGTCGGTCGTCTTCGTGACGTACTTGAGGATCATCCCGATGATGAGCAGGGTCCAGGTGATCGCCTCGGCGATCGCGATCAGGCGGAAGAGGCGGCGCGGCGACACAGGGGCTCCAAGGCTCGGGGTGCAGGTCTTCCAGCTTGCCAGGCACTGCTGAGAGGGTGCTCCCAGCGGGCGCCCGGTTCTGCCACCCTGGGTGGATCGGGAATACGCGTCGGAGCGACGCGGTTCACCGAGATGTATGCAAACACATACAATCGCCGTGACAGCTCGCGGCGAGCCACATGACGTTGGAGAACCCCATGACCACACCCCTTGAGTTCGGCATCGACACCTTCGGTGACGTCACGGTCGACGCCGACGGCGCACCACTGTCCCAGGCGCAGGTCCTGCGCAACGTCGTGGAGCAGGGGGTCCACGCCGAGGCGGTCGGCCTCGACTTCATCGGGGTGGGGGAGCACCACCGTGAGGACTTCGCGGTCTCGTCACCCGAGGTCGTGTTGGCGGCGATCGCGGCCCGCACCGAGCGCATCCGTCTCGGATCCGCCGTCACGGTGCTGAGTTCCGACGACCCGGTGCGCGTCTACCAGCGGTTCGCGACGCTCGACGGCATCTCGGGAGGGCGGGCCGAAGCCATCCTGGGCCGCGGATCCTTCACCGAGTCGTTCCCGCTCTTCGGGTACGAGCTGTCGCAGTACGAGGAGCTCTTCGAGGAGAAGCTCGAGCTGTTCGTCGCCCTCCTCGAGCAGGGACCGGTCACCTGGTCGGGCAAGACGCGCGCGCCGCTCCGGGAGCAGTCGGTCTACCCGCGGGTGGAACACGGGAAGCTGAAGACGTGGGTCGGTGTGGGTGGAAGCCCCGAGTCGGTCGTGCGGACCGCTCGATACGGCCTGCCGATGATGCTGGCCGTGATCGGCGGTGGGCCGCTGCGGTTCGCCCCCTTCGTCGACCTCTACCACCGCGCACTCGCGCAGTTCCAGCTGCCGACCCAACCCGTGGGCATGCACTCTCCGGCGCACATCGCCGAGACCGATGAGCTCGCGCAGGAGCAGCTGTGGCCGCACTACCGGGCGATGATGGACCGGATCGGCCGCGAGCGGGGCTGGAGCCCGATGACCCGTGGGCACTTCGAGCAGGAGGCCGGCCCGGAGGGTGCCCTGTTCGTCGGTTCGCCGGAGACGGTCGCACGGAAGGTCGCGACCGCGGTCGACGGCTTGGGGCTGTCCCGCGTGGATCTGAAGATCAGCAACGGTTCGCTGTCGCACGAGCACCTCATGGACAGCATCGGTCTGTACGGCTCCGCGGTCGTCCCGCGCGTCCGCGAACTGCTGACCGAGGCCTCGACCGCCTGATCCGGTTCAGCGGATCGCCGGCGGGCGGTAGGGCATCGTCAGCGTCAGGACGGTGCCGCCGCTCTCGTCGTCGGCAGCAGGGCGGACCCTGAGGGACCCGCCGAAGGCGCCGGCCCGTCGATCCAGTTGCAGCAGGCCGCCGGACGGTTCGGTGCCCTCGCGGAGACCGGAGCCGTTGTCGACGACGCGCAGCTCGACGGCGCCCGCAATCGTCCCTCGCCGCTCGGTGGCTGGCGACGAGACCCGGAGGTCCACGACGAGTCGATCGGCCGCCCCGTGGGTCAGCGCGTTCGTGACGCCCTCCTCGAGCGTGCGGACGACGACCGCGCGCTCCGCCGTCGTGAAGACGTTGTCGATCGGGTCGTCGAGGAGCCGGAAGTCCGGCGAGACGTCGAGACTGGTGGTGATCGACGGGGGGAGCCGTTGCAGGATCGCGCGGATGCTCGGTGCGATCCCGACCTCGAGCAGCGGCGGTGACAGGAGCCGGCTGAGCTCGCGCACGTCGCGCTCGCGCACGGTCCGGAGTTCCTCGCCGAGGGACCGAAGGGTCCTGGCCGCATCCGACCCGACGTCCGGGCCGCCCTGTTCGAGTGCTGTCGTGACGGACGCGAGCTGGGCGCTGATCAGGACGAGGTGCTGCTGCAACGTGCCGTGCAGCCCTTCCGCGACCTCCCGCTTCACCCGCAGCTCCTCACCCTGCAGGGATTGGAGGGCGAGGTCGGCCCGGTGTCGCTGATCGGCGTGCGCGCGCTCCTGCTCGCGGGCGCGTCGCCGGGCGGCACTGAGGCTGAACCCGAACGTCGCGCAGACCGCCAGGGCGAGCGTCGTCGTCCCGGCCTCGACGAGGACCGTCTGCAAGCTCGGGTCGCGGTACACGCCCAGCAGGAGCTGGAGGCCGCTCCGCAGCAGCCCCGTCAGCACCGCCACGAGGAGGACACCCCCGAGCACCTTCGGGCGCCACCACTCGTGGAGCGACGGCCCCCACCTCGACCACAGCAGGAGTGCGAGTACGAGGATCGCCGCGCTCAACGAGACGAGGTTGGCGGTGACCCGTTCGGCGAGCATGCCACGCGTCCCACCCGGGGCGACCCAGGTGTAGATGTAGACGCTCTGGAAGGACACCGCGAGTCCGAAGACCGCTGCCATGGCACCACTGGCCGTGATGAACGCCCGGCTGTCGCTCCAGCGCTCAGCGCGAGCGGTCCGGGCCTCCTGGGTCATGGCTCCATTCTGACCTGCCGTGCGCGCCACCGCCGACATCGACGTGCGGTCGCTCGGGAGCTTCCCCCTCGGTCGTTCCCATCTCGATCCGGGATACTCGGAACATGCACCACCAGTCGCACTCCGACCCCTCGCCCGCCGCGCTGTCCACGGTCGACGATGCGACGACGGACGCCGCGACCACCAGGCCGCTGCGTGTCGGGGTGATCGAGGACCAGCCGCTGCTCGGCGGCATGCTCGCCGAGCTGCTCGACGGGGCGCCAGGCGTGACGTTCGTCGGGCGTGCGGGTACGGTCGCCGAGGCCCGCAGGCTGTTCCTCCCGGGGACGGTGGACGTGCTGACCATGGACATCGAGCTGCCCGACGGCAACGGGGTGAGCCTCGGCGTCTCCCTCCGCCGGGCGCAACCCGGCCTCGGTGTCGTCCTGCTGTCCGCCTACGACCTCATGGACATGCTGCTCGAGATGCCGGCCGACGTCCGCGAAGGGTGGAGCTACCTGTCGAAGACCTCGTCACTCACGCGCGAGATCCTCCTCGAGGCCATCCGTGTCTCCGCACGCGGCGAGACGATGCTCGATCCCGAACTCATCGACCGGACCAGGCCCAGGGCGGGGTCGAGTCTCGAGTCGCTCACCGACCGGCAGTACGCCGTGCTGCAGCTGCTCGCGACCGGTCGCTCGAACACGGGGATCGCGACCAGGCTCGGGATCGCGGAGAAGTCCGTTCAGAACCACCTCACGGCGATCTACGCCGCACTCGGGATCGAGCATGACACCTCGAGCAACCCACGGGTGTCGGCCGTTCTCGCCCTCCTCTCCGAATCCGGCCGCTTGTCCTGACCCGACGTCCGCGGTCGGTGCCAGGGCTCAGCGTCCGCGGTCCGGCGCTTCGAGGTCGTCCACCGTCCGATCAGGGCGCCATCCGCGCCAGACCGGATGCCTGAACCGTCCATCCGGTGTCCACTCGCTGAAGCGGACCTCCCCGATGAGGACCGGTTCCACCCAGTTGGCGTCGGCCGCGTCGGCCGGCGGGACACCCACGAGAGCCGTCGACGCCCGACCCAACCGTTCGAAGCGCAGCGCGGTCGCCGCCAACTCCCGATCGCTGAAGCCGCTCCCGACCCGCCCCGCGTAGTGCAGCAGCCCATCCGCGCCCGGCACCCCGAGCAGGAGCGACCCGATCCCACCCGAGCGCCCGCCCCGACCGGGACGCCAGCCCGCGACCACCACCTCCTCCATGCGTTCGTGCTTGAACTTGACCCAGGTGCTGCTGCGCCGACCCGGTCGGTAGCGGCCGTCGAGCTCCTTCGCCATCACCCCCTCCAACCGCAACCCCCGACTCACCTCGAGCGCATCGTCGAGCGAGCCGTCGATCGTCGGCGGCACCTGGACGACGGTCCCGGACGCGATCGTCCGCTCGAGCAGCTCCCGACGCTCCCGGTACGGCAGTTCCGTCCGATCCGTATCGTCCAGCGCGAGCAGGTCGAACAGCAACAGACGGACCGGTGTCCGACGGCGCTCCCGTTCGACGTCCCGCTCCGCGGTGAGCTGCATCCGACGCTGCAGGAGCGAGAAGTCGGGACGGCCGTCAGGCCCTGACGCCACGATCTCACCGTCGAGGACGACCGCACGGCCGGCGAGCGACGCCGCGAGCTCCTCGACCACCTCCGGGTACGCCATCGTGAGGTCCTTGCCGTTCCGGCTCGACAACCGCACCCGCCCCGTCGAGCCGTCGACGCTCGCGATCGCACGGATGCCGTCCCACTTCATCTCGAACGCCCAGGATCCGTCGTCGACCAGCTCGCCGGGTGCCGCGACACTCGCGAGCATGGGGGTGGGGATCCCACGAGGCCGTACGACCGGTGGAGCCGGCGGTTCACCCGGGGCGCGCATCCGGTGGATGAGCCACGATGGCGCCTCCCGTCCCGTCCCACCCGCGGTCCGGATGAGCGCGAACCGCATCGGCCCGCCGAGCGCGCCTCCCGCCCGACCGTGCAGGGTCCCGATGACCTCGTCGTCGCGCCATTTCTCCAGCTCGTAGGTGCCCGCGTCCCAGATGGTCACCTCACCGGCCCCGTACTCCCCAGCCGGGATCGTCCCCTCGAAACTGCCGTACTCGATGGGGTGGTCCTCCGTGCGCACCGCCAGGTGGTTGCCGCTCGGATCCGTCGGGACCCCCTTCGGCAGGGCCCACGACACCAGCACACCGTCGTGCTCGAGCCGGAAGTCATGGTGCAGTTTCCGCGCCTCGTGTCGCTGGATCACGAACGAGGGCGGTGTCCCGGCAGCAGCAGGCGACGGCGGTCCGTCCGGGACGGGCTCGGGCGTCCGCTCCGCGTCCCGCTTCCGCCGGTACTCCGCGAGCCGGTCCTCGTGCTCCGACGGGCGGATCGTGATCGACGGACGCGGGTCGCCGAGCACCCGCAACGGGTCCTCACCGTCCGCCAGACGCTCGAGCACCGCAGGGAACTCCAGCTGCACCAGCCCCGGATCGTCGAGCTCCTCCCACCGGCGGGGAGCCGCCACCGTCGGCCGCGACCGACCACGCAACGAGAACGGCGCGATCGTCGTCTTCGACCCGTTGTTCTGACTCCAATCGACGAAGACCTTCCCCGTGCGTCGCTGCTTCGACATCTCGCTCACCACGAGGCCCGGCTCGTCCGCGGCCAGCGCCCGCGCGAGCTCATGCGCCACGAGCGACACCTCCTCGGAACTCTGCCGGCCGTCCAACGCCGCATACAGGTGGATCCCCTTGCTCCCACTCGTGAGCGGGACCGGATCCAGCCCCATGTCCACCAACACCGCCCGCGCCAGGCCCGCGACACCCGCGCACTCTGCGAGGGACACCCCCTCACCCGGATCGAGGTCGAGGACGAGACGGTCGGGCGGACGGCGCTCGCCGGATCGGTCGAACCGCCACTGCGGCACGTGCAGCTCCAGCGCACCCAACTGCGCCAGCCACGTGAGCGTCGCGAGATCGTCGACGATCGGGTACTCGTTCGTGTGATCGCTGTGCTCGATGGGGAGCCGCTGGACCCAGTCGGGAGCCGCGGTGCCCAGATCCTTCTGGAAGAACCCGGACTCCGGCGCCGCAGCCGTCCCGACGCCGTGCACCCAGCGTTTCCGGGTCACCGGCCGATCGGCGAGGTGCGGGAGGAGGTGTTCGGCGACCGCGGCGTAGTAGGCGAGGACCTCGGCCTTCGTCGTGCCGGTCTCGGGGTACAGCACCTTGTCGAGATGGGTGAGTTGGATCCGGCGTCCGTCGACGTCGACCCACTGCGTCTGCGCGCCGCCACCGCTCGTCCTCGCCATGGCGATCAGCCTGCCGCCCACGGGCGTCAAGGGCTAGCCCTTGACGCTGTTCCGGGTGTCTACTGGTCACCACGACAGCGCGGGCGGATCCGCCGGCGGACGGGAGCGGTCATGCGCGCGATCTGGAAAGGTGCGGTCACCTTCGGTCTGGTGAACGTCCCGGTGAAGGTGTACAGCGCCACGGAGGACCACGACCTGTCGCTGCACCAGGTCCACGACGCCGACGGCGGGCGCATCCGGTACCAGCGCAAGTGCGAGGTCTGCGGCAAGGTCGTCAGCTACGACCACATCGACAAGGCCTACCAGGACGGCGAGCAGACGGTGGTCCTCACCGCCGACGACCTGGCATCGCTCCCCGAGGAACGCAGCCGCGAGATCGAGGTCGTCGAGTTCGTGCCGAGCGACGACCTCGACCCCATCATGTTCGACCGCAGTTACTTCCTCGAACCCGACTCCTCCTCGTCGAAGGCCTACGTCCTGCTCCGGCGGACGCTCGAGGAGACCGACCGCACGGCCATCGTGCGGTTCGCCCTCCGTCAGAAGACGCGTCTCGGCGCCCTCCGGGTGCGCGAGGACGTCATCCTCCTGCAGACGCTGCTCTGGGAGGACGAGGTCCGCGAGGTGCGGTTCCCGGCCCTCGAGGAACGCGTCCGCATCTCCGCGAAGGAACTCGAGATGTCGGAGGCGCTCGTCGAGTCCTTCTCGTCCCGCTTCCGCCCGGACGCGTTCGTCGACGAATACCAGGCACAGCTCCGGAAGCTCATCGAGGCGAAACTCGAGCAGGGCGACGCACTCGACACCGCCGCCACCTTCGGCGAGCAGCCCGAACCCGACGACGACACGGGCGCCGAGCCGATCGACCTCATGGAGGTGCTGCAACGCAGCATCGAACGGCAACGCGGCACGACCGGCGCGAAGACGGCGAGCGGGGCGAAGCGATCCGGCACCGCCAAGCCCGCAGCGACGAGCCGCTCGGCGAAGACCGGTACCGCGAAGACCGGTACAGCGAAGACGGGTACCGCCAAGACGAGTGGCGCGAAGAGCGCTACCGCCAGGACCGCGCCGTCGAAGCCGTCGACCGCGACGAAACGCAAGAAGAGCGCCTGAGCGACGACGCCCGGGCCGAGAGGGAGCACGACATGATGGAGCACCGCATCACCCCGTTCCTCTGGTACGACTCACAGGCCGAGGAGGCGGCGACCTTCTACGTGTCACTGTTCCCCGACTCCCGGATCACCTCGGTGAGCCGCTACCCGGAAGGCGGACCCATGCCGGCCGGCCAGGCGATGGTCGTCGAGTTCGAGCTCGAAGGCCTCCCCGTCAGCGCGATGAACGCCGGGCCCATCTTCTCCTTCACCGAGGCGTTCTCCTTCTCCGTCAGAGCCGACACCCAGGACGAGATCGACCGACTCTGGGACGCCCTCATCGCCGACGGCGGCGCCCCGAGCCAATGCGGCTGGCTCAAGGACCGCTGGGGACTGTCCTGGCAGATCGTGCCCGGCATCCTCACCGAACTGCAGAACGACCCCGACCGTGAACGCGCGGCACGAGCCATGCGATGCATGATGGGGCAGACCAAGCTCGTCATCGCCGAACTCGTCGCCGCCGCGGACGATCGATAGCGGCTCCTCCACAAGCGACCGACCGCCGGGACACCGCCCCTCCGAGACACCGACGCAGTCCACCGTCAGCAGCTCCTGACAGACTTGCCGCATGTCCCACCCCAGCGCGCCCACCCCCGCCCACCCCGAACCAGCCCCCACCGGATCGGTCGCCGAGGCGACGTCGGCGCTCGACGCACTCACGGGCGTTCCGGGGGCCACGTTCCACGACGGTCAGCTCGAGGCGATCCTCGCGCTCGTCGACGAACATCGTCGTGCGCTCGTCGTCCAGCGCACCGGTTGGGGCAAGTCCGCCGTCTACTTCATCGCGACCGCCCTCCTGCGCCGACGGGGCGCCGGGCCGACCCTGTTGGTCTCGCCGTTGCTCGCGCTCATGCGCGACCAGGTGGCGGCCGCCGAACGCGCCGGCGTGCGCGCGGTGGCGATCAACTCGGCGAACGCGCACGAATGGGACGACGTCCGGGCGCGGCTGGAGGCAGACGAGGTCGACGTCCTGCTCGTTTCACCCGAGCGGCTCAACAATCCGCGCTTCCGCGATGAGCAGCTCCCGACCCTCGTGGCCCGTACGGGCATGCTGGTGGTGGACGAGGCGCACTGCATCTCCGACTGGGGTCACGACTTCCGACCCGACTACCGGCGGCTCGCCGAACTGATCGGGCGTCTTCCTACCGAGGTCCCGGTCTTGGCGACCACCGCGACGGCCAACGCACGCGTCGTCCGCGACATCGCCGAGCAGCTCACCGCACCCGGTGCCGCAGGCTCCCGCGGAGCCGAGGTGCTCACCATCCGTGGCTCACTCGCGAGGGCGTCCCTCCGGCTCGGCGTGCTCCGGCTGCCGGAGTCACGGGACCGCCTCACCTGGCTGCTCAGCCACCTCGGCGGGCTCACCGGGTCCGGCATCATCTACACGCTCACGGTGTCCGCCGCGGAGGACACCGCGCGGCTGCTGCGCGAGGCCGGTCACGAGGTCCGGGCGTACACCGGCCGGACCGATCCCGACGAACGCGAGGAGTCCGAACGGCTCCTCAAGGAGAACCGCCTGAAGGCGCTGGTCGCGACGAGCGCGCTCGGCATGGGGTTCGACAAACCGGACCTCGGGTTCGTCGTGCATCTCGGCGCTCCGTCCTCGCCGGTCGCGTACTACCAGCAGGTCGGCCGTGCGGGCCGTGCCACCGAGCACGCAGACGTCCTGCTCCTGCCCGGAGCGGAGGACGAGGAGATCTGGCAGTACTTCGCGACCGCGTCGATGCCGGACGAAGCGCGGGCCACCGCGGTCCTCGACGCACTCGACAGCCAGCCGCGGTCCACGCCCGCGCTCGAGGCACTCGTGAACCTGCGTCGCACACCCCTCGAACTCCTCCTCAAGGTGCTCGACGTGGACGGCGCGGTCCAGCGGGTGGCCGGGGGGTGGGTGTCGACCGGGCAGCCGTGGGTCTACGACCGTGAGCGGTACCGGCGGATCGCCGAGGCCAGGGTGGCGGAGCAGCAGGCGATGCTGGCCTACGAGCGGGGCGACGAGTGCCGGATGCTCGTGCTGCAACGTGAGCTCGACGACGCGAGCGCGGTGCCCTGTGGCCGATGCGACCGGTGCGCCGGGCCGTGGTTCCCCACCGAACTCGACAGTGCGGCGGCCGCTTCGGCGTCGGAGGCGCTCGGGCGGGTGGGCGTCGAGCTCGAACCGCGGGCGCAATGGCCGACGGGAGCCGACCGCCTCGGCGTCACCGCGGACGGCGCAGCGGTGAAGGGACGCATCGCGCTCGAGGACCGCCTCGAGGCCGGGCGCGCCCTCGCTCGGCTCACCGACCTCGGCTGGGGCGGTGTCCTCCGCGAGCTCTTCGCCGTGGGCGCGCCCGATGCTCCCGCCTCCCGTGCGGTCATCGACGCGAGCGTCCGCGTCCTGGCGGATTGGCCGTGGACGCAACGACCGGCCGCCGTGGTCAGTGTGCCGTCACGGTCGCGTCCGCAGCTCGTCGACTCCGTGGCGAGGGGCATCGCGTCGCTCGGGCGACTGCCCTACCTCGGGGAGCTCGACCTCGTCGGCGACGGCCCGCGCGGTGGTCCCGGCGGCAACAGCGCCTACCGGCTGGCCGGGGTCTGGGACGCCTTCACCGTCGGATCCGAACTCCGGGCGCAGCTCGCAGCGCTCGAGGGTGCGCCGGTCCTGCTCGTCGACGACCGCGCCGACAGTCGGTGGACGCTCACCGTCGCCGGTCGCGCGCTCCGCCGCGCAGGGGCCGGCCCGGTCCTCCCGTTCGCGCTCGGGATCGTGGGCTGATCGCCCGTCAGCCCTCGTGGAGACTGGAGCGGGCGTCCTTGGCCAGGTGCCGCGGCAGCAGGATCGTGCAGACGAGTCCGACGACGGCTGCTGCAGCGCAGATCGCGAAGCTCAGGCGGAAGGCGTCCGCACTGGGTGTCGTGACAGCTCCGTCGGTCACGACCTGGGAGGCCAGGATGGCGCCGATCACCGCACTCGCGATCGTGGAACCGAGCGTCCGCATGACGGAGTTGAGTCCGTTGGACGCCGCCGTCTCGCTGGGCGGGACGGCACCCATGATGAGCGTCGGCATGGCGGCGTAGGCGAACCCCACCCCGAAGCCGACCGCGGTGGCCGTGAGCACGGTGTGCCAGACCTCGGTCATGAGTCCGATCGCGATCGCGTAGCCGACCGCGATGATCGCGATGCCGATCAGCAGGCTCAACCGGGCGCCCTTGGCTGCGGTCAACCGCGCGGCGACCGGCGACATCGCCCACATGATGAGACCGCTCGGCATGAGGCAGAGGCTCGCGATGAGCATGTTCTGCCCGAGACCGACCCCGGTGCCGACCGGCGCCTCGAGGATGCCCGGGAGGACGACCGTGCTGCCGAAGAAGGCGAAGCCGACCGTGATGGACGCGAGGTTCGTGAAGAGCACCGTCCGCCTGGCGGCGATGCGCAGGTCGACGAGCGGGCTGGCGGAGCGTACCTCGAACCACCCCCAGAGCAGGAGCACGACGACGCCGCCGATCAAGCAGCCGAGCGTCCCGACGCTCGTCCAACCCCACTCGTTGCCCTTCGAGACGGCGAGGAGGATGGGGACGAGGCCGGCGGCGAGACCGATCGCGCCGATCCAGTCGAAACCACCTTCACTCCGAAGGGTGCTCACCGGGACGAAGCGTGCGACGAGGACGAAGCCGATGAGCCCGAGGGCGCCGGCGACCCAGAACAGCACGTGCCAGTCGAGGTACTGCGAGATCACCGCGGAGATCGGCAGACCGACGGCACCACCGATACCGAGCGTGGCACTCACGAGAGCGACCGCGGGGCCGAGCCGCTTCGCGTGGAGCACGTCGCGCAGGATGCTGATGCCGAGCGGGATCACGCCCATCGCCATCCCCTGGAGGGCCCGGGCGACGATGAGCGGGACGATCGTGGATGAGAAGGCGGCGAGCACCGAACCGGCCATCATGATCCCGAGCAGGACGAGCACCATCCGTCGTTTGCCGTGGAGGTCGCCGAGCCGACCGGCGATCGGGGTCGCGACCGCGGCAGACAGGAGCGTCGCCGTCACGACCCACATGCTGTCGGAGGCGTGCACGCCGAGGATCGTGGGGAGCGACGGCACGAGCGGGGTGACGAGCGTCATCATGAACGCCGCGACGAGACCGGTGAACGCGAGGCTCGTGACGACCGCGCGCTCCGGAAGCGGCTTGCGGAGCGCCGCCCGCTCCTCGTCGCTGAGCCAGGGACGCTCGGCCTCAGGCTGGTCCTCGTCGTGGTCGTCGGGCTGCGCTGAATCCTGCGTCACGGGTCCTGTTCCTGTGGAGAGTCGATGCGGCCGAGGCCACTCGGAGTCGAACACCGTCCGTCGGTGCGGTATTCCCGGCTCGGCCGGGCCGATGTCGTCCGGCCTCGTCGTCGGTTCAGCGCGGGAGGCGGGGGATCGCCGCGATGAGCTGCTTCGTGTAGGCCTCGGCGGGATCATGGAGGATCTGAGCGGTGGCGCCGGCCTCGACGACCTGCCCGTGTCGGAGGACCACCGTGCGTTCACACAGCGCTGCCACCGTGCCGAGGTCGTGCGAGACCATGACGAGGGCCAGGCCGTTCGAAGCCCGCAGCTCGGCGAGGAGCTCGATGATCTGGATCCGGGTGCTCATGTCGAGGGCGCTGACGGGCTCGTCGGCGAGGAGGAGCCGGGGGTTCGGGACGATCGCGCGGGCGATGGCGATCCGCTGCCGCTGGCCGCCCGAGAACTCGTGCGGGAACCGCGACGCCGCGTCGGCGGGCAGTCCCACCGCCTCGAGCGCCGCGGACGCGCGGACGGCCGCCTGCTCGGTGGTCGCCAGCCGGAGGGAGCGCAACGGTTCGGCCACGATGCGCCCGATACGTTGCCGCGGGTCGAGCGAGGAGTACGGATCCTGGAAGACGGCCTGCACCGATGTGCGGAATCGACGGACCCGCGTCCGGTCGCGGGGGTCCAGCGCGCCACCGTCGAACCGGACCGAGCCCGAGGTCGGCCGGTCGAGGCCGAGCAGCAGTCGGAGGAGGGTGCTCTTGCCGGCGCCGGACTGCCCGACGATCCCGACGGCCTCGCCTGCGCCGACGGCCAGCGAGACGTCGTCCAGGGCCTCCTGACCACCGCGGTACCGGAAGCCGACCGCGTCAAGCTCGAGGATCGGCGTCGCCGTGATCGGTGCATCGGTCATCGCGGGTCCTCCAGCGCGTCGTCGAGCGCGCGGGCGCTGGCGACCAGACGACGGGTGTCCTCGTGCTGCGGCGCCGTCAGCACCTGCGCCACCGCGCCGCGTTCCACGGCCCGACCATCGCTCAGCACGACGACCTCGTCGACCATGGCCGACACGACGGCGAGGTCGTGACTGATGAACAGGAGCGCCATGCCGCGTTCCCGGACGAGCCGGTCGATGAGCGCGAGCACCTCCGCCTGGACGGTCACGTCGAGGGCCGTCGTCGGCTCGTCCGCGATCAGGAGCTGCGGGCGACCGGCGAGCGCGATGGCGATCGCGACCCGCTGCCGCTGCCCGCCGGACAGCTCATGGGGGTAGGAGGCGGCGATGCGGGCGGTGTCGGTGAGGGACACCTCGACGAGGGCCGCTTCGACGGCCTCCTCGAGCCGTTCGCCCCGGAGCCCCAGATGGCGACGCAGGGGCTCGGCGAGTTGGGCGCCGACCCGCATGAGCGGGTCGAGTGCGGTCAGCGGCTCCTGGAATACGAGTCCCGCCACCCGGCCGCGGAGCGGCCGCAGCGCGCGGTCCGGGGCGCCGATCACCTGGGTGCCGGCCAGTTCGACGCTGCCGCTCGCGCTCAGCTGCTCGCCGAGCAGCCCGATCACCGCGAGGGAGGTCAAGGACTTCCCGGATCCGGAACCGCCGATGAGGCCGAGGCGACCCCCGGCGGCGATGGTCAGGTCCAGCCTGTCGAGGAGCGGCCGGTCCGTGCCGTCGGGAGCTCCGCGCCGGATGCCTCGGGTGATGGTCAGGCCGGAGATGTCGAGGAGATCGCTCATGCGCCGCGCCTCCTCGTCGGATCGCCGAGGTCCCGCAGGCCGTCCGCGATGAAGTTCACGCCCACCACGAGCATCACCACGGCGACGCCCGGAGCGATCGCGCCGATCGGTGCCGTCGTGACGGTGGCCTGGGCCTCCTGCAGCAGGCGTCCCCAGGAGGCGTTCGGCGGTGGCGCACCGAGGCCGAGGTACGACAGGCTCGCTTCGGCGAGGACGGCGATGCCGAACTGCAGTGCGAGGTTGACGCTCAGGGTGGGCCAGATGTTCGGGAGCACGTGCTGGCCGATGACACCGGCCCAGCTCGTCCCGGCGGTCCTGGCCGCGACGACGTACTGCTCGCTGAGGACCCGCTTCGTGAGGATCCGGGTCAGGCGGGCCACGATGGCCGACATGGCGAGTCCGATCGCGATGATCGCGGTGCCGAGTGACGCGCCCTGCGCGGCCACGATGAGCATGGCGAGCAGGAGCACCGGGAAGGCGATCACGACGTCGAGCGCGGCGGAGATCGTGTCGTCCAGCCAGGCCGATGCGAAGGCCGCGGCGAGTCCCACGGCGATCCCGATGACCGCCCCGACCGCGACGGCCCCGGCGCCGGTCACGAGCGCGATGCGCGCGCCGATCATGAGCTGGGTCATCAGGTCGCGACCGAGCTTGTCGGTACCGAGCCAGTGGGTGCCGGTCGGACCTTCGAGACGACCGCCGGAGGTGTCCGTGGGGGCGAAGGGCAACCACACGAGCGAGACGGCCGCCAGGACGGCGATGACGCCGACGAGGACCAGTCCGACGGTCAGCGTCGCGGACCTGGCGCGTCGCCGCACCGGGCGGCGGTCGGTGAGCGCGGTCTGGGCGTCGACGGCGCTCATCGGAGCCCGTTCCCCGAGATCGAGGTGCGCAGACGCGGATCGATGAGCCGCTGCGCGACGTCGGCGACGAAGCCCGTCAGGAGGACGACGAGGGTCGAGACGAGGAGGATGCCCTGGATGTTCGGGTAGTCGTGCTGCTGGATCGCCGTCAGGAGCATCGACCCGAGGCCCGGCAGGCTGAACACGCTCTCGACCACGACGGCGCCGAGGAAGGTGGTGGCGAGCTCGATGCCGAGGATCGCGACGACGGGCACCGCGGCGTTCCGGGCGCCGTGTCGGAGCAGGGCCTCGCCGAAGCCGGCTCCCTGCGCCCGCGAGGACCGAAGGTAGTCGCTGCCGACCACGTCGAGCGTGGCGGAACGGACGTACCGGGTGATCGACGCACTCATGACGATGGCGATGGTGATGACAGGAAGGGCGAGGCTCGTGAGCGCCGCGGCGGGGTCGGCCCAGTCGTCGCGCGGGAAGCCGCCGGACGGGAACAGCCGGAGCGTCACCGCGAACACGCTGACGAGCAGGATGCCGATCCAGAACACCGGCACGGCTATCCCGAGCTGCGAGAGGCCGGACAACGCGATGCCGTACCAGCGGTCGGCTCGCAGCGCGGATACGACACCGGCCACGAGGGCGAGCACCACGGCGAGGAGGAACGCGAGGAGCGTCAGCGGCACGGTGACCTGGAGGCGCGACGCGATCTCGGGCCCGACCGGGAGCGAACTCACGAACGAGGAACCGAGGTCGAGGGTCAGGACGCCGCCGAACCAGGCCGCGAACTGCTCGCCGAGCGGCCGGTCGGCTCCCACCTGCTCGCGTGCAGCGTCGATCTGCTCCTGCGTGGCGTTCACCGAGAGGAGGGCGTTCGACGGGTCGCCCGGCAGCAGGCGGAGCAGCACGAACAGCACGGTCATGGCGACGAGGAACGACACCACGAGGAACGCGGATCGGCGCAGCAGGTAAGCGAGCATGGTGGACCTCAGCGTAGCGAGGCCAGGGCCGACCGGGCGGTGCCGGTCGGCCCGGGCGACGACTACTTGCGGACGATGTCCGCCACGAAGAACTGCGAGTTCAGGCCGTTGACGCCGTATCCCGAGACATCACTCGCGGCGACGACGATCTGCGGGTAGAGGTACAGCCACACGCTCGCCGCGTCCTCGGCGATCTGCTCGTTGACGAGCTTCAGCTTCGCGGTCTGCTCCTCGGTGGTCGTCGCCTGTTCTGCCTCCGACACCCACTGGGTCACCTCGGGGTTGTCGTAGCCCCAGTAGAAGTCCGGGTTGCCGTACCAGACGACGTCACGGTCGTTCACGTGCTCCTGGAGCGTCGCCTGGAAGTCGCGTTCCTTGAACACCTTCGAGTACCACTCGTCCGCACTGATCGTGTTGATCTCGACCGTGATGCCGACCTTCGCGAGTTCACTCTGGAGGAACTCGGCGACGGCCGGGTGCGGGTCGTAGCTCGGGGTGTCGAGCGTGAACGTGAAGCCGTCGGCGAAGCCCGCTTCGGCGAGCTGCTGCTTGGCGAGCTCGGGGTCGTAGGGGTTCACCTGCGTGAGGTCTTCGTACCAGGGGTCCGTCGGCGGGACCATCGACCCGATGAGTGTGCCGTAGTCACCCCAGATGGACGAGAGCAGCTTCTTGGTGTCGATCGCGGAGTACACGGCCTTCCGGACGAGCGCCTGGTCGAACGGGGCGACCCGGTCGTTGAAGGCGAGCAGCTCCTTCGTCGTGGAGTCGCCGTCGGAGACGACGTAGTCCGCGTTGTCGGTGAACTGGCTCAGCTGGTCGGGGCTCTGCACGCTCGTGATGATGTCGATCTGCTTCGTGACGAGCGCATTGCTGAGTGCGGTCGCGTCGGTGAAGTAGGTGAAGACCACCTCCGCGTTCTTGGCGGGCTCACCCCAGTAGTCGTCCCAGCGCTCGAGGCTCAGAGTGCTGCCGCGCTTCCAGTCGCCGAGCGTGTACGGACCTGTGCCGTCCTCGGTCGTCTTGAGGTCCTTCGCCGCGTCGTTGACGATCCAGACGTAGCTCAGGTTGTAGATGAAGGAGATGGAGCGCTCGGAGAGGGTGATGACGACGGTCTTGTCGTCGGGGGTCGCGATGTCCGAGATCACCGCGAAGCTGCTCTTCCGCGCCGACTGCGAGTCCTCGGCGGTCACGGCCTCGATGCTCGACTTCACATCTGCCGAGGCGAGTGGGTCGCCGGAGTGGAAGGTGACGCCGTCCTTGAGGGTGAAGGTGTACGTCAGGCCGTCGTCGCTCACGGTGCTGTCGGCGGCGAGCACGGGCTCGACCTCGCCGTCGTCCGTGAGGCGGTAGAGGCCCTCGTACACGTTGCCGGTGAAGGCCTCCGTGACGCCCTGGCCGCCGCCGCCGGTGTTGCTGAGGTTCTGCGGCTCGTAGAGCGAGCCGACGGCGATGGTCGCGTCGTCGCCCGTCGCCGAGCTGCCACCACCACCGGCGCAGCCGGCGAGGGCGACGGCGGCGGCGACGGACAGGGCGACGAGCCCGATGGTTCTCTTCACGGATACTCCTGTGGTGTGGGGGGTGCTGGTGCTGGGTGCGGGCTGTGGGGTGTGGCGGTGTGGACGGGTCAGACGGCGTAGAGGTCGAAGCCCTCGCGGAACCGGACGATCCGTTCCCCGGCGAGGACCGCTCCGGCGAACCGGTTCTGCGGCGGCGGCATCGGACAGTTGTACTGCACGGAGAAGCCGCAGGGCGGCACGAACGCGCGGTTGAAGTCGAGGACGACCTCGCCCGCCGTGCCGAAGCCGCCGTCGTCGGTCCGCTGCACGAACAGGAACCGGCCGGCGCCGTAGGTGCCCGATTCGTCGTCGCGACCGTTCGTCGCGTCGCCGAACACGAGGAGCAGCCTGCCGCCGTCGTCGAAGGCGCTCATCGTGTACTCGACCCCGTCTCGCGTGAACACGATGTCGCCGGGGACGACGAGCTCCCGTGATCCGCCGTTGTCGCGGATGTGCTCGAACGGCACGGTCCGCGAGCCGTCGACCGGCGTGAACCGCGCCGTCTGGACCCAGGCGGGGTCGTACGGGAAGACGTCGATGCCCTCGAACGCGCGGATGGCGGGTGCGTTCGCGTCCCAGCGGCGGACACCGACCTCGTCCTGGCCCGTGTCGAGGTGGGTGCGGCGGAGCGTCGTCACCGTGACGCCGCTCGGCTGCTCGGCGTCGATGGCGGCTGCGGCCTCGTCGACGGTGGCCGGCGTCTCCTCCGCGAGCCACCGTGTCTCGACGAGGGCGAGGTTGCCGAGCGGCGAGGTCACGGCGGCTCGGCGGTCGTCGCGCCAGGCGTCGTGCTCGGCGATCGCGTTCGGCTGCGGGGCGGTGTGGATCGGCATGTCTCGATTCTCCGGATGACGGCGGGCGGGTCCCAATCATGTGTCCTTCGGAGTCCAGCTCGTTTCGGGCGGGAACTATTCCCGAGCCCGGCGACGACCCTGCGCAGGACGGCGAGCGACGGGGTCGCGCCGTTCTGGGAGGATGTCCTCATGAACGCCACGCTCGTCCGCATGCCCGCCGATCGACTGCGGGGGTGGATGCTCGCCGCGAACGCGCAGTACCGCCTCGAACGCATCGAAGCGGGGGAGACCGAGGCGGAGGCGACGGCGAAGGCGGCGCAGTCCCTCGCCGAGACGTTCCCGGCCGGCCGGCTCCAGGTCGGACACCTCGTCTTCGAGGTGGTCCTCGACGACGCCGCGGTCGGCGTGCTCTGGATCGGACCGCGGAGCACGAGCCACCCGGACGAGTGGTGGGTCTGGGACGTGGAGATCGACGAGTCGTTCCGTGGCCGTGGGCTCGGTCGGCAGGCCATGCAGCTCGCCGAGACGGCGGCCAAGGAGCAGGGCGCGAAGACGCTGGGGCTGAACGTGTTCGGGTTCAACCGGATCGCGCGCGGCCTGTACGAGTCGCTCGGCTACGAGACGATGGCCGTGCAGATGCGCAAGGCGCTCTAACGCGGGTCCAGCCCGTCGATCAGCTCGGTCATGACCCGGTCGGCGAGTGATGGAGGCTTCGGGTGCCCGTCGGCGGTGGTCCGCGAGGTCGTCGCGCGGTCGAGCGCGAGGACCTCTCCGTGGAGGTGCTCCATCTTCGCGTCGAGCCTGGAGGCGGCCTCGGCGGCGTGCTTGAGCTCGGCGAGCAGACTGTCCGGCACGGCCTTGTCGTACTTGTAGTAGATCTTGTGTTCGAGGCTCGCCCAGAAGTCCATGGCGATCGTCCGGAACTGGATCTCGACGGGCACCTGTACGACGCCGTCGGACATGAACACCGGAACCTCGACGATCACGTGGAGGCTCTGGTACCCGTTCGGCTTCGGGTTCGCGATGTAGTCCTTGACCTTCACCACGGTGATGTCCTGCTGGCTCGTCAGGAGTTCGAACACCTTGTACGTGTCGGAGATGAAGCTGCAGGTGACGCGGATGCCCGCGATGTCCGTGATGTGTTCGCGGATGTCGTCGATGTCCTGCCCGTACTGCTTGCGTTCGATCTTGCCGATGATGCTCTCCGGCGACTTCAACCGCGAGCTGATGTGCTCGATCGGGTTGTAGTCGTGGATCTGCGTGAACTCCTCCTTGAGGATGTTGAGCTTCGTGGTGATCTCGTCGATGCCGAACTTGTACAGCATCATGAACCGCGTGAACTCGTCCTTGAGGCGCTTCAGCTCCTCGAGGTTGTCCGACGACGTTGGTCCGGTCATGGGCGTGCACTCCAGCTCTGTCTCCGACGGGCCGACGGCCCGCTCGCACTCTACTGAAGCGGCCTTGGAACGCCTCTCAGCCTCCTGTGAATCAGGACCGTGCCGGGCGCTTCAGTGCTGCAGGGCCGCGCGGCGGCGTGACGAGGCCTGGAGCCGGCGGGCGCGCCCGGCGGTCAGCATCAGGCCGAGGACGACCCCGGCGACGGCACCGGACGTGTTCGCGAGGAGGTCGCGGGGATCGCTCACGCGTCCGGGGATCGCGAGCTGCGCGGCCTCGATGCCGACCGTCAGCGCCGCTGCGACGAGGATGGCGAGCCACCAGCGCCGCCGTCCGAGCAGGAGCAGGAAGAAGACGCCGATCGGGACGAACATGGCGATGTTCGCCCCGAACTCGAGGCGTTCGTAGGTGATCCAAGCCGTCGACTCCCACCGAGCGAGGACGTCGACGAGTCGGTACACGAGGGATTCGGTCCTGCCGTCGAAGGGCCGAGGGCCGAGGGTGATGGTCGCCACGAGCGCGAGGTACACCACGGTGAGGGTGCTGAGCACGGGATGGCGGCGGAACATCGGCCCAGCATGCCCCAGTCACCTTGGCGGCGCTTGAGTGTTCCCTGGACGGGGTCGATGCGTCGCCGATGAGGCCGGTCGGATCGTCAGCAGCGCGTCAGCGCCCTCGCAACCGCTCGATGTCGCGTCGTTCACGCTTCGTCGGTCGACCGGCGCCCCGGTCGCGGACGGCCACGACCTGCCGTTCCGCCGGCGTCGGCAGCGGGGGAGAGCGGTCGATGAGACACTCCGCCGCGACGTCCGCGCCGACCCGTTTCGCGATGAGGCGCCGGACCTCCACGATCCGGTCGAAGCCCGCCACGCGGAGCCGGACCTCGTCGCCGATCCTGACGGCCTGTGCCGGTTTCGCCCGATCGCCGTTGACCCGGACGTGGCCGGCTCGGCAGGCGGTCGCGCCGGCCGAGCGGGTCTTCGTCAGCCGGACCGCCCAGATCCATGCGTCGACGCGCACGCTCGACGGGCTGTCCATCCTCCGATGGTAGAGCAGGTCATCGGTAGACTCGACCCGTGACTGACGGGGCGGGGCGCGGGGCTCGACGGACCGGTGAGGACCGCGTCGTCACCCTCCCGAACGCGCTCAGTGTCTTCCGGATCCTCCTCGTCCCGGTCTTCCTGATCCTCCTCGTGCAGGGGCAGGACCTGTTGGCCCTCGCGACGCTCGCGTTCTCCGGCGTCACCGACCTGCTCGACGGATGGATCGCGCGACGGTTCGACCAGATGACGAAGCTCGGCCGTCAACTCGATCCGGCCGCCGATCGCCTCTACATCCTCGCGGCGTTGATCGGTCTCGCGGCCCGCGGACTCATCCCGTGGTGGTTGCTCGTCGTCGTGTTCGCCCGCGACCTGCTGCTCGTCGGGCTCGCCGTCGCGCTCCACCGGTCCGGCACCGGCGTGCTGCCGGTCATCCGCGTGGGGAAGTGGGGTACGGCGCTGCTCTTC
Source organism: Plantibacter sp. MDV22-iso1 (assembly GCF_058408345.1). Classification (NCBI taxonomy): domain Bacteria; kingdom Bacillati; phylum Actinomycetota; class Actinomycetes; order Micrococcales; family Microbacteriaceae; genus Plantibacter; species Plantibacter sp. MDV22-iso1. Next base: position 103,199 of record NZ_JBZVDY010000004.1, read on the forward strand.
ATCGGGCTCCCGGTCCTCATGCTCGGCCAGGCGTTCCCCGCCGTCGCGATGATCGCGGCGCCGCTCGGTTGGGTGTCGGTGATCGCCGGAGCGACGCTCTACTGGTGGGCCGGCATCCTCTATCTGCTGCAGACCGTGCGCATCTCGGGGGATGCCCGTTCGAAGCAGCGGGAACGGGCCGGATCCGGCGGGTCACCCTCGACCGGGCGGCTCGACACCGACGCCACATCGGATACGCTTGACGGAGAGGAGGTCGACGGTGGCTGAGCACGATGAGAAGTATCCCGCGACCGGGGCGTACACGCCGGGAGCTGTCGACGACGGCGGCCCGACGAGCGGCTCGGGCGATCGGGAAGTCGACACGACACTCACCTTCGGTGAAGACCTCGGAGCGGCCCTCGCGGCGATCGACTCCGACGTCACCGCTGAGGAGCACGAGGCGATCGCGGCCCTGCCGTCCGGTTCCGCCCTGCTGATCGTCCGTCGTGGTCCGAACGCCGGTGCGCGGTTCCTCCTCGACGCCGACGTCACGACCGTCGGACGTCACCCCGAGGCAGACATCTTCCTCGACGACGTCACGGTGTCGCGTCGGCACACCGAGTTCCACCGTCACGGGACCGCGTTCGAGATCCGCGACCTCAACTCGCTGAACGGCACGTACTTCGACGGTGTCCGCATCGACAAGGCGATCCTGCGTGACGCCGCCGAGGTGCAGATCGGCAAGTTCCGCCTCACCTTCTACGCGTCGCGGATCGACCTCGCCTCCCAGCTGGGAAGCTAGTGGCGGCAGCCAGCGCGAACGCGCGAAGCGATGGCGCTCCGCTGCTGAGCATCGGGCAGGTGCTCGCACGCCTCACTCCGGAGTTCCCCGAACTGAGCAATTCGAAGCTCCGGTTCCTCGAGGAGCAGGGGCTGGTGTCCCCGGCACGGACGAAGTCGGGTTACCGGAAGTTCTCGAGTGAGGACCTCGAACGTCTGCGGCTGATCCTGTCGATGCAGCGCGACCACTACTTCCCCCTCAAGGTCATCCGCACCTACCTCGTCGAGGTCGACGCGGGGCGGTCGCCCCTGTTCCCGGGCAGCGGGCAGGCCGTCGGCGCGCCGTCGATCCATCCCGGCGTTCGCAGGTTCTCGCGGAACGAATTGATCCGCGAAGCCGGCGCCACCCCGATGCTCTTCAACGACGCCGTGAGCGCGTCGCTGATCCTGCCCGCCGAGAACTACGGCGAGGACGTCGCGTCCCTCCTGCGGATCCTGGTGGAGTTGCAGCGCTCCGGCATCGAACCCCGGCACCTCCGCGGGTTCCGCGCCTCGATCGAGCGCGAGGTCGGGCTCATCGAGAGCGCGTTGAGCGCCGTCGCCAAGCGGAACGACGCCGCCGGCCGGGCACGCACCGCCGACCGGGCGCTGGAGATCGCCGCACAGCTCGAGGGCGTGCGGTCGAACCTCGTCCGCTCGGCACTCGAGCGACACCAATCCTCCTGATCGACCTCCCAGGGCGTAGACTGCCCTCATCCATCACGGCCAGGTCACAGTTCGATCACTCGTCACGACACGCCGTCCGTTTCGAACGGATGTCGCAGCGTTGACCGGGGCGGATCGGTAGCGTGGTGGGAGTGGTCAAGCCGTCTCGACGCCCCCGTCGAGACCGAACCGACCGTGCAGCGAACATCGAGGAGAAGCAGACATGAGTGAACTCAGTCGCGACGGGGCGTCACGGTACGGTGACCTCGGGCTGCTGTTCACCGACGGGCTTCCAGAACTCGAAGAGGGCCAGGGCTACCGCGGAGCGGTCGCCGCCCGCGCAGCCGGCATCAGCTACCGCCAGCTCGACTACTGGGCCCGGACGGGTCTGGTCGAGCCCACCGTCCGCGGCGCATCCGGATCCGGAACGCAGCGCCTCTACGGCTTCCGCGACATCCTCGTCCTCAAGCTCGTCAAGCGACTGCTCGACACGGGCATCTCCCTGCAGCAGATCCGCACGGCGGTCGACCAGCTCCGCGAAGCGGGCATCGTCGACCTCGCTCAGACCACGCTCATGAGCGACGGCGCGAGTGTCTACCTCTGCACCTCGAACGACGAGGTCATCGACCTCGTCAGCCGCGGACAGGGCGTCTTCGGCATCGCCGTCGGCAAGGTGCTGCGCGAGGTGGAGTCCACGCTCATCGAGTTCGACGCACAGTCGGCCGACCCCATGGACGAGCTCGCAGCACGTCGCTCCGCTCGTAGCGCCTGACCCGAGCCCGAGCCGCCGGTCGCTGGGCCTGGCGAAAGGCCGCTCCCTGAGCTGGTCGAAGCGCTCACCGACGCGCGCCGAACGTTCCCTGAGCGCTCCCACCGGAGCCTCAGGGCTTCCGCCTGCCCCTCAGCGCTTCCGCCGGCCCCTGAGCCTGTCGAAGGGCAGAGCGAGCGCCTGCCTGGTCCGTGAGCCGACCGAATCGTCTCGCCGCGACCTCAGCTGTCGGTGGAGGGCGCTTCGACGGCGGCGGGGCTGGTGACGGCAGCCGGCTCCGGGGGCGCGCCGTCGGCGTACTCGCCGACGCGGCCCGTGCGCAACACGCGGTCGAGGAGTGAGTCGAAGTTCTTCGCCATCTCCTGCGCCGTGTCACCCGGCCACACGTGGACGGGCTTGGCGGCACCCTGCGCCTGCTGGAGGGACGTGCGCTCCAGCAGCTGCGGGTTGAGGATGAGGGGACCGAACATGTCGCGCAGTTCCTTGATGCGGAACTGGTGCTCCATCGACTGCGGACGCACCCGGTTGACGATGATGCCGAGCGGCTGCAGCCGGGGGCTCAGCCCGCGACGGATCTCCTCGACGGCGCGGAGGGCGCGGTCGGCTGCGGAGACCGAGAACAGGCCCGGCTCCGTGACGACGGCGACGCGGTCGCTCGCCGCCCAGGCGGTGCGGGTGAGCGCGTTGAGCGAGGGGGCGCTGTCGATCAGGACGAGGTCGTACTCCTCCTCGACGTGCGCGAGCGCCTCTTCCAGGCGCCAGATGTCGCGGATGCTGGGGTGCGGGCCGTCGAAGTTGATCGCAGACGGGCTGCCGATCATGACGTCCATCTTGCCCGGGTGGATCTTCGTCCAGCCGCTCGCCACGATCGCCTGCTCGACGATCTTCTTCTTCGGCGAGGTCAGCACATCCGTCACCGTGAGGTGCCCTGCGACGTCGACGGCCATGCCGGTCGAGACGTCGGATTGGGGGTCGAGATCCACGACCAGCGTGCGGATGTCCTTCGAGAACGCGGCGGAAGCCAGGCCAAGGGTGACGGTGGTCTTGCCGACGCCCCCCTTCAGGGAGCTAACGCTGAGTACATGCACAAGGCTCAACGTTACCGTGACTAGGCTAGGGAATCTCAACGTTTGCTGAGTTGGCTGTTGTGGGAAGGGTTCCATGTTCAGGAAGATTCTTGTCGCCAATCGCGGAGAGATCGCCATCCGGGCGTTCCGTGCCGCGTACGAGCTGGGGGCGAAGACGGTTGCGGTGTTCCCCTATGAGGACCGCAACTCGATGCATCGGCTGAAGGCCGATGAGGCTTACCAGATCGGCACGGAGGGTCATCCGGTGCGCGCCTACCTCGACGTCTCGGAGATCATCCGCGTCGCGAAGGAGTCGGGCGCCGACGCGATCTACCCCGGGTACGGCTTCCTCTCCGAGAATCCGGAACTGGCCGAGGCCGCCCGGGCAGCCGGCATCACCTTCATCGGTCCGCCGTCCTCCGTCCTGGAGATGGCCGGTAACAAGGTGACCGCCAAGGAGCACGCCATCGCGGCCGGGGTCCCGGTCCTGAAGTCGACGCCGGCCAGCCGCGACATCGAAGAGTTGCTCGCCGGTGCCGCCGACATCGGGTTCCCGATCTTCGCGAAGGCGGTCGCCGGTGGTGGTGGACGTGGCATGCGCCGCGTCGACAACGCCGAGGACCTCCGCGGAGCCCTCGAGGCCGCCATGCGCGAGGCGGACAGCGCCTTCGGCGACCCGACGATGTTCCTCGAGCAGGCCGTCGTCCGCCCCCGGCATATCGAGGTCCAGATCCTGGCGAGCGCCGACGGCGAGACCATCCACCTCTTCGAGCGCGACTGCTCGGTGCAGCGCCGACACCAGAAGGTCGTCGAGATCGCGCCGGCCCCGAACCTCGACGAGGACACCCGTCAGGCGATGTACCGCGACGCCATCGCGTTCGCCAAGTCGATCGGCTACGTCAATGCCGGGACGGTCGAGTTCCTCCTCGACACCGCAGGGGAGCGGGCCGGCCAGCACGTGTTCATCGAGATGAACCCGCGCATCCAGGTCGAGCACACCGTGACCGAGGAGGTCACCGACGTCGACCTCGTCCAGTCGCAGATGCGCATCGCCGCCGGCGAGTCGCTCGGCGACCTCGGCCTCACGCAGGAGTCCCTGCACCTCCGCGGCTTCGCGCTCCAGTGCCGCATCACCACCGAGGACCCCACGGCGGGCTTCCGTCCCGACACCGGGAAGATCACGACCTACCGTTCTCCGGGCGGCGGCGGCATCCGACTCGACGGCGGTACGGTCGCCTCCGGCGCCCAGATCAGCCCCCACTTCGACTCGATGCTCGCGAAGCTCACCTGCCGCGGGCGCACCTTCGAGGCGGCCGTCACCCGCGCCAAACGCGCCCTCGCCGAGTTCCGCATCCGCGGCGTCTCCACGAACATCCCGTTCCTGCAGGCGGTCCTCGAAGACGCCTCGTTCGTGGCCGGCGACCTCAGCACCTCCTTCATCGACGAGCGTCCGCAGCTCCTTCGCGGGCACGTCTCGAAGGACCGCGGGACGAAGATCGTCAACTGGCTCGCCGACGTCACGGTCAACCAGCCCAACGGGTCGCGTCCGTCCGGACCGGACCCGGTCGACAAGCTGCCCGCGATCGACATCATGACCGACGCCCCGGCCGGCTCGCGTCAGCGGCTGCTCGAGCTCGGACCGAAGGGCTTCGCTGACGCCCTCCGCGCCCAGACCGCCCTCGCCGTGACCGAGACCACCTTCCGCGACGCCCACCAGTCGCTCCTGGCCACGCGCGTCCGGACGAAGGACCTGCTCGCGGTCGCACCGTTCGTGTCGCGGCTCACCCCCGAACTGCTCTCCGTCGAGGCCTGGGGTGGCGCGACGTACGACGTGGCCCTCCGCTTCCTCGGTGAGGAGCCGTGGGAGCGACTGGCCTCGCTGCGTCAGGCGATGCCGAACATCGCGATACAGATGCTGCTGCGCGGCCGGAACACCGTCGGCTACACGCCCTATCCCACGGAGGTGACGAACGCCTTCGTGCGGGAGGCCGCCGACACCGGTATCGACATCTTCCGGATCTTCGACGCCCTCAACGACGTGTCGCAGATGCGCCCGGCCATCGATGCGGTCCTGGAGACGGGGACGACCGTCGCAGAGGTCGCGGTCTGCTACACCGGGGACCTGCTGAACCCGGCCGAGGACCTGTACACCCTCGACTACTACCTCCGTCTCGCCGAGAAGATCGTCGAGTCCGGTGCCCACGTGCTCGCCATCAAGGACATGGCGGGGCTCCTCCGTCCATCCGCGGCGGCCAAGCTCGTCGCGGCGTTCCGCGAGCGGTTCGACCTGCCGGTCCACGTGCACACGCACGACACCCCCGGTGGACAGCTGGCGACCCTCCTCGCGGCGAGCAACGCGGGCGCCGACGCGGTCGACGTCGCGAGCGCGCCGATGGCCGGCACGACGAGTCAGCCGTCCGCGTCCTCGCTGGTCGCCGCGCTGGCCCACACGGAGCGCGACACCGGCATCTCCTTGCAGGGGATCGCCGACCTCGAGCCCTACTGGGAGGCCGTCCGCGCGATGTACCGCCCGTTCGAGTCGGGACTCGCAGGCCCGACCGGTCGCGTGTACACGCACGAGATCCCGGGCGGTCAGCTGTCGAACCTCCGCCAGCAGGCGATCGCGCTCGGACTCGCAGACCACTTCGAGCTCATCGAGGACATGTACGCGGCCTCCAACAAGATCCTCGGTCGGGTGCCCAAGGTGACCCCGTCGAGCAAGGTCGTCGGCGACCTCGCCCTCCACCTCGCCGCCGTCAAGGCGGACCCGGCCGACTTCGAGGCCAACCCCGACAAGTACGACGTCCCTGACTCCGTCGTGGGGTTCATGGCGGGCGAACTCGGGGAGCTCCCGGGCGGATGGCCGGAGCCGTTCCGCTCGAAGGTCCTCGCCGGTCGTTCGGTCGACATCGGGATCACGCCGATCTCCGCTGAGGACCAGGCCTCGCTCGACGGCGAGTCCACCGAGCGCCGCTCGACCCTCAACCGCCTGTTGTTCCCGGCGCCGACCAAGCAGTTCGAGCAGCAGCGCGACCTGTACGGCGACCTCTCCGTCGTCGACACCGCCGACTACCTGTACGGCCTCGAGCCGGGCATGGAGCACGTCGTCGAGATCGACAAGGGCGTCCGGCTGTTCGTCGGGCTCGAAGCGATCGGTGCGGCCGACGAGAAGGGCATGCGCACCGTCATGGCGACCCTCAACGGTCAGCTGCGGCCGGTGTTCGTCCGCGACCGCAGCATCGAGGTCGACTCCCGCGCGGCCGAGAAGGCCGACACCTCCGTCCCCGGCCAGGTGGCCGCCCCGTTCTCCGGTGTCGTGACCGTGAAGGTCGCCGTCGGCGACCGCGTCGAGGCCGGCCAGCCGGTCGCCTCGATCGAGGCCATGAAGATGGAGGCGGCGATCACGACCGCCGTCGCCGGCGTCGTCGAGCGCCTCGCCATCCCGGCGACCCAGCAGGTCGAGGCGGGCGACCTGCTCGTCGTCGTGAAGCCGAGCGCCTGACCCTCCCGAGACCGGCCGCGTCCCTCCTCGAGGCGACGCGGCCGGTCTCCGCGTCCACCACACCTGTCCCGCCCGGAAGGATCCAACCCGTGACGACACGACCCATCAGACACTTCGGCGACCCGGTCCTGAAGGCTCCGACGGCCGAGGTCGTCACGATCGACGACGACATCCGCAGCCTCGTCCGCGATCTCGTGGACAGCGTGGAGCTCCCCGGCCGTGCCGGCGTCGCCGCGACGCAGATCGGCGTCGGACTCCGCGTGTTCAGCTACAACGTCGACGGCGTCATCGGGTACCTCATCAACCCGAAGCTCGTCGAGGTGCGCGGCGAACTCGAGGAGATCGGCGAGGGCTGCCTGTCGGTGCCCGGACTCTGGTTCCCGACGCCGCGCCATCCCTACGCCCGTGCCGTCGGCATCGACCTCGACGGGCAGGAGCTCGTCGTCGAGGGTGAAGGACTCCTCGCCCAGGCGTTGCAGCACGAGACCGACCACCTCGACGGCATGCTCTACCTCGACCGGCTGTCGAAGGAGCACCGCCGCGAGGCGATGAAGCAGGTCCGCGAGAGCGACTGGTTCTAGACGCCGGTCGACGGGCCCGGCGGTCGTCGACCGACCGCCGAGCCCGTCGAGGCGCTACTTCAGGGACATCCCCTGGGTCTCGGGCGAACCCGCTCCGAGGTACATGCCCTCGATCGTCTCCGCGAAGTCCTTGAGGATCACGTTCCGCTTGATGCTGAGCTTCGGCGTGAGGTGCCCGCTCGCCTCCGTGAGCTCGTCGTCGAGGATGACGAACTTGCGGATCGACTCCGCGCGGGACACCTTGGTGTTGGCCTCGTCGATGGCGCGCTGGACGGCGGCGAGCACCGCGGGGTTCCGAGCAGCCTCGGCGGCGCTCATCGAGGCGTCCTGGCCGTTGTTGGCGAGCCATGACGGCAGCATCTCGGTGTCGAGCGTGATGAGGGCGCTGATGAACGGCTTCTGATCGCCGACGACGACGACCTGGCCGACGACCGGGGTCGCGCGGATCGGGTCCTCGAGCGCCGCCGGGGCGACGTTCTTCCCGCCGGCGGTGACGATGATCTCCTTCTTCCGCCCGGTGATCGTGAGGAAGCCGTCGGCGTCGAAGGAGCCGATGTCGCCGGTGCGGAACCAGCCGTCGTCGAAGGCCTCCGCCGTCGCCTCGGGGTTCTGCCAGTACTCCTTGAAGACGTTGATCCCGCGCACCTCGACCTCGCCGTCGTCGGCAATGCGGAGGGAGACGCCGGGGAGCGCCGGTCCGACCGTCCCGATCTTCGACTTCTGGGCGAGGTTGACCGTCGCGGGCGCGGTGGTCTCGGTGAGGCCGTAGCCCTCGAGGATCACGATGCCGAGCGCGTGGAAGAAGTGACCGAGTCGCGGACCGAGTGGAGCGCTGCCGGAGACCGCGTACCGCACCCGGCCGCCCATGGCCGTGCGGATCTTCGACAGCACGAGGCGGTCGAGGACCCGGAACTTCACCTTCAGGCCGAACGGCACGGAACCGCTCTCGAGGGCCTTCGAGTAGGCGATCCCGGTCTCGGCGGCTGCACGGAAGATCTTGCCCTTGCCGCCGGCCTCCGCCTTCTGCTCGGAGGAGTTGTAGACCTTCTCGAAGACCCGGGGGACCGCGAGGAGGAACGTCGGCTTGAACGTGCCGAGCGAGGGGAGCAGCTGCTTCGTGTCGGGCTGATGGCCCGTCTTCACGCCGGAGTGCACGCACAGCACGGCGATGAAGCGCGCGAAGATGTGCGCCGTCGTGATGAAGAGGAGGGTGGAGGCACCGGGAGCGGACACGACGTCCTTGAGTGCGACTGCCGAGTTCCGCGACAGCTCGACGAAGTTCGAGTGGGTGAGGACGCACCCCTTCGGCCGACCGGTCGAGCCGGAGGTGTAGATGAGGGTCGCCATGTCGGAACCCACGGCGAGGTTGCGACGGCGTTCGATCTCCTCGTCGGGGACGTCGACGCCGGCGGCCGCGATCTTGTCGAGGTCACCGAGGTCGATCTGCCAGACCCGCGCGACGTCGGGGAGGTCACCGTGCACCTCGTCGAAGCGGGCGAACTGGTCGGGTGTCTCGACCAGCACGCTGGTCGCTCCCGAGTCGCTGAGGATCCACTGCACCTGGCTCGGCGAGCTGGTCTCGTAGATCGGGACGAGGAGTGCTCCGGCGAACCAGACGGCGAAGTCGATGAGGGTCCACTCGTACCGGGTCTTGCACATGAGCCCGATCTTGTCGCCGGGTTCGATCCCCGCGGCGACGAGGCCCTTCGCCAGGGCGACGACCTGCGCGTGGAATTCGGCGGTGGTCACGTCCACCCACTCCGACCCGCGGGGAACGGCGAACAGCGCGGCGTCGGGCGCAGCAGCCAGGCGCTTCACGAGCAGATCGGTCGCATTGGCGGATGGGTCTGCTGCGACGACTGCAGGGACGTCGAACTGTTCCACGGCAACTCCTTCGGTACCAGGTCGGCAAGATGTTGCTCCATCCTAGAGCACGGGTGTTTGCGCGGTTTCTGTGGCGCGCAGACGCTCAGTAGACTCGACTGCGGCGCGCGGGCGACCGACTCGACTGACGGTCGGTCACACGCCGCTGCCGGTATCGGCGACATCAGGACAGGGAGACGGCACCGTTATGGCAAACGCGATCGGCATCGACATCGGCGGGACGAAGATCGCGGGCGGGGTCGTCGACGACGACGGCCGGATCCTCGCGGCCGGGCGCACGCCGACGCAGGCCTCCGATCCCGACGCCATCATCGACGACGTCGTCGCCATGGTCCGGTCCTTGGACGACGGCAGCATCTCGAGCGTGGGCGTCGCAGCGCCGGGGTTCTTCGACGCCACGCGCTCGACCGTCTACTACTCGCCGAACATCGCCTGGCGGAACGAGCCCCTGCAGGCCCGGCTGGCCGCGCGGCTGCCCGACAAGGTCGTGACGATCGAGAACGACGCGAACGCCGCGGGTTGGGCCGAGTTCCGGTTCGGTGCGGGGCGCGAGGAACGCAGCATGGTCATGGTGACGATCGGCACGGGAGTCGGCGGGGCGATCGTCCTCGACGACCGGCTGCTGACCGGTGGCTTCGGCAGCGGTGCGGAACTGGGACACATGCGCCTCATCCCGGACGGTCTGCCCTGCGGCTGCGGCGCGCGTGGCTGCGTCGAGCAGTACTGCTCGGGGAACGCGTTGCTCCGGCTCGCGAACGAGGCAGCGGACGCCGGTGGCGACGGTGCCGCCCTCGCCCGAGCCCGTGCCGCGGCCGGCGGGCTGCTGAACGGACACCACGTCTCCGCCCTGCTCGAGTCCGGCGATCCCGGCGCGCTCCGGTGCCTCAATGAGCTCGCCGATCTGCTGGGGCAGGCTCTTGCGAGCATGTCGGCCATCCTCGACCCCAACATCTTCGTGATCGGCGGCGGCGTCGCCCAGGCCGGCGACCTCCTCCTGGACCCCGTTCGTGAGGCGTTCCTGACACACCTCCCGGCGCGCGGGTTCCACCCGGAGCCGTCCTTCAGCATCGCGCAGCTCGTGAACGACGCCGGGGTCATCGGCGCCGGCGATCTCGCCAGGAGCGCCCTCGTCCTCGGCTGACGACGACGGCAAGACGGAGGAGCACGATGTTCTACTGGTTCATGAAGTACCTGGTCGCCGGCCCGATCCTCAAGTCGATCTTCCGGCCGTGGGTGATCGGCGCCGAGAACATCCCGGAGCACGGCGGCGCGATCATCGCCAGCAACCACCTGTCCTTCATCGACTCGGTGATCCTCCCGCTGTGCGTCGATCGGCGGATCTCCTTCCTGGCCAAGAGCGAGTACTTCCGCGGCAAGGGTTTCGGCGGCTGGGCCACGAAGACCTTCATGCTCGGCACGGGGCAGCTCCCGATCGACCGGTCGGGAGGTAAGGCCTCCGAGGCCTCGCTCAACACCGGACTCGCGGTCCTCGGTGGCGGTCACCTGCTGGGGATCTATCCGGAGGGCACCCGTAGCCCCGACGGGACGATGTACCGCGGCCGCACCGGCGTCGCGCGGATGGTGCTCGAGGCCGGGGTCCCCATCGTCCCCGTCGCGATGATCGACACCGAGAAGGTCATGCCCATCGGCACGAAGCTGCCCCGGATCCGTCGGATCGGGATCGTCATCGGCAAGCCGCTCGACTTCTCGCGGTTCGAGGGCATGGAGGGGGACCGCTTCATCCTCCGCAGCGTCACGGACGAGTTGATGGTCGAGCTCCGCAAGCTCTCGGGCCAGGACTATCGCGACGTCTACGCCACGAGCGTCAAGGAGCGCGCCGCGTCGGCGTGACGCTAAGCTGAAAAACCGGGCCGCGATCGCGGTCCGTTCCCCCTTCCGGGCGGGCTCCGGAGCGCGTCCGGTCGAAGAGAAACAGGAAATCCGTGTCCCACGCTACAGAACCAGTCGTCATGGCCGAACCCTCGGTGATCGCCGGACTGGACTATTGGCGTGAGCTGCCGATCAAGCAGCAGCCGTCATGGCCGGACCAGGCCGCGGTGGCGCGTGCCTCCGCCGAACTTGCGACCCTCCCTCCGCTGGTCTTCGCCGGCGAGGTCGACATCCTGCGCGACCGGTTGGCCCGGGCGGCGAGCGGCAACGCGTTCCTGCTCCAGGGCGGCGATTGCGCCGAGACCTTCGCCGGTGCGACGGCCGAGCAGATCCGTAACCGCGTGAAGACGGTTCTGCAGATGGCCGTCGTGCTCACGTACGGTGCGTCGATGCCGGTCGTCAAGATGGGCCGGATGGCCGGGCAGTTCGCCAAGCCGCGCTCCAACGACTCCGAGACGCGGGGCGACGTCACCCTGCCCGCCTACCGCGGCGACATCGTCAACGGCTACGACTTCACCCCGGAGTCGCGCACGGCCGACCCCGCTCGGCTCGTCAAGGGGTACCACACCTCCGCATCGACGCTGAACCTCATCCGGGCGTTCACCCAGGGCGGGTTCGCCGACCTCCGCGAGGTCCACAGCTGGAACAAGGGGTTCGCCGCCAACCCGGTGAACCACCGCTACGAGGGACTGGCGCGCGACATCGATCGTGCGATCAAGTTCATGGAGGCGGCCGGAGCCGACTTCGACCAGCTGCGGGGTGTCGAGTTCTACTCGAGCCACGAGGCGTTGCTCATGGACTACGAGCGACCGATGACGCGGATCGACTCGCGGACCGGCACGCCGTACAACACCTCCGCCCACTTCGTGTGGATCGGGGAGCGGACCCGCGAGCTCGACGGCGCGCACGTCGACTTCCTGTCGCGAGTCCGCAACCCGATCGGCGTGAAGCTCGGCCCGACCACCTCGGCCGACGACATGCTGCGTCTCATCGACAAGCTCGACCCCGAGCGTGAGCCCGGGCGCCTGACGTTCATCACGCGGATGGGTGCGGGCAAGATCAGGGACGCCCTGCCTCCGCTGCTCGAGGCGATCAAGGGTGCCGACGCGACGCCGCTCTGGGTCACCGATCCGATGCACGGCAACGGACTCACGACGCCCACCGGCTACAAGACGCGTCGCTTCGACGACGTCGTGGACGAGGTCAAGGGGTTCTTCGAAGCCCACCGCTCCGCAGGGACGCACCCCGGCGGCATCCACGTCGAGCTCACCGGCGACGACGTCACCGAGTGCCTGGGCGGCTCGGAGCAGATCGACGAGGCCACCTTGGCGACGCGGTACGAGTCGCTGTGCGATCCTCGCCTCAACCACATGCAGTCGCTGGAGCTCGCCTTCCTCGTGGCGGAGGAACTCGCCGCCGCGAAGTAGGTCTCACACGACGAAGCGCCCGTGCCGGATCCGGCATGGGCGCTTCGACGTGTGACAGCCGTGTGGGTCGAGCAGGTGTCGCCGTGGCTACAGACCGAAGTCGGTGATGTTGACGGTCGAGCCCTTCTTGACGGACTTGCCCGCCGGGGGATCGGTCTTCTTCACCTTGAAGATGTCGCGGAAGGCCTCTGCCACGGCGATGTCACCGACGGTGAACCCGGCGTCCTGGAGTGTCGTGATGGCCTGATTGATCGTCTGGCCGGTGGTGTCGGGGACGGCGACCAACTCGACGCCCTTGGACACGATCAAGGTCACGTCGTCGCCCGGGATGAAGGCCGTCTCGTTCCCGTCCGCATCGGTCTTGGCCTGGATGCCGATGACCTGCCCAGCGGGGATCGTGTCGTCGAACGCCTCGTCGGAGGTCCCCACGCCGAGCCCGACGGATTCGAGGGCGTCGCGCGCCTGATCCGGCGTCATCCCCGAGACCGAGGGCACCTGTCCGGCCGACACGAGCAGCGTCACCGTGGAGCCTTGGAAGGACGGCCCACCCTGGCTGTAGTCGGCTCCCGAGGTCGCGTCGGTCGCCGCGAGCACGATGTCCTTCGCGATGCTCGGGTCGAACTGCTGGTTCACGGTGCCGACGGCGACGCCGAGCGCGTCCAACTGCTGTTCGGCGTCGGACTGTGCGAGCCCGGCGAGGACCGGGATGTCCACCGGCTGCGGTCCCTGGGAGACGAGGACCGTGACGGAGCTGCCCTTGTCGATCTTCGAGCCGGACGGCGGATCACTGCCGGCGACCGTGCCGGCCGGGACGGTGAGGCTGAACGTCGCGCCTTCGACGGGCACGAAGCCCAGCTCCACGAGTTTGGCTGACGCCTGGTCGAAACTCCCGTCGGCGACGTTCGGGACCTCGACGAGCGAGCCGGGGCCCTGGCCGAAGTACCATCCGGTCCCACCGGCGAGCGCGGCGAGCATGAGGACGATCGTGAACAGCGCGACGCCCACGCGGCTGCGCTTGCGCGCCTTCGTGGCGAGCTTGCCCGGACCGTCCGTCGCGTCGGCGCGCACCGGGACCTGCTGCGGTTTGGTGTTGCGGCCGATGACCTGGGTGACGTCGTCGGCGTGCTCGCTCGAGTAGGAGGCCGGCATGACGATCGTGGGCTGCGCCCCGGTGGCGACCGAGGTGAACCCGAGACTGGACTCGATGGACCGCAGGCGGTCGAGCATCTCGCCGGCGTTGGACGGACGATCGTCCGGTTCGCGCTCCGTGGCCCAGAACACGAGGTCGTCGAGTTCCTTCGGGACGGCGGGGTTCTTGGCGCTCGGTGCGGGGACCGACTCGTTGGCGTGCTGGTAGGCGATCTGCATCGGCTGCTCGCCCTTGTAGGGCTGCTCGCCGGTGAGCATCTCGTAGAGCATGATCCCGAGTGCGTAGATGTCGCTCCGCGCGTCGGCCTGTCCACGGGTGACGAGTTCGGGGGAGAGGTAGGCGATCGTCCCGAGGAGTGCCTGGCCGGTGGCCGTGTTCGCGCTCGCGGCTCTCGCGAGGCCGAAGTCGCCGATCTTGATGCGCCCGTCGTCGGCGAGCAGGACGTTCTCCGGCTTGACGTCGCGGTGGACGATGCCGGCGCGGTGCGCGGCGGCGAGACCGGACAGCACGGCGTCGAGGATGTCGGCGGCCTGCCGAGGGGTGAGCGTGCCGTTGTCGCGGATGAGGTCGCGGAGGGTGATCCCCGGCAGGTGCTCCATGACGAGGTAGGCCATGTCGGAGTCCTGGCCCTGGTCGAACACGCTGACGACGTGAGGGTTCGCGAGCCGGGCGGCGGAGCGCGCCTCCTGGATGAAGCGGTTCTTGAACGTCGTGTCGTCCGAGAGATGGCCGTGCATGACCTTGATCGCGACGCGCCGTTCCAGCCGGAGATCGGTGGCGAGGTACACCGTCGCCATGCCGCCCCGGGCGATGCGTGAGCGCACCTGATATCTCCCGTCGAGGAGACGGCCGATCATCGGATCGGTCTGCTGGTTGCTACTCACCAGTCGAGTGTATGGAACGTCGGGCGCGAAGAGCTGTCAACACCCCGGGAGGGCGGCGAGGCGCCCGGATCGTTACCCGAACGCGATCCGACGGCGCCGAGCGGAGCGCGGTCGTGGCAGACTGCTGTGCGTGACTGAGCAGAATTCCGAACTCGTGTGGTTCACCCTTCCCGATCTGGCGACCGAACTCGGGCTGCCGATCCGACGCATCCGCCAGTACCTCGAGGAGCGCGACCTCCTCGCCGTCCGGCGCGACGGCGTGCTGCAGGTGCCGTCGTCGTTCATCGCGGACGGCGGGCCGGTGCACAACCTGCGCGGCACGCTCACGCTGCTGTCCGACAACGGCTTCGACGACGAGGCCGCGATGGTCTGGATGCTCGAGGACGACGACGCGATCGGGACCTCCCCGATCCAAGCCCTCCGCGAGGGACGTCGTTCCGAGGTCCGCCGGGTGGCTCAGGCGCTCGCCTGATCCTGAGCTGTCCGAGCCGGACGGCTCAGGTCTCGCGGCGTGCGACCGCGACCGCGAGGCCGCGCAGGTGGGCCCGGGCGTCGTCGTTGATCGGAGCCTCGCCCAGTGCGGAGAGTGCCCTTGCGACGTGGTCCTGGATGAGCTTCTCCACCTGGTCGACGGCCCCGCTGTCGCGGATGGTCGCCTGGAGCAGGCCGATCTGGTCGTCGTCGAGTTCGGGGTCCCCGAGCAGCTCGTCGAGGATGGCGCGCGCGCCCGGCTGGAGGGCCTCCCTCGTGAGCGCGATGAGGATGGTCCGCTTGCCCTCGCGGAGGTCGTCGCCACTCGGCTTGCCGGTCACAGCGGGATCGCCGTAGACGCCGAGGAGGTCGTCGCGCAGCTGGAACGCGATGCCGAGGGGGAGGCCGTACCCGCGGAGCGACGCGAGCTGCTGTTCGTTCCCGCCGCCGAGGAGCGCCCCGAGCGCGAGCGGGGACTCGATGCTGTACTTGGCCGATTTGAAGATGAGGACGCGCTCGGCCCGGCGGCGCTGTTCGTCGTCGGCGGCGTCGCGCCAGGCGCGCTCCTCGAGGATGTCGAGGTACTGGCCGGCCGTGACCTCGGTCCGCATCCGGTTGAACTCGGCCCGCGCTGCGCGAGCGGCGGTGCGGTCGTCCAGCTGGTCGAGTCCGTCGTCGAGGAGTTCGTCACTCCAGCCGAGGAGCAGGTCGCCGAGGAGCGTGGCGGCTCCGGTACCGAAGGTGGTCGGGTCGCCGTCCCATCTGCTGCGGCGGTGCAACTCCGCGAAGGAGACGTGAGCCGACGGTGCGCCACGGCGGGTGTCGGAGTTGTCGATGATGTCGTCGTGGACGAGCGCTGCGGCATGGAACAGCTCGAGTGCTCCACAGGTCGCGATGACGGTCTCGAGGCCGCCCTGACCGCTGGCGTGTCTCCCGGTCGAGACGGCCTGCCAGCCCCGGAAGCAGAACTGTGCTCGGAACCGCTTCCCACCGCTGAGAAATTCCCGGGAGAAGTCGAGGAACGGGGAGAGCTCCGGGCCGATCTGCGCGACAATGGAGCTTCGCGAGGAGAGAAAGTCGGAGAGCCCGCGGCCCACCAGGGTGGCGAGTTCATTGCTTTCGATCACGCACCTAGCCTAGTCATGCTTCGGTGGCTAGACTCGATCAACAACGTCGCGTCGTGTGACCTTGAGGGGAATCAGATGCCACTTTCAGAGCAGGAGCAACGGCTCCTCGATGAGATGGAACGCCACCTCTACCGCAGCGATGCCGATTTCGTCTCCAAGGTCAGCGCTGGCGCGGGCAAACCGAGTTACCGCGGAATCGCGCTCGGCTCCCTCATCGCGGTGGTCGGGGCGATCGGCCTCGTGCTCGGAGTCGTGATCCAGCAGCCCATCGTCGGTCTGCTCGGGTTCGCGATCATGCTCACGGGCGTGCTCGTGGCGACGAAACCGACCCGGGCTCCGCTCGAACAGCCGCGTCCTCGTCAGGCGGCTCCGGCCGGCCAGAAGTCGTCGCGTCTGATGGACCGCTTCAACGATCGCTGGGACAAGCGTCAGTCAGGCGACGAACGCTAGCGAGGCCCGGTCAACCGGTCGCTCCTCGGTCGGCCACCTGACTCCACTTCGCTCCCTCGCGGCGCCGCCGCACCACGACCCTGAACGGGGCCGATCTTCGGATCGGCCCCGTTTCGTCGTTTCGGGCCCTCCCTGATCGTCCCGGGTATGACAAAACCCCTCCATTTCCCTCCACCCCGCAGAGTCCTGACTTTGCGGGGTTTTTTCATGGGCAAATGGACCAATGTGGGGGAATGTGCTGCATTGGTGGTGCAAAGTGGAGTAAAGTGGAGCCCAACCAAGATGTTGGCCAGAACGATTGGGGGCGGGGGCGTATGTTCCTCGGTAGTCACGCCCCCAAACTCGACGAAAAAGGCCGCATCATCCTGCCGGCGAAGTTCCGCGATGAGCTCTCCGGCGGGGTCGTCATGACTCGAGGCCAGGAGCACTGCATCTACGTCTTCAGCACGCGGGAGTTCGAGGCGCTCCACGAGAAGATCCGCCAGGCTCCGGTCACCAGCAAGCAGGCCCGCGACTACCTGCGCGTGTTCCTCTCCGGAGCGAGCGCCGAGACGCCCGACAAGCAGCACCGCGTGACCATTCCGTCCAACCTCCGCCAGTACGCCGGGCTCAGCCGCGACCTCGTGGTCATCGGCGCCGGCAGCCGCGCGGAGATCTGGGACGCCGAGGCATGGGAGTCCTACCTCGCCGAACAGGAGAGCGTCTTCTCCGAGACCGCCGAGGAGGTGATCCCCGGACTCTTCTAGTGCCCTGCCCTCTGACTCCCAGCCGTCCCGCCCTGACACACTTCCCCGGTGCCAGGTCGGAGCCCGCCCTGACACACTTCCCCGGTGCCAGGTCGGAACGGATGGGGATCAGGGGTCAGGGACCGTCCGGATTACGCATATGGCCATCAACGACATCCACACACCGGTCCTCCTCGAGCGATGCATCGAGTTGCTCGCCCCCGCCGTGTCACACGAGGGCGCGGTCCTCATCGACGCCACACTCGGCATGGCGGGACACGCCGAGGCCATGCTCGAGCGGTTCCCGCAGTTGACCCTCATCGGGCTCGACCGCGACCTCGACGCGCTCGACATCGCTCAGGAGCGGCTCGCGCGCTTCGGGTCGCGCGCTCGGTTCGTCAAAGCCGTCTACGACGACATCGACGAGGCGGCCGAGGAGCTCGGGTTCCCGCAGGTGGACGGGATCCTGTTCGACCTCGGTGTCTCCTCGCTGCAGCTCGATCGGACCGAACGCGGCTTCTCGTACTCGCAGGACGCGCCCCTCGACATGCGGATGGACGCGTCGAGCGAGCTGACGGCGGAGACGATCCTCGCCACCTACGACGAGGTCGCGCTTCGGAAGATCTTCTGGGAGTACGGCGACGAGAAGTTGGCGCAGCGCTACGCACGCCGCATCGTCGAGGAACGCCAGCAGCGACCCCTGACGAGTTCCGGTCAGCTCGTCGAACTCATCGATCGGGCCACTCCGGCGGCCGCACGTCGCACCGGACACCCGGCCAAGCGGGTCTTCCAGGCGCTGCGCATCGAGGTCAACGCGGAGCTGTCGGTCCTCGAGGCCGCCGTGCCCCGCGCTCTCGACCTGCTTCGGGTCGGAGGCCGGATCGTGTTCCTGTCGTACCAGTCGCTCGAGGACCGGATCGTCAAGCGCGAGCTCCAGGCGCGGGCGAAGTCGACCACGCCGGCGGGGCTGCCCGTCGAGCTCCCCGAGCACAGCGCGGAGCTGAAGCTCCTCGTCAAGGGCGCCGAACTCGCCACCGAGCCCGAGATCGACGAGAACCCCAGAGCGAAACCCGTGCGACTCCGCGCGGCCGAACGGCTGAGGAGGCCAGCATGAGCGGAGCGACCGCAGCACTCGATCTCGCACCAGAACGGCTCGGACGCGCTCGGCCGCAGCCGACCCGGACGGCCCCCGAACGGCAGCACATCCGTGCGGTCACGACCGGGGCGCGCTCGAAGCTCCGACCACGGCCGATGTACGCGGTCATCGTCGTCGGTGCGGTCGTCGCCATCGTCGTCGGTCAGTTGCTCCTCAGCGTCGGGTTGAGCCAGGGCGCATACCAGATCCAGCAGCTCGAGGGGAAGCAGGTCGAACTCGGCCGCACCTCGGCCGCGCTGGCCGAGGACCTCGACCGCCTGGCCTCGCCCCAGTACCTCGCCGTGAACGCGCAGGCACTCGGCATGGTGGGCAACTCGCTCCCGACCTACCTCCGACTCTCCGACGGTGCCGTGCTGGGGACGCCCACGCCGGCGTCGGCGAGCACGAGTCCGATCTTCAACGCCGCCCTCGTGCCGAACGCACAGGCCGCGACGCTCCCGCTCGTCGGCGGGCAGAACGCCGCCGCCGCAGACGGCGCGTCGAGCCAGGAAGCGGTCACCCCGCCCGTACCGTTGCAGGACGGGCTGCCGTCGCCGACCACACGATGACCGGACGGCTCACGGTGAAGGACGACGCCCTGCTCGGAGGTGCGACGTCGGGAGAGGACGCGGTGCGGGCATCATGGTGAGACACACGAAGACCACGCGCCGACGCCTCGCGTTCACCATCGTCGCGGTCTCCATCGTGATGACGCTCTTCGTCCTGCGTCTGGTGGACATCCAAGTGGTCCGCGCGAGTGCCTTGAGCGCCGAATCCCTCGAGAAGACCGAGACGGGTGACACGATCCTCGCCACCCGCGGCAACATCCTCGCCTCCGACGGTTCGGTGCTCGCCGAAGCGGTCATGCGGTACAGCATGGCGGCATCTCCGAAGGACGCCGGTCCGTTCGAACGCGACGTCGACGGCGCCGAGCAGACGATCACCCTCGAGCAGGCGACGAACGAGATCGGCGCGATCATCGGCAAGCCCGGTCCGGAGGTCCTCGCGCTCATCACGGATGCCCTCGCCGCGGACAAGGACTCGCTTTACGCCCTCATCGCGAAGAAGCTCACGCTCGACCAGCTCCGAGCGCTCAAGGCGCTGGAGATCCCGTGGACGACCTTCAAGGAGGAGCCCTACCGGGTGTACCCGAACGGTGCGGTCGCCGGCAACATCGTCGGCTTCGTGGGCGAGGAGGGCGAGGCCCAGGCGGGCGTCGAACTCATGGAGAACTCCTGCCTCGCCGGCAAGGACGGTCGCACGACGTACGAGAAGGGCAGCGGCGGTCTCCCACTCCCCGGCACCACGGTGACGAAGCCGGCGAAGGACGGCGGCGACGTCGTGCTCACGCTCGACAAGGACATCCAGTGGTTCTCGCAGCAGTCGCTCGCCGCGCAGGCCGAAGCGGTCGGTGCGAGCTGGGGCGTCGTCACGGTGATGGAGGTCAAGACCGGCAAGCTCCTCGCCGTCGCCGAGTACCCGGCCGTCGACCCCGGCAACGTCAGCGCGACGCCGTCCGAGGACCGAGGCTCACGGGCCTTCGCCGCGCCGTTCGAACCGGGATCGACGTACAAGTCGCTCACCGCCGCGGCGCTCATCGATCAGGGTGTCGCGAATCCGAACTCCCAGGTGGTCGCTCCGTTCCGGTACAAGCCCTCGAACGGTGCCGACATCAACGACAGCGAGTTCCACGCGGATCTGAACCTCACTCTGTCGGGTGTCATGGTCGAATCGTCCAACACGGGGATCTCGCAGTTCGGCGAGAAGATGAGCGCCGACACCCGCTACGCGTACTTCCAGAAGTTCGGTCAGCTCCAGAAGACCGAGGTCGGCTTCCCGAGCGAGTCCGGTGGCCTCATGGCGGACCCTGCGGACTGGGACAACCAGACGGACTACGCGACCATGTTCGGTCAGGGCTTCTCGACGACCGCGATCCAGGGCGCCAGCCTGTACCAGACGATCGCGAACGGCGGTGTCCGCATGCCCGTCCAGCTGGTCGAGGGGTGCCGGAACGCCGACGGCACCATGACCGACGTCCCCGACGCGACCGGAACCCAGGTCGTCTCCGCCGACGCGGCGAAGCAGGTCAGCGACATGCTCGAGATGGTCGACCAGGAGAGCTGGGTCGCCAAGAACGTCGACGTCCCCGGCTACCGGGTGGCCATGAAGACCGGTACCGCACAGCAGCCCGACGGCGACGGCGGCTACAGCTCGAGCTACCTCGTCTCGATGGCCGGTTTCGCCCCTGCGGAAGCGCCGCAGTTCGTCGTTTCGGTGAACCTGGCCGACCCGGTTAAGATGAATTCATCGGCTGCAGTCGCTCCCATCTTCCGGGATGTGACCACCCAGGTGCTGAAGAGCAGGGGAGTGCAGCCGTCCACGGAGCCGGCACCGAACCTGCCGCTCAGATTTTGAACGACCTCATGAAGGATGGGCTCAGCGTGAACAATCAGGGCCCGATCAGCCTCAGGCCGGAACATCCGCAACGGCGGGCGCTCTCGCAGCTGGTGACCGAATTCGACCTCGACCTGCACGGCTCGGCCGACGGCGTGGAGATCAGCGGCGTCAGTCTGAGCTCCGGTGCCGTCGAGCCCGGTGACCTCTACATCGGCATGCCGGGTGTCCGCGCCCACGGTGCCGCGTATGCGGAGCAGGCGAAGGAACGCGGCGCGGTCGCCGTGCTCACCGACGACACCGGACGAGACCTGGCCGCAGCGGCCGGCTTGCCGATCATCGTCGTGCCCGAGCCGCGTGCCGCGCTCGGGCACCTCGCAGCCTGGGTCTACCGCACCGCCGAGGAGCCGCCGACGCTGTTCGGCGTGACCGGCACCAACGGCAAGACGAGCGTGGTCTACCTCCTGAGCGGCATGCTCGCGCAACTCGGGATCGTCGCCGGGCTGAGCTCCACTGCGGAGCGGCGCATCGGCGACCTCGCGGTGACGAGCTCCCTCACCACGCCGGAGGCCAGTGAGCTGCACGCGCTACTCGCACGCATGCGCGAGTCCGAAGTGCGCGCGGTCGCCATCGAGGTCTCCGCCCAGGCGCTGACCAGGCACCGCGTCGACGGCATCGTCTTCGACGTCGTCGGCTTCACCAATCTCAGTCACGACCACTTCGACGACTACGGCGACTTCGACGAGTACTTCGCGGCCAAGCGGGAGCTGTTCGAACCCGATCGCGCACGACGTGGTGTCGTCACGATCGATTCCGAGTGGGGCGGCCGACTTGTCGAGCAGAGCCGGATCCCGGTGACGACCCTGACGACCCGCCCGGAGGTCGACGCCGACTGGCGCATGACGATCCTCGAGGAGACCGCCGGTTCCACGTCGTTCCGCCTCGACGGCCCCGGCGACCAGGTGCTCGTGACGAGCGTGCCGCTGCTCGGCTGGTTCATGGCGGCGAACGCCGCGCTCGCGATCGTGATGCTCGTCGAGTCCGGTGTGGAGTTCGACATGATCGCCCAGGCCCTCGAACGGGACGGTGGGATCGACGCCTACATCCCCGGGCGTGCCGAGCGGATCAGCGGCGACCGCGGCCCGGTCGTGTACATCGACTACGGGCACAGCCCCGACGCGTTCCTCAACACCCTCGCGGCCATCCGCGCCGTCACGCCGGGCCGCGTCATCATGGTGTTCGGCGCCGACGGAGACCGCGACACGACGAAGCGTCGCGACATGGGCGCGATCGCGGCCCGGGGTGCCGACGTCGTGGTGGTCACCGACTTCCATCCCCGGAGCGAGGACCCGGCGTCGATCCGACGCGTGCTCCTCGAGGCCGCCCGCGAAGCCGCACCGGACGGCGAGCTGCACGAGGTCGCCGACCCGGCGACCGCGTTCCGCACGGCGCTGGCGCTGGCCGGTCAGGGCGACACCATCCTCTACGCCGGACCCGGGCACGAGGACTACCACGAGGTGGCCGGCGTGAAGCTCCCGTACTCGGCGCGCGACGACTCGCGCGACGCGCTGCGTGAGGCAGGGTGGCTCTGATGATCGACCTGACCCTCACCGAGATCGCCGCGGCGACTGACGGCCGACTGATCCCCGGTCCGGCTGACCCCGGCCTCGTCGTGTCCGGCGTCGCCGACACCGACTCCCGACTCGTCACGCCCGGCGACATCTTCGTCGCGAAGCCCGGCGAGGAGACCGACGGACACCTGTTCGCCGATGCGGCGGTCGCCAACGGCGCCGCCCTGCTCATCGTCGAACGGGAGCTGGCCGTCGCCGTGCCGCAGATCGTCGTCGAGAACTCCGTGACCGCGCTCGGTGCCCTCGCCACCGAGGTCATCACGAGGGTGCGCGCGCTCGGACGACTCCGGATCGTCGGTATCACCGGCTCCAACGGCAAGACCACGACCAAGAACCTCCTCGCCGCGGTCCTCGAGCGCGTCGGGGAGACGGTCAGCCCCAAGGCCTCCTTCAACAACGAGGTCGGAGCGCCGATCACCATGCTGCGCGTGACGAACGAGACGCGGTTCCTCGTCGCGGAGATGGGTGCCAGCGGCATCGGCGAGATCGCCAGACTCATCCGCATGGCGAAGCCCGACATCGGCGTGGTCCTGAAGGTCGGACTCGCGCACGCGGGGGAGTTCGGCGGGATCGAAGCGACCGTCACGGCGAAGACCGAGATGGTGTCCGAGCTGCTCCCGGAGGACGTCGCCGTCCTCAACCTCGACGATCCACGGGTGGCCGGTATGGCCTATGCCACCCAGGCACGCGTGCTCTGGTTCGGCCTCGACGATCGCGCCGCCGTTCGCGCGACCGACATCGTCGCGACGGCGTCCGGAACCGCGTTCACGCTGCACCTGCCCGACGGTTCCTCAGCGCCCGTCCGGTTCAAGGTGCTCGGTGAGCACCACGTCATGAACGCCCTCGCCGCGGCCGCAGCCGCCCACGAACTCGGTGTGGAGATCGACCTCATCGTCGACGCCCTCGAGAGCGTGAGTCGGGCGGAGCGCTGGCGGATGGAGCCCCTCGGTGGACGCCACGACGTGTCCATCATCAACGACGCCTACAACGCCAGCCCCGACTCGATGTCGGCCGCCATCCGGACCCTCGCCCAGATCGGTGCTGAACGCGGCCGGACCATCGCGGTGCTCGGTGCCATGAGCGAACTGGGCGACTGGGCGGGCGAGGAACACGACCGGATCGGGCTCCAGGTCGTCCGGCTCGGCATCGGCCGCCTCGTCGTGGTCGGCCCCGAGGCCCGCCGCATGCACATCACCGCGATCAACGAGGGGTCGTGGGACGGGGAGTCGGTGTACTTCGCGACCGCGGACGAGGCGTTCGCGTACTTGAGCGCGGAGATCGCCCCGGGCGACACCGTGCTCGTCAAATCGTCCAACGCGGCCGGACTCCGGTTGCTGGGCGATCGACTGGGGGAGTTGTACGCATGAGAGTCCTGTTGGCCGCGGGAGCGATCTCGCTGGCGTTCTCCCTCTTCTTGACCCCGTTGTTCATCAGAGCGTTCCGCAAGCTGGCCTGGGGCCAGTTCATCCGTGACGACGGACCACAGAGCCACCACACGAAGCGCGGGACCGCGACGATGGGCGGCGTCATCATCATCGTCGGCACCCTCGTCGGTTTCTTCGCGAGCTATCTGATCTTCCAGGAGCAGGTCGGGGTCTCGGCGCTCCTGGTCCTGCTCATGATGGTCGGCCTCGGCATCGTCGGATTCATCGACGACTTCCTGAAGGTCCGGAAGAAGCAGAGCCTCGGCCTCGGCGGGTGGGCGAAGGTCGCCGGGCAACTCATCGTCGCGACGGTCTTCGCCGTCCTCGCGATCAACTTCCCGAACACCGAGGGGTTCACCCCGGCGTCGACGAACATCTCGATCATCCGCGACATCCCGATCAACTTCATGGCGATCGGCATCCCGGTGATCGGCATCCTGCTGTACATCCTCTGGACCTCGGTGATCGTGGCCGCGACGTCGAACGGCGTGAACGTCACCGACGGGCTCGACGGGCTCGCCACCGGCGCCTCGATCCTCGCGATCGGCTCGTACATCATCATCGGCTTCTGGCAGTTCAACCAGTCGTGCTTCAGCTCTTCGCTCGCCTCCGACGTCGCCTACAAGTGTTACGACGTCAGGGATCCACTCGACCTCGCCGTGGTCGCAGCGGCGATCGTGGGAGCACTCATCGGGTTCCTCTGGTGGAACACCTCGCCGGCGCAGATCTTCATGGGTGACAGCGGGTCGTTGGCGCTCGGTGGAGCGCTCGCGGCTCTGGCCATCCTCAGCAAGACCGAGCTCCTCCTGGTGCTCGTCGGTGGTCTCTTCGTCATCGAGGCCGGTTCCGTGATCGTTCAGCGGGTCTACTTCAAGGCGACCCACGGCAAGCGCATCTTCCTCATGAGCCCCATCCACCACCACTTCGAGCTCAAGGGTTGGGCCGAGGTCACCGTCGTCGTCCGCTTCTGGATCATCGGCGGTCTGCTCGTCGCCGCGGGTGTGGGTTCCTTCTACCTCGAGTGGCTGAGCCGATGAGCGCTGAGCGCCTCGACGGGCTCCGCAGCTGGCACGCCGACTGGCGTGGTCTGCGGGTCGCCGTCCTGGGACTCGGGATGAGCGGGTTCTCCGTCGCTGACACCCTCGCCGAGCTCGGCTCGGAGGTACTGGTCCTGGCAGGCGAGGCCGCGGACGAACGCGCCGAACTCGTCGGCGTCATCGGTGCGCGGCTCATCCAGCGGGACCTGTCGACCGTGCCGTCAGAGCTCGTCGAGTTCGCTCCGGAGCTCGTCGTCGTCTCACCCGGATTCCACCCCGACCACGCCGTCGTCACGTGGGCGCAGGCGGCCGGGGTCGCCGTCTGGGGTGACATCGAGCTCGCCTGGCGGGTCCGCGACAAGGTCGGCACCCCGGCCGAGTGGATCTGCGTCACCGGCACGAACGGCAAGACCACCACCGTTCAGCTGACGGCGTCGATGCTCGTCGAGGCGGGCTTCCGCGCGGCGCCCTGCGGCAACATCGGCGTCCCGGTCCTGGACGCCGTCCGTGATCCGCAGGGCTTCGACTTCTTCGTCGTCGAGCTCTCCAGTTACCAGTTGCACACCCTCGGCCTGCAGGGCGGTCGGAGCATCGTCTCACCGCTCGCCAGCGTCTGCCTGAACCTCGCCGACGACCACCTCGACTGGCACGGCTCAGCCGAGGCGTACCGGGCGGCGAAGGCCGTGGTGTACGAGAACACGAAGGTCGCGTGCGTCTACAACCGCGCTGACGCGGCGACCATGTCGATGGTCGAGGAGGCCGAGGTCGTCGACGGCGCCCGCGCCGTCGGGTTCGGCCTCGACGTCCCCGGACCGAGCGACTTCGGCGTCGTGGACGGCATCCTGGTGGACCGCGCGTTCCTCGACGACCGTCGGACGAGCGCCCTCGAGATCACGACGGTCGAAGCGCTCGCCCAGCGCGGACTCGCCGCTCCGCACATCGTCGCCAACATCCTGGCGGCCGCGGCACTCGCCCGGGCCGCCGGCATCACGGTCGAGGCGGTGCGCGACGCCCTGCTGTCGTTCGGCCTGGACGCGCACCGGATCCAGCTCATCGCGCGAAGGCTCGAGGTGGACTGGATCGACGACTCGAAGGCCACCAACCCGCACGCCGCCGACGCCTCGCTCGCCGCCTACCGCTCGGTGGTGTGGATCGTCGGAGGCCTGTTGAAGGGCGTCTCGATCGATCGTCTGGTGGAGCGGCACGCCGACCACCTGCGCGCGGCCGTCGTGATCGGCGCCGACCGCTCGGAGGTCCTCGCGGCATTCGCGCGACACGCGCCGACGCTGACCGTCATCGAGGTCGACGCAGCGGAGACTGAACACGTCATGCCGGAGGCCGTTCGCCGGGCCGCCGAGGTCGCGCAGGCAGGGGACACCGTGCTCCTCGCTCCTGCAGCCGCCTCGATGGACCAGTTCACGGACTACGGACACCGTGGTCGCCTGTTCCAGGCCGCCGTCGAAGCAGAGCTGGGAGGTGAGGCGGATGATCGATCCGCCTCGCGCTGACCCGCGCCGCGCGCGGTCCTCGTCGTCCCGGATGACGACGACCGCCTCAGGCAGTGGGACACCCGACGCGCCGACGTCGCCGAAGGGCATGTCGAGTGCACGGATCTCGCTGGGCAAGGTGCTGCGTCCGGAGTCGAAGAACTATTTCCTCCTCCTGGGTGTCACCCTTTTCCTCGTCGGGCTCGGGCTCGTCATGGTGCTGTCCTCGTCCTCCGTCGAGTCCTACGAGGCCGGCGACGGGTATTTCGGGCTGTTCTGGCGCCAGGCGACCTTCGCGATGATCGGTGTCCCGCTCATGCTGATCGTGAGCCGCTTCCCGGCACGGTTCTGGAAGAAGTGGGCGTGGGTGTTCCTCCTCGTCGCCATGGGCCTGCAACTGCTCGTCTTCACACCGCTCGGCTACGAGATCGGCGGCAACCGCAACTGGATCGAGATCGGCGGCTTCACCGCGCAGCCCTCGGAAGCGGTCAAGCTCGCGCTGGTCGTGTGGCTTGGGCTCGTGCTGACGATCAAGCAGCCGCGTCTCCTTGAATGGAAGCACGCCCTGATCCCGGTCATCCCCTTCGCCGGTCTCTCCATCGGCCTCGTCCTGCTCGGTGGCGACCTCGGTACCGTCGTGATCATGGCCCTCATCGTGTTCTCGGCGCTGTACTTCGCCGGAGTGCGACTGCGCTACATCGCGATCCCGGTGGTCGCCGGGGCCGTGCTGTTCCTCATCATGGCCGTCACGAGCGCCAACCGCATGCAGCGCATCATGGCGTTCTTCGGCGACGGCAAGGGCGACTACGAGAACGCCGACTGGCAGTCGACCCACGGCACGTGGGCCCTGGCGAACGGCGGCCTCTGGGGCGTCGGTCTCGGCAACTCGCGCGCGAAGTACGGATGGCTGCCGGCGATCTCGAACGACTTCATCTTCGCGGCGATCGGCGAGGAGCTGGGCCTCATCGGCGCCGTCCTCGTCCTCGGACTGTTCGTCTTCCTCGCCGTCATGTTCATCCGGGTGATCCGTACCAGCGACGACTCCTTCGTCCGGATCACCACCGGCGCCATCATGGCCTGGATCATCGGCCAGGCACTCGTGAACATCGGCGTCGTCCTCGGAGTCCTCCCCGTGCTCGGCGTGCCGTTACCGCTCCTGTCCTCGGGCGGCACGGCGCTGCTCACCACCCTCGTCGCGATCGGGATCGTCCTGTCGTTCGCCCGGGAGCGGGGGCGCCCCGCGTCCCAGCAGTCCCGTCGGTCACCCGCTCGACGTCCCCAATCCTCCGGAGTCACCCGATGACGACCTTCCTCCTGGCCGGCGGCGGCACCGCCGGCCATGTCAATCCGCTGTTGGCGGTGGCCGACGGCCTCCGCGCCAGAGACCCTGAGGCGACCATCCTCGTGGTCGGTACGGCGGAGGGCCTCGAGGCGCGACTCGTCCCGGAACGCGGCTACGAACTGCTCACGATCCCCAAACTGCCCTTCCCCCGCCGGCCGAACATCGATGCGCTCCGCTTCCCCGGTCGCCTCCGCCGGACGGTCGCAGCCGTGGTCGCGATGATCCGGGAGCACCGGGTGGACGTCGTGATCGGTTTCGGCGGCTACGCGGCCGCACCGGCGTACACGGCGGCCAGGCGCGCCGGTGTTCCGCTGGTCATCCACGAGGCGAACGCCCGTCCGGGCCTCGCGAACCGGCTCGGCGCGAGGTACACGCCTTACGTCGGTGTCGCCTTCCACCACACGCCCATCCGCAACGCACGCTTCGTCGGCATGCCGCTGCGTCGCGAGATCGAGGAGCTGGACCGCGAGGCGCTCCGGCCGGCGGCCCTCGCGGAGTTCGGCCTCGTGCCGGACCGACCACTGCTGCTCGTCACCGGCGGTTCGCTCGGTGCGAGACGGATCAACGCGACGATGAGCCAGAGCGCCGAAGACGTCGTCGCGGCAGGTTGGCAGGTGCTCCACATCACGGGTGCGAAGAGCGAGATCTCGGATCCCGGTGTCGACCACTACCACCTCCTCGAGTACTGCTCCCGGATGGAACTCGCCATCGCCGCCGCCGACTTCGCGGTGTCGCGTGCCGGCAGCGCCACGGTCAGCGAGCTGTGCGCGGTCGGGCTCCCGGCCGTCTACGTCCCCTATCCGGTCGGCAACGGTGAGCAGCGCTTCAACGCCGCCGACGTCGTGCGGGCCGGGGGAGCGGTTATGGTAGATGACGCGCAGTTCGTGCCGGTCTGGGTGCGTGAGCACCTCGTCCCGTTGCTGAGCGATCGGCACCGGGTGGACGACCTGGCCGCCCAATCCAAGAGCGTCGGCGTCTCCGACGGCACGGCTCGCGTCATCGCCCTCATCGATGAGGCGCTCCAACCATCGGTGCAGCGCGTGCGCGGCCGGTGATCCAGTCTTCCCAGAAAGCGTGACACCGTGATCAAGCCAGACCCCACCGTCGAGATCCCCGCCGACCTCGGCGTCGTGCACTTCGTCGGCATCGGCGGCAGCGGGATGAGCGGCATCGCCCGGTTGTTCGTGAGCGCCGGATCGCGTGTGACCGGCTCGGACGTGCGCGAGTCGAAGAACATCGACGCACTGCGCGAGCTCGGCATCCCGGTCGCCATCGGGCACGATGCACGGAACGTCGGCGACGCTGACACCCTCGTCGTGACCGGAGCGCTCTGGGCTGACAATCCCGAGTACCTGCTCGCGAAGGAACGGGGTCTCACGATCCTGCATCGATCACAGGCGCTCGCATGGCTGACCTCCGGGACGCGACTCATCTCCGTCGCGGGGGCCCACGGGAAGACGACGTCGACCGGCATGATCATCACGGCGCTCCTGGAGCTCGGTGCCGACCCCAGCTTCGTCAACGGTGGCGTGATCGAGTCCCTTGGGCTGAGCTCGGCCAGAGGCGCCGGAGAGCTGTTCGTCGTCGAGGCGGACGAGTCGGACGGTTCGTTCCTGCTCTACGACACGGCGGTCGCGCTCATCACGAACATCGACCCGGACCACTTGGACCACTACGGCTCGCTCGAAGCGTTCGAGCAGGCGTTCGTGACCTTCGCCCAGCAGGCACGCGAACTCGTCGTCATCTCCTCGGACGACGCCGGTGCGGTCCGGATCACCCCGGCGCTCCGCGAGGCCGCGGACGGCAAGCGTGTGCTGACGTTCGGAGAGGCCGCCGACGCGGACGTCCGACTGCACGACGTCGGCTCCACCGGTCCGGTCTCCTTCCAACTCAGCTACGAGGGCACCAGCTACGCGGCTACCCTCCGCGTGCCCGGGCGCCACAACGCCGTCAACGCGGCCGGCGCCTTCGCGGTCCTCGTCGGTGTCGGATTCGACCCGGCGGACGCGCTCCGAGGCATCACCGCCTTCGGCGGGACGCAGCGCCGATTCGAACTGCACGGTGTCGTCGACGGTGTGAGCGTCTACGACGACTACGCGCACCACCCCACCGAGGTCGCCGCAGCCCTCGCCGCAGCGCGCACCGTGGTCGGCGACGGACGCATCATCGCCGTCCACCAACCGCACCTGTACAGCCGGACCCGACTGTTCGCCCAGGAGTTCGCCGACGCCCTCGAACGGTACGCCGACCACACGGTCGTGCTCGAGGTCTACGGTGCGCGCGAGGACCCCGAGCCCGGCGTGACCGGTGCGACCGTGTCGACCCGGTTCTCCGACGCGGACCGCGTCGCGTACATCGACGACTGGCAGCGCGCCGCGGACTACACGGCGACGGTCGTGCGACCAGGCGACTTCGTCATCACGCTCGGATGCGGCGACGTCTACCGGATCGTTCCGCAGCTCCTCGAGGCCATCGCCGGTCGCGAGTCCGTCTGATGGGCGTCCGGTGAAGCGCCCGGACGGCTTCGACCCCGCGGCCAGTCCGCGCCCCGAGCGTCAGACACGGCCGGCGGTGTCGGCCCCGGTCGACCGTGGCGGTGTGCCCGCTGAGCCCGGCGGCGAGCAGGAGACGGACGTCATCGAGCTGGACGCCGCGCGGCTCCGGCCGAAGCGGTCGGACGCCGGCGCACCGTCCAAGCCGTCGGGCTCCACGGCGAAGGCGAAGTCGAAGTCGGCGTCAGGCACATCGACGGCGGCGCCGTCCTCGACGGTCGGAGCGAAGCCGGCGGCGACGTCCTCCGCCTCGTCTACGGCGACCATGGAGCGCCCGGACGAACCGGAGGACGAGGCGTTCCTCACCCCGCGTGAGGCCGCCAAGCTGCGACGTCGTCATGAACGCCAGGAGATCCGTCGGTTCACGGCCCGCAAGCGAGGCCGCCACCGTCCCTGGGTGATCGCCGCCGCGATCCTCGGCGTGCTGATCGTCGTCTCGCTCGCGGGCGCCTATTCGCCCCTGCTGGCCGTCCGGTCCATCGAGGTCGTCGGTGCGAGCCGGGTGAACCAGGCCGAGATCACCGAGGCGCTCAGCGACCAGCTGGGTCGCCCGCTCGCCCTGGTCGACGCTGGCGCCGTCAAGGCGGTACTCGTCGGGTACCCGCTCATCGCGAGCTACTCCCTCGAATCCCAGCCCCCGAGCACGCTCGTCGTGCGGATCGTCGAACGCGAGCCGGTGGGCGTCCTGCAATCAGGGTCGGTGTACACCCTCGTCGACGCCGCCGGGGTCACCATCGAGCGCAGCGACCAACCGATCGCCGGGTATCCCACGCTCATGGTCACCGGTGGCCCGACCTCCAAAGGCTTCGTCGCCGCGGCCGCAGTGATCCGGGCGTTGCCGACGGATCTGCGCGCCCGAGTGGCGTCCGTTTCGGCGTCGACCGCGGACGACGTCACCCTCACGCTCGTGGACTCGCCCGCCGAAGTCGTGTGGGGGAGTGCGGAGGACTCGGTCCTCAAAGCGCGGATCCTCGCGACCACGATGGCGGCCACCGACCCGTCCCAGGTGAACCAGTACGACGTGTCGTCGCCGTCCGCCGCCATCGTCCGCTGAGGAAGCGCACCGGGATATTCCCGTCGATGTGCCGACACGCCCGGAAGCGTCCCGACACGGTCGGGGCTGGGCCCTAACGTCGTGCTCAGGACAGAAAATGCATACGCAGCATAACTTTAAACCTTAACTAGAGGTTGAGAGTTCTCACGGAGGCCTGAAGTGACTACAAACCAGAACTACCTCGCCGTCATCAAGGTCGTCGGTATCGGCGGCGGCGGTGTCAACGCGGTCAACCGCATGATCGAGCTCGGCCTCCGAGGCGTGGAATTCATCGCCATCAACACGGACGCGCAAGCGCTGCTGATGAGCGATGCCGACGTCAAGCTCGACGTCGGCCGCGAGATCACCCGCGGCCTCGGCGCCGGTGCCGACCCCGAGGTCGGACGCCGCGCGGCGGAGGATCACGCCGAGGAGATCGAAGAGGCGATCGCCGGAGCCGACATGGTGTTCGTCACCGCCGGCGAGGGTGGCGGCACCGGAACCGGTGGCGCACCCGTCGTGGCGCGGATCGCGAAGTCGATCGGTGCGCTGACCATCGGTGTCGTCACGAAGCCCTTCGGCTTCGAGGGTCGTCGCCGTCAGGCCCAGGCCGAGCTCGGCGTCGCCCGCCTGAAGGAGGAGGTCGACACGCTCATCGTCGTGCCGAACGACCGCCTGCTGGAGATCAGCGACCGCGGCATCAGCATGCTCGAGGCGTTCGCGACCGCCGACCAGGTACTCCTCGCCGGTGTCCAGGGCATCACCGACCTCATCACCACCCCCGGCCTCATCAACCTCGACTTCGCCGACGTCAAGTCGGTCATGCAGGGAGCCGGCTCCGCCCTCATGGGTATCGGCTCCTCGCGCGGCGCGGACCGTGCCATCAAGGCGGCTGAACTCGCCGTCGCCTCCCCGCTGCTCGAAGCGAGCATCGAGGGTGCCCACGGTGTCCTGCTGTCCATCCAGGGTGGCTCGAACCTCGGTATCTTCGAGATCAACGACGCCGCCAAGCTCGTCCAGGAGGCCGTGCACCCCGAGGCGAACATCATCTTCGGTGCGGTCGTCGACGACACCCTCGGCGACGAGGTGCGCGTCACGGTCATCGCCGCCGGATTCGACGGTGGCGAGCCCCTCACCAGGACGGCGGCCTCGCCTGCCGACGCGGTCATCTCGGGCGGCGTCATGAGCACCTCGGACGAGGCACCCAGTGCTCCGATCAGCACCTCGGCCAGCGCGGCCTCCGAGTCGTCCGAGCACCGCTCGGCACCTGCTGCGGCGCCGGTCGCCTCCGGCGGTGACTGGGGCTCCAGGCAGAACGCGTCCTCGCCCTTCTCCGGCGCGACGCACCGCCAGCCTGAAGCGGTCGTCGAGACCGCCGTCGTCGACCCCTCGTTCGACGACGAGGGCGAGCTGGACATCCCCGACTTCCTGAAGTAGTGGGCGGCGACTCGATCACCCCGGCCGGATCGGGCTCTTCGGAGCCCGATCCGGCTCTGGTCGATCGCCTCGCGGCGATCCGCGGCCGCGTCGCAGACGCCGCCCGGGCGGCCGGCCGCTCCCACGAGCCGACGCTCATCGTCGTGACGAAGTTCCATCCGGTCGCACTCGTGCAGCAGCTCGCGGCCGCGGGGATCACCGACGTGGGGGAGAACCGACACCCGGAGGCCCGAGACAAGGCCGAGGCGGCCGCCGGACTCGGGTTGCGGTGGCACTTCATCGGCCAGTTGCAGACGAACAAGGCCAAGCAGGTGCGCCGATACGTCGACGCCGTGCACTCGGTGGACCGCCCCGAACTCCTGCGCGCGCTGTCATCACCGGACCGCCTCCTCGAGGTGTTCCTCCAGGTGAACCTGACCGACGACCCGGGTCGCGGCGGTGTGGTCGGCGATGCGGCGCTGGAAGCGCTCGCCACGGAGACGCTCGAAGCCCAAGGCGTCCTCCTGCGAGGTGTGATGGCCGTCGCCCCGCTCGACGAGCCACCGGCCGATGCGTTCGCGCGCGTCGTCGCGGCGTCCGCGCGGGTGCGATCCCTCGCTCCGCAGGCCGACGGTCTGTCGATCGGGATGAGCCACGACTACGTCGAGGCGATCGAAGCGGGCGCGACACACCTACGCATCGGCACGGCAATCACCGGGAATCGTCCGGTGTGACGTTAATCTCGAAGGTGCAAGGACCGCAGATCACGGAGGAAACGATGTCGAACCCACTGAAGAAGACCATGGTGTACCTCGGGCTCGCCGACGATGATCTCGAGTACGAGCAGCAGCACGCTGCCCAGGCCGAGCCCACGCAGCAGGCCGAGCCTCGCCGGGCGGAACGTCCTGAGCGCGCAGAGCGGGTCGAGCGCGTCGAGAAGGCCGCTCCCGTGACCCCGCTGCGCAAGCCGGTCCCGGTCCGTCAGCCGGTCGCCCCGAGCTCCGACCTCAACGAGATCCTCACGGTGCACCCCAAGCAGTACCGCGACGCTCAGATCATCGCCGAGAGCTTCCGCGACGGTGTGCCGGTCATCATCAACCTCTCCCAGATGAGCGACGGCGACGCCCGACGCCTCATCGACTTCGCCAGTGGCCTCTCACAGGGCCTCTACGGGAAGATCGAGCGAGTGACGAGCAAGGTCTTCCTGCTCTCGCCCGAACACGTCGCCGTTTCCGGCGACAACGGGCAGGGTGCACCGGAAGCGACCGAGGCGACCTTCTTCGCTCAGTCATAATCGAGGGGTGGCTTCTCTCATCTCCGTGATCGGCACGATCCTCTATCTCGCGCTGCTCCTGTACTTCTTCGTCCTCTGGGCGCGGTTCATCCTCGACCTGGCTCGGGTGCTCCGCCCGCAGTGGCGACCGTCGGGCGTCGGCCTGGTCCTCGCCGAGCTGAGTTTCACGGTAACCGACCCGCCGATCCGGTTCTTCCGCCGCGTCCTGCCGCGCGTCGCGGTCGGTCCCGTCGCGCTCGACTTCGGTTGGACGCTGACGATGCTGTGTTGCATCATCGCGATGACGCTCGTCCAGCTCCTGTAGCCGCCGACGTCGATGCCCGCGCAGGGTTCACGACGATTGTGCGGCTACGATAGAACGCCCGTCACCTGACGGGAAGCTCCGACGCTGACAACATGTCTCACCCACTGGGTCAGACTTTGCTAGCGTGGGGGCGTTGTACACAGATTTTCGATTCGACAGTGAAGGTGGTTCGCTATGGCGCTCACTCCCGAAGACGTGGTCCAGAAGCGGTTTCAGCAGACCAAGTTCCGCGAAGGCTACGACCAGGACGAGGTGGACGACTTCCTCGACGAGGTCGTCGTCGAACTGCGTCGCCTCATCCAGGAGAAGGACGAGGTCCAGCAGAAGCTGACCGCGGCCGAGGCCAAGGTCGCCGAGCTGCAGAAGGGCGGCTCCTCCGCTCCCGCCGCGCTCGCGAAGGCTGAGCCCGCTCCCGCACCGGCTCCGGTCGTCGCACCCGCGGCGGCTCCTGCCGCCGAGTCGACCGACAACACGGCCGAGAGCTCCAACAACCTCCTGCAGCTGGCGCGCCGCCTGCACGACGAGCACGTCGCAGAGGGCGCTCAGCGTCGCGACGCACTCATCGCCGAAGGTCACGCGACCGCAGCACGTGTCGTCGCCGAGGCCGAGGCCAAGCAGCGCGCACAGATGCAGATCCTCGAGCAGGAGCGCTCCGTGCTGGAGCACAAGATCGACGAGCTGCGCAACTTCGAGCGTGAGTACCGCTCGCAGCTCCGCAGCTACATCGAGGGTCAGCTGAAGGACCTCGACGCCTCGTCGTCGAGCTCCGCTCCTGATGCGAAGTCCGGCGTCACCGCCGACAGCGCAGCGGTCTAGCGCAGACACCCGGTTGTCTCCCGCATCACCGTCGAAGGCCAGCGCCAGGACTCTCGCAGTCCTGGCGCTGGTTGCCGTCGTGGCCTATTCGGCCGATCAGTTCACGAAGTTCCTCGTCACCACCAACCTGACGGTCGGTGAGTCCGTCCCCGTCTTCGGGCAGGCGCTGGTCCTGTACTTCGTCAAGAATTCGGGTGCCGCCTTCTCGCTGGGGGCGGGTTACACCTGGATCTTCTCGATCCTCGCCGCGGTGGTCGTCGTCGTCATCGTCTGGTTCGCGCGCCGCATCCGTTCGCGCGCCTGGGCGATCGTCTTCGGTCTGCTCCTCGGCGGCGTGCTCGGCAACCTGACCGACCGCCTCTTCCGCGAGCCGTCCTTCGGCCTCGGCCACGTCGTCGACTTCATCTCGACGCCCTGGATGCTCCCCGCGATCTACAACGTCGCCGACATCTGCATCGTGGTCAGCATGGCGCTGTTCATCCTTCTGACGCTCTTCGGCGTCAACCTCGACGGCACGCGCACGACGCGCGCGAGCGAGCGGGCAGCCCAGGAGGCGGAGGACCGTGAGGCTGCAGCAGACACGGACCCCCTCGATCCCGCGGAGCCCGGCGACGCGAGCCCGGACGCAGGTCGCCGGTGAACGAGTCCCGCAGTCTGTACGTCCCCGACGGACTCGACGGCGAGCGCGTCGACGCCGGACTCGCCAAGCTCCTGGGCTTCTCGCGCAGCTATGCGGCCGAGGTGGCCGTGGCCGGCGGAGTGGCCATGAACGGGAAGTCGGTCGACAAGTCCGATCGCCTGCTCGGAGGCGCCTGGCTCGAGATCGAATGGACGCCTCGACGGGAGGCCGTGATCGTCCCGATCGCGGTCCCCGACCTCGGCATCGTCCACGACGACGACGAGATCGTCGTCGTCGACAAGCCTGCGGGCGTCGCGGCGCATCCCTCGGTCGGTTGGGAGGGACCGACGGTGCTCGGTGCCCTTGCGGCTGCGGGCTTCCGCATCTCGACCTCCGGAGCCGCCGAGCGCGCGGGCATCGTCCATCGGCTGGACGCCGGGACGAGCGGCCTCATGGTCGTCGCGAAGACCGAGCGGGCCTACACCTGGCTCAAGCGGGCCTTCCACGACCGCGAGGTCGAGAAGATCTACCGCGCTGTGGTGCAGGGGCACCCCGATCCACTCGCGGGCACCATCGACGGACCGATCGGCCGCCATCCGCGTCACGACTGGCGGTTCGCCGTGACCGCCGACGGCAAGCCGTCGATCACCCACTACGAGACGCTCGAGGCGTTCCCGTACGCCTCGCTGCTCGAGGTGCACCTGGAGACCGGCCGCACCCACCAGATCCGCGTGCACATGGCGGCCCAGCGGCACCCCTGCGTCGGCGACACGATGTACGGAGCCGACGCTGCGCTCTCAGCGCGGCTGGGGCTCACCCGCCAGTGGCTCCACGCCACGAAGCTGGGGTTCGCCCACCCGGCCACGGGGGAGTTCGTGCGGTTCGAGGCTGCCTATCCGGCGGACCTCCAGCACGCCCTGTCCGTGCTCGAACTCGACTGAGCCGACGCCCAGCCCTCCCGTCGCCATGCGTGACGACGTCGCAGGAGTCGACCGTCAGCGGTGACGGTTAGGCTGGATCACAGACCACCTCGGCGTCCGCGCCGAACCCCACAGCACGATCCCCGGAGGCGCCGTCCGTGCCCACGTCCACCGATTCGTTCGTCCATCTGCACGTCCACAGCGAGTATTCGATGCTCGACGGAGCAGCCCGCGTGAAGCCGCTCATCCAGGCCGCGGTCGAGCAGGGCATGCCCGCCGTCGCCGTGACCGACCACGGCAACATGTTCGGCGCCTTCGACTTCTGGCGCACGGCGACCGATGCCGGGATCAAGCCGATCATCGGGACCGAGGCGTACATCACCCCGGGGACCGCGCGCGGTGACCGGACGCGGATCAAGTGGGGCGACGGCGGGGGAGACGACGTCTCCGGCGCCGGCGCCTACACGCACATGACCTTGCTCTCGGAGACGACCGAGGGGATGCACAACCTCTTCCGGCTCTCGTCGAAGGCGTCGATCGAGGGGTACTACTTCAAGCCGCGCATGGACCGGGAGATCCTGAGCCAGTACAGCGCCGGTCTCATCGCGACGACCGGCTGCCCGAGCGGCGAGGTGCAGACGAGACTCCGTCTCGGCCAGTACGACGAAGCGGTCAAGGCCGCTGCGGACTTCCGCGACATCTTCGGCGCGGAGAACTACTTCTGCGAGATCATGGACCACGGGCTCGGGATCGAGCGCCGGATCATGGCCGATCTCATCAGGCTGTCGAAAGACCTCGGTCTCCCGCTCCTCGCGACGAACGACCTCCACTACACGCACGCCGCGGACGCCAAAGCGCACGCCGCCCTCCTCTGCGTGCAGTCCGGTTCCACGCTCAACGACCCGAACCGCTTCAAGTTCGACGCCGACGAGTTCTACCTGAAGTCCGCGGATGAGATGCGCCGGCTGTTCCGCGAGTACCCCGAGGCGTGCGACAACACCCTCGCGATCGCCGAGCGGTGCGACGTCGCCTTCGACACCTCGGCCAACTACATGCCGCGGTTCCCCGTGCCGGAGGGCGAGAACGAGGAGAGCTGGTTCATCAAGGAGGTCGAGACCGGGCTGAACCTGCGGTACCCGAACGGGATCCCCGCCGACGTCCGGGAACGGGCGAACTACGAGACGCGTGTCATCGTGCAGATGGGTTTCCCCGGGTACTTCCTCGTCGTCGCCGACTTCATCCAGTGGTCGAAGCGCAACGGCATCCGCGTCGGGCCCGGTCGTGGTTCCGGTGCGGGGTCCATGGCGGCGTACGCGATGCAGATCACCGACCTCGACCCACTCCGCCACGGGCTCATCTTCGAGCGGTTCCTCAACCCCGACCGCGTGTCGATGCCCGACTTCGACGTCGACTTCGACGACCGCCGACGCGGCGAGGTCATCAAGTACGTCACCGAGAAGTACGGCGACGAGCGCGTCGCGCAGATCGTCACGTACGGCACCATCAAGGCCAAGCAGGCGCTCAAGGACTCGTCGCGCGTCCTCGGCTTCCCGTTCGGCATGGGCGACAAGCTGACGAAGGCGATGCCGCCGGCGGTCATGGGCAAGGACATCCCGCTCGAGGGCATCCTCGACACCAAGCACCCGCGGTACAAGGAGGCGGTCGACCTCCGTGGCATCCTCGACACCGACCCGGAGGCCCGGACCGTCTTCGAGACCGCGCTCGGCATCGAGAACCTGAAGCGTCAGTGGGGCGTGCACGCGGCCGGCGTGATCATGTCGAGCGACCCGCTCATCGACATCATCCCGATCATGAAGCGCGAGCAGGACGGCCAGATCGTCACGCAGTTCGACTACCCGGCGTGCGAGTCCCTCGGATTGATCAAGATGGACTTCCTCGGGTTGCGCAACCTGACGATCATCAACGACGCCCTCGACAACATCAAGAGCAACCGCGATCTCGACCTCGTCCTCGAGGATCTCGAGCTCGACGACCGCGGCGCCTACGAACTCCTGTCCCGAGGCGACACCCTCGGGGTGTTCCAACTCGACGGCGGACCGATGCGCGCGCTGCTGCGCCTCATGAAGCCCGACAACTTCGAGGACATCTCGGCGCTGATCGCCCTGTACCGGCCCGGGCCGATGGGCGCGAACTCGCACACGAACTACGCGCTGCGGAAGAACGGCCTGCAGGAGATCACCCCGATCCATCCGCAGCTCGAGGAACCGCTCTCCGAGATCCTGTCGACGAGCTACGGCCTCATCATCTATCAGGAGCAGGTGATGGCGATCGCGCAGAAGGTCGCCGGCTTCTCCCTCGGACAGGCCGACATCCTCCGTCGTGCGATGGGCAAGAAGAAGAAGTCCGAACTGGACAAGCAGTTCGAGGGCTTCT
Organism: Plantibacter sp. MDV22-iso1; assembly: GCF_058408345.1. Taxonomy (NCBI): domain Bacteria; kingdom Bacillati; phylum Actinomycetota; class Actinomycetes; order Micrococcales; family Microbacteriaceae; genus Plantibacter; species Plantibacter sp. MDV22-iso1. The sequence continues at coordinate 142,388 of NZ_JBZVDY010000004.1, forward strand.
CCGGCGGCATGGTCGCGAACGGCTTCTCGATGGAGGCCGTCAACAAGCTGTGGGAGATCCTCCTCCCGTTCTCGGACTACGCCTTCAACAAAGCGCACTCCGCCGCCTACGGGGTCATCTCCTACTGGACGGCGTACCTCAAGGCGCACTACCCGGCCGAGTACATGGCCGGTCTGCTGACGAGTGTCGGCGATTCCAAGGACAAGATGGCGCTCTACCTCAACGAGTGCCGCCGCATGGGGATCCAGGTCCTGCCGCCCGACGTCAACGAGTCCATCGGGTTCTTCGCCGCAGTCGGGGAGGACATCCGGTTCGGTCTGGGTGCCGTCCGCAACGTCGGTTCGAACGTCGTGGAGCTGATCCGGCAGGCACGCGAGCGCGAGGGCCGGTTCACCTCCTTCCACGACTTCCTCCGCAAGGTGCCGCTGCCGGTGGCGAACAAGCGGACCATCGAGTCGCTCATCAAGGCCGGCGCGTTCGACTCCATGGGCGACAGCAGACGTGCGCTCTACGAGATCCACGAGGACGCCGTCGACTCGGTCGTGAAGGACAAGCGTGCCGAGGCGTCCGGGAGCATCGGCTTCGACTTCGACAGCCTGTTCGCCGAGGTCGGCGAGGTGCCGCTCGCGAGCGTCCCCGCGCGTCCCGACTGGAGCAAGCGCGACAAGCTCAACTTCGAGCGGGAGATGCTGGGGCTGTACGTCTCGGACCACCCGCTGGCCGGACTCGAGATCGAGTTGGCGAAGCACGCCACGACGACCATCACCGACCTCATGACCTCCGAGGGCATGGACGGCGAGACCGTCGTGATCTCGGGGCTCGTCACGAGTGTCCAGCATCGGATCGCCAAGGCCTCCGGCAACCAGTACGGCATGATCCAGGTCGAGGACTTCGGCGGCGAGATGACCGCCATGTTCATGGGCAAGGCGTATCAGGAGTTCGCCTCCGAACTCGTCGGCGACTCGATCGTGGTGGTCCGCGGACGGGTCAGTGTCCGAGACGACGGGATGAACCTCCACGCGTACAGCATCTTCTCGCCCGAACTGCCAGAGGCCGGTGCCGACCGCATGCTCCAGCTGTCGATGGCGGACGCCCGGGCGACGACCGAGACGGTGACCACGCTCAGCGACGTCCTGACGCGGCACGCCGGGTCGACCGAGGTCCGGTTGAAGCTCATCCGAGGCGAGATCGCGCGGGTGTTCGAGCTGCCCCATCGCGTCAGTCTCTCGTCCGGACTCTTCGGCGAGCTGAAGTCCCTGCTCGGCCCGAACTGTCTCGGCTGACCCCGCTGGGGCGCTGGCGGCAGCCGGGACGGACCGCTGCGGACGATAGGCTGTGACGGCCATGATCACCACCATTGACCTCAGGGGAGTGCGGCCGAGCCGCACCGAGCTCCTGGACATGCTGCCCCGTCCCGTCGTCGACATCACCGCGGCAGCGCATGCCGCTCAGACGCTGATCGACGACGTCCGAGCGGACGGTTCCGAGGCCCTCTCGGCGCAGGCGGACCGGTTCGACGGGGGACGCCCTGAGCGGATCCGCGTCCCACAGGCCGAGATCGACGCCGCCGTCACGGCACTCGAGCCGGCCGTGCGCGCCGCGCTCGTGGAGGCCATCGACCGGGTCCGGACCGCCACGAGAGCGCAGGTCCCGCCGGAGCGTACGACCGAACTCGGCGACGGCGCGACCGTCGTGCAGCGCTGGGCCCCGGTCGGTCGCGTCGGCCTCTACGTCCCGGGCGGGAAGGCCGTCTACCCCTCGAGTGTGGTCATGAACGTCGTGCCGGCCCAGGAGGCCGGCGTCGGTTCCGTGGCGCTCGCTTCGCCCCCGCAGCGCGAGTTCGGCGGGCGCGTCCACCCGACGATCCTCGGCGCCGCCGGGCTGCTCGGGGTGACCGAGGTCTACGCCATGGGTGGTGCCGGAGCGATCGGTGCGTTCGCCTACGGAGTACCCGACCTCGCCCTCGATCCTGTCGACGTCGTGACCGGCCCGGGCAACATCTTCGTGGCGGCCGCCAAGCGCCTCGTGAAGGGGCAGGTGGGGATCGATGCCGAGGCTGGGACCACCGAGATCCTGGTCATCGCGGACGCCGGCGCCGATGCCCGGCTCGTCGCGGCCGACCTCGTGAGCCAGGCGGAACACGACGAGGCGGCGGCATCGCTGCTCGTCACCGACAGCGCGACGCTCGCGACCGCGGTGGAGGAGTGGCTGCAGCGGTACGCCGCAGGCACGCGTCACGGATCGCGCGTCGTCGAGGCCCTGGGCGGACCGCAGTCGGCGATCGTGCTCGTCGACGACCTGGAGGCGGCCGTGGCGTTCAGCAACGCGTACGGGCCGGAGCACCTCGAGGTGCAGACGCGCGACCCGGAGTCGCTCCTCGGCTCCATCACGAACGCCGGCGCGATCTTCCTCGGCGATCACACCCCGGTGAGCCTCGGAGACTACCTGGCCGGGTCGAACCACGTCCTCCCGACGGGCGGCCAGGCGCGGTTCTCCTCGGGCCTCGGAGCGTTCACCTTCCTCCGGCCGCAGCAGGTCGTCCGGTACGACGAACCGGCGCTCCGCGAGGTCTCGGCCCACATCGTGGCCCTCTCGGGCTCGGAGGACCTGCCGGCGCACGGCGAGGCGGTGACGGCCCGCTTCGGGCTCGTCGATGCCGAGATCCGTGCGGCCGACGACACCACCGCCCCCACCGCCCCCGAGGGAGCCCGCTGATGTACTGCCCGTTCTGCCGCCACCCTGACTCCCGGGTGATCGACTCCCGCACCAGCGACGACGGACTCGCCATCCGCCGACGTCGGCAGTGCCCTGAGTGCGGGAGGCGCTTCAGCACCATGGAGACCTCGAGTCTGGGTGTGATCAAGCGTTCCGGCGTGGTTGAGCCCTTCAGCCGGGAGAAGGTCGTGAGCGGTGTCCGCAAGGCTTGCCAGGGTCGCCCGGTGACGGACTCGGACCTCGCCGTCCTGGCTCAGCGGGTGGAGGAGTCCATCCGCGCCACCGGCGCGTCGCAGATCGACGCGAACGACATCGGTCTGGCGATCCTCGCGCCGTTGCGGGAGCTGGACGAGGTCGCGTACCTCCGCTTCGCCAGTGTCTACCAGGCCTTCGAATCGCTCGACGACTTCGAGTCCGCGATCGCGCTGCTCCGCGTCGAGCACGCTTCCGGTGCCGCCCCCGTGCCGTCCGAGGAGCTCTGAGCCGTGTACCGCTTCCTCTTCGCCCAGGTGCTGTCCAAGCTCGATCCCGAACGCGCACACCACCTGGCCTTCGACGTCATCCGCGCGCTTCCCGCGACCGGCCTCGGCCCCGCCATCAGGCGCTGGACGCTGCCGCGACTCGACCAGTCGGTGGAGACGCTGGGGCTGCGGTTCGAGACCCCGTTCGGTGTCGCCGCCGGTTTCGACAAGGACGGCAAGGGCGTCCTCGGTCTCGGACTCCTCGGGTTCGGCCATGTCGAGGTGGGCACGATCACGGCGATCCCGCAGCCGGGCAATCCCAAGCCCCGACTGTTCCGACTCATCGCCGATCGGGCGGTCGTCAACCGCATGGGCTTCAACAACGGCGGAGCCGACCAGGCCAGGCGTCGGCTCGAACGGACCGCACGGGTGAGCCGCCGACCCGTCCTCGGCGTGAACATCGGCAAGAGCCGTGTCGTGGACGTCGCCGACGCCACGGCCGACTACGTCCGGAGCGCGACGCTCCTCGCGCCCGTGGCCGACTACCTCGTGGTCAACGTCAGCTCGCCGAACACCCCGGGACTCCGAGGCCTCCAGGAGCTCGACCAGCTCGCGCCGCTGCTCGAGGCCGTCCGTGCCGCCGCCGGTTCGACGCCGTTGCTCGTCAAGATCGCACCCGACCTCAGCGATGCGGAGGTCGACCGCATCGCAGAGCTGGTCGTGGAACTCGGCCTGGACGGCGTCATCGCGACGAACACGACCATCTCGCGCGACGGACTGACCACCGATCCCGCCATCGTCGAGGCGGCCGGGGCCGGTGGACTGTCCGGAGCACCGCTGGCCGCCCGCTCGCTCGTCGTCCTGCGGCGCATCCGGGCCATCGTGCCCCCGGAGTTGTGCGTCATCTCGGTCGGAGGCGTCGACACCGCCGAAGACGTCCAGGAGCGCTTGGACGCGGGAGCAACCCTGGTGCAGGGCTACACGGCGTTCCTCTACCGCGGGCCGCTCTGGGCGAGGCACATCAACCGCGGGCTCGACCGACTGGCTCGGAACGCCCGCTGAGCGGCACCACCCGCCATCGACGACGAACGCCCGCCGGTCTTGGACCGGCGGGCGTTCGGTTTCGCGGGACTACTTGTTGGGGAACTGACCGCGCTTGACCTGCGGCTTCGGCAGACGGAGCGGGCGCAGCTGCAGCGCGCGCATGGCGGCGTACCAGCGCACGCCTCGCTCGTCCTGCCCGAACTTCGCCCGCAGCGCCTTCCGGACGCGGAAGCCGAGGAAGAAGCAGTCGGCGATCGCGATGATGAAGAACACCCAGAGGGTGAGCATGCCGTAGACCTGGATCTCGGGCACCGGCATGAACGTCAGGATGATCACGAGGAACATCACCGGGATCATGAACTCACCGATGTTGAACCGGGCGTCGACGTAGTCGCGGACGAACTTCTTCTGCGGGCCGCGCTCGCGTGCCGGGAGGAACTTGTCGTCGCCGGCGGCCATGCCGGCCTGCGCCCGCCGCCGTGCCTCGGCCTGCTGCGCCTTCGCCGCCTTCGAGGCCTCCTTGCGGTCGGAGGGGACGAGTGGACGCTTGTTCTGCGCCTCGCGTTCCGCCCGGGACGGGGTCGGTCGACCCTTCGCCTCCTTGGCGCCGCGGGCGAGGCGCTCAGCCGTCTGCGCTGCGGTCTCGACGATCGGCTCTGATGCCGGGGTGCTCTGCTGTTTGGCCACGATGGAACGTCCTTGATTCGGGGATTCCCTTAAGATTACTCGCATGACGACAGGTACCACGACGGAATCGACCCAAGACCCACGCAACGACCAGGAAGTCCTCGATCGGCTGCGCGAATCCGTCGCCGGTGCGTTGCCGTCGTCGATAGCCGATCTGTCGGCGCTCGTCCGTATCCCCTCGGTGTCGTGGTCGGCGTTCGACGCGGCCGAGGTGACGCGGAGTGCCGAGGCGGTCGCGGAGCTCGCACGCGGTCTCGGTGTCTTCGACGAGGTCTCGGTGCGGCGGTCCGCCATTGACGGCGGAGCGGAGCTCGGGCAGCCCGCCGTGCTGGCCCGCCGCGAACCACGGAACGGCCGACCGACCGTGCTGCTCTACGCGCACCACGACGTCCAGCCCCCCGGAAGCGACGACAAGTGGGACTCGCCGCCGTTCGAGCCGACCGTCCGTGACGGCCGCATCTACGGACGGGGCGCGGCTGACGACAAGGCCGGCGTCATGTCCCACATCGCCGCGATCCGAGCCGTCACCGAGGTCCTCGGTTCCGACCTCGACCTCGGTATCGTGCTGTTCATCGAGGGCGAGGAGGAGTTCGGCTCGCGGTCCTTCGGTTCCTTCCTGGAGGAGCACCGCGACACCCTCGCTGCGGACGTGATCGTCGTCGCCGACAGCGACAACTGGGACGAGCGGACGCCGGCGCTGACGATCGGTCTGCGCGGCAACGTCACGTTCCGGCTGCGCGTGAAGACCCTCGACCACGCCTCCCACTCCGGGATGCTCGGGGGAGCGGTGCCGGACGCGATGCTGGCCGCGGTCACCCTGCTCGCGACACTGTGGGACGCGGACGGTTCGGTGGCGGTCGCCGGACTCACCTCGCACGACGCCGTCACCCCGGAGTTCGACGAGGCGCAGCTCCGCGCCGAGTCAGGTCTGTCCGAGGGGGTCACGCCGATCGGACGCGGCTCGATCCTCAGCCGGATCTGGTCGCAGCCCGCGATCACCGTCACGGGCATCGACGCACCGTCGGTGGCCAACGCCTCGAACACGCTCATCCCGGAGGTGTCGGTTCGCATCAGTGCGCGGATCGCCCCCGGGCAGGATCCGGCCGAGGCCTACCGTGCACTCGAGGCCCACCTCCTCGCCAACAGCCCGTTCGGCGCGCAGCTGACGATCGACGAGGTCGACCAGGGGAGCCCGTTCCTCGTGGACACGAGCGGTTGGGCCGTCGCCGAGGCGAAGCGCGCCATGGCCGACGCCTGGGAGGTCGAGCCCGTGGAGACGGGTGTCGGCGGATCGATCCCGTTCATCGCCGACCTCGTCCGGGTCTTCCCGGACGCCCAGATCCTCGTCACCGGTGTCGAGGACCCGCACTCGCGCGCCCACAGCCCGAACGAGTCGCTGCACCTCGGCGTCTTCCAGAAGGCGATCCTCACAGAGGCGGTGCTCCTCGCTCGCCTGGCGGCCGCACCCCGTCCGTCCTCGGACGCGTAGACGCGACGGACGCGCCGCCGCACTTCCAGGGGTGCGTCCGTCGCGGCAGGCGGTAGAATCTCACACAGGCGTCGACCCGGCGCCGCCAGACCTCGCGAGGAGCATCATGAGCGACACCATCCTGACCGAGACCAAGATCGACGCGGCTCACGGCGTCGGCCTGTCCGACACGGCGGCGCAGAAGGTCAAGAGCCTCCTCGAGCAGGAGGGTCGCGACGACCTCCGTCTCCGCGTGGCCGTGCAGCCGGGTGGATGCTCGGGCCTCATCTACCAGCTGTACTTCGACGAGCGCATGCTCGACGGCGACGCCACGGTCGACTTCGACGGCGTCGAGGTCATCGTCGACAAGATGAGCGTCCCCTACCTCGACGGCGCCAAGATCGACTTCGAGGACACCATCCAGAAGCAGGGGTTCACCATCGACAACCCCAACGCCGAGGGCAGCTGCGCCTGCGGCGACAGCTTCCACTGAGCCAGATTCTTCCTGAAGGGGAAATTGCCCGGTCCCGGGTGGTTTCCCCTTCGTCATTCCGGTCACGATCCCGCACCGCGGACGCGAATGGTCCGGCGTTCACCGCCCATCCCCACTAGACTGGGGGGCGATCCACAGGTGTGTATTCGAAAGGTTTCAGAGGTGCGCTCGACTCGTCGTCTCAGATGGGCTGCCATTCCGGTCGCAGCCACACTCGCCATAGTCCTGGCGGGTTGTACGCAGGCGGAACTGCATGGTTACCTGCCGGGATTCGTCGAGGGCGAATCTCCCGTCACGAACCATACGGACCGCATCGCGGGCCTGTGGGTGACGGCATGGCTGGTGCTGCTCGCAGTCGGCGTCATCACGTGGGGGCTCATCATCTGGGCCGTCATCGTGTACCGACGCCGCAAGGGGCAGACCGGTCTCCCGGTCCAGCTGCGGTACAACATGCCGATCGAGATCTTCTACACGATCGTCCCGCTCATCCTGGTGCTCGGCTTCTTCGCCTTCACGGCGCGCGACCAGAACGCGATCGAGACCCAGTACGAGGATCCCGACGTGGCCATCGAGGTCTTCGCCAAGCAGTGGGCGTGGGACTTCGTGTACGACGAGGCCGTCGACGGCCAGGACGTCTGGACCGCAGGCGTGCAGGCCGATGAGAAGCCCGGTGGCGTCATCGACCAGGACGCACTCCCCACGCTCTACCTGCCCGTCGGCAAGACGGTGAAGATCGCGCTGCAGTCGCGCGACGTCATCCACTCCTTCTGGGTCATCGACTTCCTCTACAAGAAGGACATGATCCCGGGCAAGACGAACTACATGTCCTTCACCCCTGAGCGCGAGGGCACGTACGCCGGCAAGTGCGCCGAGCTCTGCGGCGAGTACCACTCGCTCATGCTCTTCAACGTGAAGGTCGTCTCGCAGGCCGAGTACGACAAGCACCTCGAAGACCTGGCCGAGTCGGGCAACATCGGCGACTACGGCACGGCATACGACCGCAACAGCAACCTCCCCGGCACCAAGGCGCCGGCAGGTCTCGAAGAGCACGGAGACGGGGAATGACCTCCACCACGCTTCCCGCAGGCCAGGCGAGCGTCGTCGGACGCACGTCGGTCGAGCGCAAGGGCAACATCCTGGTCAAGTGGATCACCTCCACCGACCACAAGACCATCGGGTACATGTACCTGATCGCCTCGTTCATCTTCTTCTGCCTCGGCGGCGTGATGGCGCTCATCATCCGCGCCCAGCTCTTCGAGCCCGGCGGCACGATCGTGGAGACCAAGGAGCAGTACAACCAGCTCTTCACGATGCACGGCACGATCATGCTCCTCATGTTCGCGACGCCGCTCTTCGCAGGGTTCGCGAACGCGCTCATGCCGCTGCAGATCGGCGCACCGGACGTCGCCTTCCCGCGACTGAACGCCTTCGCGTTCTGGCTCTACGCCTTCGGTAGCCTCATCGCCGTCGGTGGCTTCCTCACCCCGCAGGGTGCCGCCGCCTTCGGCTGGTTCGCCTATGCGCCACTGTCGAGTACGACGTTCTCGCCAGGGCTCGGAGGCAATCTCTGGGTCCTCGGACTGGCGCTCAGCGGCTTCGGCACCATCCTCGGTGGCGTCAACTTCATCACCACGATCATCACGATGCGCGCCCCCGGCATGACGATGTTCCGCATGCCGATCTTCACGTGGAACGTCCTCGTGACGTCCATCCTCGTCCTGATGGCGTTCCCGGTGCTCGCGGCGGCCCTCTTCGGCCTTGCCGCGGACCGCGTGTTCGACGCCCACATCTACGACGCGGCCAACGGCGGCGTCATCCTGTGGCAGCACCTGTTCTGGTTCTTCGGGCACCCCGAGGTCTACATCATCGCGCTGCCGTTCTTCGGCATCGTGTCCGAGATCTTCCCGGTGTTCAGCCGCAAGCCGATCTTCGGCTACAAGACCCTGATCTACGCGACGATCGCGATCGCGGCCCTCTCCGTGACGGTGTGGGCACACCACATGTACGTCACCGGATCGGTGCTCCTGCCGTTCTTCGCCCTCATGACGATGCTCATCGCGGTTCCGACCGGCGTGAAGATCTTCAACTGGCTGGGCACGATGTGGCGCGGTTCGGTGACCTTCGAGACCCCGATGCTCTGGTCGATCGGCTTCCTGATCACCTTCGTCTTCGGTGGACTCACCGGTGTCATCCTCGCTTCGCCGCCGCTCGACTTCCACGTCTCCGACTCCTACTTCGTCGTGGCGCACTTCCACTACGTCGTGTTCGGCACGGTCGTGTTCGCCATGTTCGCCGGCTTCTACTTCTGGTGGCCGAAGTGGACGGGTAAGATGCTCAACGAGAAGCTCGGCTACTGGCACTTCTGGCTGCTCTTCATCGGCTTCCACACGACGTTCCTCATCCAGCACTGGTTGGGCGTCATCGGGTTCCCGCGCCGCTACGCGACGTACTCGCCTGAGGACGGCTTCACCTGGATGAACCAGCTGTCGACCGTGGGCTCGTTCATCCTCGCCATCTCGCTGCTGCCCTTCTTCCTGAACGTGTACATCACGATCCGGAAGGCTCCTCGAGTCACCGAGGACGACCCGTGGGGGTACGGTGGATCGCTCGAGTGGGCGACCAGCTCGCCTCCGCCGCGTCACAACTTCGTCTCCATACCGCGCATCCGCTCGGAGCGCCCGGCCTTCGACCTCCACCACCCCGAGGTCGGTATCCCGGTCGGCGTCGGTCCCGCGAAGGACGCACCTGACGCACCCACGCTCGACATCGACGCCGGAAAGGTGAAGTAGCCGCCATGCGCGCCAATATCATCCTCTTCACGATCCTGACGGTGTTCTGCGCCCTCCTCTGTGCGGTCTACACGGTGTGGTCGCTCGTCGACCCGCTGCACGGCCGGGTCGAATGGGTCGGCACGGTCACCCTGGCTCTCGCCGCGATCCTGAGCGCCTTCCTCGGCTTCTACCTCAGCCGGGTGCACAAGAGCCAGGGTGCCGAGCTCCCCGAGGACACGCTGACGGCGAACATCGACGACGGCGACCCGGAGATCGGGCACTTCAGCCCGTGGAGCTGGTGGCCCATCATCCTCGCCGGTGCGTGTGGTCTGCTCGTACTCGGTCTGGCGGTCGGGTTCTGGATCGCGATCATCGGCATCCCGCTGGTCGTCATCGCGGTCGTCGGTTGGAACTACGAGTACTACCGCGGATACTTCGCACGCTGATGGTCGCCTCGTTCAGCATCCGTCGCGGTCAGCCCGACGACCGTTCAGCCGTCTTCGCGCTGGCCGGCCAGCTGATCACCGGGTCCATCCCTCCTGCGGCGGACGACTTCATGGCCGCGTACAACAACGTCATGCGCCCTCGTGAAGACGAGACCAACGTGCTGTACGTCGCGGTCGACGAGGCGAACCGCGTTGTCGGATACACCCTGATGACGGTGTCGCGGCTGCTGCATGCGGCCGGCCTGACCGCCCACCTGCAGGAGCTCGTCGTCGACGAGACCGCCCGCGGTGCCGGCATCGGATCGGCCCTCGTCGAGGCGAACGAGCACTATGCCGTCGAGCGCGGTGCGCGCCAGCTGACGATGTCCACCTCTCGAGCCGGCGACTTCTACCGTCGTCTCGGCTACAACGTGACTGCGGAGTTCTACAAGAAGATCCTCCCGCTGGGCTGATCCCCAAGCTGTCATCGAAGAGCCCCCGAGCCACCGCTCGGGGGCTTTTTCGTGTTCTGGTGCGCGCCTAGACGTGGAGAACAAGTAGCTGGCAAGGTGTGGGGACCGCCCCTGAAGGTCGTGAGCGTCACCCTTCGGTTCGTCGAGAGTTCACGGTGGCAGCCGTATTCAGGTGACACCCCCCCTCACGCCTTGTAGACCGGGGGAGCGCCCGTCGGTCCCTGAGGCTGTCGAGAGGCACACGCCGCCCTCAGCGGACTCAGCGTGCGTGCGAACAGACCTGGCGTAGGCCGTTCCCCGGTCCCTGAGCCCGTCGACGGGCAGGCGTCGTCCGGTGGCTCCTCTGTACGGTCCCGATCAGCCTGTGACGGGAACGTCGGATCCGAAGCCGGTCGACAGGCTCACATCGTCTGCGGTCGCGCAGGAAGGGCGGTGTACCGCGGTGAGCGATCACAGGTCTCCGAAGCTTGTCGACGTGCTCATACCGCCGCAGCGGCCTTCCGCGCCCGGAGAGCGGGGGAGCGGGATCGCACGGACCTCCATTGTCGCCGCGTCGTGTCGCAGCACGGTTCCACGAATCCCCGCCGCAGAACGACGAAAGCCCCGCAGTCCGTGAGGACTGCGGGGCTTTCCAGTGGGATCCGCCTAGTGGTGGTCGCCGTGGGAACGTTCGATCTCCGTGTTCGTGACGGGAGCGATCCGATCCTCGAAGAACCAGCGGGACATCGCGGCGCGAGCCTTCTGGACACCGGTGATCTTGCCCTTGGCGTTCGGACGGATCATCAACGGCTTGTGGTCGTCGTAGCTCGCGAGGCGCCAGCGCTCGTACTCGTCGACGGGCTCGTGGACCTCGATGAACTCGCCACCGGGGAGGCGGACGATGCGCCCGGTCTCGTAGCCGTGGAGGAGGATCTCGCGATCCTTCTTCTGCAGCGCCAGGCAGGTGCGCTTCGCGATGAAGTAGGCGATGAACGGTCCGAGGATGAGGATCGCCTGCAGCGTGTGGATCACGCCCTCCATCGTCACCTTGAAGTGGGTGGCGATGATGTCCGAGCTCGCAGCAGCCCAGAGGGCGGCGTAGAAGGTGACACCGGCAGCACCGATCGCGGTGCGGGTCGGCGCGTTGCGCGGACGGTCGAGGATGTGGTGCTCGCGCTTGTCACCCGTGATCCACGCCTCGACGAACGGGTAGATGAACACCGTGACGATGAACAGACCCAGGACGAGGACGGGAAGGATGATGTTGAACGAGAACGTGTGATCCCAGAGGACGAACTCGAGGTGTGGCGGAACCAGCCGGAGCGCGCCGTCGGCGAACCCGATGTACCAGTCAGGCTGCGTACCTGCCGAGACCGGGGAGGGGTCGTATGGCCCGTAGTTCCAGATCGGGTTGATCGTGAACAGCGAGGCGATGAGCATCACGACACCGAAGACGATGAAGAAGAAGCCACCGGCCTTCGCCGCGTAGACGGGGAGGACGGGGAATCCGACCACGTTCTGCTCGGTGCGACCGGCGCCCGGGAACTGCGTGTGCTTGTGCACGACGACGAACACCAGGTGCAGGGCGATGAAGAGCAGCACCAGCGCCGGCAGGAGCAGGATGTGGAGCGTGTAGAGGCGGCCGACGATGTCGGTGCCCGGGAACTCTCCACCGAACAGCAGGAAGGTCGTCCACGTACCGATGATGGGCAGACCCTTCACCATGCCGTCGATGATCCGCAGACCGTTACCGGAGAGCAGGTCGTCGGGCAGCGAGTATCCGGTGAAGCCCTCGGCCATGGCGAGGATGAACAGGACGAAACCGATCACCCAGTTCAGCTCACGCGGCTTGCGGAACGCACCGGTGAAGAAGATGCGCAGCATGTGCAGGCCGATGGATGCCACGAACAGCAGGGCAGCCCAGTGGTGCACCTGACGCATCAGGAGGCCGCCGCGGATGTCGAAGGAGATGTCGAGCGTCGACGCCATGGCGACGGACATCTCGATGTTCTTCAGCGGGACGAAGGACCCGTCGTAGTGGACCTCCGCCATCGATGCCTGGAAGAAGAAGGTGAGGAAGGAGCCCGACAGCAGGATGATGACGAAGCTGTAGAGCGCGACCTCGCCGAGGAGGAACGACCAGTGGTCGGGGAAGATCTTGCGGCCGAACTCCTTGACGGCGACCGAGATGGACGTCCGCTCTTCGAGGTAGTTCGCTGCAGCGCCGGTGAATCCACCGGAGCTCTTCGCCGGAGCGGCCTTGGCCTGCTCAGGGGCGCGTGTTGCGGTCGAGGTGCTCAATGACGCTCCCAGAAGCTCGGGCCGACAGGTTCGTGGAAGTCGCTCCGCGCGACGAGGTAACCCTCGTCGTCGACGGTGATCGGCAGCTGCGGAAGCGGCCGGGCGGCCGGTCCGAAGATGACCGCGCAGTGGTTCGTGACGTCGAACTGCGACTGGTGGCAGGGGCAGAGGAGGTGGTGCGTCTGCTGCTCGTAGAGCGCGACAGGGCAACCGACGTGCGTGCACACCTTGGAGTAGGCGACGATGCCGTCGTAGGACCAGTCCTTCTTGGACTCCTCCTCGACGAGGTCTTCGGGCTTCAGCCGCATGAGCAGCACGATCGCCTTCGCCTTCTCGTTGAGGACGTGGTCGGCCTCGTGGAGGTTCTCGGGGATCACGTGGAACGCGCTGCCGAGCGTCACGTCGGACGCCTTGATGGGCGTTCCGGAAGGGTCACGGGCGAGGCGCGTGCCTTCCTTCCACATCGTGTGCTGCATGAGCTCGACGGGGTCTTCGTCGTACGGCGCGAGGCCACGGAACAGCGCGATGCCCGGGAGCGGGAAGACGATGAGGGAACCGATGAGGCTGTTGCGGATGAGCGCGCGTCGACCGATGCCGGACTCGACGTTCGCCTGGTGCATGATCTCCACCGCGCGATCGCGGCTGACCTGGTTGCCGCCGACCTTGTGACGGTAGTCGATGCCTTCCTCGTCGTGCATGAGGGCCTTGCCCCAGTGCACGGCACCGATACCGATCGCGAGCAGGGCCAACGCCATGCCGAGACCGATGAACAGGTTGTTCAGACGGACCGAGGCGATGTCCTCGGGCTCGATCGGGAACGCCATGTAGGCGGCGACCGCCCAGACGCTGCCGGCGATCGACAGGTAGAAGAGGGTGTAGACGGCGCGCTCGGCCCGCTTGTCCTTCTTGGGGTCGAGGTCCGTGACGCGCTTCCGGTGGGGAGGCAGGCCGGGGTCGACGACGGCATCGCGGGAGATGACCCCGGTACCGGTCGCGACCTGCAGCTCCTGCCCGTGGGCGGACGGATCGGCAGACGAGTCGGCGGCTGGGTGACCCGAGCCGCTCGAGTTGTCGTGAGCCATGGTGCTCCTTCTTACGTGTTGTCGATCCGCGTCGGTCAGTTCGACTTCGCGGTGATCCAGACGGTGAGGGCCACGATCGAGCCGAGGCCGAAGATCCAGAGGAACAGGCCCTCGGAGACGGGGCCGAGCGAGCCGAGGTCGTTGCCGCCCGGTGACGGGTTCTTCTCCATGAACTTGAGCGCGGTGATGATGTCGCGCTTGTCCTCGGGGGAGAGGTTCATGTCGTTGAAGACGGGCATGTTCTGCGGGCCGGTGATCATGGCCTCGTAGATGTGGGCGGCGCTGACGCCGACGAGCGAGGGAGCGTACTTGCCCTCGGTCAGGGCGCCACCGGCGGCTGCGACGTTGTGGCACATCGCGCAGTTGATGCGGAACAGCTGGGCGCCGTTGGAGGCGTCGCCCTCGCCGTCGAGGTACTGCTCCTCGGGGATCTCCGGGCCGGGTGCGACCGAGGCGACGTAGGCCGCGAGGGAGGAGATCTGCTCCTCGGTGAACTGCACGGGCTTCTCCGGGGCCTGCGGGCCCTGGTTCTGCAGCGGCATCCGGCCGGTGCCGACCTGGAAGTCGACGGCGGCGGCACCGACGCCGAGGAGGCTCGGTCCGGCGGTCGTGCCCTGCATGTCGAGGCCGTGGCAGGTGGCGCAGTTCGCGGAGAAGAGCTTCTCGCCCTCGTCGACGGAGGCCTGCGACTTGGCGGCGGCGACGGGCTCGGCGCTGGCCGTGCTGACGCTGACGGCTGCGTAGGCGCCTCCGGTGACGAGGAGGCCGATCGCGAGCAGCGCCGCCGAGGCGAACGGGCTGCGGCGGCCACTCTTGCGCGTGGCACGGGCGGCCTTCTTGGACGCCTTGGTGGTCGTCGTCTGGGTGGGGTCAGTCTTCATGGAGGCAGTCATTCCGGGTCAGCGCAGGATGTAGATGACGAAGTAGAGGCCGATCCACACGACGTCGACGAAGTGCCAGTAGTACGAGACGACGATGGCACTCGTCGCCTCCTTGTGGCCGAATCGTTTGACGGCGTAGGCACGGCCGATCACGAGGAGGAAGGCGATGAGGCCGCCGGTCACGTGCAGGCCGTGGAAGCCGGTCGTGAGGTAGAACGCCGAGCCGTACGCGTTCGAGCTGAGGGAGATGCCCTCGCTGACGAGCGTCGCGTACTCGAGGATCTGGCCGGCGACGAACACGGCACCCAGGGCGTAGGTGAGGAAGAACCACTCGACCATGCCCCACTTGCGCGGGCTCCAGCCGGTCATGCGGGGCTGCATGCGCTCCGCTGCGAAGACGCCGAACTGGCACGTGAACGACGAGGACACGAGGATGATCGTGTTGATCGTCGAGTACGGGACGTTCAGGCGACCGGCCTCGGCCGCCCACAGTTCGGGAGCCATCGATCGCAGCGTGAAGTAGATCGCGAAGAGGCCGGCGAAGAACATGACCTCGCTGCCCAGCCAGACGATCGTTCCAACCGCGACCGTGTTCGGTCGGTTGATCCGGGGCGCGCTCGGCGCAAGGTTGATTGAGGTGCTCGTCACCCCTCCATTATGGCCGAAAGCCGGAGCGGTTTTTCGCATTTCGGCGGCGGCGAGCACGGTCGGATCAGTAAGGGTAGCCTTATTTCCTGACCGGGATCTTCGGTTCTGCTGCGGGATTCATGTGATCTTCGCCTCCACTGGCCGCTCGAGGCGTCGGCGAGTCGCGCTTGTAAGATCGTCGACATGCCTCTCACGACCTGGCCGACGCTCATCGGCGACCTGCTCGCCGGAACCGATCTCAGTGTGTCGGAGTCGACGTGGGCGATGGAACGGATCATGACCGGCCAGGTGACGGACGCTCAACTGGCCGGCTTCCTGATCGCGTTGCGCCGCAAGGGGGAGACGGTCGACGAGATCGTCGGGTTCCGCGATGCGATCCTCGACCACGCGAAGCCCCTCGTCGCCCCGTCCCGGGCCCTCGACATCGTCGGCACCGGCGGCGACCGCTTCGGCACGGTCAACATCTCGACGACCGCGTCCATCGTCGCGGCCGCGACGGGCATCCCCGTGATCAAGCACGGCAACCGCGCGGCGAGCTCCGCCTCGGGATCGAGCGACGTGCTCTCGGCGCTCGGCGTCGACCTCGCCCTGCCGACGGACCTGGTGGGGGAGGTGCTGGCGTCGACGGGCATCACCTTCGCGTACGCGGCGGCGTTCCACCCCGGTTTCGGCCACGCAGGGGCGGTCCGTGCGGAGCTCGGCGTGCCGACGGTCTTCAACTTCCTCGGTCCGCTCGTCAACCCGGCCCGCCCGGAGGCGTCGGCGGTCGGCGTCGCGCACGCCGACCGCATCCCGCTGTTCGTGGGCGTGTTCCAGACGCGTGGGGCGACCGCCCTCGTCTTCCGGGGCGACGACGGACTCGACGAGCTGACGACGACTGGACACAGCCACCTCTGGGAGATCACCCGCGGAGCCGTCACCGAGCACGACCTGGATCCCCGGGAACTCGGCATCCGCCGTGCGTCGATCGACGATCTCATCGGCGGTGACGCCCAGCACAACGCCGGTGTCGTGCGCGCCACGCTCGCCGGCGAGGAGGGTCCCGTCCGCGACATCGTCCTGCTGAACGCCGCGGCGGGGATCGTGGCGTTCGAGCTGTCGGAGGATCCGATGCAGGCGCAGCGGCCGATCCTCGAGCGGTTCGCCGCAGGGCTCGTGTCCGCCGCGGCCGTCATCGACTCGGGTGCGGCGACCACGACACTCGACGCCTGGGTGGACGCCACCCGTACGCTCGGCTCGCGCTGATCCGCGCCGTGGCCGGGTTCTCCGGCCCTACCGGCGGTGGGCCGCAGCGCGTAGGTTGAGACCCGATGCCGGCATACCCGGTCGGCGGACCCGAACCGATCTTGCAGGAGGATTCAATGAAGAAGCTCATCAATGATCCCAAAGACGTCGTCGTCGAGGCGGTGGCCGGATTCGGCGCCGCGCACCCCGACCTCGTCACCGTGTCGCTCGACCCGGTGTTCATCGCCCGAGCCGATGCCCCGGTCGCCGGGAAGGTGGGGATCGTGAGCGGCGGCGGCAGCGGGCACGAGCCCCTCCACGGCGGGTTTGTCGGATTCGGGATGCTCGACGCCGCCGTGCCCGGCCCGGTGTTCACCTCGCCCACTCCGGACCCCATCCTCGCCGCCACGAAGGCGGTGGACGGTGGTGCCGGCGTCCTGCACATCGTCAAGAACTACACGGGTGACGTGCTCAACTTCGAGACCGCGGCCGATCTCGCGCTGGCCGAGGGCATCGAGGTGCGCTCGGTCATCGTCGACGACGACGTCGCGGTGAAGGATTCGCTCTACACGGCGGGACGTCGGGGTGTCGCCGGCACCGTCCTCGTGGAGAAGCTCGCCGGGGCTCGTGCCGAGGCCGGGGGAGGCCTCGACGAGGTCGCCGACCTCGCGACCAAGGTCAACGAGCGCACCCGCACGATGGGCGTTGCACTCACCCCGTGCGTCGTCCCGCACGCGGGCGAGCCGAGTTTCACCCTGGCCGACGACGAGATCGAGATCGGGATCGGTATCCACGGTGAGCCCGGCCGTGAACGCATCCCCCTGGAGCCCGCCGACCGGATCGTCGACCGGCTGCTCGCCGCCATCCTCGAGGACCTTCCGTACGCACCCGACGAGCGTGCCCTCGTCTTGGTGAACGGGATGGGCGGGACGCCGCAGGTCGAGTTGCTCATCGTCTTCCGCCGTGTGGCCGAGGCGCTCGCGGAGCGCGGGATCGAGGTGGCACGGTCGCTCGTGGGGAACTACACGACCAGCCTCGAGATGCAGGGTGTGTCGATCACCCTCCTGAAACTCGACGATGAACTGATCGAATTGTGGGACGCTCCGGTGCAGACCGCGGCGCTCCGGTGGGGACGGTAGACGGATGGGATTGGACGGAGCCTGGGCGATCGCCTGGATGCGGGGGAGTGCGGCGGTCGTCGCGGAGCATCGCGTGGAGCTGATCACGCTCGACCGTGACATCGGGGACGGCGACCACGGCGAGAACCTCGACCGCGGGTTCTCCGCGATCCTGCCGAAGCTCGACGAGCAGCCTGACGATGCGACACCCGCCGACATCCTCAAGCTCGCCGCGACGACGCTCATCTCGACCGTCGGAGGAGCGAGCGGCCCGCTGTACGGCACCGCGCTGCTCAAGGCGTCGATCGCCGTGGCCGGTCAGGAGGATCTCGACGCCGATGCCGTCGTCGCCCTGCTGGCGGCGGCGCGCGACGGGATCGTGCTCCGTGGCAAGGCCGAGGTCGGCGACAAGACCATGGTCGACGCGTGGACGCCCGCCGTCGACGCTGCATCCGCTGCGGCGGCAGCGGGGGAGTCGCCGGCACGGGTGCTGGCAGCCGCTGCAGACGCCGCGTGGGGTGGCGCCGCGGCGACCGAGCCGCTCGTCGCCCGCAAGGGTCGCGCCAGCTACCTCGGTGAACGGGCCGTCGGGCATCGCGACCCTGGGGCGCAGTCCACCTCCTATCTCCTGCAAGCTGCGGCGGCGGCCGCTGAGGAGGGCGCTGCATGAGCGGGGGAGCCGTCGGCCTCGTCTTCGTGTCGCACAGCGCGCTGATCGCGGAGGGGCTCATCGCCCTGGCCCGGCAGATGGCGCCCGACGCGGCCCTCGCCGCAGCCGGTGGTACCGATGAGGGAGGGATCGGCACGAGCTTCGAGCTGGTCTCCGCCGGGATCGCGGCCGTGGACTCCGGGGCCGGGGTGGTGGTGCTGTGCGATCTGGGGTCGGCGATCCTCACCGCTGAGACGGCACTCGACTTCCTCGACGACGACGGCCGAGGCCGGGTGCGCATCGTCGACGCCCCGCTCGTCGAGGGTGGGGTCGCCGCGGCCGTGGCCGCGCAGACCGGCGCGTCGCTCGACGAGGTCGTCGCCGCCGCGCGGTCGGCAGCCGGCGGTGGCCCTGCCCGGCACGGTGCCGACGAGGCGACTCGGGCGGGCGGCTCCGACGATCCGACGGCGTCCCACGCCGCAGCCTCGGTGACCCTGCGGAACAAGGACGGGCTCCACGCTCGACCCGCTGCCGAGTTCGTGAAGCTGGCGAGCACGTTCGCGGCCAAGGTGGTCGTGAACGGGAAGGACGCCAAGAGCCTGCTCGGGATCATGTCACTGGGCCTCGTCAAGGGGGCGGTCGTGGACCTGCAGGCGGACGGTCCGGACGCGCAGGATGCCATCGAGGCACTCGCATCGCTCATCGAATCCGGCTTCGGAGAGGTCTGACCGGTCGCGCTCGGAGCGGAAGCAGGTCGGCGCTCCGGGCGCAACGGGGTGGTCGACGTCGACGGTCGGCGTAGCATGACCCGCATGAACGAGCAGACGAAGACGTCGGACACCGAAGACCGCCAGTGCACGGTCTGTGGCCATCCGCTCGCCGAGCACACCTTCGACCGTTCCTCCGGGCACGATCACTTCATGACCTGCCCGACGGGGGAGCGGCTTCCGGACCCGGCGCAGTCCGCCATCCCGGTCAACGAGTTCGGGATGCCGCTCTGGGACCAGGACCCCGATCGACCTGCTCCGTCGGCCTGACGACCCCGGCGGCCGGCGCCGTCATCCGAGGAGGAGCAACGACCGGACGGCGACACTGACAGCGGTCTCGCGCGACGCCGACGTCTCGTGGAGAGCACTGCCGTCGATGAGCCAGCGCACCCATCGGACGAGTTGCTCCGGCGTGGCGTCGGAGCGGGCTGCGGTGGTGCGAACCGCCTCGGTGATGTGGTCGAGCAGGAAGCGGTCGACCATGTCCCGCTCGACGTCGAGGACGGCCGCCACGTCGTGGACGTGCGCCATGCCCTGGACCGCGCGTGCGAAACCGGCCGTCTGGTCGGCAGCCCGCTGGCGGTCGAGTGCGCCGAGGTAGGTGGCCAAGGCGGGTCGCCCAAGCCCGGCGCGCGTGGCGAGGTGCAGTTGCTCCTCGGTCCAGGCGGCGCTCACCCGCAGCAGCGTGACCAGGATGTGGAGCTTGGTGGGGAAGTAGTGGAACAGGGTCCCGGAGGAGATGTCCGCCGCCCGGCAGATGTCCGCCGTCGAGGTGGTCTCATACCCTTCGGCGGCGAAACAGCGGTAGGCCGCAGCGAGGATCGCGGTCTGGCGCGCGGTGAACCGCTGTGGGTCGACGATCCTCGGCATGACTGCTCCCATATTCCTAGAGCGCCTACTCTAGCGCACGCGCTCTATGAATTCGGGCCAGATCAGAGGTGATTTCTGTTCCGATCGATTGTTGCGCGCAGCTCGGAGTGTGGAGCGCCGGTGGTTCTCATCGAGCACTCCGCCGTCCTGTGGACGGCCGGGCGATCATGGGGGAGCAGGCGGGACAGTCCACCTGCCGGACCCCCTGCCCGCGTGAGCTCGAGGTGTACGGGTGCATCGTCGTCGGGCTGTCGGATCGCGTGATGTCCGGCGCTTCCAACTATCGCCCCCGCGGTGGATATGCACGTCGACAGCATCTTCGCCGAGTCGCACCTGCACGATCGGATCCACGCGGTGACGACCCTGGGGCAGGACCTCCGGAACGGGCGGCTTGGCATGCCGGATGAAGTTGAGTTGACATAATGTGCATTATCGGCTCTTTCCAGCCCGCCGCGAGCGGGGCCGGATCGGGTCACGTCGGCATGCATCACCGACCTGAGGATCGCGACGATGACCGGGGCGCGTCAGGAGCCGATGTACCGAGCGAGATGTTCTCCGGTCAGCGTCGAGCGATCGGCGACGAGCGCTGCGGGCGTCCCGGTAAACACCAGACGTCCGCCGTCGTGACCTGCGCCGGGTCCGAGGTCGACGATCCAGTCCGCATGCGCCATGACCGCCTGATGATGCTCGATGACGATGACCGACTTGCCGGAGTCCACCAGTCGGTCCAGGAGTCCGAGCAGGTTCTCCACGTCAGCGAGGTGCAGGCCCGTCGTCGGCTCGTCCAGGATGTAGACCTCGCCCGAGTCGGCCATCTGCGTCGCCAGTTTGAGTCGCTGTCGTTCGCCTCCTGACAGGGTCGTCAACGGCTGTCCGAGGCTGACGTAACCGAGCCCGACGTCCACGAGTCTCGCCAGGATGAGGTGCGCGGCGGGCGTCCGGGCCGGCCCGTCGGCGAAGAAGGCCTCGGCCTCCGTCACCGACATCGCGAGCACCTCGCTGATGTCCCGTTCCCCCAACTGATATTCCAGAACGGAAGCATCGAACCGGCGGCCCTCGCACACCTCGCAGACGGTCGAGACGCTCGCCATGACGCCGAGATCGGTGAAGACGACACCTGCGCCGTTGCAGTTCGGGCAGGCTCCCGCCGAGTTCGAGCTGAACAGCGCCGGCTTGACCCCATTGGCCTTCGCGAACGCCTTGCGGATGGGCTCGAGCAGACCCGTGTACGTCGCCGGGTTACTGCGACGCGAGCCGCGGATCGGGCTCTGATCGACCGTCACCACACCGGGACGCCCGGCGACCGAGCCGTGGATGAGCGAACTCTTGCCCGAGCCGGCGACACCCGTGACGACCACGAGGACGCCGAGCGGCACGTCGACGTCGACGCCCTGCAGGTTGTGCCGGTCGGCGCCACGGATCTCGATGACACCGGTCGGTCGACGCAACACTGGCTTGAGCGTGGCGCGGTCGTCGAAGTGGCGTCCGGTGAGCGTGTCGCTCGCTCGGAGGCCGTCCACCGTCCCCTGGAACGTCACCTGTCCCCCGCCGGTCCCGGCTCCGGGACCGAGGTCGACGACGTGGTCGGCGATCGTGATCGTCTCCGGCTTGTGTTCCACGACGAGGACGGTGTTCCCCTTGTCGCGGAGCCGCAGGAGCAGTTCGTTCATCCGCTGGATGTCATGCGGGTGCAGTCCGACGGTCGGCTCGTCGAACACGTAGGTCACGTCGGTGAGCGACGACCCCAGGTGGCGGATCATCTTCGTGCGCTGCGCCTCCCCACCGGAGAGGGTGCCCGTCGTGCGGTCGAGTGACAGGTACCCCAGCCCGATGGCGACGAAGGAGTCGAGCGTCTCCTGGAGGACCGTCAGGAGTGGGCGCACCGACGGTTCGTCGAGCGCCCGGGTCCACGCCGCGAGGTCGCTGATCTGCATCGCGCACAGTTCGGCGATGTTCCGACCGGCGATGCGCGAACTCCGTGCGGCCTCGCTCAGTCGGGTCCCGTCGCACGCCGGACACGTGGTGAAGGTGACGGCACGGTCAACGAATGCGCGGATGTGCGGCTGCATCGCCTCACGGTCCTTCGAGAGGAACGACTTCTGCACCTTCGGGATCAGGCCCTCGTAGGTCATGTTGATGTCGCCGACCTTGACCTTCACCGGCTCCTTGTGGAGGAAGTCGTGGAGCTCCCGCTCCGTGTAGTCCTGGATGGGCTTGTCCGCGTCGAGGAATCCGGATCCCGTGAAGATCCGTACGCCCCAGCCGTCTGCTGTGTACCCGGGGATCGTGAGCGCGCCCTGGTTGAGCGACTTCGTGGCGTCGTAGAGCTGGG
The DNA here is from genome assembly GCF_058408345.1 of Plantibacter sp. MDV22-iso1. Lineage (NCBI taxonomy): Bacteria > Bacillati > Actinomycetota > Actinomycetes > Micrococcales > Microbacteriaceae > Plantibacter > Plantibacter sp. MDV22-iso1. The sequence continues at coordinate 164,776 of NZ_JBZVDY010000004.1, forward strand.
AGCGGTCGATGTCGTTCACCGTCCCCATCCCCTCACACCGCGGGCACATGCCGCCGGTGATCGAGAAGCTCCGCCGTTCCTTCGTGCTCTGGCCCCCGCGCTCGATGGTCACCGCTCCGGCTCCGCTGATCGAGGCGACGTTGAAGGAGAAGGCCTGCGGAGAGCCGATGGACGGGTCTCCGATCCGACCGAAGAGGATGCGCAGCATGGTGTTCGCGTCGGTCGCCGTGCCCACCGTCGAACGCGAGTTCGCGCCCATCCGCTCCTGGTCGACGATGATCGCCGTGGTGAGTCCCTCGAGCACGTCGACATCGGGCCGCGCCTGCGACGGCATGAAGCCCTGGACGAACGCGCTATAGGTCTCGTTGATCATCCGCTGTGACTCGGCGGCGATCGTCCCGAAGACGAGGGAGCTCTTCCCCGAGCCGGACACGCCCGTGAACACGGTGAGGCGGCGCTTGGGGAGGTCGACGTCGACGTCGCGCAGATTGTGCTCGCGGGCACCCCTGACCCTGATGACGTCGTGGCTGTCGGCGGCCCTGGTGTGCATCGGCGTCTCGGTCATGGCGATCAGCGTATCCGTCGTCATCGGCCGGCGTCTCGCCTCGATCGACAGTGGATCCGCTCGACATGGAAGGTCATGCTGTGAAACACCTGTGTGAATGCGTCACACTGGTGGAACGCACCCGGTCCGCTCGGGAGCGCCGCACTGTCCACCGTCAGGAGCCGACCATGTCCGACCCATCCACCACCACCTACACGCTGAACTCCGCCAAGCTGACCGCGAGCCAGATCTCCGGTGTCCGATGGGCCTTCGCCGTCGGCGGGATCCTCACGATCCTCTTGGGTGTCTTCCTGCTGGTCGCGCCGAAGGCCTCACTGGTCGCCGTCGCGTGGATCTTCGCCGTCTACTTCCTGATCGCCGGGATCGCCCGCATCACTCGTGGCGTCGTCGCCCGGGAGCACGGCGGACTCTGGCGGGTCCTCACGATCGTGTTCGGAGTGCTGTTGCTGGCGGCCGGTGTCTACATCTTCATCGATCCGCTGCTCGGCATCGGCGCACTCGTCTTCGTGATCGGCGTCTCCTGGATCGTCGAGGGCGTGGCCTCGCTGTTCGACTCGGCACCGGACGTGTCGCGGTGGATCACCGTCCTCTACGGCGTCATCAGCGTCGTCGCCGGCGTGTTCGTCCTCGCGAACCCGCTGCTCGCCGCCGTGACCCTCCTGCTCGTCACCGCGTTCTTCCTCATCGCGGCCGGCGTCGTCGAGATCATCCAGGCGATCACCTTCGGCAAGCAGGTGAAGCGGGCCGGTCTCGCCGGCTGACCCCGGGTGGCAGGACGACGAACGCCCGGCCCTCGAGGGACCGGGCGTTCGTCGTGTCGGGATCGTCGCCTACTCGGCGACGAAGTCGCTCGTGTCCCCCACGTAGCGGGTGTGGTCCTCGGGGATCGGGTCCACGGCGGCCGAGGCGACCTCGGCCGCGAACTCGCCCACGTTGTAGAGGCGACCGGCCGACTCCTTGCGGGAGCTGATCGCACCGGGGTTGGCGCGTTCGAGGAGGGTCGCGGTGATGGTCCCCTCGATCATGTCGCCCGAGACGACCACGAACTCGACGCCGGCGGCGTCGAACTGGTCCTGCTTGGCGCGGAGCGCGTCCTCGCCCGCGCGCTTGGAGGTCGCGACCGGCACGTACTCGGGCATCGTCGGCGTGGTCCGGATGAAGTGCGCCTGGTGGCTCGTGACGAACACGATCCGCGAGCCGGGGCGGAGCAGCGGGAGCGCGTGTTCGACGACGCTCACCTGTGCGTCCCGGTTGAGCTGCATCGCGTAGTCCTCGGCCATGCCGCTCTCCATCCCTCCGGAGGCGTTCAGCACCAGGACGTCGAGGTCGCCGAATTCGGCCTTCGTCGTCGCGAACATCGCGGCGACCGAGGCGGGGTCGGTGAGGTCGGCCCCGACCACCAGGGCCTGCACACCGAGGGCTCGCACCTCGTCGGCGAGCTTGACGGCGCGCGCCTCCTTGTTCCGGTAGTTGATCACGACGTTGGCGCCGGCACCGGCGAAGTACCGGATGGTGTCGGCACCGATGCCGCGGGACGAGCCCGTCACGAGGACGTTCTTCCCGGAGAGGGATCCGGCGGCCAGGGGGTTCGTCACGTGAGGGCTCCTTCAGATCTGGGGCCGCTCATCGGCGGCTGGTTCCAGCCAACGACCTTACCAACAACCGGCAGACGGATCCGGTTCGATGGTCCGCCCAGCTGATAGCGTTGAACCCGACCGGCGCACCGTCTCGCGCTCCCCCGGACTGCGAGGCGGCAGACGCGAGAGCCGATCCGGGAGGAATCCGCACCATGGACGTCATCACCGAGTACGCCTGGATCGCCTGGTTGGTCCTGATCCTCGTGTTCGTCATCATCGAGATCCTGTCGCTCGAGTTCACCTTCCTCATGCTCGCGCTCGGCGGCACCGTCGGGCTGCTCTCCGGCCTCCTCGGCGCTCCGTGGTGGCTCCAGCTGCTCATCGCAGCCGCTGCCGCCCTCCTGCTCCTGTTGGCCGTCAGGCCGCCGCTGCTCCGAGCGCTGCAACGCGGTGCTGACCCGGCGAAGAGCAACGTCGATGCGCTCCTCGGCATGCCGGGGCTCGTGCTCTCGACGGTCACCCCGCACGGTGGCCAGGTGAAGCTCGGCAACGGCGAGGTCTGGACCGCCAGGACCCCGCACGACTCCCCCGCGTCGTCTCTCGAGCCCGGCACGCGCATCGTCCTGTCCGTCGTCGACGGCGCCACCGCCGTCGTCGTCCCCGTCCCGACCCACCCGGCACCGCTGGGCGAGCAGAAGGAGTAGTCGTGAACGACATCTCATCAGGAGCGATCATCGGTTGGGTGATCGCGGCCATCGTCGTCGTCTTCGTACTGGTGGTGCTGTTCCGATCCATCCGCATCATCCCGCAGGCGAGCGCCGGTGTGGTCGAGCGGCTCGGCAAGTACCACAAGACCCTCTTGCCGGGGCTGAACCTGCTCATCCCCTTCATCGACCGGTTGCGGCCGCTCATCGATCTGCGCGAGACCGTCGTCTCCTTCCCGCCGCAGCCGGTGATCACCGAAGACAACCTCGTCGTCTCGATCGACACGGTCGTCTACTTCCAGGTGACCGACGCCCGAGCCGCGACGTACGAGATCGCGAACTACCTGGGTGCCGTCGAGCAGCTGACCACGACGACGCTCCGAAACGTCGTCGGTGGGCTGAACCTCGAGGAGGCGCTGACGAGCCGCGACGAGATCAACAGCAAGCTCCGCATCGTGCTCGACGAGGCGACCGGCAAGTGGGGCATCCGCGTCGGACGCGTCGAGCTCAAGGCGATCGACCCGCCGCTCTCCATCCAGGACTCCATGGAGAAGCAGATGCGGGCAGAGCGCGACCGTCGAGCCCTCATCCTCACCGCCGAGGGAACCAAGCAGTCGGCCATCCTGACGGCGGAGGGTGCGCGACAGGCGGAGATCCTCCGCGCCGAGGGTGATGCCCAGGCGGCTGTGCTCCGTGCACAGGGTGAGGCGTCCGCCATCCAGACGGTGTTCAAGGCCATCCACGACGGCGACCCCGACGAGAAGCTCCTGGGCTACCAGTACCTGCAGATGCTCCCGAAGCTCGCGGAAGGCCAGGCGAACAAGCTCTGGGTCATCCCGAGCGAACTGACCGAGGCGCTCAAGGGCATCGGCTCCGCCTTCGGGCCGGGCAACACCCGCGACCCTGCGGCCACGGCACGGGCGGCGGCCGCAGCTGCGCAGGCGCCCTCCTTCGCCGCAGCGCCGACCGCGTCACCCCAGACGCCTCCGGCACCGACGACCCCCGTCCAGCCCGAGGGCTGAGCACGCGGTGACGACAGCGGTCCTCCCCTACTTCCGTCCGGCCCGCCCTCGGGTCCTCGCCCATCGAGGGCTGGCCGGGCCGGGGGTTCCCGAGAACACGCTGTCGTCCTTCCGTCGTGCCCTGGCCGCCGGCGCCGAGTACGTCGAGACCGATGCGCACTGCACGCGCGACGGACACGCCGTCCTCTTCCACGACCCGTCCCTGCGCCGCATCACGGGCGATCCGAGACCGATCGCCGACCTCGAACTCGCGGATCTCCAGCGAATCGACCTCGGCGGCGATCGCATCCCGACGTTGTCGGAGGCGCTGGCCGAGTTCCCCGGAGCACGCTTCAACCTCGACATCAAGGCCGCGGCCGCGGCTGCACCGGCGGCTGCCGCCATCATCGGTGCCGACGCCGCCGATCGGGTGCTCGTCACCTCCTTCGATGAAGGCAGACGTTCCGCGATCGTGCGGGCCGTGGGGCTGGAGGCCGGTGCCGACTCCGTGGCATCATCCGCGTCGGCCCGGATCCTGCTCCGCGTCCTCCCCGCAGCCGCCCTCGGGCTCCGCGGAGCGCTCCGCCGGTCGCTCGCCGGTGTCCAGGCGCTCCAGGTGCCCGAACGGTTCCGCGGCGTGCCCGTCGTGACGAAGCGCCTCCTTGCACAGATGCACGCCCTCGGCGTCGAGGTGCACGTGTGGACGGTCAACGACCCCGCCGACATGCGACGCCTACTGGATCTCGGCGTCGACGGCCTCGTCACCGACCGCTGTGATCTCGCGCTCGACGTGGTCCGCTCACGCTGACGGCTCAGCTCTCCGCATCCGGCGTGGCTCCAGCTGGGCATGAGCTGATAGCTAGATGGGTGAACGGAACAGTTTACCCAGCTTGTGGGTTTATAACTGTGGATGCCGAGCGAGAGGAGACCACACAATGGCAGATCGCAGTTTGCGCGGAATGCGCCTGGGCGCCCAGAGTCTACAAACGGAAGAGGGCGTCATATTCTCGGCGCGGAGCAACCACATCTACCGGTGTCAGAGTTGCGAGCGCGAGACCACGATGACCTTCGCCGCCGACGCGGAAGTCCCCGAACTGTGGGAGTGCCGGCACTGCGGTGCGGAGGCCGTCCTCCTCGTCGACTCGAAGCCCGTCGTCGTCGACCGCGGTGACGTGAAGACGCCCCGCAGCCACTGGGACATGCTGCTCGAGCGCCGCTCGCGCGATGAGCTCGAGGAGCTGCTCGAAGAGCGCCTCTCATATCTCCGGGCCCGGCGCGGCCAGCAGAAGAGCGCGTGACACCGAGCCCCTGACAGGCCTCCCCTCGATCGGCTGATCCGATATCGGATCAGCCGATCGTCATGTCCGGGGACGGTTCGAGATGCGCCGAGGCCTGGCGGCGAACCCGGCGAGGACCAGCGAGGCGAGTCCCATGCCACCGATGAACATCTCGAGCTGGTGACCGAAGGCCATCGACGGCGTGACCGTGTCCGCGAGCGGCACCTCGGAGACCATCGATCCGGGGCGGAAGGCCGGGATGCTGTCGATCGTCGATCCGTCTGGGCCGATGATCTGACTGGTCCCCACGGTCGAGATGTTCACGACCGATCGTGCCGACTCGATCGCCCGGAGTCGAGCGATGGCCAGCTGCTGTTGATTCTCGTCCGTCTGCCCGAAGTCCGCGTTGTTGGTCTGGGCGAACACGATGCGCGCGCCACCCGCCACCGCGTCTCGGGTGAGCCGGTCGTCGGCGATGTCGAAGCAGATGCTGATCCCTGCGAGCACCCCGTCGATGTCGAAGACGTTGTCCTTCGTACCCGGGGTGTACTCGCGCTGGATGAGGCCGATGAGGTCGGGTGCGAACGGCTCCCAGAACTTCCGGTCCGGGACGTATTCGCCGAACGGGACCGGGTGCTTCTTGTCGTAGACGTCGCGGACGCCGTCCGAGGCGTCCCAGAGGAGCGACGAGTTGTAGTAGCGATCGCCGCGCTGAGAGATCGCACCGACGACGAACGGTGCGTCCATGCGGCGGCTCAACGCGTCGAGGGCTGCAGCCGATTGGGGAACCCGCTGCGGGTCGAGGTCTGCGCTGCCCTCGGGCCAGACCACGACGTCGACGTCCGCATCGAGCACCTGCAGCGTCTCGTCGATCTGGGTCTGCATGACGGTGCCGGGTGCTGCGGCGTCGAAGTAGCCGGCGGGGCCGTTGCCCTGGATGGCAGCCACCCGCATGCTCCCGGTCGTCGCCGTCGGCCATGCCGGCACCACGAGCACCGCGAGGACCGCGAGGACCGCAGTCCCGACCCGGCTGACCGTCGGGAGCTCCGCGGTCGCGGCGAGCTGCAGGGCGAGTGCCACGAGCAGCACCATGAGGAACGACAGCCCCGAGAACCCGACCCAGGCGACGAGCGGGGCGAACGGACTCTCGGACTGGCTGAGCGCCATCCTCGCCCACGGGAATCCGCCGTAGGGCCAGGTGCTCACGAGCGTCTCGCGCGCGGTCCACAGGGCGGCGACCGCCGCGGCGGTCAACCAGACCCGTCCCCCGACCCCTGGGAAGGCGCGCGGTACCCAGCGGTACGCCAGGGTGATGAGCACGGCTCCGAGCGCGAAGAAGATGGCCTCGAGTGTCGACAGTGCCGCCCAGGGGACGGGACCCAGGTAGGCGGTCGCCCACTCGATGTGGATCAGGTAGAACGACTCTCCCGCCAGGAAGCCAATGAGGAGCGCACCGCCGACGCTGCGTCCCAGGAGGGTGAGGAGGACGAGGGCGATGCCGACGAACGTCAGGGGCCAGACCCCGCGGTCCGGGAAGCCGGCGTCGAGGACCGGCCCGGCGGCGATGGCCACGACGGCCGCGAGCCAGAGCGGGAGCGGTGGACGACGATCGACCAGCGCGTCGATCGGTCGGAGCCGGCGGCTCCGACGGTGCGGGGACCTCACAGCGAGCTGTACGCGACGATGCCGCGTCGGATCGAGTCGAGCGCCTCGCGCGAATGACGGCCCACCGGTCCGTCGACGACGCGGAGCTGATCGAGCAGGTCGATGGTCTGCTTGCACCACCGCACGAAGTCCCCGGCGGCGAGTTCCGCCTCGATGAGCACCGTGTCGAGGTTCGCGCCCTTGGCCCACTGGTGCATGGCGAGTGAGAGGCCGGTCGAGATCGGGTTGCTCCCCGGGAGGCGGTGCTCCCGTTCGCTGTCGTCGAGCCGACTCCAGAGGTCCTGCGTCCGTTCGAGTGCGGACCGGAACGGGCCGCGGGGCAGGAAGCGTTCCGGGGTGTTCTGCTCCTCGCGCCGTGGTTCGTACACGATCGCGGCGGCCATAGCGGCGAGGGATGCGGCGTCGAGGTCGTTCCACGCACCGGTCCGCAGGCATTCCGCCACGAGGAGGTCCCGTTCTCCGTAGATGCGCTTCAAGGTGCGTCCGGGAGCCGCGACGACGACCGCGCCGTGCTCGTCGCGTGCCAGGTACTCGTACTCGAGCAGCACGTCGACGACCCGGTCGAACACGCGCGCGACCGCGCCCGTCCGCGTCTGGATCTGCTGTCGCAGCTGGTCGGTCTGCTTCTTGAGCTTGAACCATCGTTCCGCCCAGCGAGCGTGGTCCTCGCGGTGCGGGCAGACGTGGCAGGCGTGAGCCCGCATGCGCTTGCGGAGTTCGGCGAGCTTGCGTTGGCGCCGGTCCTTCGACGCGCGCGAGCCGTTCGGCTCGCCCTTGCGTTCGAGGTCCGTGAGCTCGCGCCGGATTCCCGCGTACTCGACGAAGTTCCCGAGGTGGCACGACATGGACTTCTCGTAGCCGACGAGCGAGGACTCCTGCTCGCGCACCTTCCGGGCGATCCCGACGACGGCCCGGTCCGCCTGGAACTGTGCGAAGGACGACTCGAGGATCTGCCGGGTGCGTTGACGGCCGAACTGGTCGATCAGGTTGACCGCCATGTTGTAGGTCGGGCGGAAGCTGGAGTTGAGCGGGTAGGTGCGCCGCGAGGCGAGCGAGGCGACGGACTGCGGGTGCAGCCCCTCGGTCCACTGGATCACGGCGTGGCCCTCGACGTCGATGCCACGGCGTCCGGCGCGCCCGGTGATCTGGGTGTACTCCCCCGGGGTGATCGGGACGCGTGCCTCACCGTTGAACTTCTCGAGCTTCTCGAGGACGACCGTCCTGGCCGGCATGTTGATGCCGAGCGCGAGGGTCTCGGTCGCGAAGACGACCTTCACGAGCTTCCGCCGGAAGAGCTCCTCGACGACTTCCTTGAACGCCGGCAGGAGACCGGCGTGGTGGGCGGCGACGCCCCGCTCCAGACCGTCGAGCCACTCCCAGTAGCCGAGGACGGCGAGGTCCTCGTCGAGCAGGGTCCGACAGTGCTCGTCGACGATCTGACGGATCTCGTCGCGTTCGTGCGCCTCGGTCAGCCTGATGCCGGAACGGAGGACCTGCTTCACCGCCTGGTCGCACCCGACGCGGCTGAAGACGAAGAAGATCGCCGGGAGCAGGAGATGGTCGTCGAGCATCTGGACGAAATGCCCGCGGTCGAGCTTCTCGGCCCGATGCGGGGCTCGGCGCTGGTTGTAGCGGCTGATGTCCTTGTACTGACGACTGTTCGGTGCACGGCCACCGAACTGCGCCATACGGACGAGCTCCGGGTTGACCTGGTGGGTGTCGGCGAGGCTCGGCGCGGCGAACAGGTCGATGAGCTTGTTCCGCATCAGCACGTGCTGGGTGAGCGGCACCGGGCGATCCTCGGACACGATCACGGCGGTGTCACCGCGGACGGCCTGCAGCCAGTCGCCGAACTCCTCGGCGTTCGACACGGTCGCGCTCAGCGACACCATCCGGACGGCCTGCGGGAGGTGGATGATGACCTCCTCCCACACCGCTCCGCGGAACCGGTCCGCCAGGTAGTGCACCTCGTCCATGATGACGAAGGCGAGATCGGTCAGCGCGTCGGAGTCCGCGTACAGCATGTTGCGGAGGACCTCGGTCGTCATGACGACGATGCGGGCGTTGCCGTTCACGTTCGTGTCGCCCGTGAGCAGGCCGACGTGCTCGGACCCGTACTCGGCGGTGAGTTCCTGGAACTTCTGGTTGCTGAGCGCCTTCATCGGCGTGGTGTAGAAGACCTTGCCGCGGTCGCCGTGCATGGCGAGGGCGATCGCGAACTCGGCGACGATGGTCTTACCGGCCCCCGTCGGTGCGGCGACGAGGACGCTGCTGCCGTTCTCGATCCGCTCGCACGCCTCGAGTTGGAACGCGTCGAGGTCGAAACGCTGCCTCGCGCGGAACTCCTGGAGCCTCGGTGTCGCGTTCCGGACCGCCGCTGCCCGATACCGCTCGGCAGGCGAAGCGGTGTCGCTCATGCGAGCCCCGCGCTACCGAGTTCGGCGTCGATGCGTCGCTGCCGCTTGGCCGCACTGCGGTCGTGGAGGACGGCGACGCCGTACGCCGCGAAGTACAACAGGACCATCGGGATCGCGAGGACGAACATCGACACGATGTCGGCGGCGGGCGTGGCGATGGCCGTGAAGAGCACGATGACGAGGATCGCGACCCGCCACGCCTTGATGATCGCCGCTGCGGAGAGCACACCGACGAAGTTCAACAGGACGAGGAACACGGGCAGCACGAAGGCGACACCGACCGCGAGCACCAGCTTCAGGACGAAGTCGTAATAGGTGGTGGCGTCGAGGAAGTTGGCCGCCGCCGTCGGGGTGAAGCCGAGCATGAGCTCGACGATGTGCGGCAACACGAACCAGCCCGCGTAGCAGCCCGCCAGGAACAACGGCACCGCGGTCGCGAAGAACCCGATCGCGTATTTCAGCTCCTTGCGCGTCAGGCCGGGCACGAGGAAGGCCCAGATCTGGTAGAGCCATACCGGGCTGGACAGGACGACGCCGGCGGTGAGGGCGATCTTCATCCGCAGGTCGAACGCGCTCGTGACGTTGGTGAAGTTCAGGAACGCCTGCCCGCGATCGTCGGCGATGACGAGGATGGGGGCACTCATCGCCTCGATGATCCACTCGGAGGCGATGAAGCCCGCGACCATGCCGACGATGATGCCGATGGCGGAGTAGAACAGACGCTTCCGCAACTCGACGAGGTGCTCGCCGAGCGACATCCGCCCTTCGCGGTTCTGTTTCTTGGGACGCTTCTCGGTCAGGGCCACGGCGACATCGTCCGTTCCTGAGCAGCGTGTTCGAGGCGCACTCGTCGGGGGCCAGGTGCTGGCGTCATCGGGCTCGGGTGGTCCTCAGGGTTACGGCTTGACCGGCGGGTCGGTCGGCTTCTGCGGGGCCGTCGCGGCCGGGGTCTGGTCGGCGGGTGCCGCACTCGCGGGCGGAACCGTGCCCGTCGCGTCGGGCGAGGCGGGCTCGTCGTCGCGCATGCTCTTGACCTCGCTCTTGAAGATCCGCATCGACTGACCGACGCTGCGGGCGAGACCCGGGAGCTTCGGTGCTCCGAACAGCAGCAGGACGATGAGGAGGATGATGACGAGGTGCCACCCGGTGAATGCATTGCCGAACATAGTCTTCGTTCCTGATCTTCGAGGTCGAGGTCCACTCACTCTACCCTGCATCTCCCGTTCGACCGCCGGGAGTCTCGGGAGTCAGCTCCCGGATGTCGTGCGGTACTGCGCGAGACCGGCGGCCGCCCAATCGGCGACCGCGTCGCGGGCATCCGCCGGCCCGAGCACCGTGATGAGCCCGGGGTGCGCGGCGACCAGTCGTTTGAGGCCGTGATGGTGCGCCAGGCGCAGGGTCGCGGTCACCTCGACATCGGCGTCCTCGCGGGCTGCGGAGCCGCCTGGCGCGCTGTCGACGGCGACCACGTAGTCGTCGATGAGCGGGAGGACCGAGCGTCGGACGAGCACGGTGACGTTGCGGTCGGAGTCGCTCGGCTCGAACAACGCGGTCGGGACGACGACGTCCGCTTCTCGGAACACGACCTCGGCATCGGTCTCGCGCAGCTCGGTCATCCGATCGAGGCGGAAGCGACGCGTCGCCTCGCGCAGGTGGCACCACCCGTAGAGGTACCAGTCCTGGTCCTGGGATTCGAGACGCAGTGGGTCCACCAGTCTCGCCTCGGTCGCCCCGCTCGCGTCGACGTAGTCGAACGCGACGCTGTGGCCGGCGGCCAGGGCCGACCGGATGATGCCCACCGCGTGCGCGGAGTAGGACTCGGTGACCGCGAGCTGGCCAGGAGCCGACGACGCCCCGCGGGCGAGTTTCGCCATCACGCCCCCGATGACGTCGCTGTCGACGAACTCGGGGAGGCGCTGAAGCGACTGCAGACCGGCGATGAGGGCCGAGGCCTCGCGGGCTGAGAAGCGAGGACTGTCGTCGAGCGCGACCCGGTGGGTGAGGACGATCTCGTCGTCCTCCTCGAAGCTGCCCCAGTCGATGTCGAAGAGGTCGCCGGCGAGGTACTGCCGGGTGTCGCCCGGCACGCCGGACACCGTCAAGAGCTCGACCGCTTCGCGGATCTGGCGCGGGGACAGGCCGAAATGCCGCGCGGCCTCGTCGACCGTGACCCGCTCACGGTCGATGAGGTACGGCACGAGCGAGAGGAGGAAGATCAGCTTGTCCTGGGCGCGGGGCGCCGCCGGTCGCTTAGCCACGGGCGGTCTCCTCGGGGTGGGGTGCGTCGTCGGTCGCGCGGTGGCGGGCGACGACCAGCTCGAGTCTGGACGCCACGGCCTCGACGAGTGCCGGAGGGTCGAGGACGACGACCTCCGGGCCGAAGCCGGCGAGCTCGTCGGCGAGGATGTGGTGGTCGAGGTACGGGATGGTGAGTTCCGTGCGCTCCGTGTCGCTGACGCCGTAGCGGTTGCCGAGGCGGGCCGCGGCGTCGGTCCCGGGCCGGACACGGACGAGGGCACGCTGCGACGAGGACACGCGGCGCAGGCCGTCGATCGCGTCGGCGGCGTGGTCGCGGTCCTCGGCGGGGAACGACTCCCCCGTCGGCTTGACCGGACCGACGATCCGCGACAGGAGGAACGTCCGGGGCTCGTCCACCGTCCGGTCGGTGGCGTAGAGGTGCCAACGACCCTCGTGCTGGACGAGCGCCAACGGTGCGACGGTGCGGACGCGTGGCCGCGCCTCGCCGGGCTTCAGGTAGGGGAAGGCGACCACGGACCGACGTTCGAGCGCCGCGTCGAGCGGTTCGAACGAGGCCTCCCGGGTGCGGAGTCTCGGCGCGTATCCGATGATCGGTTCGTCGGGCTCGATGCCGAGCGACCGCAACTTCGTCATCGCGCGCTGCGACTGGCCGGAGAGCGACCCCTCACGCCACACCGTGGCGGCGAGCGACAGCAGTGACAGCTCCGCCGGGGTGAACCGGACGTCGGTGGGAAGCTCGTAGGCGCCCTTCGGGATCCGATAGCGCATCGACTGGTTGTTGCCGGGTTCACCCGGCTGTTCGATCGTCTCGAGCGGGACGCCGAGTTCGCGGATGTTGTCCTTGTCGCGCTCGAACTGTCGCTCGAGGCTGGCGTTGCCGCCGCCACTCGAATACTGCTGGCGGTACCCCTGGACGGTCGACAGGATCTCGTTCTTCGTCAGGCCGGTCTGCGTGGCGAGGAGCGCGAGCACGAGGCTGAAGAGTCGCTCCTCCACCGGGACCGGCTTCGGGGACTCGCTGGCTGAGGACACCGGTCCAGTCTACCGACGGACGGCCCGTCCCCCACCCGCGACGCGGGCGTTGGACGGGCCGTCTCCGAGGCGTGTCGGTTACTGTGCCGCGCGCTGGGTGCCGAGCACGTCGATGACGAACACGAGCGTCGCGCCGGCCGGGACGCTGCCCGACCCCTGCTCGCCGTAGCCGTCCTTCGGCGCCACCACGAGGATGATCTGCGAGCCGACCTGCTGGCCGACGACCGCGTCGTTGAAGGCCTTGATCATCTGACCGCCGTCGGCCTGGAAGACGAGGGGCTGACCCTTCTCCCAGCTGCTGTCGAAGACGCTCTTCTGATCCCACAGCACACCGGTGTAGTTGACGATGACCTGGTCGCCGGCCTTGACCGTGGCACCGTCGCCGACGCGGGACAGGGTGTGCTTCGTCTCGGTCGGGGCGGGGGCCGCCGGGATGGTGATACCGGGCTGGCCGCTCGGAGCGGTCACGACGGACGGGAACCCCGACGGGATCGGGCGCTCGGCGCCGTCGGCCTTGGGCAGCGCCGCACCCTGGATGTCGGCGACGAGGATGATCGCGTCGTCCTTCTTGATGCCGTTCGCCTCGCTGCCACCGCTCGGGCCGAAGGCGTCCTCGGGTGAGATCGCCGCGACGACACGGGATCCGACCGTCGTGCAGGCGAACGCCTTCGCGAAGCCGGGGAGGCTTCCGGACAGGGCGATGAGGGTGCTCGCGGGCCCGTTGAAGTCCGTCTGCTGCAGGACGTCGCCAGTGCGTCCGTTGAGGAGCATCAGGTTGAGGTTGACGGTGCCTTCGGCCGAGACCTGCCGACCGTCGCCCTGGATGACGACCTGGCGCTCCGTCGTCTTCGTGTACAGCGGCGTCGGGAGCTCCACCTTCGGGGTGGATCCGAAGTCACCCGACACGCTGATGAGCTTCGTCGCGTCGCCGGCGGACGCCGCGGTGTCGCAGGAGGCCGAGCCCGGCGCGGTGCACCCGGTGAGGGAGACGAGCAGGAGGCCTGCTGCGGCGATGAGAGCTGGTGCAGTGCGCACGGATCCTCGTTTCGGTGGTACGGGTGGGACGGCAGGTCGCCGTCGCACAGTTTAGTCGACGTGAACCCGGGTCAACGATCGTCGCCGAGAGGTGACTCATCGGCGGACGGTTCGATCGACCCGTCGGCCCCAGCGCTGTCGCCGTCGAGGCCCCGCGCACGGGACAGCTCGGCACTCGCCCCGGCGCTCCTCGCGCGCTTCCGCAGGATCTTCGCGCTCGCGGAGCGTTCCCCGAGGGCGCCCGGCGTCCACAGCTCGACGTCCTCGGCACTGAAGTCGCTCTTCGAGGCGCGTCGCTTGAGCTCGGGCAGGACCGTGCCGGGCGCGAGCTTCCGTGCGGTGATGAGGAAGCCCGTGTGCCCGATCATCCGGTGGTCCGGTCGGACGGCGAGCCCCTCGACGTGCCACCCGCGCATCATCGTCTCGTTCGACTGCGGGTTCGTGAAGCCGCCCGTCCCTCGGATCGCCTCGGCGACGCGCGACAGCTGGGTGACCGTGGCGACGTAGCAGAGGATCACTCCGCCGGGCTTCAGCGCCTCCCACGCGGCGTCGAGGCACTCCCACGGTGCGAGCATGTCGAGCACCACGCGGTCGACGGACTCGGCGGGCATCGTCTCGGGCAGGGTCTCCTGGAGGTCGCCGACCGTGACCGACCAGTTCTGCGGGTCGTAACCGAAGAAGGTCGCGACGTTGCCTCGCGCGACGTCGGCGAACTCGTCCCGACGCTCGAAGGAGGCCAGTCTGCCAGACGGCCCGATGGCCCGGAGGAGCCAGAGGGAGAGCGCGCCGGAACCGACACCGGCCTCGACGACCGTCGCGCCGGGGAAGATGTCCGCCTGTCCGATGATCTCGGCCGCGTCCTTCGGGTAGATGATGGCGGCACCGCGAGGCATCGACATCACGAAGTCGACCAGCAGCGGCCGGAGCGCGAGGTGCTCGATGCCCTCGGTGTTGGCGACGACGCTGCCGTCCGGCAGGCCGATGATCGAGGTGTGCTCGATCATCCCGCGGTGCGTGTGGAAGACCTTGCCGGCCTCCAGCGTGATGGTGTTCTTCCGCCCCTTCGGTCCGGTCAGCTGCACGCGGTCGCCCTCGCGGAAGGGGCCGCTGTTCGCCGGCTGGTGGTTCGCGCTCATCGCTGTGCTGCCTCTGTCTCGGGGTGGTGGGTGGTGCCGCTCGCGGCCGAGCGAAGCTCGGCGAGGTCGGCGACGGAGCGCCCGGCGAGGGTGTCCCAGGTGGTGTGGTGCGGGCCCTCAGGGATCGGCACGATGTGCGGGACGGACACGGCGATGGTCCCCGCCGCGAGCGCGGACGCGAGACCGGTGGCGGAGTCCTCGATCGCGATGCACTCGCGCGGGTCGACGCCGAGTGCCGCTGCGGCCCTGAGGTAGGGGTCAGGATGGGGCTTGGGCTGCTCGACCTCGTCGCCGGCGACGATGAGGTCGAACGCGTCGAACGGGATGCCGCCTGCGATGTCCTCGGCCATGGACCGGATCGACATGGTGACCAGCGCGGTCGGCACGCCGGCCTCCCGGAGCTCGTGGAGCAGCTCCTGGGCACCGGGACGGAACGGGACGCCGCGTTCCTGGATGAGGCGCCGGACGTGGTCCGTGAGATGGGTGACGATCGTGTCCGCGTCCAGCGCGACGCCGCGGCCCTGGAGGACGGCGGCAGAGTCCCAGAGGCCGTTCCCGACGAGCAGGAGGCCGTCCTCATGGGTCCAGGTGCCGCCGTGGGCCGCGACCAGCTCGGTCTCGGCCTCCATCCAGTAGGGCTCGGTGTCGACGACGGTGCCGTCCATGTCCCAGAGGACTGCGGCAGGGAGGAGAGTGGTCACGGGGTGCCATGCTACCGGGTGCTGAAGCGCCTATCCTGGATGGATGGTCGCGGAAGGTCCCCGTGCACCGAGGAGTGAGACGTGACGGAAGACACCAAGGAGCCGCTGGGCGGTCGCCTGCTCGTCGTGGCGTTCGAGGGTTGGAACGACGCCGGCGAGGCGGCGAGCGGCGCGGTGCGCGTGCTTCGCGACTCGCTCGCCCTCCGCCCGCTGCTCGAGATCGACCCGGAGCCCTACTACGACTACCAGTTCAACCGGCCGACGGTCGGCGTCGACGAGGACGGCAAACGGTCCCTGACCTGGCCCGGTACCACGATCTCGGGGCCCGACCCCGAGGCGGCGAAGCCCGCGACCCCCTTGGCGGAGGACGCCGCGCTCCGCGTCAGCGAGGGCGGCGGTGACAACGTCTACGTGCTGCTCGGTGCCGAGCCGTCGCGCGGATGGAAGGCGTTCGTCGACGAGATCCTCGCCGTGATCTCCGAGCAGCGCATCACCGGCATGGTGATGCTCGGTGCGATGCTCGCCGACGTCCCGCACACGCGACCGATCTCGGTCTTCGCCTCGAGCGAGAACGCTGAGCTGCGGCAGGCGCTGCAGCTCGAACGCAGC
Organism: Plantibacter sp. MDV22-iso1; assembly: GCF_058408345.1. NCBI lineage: Bacteria > Bacillati > Actinomycetota > Actinomycetes > Micrococcales > Microbacteriaceae > Plantibacter > Plantibacter sp. MDV22-iso1. The sequence goes on from NZ_JBZVDY010000004.1 coordinate 180,754, forward strand.
ACCTACGAAGGACCGGTCGGCATCCTCAGCGTGCTGGCCGACGCCGCCGAGCGGCAGGGCGTCCAGAGTCTGTCGGTCTGGGCCTCGGTCCCCCACTACGTGCACAGCGCGCCCTCCCCGAAAGCCGTGTTGGCGCTGATCGACAAGCTCGAGGAACTCATCGACGTCGTCATCCCCCGCGGAGCCCTCGTCGAGGAGTCCGGTGAGTGGCAGAGCGGGATCGACACGCTCGCCGCCGAAGACGAGGACATGGCCGCCTACATCCAGCAGCTGGAGCAGGCGCGCGACACCGTCGAGTCGCCCGAGGCGAGCGGCGAGGCCATCGCCAAGGAGTTCGAGCGGTACCTCCGTCGGGACGAGGGTAAGGGCGACGAGCCCTGGCGGAAGGACCGCGAGTAGCCCGGTCCCATCGCGGTGGGGTGACTCCGGTGAGTCGCCGTCCTGCTCAGCGCACGCCGAGGAGCGCGTCGACAGCCGACCGCGCGAGGTCGGCGTCGTCGACGCCGGTCGTCGCTGCGGCGTCGACGAGCGCGATGGCACCCGGGGTGTCGAGGTCGTCCGCCAGTCGGACACGCATCGCCTGCAGCAGCTCGACGGCGGACGCTCCACTCGCGGCATCCGTCGCGAAGGCCGAACGCCAGGTCCTGAGCCGGCGATCGGCCAGGACGAGGTGCTCGTCGTGCCACTCCCAGTCGCTGCGGTAGTGGTTCGCGAGGATCGCGAGTCGGATGGCCGAGGGGTCTGCTCCGTCGGCGGCCAGGCGTGACACGAGGACGAGGTTGCCGAGGGACTTGGACATCTTCGTGCCCTCGTAGGCGACCATGCCGGCGTGGCTGAACACCTTGGCGAGCGGGCGGCCGGACAGTGCTGCGGCGTGCCCGGCACTCAGATCGTGGTGTGGGAAGACGAGGTCGGAGCCGCCGCCCTGGACCGTGAAGTCCGATCCGAGATGCTGGAGGGCGATGACCGAGCACTCGATGTGCCAACCGGGACGCCCTCGGCCGACGGGCGACTCCCAGCTCGGCTCGCCGTCGCGCGCCGCCCGCCAGAGCAGTGGATCGAAGGCGTCGCGTTTCCCGGCGCGGTCGGGGTCTCCCCCGCGCTCGGCGAAGAACGCGGCCATCGTGGCCTCGTCGAGCCCACTCTCCGCGCCGAGGTGCCAGACGTCGTCGGCCGCGGCGCGCACGTCGAAGTAGACGTCGTCTCCGGCGGCACTGTCCGGGGTGTCGACCGAGTAGGCGACGCCGCGTTCGACGAGCAGCGCGACGGCGTCGGCGATCGGCCCGATGACCTCGGTGACCGCGACGTAGTCTTCGGGTGGGAGGATGCTGAGGCGTTCCATGTCGCTCCGGAAGAGTTCGACCTGGCTCGCTGCGAGTTCGACCCAGTCGACGCCGGTCGCGGTGGCCCGCTCGAGCAGCGGGTCGTCCACATCGGTGACGTTCTGGGCGTAGTGCACCTCGTAGCCGGCGTCCAGCCAGACGCGCTGCAGGGTGTCGTAGGCGAGGTAGCTCGACGCGTGGCCGAGGTGGGTCGCGTCGTATGGCGTGATGCCGCAGACGTACAACCGCGCCGTGCGTTCGGCGGAGGCTTCGATGAGCCCGGCGCTCGGGGTGTCCCAGAGACACGGGGCCGCGCCGGAGCCGGGCAGCTTCGGGACGACCGGGGCGGACCAGGCCCTCACGCGTTGATCACGCCCGTGCCGAGCAGCACCAGCAGGACGACGCCGAGCACGATGCGGTAGACGACGAAGGGCAGGAAGCTGCGCTTCGAGATGTAACTCATGAAGAAGGCGATGACCGCGAGGCCGACGACGAACGCGATGACGGTGGCGACGAGCGTCTCGACCGGTCCGTACGGGCTCGGCTCGCCGATGCTCTTGAAGACCTGGTAGAAGCCGCTGCCGAACACCGCGGGGATCGCGAGCAGGAAGGCGTACCGCGCCGCAGCACGGCGCTCGTAGCCCATGAACAGTCCGGCGGTGATCGTGCCGCCGGAGCGGGAGACGCCGGGGATGAGAGCGAGGGCCTGGGCGCCTCCGAAGATCGCGCCGTCGCGGTAGGTCAGGCTCTTCAGGCGTCGCTTCTTCGCACCGACCGCGTCGGCGACACCGAGCAGGATGCCGAACACGATGAGCATGATCGCGACGATCCACAGCGACCGGAAGGTCGTCTCGATCTCGTCCTGGAACAACAGGCCGAGCACGACGATGGGGAGGCTGCCGATGATGATCAGCCACCCCATGCGGGCGTCGGCGTCATCCCTCGGGATCTTGCCGACGAGGGCTTTGCACCAGGACGAGATGATGCGGACGATGTCGCGCCAGAAGAACACCACGACGGCGGCCTCGGTACCGATCTGGGTGATCGCCGTGAACGCCGCGCCAGGGTCCTTCGCTCCGGGGAGGAACTCGCCGAGGATGCGCAGGTGTGCGCTCGACGAGATCGGGAGGAACTCGGTGAGTCCCTGGACGAGTCCGAGGATGATGGCGTTGATGAGGTCCACAGGGCACCTTTCTGCAGCCGGATGGCTGGTGTTCGGCCGGATCCGGCAGTCGTCGGCGGGGCGGCTCCTGGAGCGTCTCGCGGCTCGGAGGGCGCGGAGACGGACCGTGGGAAGTCAGTAGTCGAGGAGGAGGTCCGTGAGGACCTGCTTGCCAAACCCTAGCGCGTCGAGCGGCACGCGCTCGTCGACTCCGTGGAACATCGCGGGGAAGTCCAGGTGTTCCGGCAGGCGCAGCGGAGCGAAGCCGTACCCGGTGATGCCGAGGAGCGAGAGCGCCTTGTTGTCGGTACCGCCGGAGAGCATGTACGGGAGCACCGGGGCGCCGGGGTCATGGCGCCCGAGGGTCTCGACGACCGCGTCGACGAGCGGACCCGAGAACGGTGTCTCGAGGCCGATGTCGCGGTGCATGACGACAATCTCGATGTCCTCACCGACGATCTCCGCGACGCGCGCGAGCACGGCGTCCTCCTCGCCGGGCAGGGTGCGGATGTCGACGAGCGCCTCGGCGCGATCGGGGATCACGTTGTGCTTGTATCCGGCCTGCAGCAGGGTCGGGTTGCTCGTCGTGCGGAGCGAGGCCTGGATGAAGCCGGAGGCCGTACCCGTCGCGAGGGCGAGCTCGTCCGGGCCGAGCCGTTCGGGCGTGGTGCCCAGGATGGAGGCGATCTCACGGAGCAGCTGCTCGGTGGTGTCGGTGAGTCGGACGGGCCACTCGGTGCGTCCGATGGCCGCCACCGCTTCCGCGAGGCGGGTGACGGCGTTGTCCTGCACGTAGCGGGATCCGTGGGCCGCCCGTCCGGTCGCGACCAGTTTGATCCAGACGAGGGCCTTCTCCGAGGTCTGGAGGAGGTAGGAGCGGCGTCCGCCGAAGGTGATCGAGTACCCGCCGACCTCGCTGATCGCCTCGGTCGCGCCGGCGAAGAGCTCCGGTCGTTCGGTCACGAGGTGGTGGGAGCCGAACACGCCGCCGTTCTCCTCGTCCGAGAACATCGCGATCACGAGGTCGCGTTCCGGCCGACGGCCGCTGCCGAGGATCTCGCGGAGTGACGCGAGGATCATCGCGTCCATGTTCTTCATGTCGACGGCCCCGCGTCCCCACAGCAGGCCGTCCTTGATCTCGCCGCCGAAGGGGTCCACCGACCAGTTCGCAGGATCGGCGGGCACCACGTCGAGGTGCCCGTGCACGACGAGCGCCGGCTTCTCGGGGTTCGCGCCGGCGACCCGTGCGACCACGCTGGTCCGGCCCGGAGCGGCGTCGATCAGCTCCGGCTCCAGACCGAGGTCGCGGAGGTACGCCTCGACGTATTCGGCGGCCTCCGTCTCGCCGTTGGAGCGGCCCTCGCCGTAGTTCGTCGTGTCCATGCGGATGAGGTCCTGCGCGATCCGCGTGGTCTCGTCGAGTGTGAGGTCGGATGCGTCTGAGCCGGAGGTCATGGCTCCACGGTACCCGTCGGCCCTGACCGCTGCACCTCTCCCCCGTTCTGCGCGGCCGCCGCACGGCCGGAGGGCGTCGAGCAGATCCTCCGGCGGTACGAGGTGGTGAACGGCTGTCGAAATCCGTGCTAGAGTTTCTTCTCGTGCCCAGCGAAAGCCGGACACGATCACAACACGCGCGGGTGGCGGAAATGGCAGACGCGCTAGCTTGAGGTGCTAGTGCCCTTACGGGCGTGGGGGTTCAAGTCCCCCTTCGCGCACACCGTGTTGAGACGGCGAACGGCCGGAGCGAAAGCTCCGGCCGTTCTTGTTTTCCCGCCGCACTCCACGACACGCCGACACCCGAGATCATCGTCGCTTCGAGCGAGATCCCGCACACCTTCGCCGGTCCTGGACCCTGCTCCGCCGGTACCGGGCCTCCTCCGCCGGACCCTGAGCCTGTCGAAGGGTCGACCGAGCTGGTGGTCCCTGGTGGGCACTTCGACAAGCTCAGTGACCGGGAGAGTCCCGCCCGGAACACGCCGGTCCCTGAGCCTGTCGAAGGGCAGGAGGACGCGCGTGAGGAGCGGTGCCGTCCTCAGTGCCCGTGGCCGAGGCGCCGACGGAGCAGATCGATGCGGGCCTGTAGCTGGGTCACGCTCGCCTGTGCCACCGCGGGTCCGCCGCAGACGCGTCGCAGTTCGGCGTGCACGAGTCCGTGCGGCTCCTTCGTGTGCTTCGCGTAGAGACCGACCAGGGTGTTGAGCACCTGGCGCTGTTCCTTGAGCGTGCGGTAGAGCGGAGCGGGGATGTCCGCCTGCGGACTCGGCGAGGCTGCGTTCTTGTCGACGAACGCCCCGCGCTTGGCCTGCCGGCTCTGGCGTTGCACGAGCAACTCGTGCACCTGTTCAGGTTCGAGGAGCCCGGGGAACCCGATGAAGTCGAACTCCTCCTCGGTGCCGGGCTGGGCGAGCTCGCCGAACTCGTCGCCGTCGAACACGACCCGGTCGAAGTGCGCGTCCGAGGAGACGGCCTGCCAGGTGAACTCCTCGAGGAGTGAATCGGAAGCCTTGTCCTCGCGCTCCGCGGCCGCCATCATCGCGTCCTCCGGATTGAAGAGGTCGCCCTCCGCGTCCGGGTCGCTCGGGCGGTCGAGTGCGTGATCGCGTTCGAGCTCGAGTTTCTCCGCGAGGGCCATCAGGTTCGGCACGTTCGGGAGGAAGATGCTCGCGATCTCGCCGCGTCGTCTGGCCCGGACGAATCGCCCGATCGCCTGCGCGAAGAACAGTGGCGTGGCGGACGACGTCGCGTAGACGCCGACGGCGAGTCGTGGGACGTCCACGCCTTCCGACACCATGCGGACCGCGACCATCCAGCGCTTGGTGTTCCCCGAGAAGTCGGCGATCCGGTCGCTGGCCTCCTTCTCGTCGGAGAGGACGACGGTGGGCTGCTCCCCCGTCAGCTCGTGCAAGATGGCCGCGTAGGCGCGCGCGGTCGTCTGGTCGGTGGCGATCACGAGTCCGCCGGCGTCCGGGACCGCCTGACGGACCTCGGACAGCCGGAGGTCGGCGGACTTCAGGACCGCTGGGATCCAGTCGCCCTGCGGGTCGAGTGCGGTCCGCCAGGCAGCGGAGGTGATGTCCTTCGTGTTGCCCTCGCCGAGGCGGGCCTCCATCTCGTCGCCGGCCTTGGTCCGCCAGCGCATGTGGCCGGCGTAGACCATGAAGAGCACCGGACGGACGACCCCGTCCTGGAGCGCGCGACCGTATCCGTAGTTGTAGTCGGTGACGGAGGTCCGGATGCCCTGGCGATCAGGCTGGTAGACCACGAACGGGATCGGCGCCGTGTCTGACCGGAACGGGGTCCCGGTCAGGGACAGCCGGCGGGTCGCCCGCGAGAACGCCTCGTGGATGCCGTCGCCCCAGCTCAAGGCGTCGCCGCCGTGGTGGACCTCGTCGAGGATGACGAGGGTGCGACCCGAATCGGTCGTGCGCTGATGGACGGGCGGGTTCGCCGCCACCTGGGCATAGGTGACGGCGACGCCGTGGTAGTGGCGGCCGAAGACCTGGTCGCGGTTCGCGAAGTTCGGGTCGAGGCGGATGCCGACCCGGCTCGCGGCCTCGGCCCACTGACGCTTCAGGTGGTCGGTCGGTGCGACGACCGTGATGCGGTCGATCGTGCCGCGATGGAGGAGTTCGGAGGCGAGCCGCAGCGCGAACGTCGTCTTGCCTGCGCCCGGTGTCGCCGCCGCGAGGAAGTCACGGGGTTCGGTGGTGAAGTACTGCTCGAGCGCCTCGGCCTGCCAGGCTCGAAGCTTGCTCGCCGTGCCCCACGCTGCGCGTTCCGGGAAGGCCGGTGAGAGGTGTTCGGCTGCGGACCCGCCCAGGTGCTGGGTCGAAGAGATTTCCGCGTTCACTGGAGACCACTGTACCCGGCCGAACCGACACCGCCGACCATCGTGTGCGGCCTCGACAGACGTCCGGATGTCCGACTCGCGACTGATCCGCCAGCCGAGGGGCGGGCGTACGCTGGAGGTTCCGGATGCACAGCAGGAGGAACCACCATGACCGAACAGCACCATCCCTGGTCGCGGTACGTCGCCATCGGCGACTCGTTCACCGAGGGGATCGGCGATCCCGAGCCGGGTGCGCCGGGCGGGCACCGCGGGTGGGCCGATCGGGTCGCCGAGGTGCTGGCCGCGCAGAACTCGGACTTCGCCTACGCCAACCTCGCGGTGCGCGGCAAGCTCGCACAGCAGATCCTCGACGACCAGGTGGAGCCGGCCCTGGAGCTGCACCCGGACCTGATCACGATCTCCGCGGGCGGCAACGACGTGATCCGGCCCGGCACCGACCCCGATGACATCGCCAGACGACTCGAGCAGGCCATCATCCGGCTTCGGAGCGACGGAGCGACGGTCGTGCTGTTCACCGGCGTGGACGTCGGCTTCTCCCCCGTGTTCCGAAGCATCCGCGGCAAGGTCGCGATCTACAACGAGAACCTGCGGGCCATCGCTGCCCGACACGACTGCATCATCGCCGATCAGTGGTCGCTCCAGGCGATCCAGGATCCGCGGATGTGGGCCCCGGACCGGCTGCATCTGAACGCGCTCGGCCATCACGAGGTCGCCCGTCTCGTCCTCCACGCGCTGAACGTGGAGAACGACCTCAAGCCGCTGCAGCCGGAGCCGCTGCCCGTGCGGCGTTGGCGTCAGGCCCGGACCGAGGACCTCGCCTGGGCGCGGGAGTACCTCGTGCCCTGGGTGCTCCGCCGGGTGCGGCACCAGTCGTCCGGCGACCACATCACCGCCAAGCGACCGATCGCCGGACCCTTCCTGACGGTTGCAGCCCAGGACCAGGAACTCGATGTCTGACCGTCCGGTCGATCACCCGGACTCCGGCGTTCGCTGCGGTCACGGGTTGGTCAGGCGCCACCAGGGCGTGACCGGGGCGATGTCCGCGTCGAGAGCCAGTGGGACGTCGATCGTCGCCGCACCGCCCTCCGCGCCGGCACCCACGGTGTAGCTGAGCTTCCCGACCGTCGAACCGGCGGCACCCGCCTCGATGGCTCTGGCGCGGCTCTCGACGGTGATCGGGGTGTCCTGCCAGACCAGCACGGAGGCGTCGGACGCCACGACGACCTTCGCCGCCTCGTCCCACGCGGTCGAGTAGGAGCCGACCGATTGCCCGGCGGTGGCGAGCTGGACCTGGTGGAATCCGGCCGGCACGCTCTGCAACAGGGAGACCACGGCCTCGTTGAGCACGGTGTGGTCGTCGGCACCGAGGATGACGCCGACGACGGTCACCGTCCGCCCCGCCACCTGGAGGTCGGCGGAGAACAGCAGGCAGGCGCCCGAGGCGTCGTCGGTCCCCGTCTTCATGCCGGTCACCCCGTACTGGCCGAGGAGGGCGTTCGTGTTCTCGACCTCGCCGATGGCGGGCAGTACCGCCGTGGGCTCCTTGACGATCGACGAGAGCACCGGGTCGGCGAGCACGAGCTTGCCGATGGTCACGAGGTCGCTCGGGGTGCTGACGTTCGTCTCGCCCAGGCCGCTCGTGTTCGTGACGGTCGTGCCCGTCAGCCCGTGTGCATCGAGCCAGGCGCGCGCCGCGTCGAGGTACGCGTCGACCGAACCGAAGGCCCAGACGGCGAGCGAGATGCTGTAGTTGTTCGCCGACGGGAGGAGGAGCGCTTCGAGCATCTGCCGCTGGGTGAACACCGACCCGGCGACGACGGGTGCCGCTGAACCGTTCTCCGCGATGGTGTCGTAGTAGAACCCGACGTCGGCGTCGGTCAGCGTGATGGGCGGCCCCTGGTCGCCCGCGGCGAGCGGCTTGGCCTCCAGCACGACGAGGGAGGTGATCGTCTTGGTGATGCTCGCGATGGGGAACGGCGTCTGTTCGCCACTCGAACTCAGGACGCCGTCGAACCCGACGGCACCGAGGGCGCCCCGCCCGAATCCGGGCCAGGCGACCGGTGTGGTCTGCTGGACGAGCGAGGTCGTGAGGGCGTCGCCGGCTTCGAGCGTCGCAGCCGCGGCCGGGACCGGTCGGAGCAGCGCGCCTGCGCTGTACCCGAACAGCCCGATCAGGAGGGCGAGGACGCCGAAGACGGCGAGACGGCGGCGGCGATAGATCTGTCGTCTCGTGAGTGGCACCCGGTCATGCTACCCGGCGCTCCTGCGCGTCCCCTGTCGCGACCTGCCGCCGTGCCGGTGGTCTTCGAGCAGCGTTGGACCGTGGTCAGCGGACCCGGAGCTCCCAGAGGGCGACGGCACTGGCCGACGCGACGTTCAGCGAGTCGACGCCGTGGAGCATCGGGATGGTCACGATCGTGTCGGCGGCGGCGAGGGCCGAGGCGCTCAGGCCGTCACCTTCAGCGCCGAGCACGATGGCGAGCCGTTCCGGGGCGGTCCGAGCATAGGTGTCGAGGTCCACGGCGTCGTCGGCCAGAGCGAGGGCGGCCGTCTCGAAGCCGGCATCCCGCAGGACGTCGGATGCGACATCCCATTCCGGCAGGCGGGTCCACGGCACCTGCAGGACCGTGCCCATGCTGACGCGGACGCTCCGGCGGTACAGCGGGTCGGCGCAGCGCGGGGTGATCAGGACCGCGTCGGCACCGAGGCCGGCGACGGAGCGGAAGATGGCGCCGACGTTGGTGTGGTCGACGATGTCTTCGAGGATGACCACCCGGCGGGCGTCGGCGAGGAGTTCGGCGGGGTCGGCGAGCGGTGGGCGGTGCATCGCCGCGAGCGCTCCCCGGTGCAGGTGGAAGCCCGTCAGCTGCTCCAGGAGTGCGGGCTCGCCGACGAAGACCGGGACGTCGTGATCCTCGAGGAGTGGCGAGACGTCGTCGAGCCACTTCTCCTGCAGCAGGACCGATCGCGGTCGGTGCCCGGCGCGCAGCGCACGTTCCATGACCTTCGTGGACTCGGCGATGTACAGGCCACCCGCGGGTTCGGACACCCGGCGGAGGGCGACGTCCGTCAGCCGCGCGTAGTCGTCGAGTCGTCCGTCGTCGAGATCGGTGATCCGGATGACCTGCATGGGAGACGTCCTCTCGACGCGATGTTCGACCTCCACCTTGCCAGAGTGGGAACACGATCGAAAACGAGGCCGTTTAGACTCAGGGGAAGCGATGGCCCGGAGTACTCCGATCATCGCGGACGGATGGACGGAGCAGGCATGAGCACGCTGATCGCAGCAGGGGATCCCGCTGACGAGACGGCCGAGGCCGGGCTCGAACGGGCGATCGAGCTGCTCGCGGACCGACGCGTCGCCTTCCTCACCGGGGCCGGCGTCAGCACGGACTCCGGCATCCCCGACTATCGGGGCCAGGGCGCTCCGGTGCGGACCCCCATGACGGTCGACCAGTTCCTGTCCAACGACGACGCCGCGCGCAAACGCTACTGGGCCGGCAGCCACCTCGGGTGGAAGCGGTTCGACGGCGCTCGACCGAACGCCGGCCACCGGGCGATCGCGCTCCTCGAGGAGGCCGGCATCGCCGACGGCGTCATCACGCAGAACGTCGACGGCCTCCACGTCAGGGCCGGCTCCCGCCGCGTCGTCGACCTGCACGGGTCGATGGACCGCGTCAGCTGTCTCTCCTGCGGGCAGAGCTACGCCAGGTCGAGCATCGCGGAGCGCATGACGTCGCTGAACCCCTGGCTCGACACCGAGACGGACGTGACGATCAATCCGGACGGTGATGCCGAGGTCGGGCGCGTGGACGAGATCGTCGTCCCCGTGTGCACGGTCTGCGGTGGCATGTTGAAGCCGGACGTGGTCTTCTTCGGCGAGTTCATCCCCACGGAGAAGTACGCCGAGGCGGCGGCACTCGTGCGCGGCGCCGACGCACTCGTGATCGCCGGGTCGTCGCTCGTGGTCAACTCGGGGATCCGGCTCCTCGAACTCGCCCGCCGGAAGCGGTTGCCGATCGTCGTCATCAACCGTGGCGTCACGAAGGCGGACGGCCGTGCGGATGTGAAGCTCGACGCGGGTGCCAGTGAGACGCTCACCGGGATCGCCGCTCGCCTGGTCCCGTCCGCGTTCACGAGCGTCGTCTCGCAGGAGGCGACCGACGCCTGACGCCTCAGGCGTCGGTGTGGTCGTCCGCGAGGAACGCGGTGAGGCGTTGCGCCGCGTCGTGCGGCTCCTCGTAGTGGATGAGGTGTCCGACGCCCGGGATGACGTGCAGCTGCGCGTCGGCGAACCGCTTCGCGAGCGCGTACTGCGCGGCCACGGGCGTGATGTCGTCGCGCTCGGCGGCGATGAGCAGCGTGCGGCTGGGGATGCGGTCGGCGTACTCGCTGACGTCGTGGCTGACCGAGGCGGTGAACGACTCGAGGACGACCTCCCGGTCGGCGAAGGCGCTGAAGTACTGGTCGTGCTGGGCGTGGATCCACCGACGGAGCGTCGGGTCCTTCGTCTTCGCCATCGCGACGCTCATGATGCGGACGACACCCTTGTTGCGGAGGAAGGCGAAGCCCAGGCGTTTCGGGAGCTTCGCGGACGACCAGTAGTAGAAGACCGCGAGCCTCGTCAGGACACCTCGAGGGCCCTGGAGCGCCGGGGCGGCGATCGGGTTCACGAGGACGAGGTCGTCCGGTCGGAGTCCCCCGGCTACGGCGGCGCTCGACACGATCGAGCCGAACGAGTGCCCGAGCAGGACGACCCGGCCGGTCAGGTGCAGCTCCTCGATGAACCGTCCCAGCCAGGCTGCGTACCCCTCGACGGAGTGGGTGGCGTCGGGGAAGGGTGCGGAGCTGCCGAAGCCGGGGAGGTCCGGAGCGATGATACGGAATCCGGAGAGCTGCGCGACGACCGGTTCGAGGCCGTGGTGGTCGCCGCGGAACCCGTGCACCATGACGATCGTCGTCGACGCCTCTCGGTCGCCGTAGTCCCAGAACCGGGTCTCGGCTCCGTCCACGATGAGCGAGCGCTCCCGGACGGGGATGCGGTCGAGCTGGTCGGCGTACGGTGATTCGACGGGCATCCACTCAGTCTAGGCAGTCCGGCTCCGCGTTCACCCGACGACGCGGAGCGTGCCGTCCCGGCGTGGCACAGGCCCCTGTCGGAGGTGCGTCATAGGGTGAAGGCGTGAACACGGTCGACGCGAACCCCCACTGGACGGACCGCCTGGCGGTCTTCGATCTCGAGACGACCGGCATCGAGGTGGAGACGAGTCGCATCGTGACCGCCTTCGTCGGTGTCATCGCCGCGGACGGTTCGGTCGAACGCTCGTGGTCGTGGATGGCCGACCCCGGGGTCGAGATCCCCGCTCGCGCCGCCGAGATCCACGGCGTCACGACGGAGCGTGCCCGGGCGGAGGGGCGTCCGGCACCGGCCGTCGTCGGAGAGATCGTGTCCGTCCTCACCGAACTGTTCGCCGCACGGACCCCGGTGGTCGCCTACAACGCGCCCTACGACTTCTCCCTCCTGCACTTCGAGGCGGAGCGACACGGGGTGACCTCGATCACCGCCCCGTCCCCCGTCGTCGACCCGCTGATCCTCGACCGACGGCTCGACACGTTCCGCCGCGGCAAGCGGACGCTCGAGGTCGTCGCCGCCCTGCACGGCGTTCCACTGGAGGGTGCGCACGACGCGGGCGTGGACGCCGTCGCCGCCGGACGCGTCGCTCAGGCCATCGGCCGACGCTACGCCGACGCGTTGCCGACGAGCGTGGACGAGCTGCACGAGGCTCAGCGGACCTGGTCGGTCGAGCAGGCGGAGAGCTTCCAGTCCTACATGCGCCGCGTGCGCGACCCCGAGTTCGTCGCCGACGGCGCTTGGCCCATCCGCACCGGACGCCCTGCCGCTCGACCCGAGACGCCGGTCATCGTCCCAGCAGACCAGCTGCCCATCGGTATCTGAGTCGCACGGACTCCCCACGACGACGAACGCCCCGATCCGAGGATCGGGGCGTTCGTGTATGACAGCGGAAGGACTACTTGCCGAAGCCCTTGAAGCGCTGGTTGAACTTCTCGACGCGACCGGCGGAGTCCATGATGCGCTGCTTGCCCGTGTAGAACGGGTGCGACTCGGACGAGATCTCCACGTCGATCACCGGGTAGGTGACGCCGTCGAGGTCGATCGTCTTGCCCGACGAGACCGTCGAGCGCGTGAGGAACGTCGCGCCGGAGGCGAGGTCGCGGAAGACGACGGCTTCGTACGTGGGGTGGATGTCAGATTTCATCAGCAGTCCTTGTTGAGTGGATGGTGTGGGTAGTACCCGCGCTCGGAACTCCAGGCACGAGGCAGAAAGCTCTTGGCTCCGCGAGCCAAAGGTCGACTTTACCAGACTCAGCGCGCGTCTGCTCGCCTGCCGAGGTCGACCCGCCGAGGCGCGGCCGTCAGGAAGGTGTGACGGCCGAGCGTCCGGCGCGGGCGGAGCGGGCGTGGAAGCGTCCGTCCTCCTCGGTCAGCTCGATCGGGAGGTCGAAGGTCTCACTGAGGTGCTCGGCCGTGAGGGTCTCGGCGATCGGTCCGGCGGCGACGACGCCACCGTCGCGAACGAGCAGGACGTGGGTGAATCCGACGGGGATCTCCTCGACGTGGTGGGTCACCATGATGATCGCCGGTGAGTCGTCAGCGCTCGCGTAGCCGCCGAGCAGCTCGACGAGCTCCTCGCGCGTGCCGAGGTCGAGGCTCGCGGCCGGCTCGTCGAGCAGGAGGAGTTCGGGGTCGGTCATGATGGCCCGCGCGATCTGCACGCGCTTCTGCTCACCGTCGCTGAGCGTGCCGAAACGGCGGTCGGCGAGGTGGTCGAGCTTCCATTCGGCGAGGACCCGCGACGCCCGCTTCACATCGATGTCCTCGTACTGCTCGACCCAGCGGCCGGTGACCGAGTAGGCCGCCGTGAGCACGACGTCCAGGACGGTCTCCTCCGGCGGCACCCGCTTCGCGAGGGCGGAGGACGCGAAGCCGATGCGCGGTCGGAGCTCGAAGACGTCGACCCGGCCGAGCGTCTCGTCGAGCACGGAGACCGTGCCCTTCGAGGGGTGGATGAGCGTCGCCGCGAGCTGCAGGAGCGTCGTCTTGCCTGCGCCGTTCGGGCCGAGGACGATCCATCGCTGGTCGCCCGTCACCGTCCAGTCGACGCCATCGAGGATGGGGTTGAGATTGCGGACGACGGACACATCGGAGAACAGCAACACGCTCGGCATGGTCCTAGCCTATCCGCCAAGACTCGTCGCGCGTCGCCGTCCTCCGAGGTGTCCGCTGGTGGTTCAGACCAGGCTGCGGTACAGCTCCGCCGTCTGGGTGGCGATGCGCGACCAGCTGAAGTCGGACTCCGCGCGTCGGCGACCAGCGGCCCCGTAGGCCCTCGCCTGGGCGGGATCCTGGACGACCTCGGTGAGGGTGGCGGCGAGGTCGGCGACGAAACGCTCCGGGTCGAGTGGGGTGCCGGTGCCGTCGGACGCCTGCGCGAGGGGGACGATCCTCCCGGTCACACCGTCCTGCACGACCTCAGGGATGCCGCCGGTCCCCGTCCCGACCACGGCGGCACCGCAGGCCATCGCCTCGAGGTTGACGATGCCGAGCGGCTCGTAGATCGACGGGCACACGAAGGTCGTGGCGGCGGTGAGGACGGTGCACAGCTCGTGACGCGGGAGCAGCCGTTCGATCCACACGACCCCGGTGCGCTCGCGCTGCAGCTCCTCGACGAGCCCCTTGACCTCGGTGAGGATCTCGGGGGTGTCGGGAGCGCCGGCGCACAGGATGAGCTGCACGTCGGGCGGCAGCAGGCGGGCCGCGCGGAGCAGGTACGGCAGCCCCTTCTGACGGGTGATCCGACCGACGAAGACGACGGAGGGACGGGACGGGTCGATGCCGAGCGACCGCAGCAGCTCGTCGTCCACGCGTGGCTGCCAGTCGGTCAGGTCGATGCCGTTGTAGATGACCTGCACCTTGGCCGGGTCGAGGCTCGGGTACGACCGCAGGATGTCGCGGCGCATGCCGTCGCTGACCGCCACGACGGCCGCGGCGCCTTCGTAGGCGGACTGCTCGATCCAACTGGACACGCGGTACCCGCCGCCGAGCTGCTCGGCCTTCCACGGGCGGAGCGGCTCCAGACTGTGCGCGGTCACGACGTGCGGGATGCCGTGCAGCAGCGACGCGAGGTGACCGGCACCGTTCGCGTACCAGGTGTGCGAGTGCACGAGGTCGGCTCCGGCGACGTCCTGGGCGATCAGGAGGTCCGTCCCGAGTGTCGTGAGGGCGCCGTTCGCCCCCTGGAGCTCGGCCGGGACACCGTAGGCGACGGTGTCGGCCTCGTCGCGTGGAGCGCCGAAGCAGCGCACGGTCACGTCGATGTCGCTACGGAGGGATTTCACCAGCTCCGACACGTGGACGCCTGCGCCGCCGTAGATCTCCGGCGGGTACTCCTTTGTCACAAGATCAACTCGCATGTCTAGACGCTAGTACAGGTCTCGTCCGGCATCTATTGTGAAGCCATGGCCGCCTCAAAGAAGATCTTCGGAATCGTCCTCGCTGGTGGGGAAGGGAAGCGGTTGATGCCGCTGACCGCAGACCGCGCGAAACCGGCCGTACCGTTCGGCGGGCAGTACCGTCTGATCGATTTCGCGCTGTCGAACCTCATCAACTCCGGACTCACCCAGATCGTCGTCCTCACCCAGTACAAGTCCCACAGCCTCGACCGCCACGTCTCGCAGACCTGGCGGTTGTCCGGCCTGCTCGACTCCTATGTCGCGTCCGTGCCGGCGCAGCAGCGTCTCGGGAAGCGCTGGTTCAGCGGATCCGCCGACGCGATCCTGCAGAGCCTCAACCTGATCCGCGACGAGAAGCCCGACATCGTCGTGGTCGTCGGCGCCGACCACGTCTACCGCATGGACTTCGCGCAGATGATCGAGGCGCACATCGCCTCGGGCAAGAAGGCGACGGTCGCCGCGATCCGTCAGCCCATCTCCCTCGCCGACCAGTTCGGCGTCATCGACGTCGACGCGGACGACCCGACGACCATCGCCCGCTTCCTCGAGAAGCCGCTCGACGCGCCGGGCCTGCCCGACTCCCCCGGTGAAGTGCTCGCCTCGATGGGCAACTACGTCTTCGACGCCGACGCCCTCATGCAGGCGGTCATCGACGACGGCGAGGTGACGAGCTCGAACCACGACATGGGTGGCGACATCGTCCCGTACTTCGTCGATCGCGGCAAGGCGGGCGTCTACGACCTCCAGCGGAACGATGTACCCGGATCGACGGATCGCGATCGCTACTACTGGCGCGACGTGGGGACGATCGAGTCGTTCTACGAAGCCCACCAGGACCTCATCTCGACCCTCCCGATCTTCAACCTGTACAACCGGGACTGGCCGATCTTCAGTTCTCAGCTGAACTCGCCGCCGGCGAAGTTCGTGCGGGACGCGAAGGGCAACCTCGGCCAGACCATCGACTCGATCGTCTCCCTCGGTTCGCTGCTGTCCGGTGCCCACATCGAGCGCAGTGTCCTCGGGCCATGGGCGCTCGTGGAATCCGGCGCCCACGTCTCCGACTCGGTCGTGTTCGACAAGGTCCACATCGAACCGGACGCCGTCGTCAAGCGGGCTATCCTGGACAAGGATGTGGTGGTCACCTCCGGCGCGAGCGTCGGTGTCGACCACGACCGTGACCGCGCTCGCGGCTTCACCGTCACCGAATCCGGTCTCACCGTGGTTGGCAAGGGAGTACGCGTCGTTCCATGAGTACCGAGCGTTCGGCAGTGGCGGATCCAGAAGCAGCACTCCCCCCACAGGCCGGACGAGGCGTCCGGTTCCTCGCGGTCCTCGACGCCGACTCGACGCTCATCGAGAACGAGGTGATCGAGCTCCTCGCCGAGGAGGTCGGCAGCCTCCCCGAGGTCGCCGCCATCACCGAGCGTGCCATGCGCGGTGACCTCGACTTCGCCGACAGCCTCCGGGCCCGGGTCGCGACGCTCGCGGGCCTGCCCGTCGACCGGATCCCGGTGATCGCCGAACGGATCCGGACGACGACCGGCCTGGAGACGCTGATCGGCCGGCTGCATGCGCACGGGTCACGGATCGGTGTCGTGTCCGGCGGGTTCCATGAACTGCTCGACCCGCTCGCCGAGGCACTCGGCCTCGACCATGTGCGGGCGAACCGCCTCGAGACGGCCGACGGTCGGTTGACGGGAGGCCTCAGCGGTCCCATCATCGACGCGGCGGCGAAGGCGGCCGCACTGCAGGAGTGGGCCGACGCGGACGGCGTGCCGTTGGCACGGACGATCGCGATCGGCGACGGAGCCAACGACCTCGAGATGATGGCCGTCGCCGGGCTCTCGGTCGCGTTCAACGCGAAGCCGATCGTCCGCCGCCATGCCGACGTCGTCGCCGGGCGGGTCGACCTCGCCGGCGTCCTCCCGCTCCTCGGGCTCTGATCCGCGCGTCGGGGGTCAGCGCCCGAGGTCGGGTTCTGCTCGGTGCGGTGCTGCCCGGGTCAGTGACCCATGCCGAGGCCGCCGTCGACCGGGATCACGGCGCCGGAGATGTAGCCCGCGTCGTCACCGGCGATCCACGTGACGACCTTCGCGACCTCGTTCGCACTCGCGAAACGCGCTGCCGGGATGCTCTTCTTGTACTCGGCCTGGGTCTCGGCGGGCAGTTCGGCGGTCATGTCGGTCTCGATGAACCCCGGGGCGATCACGTTCGCCGTGATCCCGCGCGCGCCGAGCTCGCGCGTGATGGATCGCGCCATGCCGATGAGGCCGCTCTTCGAGGCCGCGTAGTTGACCTGACCGGCCGACCCGTAGAGGCCCACGACGCTGGAGATGAGCACGATGCGTCCGAAGCGTGCCTTGAGCATGCCCTTGGACGCGCGCTTGACGACGCGGAAGGAGCCGCCGAGGTTCGTGTCGACCACCTGGTCGAAGTCGTCCTCGCTCATCCTCATGAGCAGGGTGTCCTTCGTGATGCCCGCATTCGCGACGAGCACCTCGACCGGCCCGAGCTCCGACTCGATCTCGCTGAACGCCGCGTCGACGGAGGCTGCATCGGTGACGTCCGCGCGGACCGTCAACGTGCCCGCTGGGCCCTCGCCGGATCGAGCGGTGACGGCGACGCGGTGACCCTGCGCGACGAACTCCTCGGCGATGGCGAAGCCGATCCCCCGGTTGCCTCCGGTGACGAGTACGGTGCGTGGTGCGGTCATGGTCGATTCCTCTCCTGCGGCGATACCGGCCGACTCGTGCGGCGGCCGTCGGGGCGCACGGCGTTCCGGCCGCGGACCCGTACCAGCATATGGGGGTCCTCCGGTTCTCCCGGTGATTTGGGGGCTTCGCCCACCCGCCGAGCGCGTAGGCTGGTCGTGGCATGAAGCAGCAGAGCATCACCTCCCTCCCACCGGCTCCCGAACAGGAGCGCCGGCAGCGGTTCATCAAGTACTCGATCACCATGGGTGTCCGGTTGCTTTGCCTCGCTGCGCTCCCGTTCGTCCAGGGCGGTTGGATGTTCGCGGTCGCGGCCGGTGCCATCTTCCTGCCGTACGTCGCCGTCATCATCGCGAACGCCGGATCGCTGCCGTCGCAGGGGGCCATCGAGCGCCCCACCGGTGTCGTCGTGTCCCAGCGGCCGATCATCGTCGACGACTCGGTTCCGCCTCGTCCCACCGACCAGGCATGATCGGGTTCGGTGCCGAGCCCGACGGCGTGATCTGCTCACGGGCCGGCTGCCGCGCGGCGGCGAGCTGGCGGATCGAGTGGCGCAATCCGAAGATCCACGCGGAGGACCGCGTGAAGGTCTGGATCGCCTGCGACGAACACGTCGACTTCCTGGAGGCCTTCCTCGAAGCCCGCTCCTTCCCCCTCGAGCGGCGTCCGTTGACATCGGCGGTCGGCTCATGAGCGCGGGTTGGCGGTTCGCCTTCAGCCGCCGTTGGCTCGGCTACCTCGGCGTTGCGATCGTGTTCGCGATCGTGTGCGTCCTGCTCTCCAACTGGCAGCTCGCTCGGGCGAGCGAGAAGGAGGAGGAGGTCCAGCGCATCGAGACCAACTGGGACGCGACCCCGATCCCGCTCGACGAAGCGCTGCCGTCGCTCGACTCGTTCAGCGTGGCCGACGAATGGCACCCGGTGTCGATGAGTGGCACCTACCTGCCTGACGAGCAGCTGCTGGTGCGGAACCGTCCCAGGAACAACCAGGCCGGCTTCAACGTCCTCACGCCGCTCCGACTCGCCGACGGAGACGTGTTCATCGTCGACCGTGGCTGGGTCGCCGCGAACGATTCACTCGAAGCACCCGAGTCGGTCCCGGCGCCTCCGAGCGGAGAGGTCTCGGTCGTCGTCCGCATCCGACCCGGCGAACCGACGCTCCCGGGCCGCGGGGCCGCCGACGGACAGGTGGCCACGATCAACCTCCCGCAGATCGCCGAGCTCCGCGGCGAGACGCTCTACTCCGGTGCGTACGGCATGCTCCTCTCGGAGAGCCCGGCGCCGGCCGAAGCGGCGCCGCTCGGTCCAATCAAGCCCGAGCCGAACGAGGGGATGCATCTCTCGTACGCGCTGCAATGGGTGGTCTTCGCGCTGATGGGCTTCATCTTCCTCGCCTATGCCATCCGTCAGGAGTACCGCATCCTGAATTCCGACGACCCGAAGGAGCAGCGGCGTGCGGCTGCACGCGCCGAACGGCTCGCCGCGAAGGCACGGTCCGACGCCGACATCGAGGATGAGATCCTCGAAGCGAGTCGCTGACGCGAGTGCGACGAGCCGTCGACGGACGGGGCGTACCCGGCCGGTGATGCTCACGGACCCAGCGCGCTGGCCCGCTGGCGCTAGGCCAGGCTGACGAGGTCCTGGTAGTCCTTGTTCCAGTGGTCCTCGACGCCGTCGGGCAGGATGAGCACCCGCTCGGGGTTGAGCGCCTCGACGGCGCCCTCATCGTGACTCACGAGCACGACGGCACCCTCGTAGTGGGCGAGCGCGTCGAGGATCTCCAGACGGCTGGCCGGGTCGAGGTTGTTGGTCGGTTCGTCCAGGAGGAGCATGTTCGCGCCCGAGACGACGATCATCGCGAGAGCGAGTCTCGTCTTCTCGCCGCCTGACAGCACGCCCGCGAGCTTGTTGGAGTCGTCGCCGGTGAACAGGAACGAGCCGAGGACCTTGCGCGCTTCCATCTCGGTGATGTTCGGCGACGAGGAGACCATGTTCTCGAGCACGCTGCGCTTCACGTCGATCGTCTCGTGCTCCTGCGCGTAGTAGCCGATCCGCAGGCCGTGCCCGGGCTCGAGCTGGCCGGTGTCGGGCTGGTCCACTCCGGCGAGGATCCGCAGGAGGGTCGTCTTGCCCGCACCGTTGAATCCGAGGATGACGACCTTCGAGCCACGGTCGATCGCGAGGTCGACGGCCGTGAAGATCTCGAGCGAGCCGTAGCTCTTCGACAGGTTGCTCGCCATGAGCGGCGTCCGGCCACAGGGCGCCGGGGTCGGGAACCGCAGCTTGGCCACGCGGTCTTGCGCGCGGACCTCCTCGAGCCCGGAGAGCATCCGTTCGGCGCGAGCCACCATCTGGTGGGCTGCGGCCGCCTTGCTGGCCTTCGCACCGAACTTGGCCGCCTGGAGCTGGAGCGCCGTCGCCTTCTTCTCGACGTTGGTGCGCTCCTTCTTCCGGCGCTCCTCGTCGGCCTCGCGCTGACGCTGGTAGTTCTTCCAGTTCATGTTGTAGATGTCGATGACGGTGCGGTTCGCATCGAGGTAGAAGACCCGGTTGACGGTCTCGCCGACGAGCTCGATGTCGTGCGAGATCACGATGAACCCGCCCTTGTACTGCTTGAGGAACTCACGCAGCCAGACGACGGAGTCGGCGTCGAGGTGGTTGGTCGGCTCGTCGAGGATGAGCGTCTCGGCGTCGGAGAAGAGGATGCGCGCGAGTTCGATGCGGCGGCGCTGTCCGCCCGACAGCGTCTTCAGCTGCTGATCGAGGATGCGATCGGGCAGGTTCAGGTTCGACGCGATCGAGGCCGCCTCGGCCTCCGCGGCGTACCCGCCGAGCGCGTTGAACCGGTCGGTGAGGTTGCCGTACTTCTTCATGGCGGCTTCCGCCACTTTCGGGTCGTCGCTCGCCATGGCCATGCTCGACTCGTGCATGCCGAGTGCGAGCTGGCCGAGACCACGCGCATCGAGGATGCGGGTGCGGGCGAGGTCCTCCGGGTTGCCGGAGCGTGGGTCCTGCGGCAGGTACCCGATCTCGCCACCGCGATCGATCTTGCCGTTCGTCGGGAGGGTCTCCCCCGCCAGCGTCTTGGTCAGGGTCGTCTTCCCGGCACCGTTACGGCCGACGAGGCCGATCTTGTCGCCGGCGGACACGCGGAAGTTCACGTGCTCCATGAGCACGCGTGCCCCCACGCGGATCTCGAGGTCGTGCACACTCAGCACAGGCATAGTCCATTTCTTCGGGTGCGTTTCGACAACGCGGAGGGTGGGGGTCAGCCTCCCAGTATAAATCGTGAATCCGATGCTCAGCACCGCGGCCGTTCCGGCAGGGTCCCGGCGCGGCCGGACGTCCGTCAACGCAGGGCGGAGATCCGTCCGACCGCCTCGGTGAGGAGCTCGGGCGAGCAGGCCAGGTTGAGCCGTGCGTGGCCGACGCCTCCGGGCCCGAACGGGGCTCCCTCCTGCAGGGCCACGCGTGCTTCGCGCAGGATGCGCCGCGCCGGGGGCTCCGTCCAACCGAGCCCGGTGCAGTCCAGCCAAGCGAGGTACCCGGCGGCGGGCGGTCGGTAGCCGACCTCGGGCAGCTCGGCACCCAGCAGCTCACCGAGCAGCCGCCGGTTGCCGTCGATCAACGCGAGGAGCCCGTCCAACCAGGGCTCTCCCGCCTCGAAGGCGGCGACCGAAGCCAGCACACCGAACTGGCCCGTCCGCCAGAACACCTCGACCGGCATCCCCGCGACCACGCTCCGCGGTCCGGGTGCGGCGGTGACCATCACCGCGCACTTCAGGCCGGCGAGGTTCCAGGCCTTGCTCGCCGACAGCACGGCGTACCCGTGTTCGGCGGCCTCGTCGGACACGCTGAGATAGGGGACGAACCGCTCGCCCGGTTGGGTGAGCGGAGCGTGGATCTCATCACTCACGACCGTGACCCCGTAGCGCGCTGCCAGTGCGGCGACCGAGCGCAGTTCGTCGATCGTGTGCGGCCGACCGATCGGGTTGTGCGGGTTGCAGAGCAGGAAGGCCTTCGCGCCGTCGCGGAACGCGGCTTCGACACCGTCCAGGTCGAGCCGCCAGCCTCCGGCGGGATCGTCGGCGCGGCTGGACCCGAGCAAGGGGACGTCCACCACGACTCCCCCGGCCTCGGTGACGAGGTCGAAGAACGGCGGGTAGACCGGCGAGGTGATCACCACGCCCTCGCCGGGTGAGATGACGCGACGCAGGATCTCGACGATGCCCATGCTGACGTCGGCGGTGGTGAACACGGAGCCGGGATCCACCTCCCAACCCCAGCGTCGCGCTGCGAAGTCGGCGAACGTCTGTGGGAGCCGTGTGCGGCTCGCGACGTACCCGGCGTCGCCGCGGTCGATGGCCGCGTGCAGGACCTCGCGGACCACGGGTGCCAGCGGGACGTCCATCTCGGCCACGAACATGGGCAGGACGTCGTCGGAGTACTCGGACCACTTCTCGCTCGTCCGGCTGCGCAGGACGTCGAGGGGGTCGGCGGACACGATCTCGGTCATGCGTCGACCCTATCCGGGATCAGCCGGGCGACGCTGCCGGGAACAGGACGACGGACGGCTGCACTGCAGCCGTCCGTCGTCGTGGAGGATCGATCAGATCGAGAAGCCGAGGGCACGCATCATGTCGCGCCCGTCGTCCGTGATGCGCTCCGGGCCCCACGGCGGCATCCACACCCAGTTGATGCGGAAGGCGTCGACGATGCCGTCGAGCGCTTGACCCGTCTGCTCCTCGAGGACGTCCGTGAGCGGACATCCGGCGGAGGTCAGGGTCATGTGGATGATGAGCGCGTCGTTCTCGTCATCCCAACCCAGGTCGTAGATGAGACCGAGGTCGACCACGTTCACCCCGAGCTCGGGGTCCATGACGTCCTTGAGCGCCTCTTCGACCTCGTCGAATCGTTGCGGACTGAGCGTTGTTACCATGTCGTTATCTTAGACCGCTGGCGCGGCTTCAGGCACCTTCCGGGGCGACGACGGCGTCCACGAGGAAACGGTCGTAGCCTTCGTTCTCGAGGCGGTCGGCGAGCTCGGGACCGCCCTGCTCAGCGATCTTGCCGGCGACGAAGACGTGCACGAAGTCCGGCTTGATGTAGCGGAGGATACGCGTGTAGTGCGTGATGAGCAGGACGCCGAGACCGGTGTTCTCCTTCGCGCGGTTGACGCCCTCGGACACGATCTTGAGGGCGTCGACGTCGAGGCCTGAGTCGGTCTCGTCGAGGACTGCGAACTGCGGCTTCAGCAGCTCGAGCTGGAGGATCTCGTGACGCTTCTTCTCGCCACCGGAGAAGCCCTCGTTGACGTTGCGTTCCGCGAAGGCAGGCTCCATGCGCAGGTTCTTCATCGACTCGCGGACGTCCTTGATCCAGCCGCGGATCGCGGGCGCCTCGCCGTCGACGGCGGTCTTCGCCGTGCGGAGGAAGTTCGTGACCGTGACTCCGGGGATCTCGACGGGGTACTGCATCGCGAGGAAGAGTCCGGCACGGGCGCGCTCGTCGACGCTCATCGCGAGGACGTCCTCGCCGTCCAGCGTGATGGATCCGCTGTCGACGGTGTACTTCGGGTGGCCGGCGATCGTGTACGCGAGCGTGGACTTGCCCGAACCGTTCGGACCCATGATCGCGTGCGTCTCGCCCGTCCGGATGGTGAGGTCGACGCCACGCAGGATCGGCTTGGTGCCCTGCTCGGTTTCGACGCTGACGTGCAGGTCGCGGATTTCGAGGACTGACATGGTGCTAGATCTCTTTCGTTGCGGTCGGGTCGATGTAGATGTCGCCGTCGATGAGCTCGACGGTGTAGACGGGGACCGGCTCGTAGGCCGGAAGGGTGAGCGGCTTGCCCGTCGTGAGCGAGAACTGTGAGCCGTGTGCCCAGCATTCGAGGTTGCCGTCCTCGACGAAGCCTTCGGACAGCGAGATGTCGCCGTGGGTGCAGACGTCGCCGATCGCGAACAGTTCGTCCGACGCGTCGCGCACGAGGGCGATCGGCACGCCGTCCACCACGACCCGCTTGGCCTGGTTGACGGCGAGCTCATCGAACGAGCACACCTTGGTCGCCATCAGTGCTGCGCTCCGCCGGTGCCCTGTCCGTCGGCGCCGAGCAGTTCGGCCTCGATGGCTGCCGAGAGGCGCTCCTGCAGCTCGGTGTCACCGATCTGCTGGATGATCTCCACGAGGAAGCCGCGGACGACGAGTCGTCGTGCCTCGTCCTCAGGGATGCCTCGAGCCTGCAGGTAGAAGAGCTGCTCGTCGTCGAAGCGTCCGGTCGCGCTCGCGTGACCGGCACCGGCGATGTCGCCGGTCTCGATCTCGAGGTTCGGCACGGAGTCGGCACGGGTGCCGTCGGAGAGGACCAGGTTGCGGTTCTGCTCATAGCTGTCGGTGCCGACGGCACGGTTGCTGATGAGGACGTCGCCAATCCACACGGACCGCGCACCCTCGCCCTGCAGTGCGCCCTTGTAGGTCACGCGCCCGCGGGTGTTCGGTGCGTCGTGGTGCATGTAGACCTGCTGCTCGAGGTGCTGACCCGCGTCGGAGAAGTACACGCCGAGCGAGTCGAGGTCCGAGCCCTGACCGGCGAGGTGCAGGGTCGGGTTCACCCGGACGACCTTGCCGCCGAGCGACACCACGACGTGCTTGAGGTGGGCGTCGCGACCGATGGACGCGAAGTGGCTGGCGAGGTGCACGGCGTCGTCGTCCCACCACTGCACGGTCACGACGGTCACGTCGGCCTGCTCGCCGACGACGATCTCGACGTTCTCGGTGAGGCGGGCGTCGCCCGCGTTCTCGATGATGATGAGGCCGCGGCTGAACGGCGCGGCGGTGATGACGGTGTGCGCAGCGCGGGCGCCGTCGCCGAGCCCGCTCCGCTCGAGGCGCAGGGTCTTGGACTCCTCGCCCGTGACCGAGATCGCCAGTGCCTGGTCGAAGCTCGACCAGGCGTTCGCGGAGGCGCGCTCCTCCGGCACGCCGGCGGAGCCGACGCGGGCGTCGTCGCGACTGATCCACTCGACGCTGAATCCGTCGACGTCGTCGTGCGTGATCGGGGTGGGCGAGCCGTCGAGCTCCCCCGCGGTGAGGTCGGTGAACTGCGCGACCGGGCTGAGCTTCCAGACCGCCTCGCGTCCCGTCACCGCTGGGAAGTCGGCGACATCATAGGAGCTGAAGCGCTCCGATCGGGTCTGCACCGGGATGACGCGTCCTGCGCCGTCGCTGTGTGCCGTGATGCCGTGCTGTCCTTCGGTCTGAGTCGGTGCTGCAGTCGTCATTAACCGACGGATCCTTCCATGCCCATCTCGATGAGCTTGTTGAGTTCGAGTGCGTACTCCATGGGCAGTTCGCGGGCGATCGGCTCGATGAAGCCGCGGACGATCATCGCCATGGCCTCGTCCTCCGGCATGCCGCGGCTCATGAGGTAGAAGAGCTGCTCCTCGCTGACCTTGGACACCGTCGCCTCGTGTCCGAGCTGGACGTCGTCCACGCGGATGTCGATCGCCGGGTACGTGTCACTGCGGGAGATGGTGTCGACCAGGAGCGCGTCGCAGCGCACGGTGTTGGCCGAGTGATGGGCGTTGGCGTCCACCCGGACCTCGCCGCGGTAGCCCGCGCGTCCGCCGCCTCGGGCGATCGACTTGGAGACGATGGACGACTGCGTGTACGGAGCCATGTGGATCATCTTCGCGCCGGCGTCCTGATGCTGACCGGGACCGGCGAAGGCGACGGACAGGGTCTCGCCCTTGGCGTGCTCGCCCATGAGGTAGATGGACGGGTACTTCATCGTGACCTTGGATCCGATGTTGCCGTCGATCCACTCCATGGTCGCTCCCTCGGCGGCCGTGGCGCGCTTCGTGACCAGGTTGTAGACGTTGTTCGACCAGTTCTGGATCGTCGTGTAGCGGACGCGGGCGTTCTTCTTGACGATGATCTCGACGACCGCGGAGTGCAGCGAGTCCGACTTGTAGATCGGCGCGGTGCAGCCCTCGATGTAGTGCACGTAGCTGCCCTCGTCGGCGATGATCAGCGTGCGCTCGAACTGACCCATGTTCTCGGTGTTGATCCGGAAGTAGGCCTGCAGCGGGATCTCGACGTGCACGCCGGGCGGCACGTAGACGAAGGAGCCACCCGACCATACGGCGGTGTTCAGCGCGGCGAACTTGTTGTCGCCGGACGGGATGACCGTGCCGAAGTACTCCTCGAAGAACTCGGGGTGCTCGCGCAACGCGGTGTCGGTGTCCATGAAGATGACACCCTGCGCCTCGAGTTCCTCGTTGATCTGGTGGTAGACCACCTCGGACTCGTACTGCGCGGCGACGCCGGAGACGAGGCGCTGGCGCTCCGCCTCGGGGATGCCGAGCTTCTCGTAGGTGTTCTTGATGTCGTCCGGCAGGTCCTCCCAGGTCTGAGCCTGCTTCTCGGTGGACCGGACGAAGTACTTGATGTTCTCGAAGTCGATCTCGGAGAGGTCGGCGCCCCACGTCGGCATGGGCTTGCGCTCGAACAGCTGCAGGGCCTTGAGGCGGCGCTGCAGCATCCACTCCGGTTCGCTCTTCAGCGCGGAGATGTCGGCAACGACCTCGGTGGAGATGCCGCGGCGCGCTGAAGCGCCGGCGACGTCGCCGTCGTGCCATCCGAACTCGTATTGGCCGAGTCCGGCGAGCTCCGGGCGATCGATCAGGATGTCTGACATGTGTCCCTCTTTCCTCCCTGGAGACAACCACCGGCTGGAGGTCGTCATTCCCTCCCATGGCACGCGCCTGATCGGAGCGGATTGGGGAGGGGATGTGCGGGCGGCTTCTTCGCGAACCTACAATGTTCATGAACCATGGCGCTTCTCGCGCGCACCGTGAACCTCATAATCCTACAGCTTCCTGTGGGTTGTGGGTGAGGACGGTGGATACCGCAGCCGTGGCCACCGCGAACCGAAGGATCGACCCGTGTCACACTACTCCAAGACCGCCGGTCGACCGACGCCGGCACCGTCCCTTCCCGACCGGGTGCGTGCCACCCGGTTCTGGCAGTGGTTGCCGACGACGATCGACAAGCGCGTGCGTGTCGTCGCCTGGCTCTCCTTCGCCTTCCAGCTCGTCCTCATCGGGACCGGGGGCGCCGTCCGCCTGACGGCCTCCGGGCTCGGATGCCCGACGTGGCCGCGCTGCACGGACGACTCCTTCGTCAACACGCCGGAGATGGGCATCCACGGGTTCATCGAGTTCGGCAACCGCCTCCTCACCTTCGTCCTCGCGGCCATCGTGATCGCAGCGTTCCTCGCGGTGATCCGTATGCGTCGGCAGCGCCCCGACCTCTTCCGGCTGACCCTGCTCCAGGGACTGTCGATCCCCGCGCAGGCGGTCCTCGGCGGCATCACGGTCCTCACCGGGCTGAACCCGTACGTGGTCGGGCTGCACTTCGTCATCTCCATCGTCCTGGTCGCCCTCGCGACGATGCTCGTCCATCGGGTGTACCGCGGTCCCCGTGGCGCGGTGAAGGTCATGCCCGGCTGGTACCTCGGCGTCGTCCACCTGACGAGCCTCTTCGTCGCCGTCACCGTCGTGTTCGGCATCCTGACGACGGGCTCGGGCCCGCACGCCGGCGACAACTCGAAGGAAGTGCCGGCGCCGCGCAACGGGTTCGACCCCGAGTTCCTCCAGCACCTCCACAGCTGGCCCGCCTACGCGACGCTCGCCGGCACCATCGTGCTGCTCGTCGGCGTGATCGCGCTCGGCGCCCGCCGCGGGTCGCGCGGGGTGCGCACCGCGGTCTCGACCCTGCTGGCGGTCGAAGTGGTGCAGATCATCGTGGGGCTCACCCAGGCCCGCCTCGGACTCCCCGAGGTGCTCGTGGGGCTGCACATGGTGCTCGCCGGGTTGCTCGTCGCCGCGATGACCTGGGTCGTGCTGCAGCAGCGGATCCCGGTCCGGACCGCGTCACGCGTCGAGGAGTCGGCATCCCTCAGCGTCTCCCGCTGATGGCTCAGCTTCGCTCCTGCTGACGGGTCAGCGGGCCTGCTGACGGCTCACTGCGCCTGTTGACGACTCAGAGCATCCCGACCGCGATCACGCGGACGACCGCGGTCCCGGACTCGTCGGAGGCGTCGAGGTCGATGACGGCGCTGATCCCCCAGTCGTGGTCGCCGGCCGGATCGGCGAACACCTGACGCACCCGCCAGACACCGCCCGTGTCGCCCACGGGGCGCTCGTCCTCGTCGTCGACGACCAGCAGCGCCGGGCTCCGTGCTGCAGCACCGGTCGGGAGTTCACCGTGCTCCTCGAAGTACGGATCCATGGCGTCGGCCCAGGCGTCGGCGTCGAATCCGGCCGTCGCGTCGAGCTCGCCGAGCGCGTCGTAGTGCTCCAGCGACGCGAGCTGGACCCGGCGGAAGAGTTCGTTCCGGACGAGGACGGTGAACGCCCGGCGGTTGGCGAGGACGCTCCGTGGCGTGGGCGGGAGCGATCGACTCGTCTCCGCATGGCGTTCGGGGTCCGGGTGGGACAGTTCCTCCCACTCGTCGAGCAGACTCGAGTCGACCTGTCGGACGAGTTCGCCGAGCCACTCGATGAGGTCCTGGAGCTCCTCGTCCTTGAACTCGTCCGGCACGCTCTGCCGGATCGCCCGGAAGGCGTCGGAGAGGTACCGCAGAACGAGTCCCTCGGATCTCGAGAGACTGTAGAACGAGACGAACTCGCTGAAGTTCAGTGCACGCTCGATGAAGTCGCGCACGACCGCCTTCGGGCGGAGCTCGAGGTCGAGTGCCCACGGCTGCGCGGCGGTGTAGCTCGTGAACGCCGCCTCGAGGAGTTCGGCCAGCGGTCTCGGATGGGTGACCGCCTCGAGGAGCTCCATGCGCTGGTCGTACTCGATCCCCTCGGCCTTCATCGCCTGCACGGCCTCGCCTCTGGCGAGGTGCTGCTGGGCCATGACGATCTGGCGCGGATCGTCGAGCGTCGATTCGACCACCGAGATGACGTCGAGGGCGAAGCCGGGCTCCGCGGGGTCCAACAGCTCGAACGCGGCGAGGGCGAACGGTGACAGCGGAGCGTTGAGCGCGAAGTTCGGCTGCAGTTCGACCGTGAGGCCGATGACGACCTCACCCGTCTCGGGGTCGATCGTCTGGGTGATCACCCCTGCCGTGCGGAGGGTGCGGTAGATCTCGAGCGCCCGCCTGGCCAGGGCGAAGCGTCTCGCCCGAGGCTCGTGGTTGTCGAAGACGAGGGAGCGGATGGTGCCGAAGCTGTCGCCGCCGCGTGCGATGACGCTGAGCATCATCGCGTGGGTGAGCTGCATGTGGCTGGTCAGCGTTTCAGGCTCGGCCGCGACGAGGCGCTGGAAGCTCGGCTCCCCCCAGGACACGAACCCCTCCGGCGCCTTCTTCCGGATGATCTTGCGGCGCTTCTTCGGGTCGTCGCCGGCCTTCTCGATGAGCTTGAGGTTCTCGGTCTCGTGCTCGGGGGCCTGGACGACGACGGTGCCCGCGGTGTCGTAGCCGGCCCGACCCGCACGACCGGCGATCTGGTGGAACTCCCGGGCGTTCACCTGGCGCATCTTCGTGCCGTCGTACTTCGTGAGCGCCGTGAACAGGACCGTGCGGATCGGGACGTTGATCCCGACGCCGAGGGTGTCCGTCCCGCAGATGACGCGGAGGAGACCACGTTGGGCCAGCTGCTCCACGAGGCGTCGGTACTTCGGCAGCATACCGGCGTGGTGCACGCCGATCCCGCTGCGGACGAGCCGGGACAGCGTCGTGCCGAACGCGGTGCTGAACCGGAAGTCGCCGATGGCGTCGGCGATCTCGTCGCGTTGCTCGCGGGTGACGACCTTGAGACTGGTCAAGGCCTGTGCCCGCTCGAGCGCCGCCGCCTGCGCGAAGTGGACGATGTAGATCGGAGCCTGTCCCGTGTGGAGGAGGTCCTCCACGGTCTCGTGGATCGGCGTGGTCGCGTAGGAGAAATGGAGCGGCACCGGTCGTTCGACGCCGGTCACGATGGCGGTCTCACGGCCGGTCCGGCGCTCGAGGTCGCGCGCGAGGTCACCGACGTCGCCGAGGGTCGCGGACATGAGGACGAACTGCGTGTCCGGGAGGGTGAGGAGGGGCACCTGCCACGCCCACCCGCGGTCGGGGTCGGCGTAGAAGTGGAACTCGTCCATCACGACCTGGTCGATGCCGGCGTCCTCGCCGTGCCGGAGCGCCAGGTTGGCGACGATCTCCGCGGTGCAGCAGACGATCGGCGCGTCGGCGTTCACCGAGGAGTCCCCGGTGACCATCCCGACGTTCTCAGCGCCGAACATCTCGACGAGTGCGAAGAACTTCTCGCTGACGAGCGCCTTGATCGGGGCCGTGTAGTAGCTGCGGCGACCGGAGCTCAGCGCCGCGAAGTGTGCGCCGGCGGCGACGAGGCTCTTGCCGGTGCCCGTCGGGGTGGAGAGGATGACGTTGGCGCCGTCGACGATGCCGATGAGCGCCTCCTCCTGCGCCGGGTACAGGCTGAGTCCGCCGGCCTCGGCCCAGGAGACGAACCGGTCGAAGACGATGTCGGGGCTCTCCCCCGTCGCAGCGATCAGCCGGCCGCGTTCCGCTGCGTCAGCCACCGGGTCAGAACGGGAGCAGCGGGTCGATGCCGACGGCGAGGAACAGGAGGGTCAGGTAGGTGATCGACCCGTGGAAGACGCGCATCGGCGAGACGTGCTCGTGACGGATCGCGAGGTTGTAGAGACGGTGGGTCTCGTAGACGAACCAGCCGCCGGACAGGAGGGCGACGGCGCTGTACAGCAGCCCCATGTCGGCCACCGGGATGAGCAGGAGCGAGCAGACGACCGTCGCCCACGCGTACAGGATGACCTGGAGGCCGACCTGCGCGCGACCGCGGACGACGGCGAGCATCGGCACGCCGACGGCCTGGTAGTCGCTGCGGTACTTCATGGACAGCGGCCAGTAGTGCGGCGGCGTCCAGAGGAACACGACCGCGAAGAGGATGATGGGTGCCCACGAGAGCGAACCGGTGACGGCGGCCCAGCCGATGACGACGGGGAAGCAGCCCGCGATCCCACCCCAGATGATGTTCTGCTGGGTGCGTCGCTTCAGCCACAGCGTGTACACGAAGACGTAGAAGAGGATCGCGCCGACGGACAGTGCGGCCGCGAGCCAGTTGGTGGTGGCGAGGAGCCAGACCGTCGAGACGACGCCGAGCGTCCACGCGAACACGAGCGCCTCGCGCGGCGTGAGCTCGCCGGTCACCAGGGGGCGCTTCTTCGTGCGGTCCATGACCGCGTCGATGTCGCGGTCGATGTAGCAGTTGAACGCCGCTGCGGAGCCGGCGCTCAAGGACCCACCGATGACGGTCGCGATGACGAGCCACCAGTCGGGCAGACCGCCCTTCGCGAGGATCATGACGGGGATCGTCGTCACGAGGAGCAGCTCCATGACCCGCGGCTTGGTCAGGGCGATGTACGCCTTAGCCTTGCGTCGGAAACCGAGCTTGGGGCTCGACACACGTTCTGCTACAGCGACGTCCATTGCTCCTCTAACGTTCGGTTCACCACGCACTGCTCGCCCGGTGCGCGGTCCGCAGACGATTCTACGACACGCGCAGGCGGCTCCCTACTCACGGTGCGCAGGCGCACGGTCCCTCACCAGGTGACGCCCGACGTGCAAGCGCTGCAACGATCGGTGACGTCGCGTGTTCGCGCTCGTCGAACATCGACCCTCCGCTGCAGGGGTTCGCTATGCTGGGAAGTGCTCGCCAGCCACTGTGCACGCGTGCGCCCCCCTTCACCCAGTTCGAAGAGCGGTGTCGTGTGCTCGGACGCCGAAGACGACGTGGGCCGCGAACGCACAGAAGAAGGCTCGACCGCTCGTCGGCCTCCTGTTCCGATGAGAAGGGTCAGTATTCAGTGGCAGATCTGCAGTGGGAAAGCATTGACAGCAAAGCAGTCGACACGGCGCGCATCCTCGCCGCCGACGCGGTGGAGAAGGTCGGCAACGGCCACCCGGGAACGGCGATGAGTCTCGCCCCCGCCGCCTACCTGCTGTTCCAGAAGGTCATGCGACGCGATCCGAAGGACCAGGACTGGCTCGGACGCGACCGCTTCGTCCTGTCGGTCGGGCACAGCTCGCTGACCCAGTACGTCCAGCTCTACCTGGGCGGCTACGGTCTGGAACTCTCCGACCTCGAGGCGCTCCGCACCTGGGGCTCGCTCACGCCTGGTCACCCGGAGTACGGCCACACCGACGGCGTCGAGATCACCACCGGTCCGCTCGGCCAGGGGCTCGCCTCCGCCGTGGGCTTCGCGTACGCGTCCCGCTTCGAGCGTGGCCTGTTCGACCCCGAGGCCGAGGCCGGCACGAGCCCGTTCGACCACTTCGTCTACGTCATCGCCGGCGACGGCGACCTGCAGGAAGGCGTCACGAGCGAGGCCTCCTCGCTCGCCGGTCACCAGCAGCTCGGCAACCTCATCGCGATCTACGACTCCAACCAGATCTCGATCGAGGACGACACCAACATCGCCTTCACCGAGGACGTCAAGGCCCGCTACGAGGCCTACCACTGGCACGTCCAGGTCGTCGACTGGAAGAAGACCGGCGAGTACGTCGAGGACGTCCATGCGCTCAACGACGCGATCGAGGCGGCGAAGGCCGAGACCGACAAGCCGTCGCTCATCATCCTGAAGACCATCATCGGATGGCCGGCTCCCAAGAAGCAGAACTCCGGCAAGATCCACGGTTCGGCGCTGGGCGCCGAGGAGCTCGCGGCCGTCAAGGAGGTGCTCGGCTTCGACCCCGAGCAGAACTTCTTCGTCGCCGACGAGGTCATCGAGCACACCCGCAAGGCGATCGACCGCGGTGCCGAGGCACGTGCCGAGTGGCAGCAGACGTTCGACGCCTGGGCCGCGGCCAACCCGGAGCGCGCTGCGCTGCTCGAGCGTCTCGAGGCCGGCGAACTCCCCGAGGGTGTCGAGTCGGCGCTGCCCGTGTTCGAGGCCGGCAAGGACGTCTCGACCCGCGCCGCATCCGGCAAGGTGCTCAACGCGCTCGGCCCGGTCATCCCCGAGCTGTGGGGCGGTTCGGCCGACCTCGCCGAGTCGAACAACACGACGATCGAGGGCGGTGCGTCGTTCATCCCGAGCGAGCACTCCACCCACGAGTGGACCGGGAACCCCTACGGTCGCGTCCTGCACTTCGGCATCCGCGAGCACGCCATGGCCGCGATCCTCAACGGCATCGTCCTGCACGGCCCGACCCGCGCGTTCGGTGGCACCTTCCTCATCTTCAGCGACTACATGCGTCCGGCCGTCCGTCTCGCCGCGCTCATGAACGTGCCGTCCATCTTCGTATGGACCCACGACTCCGTCGCCCTCGGTGAGGACGGCCCCACCCACCAGCCGATCGAGCAGCTCGCCTCGCTCCGTGCCATCCCGAACCTCGCCGTCGTGCGACCGGGTGACGCGAACGAGGTGGCCTATGCCTGGCTCGAGATCCTCAAGCGTCGCGG
Organism: Plantibacter sp. MDV22-iso1; assembly: GCF_058408345.1. Lineage (NCBI taxonomy): Bacteria > Bacillati > Actinomycetota > Actinomycetes > Micrococcales > Microbacteriaceae > Plantibacter > Plantibacter sp. MDV22-iso1. The sequence goes on from NZ_JBZVDY010000004.1 coordinate 213,824, forward strand.
CGGCCCGACCGGCATCGCGCTGACCCGTCAGAACATCCCGGTGTTCGAGCGCGGCACGGGCGACGCCACCGGCGAGACCTTCGCTGCAGCGTCGAACGTCGCCAAGGGTGCGTACATCCTCGCCGAGGCGCCGGGTGGAACGCCGGACGTCATCCTCATCGCGACGGGCTCCGAGCTCCAGCTCGCCGTCGAGGCCCGCGAGGTCCTGCGCGGCGAGGGCGTCAACGCCCGCGTCGTCTCGGTGCCCGCACTGGAGTGGTTCGAGGAGCAGTCCGCCGAGTACCGCGAGTCCGTCCTCCCGAAGGCCGTCACCGCACGCGTCTCCGTCGAAGCGGGTCTCGGGCTGACCTGGAAGAGCATCGTCGGCGACGCCGGCCGGACCGTGTCGATCGAGCACTTCGGTGCGTCCGCCGACTACAAGACGCTGTTCCGCGAGTTCGGCATCACCACGGAGGCAGTCGTCTCCGCAGCACACGAGACGCTCGGCAAGTAGCCCGGGCGAAGGAGACAGAAGAACATGACTGAAACCCCAACCGCCCAGCTGTCCGCCGCCGGCGTCAGCATCTGGCTCGACGACCTCTCCCGCGGACGCATCCAGTCCGGTGGGCTGGAGCAGCTCATCGCCGACCGCAACGTCGTCGGTGTCACGACGAACCCGACGATCTTCGCGTCCGCGCTCAGCAACGGCGACGTCTACGCCGAGCAGGTCGCCCAGCTCGCCGCCGACGGCAAGGACGTCACCGAGGCGGTCTTCGAGATCACCACCGACGACGTGGCTGCTGCATCGAAGATCTTCCGTGGCGTCTACGACGCCTCGAACGGGTACGACGGCCGCGTGTCGATCGAGGTCGAGCCGGGCTTCGCGCACGACGCCGCCGCGACGATCGAGCAGGCCAAGCAGCTCTGGGCCAAGGTCAACCAGCCCAACGCGATGATCAAGATCCCCGCGACGGTCGAGGGCCTCGAGGCCATCACCGCCGTCATCGGCGCCGGCATCAGCGTCAACGTCACGTTGATCTTCAGCCTCACCCGCTACCGCGAGGTCATCAACGCGTTCCTCACCGGTCTCGAGCAGGCGAAGGCCGCGGGCCACGACCTCTCGACGATCCACTCGGTCGCCTCGTTCTTCGTGTCGCGGGTCGACACCGAGATCGACAAGCGTCTCGACGCGATCGGCAGCCCCGAGGCGACCGCGCTGAAGAGCAAGGCCGGCGTCGCGAACGCCCAGCTCGCCTACCAGGTCTTCGAGCAGGAGTTCGCGAGCGAGCGTGCCACCGCGCTCCTCGAGGCCGGCGCCAACAAGCAGCGTCCGCTCTGGGCCTCGACGGGCGTCAAGTCCGCCGACCTCCCCGACACGCTCTACGTGACCGAGCTCGTCGCCGACGGCGTGGTCAACACCATGCCGGAGAAGACTCTCGAGGCGACCTTCGACCACGGCGTCATCACCGGCGACACCGTCACCGGCTCTTACGCGGCTGCGAACGAGGTCCTCGACGCCATCGCCGCACTCGGCGTGTCCTACGACGAGGTGACGGCGCTGCTCGAGCGTGAGGGCGTCGAGAAGTTCATCGTGTCCTGGGACGAGCTGCTCGAGACCGTGAAGACGGCTTTGGAGGCCTCCAAGTGAGCTTCAAGATCCGCGTGAGCGGCGCGGCGGAGGCCGCTGTCGCATCGGTGGTCCCGACCCTCGTCAGCGACCTCGTCGCGTCGCGCATCACGGACCAGGACCCCACGCTGTGGGGTCCTGCGGCCGAGGCCGAGGCGTCCAAGCGCCTCGGCTGGGTCCAGGCGGTCTCCATCTCCCGCCCGCTGGTCGAGCCGATCCTCGCGCTCCGTGAGCAGTTCAACGACGAGGGCATCGACCACATCGTGCTCGCGGGCATGGGCGGTTCCTCGCTCGCACCCGAGGTCATCACGAACACGCTGGGCGGCAACCTGACCGTCCTCGACTCGACCGCTCCCGGTCAGGTCCTCGCGGCCCTGGCGGACCGCCTCGAGACCTCCGTGCTCGTCGTCTCCTCGAAGTCCGGCTCCACGGTCGAGACCGACAGTCAGCGCCGTGCCTACGAGGCCGCGTTCACGGCTGCGGGGATCGACCCCGCCGGCCGCATCGTCATCGTCACCGACCCGGGCTCCCCGCTCGAGGCGGCGGCGAACGAGGCCGGCTACCGGGTCTTCAACGCCGACCCCAACGTCGGCGGTCGCTACAGTGCGCTCACCGCCTTCGGTCTCGTGCCGTCCGGTCTGGCCGGTGTCGACATCGGCGCGCTGCTCGACGAGGCCGACGCGGTACTCGGTGAACTCGCGATCGACGACGCTTCGAACCCGGGTCTCATCCTGGGCGCGGCGATCGGCGGCACCGTTCCGCTGCGCGACAAGGTCGGTCTCATCACCGACGGGACGCACATCGTCGGATTCCCGGACTGGGCCGAACAGCTCATCGCCGAATCGACCGGCAAGTCCGGTCGCGGTCTGCTGCCTGTCGTGCTCAACCCGCTCGCTCCCGAGCTCGAGTCGAAGCCGGCCGACCTCCAGATCGTCCGCATCGTCGACGATGCCCACGAGTTCCACCTGCTGCGCCACGACCGCCACGAGGGCGAGATCCTCGTCAGCGGCAGCCTCGGCGCGATGATGCTGGTGTGGGAGTACGCGACCGTCGTCGCCGGGCGCCTCATCGGCATCGACCCGTTCGACCAGCCGGACGTCGAGTCCGCGAAGGTCGCCACCCGTGGGCTGCTCGACAACCGTCCGGAGCCCGAGGCACCCGCCTTCGTCGCCGACGGTGTCGAGGTCCGCGGCTCTGCCGGTCTCCTCGACGGCGTGACCACCCTGTCCGGCGCCGTCGAGGCACTGCTCGCGCAGCTGCCCTCCGACGGGTACGTCGCGATCCAGGGCTACGTCGACCGTCTCGCCTCCCCGCAGCTCGAGAGCATCCGCGACCTCGTCGCGGCGAAGGCGGCACGACCCACGACCTTCGGGTGGGGTCCCCGCTTCCTGCACTCGACGGGTCAGTACCACAAGGGCGGCCCCGCGAACGGCGTGTTCCTGCAGATCACCGAGACGGCCCCCGTCGACCTGGAGATCCCCGAGCGCCCGTTCACCTTCGGCCAGCTCATCGAGGCCCAGGCGGGCGGCGACGCCCGCGTCCTCGCCGAGCACGGTCGTCCGGTCCTCACGCTGACGCTCACGTCGCCGGACCAGAACATCGTCACCCTCTTCGACGCCGTCAACGACTAGCGCGTCACTGCACAAGGAGCTTCATGTCCCCGGTGGAAATCACCCCGGAGTCCAACCCGCTGCGGGTGGACACCGACCGACGCCTCAATCGGATCGCCGGTCCGAGCGGCCTCATCATCTTCGGCGTGACAGGTGACCTGTCCCGCAAGAAGCTGATGCCGGCCGTGTACGACCTGGCGAACCGGGGCCTCCTGCCCCCTGGCTTCTCACTCGTCGGGTTCGCCCGACGGGACTGGGAGGACCAGGACTTCATGGAGGTCGTCCACGAATCCGTCAAGCAGTACGCCCGGACCGAGTTCCGCGAGGACGTCTGGAACCAGCTCGCCCAGGGCATCCGGTTCGTCCCCGGTGAATTCGGTGACGACGCGGCGTTCGAGAAGCTGAAGGAGACCATCGAGGAGCTCGATGCGGATCGCGGGACGATGGGCAACCACGCGTTCTACCTCTCGATCCCGCCGAAGGCCTTCCCGCAGGTCACCGAGCAGCTCCGTCGCTCGGGACTCGCGGAGCCCGCTGACGGTCAGTGGCGCCGGGTGGTCATCGAGAAGCCGTTCGGCAGCGACCTCAAGACGGCTCGCGAGCTGAACGACATCGTGCAGTCGGTCTTCCCGTCGGACTCGATCTTCCGGATCGACCACTATCTCGGCAAGGAGACCGTCCAGAACATCCTGGCGCTCCGGTTCGCGAACCAGCTGTACGAGCCCATCTGGAACGCCAATTACGTCGACCACGTGCAGATCACCATGGCCGAGGACATCGGCGTCGGCGGTCGTGCCGGGTACTACGACGGCATCGGAGCGGCGCGCGACGTCATCCAGAACCACCTGCTGCAGCTCCTCGCCCTCACGGCGATGGAGGAGCCGATCTCCTTCAACGCGGCAGACCTGCGCGCTGAGAAGGAGAAGGTCCTCGCGGCCGTCCGCCTCCCCGACGACCTCGGGGCCGCGACGGCCCGTGGGCAGTACGCCGGTGGTTGGCAGGGTGGCGAGCACGTGCTGGGCTTCCTCGACGAGGACGGGATGAACCCGGAGTCGACGACCGAGACCTACGCGGCCATGCGGCTCGACATCAACACGCGTCGGTGGGCCGGCGTGCCGTTCTACCTGCGTGCCGGGAAGCGCCTCGGACGCCGCGTCACCGAGATCGCGGTCGTCTTCAAGCGTGCTCCGCAGTACCTGTTCGCGGAGAGCCAGACCTCGGCGCTCGGCCAGAACGCCTTGGTCATCCGCGTCCAGCCCGACGAGGGTGTCACCATCCGCTTCGGTTCGAAGGTCCCGGGTGCCGGCACCCAGGTCCGCGACGTCACCATGGACTTCGGCTACGGCCACGCCTTCACCGAGGCGAGTCCCGAGGCGTACGAACGTCTCATCCTCGACGTCCTGCTGGGCGACCCGCCCCTCTTCCCCCGTCACGAGGAGGTCGAGCTCTCCTGGAAGATCCTCGACCCGATCGAGGAGTACTGGGCCGCTCAGGACACGCCGCTCGAGCAGTACGCTCCCGGCACCTGGGGCCCCTCCTCGGCCGACGACCTCATGAACCGCGACGGACGCACCTGGAGACGACCATGATCGTAGACCTGCCAGACACGACCACGAGCAAGCTCTCGAAGGCGCTCGTGACCATCCGCGAGGACGGCGGCGCCGTCGCCCTGGGTCGCGTGCTCACCCTGGTGATCTCGACGCGGCTCGGAGCCGAGGAGGAAGCCATCGAGGCCGCCAACGAGGCCTCCCGCGAGCACCCCATGCGGGTCATCGTCCTCTCCACGGAGCACGACGACCAGCAGTCCTCCATCGGCGACCGGCTCGATGCCCAGATCCGCGTCGGCGGCGACGCCGGAGCGAGCGAGGTGGTCATCCTCCGCGCCTACGGTGCGGTGGCCGAGAACGAGGAGAGCCTCGTGACCGGTCTGCTCCTGCCCGACGCACCCGTCGTCGCCTGGTGGCCCGGTGAGGCACCCGAACGCGTCTCGACGTCACCGATCGGCCGCATCGCCCAGCGTCGTATCACCGACGCGTCCGCGGCGGCGGACACCCACGCCGCGCTCCGCGGTCGCGCGGCGAACTACGCCCCCGGAGACACGGACTTCGCATGGACCAGGCTCACGCTCTGGCGTGCCCAGCTCGCGGCGGTGCTCGACCAGCCGCCGTACGAGCCCGTCACGGCGATCGAGGTGTCCGGAGCATCGGACTCCCCGTCGACCGAGCTGCTCGCCGCCTGGCTCCAGTTGCAGTTGCAGGTCGACGTGACCCACGAGCTCAGCATGGCCCACGGGTCGAGCGGCATCCACGGTGTCCGCCTCACGCGGGCGTCCGGCAACGTCGTCCTCGAGCGACCCGTTCCCGACATCGCGACGCTGATCCAGCCCGGACAGCCGACGCACGACCTCTCGCTCCCCCGTCGCAGTCTGCGCGACTGCCTCGCCGAGGAACTCCGCACGCTCGACCCGGACGTCTTGTACGGACAGGTCATCACCGTGGGCCTCCCCGGCCTCGGCGAGCCGGTCACGCTCCGCGCTCGGACCAGCTGATGCCGACCGAGCGACGCGTCCTCGTCTATCAGGACCGCGACCAGCTGACGACCTCGGTCGCCAAGCGGTTCCTGTCCCGAACCCGTGAACTGCTCGAGTCGCAGGAGACGGTCCACGTCGTCCTGACCGGCGGGACGGTCGGCACGGGGACGCTCGCCGCCGTGGCGGCGTCGAAGGACCGCGACCGGGTGGACTGGTCCCGGGTGCACCTCTGGTGGGGAGACGAGCGCTGGGTCGCTCGGGACGACGCCGATCGGAACGAGTTGCAGGCACGGGAGGCCTTGCTGGAAGCTCTGCTGGCGCTTCCGGAGCGTGGCCTCGTCGCCGAACACGTGCACGGATACCCGGCGCCGGAGGACGGCATCGACCTCGACGCCGCTGCGGTGCGGTACGCGGACGAGCTCCGTCGGTTCGCGCGACCCGGCGAGGACCACCCCCGGTTCGACATCACGTTCCTGGGTGTCGGTCCCGACGGTCACGTCGCGTCGCTCTTCCCGGAGCGGGCCGAGGTCTCGGTCACCGACACCTCGGTGGTCCCGGTGCGGAACTCCCCCAAGCCGCCGTCGGAACGACTCAGCCTGACGCGGCCGGCCATCAACTCCTCCGTGCGGGTCTGGCTCGTCCTCGCCGGCACCGACAAGGCGTCGGCACTCGGCCTCGCCCTCGCGGGTGCCAGCTACAACGAGGTCCCCGCCGCCGGGGCCAAGGGACGCAAACGGACGGTGTTCTTCGTCGACCAGGATGCTGCCGCCGAGGTCCCAGATTCGTTGATCCTGCCGGAGTACTAGCAGAGGCCGGCCGCCGAGCCGGTGCCAGCATGCAGAAAGGCCGTTCCCCGAGGGGAACGGCCTTTCCGCATTTGTGGTCCTGGTTACTTCGCTGCCGTACCGCGGCGTGCACGGAGCTGCTGGAGTGCTTCTTCGAGCAGCTGCTCGGCTTCTTCCTCCGTGCGCCGTTCCTTCACGTAGGCGAGGTGAGTCTTGTACGGCTCGAGCTTCGCGACCTCCGGCGGGTTCGCCTTGTCGCGACCGGCCGGCAGACCGGACGTCGGGCAGTCGATCGTCTCGGGGATCTCCTCGTCGGGGACGTTCGCCGCGAAGTGGCGGACCGTCTCGTTGCCGAGGGCGTCCCAGTAGGAGATGGCGATGCGGTCCGCGTGGTAGCCGTGGTCCTGCTCGCCCATGGGACCGGCGCCGACGCGTGATCCCCTGATAGCGCTTCCGCCTGATGCCATGGTGTTTCCTCTTTCTCGTACTGTCGAGAGTGGTTCGGGTGTGGTGCGTCGAGTTGCGTCCCCGGGATCGGGGCTTCGCGGCCGGTCTAGGCGGCGGCGAACTTCGTCAGGAGCCCGATCACGACGATGCAGGCGCCCCAGGTCAGGCCGAGGATGACGGTGAAGCGGTTGAGGTTGCGCTCGGCGACCCCTGACGAACCGAGGTTGCTGGAGGAGCCGCCGCCGAACATGTCGGACAGACCGCCGCCGCGGCCCTTGTGCAGCAGGATCAGGAAGGTGAGCAGGAGGCTGGTGATGCCGAGCAGCACCTGCAGGATGACCTGGAGAATCTCCACGTGAGACCTTTCGCATTCGCGTTCAGAGGGGCTGAACCGCCGTCCAGTATACCTCGACGGTTCAGCGGACACGGCTCGGCCCGCGGCTGGTGCCGCGGGCCGAGCCGTGTCGGTACTGCTGGTGCAGCAGGTCGGTCAGAGTCCGACGTGCTGCGAGAAGCGGGCGATCCCGGCGAACTCGTCGGCGAGCAGGCTCGCACCGCCGACGAGGGCACCGTCGACGTCGGGTTCGCGCATGAAGCCGGCGATGTTCGAGGCCTTCACCGAACCGCCGTAGAGGATCCGCGTGCGCTGCGCCGCCTCATCGCCGAGGACCTCGGCGAGCGTGCTGCGGAGAGCGGCTGCGACCTGCTGCGCCTGGTCGGGCGTCGCCGCCTGACCGGAACCGATGGCCCACACCGGCTCGTAGGCGACGACGATGTCCGCGTCCGATGCGAGTCCGTCGATGGCAGCCTTGAGCTGCGCCACGGGGACGGCCGACGGGCCGTGTTCCTCGAGGTCTTCGGCGGTCTCACCGATGCAGATGACGGGGACGAGGCCGTGTCGCACGGCTGCGGCCGCCTTCGCCTGGACGACCTCGTCGGTCTCGTTGTGCAGGGTGCGGCGCTCGGAGTGTCCGACGAGCACGTAGCGGCAGTCGAGCTTCGCGAGGAACGCTCCGGAGATCTCACCGGTGTAGGCGCCAGCGTCGTGCTGCGACAGGTCCTGCGCGCCGTAGGCCAGCTTGAGCTTGTCGGCGGCGACGATCGTCTGGACCGAGCGGAGGTCCGTGAACGGCGGGAAGATGGCCACCTCGGCGTCGGCGTAGTCGTGCTTGCCGTCCTTGAGCGTCCAATCGAGCTTCTGGACGAGCGCGATCGCCTGGAGGTGGTCCAGGTTGAGCTTCCAGTTGCCGGCGATCAGGGGCACACGCGTGCGCCCGGAGGTTACTGCTGCCATCCGAGGACCTCCAGTCCAGGCAGACGCTTGCCCTCGAGGAACTCGAGGCTGGCGCCGCCACCAGTTGAGATGTGACCGAACTGGTCATCATCGAAGCCGAGCGCACGAACCGCTGCGGCCGAGTCACCGCCACCGACGACGCTCAGGCCGTCCGTGCGGGTGAGTGCTTCAGCGACCGCGCGCGTACCGGCGGCGAAGGGCGCGAGTTCGAACACGCCCATCGGGCCGTTCCAGAACACCGTCTTGGACGCGGCGACGATCTCGGCGAACGCTGCAGCCGTGTCCGGTCCGATGTCGAGTCCGAGCCCTGCGGCACCGAACGGGGTGTCCTCGATGGCGTCGGCCGGGCGCACGACGTGCTCGGCGTCGGCGCCGAACGCCGAGGCGACGACGACGTCGGTCGGCAGGACGATCGTCACGCCGAGCTCGTCGGCCTTCGCGAGGTACCCGCGGACGGTCTCGATCTGGTCCGCTTCGAGCAGGCTCGAACCGACGGCGTGCCCCTGGGCGGCGAGGAAGGTGAACAGCATGCCACCGCCGATGAGCAGCGAGTCGACGCGCGGCAGCAGATGGCCGATGACGCCCAGTTTGTCGGACACCTTCGAGCCGCCGAGGACGACCGTGTAGGGGCGCTCCGGGGTCTCGGTGAGACGGTCGAGGACCTCGAGCTCAGCGGCGATGAGCAGTCCGGCAGCGCTCGGGAGCAGCTTGGCGAGCTCGTACACGCTCGCCTGCTTCCGGTGGACGACACCGAAGCCGTCGGAGACGACGACGTCGCCGAACGCGGCGAGCTTGGCGGCGAACGCCTCGCGTTCGCCGGCGTCCTTGCTGGTCTCGGCGGAGTTGAAGCGCAGGTTCTCGAGCAGCACGACGTCGCCGTCGGTCTGTGCGGCGACGGCGTCGGTCGCGGCACTGCCGACGGTGTCGGCGGCGAAGGTCACGGGCTTGCCGAGGAGTTCGGACAACCGCTGCGCGACGGGCGCAAGGCTGTACTTCGCGTCGGGTGTACCGTCGGGCCGGCCGAGGTGCGAGACGATGACGACACGCGCACCCTGGTTGATGAGCGCGTTGAGGGTGGGGAGTGCCGCGCGGATGCGGCCGTCGTCGGTGATGACGCCGTCCTTCAGCGGGACGTTGAGGTCGAGGCGGACGACGGCTCGGCGACCGCTGAGGTCGCCCAGCGAGTCGAGGGTGCGAAGGGTCATGAGGAGGGTCTTTCTCTGCGCTGAGCCACGACCACCGACGAAGCCGAACGGGCGCCCTGAAGATGATTCAGGACGCCCGTTCGGACCATACGGTGTCTGGCTGCTCGGGTGAGGAGTGCGGCAGACAGCCGGTTGGTTAGAGGCGGTCCGCGACGTACTCGGTGAGGTCGACGAGGCGGTTCGAGTAGCCCCACTCGTTGTCGTACCACGAGGCGACCTTGACCTGCGAGCCGATGACCTTGGTGAGGCCGGCGTCGAAGATCGAGGAGTGCGGGTCGGTCACGATGTCGCTCGAGACGATCGGGTCCTCGGTGTACTTCAGGATGCCCTTGAGGGGGCCCTCGGCGGCGGCCTTGTACGCGGCGTTGATCTCCTCGACCGTGGCCGGGTTGGTCAGCTCGACCGTGAGGTCGGTGATCGAACCGGTCGGGACCGGGACGCGCAGGGCGTAGCCGTCGAGCTTGCCGACGAGCTCCGGGATGACCAGGCCGAGTGCCTTGGCTGCACCGGTGGAGGTCGGGATGATGTTGACGGCGGCGGCGCGTGCACGACGGAGGTCGCTGTGCGGGCCGTCCTGCAGGTTCTGGTCGGCGGTGTAGGCGTGGACCGTGGTCATGAGGCCACGCTCGATGCCGAAGTTGTCGAGCAGGACCTTGGCGAGCGGCGCGAGGCAGTTCGTCGTGCAGGACGCGTTCGAGATGATGTCGTGCGTCGCGGCGTCGTAGGTGCCCTCGTTGACGCCGAGGACGATCGTGGCGACGTCGCTGCCCGTGGCGGGAGCCGACACGAGGACCTTCTTGGCGCCGGCGGTGATGTGCTTGCGGGCGTCGTCGGACTTCGTGAAGCGACCGGTCGACTCGATGACGATGTCGACGCCGAGCTCGCCCCAGGGGAGGTCGGCGGGGTCGCGCTCCGCGAGCACGATGATGGGCTTGCCGTTGACGATGATCTTGTCGCCGTCGAGCTCGACCGTGGCGTCCAGACGACCCGTGATGGAGTCGTACTTCAGGAGGTGGGCGAGCGCCTTGTTGTCGGTGAGGTCGTTGACAGCGACGATCTCGAGGTCGCTGCCCTTGGCGAGGGCGGCGCGGAAGAAGTTGCGGCCGATGCGGCCGAAGCCGTTGATGCCGATCTTGACGGACACAGATGACTCCTGATACTGAGGCGCCAGACGGCGCGATTGTACGGTCTGCTCGGAGTGAGCGCCCTCCCCGAGTGAGGAGGAAGGTGGTCCGTCCCGGCCCGTGGGACCGGGACGGACCGGTCAACTACGACAGTACCAGCAGGCCGTTGGTCTGCTTGCGCGCGACCTCGAAGCGTGCCTGGACGTCGGCCCAGTTGACGATGTTCCAGAACGCCTTGACGTAGTCGGCGCGGACGTTCTTGTAGTCGAGGTAGTAGGCGTGCTCCCAGACGTCGAGCAGCAGCAGCGGGACGGTACCGGCCGGGAAGTTGCCCTGCTGGTCGAAGAACTGCTGGATGTTGATGCGCTGACCGAGGGTGTCCCAGGTGAGCGCGGCCCATCCGGATCCCTGCACGCCGAGCGCCGCGGCGGTGAAGTGCGCCTGGAACTTGTCGAAGCTGCCGAAGTACTCGTCGACGGCCGACTCGAGCTCGCCGGTCGGCTTGTCGCCGCCGTCCGGGGAGAGGTTGTTCCACCAGATGGTGTGGTTGACGTGACCGCCGAGGTTGAACGCGAGGTCCTTCTCGAGCTTGTTGACGTTCGTGAAGTCGTTGGCGTCGCGGGCCTCAGCGAGCTTCTCGAGGGCCGTGTTCGCACCGGCCACGTAGGTGGCGTGGTGCTTGTCGTGGTGGAGCTCGGTGATGGTCGCACTGATGTGCGGCTCGAGCGCACTGTAGTCGTACGGCAATTCGGGCAGTGAGTAAACAGCCATTCTTCGTGATCTCCTCGTGTTGTCCCGTGCGCTGTCTGCACACGGCTCTGAGCGTCATCACCCAGTCTAGTGAGCGGCAACCGTCGGGGGTCGGGGCTTGTTCCCAGCATGACGAACCGCGACGATGGCGGGTCGGCGAGGATTCACGAGCTGGTTCAGTCCTCGTAATCCGCCGGGAGGTTGGCGTCCGTGCCCGGGATGCCGAGATCGCTCGCGTGCTTGTCCGCCATGGCGAGCAGGCGCCGGATGCGGCCGGCGATGGCGTCCTTCGTCATCGGAGGGTCGGCGAAGTGGCCCAGTTCGTCGAGGCTGGCCTCACGGTGGTCGAGGCGCAGGGCACCGGCGTACTGCAGGTGGTCGGGGACCTCGTCGCCCAGGATCTCGAGGGCGCGCTCGACGCGCGCGCAGGCCGCCACGGCCGCCTGGGCGGAGCGGCGAAGGTTGGCGTCGTCGAAGTTGACGAGGCGGTTCGCGGTCGCCCGGACCTCCTTGCGCTGCCGCATCTCCTCCCAGGAGGTGACGGTGCCGGTGGCACCCATGAGCGACAGCATGCCGCTGATCGCGTCGCCCTCGCGGATGACGACCCGGTGGATGCCGCGGACCTCCCGCGCCTTCGCGGAGACACCGATGCGGCCGGCGGCACCGACGAGCGCCATCGCGGACTCGTTACCGGGGCACACGACGTCGAGCGACGCAGATCGGCCGGGGTCGGTGAGGGACCCGGTGGCGAGGAACGCTCCCCGCCAGACGGCGGCGAGTTCGTCGCGCGACCCGGTGGTCAGCCGGTTCGGCAGCCCGCGGACCGCACGCCGTCGTGCGTCGAGGAGTCCGGTCTGTCGGGCGAGGGTCTCGCCTCCCTCGATGACGCGCACCACGAACAGGCTCGGTTTGCCCGAGCTGCCGGGGTTCTGCACCAGGATCTCGCTGCGGATCCCGTAGAGCTCGCCGATGTCGCGACGCACCCGCTGGGCGAGGGTCGGACTGTCGAGTTCGGCTTCGATCGCCACGCGTCCGGAGATCGTGTGGAGTCCGCCGGAGAAGCGGAGCAGGGACGCGAGCTCGGCCGCTCGGACCGAGTTGCGGGTCTCGCGGACGAGCGCCAGTTCGTTCTTGACGTCGGCGGTGAGGGCCACGGTGGTTCCTATCTGTCGTGATCGCGCCGTCGGAGTGCGGCGTCGATCCTGCATGTTCGCGATCCGGAGGCGTAGTGCCTCGGACCGTTCGGGCTCCGCCGCGGCTGCGTCGGGCCCGTGGGCGTCATTCGCGCCCGAGGTCTCGGTGCCGGACGTGCACGGCGACGCCGGACTGGTTCCGCAGTCGGTCGGCGAGCTCGAGGGCGACCGCGACCGAGCGGTGCTTGCCCCCCGTGCAGCCGACGGCGATGGTGACGTGACGCTTGTTCTCACGCTGGTACCCCGCGAGGACGGGCTCGAGGGCGTGGGCATAGCTCTCGAGGAACTCGGCGGCTCCGGTCTGCGAGAGCACGTACTCGCTGACCTCGGGGTCCTGACCGCTCAACGCACGCAGCTCCGGAACCCAGAACGGGTTCGGGAGGAACCGCATGTCGGCGACGAGGTCCGCATCAGGCGGCAGGCCGTACTTGAACCCGAAGCTCAGCACGGTGACCTGGACACCCGGTGTCTCCGCGCCGGCGAAGAGCTCACGCGTGGTCGTGGCGAGCTGGTGGATGTTGAGGTCGCTCGTGTCGATGATGACGTCACTCGACTCACGGATCTCGCTCAGTCGGTGACGCTCCGCCACGATGCCGTCGAGGATCGTGCCCTCGCCCTGCAGCGGGTGCGGCCTGCGGACGGCTTCGAACCGGCGGACGAGCGCCGCGTCGGTCGCCTCCAGGAAGATCATGCGGAGGTGCGTCCCGCCCCGGAGCGCCGGCACGATCTCCTGCAACTCGCTGAAGAAGTCGCGGCCCCGGACGTCGACCACCGCGGCGATCCGCGGCAGACGTGATCCGGCGCGCTCGGCGAGGTCGACGAGGGGACGGAGCATCTGCGGGGGCAGGTTGTCGACGACGTACCAGCCGAGATCCTCGAGCGCGTTCGCGACGGTGGAGCGTCCGGCGCCGGACATCCCCGTGACGATGAGGACTTCCTGCTGGTGCTGCGGCTGGCCCGGGGTCATCGACACGCTTTCCTCGAAGGTCTGAAGTCCCAGCCTACCCATTCCGCGAGGCCTGCGAGGGCTGTGCGGAGCCGGAGGTCAACGCCTCGTGCACCGTGGCCGCCAGTTTGTCGCCGATGCCCTTGACCTCGGTGATCTCGGCCGGCGTCGCGGTCTTCAGGCGCGCGACGGATCCGAAGTGCTTGAGCAGCTCGCGGACCTTCGCCGGACCGAGCCCGGGGATCTCGCCGAGGACGGTCGAGATGTCGCGCTTCCGCTTCTGGCGCTGGAAGCTGATGGCGAACCGGTGCGCCTCGTCGCGGACCCGCTGGAGGAGGAACAGCGCTTCGCTCCCCCGCGGCAGGATCACCGGATACGGGTCCTCGGGCAACCAGATCTCCTCCAGTCGCTTCGCCAGTCCGCACAGGGTGATCCCGGTCAGGCCGGACTCCTCCAGCGCACGCGCGGCGGCGGCGACCTGCGGTTGCCCGCCGTCGACGATGAGGAGCTGCGGCGGATAGGTGAACTTCCGGCGCTTGCGCTCCCCCGTGGTCTCGTCGACCGTCTCGACGGGCTCGGACGACGTGAGGTGTGCGAGTCGCCGGGAGACGACCTGGTAGATCGAGTCGGTGTCGTCGGTGGACTCGGCGACGCCGAAGCGACGGTACTCGTCTTTCCGGGACAGCCCGTCCTCGAAGACCACCATCGACGCCACGATGTTGGTACCGCTCAGGTGCGACACGTCGAAGCACTCGATCCGCAGCGGCGCCTCGGGCATCCCGAGCGCATCGCGGATGTCCTCGAGCGCCTGCGTCCTGGCCACGAAGTCGGAGCTGCGCCGGGTCTTGTAGAGCATGAGGGCCTGCTTGGCGTTGACGACCGCGGTCTCCATGAGCGTCGCCTTCTCGCCGCGCTGGGCGACGCGGAGGGCGACCTTCGAGCCGCGGCGTTCGGCCAGCCAGTCCTCGAGGCTCTCGGCGTCGTCCGGCAGTTCCGGGACGAGCACCTCTCTCGGGACCTCGGTCCCGCTCGCGGCGGCGTACACCCGTTGGACGACGCTGTCGACGAGCTCGGCGGTCGACATGTCGAGCTCCTTGTCGACGGTCCACGACCGCACACCGCGGATGCGGCCGCCACGGACGATGAACTGCTGCACCGACGCGGCGAGCTCGTCGTGGTCGATGCCGAACAGGTCGGCGTCCACGGCGTCGCGCAGGACGACCGCGCTCTTCGCGAGCACCTGGTCGAGCGCCTGGAGCTGATCCCGGTAGACGGCCGCGGACTCGTAGTCCTGGCGGGCCGCGGCGGCCTTCATGTCGGCGGTGATGCGCGTCGTGAACCGGCGGTCGTTGCCGACCATGAACGAGACGAAGTCGTCGACGATCGCGCGGTGTTCCTCGATGGTGACCTTGCCGGAGCACGGCCCTCCGCACCGCCCGATCTGCCCGGGGAAACAGGGCTTCCCCGAGGCCATGGCCCGCTTGTACGCCGAGTCGGAGCAGGTGCGGATCGGGAAGACCTTGATCATGAGGTCGACCGTGTCGTGGACGGCCCAGATCTTCGGGTACGGGCCGAAGTACTTGGCCCCCGGGATCCGGGTGTTCCGGGTGACCATGACGCGCGGCGCCTCGTCACCGAGGGTGACCGCGAGGTACGGGTACGACTTGTCGTCGCGGAACTTCACGTTGAACGGCGGGTCGTACTCCTTGATCCACGTGTACTCGAGCTGCAGCGCCTCGACGTCGCTGCCGACCGTCGTCCAGGTGACCCCGGTCGCGGTCGTCACCATGCGGCGCGTGCGCTCGTGGAGGGTGTGCAGGGGCGCGAAGTAGTTGCTGAGCCTCGCCCGGAGGTTCATCGCCTTGCCGACGTAGAGCACCCGGCCCGAGTCGTCGCTGAAGCGGTACACGCCGGGCATGGTGGGGATCTCCCCCGCCTTCGGCCGGTACGCCAGACCACTTCCGCCGCGGACGGCCGCCACGTCAGCCCGCCTTGCGGCTGCCGCCGGCCTCTGCCTCGAACAGTTCGTTCAGGAAGAAGCCCGTGTGGCTGCCGGGGACCGTCGCGAGGTGCTCGGGTGTTCCGGTGGCGAGGACCGTCCCGCCACCGGCTCCACCCTCGGGGCCCATGTCGATGAGCCAGTCGGCGGACTTGATGACGTCGAGGTTGTGCTCGATCACGATGACCGTGTTGCCCTTGTCGACGAGCCCGCCGAGGACGAGCAGCAGCTTCCGGACGTCTTCGAAGTGCAGACCCGTGGTCGGCTCGTCGAGGACGTAGACGCTGCGCCCGTTGCTCCGCCGCTGCAGCTCCGTCGCGAGCTTGACGCGTTGGGCTTCGCCGCCGGACAGGGTCGTGGCGCTCTGGCCGAGACGGACATAGCCCAGGCCGACCTCGACGAGCGTCTTCAGGAACCGGTGGATCGAGGAGATCGGCTCGAAGAAGTCGGCAGCCTCGGCGATCGGCATGTCGAGCACCTCGGCGATGTTCTTGCCCTTGTAGTGGATGGTCAGGGTGTCGCGGTTGTACCGCGCTCCCCCGCACACCTCGCAGGCCACGTAGACGTCGGGCAGGAAGTTCATCTCGATCTTGATCGTGCCGTCGCCGGAGCAGGCCTCACAGCGGCCGCCCTTGACGTTGAAGCTGAACCGTCCGGCGAGGTACCCGCGGACCTTGGCCTCCTGCGTCTCCGCGAAGAGGTTGCGGATCTTGTCGAAGACGCCGGTGTACGTGGCGGGGTTCGAACGCGGGGTGCGGCCGATGGGCGCCTGGTCGACGTGGATCACCTTGTCGAGGTGCTCCAGACCCGTCACCCTGGTGTGCTTGCCGGGCAGCTTGCGCGCGCCGTTCAGCTTGTTCGCCAGGACCCGGTACAGGACGTCGTTGACCAGCGAGGACTTCCCGGAGCCGCTCACGCCGGTGACGGCGGTGAGGACTCCGAGCGGGAAGTCCGCGCTGACCTTCTTCAGGTTGTTCGCCTGCGCTCCGATCACCTGGATCTGACGCTTCGTGTCGATCGGGCGACGCTTCGCCGGGATCTCGATGGCCTTGCGGCCGGAGAGGTAGTCCCCGGTGAGGGACTCGGTGTTGGCCTCGAGCGCCTCGTACGATCCGGAGTGCACGACACGGCCGCCGTTGACGCCCGCGCCGGGACCGATGTCGACGATCCAGTCGGCGGTACGGATGGTGTCCTCGTCGTGCTCGACGACGATCAGCGTGTTGCCGAGGTCGCGGAGGGCGACGAGGGTCTCGATGAGTCGGCGGTTGTCGCGCTGGTGCAGGCCGATGCTCGGTTCGTCGAGGACGTAGAGCACGCCGGTGAGGCCCGAACCGATCTGCGTCGCGAGGCGGATGCGCTGCGCCTCACCACCCGAGAGGGAGCCGGCGGTCCTGGCCAGGTCGAGGTAGTTGAGCCCGACCTGGATGAGGAAGTCGAGGCGCACCTTGATCTCACGGAGCACCTGCGCCGCGATGTGGGCCTCGCGGTCGCTCAGTTCGAGGCGGTCCATGAACTTCCGGGCGTCGGAGAGGCTCAGCTCGGCGACCTCCGCGATGCTGTGCTCGTGGATCAGGACCGAGAGCACCTCGGGCTTCAGGCGACGACCGCCGCAGACCTGGCACGGGACTTCGCGCAGGTACTCCGACCACCGCACCCGTTGGCTGTCGGTGTCGGCCTGGAGGTACTGCCGCTCGATGTACGGGATGACACCCTCGAAGCCCGAGGAGTAGCTCATCTCACGGCCGAAGCGGTTCTTCCACTTGACCTTGACCTTGAAGTTGTCGCCGCGGAGCACCGCCTCCTGGACCTTGGAGGGCAGGTCGCGCCAGGGGGTGTCGAGCGAGAAGTTGAGGTCGCGGGCCAGCCCGTCGAGCAGCTTCTCGTAGTACTGGTAGAGCCCCTTGCCCTGCGTGGTCCAGGGCACGATGACGCCCTCGTTGATGCTGAGCTCCTCGTCGCCGAGGAGCAGCTCCGCGTCGACCGACATGCGCGTGCCGAGGCCGGAGCACTCCGGGCAGGCACCGAACGGGGCGTTGAACGAGAACGTCCGCGGCTCGATCTCGGTCAGCTGCAGCGGGTGGTTGTTCGGGCATGAGAGCTTCTCGGAGAAGGTGCGCCAGGCGTCGTCGCCCTCCTCGTCGACGAAGTTGATCGTCACGAGGCCGTCGGTGAGCTGCAGTGCCGTCTCGAGGGAGTCGGTCAGGCGGCCGAGGATCTCGGGCCCGGCGACGAGGCGGTCGACGACGACCGCGATGTCGTGCTTGACCTGCTTCTTGAGCGTCGGCGGCTCCGCCAGCTGGATCGCCTCCCCGTCGACGATGGCACGGGCGAAGCCCTTGGCCGAGAGCTCCTTGAAGAGGTCGACGAACTCGCCCTTCTTCTGGCTCACAACGGGGGCGACGATCTGGTACCGGCGTCGCTCCTCGAGCTCCATCAGCTGGTCGGCGATCTGCTGCACCGTCTGGCGTTGGATGACCTCGCCGCAGACCGGGCAGTGCGGGACGCCGATGCGCGCCCAGAGCAGCCGCATGTAGTCGTAGACCTCGGTGATCGTCCCGACGGTCGACCGCGGGTTGCGGTTCGTGGACTTCTGGTCGATCGAGACCGCAGGGCTCAGGCCCTCGATGAAGTCGACGTCCGGGCGGTCGACCTGACCGAGGAACTGGCGGGCGTACGCCGAGAGCGACTCGACGTAGCGTCGCTGGCCCTCGGCGAAGATCGTGTCGAAGGCGAGCGAGGACTTCCCCGAGCCCGAAAGACCCGTGAAGACGACGAGCGAGTCGCGTGGGATCTCGAGGTCGACGTTCTGAAGATTGTGGACGCGGGCACCGCGGACGCTGAGCGTGGAGTGGTGATCTACCTTGGCAATTGACACCCTTCGAGTCTACGCAGCACCACCGACACCGGACTCCCGAGCGGTGTCTGTGGTACTGCGCTCTCAGCGAAGCGGCGGACTAGATGTGCCCGGCCTTGGCCATCTGTCGGAGCTCCTGCTTGAGTTCGGAGACCTCGTCGCGGAGGCGGCCGGCGAGTTCGAACTTGAGTTCGGCCGCGGCGGCCAGCATCTGGGCGTTGAGGTCGGCGATGATCGACTCCAGGTCGTTCGCGCCCTCGGCGGCGATGCCCTCTCGACGCAGGTTCGGCGTCGGACTCTTCTTCTTGCCGTTGTCGCGTCCGGCGAGCAACGCCGCGGTGTCCGCACCTTCTCGGGCGAGCGCCTCGGTGATGTCGGCGATGCGCTTGCGCAACGGCTGCGGATCGATGCCGCGCTCCTCGTTGTAGGCGATCTGCTTCTCCCGGCGACGGTCCGTCTCCTCGATCGCGCGCTTCATCGAGTCGGTCAGGACGTCGGCGTACATGTGGACTTCGCCGGACACGTTGCGGGCGGCACGACCGATGGTCTGGATGAGCGAGGTCGACGAGCGGAGGAAGCCCTCCTTGTCGGCGTCGAGGATCGCCACGAGCGAGACCTCGGGGAGGTCGAGCCCCTCGCGCAGCAGGTTGATGCCGATGAGGACGTCGTAGACGCCCTGCCGGAGTTCGCTCAGCAGCTCGACCCGCCGGAGGGTGTCGACGTCGGAGTGCAGGTAGCGGACGCGCACGCCGGCCTCCGTCAGGAAGTCGGTGAGCTCCTCCGCCATCTTCTTGGTGAGGGTGGTCACGAGGACGCGCTCGTCGCGCTCGGCGCGAACCCGGATCTCCTCGAGGAGGTCGTCGATCTGGCCGTTGGAGGGCTTCACGATGATCGCCGGGTCGACGAGGCCCGTCGGGCGGATGATCTGCTCGACGATGCCGTCTGCGATGCCCATCTCGTACTTGCCCGGCGTCGCCGAGAGGTACACCGTCTGACCGACGCGGTTCTTGAACTCGTCCCACCGGAGTGGACGGTTGTCCATCGCGCTCGGGAGTCGGAACCCGTGCTCGACCAGGGTGCGCTTGCGGGAGGCGTCGCCCTCGAACATCGCGCCGATCTGCGGAACGGTGACATGCGACTCGTCGATGACGGTGAGGAAGTCGTCTGGGAAGTAGTCGAGGAGGCAGTTCGGTGCCTCGCCGGCCGAGCGGCCGTCGATGTGGCGCGAGTAGTTCTCGATGCCGGAGCAGAAGCCGATCTGCTGCATCATCTCGAGGTCGAACGTGGTGCGCATGCGGAGCCGCTGCGCCTCGAGGAGCTTGCCCTCGCGTTCGAGCGACTGGAGCCGCTCCGCCAGCTCCTCCTGGATCGTGCCGATGGCGCGCTGGATCGTCTGCGGGCTGGCGGCGTAGTGGGAGGCCGGGAACACCGACACCGCGTCGAGCTTCTTCACGACGTCGCCGGTGAGCGGGTGCAGGGCGTAGAGGGCCTCGATCTCGTCGCCGAAGAACTCGATGCGGATCGCGAGCTCCTCGTAGACCGGGATGATCTCGATGGTGTCGCCGCGCACACGGAAGTTGCCACGCGAGAAGTCGACGTCGTTGCGGTTGTACTGCATGCCGACGAACTTGCGGATGAGGCGGTCGCGCCCGATGTTCTGCCCGACCTGCAGCGCCGCCATCGCCTCCAGGTACTCCTCCGCCGCACCGAGACCGTAGATGCACGACACGGTCGACACGACGATGACGTCGCGACGGCTCAGCAGCGAGTTGGTGGTCGAGTGCCGCAGCCGCTCGACCTCGGCGTTGATGGACGAGTCCTTCTCGATGAAGGTGTCGGTCTGTGGGACGTACGCCTCGGGCTGGTAGTAGTCGTAGTAGGAGACGAAGTACTCGACCGCGTTGTTCGGCATGAGTTCGCGGAACTCGTTCGCCAGCTGGGCCGCCAGGGTCTTGTTGTGCGCCAGGACGAGCGTCGGGCGCTGGACGGCTTCGATGAGCCAGGCGGTCGTCGCGGACTTACCGGTACCGGTGGCACCCAGGAGGACGACATCGGTCTCGCCGGCGTTGATGCGCCCGGACAGCTGCTCGATGGCGGCGGGCTGATCGCCGCTCGGCTCGTACTCGCTGATCACCTCGAAGGGGCGGACGGCGCGTGTTGGTTCCATGCTCCGAGTCTACGGAGGACCACCGACACCGCCGCCCCGCTTCGCCCACAGCGGAGCGGGCGACGCGCTCAGACGCCGTCCTGGCGGTCGGGCGCCGGTACGGCCGCCGCGGCGGCGCGGTGCCAGACCGCGTCGACCTGGCTGAGAGTGTGCTCGAGCGAGCCGGAAGTGTCGACCACCACGTCGGCGACGGCGGCGCGCTGTTCCTCGGTCGCCTGGGCCGCGATCCGTCGTTCCGCCTCGCCCCGGTCGAGCCCGCGGAGGTCGACGAGCCGACGGGCGCGCTCCCCCTCCGGAGCCGCGGCGACGACCACGAGGTCGAACTCGTCGGCGCGGCCGGTCTCGACGAGCAGCGGGACATCGTAGACGACGACGGCACCGGGGTCGCTCGAGGCTTCGGCGATCCGGGCCTGTGAACGCCGTTTGACCTCCGGGTGCACGATGGCGTTGAGGTCGGCCCGCGCCTGGTCGTCGGCGAAGACGATCGAGCCGAGCGCCGCGCGGTCGAGTGATCCGTCGGGCCCGATCACGTCGGCACCGAAGCGCTGCGCGATGGCGGCCAGTCCCGGGGTCCCCGGCTCGACGGCCTCTCGGGAGAGGACGTCCGCGTCGATGATGACGACGCCGTGTTCAGCGAGCCGGGCCGCGATGGTCGATTTGCCGGAGGCGATCCCGCCGGTGAGGCCGATGAGGTACATGTCAGCCAGCGTACCCGCGGAGCGTGCAGCACCTTCGACGAGCGCCCCTCGCACAACGCAGCAGGGGGCCGCCCGAAGGCGACCCCCTGCTGGACACCGACGCTGGTCGGTGCTGGTGGGACTAGTTGCTCGAGAGCTTCTCGCGGAGGGCCGCGAGGGACTCGTCGTCAGCGAGCGTGCCGCCGCCGGCGGAGTCGCTCGAGAACGAGGAACCGGCCGACGAGGACGCGGTCGACGAGGAAGCCTGGTTGGCCTCTTCGACGGCTGCGGCAGCGACCTGCTTCTTGTGCGCTTCCCAACGAGCCTGGGCGGCAGCGTAGTCCTGCTCCCACTTCTCGCGCTCGGCGTCGAAGCCTTCCTTCCACTCCTGCGTCTCGGCGTCGAAGCCCTCGGGGTACTTGTAGTTCCCGAGCTCGTCGTACTCCGTGAGCATGCCGTAGAGGGCCGGGTCGAACTCGGTGCCCTCGGGGTCGACGCCCTCGTTGGCCTGCTTGAGGCTCAGCGAGATACGGCGACGCTCGAGGTCGATGTCGATGACCTTGACGAAGACCTCTTCGCCGACCGACACGACCTGCTCGGCGAGCTCGACGTGCTTGCCGGAGAGCTCCGAGATGTGCACGAGGCCCTCGATGCCGTCTGCGACGCGGACGAACGCACCGAACGGGACGAGCTTGGTGACCTTACCCGGTGCAACCTGGCCGATGGCGTGGGTGCGGGCGAAGACCTGCCACGGGTCCTCCTGGGTCGCCTTGAGCGACAGCGAGACGCGCTCGCGGTCCAGGTCGACCTCGAGGATCTCGACGGTGACTTCCTGACCGACCTCGACGACCTCGCTGGCGTGCTCGATGTGCTTCCAGCTGAGCTCGGAGACGTGGACCAGACCGTCGACGCCGCCGAGGTCGACGAACGCGCCGAAGTTGACGATCGAGGAGACGACGCCCTTGCGGACCTGTCCCTTCTGGAGGTTGTTGAGGAAGGTGGTGCGGCTCTCGGACTGCGTCTGCTCGAGGAGCGCACGGCGCGACAGGACCACGTTGTTGCGGTTCTTGTCGAGCTCGAGGATCTTCGCCTCGATCTCCTGGCCGAGGTACGGCGTGAGGTCGCGGACGCGGCGCAGCTCGATGAGCGAAGCCGGGAGGAAGCCACGGAGGCCGATGTCGACGATGAGGCCGCCCTTGACGACCTCGATGACCGAACCGGTGACGACGCCGTCGGATTCCTTGATCTTCTCCACGTCGCCCCAAGCACGCTCGTACTGCGCGCGCTTCTTCGACAGGATCAGACGGCCTTCCTTGTCCTCCTTCTGGAGAACGAGAGCCTCGATCGTGTCGCCGACGTTGAC
This sequence comes from Plantibacter sp. MDV22-iso1, assembly GCF_058408345.1. Taxonomy (NCBI): domain Bacteria; kingdom Bacillati; phylum Actinomycetota; class Actinomycetes; order Micrococcales; family Microbacteriaceae; genus Plantibacter; species Plantibacter sp. MDV22-iso1. The sequence goes on from NZ_JBZVDY010000004.1 coordinate 236,374, forward strand.
GACCTCGGAGGGGTCGACGTCGTGCTTGATGGAGAGTTCACGCGAGGGGATGACACCCTCGGTCTTGTAGCCGACGTCGAGGAGGACCTCGTCGCGGTCGATCTTCACGACGGTGCCCTCGATGAGGTCGCCGTCGTTGAAGAACTTCAGAGTCTTTTCGACCGCTGCGAGGAAGTCCTCAGCAGATCCGATGTCGTTGATTGCGACCTGCTTGGGGGCGGTCGTTGCGCTTGTCATGTAGTAATTGCTCCAGGTGGACAATGATTCAGGCCGGCCTCGCGCACGGCTCCGGACCCGTGGATGACCACGGACGTTGATCGAAGCGATGCTGTTGTGTGAACCGATCCGGGGATCGGTGTCGCTCTGCGAGACGGGCAGGCGGATAGGACGTCACAATTGTGACAGTCCAGTCTAGCGATTTTCCGGGTGTGCAGGCAAGCCGCGGTGGGAGAGGATGTCCCGCAGCGCTGGATCGAGCGTCGGGTGCTCGAACCGGTAGCCCGCCTGCAGCAACCGCTCCGGCATCGCCCAGCGACTCTTCAGGACCAGCTCGCTCTCGGTCCGCAGGACGGACATCCCGATCTCCAGCAACCAGCGGGGTGCGGGGAGGCCGACCGGCATCCCGAGCACGTACCGCACGGTCCGCATGAATCCGCGGTTGTCGGTGGGGTTCGGTGACGTCACGTTGACGACGCCGTCGAGTTCGGGATGGCCACGGAGGAACCGGACGATCCCGATGACGTCGTCCAGGTGGATCCAGCTGAACCGCTGCCGCCCGCCCGGCGTCCCGAACCGGTGATCCGTGCCGGCGGCACGACGCGATCGGGAAGTGGGCCAGTGACCGTCCAGTTGGGGTCCGCCGAGGCCGAGACGCGCCAACCACCCGAGCGGGGTGAGTGCTCCGCCGTCCCCCAGGACGATCGCGATGCGGAGGGCGACCCGTCGTGTCCCGGGCAGCTCGTCCGCGAAGAACGCCTGCTCCCAGGCGGTCGCGACGTCGACGGAGAACCCGGAACCGATCTCACCGTCGGCCTCCGTCATCGGGCGGTCGTCGGCATGGCGGTAGATCGTGGCGGTCGACGCATTGATCCAGAGCGGCGGAGGCGAAACGGCTGCACGCACCGCCCGCGCCAGCTCCGTCGTCGTGTCCACGCGGGATCGGAGGATCTCGGCGCGGTTCGACGGGGTGTAGCGACAGTTCACACTCTTCCCGGCGAGGTTGACCAGGAGGTCCGCGCCGTCGACCAGCCGGGCGATGCCCGCGTGGTCACCCCATCGCGCGTCGGCGGCACCACGCCCGATGACGGAGACGGTGGCGCCGTCGGCCCGGAACGACTCGACCAGACGACGCCCGATGAACCCGGACGCGCCGGCGACGACGATCCGTTCAGCCGTCATCCGAGCATCGCCGTCCGCAGCGTGTCGAGCCCGACGCCACCGAGGTCCAGTGCCCGACGGTGGAAGTCCTTGATGTCGAAGGCGTCTCCGGCGCGGCGGGCCGCGTCGTCGCGGAGCTGTTCCCAGATGCGCTGGCCGATCTTGTACGAGGGCGCCTGGCCGGGCCAACCGAGGTACCGGTTGACCTCGAACCAGACGAACTCCGGCGACATGTTGACGTTGCGACCCATGAAGTCGAAGGCGTACTCGGCGGTCCAGGTCCCGCTGCCGTCCGGAAGCGGCTTGCCGAGGTGTACGCCGATGTCGAGGACGACGCGGGCCGCGCGCATCCGCTGACCGTCGAGCATGCCCAGGCGGTCCGCCGGGTCGTCGAGGTATCCGAGCTGTTCCATCAGGCGCTCGGCGTAGAGCGCCCATCCCTCGGCGTGGCCGGAGGTGCCGGCGAGCTGTCGGCGCCAGAGGTTGAGCGTCTTCCGGTTGACGACGGCCTGCCCGATCTGCAGGTGATGTCCTGGCACACCCTCGTGGTAGACGGTCGTGAGCTCGCGCCACGTGTCGAACTCGGTGACGCCGGCGGGGACGGACCACCACATGCGGCCAGGGCGTGAGAAGTCGTCCGTCGGGCCGGTGTAGTAGATCCCGCCCTCCTGCGTCGGCGCGATCATGCACTCGAGCGCGCGGATCTCCTGCGGGATGTCGAAGTGCGTGCGCCCCAGCTCCTCGACCGCACGGTCACTCGTCTCCTGCATCCACCGCTGGAGCGCGTCGGTGCCGTGCAGCTTGCGCACCGGATCCTGTTCGAGGAATGCGACCGCCTCCTCGACGGACGCGCCGGGGAGGATCTCGTTCGCGATCGCCTCCTGCTCCGACACCATGCGCGCCAGTTCCTCGATGCCCCACTCGTAGCTCTCGTCGAGGTCGACCGTCGCGCCGAGGAAGCGGCGGGACTGCAGCGCGTAGAGCTCGCGGCCGATGGCGTCCTCCTGGGTCGCAGCAGGCAGCAGTTCGTGCGCGAGGAAGTCCGCCAGACGGTTGTAGGCGACGGCTGCGGCGCCGGCACCCGTCGAGAGTTCGGCGGCGAGGGACGCCGGGAGCTGACCGTCCGCCGGTCCGGCGTTGGCGGCGAAGCCGATGAAGAATCCGTCGTCGGCGCCGGTGCGGAGGACCTGCTCGTACACCTCGGCCACCTGGCGGCGTGCCGGGGTGATCCCACGGGCGATGCCCTCGCGCAGGGTCTCGATGTACCCGTCGACCGCGTCCGGCAACGCGCCGAGGCGGGTCCGGATGGTGCTCCAGTCCTCGACCGTCGCGGTCGGCATCAGGTCGAAGACGTCGCGCAGTTCCTGCGACGGCGACGCGATCACGTTGAGGTCGCGGTACTGGAGACCGGCCTCCGACGAGGCGAGGTCGAGCTCCAGTTCCGCCGAGAGGTCGGTCTGGGTGACGCGGTCGACGGCGTCGACCGGTGCGGCGGACCGCAGCTCGCGAAGCGTGCGCGACGCGGCTTCGACGTACGCCTCGTGCCCGGCCGGCGAGTAGTCGCCGTACCGTCCGCCGACGTCCGTGCGGCCGATGTAGGTGCCGACCTCCGGCTTCAGCTGGACGAGGGTCTCCACCCAGCTCTCGGCGATGGCGTCGATCGGTGTGCTCTGACGAAGTTCTTCGTGGGACATGACGACGAGCCTAGTCCGCACCCGTCCGCCGCCCGGGTGCGGACCCGCAGGGCGCGCTCAGTGGGCTGCGGCGTCCCAGTCGTGACCGCGGCCGATCTGGACCTCCAGCGGTACCGACAGTTCGGCGGCACCGGCCATCTGTGCTCGGACGATGCGCTCCAGGGCGTCCCACTCCCCCTCGGCGACCTCGAAGATCAGTTCGTCGTGCACCTGCAGCATCATCTGCGAGCTGAGGGATTCGGAGCGTAGCTCGGACTCGATGCCGATCATGGCGCGTTTCATGATGTCGGCGGCCGAACCCTGGATCGGGGCGTTCAGCGCCTGGCGTTCGGCGTTCTCCCTGACCAGTCGGTTGGGGCTCGAGAGCTCGGGGAAGAGCCTGCGACGACCGAAGATCGTCTCGGTGTAGCCGTCGAGTTTGGCCTGCTCGACGACGTTGCGCAGGTAGTCGCGGACCGCACCGAAGCGCTCGAAGTAGTCGACCATGAGCTGCTTCGCCTCAGCGCTCGAGATCCGCAGCTGCTTCGAGAGCCCGAACGCACTCAAGCCGTAGGCGAGTCCGTACGACATCGCTTTGACCTTGTTGCGCATCGCGGGGGTCACATCCTCGGCGGCGACGCCGAAGATGCGCGCGCCGACGAAACGGTGGAGGTCCTCGCCGGACTTGAACGCCTCGATGAGGCCGGCATCGCCTGAGAGGTGCGCCATGATCCGCATCTCGATCTGCGAGTAGTCGGCGGTCAGCAGGGTCTCGTACCCGGAGCCGGCTTGGAAGGCGGCGCGGATGCGGCGTCCCTCCTCGGTGCGCACGGGGATGTTCTGCAGGTTCGGGTCGGTCGAGGAGATCCGACCGGTGCTGGTCCCGATCTGGACGTACGTCGTGTGGATGCGGCCGTCGGGCGTGATCGCCTTGTCGAGCGTCTCCACGATCTGGCGGAGCTTCGTCGCATCGCGGTGCTCGAGGAGGAGCCCCAGGAACGGGTGCGGGCTCTTCTCCTGGAGATCGGCCAGGGCGCCGGCGTCGGTCGAGAAGCCCGTCTTGTTGGCGCGTGTCTTCGGCATGGCGAGCTGGTCGAAGAGGACCTCCTGCAGCTGCTTCGGTGATCCGAGGTTGACCTCGCGGCCGATCTCCGCATACGCGTTGCTCGCGAGCTCCGCCGCCCGGTTCCCGAGCTGCTCGGACAGGCCGCTCAGGATGTCGTGGTCGACCGTCACCCCGGTCAACTCCATGTGGGCCAGCACCTGGAGGACCGGCAGTTCCATGTCGAGCAGCACGCCGAGCGACCCGGCGTCGAGCGCCGTGCGAGTGGCCTCGGCGACCCGGAGGGCGTACCAGGCGGTGCCGCCGACCCCCACGGGGTCGGTCTCGGGGACGAGCTGGTTCGGGTCGGCGACGGGCATCGTCTCGTCGAGATAGCGCGTGATGAGGTCGGCGATCGTCTTGTCGCCGCCGCTCGGACGCAGGAGCCAGCCGGCGACCGCGGTGTCGTAGCCGAGACCGTCGACCGTCAGGCCGGCGCGCGTGACCGCCTGGAGCTGCGGCTTGGCGTCGTGCATGATCTTCGGGGCGTCGCTCGCCAACCACGCTTCGAGCGGGGCGTAGTCGGCCTCACCGGGACGCCAGGCGAGCGAGACGATCTCCGTGGGGGTCGCGAGGCCGGCCGCGACCGGAAGGCCTCCGTCGAGGTCGAGGTGGAGACCGATCCCGGCGGGATGTGCGGCGACGGCACGGGTGATCCACGCCTCGAGCTCTTCGTCGAGCAGCTCCTTCTGCGGTGGCATGACCACGCCGCCCGCCTGCGGTGCGGACACATCCGTGTTGGCCTCGAGTCCGTCGAGTTTGAGGACCCGATCGAGCAGCGTGCGGAACTCGAGCCGCCCGAAGACGGCCGCCACCGCGTCCGCGTCGATCGGTCGGCGTTCGAGGTCCTTCGGCCCGACAGACAGTTCGACGTCGGTGAGGAGCCGGTTGAGTCGGCGGTTGCGGACCGCGTTCTCCTTGTGCTCACGGAGGCTCTCCCCCACCTTGCCGGTGATCTCGTCGGCGCGCTCGAGGATCTGTTCGAGGGAGCCGAACTGGTTGAGCCACTTCACGGCGGTCTTCTCGCCGACCTTCGGGATGCCCGGGAGGTTGTCGCTCGTCTCACCGACGAGCGCCGCGATCTCCGGGTACTGCTCCGGCCGGATGCCGTAGCGCTCGAAGACCTTGGCTCCGTCGTACCGGGTGAGCGCGGAGACGCCCTGGCTCGACGGGTACAGCAGGGTGACGTCGTCGGTGACGAGCTGGATGGTGTCGCGGTCGCCGGAGACGACGAGGACCCGGAAGCCCTCCTCGGCGCCCTGCTTGGCGAGGGTGGCGAGGATGTCGTCGGCCTCGTAGTCCTCTTTGCTGATCGTCGTGATGTTCATCGCCTTGAGCGCCTCTTCGAGCAGCGGCACCTGTCCCTTGAACTCCGCCGGGGTCTCACCGCGCGTGCCCTTGTACTCGGGGTACTCGCGGGTGCGGAAGGAACGGCGCGAGATGTCGAACGCCACGGCGATGTGGCTCGGGTTCTCGTTCTTGAGCAGGCTGATCAGCATGGAGATGAAGCCGTGGATGGCGTTCGTGTGCTGACCGTCGCGGGTTTGGAAGCTGTCGACCGGCAGGGCGTAGAACGCCCGGAATGCGAGCGAGTGGCCGTCGACGACGAGGAGGGTAGGCTTTTCTGATTCCGACACGCGCCCAGCCTACAAGCCGGTGCCGACACGGCTCAGGCCCGATCCGAAGGTGGACATGACGAACGAGACCGACGACGCACTCGAGTTCCTGCGGACGAGGGGCAGCGGCGCACTCGCCGCCAAGATGGGCATCGAGTTCACCGAGTTCACGGTGCAGCGATCCGTCGCCACCATGCCCGTCGAGGGCAACACCCAACCCGCGATGCTGCTGCACGGCGGGGCGTACGTCGTGCTCGGCGAGTCCCTCGGCTCCATGGCCGCCAACCTCTTCGCGGGCCCGGGCAAACTCGCGGTCGGCATCGACATCAACGCGACGCACACCAGGTCAGCCACCGGGGGCGTCGTGACCGGCGTCTGCACCCCGATCCACCTCGGTCGCTCGCTCACGGTGCACGAGATCGCCGTCACCGACGATCAGGGACGACGGTGCTCCACGATCCGCATCACGAACCTCATCAAGGACGCACCGACCGGCTGACGAACCCGGCACCGGACACAGCAGAGCGACCCGCCCCCGAGGGGACGGGCCGCTCTTGCGACGAGGGAGGAGCGCTACTTCTTGGCGCTGAGCTGCTCGATGATGGCCTGCGCGACATCGTGCATGGTGAGGCGACGGTCCATGGAGGCCTTCTGGATCCAGCGGAACGCCTCGGGCTCGGTGAGGCCCATCTTCTCGTTGAGGAGGCCCTTCGCCCGGTCGACGAGCTTGCGGGTCTCGAAGCGCTCGACCATGTCGGCGACCTCGGCCTCGAGGGTGATGATCTGCTGGTAGCGCGAGAGGGCGATCTCGATCGCGGGAAGGAGGTCGTTCGGCGTGAACGGCTTCACGACGTAGGCGAGGGCGCCTGCCTCGCTCGCCCGCTCGACGAGCTCCTTCTGGCTGAAGGCCGTGAGGAGGACCACCGGGGCGATGTGCGCCTTCCCGATGCGCTCGGCCGCGGAGATGCCGTCGAGCTGAGGCATCTTGACGTCCATGATCACGAGATCCGGACGGAGTTCCGTCGCGAGGGCGACAGCGGTCTCGCCGTCGCCGGCCTCGCCGACGACCTCGAAACCGTTGTCGCGGAGGATCTCGACGATGTCGAGGCGGATGAGGGATTCGTCCTCAGCGACGACGACGCGCCGTGGGGCTGCGGGAGGGGTCTCTTGCTCGGTCACCCTCAAATCCTACGGTACTCTGATGCAGGTTGCTGTTCGCCGTGCGGCGGACGCGCCGGTGTGGCGGAATGGCAGACGCGGAGCACTCAAAATGCTTTGTCGAAAGACGTGTGGGTTCGAGTCCCACCACCGGTACCAGGAACGAGCTGATGGCCCACCGGGTGCACTCGACCTGCCGACACGATGGGACCCGACACCATGACCGCAGAGCACACCGACCCGCGCCAGGACGTCCACGACGCCAGCACCGACGACCGGCTCCAGGGCATCCTCGTGCAGGTCGCAGCCGACCGGTCCCTCACCCCGGACCTCGACGTCCGGGCAGCGCTGGCGGACCGTCTCAGTGACCAGGGCATCGACGTCGACGCCGCCGAGCTCGACCGTCTCGTCGCCTCTCTGCCGGGTCAGCCCGGCGAGGAGCCCGGACCGTTCCTCACGGACGGCGCGACCTCGGCGGACGACGCGAACTGATCAGAAGCCTCGCTCGACGGCGGCGGCCGGACCGTCGGCCTCCGTCGTCAGCTCCGGTCCGCCGACGGCGTCGCCCGTCCAGGTATCGACCCGCCAACCGGTCGTCGTGTCCCCGTCGACGATGATGACGCCCGTGTTCGTGATGGGGTGCGTGCCGATGAAGTGTCCGTCGACGTTCGCCCCGCGCAGCCCGAGCCAGGACCGGAGCATCGCTCCGTGGCTCACGACCACCACGCTCTCCAGTCCGGAGCCCTCGAGCTCCTCGATCACCGCGTCGAAGCGCGCGAACACCTCATGGCCGTTCTCGCCGCCCGGCATCCGGGTGTCGAGGTCGCCCATCGCCCACGCCACGATGGTGTCGATGTAGACCTGGACGGCCTCGGGCGACCCGAGCATCTCGCTGTCGCCGGCGCTGATCTCCCGGAGTCCGTCACGGACGATCACGGGAAGCCCGCTGACGTCGGCGACAGGTGCGGCGGTCTGTTGCGCCCGCACCGCGGTGGAGGCGTAGACCGCGTCGATCCGCTCCCCCACGAGCGCTTTGGGGAGGGCGGCCGCCTGCGTCTCGCCGAGTTCGGTGAGGACGGCCCCGGGGATCGCGGTGTCGAGCAGGCCGGCGACGTTGGACGAGGTCTGACCGTGTCTGATGAGGATGAGGCGCATACCTCCAGGGTAGGCGAGCGACCGGACGGCGGTCATCTCCCGGTGCGGAGTGTGCCGGGATCAGCTGCGCGGGTTCCACTGCGGTTCGGCGCTCCCCAGGACGGCCGCCGGGGACGCGTGGTCGTCGAAGGCGCTGAGCGCGGGGCGGGCCGTCGTCACCGCACCGTGGGTGACCAGGCACCGCGCTCCCGGGAGGTCGGACGGCGGGCGTTCCTCGGTTCGCGAGAGTCGCTGGAGCGCAGCACCGACGCGCGCGAGCGACACCGACGACCGGCCGGCATCACCGCCACCGACGACCCTCGCCACGTCGTCGACGATCGCCGCCGCCAGCAGGTATCCCGCGCTGTGGTCGAGCGCCTGCGCCGGCAGGGCACCCGGGACGCCGTCATGGCCCTCGACCAGTGCGATGCCCGTCGCGGCCTGGACCAGGCTGTCGAAACCTCGTCGATCACCCCATGGGCTCGTCGTACCCCAGGCGTCGACGGAGCCGGTGACCAGACCGTCGCGACCTCGCAGACCGAGGCGCTCGAGGGCGTGTGGCCGGTACCCCGTCACCAGGATGTCGGCCTCGTCGCTCAGCGTCTGCAGTGTCGCGAGGCCGCGCGGTGTCGACGCGTCGAGGGTCGCCGTCCGCTTCCCCTGGCCGCTGTCGGTGTGCTGCCAGGGGATCTCGGGGACCTGCGGTGGATCCACGCGCAGGACGTCCGCACCGAGGAGCGCGAGGGTCCTCGTGGACACGGGACCGGCGATCACCCGCGTCAGGTCGAGGACGCGGAGGCCGCGCAAGGGTTGCCGGCGCGTGGGCCGCACCCACGAGGCGATCCTCGAGCCGCTGGAGCCACCGTGGCGCCTGACGAGCGGTCCGTCACCGACCGAGGCCTGCGGTGTGGACGACCATTCGGCAGCGCTCCGGACGGCGACGAGCAGTGCGCCGACCCCGGCGGCCTCCGATTCCAGGTCGAGGGCCGAGCGGGAGGCGATCGCCGAGGCGAGCTCTGCGCGGGTGGCCTCGTCGCCGATCCCGAGCATGGCGCTCAGGCGGCGGCGATGGTGCGGGTAGTTCGCGTGCGTGCGCACCCAGCCGTCTGCCGCGGCGAAGAAGCCGGACAGTGGCGCGAACGCGTCCACGGCTGCTCCGTCGATCCGCAACAGGCGGTCGCTCTGGTAGGCCGCGGCGATCCGCTTGAGGTCGAGAGCCGTGTGCATCGGCTCGTATCCGAGGGCGATGCGGAGTCGGTCGGCGGCATCCTCCACGGCGCCGACGGCGACCGCGGCGAGCTCCAGGACGGCGAATCGGGAGGCCAGGAGTCCCGCCGCACCGGTCGCCTCACGGTCGACGCCTCCCGGCTCCAGGCCCACTGCGCTGCGGAGGGTGTCGTCGACGAGGACGGAACGGTTCATGGGCATCAGGCTAGACCCACGGCGTCCGGAATCGCGGTGCCACCGCACACCCGGCGGACGACCAAGGCCGTGGTCCCCGTACGGGAGGACCACGGCCTTCGCTGCTGTCGACGACTAGAGGACGTCGCCCACCTTGTGGACGCGGATGTCGTTCGTCGTCCCGGGGATGCCGGGAGGGGAACCGGAGATGATGATGACCGGCTCACCGACGGCGGCCTTGCCCGTGGCGACGAGGACCTCGTCCACCTGGGCGACCATCTGGTCGGTGTGCGTCACGCGCTCGACGACGAAGGACTCGACGCCCCAGTTCAGCGCCATCCGACGACGGATGGCCGGGTCGGGCGTGAACGCCAGGATCGGGATCCGGTTGCGGAGACGGGCCATGCGGCGGACCGACTCCCCCGACTCCGTGAAGACGCAGAGGAACTTCGCCTCGACGAAGTCCGCCACCTCGACGGCCGCCAACGTGATCGCTCCGGCCTGGGTGCGCGGCTTCGTGCCGAGCGGCGGAACGCGGTCGAGACCGTGGGTCTCGGTCGACTCGACGATCCGGGCCATGGTCTGGACCGTGATCACCGGGTAGGCGCCGACACTCGTCTCGCCACTGAGCATGACCGCGTCAGCACCGTCGAGCACCGCGTTCGCGACGTCGGAGGTCTCCGCGCGGGTCGGGATGGGGCTGGAGATCATCGACTCGAGCATCTGCGTCGCGACGATGACCGGCTTCGCCATGCGGCGAGCGAGCTCCACCGCACGCTTCTGCACGATCGGGACGGCCTCGAGCGGGAGCTCGACACCGAGGTCGCCACGGGCGACCATGATCGCGTCGAACGCCTCGACGATACCCTCGAGGTTCTCGACGGCCTGCGGCTTCTCGATCTTGGCGATCACGGGGACCTTGCGGCCCTCCTCCGCCATGATCTCGTGGACACGGTCGATGTCGGCTGCGTCGCGCACGAACGACAGGGCGATGAGGTCGGCGCCGAGACGCAGTCCCCAGCGGAGGTCCGCTTCGTCCTTCTCGCTGAGCGCGGGGACGTTGACGGCGACGCCGGGGAGGTTGATGCCCTTGTTGTTCGACACGGGGCCGGCGACGATGACGCGCGTGGTCACGACGGTGTCGTCCGCTTCAACGACCTCGACCTTGACCTTGCCGTCGTCGATCAGGAGGAAGTCGCCCGGCTTGACGTCCTGGGGCAGGCCCTTGAACGTCGTCGAGGAGATCTCCTTGGTGCCGAGGATGTCCTCGGTCGTGATCTTGAAGATGTCGCCGACGGCGAGGTCGTACGGGCCGCCCTCGAACTTGCCGAGGCGGATCTTCGGGCCCTGCAGGTCGACCAGGACGGCGACGGCACGGCCGGAGTCCTCGGTGGCCTTGCGCACGTTGGCGTAGATGGCCTCGTGCACGTCGTAACTGCCGTGGCTCAGGTTCATCCGGGTGACATCGACCCCCGCATCGATGATGGCCCGGATGTTCTCATAGCTGGAGACTGCAGGCCCCAGCGTTGCGACGATCTTGGCTCGTCTCATGTGTGTGTGTTCTCCATGATTTCTGCGCGCGAGGCGCTTCGGTACTCACTGCTCGGCATGATGCGTCCGACGCTTGTCGTCCGCTTGAAAGCCTAGAGGGAGATGGGCTGGTCCGTGGGACGGACCGGGAAGGGAAGCTGGGTCTCGCCCTCGAGGTACTGGTCGACGGCCGCCGCCGCAGCGCGGCCCTCGGCGATCGCCCACACGATGAGGGACTGGCCACGACCGGCGTCACCCGCGACGAACACGCCGGGCTGGTTGGTCTGGTAATCGTGCTCCCGCGCCACGTTGCCACGCCCGGTGAAGGGGAGCTGGAACTGCGACTCGAGGGTCTCGTCCTCCGGGCCCGTGAATCCGAGTGCGAGCAGGACGAGGTCGGCCGGGATCTCCCGCTCGGTGCCACTCTTCGGCACGCGACGGCCGTCGATGAACTCCGTCTCGGCGACGCGGATCGCCCGCACCTCGCCGGCCTCGTTGGCGAGGAACTCGACGGTCGACACCAGGTACTCGCGGTTGCCGCCCTCCTCGTGTGCGCTCGCGACCTCGAAGAGCGTCGGCATCATGGGCCACGGCTGGTGCTCGGGCCGCTCCCCCGCCGGCTGCGTGCCGATGGCGAGGTTCGTGACGGAGGCGGCACCCTGACGGTGCGCCGTGCCGATGCAGTCGGCACCGGTGTCGCCGCCGCCGAGGACGACCACGTGCTTGTCCTCCGCCGTGATCTGGTCGGCGACCGTGTCGCCGGCGCCGACGCGGTTCGCCTGCACGAGGTACTCCATCGCGAAGTGGACCCCGGAGAGGTCACGACCGGGGATCGGCAGGTCGCGCGGCACCATCGCGCCGGTGGCGATGACGACGGCGTCGTAGCGGGCGCGGAGCTCGTCCCAGCTGATGTCGACCCCGATGTTCACGCCGGCGCGGAACCGGGTGCCCTCGTCCTGCATCTGCTTCAGCCGGATGTCGAGGTGCTTCTTCTCCATCTTGAAGTCGGGGATGCCGTAGCGCAGCAGACCACCGATGCGGTCGTCGCGCTCGTAGACCGCGACCGTGTGCCCGGCACGCGTCAGCTGCTGGGCTGCGGCGAGACCGGCCGGACCGGAACCGACGACGGCGACCGTCTTGCCGGTCAGCCGCTCCGGCGGGTGGGACTCGACCCAACCGTTGGCGAACGCCTGGTCGATGATCGACACCTCGACCTGCTTGATGGTCACGGCGGGCTGGTTGATGCCCAGCACGCACGAACTCTCGCACGGCGCCGGGCAGAGACGGCCTGTGAACTCCGGGAAGTTGTTCGTGGCGTGCAGCCGCTCGATGGCCGAGCGTCCCTCGCCTCGCCACATCAGGTCGTTCCACTCCGGGATGAGGTTGCCCAGCGGGCAGCCCTGATGGCAGAACGGGATGCCGCAGTCCATGCAGCGACCAGCCTGCTTGCGGACGGTCGCGGGGTCGCTCTGCTCGTAGACCTCTTTCCAGTCCATGATGCGGACCGGCACGGGCCGGCGCTTCGGGAGCTCGCGCTCCGGTACCTTCAGGAATCCCTTGGGATCAGCCACCGGTCACCTCCAGGATTCGGTTCCATACGATGTCGCCGTCGGGGTCGAGCCCCTCGTCGAGTGCGGTCTGTCGGGTCGCCAGGACCGCCGCGTAGTCACGCGGGAGGACCTTGACGAACCGGGCGAGTGAGTCTTCGATGTCGGCGAGCAGCCGGCCGGCCAGCGGAGAACCGGTCTCCACGACGTGCCGTTCGAGGAGGTCGCGGACGATCTCGGCGTCGGCACTGTCGAGTTCGGACAGGGTGAGCTCCCCCGAGGCGAGGGAGTCGCGGTTGACCTGGTCGCGTTCGAGGTCGAACACGTAGGCCGTGCCGCCGGACATGCCCGCGCCGAGGTTCCGGCCGGTCTGACCCAGGATGACGGCGAGACCACCCGTCATGTACTCGAGCGCGTGGTCACCGACGCCTTCGACGACCGCCGTGGCGCCGGAGTTGCGCACCAGGAACCGCTCGCCGACGATCCCGCTCAGGAACATGGTGCCCTGGGTCGCGCCGTACCCGATGACGTTGCCGGCGATCACGTTCTCCTCGGGCGCGAAGGCTGCGCGCTCGGATGGCCGGACGACGATCTGTCCGCCGGACAGGCCCTTGCCGACGTAGTCGTTCGAGTCGCCGATGAGCCGCAGCGCGATGCCGCCGGGGAGGAACGCGCCGAAGGACTGCCCGGCCGAGCCGCGCAGGGTGATGTCGATGCTCCCTGCCGGGAGCCCGTTCTCGCCGTGCCGCCTGGTGACCTCGTGGCCGAGCATGGTGCCGACCGCCCGCTCCGTGTTGCGGATGGGCAGGTCGACCGAGAAGTGGCCACCGTGTTCGAGCACGTCCGAGGCGGCCGTGATGAGCTGCTGGTCGAAGTGCTTCTCGAGCTCGTGCTCCTGCGGCCGGCGGTTGATCCGCGGCTCGTCGTCGGCGAAGACGGGACCCACGAGGACCGGGGCCAGGTCGAGCCCGGACGCCTTCCAGTGGTCGATCGCCCGGTCGGCGTCGATCAGTTCGTTGTGGCCGATCGCCTCCTCGAGCGTCCGGAACCCGAGCTCGGCGAGGTACTCGCGCACCTCCTGGGCGATGAACTCGAAGAAGTTCACGACGAACTCCGGCTTGCCGGTGAACCGCTCGCGCAGCACCGGGTTCTGCGTCGCGACGCCGACCGGGCAGGTGTCGAGGTGGCACACGCGCATCATGACGCACCCGGAGACGACGAGCGGTGCCGTCGCAAAGCCGAACTCCTCGGCGCCGAGCAGGGCCCCGATGACGACGTCGCGTCCGGTCTTCATCTGACCGTCGACCTGCACCACGACCCGGTCGCGCATGTTGTTGAGCATGAGGGTCTGCTGCGTCTCAGCGAGACCCAGCTCCCAGGGCGTGCCCGCGTGCTTCAGGGAGTTCAACGGGCTTGCGCCGGTTCCGCCGTCGTGACCGGAGACGAGGATGACGTCCGAGAGCGCCTTCGCGACGCCCGCGGCCACCGCACCGATGCCGGACTGGCTGACCAGCTTGGTGTGGATCCGGGCCTTCGGGTTCGCACGCTTCAGGTCGAAGATGAGCTGCTTCAGGTCCTCGATCGAGTAGATGTCGTGGTGCGGCGGCGGCGAGATGAGGCCGACGCCCGCGGTGGCGTGCCGCGTCCGCGCCACCCACGGGTAGACCTTCGTCGGCGGCAACTGCCCACCCTCACCGGGCTTCGCGCCCTGGGCGAGCTTGATCTGGATGTCGTCGGCGTGCGTGAGGTACATGCTCGTCACGCCGAACCGGCCGGAGGCGACCTGCTTGATCGCGCTGCGGCGCGTCGGGTCGAGGAGCCGGTCGACGTCCTCGCCACCCTCACCGGTGTTCGACTTGGCACCGATGCTGTTCATCGCGATCGCCAGCGTCTCGTGCGCCTCGCGCGAGATGGAGCCGTAGCTCATCGCGCCGGTCGAGAACCGCTTCACGATCGAGGCGACCGACTCGACCTCGTCGAGCGGGACGGGCGGGCGGGCACCGGTGCGGAGGGTGAACATCCCGCGGAGCGTCATGAGCTGTGCCGCCTGGGAGTCGACCATGTGGGTGTACTCGCGGAAGATGTCGTACCGGCGCGTCTTGGTCGCGTGCTGGAGCTTGAAGACCGTCTCCGGGTTGAAGAGGTGCGGCGAACCGTCGCGACGCCACTGGTACTCACCGCCGGACTGCAGGCGCTCGTGGGCCGTCGATGCGGCGTCCTCGGGGTACGCGTACCGGTGACGCTTCGCGTTCTCCTCGGCGATCACCTCGATGCCGACACCGCCGAGCTTCGTCTCCGTGCCGGTGAAATAGCTGTCGACGAGCTGCTGGCTCAGGCCGACGGCCTCGAAGGCCTGTGCTCCGGCGTAGGAGGACACCGTCGAGATGCCCATCTTCGACATGATCTTGAGCACGCCCTTGCCGAGCGCCTTGATGACGTTCTTGACGGCCTGCTCGCGGGTGACGCCCTGGATGAGGCCGCTGCGGACGAGGTCCTCGCAGCTCTCCATGGCCAGGTACGGGTTGATGGCGGAGGCGCCGTAGCCGATGAGCAGCGCGACGTGGTGGACCTCGCGCACGTCGCCGGCCTCGACGACGAGCCCGACCTTCATCCGGTTCTCGGCGCGGATGAGGTGGTGGTGCACGGCGGCGAGCGAGAGCAGCGACGGGATCGGCGCGAGGTCGGAGTTCGAGTCACGGTCGCTCAGGACGATGAACTCCGAGCCTGCGAGGATCGCCTGGTCGACCTCGTCGCACATCTCGCGCAGGCGTGTCTCGAGTCCGGCCGAGCCGTCCTCGACGCGGTAGAGCGCCTTGACGGTCGTCGTCAGCGGGCTCGCCGGGTTCGGGTCGATGTGCTGGATCTTGGCGAGCTCGTCGTTGTCGATGACCGGGAAGTCGAGGACGACCTGCTTGGCGTGCTCCGGACCCCAGGAGAGGAGGTTGCGCTCCGGGCCGAGCCCGAGCTTCAGCGAGGTGACGACCTCCTCGCGGATCGAGTCGAGCGGCGGGTTGGTGACCTGGGCGAACTGCTGCACGAAGTAGTCGAACAGCAGCCGAGGGCGGTCGGAGAGCACCGCGATCGGGGTGTCCGACCCCATCGCGCCGAGCGGCTCCGCACCGTTCTGGCCCATGGGCTGCAGGAGGATGCGCACCTCCTCCTCGGTGTACCCGAAGGTCCGCTGGCGGCGGGTGACGGATGCCGGCGTGTGCACGATGTGCTCGCGCTCCGGCAGGTCGCTCAGGTTGATGCGTCCGGCGTCGAGCCAGTCGCCCCAGGGTGCCGAAGCCGAGAGCTCGTCCTTGATCTCGTCGTCCTCGATGATCCGCCCGGCCTCGGTGTCGACGAGGAACATCTTCCCGGGACGCAGGCGGCCCTTGCGCTTGACCCGGCTCGGGTCGACGTCGAGGACGCCGATCTCGCTACCCAGGACGACGAGACCGTCGGTCGTCTCCAGCCACCGACCGGGACGCAGGCCGTTCCGGTCCAGGGTCGCGCCGACGAGTGAGCCGTCCGTGAAGGTGAGGGCTGCCGGACCGTCCCACGGCTCCATCTGCATGGAGTTGAACTCGTAGAAGTCGCGTCGCTCCTGCGACAGCCCGGTCTGCTTCTCCCAGGCCTCGGGGACCATCATCATCATGGCGTGCGGGAGGGACCGTCCGGTCAGCGTCAACAGCTCGAGGACCTCGTCGAACGAGGCGGAGTCGCTCGCTCCGGGCGTGATGATGGGGAGCAGCGGGCGGATGTCGCCGATGAGCTCGGACTCGAGCTGCGACTGCCGCGCGCGCATCCAGTTGCGGTTCCCCTCGACCGTGTTGATCTCGCCGTTGTGCGCCATCATGCGCAGCGGCTGGGCCAGCGGCCAGGACGGGAACGTGTTGGTGGAGTACCGCGAGTGGACGATGGCGAGCTTGGTCGCGAACCGCTCGTCGGACAGGTCTGGGTAGAACGGTTCGAGCTGGAGCGTCGTGACCATGCCCTTGTAGACGAGCGTGCGGCTCGACAGGGAGATGAAGTACGCCCCGAGCTCGCGCTCCGCCCGCTTCCGGAGCCGGAAGGCGAGTCGGTCGAGGGCGATCCCGGTCGGCGTCGAGGCTCCGGACCCGGTGACGAACAGTTGCTCGAACGCCGGCATGGCAGCACGGGCCAGCTTCCCCAACTCGTCGGGGTCGACCGGCACCTCGCGCCAGCCGAGGACCGTGAGTTCCTCCTCGGCGGCGATCGCGGCGATGCGGGTCTGGAGCTGTGCGCGCTCGGAGGCGTCGGTGGGCAGGAAGGCGATGCCCACGGCGTACGAACCGAGCGGCGGCAGCTCGAACCCGGCGACGCCGCGCAGGAAGGCGTCGGGCATCTGGGTGAGGATGCCCGCGCCGTCGCCGGTCCCGGCGTCGGAACCGATCGCGCCGCGGTGCTCCAGGTTGCGGAGCGAACCGAGCGCCGCGTCGATGATGCTGTGCGAGGCCTCGCCCGTCAGGGTCGCGACCATCGCCAGGCCACAGGCGTCCTTCTCGTTCGCCGGGTCGTACATGCCCTGCTTGGGCGGAACCGAGCTGAACGAAGCGTACGGTGCATGCGCCATGGAATTACCGTCCTCACGAAAGGGGATCAGAAGGGGACGTCGCTGGCCCTGGGATGAAACGGGTGATGGATCCCCTGCTGAGCCGGGATCCACCGGGCCGACGAGGGTGCGTTCAGCCTAGGAGCGAGAGCCGGTCTTGCTTGTGGCGACCGTGGCTTCGGACGACGGAGTGGATGACGCAGTGCGGTCTGATCCGTCGGCATCGTCGTCGGCGGAGGCACTGCGCAGCCCCAGGTTCTCCGCGTCGGTGTCGTAGTAGTCTACCGCAGCCTTCGGATCGGCCCAGGAACGGCCGGGGACGTACGGCGACGGCTCGGCACCCGTGTGGCGACGCGACTGGATGACGATGATCGCGAGTCCGACGACGATCGCGAGGATCGCGGCCCAGACGTTGGCGCGGATGCCGAAGAGGTACTCGCTCGGGTCGATCCGGATGGTCTCCCAGACCGTGCGACCGGCTCCGTACCAGATGAGGTAGACACCGAACAGGCGGCCCCACTGCGGGTTGAAGCGGTGTCCGATCCAGAGGATGACGGCCACCCCCAGCAGGTTCCAGATGATCTCGTACAGGAACGTGGGGTGGAAGAGCGTGCCGGCGGGCAGACCGATCGGGAACGCGGGGTTGCTGGCCTCGATCTCGAGGCCCCAGGGCAGGTCCGTGGGGAGCCCGTAGAGCTCGTGGTTGAAGTAGTTGCCGAGGCGTCCGAACGCCTGGGCGAGCAGCAGGCCGGGCGCGAGGGCGTCGGCGAAGGTCCAGAACCGGATCCCCGTCATGCGGCAGCCGATGTAGGCGCCGACTGCTCCACCGATGAGCGAACCGAAGATCGCGATGCCGCCCTCCCAGATGTAGAGCGTGCGCAGGAGGTCCGCACCCGGGTAGAAGTAGTCGCCGGGGTGGGTCAGGACGTGGAAGATCCGCGCACCGATGATCCCCAAGGGGATGGCCCACAGGATGATGTCGAGCACGATGCCCGGCTCGGCACCGCGCTTCGTCAGCCGCCGGGAGGTGAGGATGGTGGCGGCGATGATCCCGGCAATGATGCAGAGCGCGTACATGTGCACCGTGAACGGGCCCACGCTGAAGGTCGCGATGTCCGGGTTCGGGCTCGGGATGCTGAGGGGTGCAATCACTGCAGTGGTCGCCTTTCGTTACGAACTCTGATCGAGTGTAGGGCTTTCAGCATCGCGGACGTGCTGAGGATACCCTCAGCGGGCGGTGCCGGCCGCGAGTGAACGGGCGACCTCGGTGATCGCCGGGACACCGCCGTCGGCGAGGGCTTTGACGAACACGGATCCGACGATGGCTCCGTCGGCGTACTCGAGGACCGAGCGGACCTGCTCCGCCGTCGAGATGCCGATGCCGACGCACGCGTGCTGTGCCCCGGCCGTGCGGAGCCGACCGACGAGGGTCTTCGCAGCGGCGTCGAGGTCCTGCCGGGCACCGGTGATGCCCATCGTGGAGACGGTGTAGACGAAGCCGCGGGAGTGTTCGGTCACGAGCGACAGGCGCTCGTCGCTCGACGTCGGGGCTGCGAGGAAGACCCGGTCGAGGCCGTGTCGTTCGCTGGCGTCGAGCCAGTCCGCCGCGGCGTCGGGGGTGATGTCGGGCGTGATGAGCCCGGCTCCCCCGGCCGCTGCGAGGTCGGAGGCGAACCGTTCGACGCCGTACTGCAGCACCGGGTTCCAGTACGTCATGACGAGGACCGGGACGTCCACGGCGGCGCGGATGGCGCTGATCGCCGTGAAGACGTCGCGCAACCGGAACCCCTCCGCGAGAGCCGTCATCGTCGCGGCCTGGATGACCGCTCCGTCCATGACGGGGTCCGAGTAGGGAACGCCGAGCTCGAGGACGTCGACGCCGTTCTGCGCGAGCGCGATGGCGGCGTCGATGCTCGTCTGGAGGTCGGGGAACCCGACGGGGAGGTATCCGATGAGGGCGCCGCGGCGGTCCACGGAGGCCGCATCGATCGCCGAAGCGACCGGTGAGACCGTCGTGTGACCGGTGGCCGGGGCGGTCATGCGTTCCGCCCGGCTTCGTCGAGGAGCCCGAAGTAGGTCGCAGCCGTCTCGACGTCCTTGTCTCCGCGCCCGGAGAGGTTGATCAGGATGGTCGCCTCGGGGCCGAGCTCCTTGCCGAGGACGATGGCCCCGGCAAGCGCGTGTGCGGACTCGATCGCGGGGATGATGCCCTCGGTGCGGCTCAGGAGCCGGAAGGCCTCCATCGCCTCGGCGTCCGTCGCAGGGACGTACGTCGCCCGCCCGGTGTCGGCGAGCCAGGCGTGCTCCGGTCCGACGCCCGGGTAGTCGAGCCCGGCGGAGATCGAGTGGGACTCGACGGTCTGGCCGTCGTCGTCCTGCAGGACGAAGGTGCGGGCACCGTGGAGGACGCCCGGACGACCGCGGCCGATGGACGCGGCATGCCGTGGGGTGTCGACGCCGTCGCCGGCCGCCTCGACCCCGTAGAGCGCGACGTCCGCGTCGTCGAGGAAGGCGTGGAAGATCCCGATCGCGTTTGAGCCGCCGCCGACGCAGGCGACGACCGCGTCCGGGAGTGAGCCGTTCAACTCGAGGAGCTGTGCGCGGGCCTCTTCGCCGATGATCTTCTGGAAGTCGCGCACCATCACGGGGAACGGGTGTGGGCCCGCTGCGGTGCCGAAGATGTAGTTCGTCGTCTCGACCGAGGCGACCCAGTCGCGGTACGCCTCGTTGATGGCGTCCTTGAGGGTCCGCGATCCGGTCGTCACGGGGATGACGGTCGCGCCGAGGAGTCGCATCCGGGCGACGTTGAGCGCCTGGCGTTCGGTGTCGACCTCGCCCATGTAGATCGTGCAGTCGAGGCCGAAGAGTGCGGCCGCGGTGGCCGTGGCCACACCGTGCTGACCGGCCCCGGTCTCGGCGATGACGCGGGTCTTGCCGATGCGCTTCGTGAGGAGCGCCTGGCCCAGGACGTTGTTGATCTTGTGCGAGCCGGTGTGGTTGAGGTCCTCGCGCTTGAGGAAGATGCGCGCGCCGCCCGCCGATGCGGCGAAGCGTGGCACCTCGGTGATGATCGACGGGCGGCCGGCGTAGTCGCGGAGCAGCGTCGTGAGCTCGGCCTGGAAGCTCTCGTCGGCCTTGGCGGCCTCGTAGGCCGTCGCGAGTTCGTCGACCGCGGCGATGAGCGCCTCAGGCATGTAGCGTCCGCCGAAGTCGCCGAAGAACGGGCCTGCCTCGTCTCGGAGGTGCGTCGATTCCGCGTGGGCGGGGGTGGCTGGTGACATGGTCATGCGGTGGCTCCCAGGAACTGTTCGAGGGTGGCGACGGGGTCGCCGGTGACGAGCGCCTCGCCGACCAGGACGACGTCGGCGCCGTCACGTCGGTAGGCGGCGACGTCGGCGGCGCGGAGCACGGCGGACTCGGCCACCTTGACGGCGTCGGCGGGGAAACGGTCGGTCAACGATCCGAAGAGGTGTTGGTCGAGTTCGAAGGTGCTGAGGTTCCGCGCGTTGACGCCGATGAGCCGGGCGCCGATGTCGCTCGCCCTCGACAGCTCGTCGGCTGAATGGGTCTCGACCAGTGGCGTCATGCCGAGCTGCACGACGAGCTCGTGCAGCGACGACAGCGTGGCCTGATCGAGTCCGGCGACGATCAGGAGGACCAGGTCGGCGCCGGATGCCCGGGCTTCGAACACCTGGTACGGCAGGGAGATGAAGTCCTTCCGCAGGACCGGGATACGGATCGAAGCCCGGACGGCCTCGAGGTCCTGCAGCGAACCACCGAACTTCCGGCCCTCGGTCAGCACACTGACCGCGCTGGCACCACCCTGCTCGTAGAGCGAGGCGAGGAGCGCCGGGTCGGGGATGTCGGCCAACGCGCCGCGTGACGGGCTGGACCGCTTGACCTCGGCGATGATCTTGACCTGGTCGGCCGGGGCGAGCGCAGCGAGGGCGTCGATGGCCGGAGGGGCCTCGACGGCAGCGGCTTCGACGACTGCAGCCGGACGGCCCGCGAGGCGCCCGAGGGCGTCCTCCTTCGCGCCGGCCATCAGGTCGGCGAGCATGTTCAGTGCTCTTTCGCCACGGTCTTGGACCCACCGACGCCGTACCCCGCCTTGGCGAGGACACCGCCCGTGATCCACCCGAGGAGGAGGAGGCCGGCCGACGCCCACACGAGGACGGGCATATCGAGCCAGAAGAAGACCGTACCGGCGGCGAACGCGACCAACATGATGATCACGGCCGTCCAGGCGGCGGGCGAGTGTCCGTGGCCGGGGTCCGAGGGGTCGGTGCTCATGGTTCTCCTTCTGTGCGAGTGCGGGTTCCAGTGTACCGGCAAGCGGTGCGCGGTTCCGTGCGTGGGCCACGAGTTCCCAGGTGGCCCGGGGTGCCGTCGTGGGTCGGCGGAGCGGTCAGCGCGTCGGGTCGTCGCCGCGGCTGAGGTCGTCCCAGGCGCCCACCGGGTCGGCGCTCGGGGCCGTCTCCACCTGGGTGAACCGGACCGCCTGGTACTTCTTCGACGGACCGGGCCACCGGCGGTGGGTGAGCACGGTCGCGAGCCCGGCGAGACCGAGCACGACGCCGAGCACCAGGGTGATCGCCGGCCACGCGGTGAGCGTGGTCGCCGCGACGAGGTCGATGGTCGACTGACTTCCGGCCACGCCCGTGGCCTCGGTGACGGCGGCCGCGCCCGCGGTCGCCGGCGAGGCGAGCACCGCGATCGACGAGATCATGACGCAGGCGCCGATCACGGCCTCCAGCAGGCCGAGGATGATGCGGAACACCGGCCCGGCGATCGCCAGCGCTGCGACGAGGGCGAGACCGGCCAGGGCGAGTGCGGACAGAGCGGGAGCGGCGACGGAGCCGAGCACGTCGAGCGCGCCGGAGTGTGGGCCGACGCCGACGAGGCTGATCGAGAGCCAGGTCTGGGTCCACGCCGCGAGGATGAGCGCGTCGGCGAGGACGGCGGTGACGAGGAGCAGGGTCTTCAGGCGGCGCTGACGACTGCGGAGAGCCCTGGACTCGAGCTCGTCAGCCTCGGACGGTTCGTCGGGCTTCGGCGGCTCCACCGGTCCGGACTGGGGTGCTGCAGTGCTCTCGGTCATGCTCCAACTCGATTCATGGTGTCGGCGTCGGTGCTGCGACGACGTCGAGGCTCCGGCCGTCGAAACAGCTGCGCGTGCCCGTGTGGCAGGCGGCACCGTGCTGATCGACCTCCACCAACAGGGTATCCCCGTCGCAGTCGTAGGCGAGCGCCCGGACGAACTGCACGTGGCCGGAGGTGTCCCCTTTGCGCCAGTACTCCTGTCGTGACCGGGACCAGTAGGTGACCCGCCCCTCGGTCATCGTCCGGCGGACGGCCTCGGCGTCCATCCACCCGAGCATGAGCACCTCGCGGGAGTCCCACTGCTGCACGATCGCGGGCAGCAGGCCATGCGCGTCGAAGGTGAGCTGCCCGATCGCGGTCTCCGGATCGGCGCCCACCGGGATGGTGATGTCCGCGCTCATGCCCGCACCGTCCAACCGGCGTCGGCGAGTTCCTGTTTGACCTGGCCGATCGTCAACTCGCCGTTGTGGAAGACGCTCGCGGCGAGGACGGCGTCGGCACCCGCGGCGATCGCGGGTGGGAAGTCGGCGAGGCGGCCTGCTCCCCCGGACGCGATGACCGGAACCCGGCTGATCTCGCGCATGGCGCTGATGAGCTCGGTGTCGAACCCGGCCTTGGTGCCGTCGGCGTCGATCGAGTTCACCAACAGCTCGCCCGCACCGCGTTCGATCGCCTCGGCGGCCCAGGCGAGCGCGTCGAGCTCGGTCTCTCGTCGGCCGCCGTGTGTCGTGACGATCCATCCGGATGCGCTGCCGACGTGTCGCTTCACGTCCAGGGACAGGACGAGGACCTGAGCGCCGAAGCGGTCGGCGATCTCCCCCAGTAACTCCGGCCGGGCGATCGCGGCGCTGTTCACGCCGACCTTGTCCGCCCCACTGGCCAGGAGCCGGGAGACGTCCTGGGTCGAGCGGACCCCGCCGCCGACCGTGAGCGGGATGAAGACCTGCTCGGCGGTGCGGCTGACGAGGTCGTAGGTGGTGTCGCGTTCGGCGACGGTGGCCGTGACGTCGAGGAAGGTCAGTTCATCGGCGCCCTGTTCGGCATAGCGCTTCGCGAGCTCGACGGGATCGCCGGCATCGCGGAGGTCGAGGAAGTTGACGCCCTTCACGACGCGCCCGTCGGCGACGTCGAGACAGGGGATGACTCGGGTGGCGAGTGACACGGAGGCCTCCGCAGGGCGACTGGGGCGGGTGATGATGGAGGGGCGACTCAGAGTCGGGCGGCGTGGATGGCCGTGACGAGGATGGCGCGTGCGCCGAGCTCGTAGAGGCGGTCCATGACGTCGTTCGCGTCGCCGCGAGGGATCATGACCCGGACCGCCACCCACTCTGGGTCGCGGAGCGGCGAGATCGTCGGCGACTCGATGCCACCGGCGACGGCGGTCGCCTGCTCGAGCAGCCGGACCGGGAGGTCGTAGTCGACGAGCACGTACTGCCGCGCGACGAGCACGCCCTGCAGGCGGCGGATGAGCGTCGCCGTGGTGGGCTTCGTCTCCGGCGACGCGATGAGCACGGCGTTGGAGTCGAGGATCACCGGGCCGAAGATGCCGAGGCCGGCCTTCCGGAGGGTCGTGCCGGTGGACACGACGTCCGCCACCGCGTCCGCGACCCCGAGCTGGACCGCCGACTCGACCGCACCGTCGAGGTGGACGAGCGTGGCATCCACACCGGCGTCGCGGAGGAAGTTGCCGACGAGGCCGGGGTAACTGGTGGCGACGGTCTTCCCCGCGAGATCGGAGAGCTCGGAGAACTCGTCGGCCGGACCGGCGAAGCGGAACGTCGAGCCGCCGAAGCCCAGCTCGGCGAGTTCGGTGGCGGCGGAGTGCGAGTCCAGGAGCAGATCGCGCCCGGTGATGCCGATGTCGAGGGCGCCGGAACCGACGTAGGTCGCGATGTCGCGCGGACGGAGGTAGAAGAACTCGACGTCGTTCCGTGCGTCGACGACGTGGAGCTCCTTGGTGTCGCGCCGGGTCGCGTAGCCGGCCTCCTGCAGCATCTCGACGGCGGTCTCGGACAGCGAGCCCTTGTTGGGCACGGCGACTCTCAGCATGGGGTGACTTTCGTGTTGTGCGACGGTGTCTCGACAGGGGTGATCAGGAGGCGCGGCGGATGCGCCGCGACGAGCTCCTACAGATGTCGGTAGACGTCGGCGGGGGTGAGCCCCTTCGCCACCATCATCACCTGCACGTGGTAGAGCAGCTGGGAGATCTCCTCGGCCGTCTCGGTGTCGCTCTGGTACTCGGCCGCCATCCAGACCTCGGCGGCCTCCTCGACGATCTTCTTCCCGATGCCGTGCACACCCGTGTCCAGTTCGCGGACGGTGCCGGAACCCTCCGGCCGGGTCTCGGCCTTCAGGCGCAGCTCGTCGAACAGCTCGTCGAAGGTTTTCACGTGCTCCAGGGTACCGGTTCCGGGCGGCGGTGCGCACCGCGGACGCGCTCGACCGGCTCGCCGGGTCAGTGGGTGTGCGTCGACGCCTCGGCGGCGGCCCGGAGGAGCGCGATGTTCGACGCCGGATCGGAACCGCTGTAGACCGCCGACCCCGCGACGAAGGTGTCCGCGCCGGCGGCGGCAGCGATCCCGATCGTGTCCGCGGAGATCCCGCCGTCGACCTGGAGCCAGACGTCGAGACCGGTGCGCGCGACCTCGGCTGACAGCGCCTGCAGCTTCGGCATGGTCTCCGGCATGAACGACTGTCCGCCGAATCCCGGCTCGACCGTCATGACGAGCACCTGGTCGAACTCCGACAGGAGTTCCAGGTACGGCTCGATGGGCGTGCCGGGCTTCACGGCGATCCCGGCGCGTGCCCCGATGGAACGCAGGCGTCTGGCGAGGGCGACGGGGTCGCTGGTGGCCTCGGCGTGGAACGTCACCGAGTACGCCCCGAGCTCGGCGTAGCCGGGAGCCCATCGATCGACGTCCGAGATCATGAGGTGGACGTCGAGCGGGACCGGAGACACGTCCTGGATGCGACCGACCATCTGCGGACCGAACGTGAGGTTCGGGACGAAATGGTTGTCCATGACGTCGACATGGACGAGGTCGGCGCTCGCGATCCGCTCCAGGTCGGCCTGGAGGTTCACGAAATCGGCGGACAGGATGCTCGGGTTGATGCGCGCGGACATGTGCTCGAGCCTATCGATCGACAGCGGGTCCGGCCGACTCCGCAGGCTTGCGAAGGAGGGCGATGTACATGGCGTCGGTGCCCTGGCGGTGCGGCCAGAGCTGGACCGCGCCACCGGGTGCCGCGGCGTCGAGCGGTTCGGTCGTGACCTGGTCGAGCACCGCGGAGGTGTCGAGCCGCTCCATCCCGGGATGGGCACGCAGGGCGCTCTCCACGATCAGTGCCGTCTCGCCGACGTGCGGCGAACACGTCACGTACGCCACGATCCCGCCGGGAGCGAGCGCGGTGATGGCGGCATCGAGCAGTGAGCCCTGCAGTCGGGTCAGTTCGGAGACGTCCTTCGGCGTCTTCCGCCACCGCGCCTCCGGTCGTCGTCGCAGCGCGCCGAGCCCGGTGCACGGGGCGTCGAGGAGGATGCGGTCGTAGGTCGCGGGATGCGCTGCCGCGAGCGTCGTGCCGTCGGCGGTCGAGACCGACACGTCGAGCGGGACACCTGCGAGGGCGCGCTCCACGAGACGGGCCCTGGCGGGGACCAGTTCGTTCGCGTCGAGGCGTGCCTCCCCGGCGAGGGCCTCGGCGGCCAGCAGCGCCGCCTTGCCACCCGGCCCCGCACAGAGGTCGAGCCATCGCTCGCCGGACCGGACCGGTACCGCGCGGGTCAGCGCGAGCGCGGCGAGCTGCGAGCCCTCGTCCTGGACGCGGAGGCGCCCGCCGCCGGTCCCGACGAGTTGCACCGGGTCGCCGCCGGCGCTGCGGAAGCCGTACGGCGAGAACCGGTTGGGTTCGGCGTCCTCGGGCCGGTCGGCGAGCCCCGGGAGTGCGATGAGGTTCACCTGCGGGGCGAGGTTGTCCGCGGCCAGTGCGTCCTCGAGTTCGTCGCCGCGGTCCTGCAGATCGAGCGCCTGTCTGATGGCCCGAACGACCCACGCCGGGTGTGCGGTGCTCACGGCCAGGCGATCGGTGTCGTTCGTGGCCTCAGCCAGCAGGATCCGCTCCCACTCGGCGGGTTCGGTCCGCGAGATGGTGCGGAGGACGCCGTTGGTGAAGCCGGCAGCGGACCGTGAACCCGCGGAGCGGGCGAGCTCGACCGACTCGTTCACGGCGGCGTGGCCTGGGACGCGCATGGAGAGCAGCTGATGGGCTCCGAGCCGCAGGACGTCGAGGATCGCGTCGTCGATCTCGGTCACGGGACGCTTGGCAGCGTGCGCGATGACCCGGTCGTAGTACCCGCGTCGGCGGAGGGTGCCGTACGTCAGTTCGGTCGCGAGGCCGGCGTCCGCCGGACTCAACTTCGCCTCGGCCAGCCGGTGCGGCAGGAGGAGGTTCGCGTAGGCGTCCGAGGTGCTGACGGCGTGGATGACGTCGAAGGCCAATCGGCGTGCCGGCTGCACGGTCGCCGAGTCACGCGGACGCGTGGGACGCTGGCGTCCTCGACGGGGTTCCACGTCGCGGGGCCGTCGGTCGCGGCGTCGCTGGCCCTCGGGCTGCTGGCCGCTCACGCGGTGACCAACCGATCGGTTCCCGTGGACGCACCGCGCCACCAGTCGGCGGCCGGCATCGCCGTCCGTCCCGCCGGCTGCACCTCCAGGAGTTGCAACGGGGTGTCCGCCGTGCCGACCAGGACGAGGCCGTCGACGGACACGATCGTCCCGGGCGCCGGCGGATCCGTCGGCAGGGTCGACACGGGGACGGCGCGGTGCACCTTCACCCGCGCCTCGTCGAGGACGGTGAACGCGCCCGGCTCGGGGGTGACCCCGCGGATCTGCGACCACACGTCGGCGACGGGGCGGTCCCAGACGATCCGGCCGTCCTGGCCGTCGAGCTTCGGCGCGAGGGACACCTCGCCCTGCTGCGGGGCCGCGACCGCGGTGCCGGCGGCGATGGCGGCGACGACCTCGGCAGTGAGCGGTGCGCCGAGCTCGGCGAGCCGGTCGAGGAGCTCCCCCGACGTCTCGCCCTCGGTGATCGGCGTCTCCACGGTGGCGAAGACGTCTCCGGCGTCAAGAGCCGGCACGAGCTGGAAGACCGACGCGCCGGTGACCGCGTCCCCGGCCATCACGGACCGCTGGACGGGCGCCGCGCCGCGCCAGGCCGGCAGCAACGAGAAGTGTAGATTGATCCAACCGTGTGCCGGCGCGGACAGGAGGGGTTCACGGACGAGCCCGCCGTACGCGACGATCACGCCGAGTTCCGCACGGAGCGCGACGATCCGCGCCGTCGCGTCGTCGTCGAGACGTGCAGCGCGGATGACCGGGAGCCCGAGCCGTTCGGCGGCCGCTGCCACCGGCGACGGGGTCAGGACCCGCTTGCGGCCGAGCGGGGCGTCGGGTCGGGTCACGACGGCCGCGATCTCGTGCCCGGCCGAGACGAGGGCGTCGAGCGTCGGGACGGCGACGGCGGGGGTGCCGGCGAAGACCAGCCTCATGCGGTTCGGACTTCGTGGACGGGGTGGATCATGACAGCATCTCCGGATCGTCGAATCGTACTCTGAGTGTAGGCGGGGCTTTCGGCGCCCGCCTGCCGGGGGTCGGCCGTCGACGCTTCGCCGCCTGCGCGACCACGGTCGCCCGCAACTGCTCGGCGACCGCCCTGGCATGGCCGTAGTCGACCCGCAGGATCGCGACGCTGTCGCCCGCCTCGTCGACGGTCGGGCCGAGCACGCGGCTCCGGTACTCGGCGGGCAGCGCGGCGAGAGCGGCGTCGACGGCGTCGCGGGTGCCGGTGAGGGTCGCGCTCCGGACCGCGGGAGGGAACCCGAGCTCTCGGCGCTCGGCGAGCTCCTCGCTCGCGAACCGCGGTTGCTGCCAGAGGGCGAAGGCGTTCGCCACGGGGGCCTCGACGCCGATCAGCAGCACCGGCGCGCGTGGAGCGGCCAGGGCTGCGGCGTTCGACCACCACCGTAGGCAGTCCTCGGCGACACGGAGTGACTCCCGCGCCAGCATGCGGTCGGCGTCGACCAGGAGGACGGCGGCATAGCCGCCCGCTGCGACGGGCTCCGCGCCTCGGGTCGCGATCACCAGCGCCGGCTCCGGACCGACGTCGAACTTGGGGGCGTCGCCGTCCGACACCACGACCCGGTACCGGGGGAACGCCCGGCCCAGTTCTTCGGCGGTCCGGCCGGTGCCGGCGGCCGTGACACGGAACGCGGTGTCGTGGCAGGTCTCGCACGACCACCCTGCCGCGAGGTGACCGCACCACCGGCAGGAGGGCTGCGAACGGGCTGTGGCGAGTTGGAGTGGACCGTGGCACACCGAGCAGTGGGCCCTCGTCCCGCACCGTCGACAGGCGAGGTGCGGCGCGTACCCCGGCCGCGCGACCTGGACCAGCACGGGTCCGTGATGCAGCGCCTCGTCGACTGCGCGCCAGGCGCTCGACGGTATCCTCGCCTGGCTCGTCATGGCGTCGTCGCCGCTCGCCCGGGACACGACGACTCTCGGGCGTATCGGCGGGGTCGGTGCGACCTCGCGCAGCCAGCCGAGTTCGACGAGTCGCTGCGCCTCGGTACTGCGTGAGTGCGCGGCGAAGACGAGGGCGGAGCCGCTCATCTCCTGCCGGGTCAACGCGACGTCGCGGGCGTGCACATAGGGGGCGAGCTGCTCCTGGTGGAGGGGGTCGCCGTCGTCCCAGAGGGCGATGAGTCCGAGGTCGTGCGCCGGTGCATAGACGGCCGACCGGTTGCCGACGACGATCCGGGGCACCGGATGCAGGCCGTCCAGGTAGGCGCGGTAGCGAGCAGCCGGGGTCTGCTTCGCATCAGCCCTCGCGACCGCGGCACCGACACCGAGGTCGTCGAGCGCCGCCAGGAGGTGTTCGACGTCCCGGTAGTCGGGGACGCACAGGATCGCACTCCTCCCCTCGGACAGCTGGTTCACGGCGAGAGCCGCCAGCGTGAACGACCAGTCCGGGAGCCACACGCCCGCGCTCGTCGCGGTCAGGGTGGGGATCGCGCTGATCGCGTACCGCTCCCCCAGCGCGAGACGGTCGAGGGTGCCGGGGGCGTACCCCGGGACGGTGCGCCGCTCGACCGACGGAGGTTCCGGCGGGGTCGCGGCGGTCCAGGTCTTCTCGACCCGGACCTGTCGCGGCGGGATGGCGAGACGCAGGACGTCCATGGCGCTGCCGGCGCTGCGGTCCGCGACACGGCGTGCGAGCGTCCACAGGCTCGGGGTCAGGACCGGCACCGACGAGACGACCGAGCTCAAGGGGCTGAGCGCTCCGCCGAACTCGCTCGAGTCGGCGAGGTCGACGATGAACCCGTTCGCCGACCGACCCGCCGAGCGCAGCGGGACCGAGACGCGCGCGCCGAGCACGGCGTCGTCAGCCAGTTCGTCGGGGATGGCGTAGTCGAACAGGTGGTCGAGCTGTGGCAACGGGGAGTCGAGCACCACCCTCGCGACCCTCGCGCCGACCACGGCTACAGCCCGGCTGCTGACCGCAACGCCTCCACCCGGTCGAGACGCTCCCACGTGAAGTCGGGGAGCTCGCGGCCGAAGTGCCCGTACGCCGCCGTGGCGGCGTAGATGGGGCGGATCAGGTCGAGGTCGGCGATGATCGCGGCCGGACGGAGGTCGAAGACGTCGCGGATCGCGCGCGTGATGTCGGCCTCCGGCACATGGGCCGTCCCGAAGGTCTCGACGTAGAGTCCGACCGGCGCGGCCTTGCCGATGGCGTAGGCGACCTGCACCTCGAGACGTTCGGCGAATCCGGCGGCGACCGCGTTCTTCGCCACCCAGCGCATGGCGTACGCGGCCGAGCGGTCCACCTTCGACGGGTCCTTCCCGCTGAAGGCCCCACCGCCGTGTCGAGCCGCTCCGCCGTAGGTGTCGATGATGATCTTGCGTCCGGTGAGCCCGGCGTCGCCCATCGGGCCACCGACGACGAAGATGCCGGTCGGGTTGATCAGGTGCGTCACGTTCGAGCTGTCGAGCTCGACCGTCGCGAGGACCGGTTCGATGACGTGACGCTGGACGTCGCGGCGCAGCTGCTCCGTGGAGACACCCGGATTGTGCTGCGTGGAGACCACGACCGTCTCCACGGTCTTCGGGAGGAAGCCGTCGTACCCGATGGTGACCTGGGTCTTGCCGTCCGGGCGCAGGTAGTCGAGCTGGCCGGACTTGCGTACCTCGGCGAGTCGCTCTGCGAGACGGTGCGCGATCCAGCTGGGCAGCGGCATGTACTGCGGCGTCTCGGTGGTCGCGAACCCGAACATGATGCCCTGGTCGCCGGCGCCCTGGAGGTCGTAGGCGTCGACGCTGGACTGCTCGCGGGACTCGAAGGCGTGGTCGACTCCGGCGGCGATGTCGGCGGACTGCGAGCCGATCGACACGCTCACGCCGCAGGAGTCGCCGTCGAATCCGATGTCGGACGAGGTGTAGCCGATGGACCGGATGCGCTCGCGGACGATCGTCGGGATGTCGACGTAGCCGCTCGTGGAGACCTCACCGGCGACATGGACGAGCCCGGTGGTGACGAGCGTCTCGACGGCGACTCGACTGCGCGGATCCACCTCGAGGAGCGCGTCGAGGATGCTGTCCGAGATCTGGTCGCAGATCTTGTCGGGATGCCCCTCGGTCACGGATTCGGAGGTGAACAGGCGCAGCTCGGTCATGCGGTCTCCCGTCGGAAGTGGTGATGCGATGGTGGAGGGATCGGCCGTCGTGGTGTTCCGGGGCCCGACCGTTGATCACTCTAGTCGAGGCCTCGGACACGTCGTCCGCCTGTGACGCAGGGCGTCGCGGTGGTGGGAACGGGCCCGACACGACGAATCCGCCGGTCGTCTGGCGCCCGGCGGATTCGTCGTGGTGAAGCGTTATTCGGCGATCGGCTTGATCTGGAGCTTGTCCTCGTTGATCTCGTGCATCGCGATCGAGAGCGGCTTGTCCTCGACGGACGAGTCGACCAGCGGCCCGACGTTGTCGAACAGGCTGCCCTCGTGGAGGTCGGCGTAGTAGTCGTTGATCTGGCGCGCGCGCTTGGACGCGAAGATCACGAGTGCGTACTTGGACTCGACCTTGGTGAGCAGGGAGTCGATGGGCGGGTCGATGATGCCCTTGAGCTTGTCAGCCATGCAGGTTCACACTCCTCGTGTGGTTGTGTTCGGGGAAGATCGGATCGATGCGGGGTGCGCGTCGGACGTCAATCCCCGTGAATCTTCATCAAGTCTACGACCTCTTGGGCCGCGCGGGCCACGTCGTCGTTGACGACACGGTGGTCGAACTCGTCCGCGGCGGCCAGTTCGACCTTCGCAGTACGCAGTCGGCGCTCCCGTTCCTCCTCGTCCTCGGTGCCCCGTCCGACGAGTCGACGGACCAGTTCGTCCCAGCTCGGCGGCAGCAGGAACACCAGGGTCGCCTCCGGCATCGCCTCCCGGACCTGCCTGGCGCCCTGGATGTCGATCTCGAGCAGCGCGCTGTCGCCGGCTGCGAGCGCACGTTCGATCGGCTCGCGTGGCGTGCCGTAGCGGTACGCGTTGTGGACCGTGGCGTGCTCGAGCAGGCGGTCGCCCTCGATGAGGCCGTCGAACTCGTCGTCGGTCACGAAGTAATAGTTCACTTCGTGCTGCTCCCCAGGCCGCGGCTTGCGCGTCGTGGCCGAGACGGAGAGGTGCACCTCCGGGTAGTGGTCGCGAATGTACGCGGCGACCGTCCCCTTGCCGACGGCCGTCGGACCGGCGAGCACGACGAGTCGGCTGCGCGCCGTGCCCGGGTAGCGCTCTGCGATGAAGGCGCGGAGGCGATCCCGCTGCAGTCGACCGAGACCGCCCAGGCGCTTGACCGAGGAGATACCGAGCGATTCGAGGATCCGCCCGAGTTTGGTGACGCCGACACTCGGGATGCTGAGGAGGTATTCGGTGATGCGGATGCCGCCCTCGATGCCGTCCGGATCGGCGGTCGCGGCGTCGAGCACCTCCAACGGGGTGCGGGCGCCGGAGGCGATGGAGGCCTTGACGGTCGCGCGGGCGCGACGTTTGCGAACGGCCTCACGTGACGCGGCGGCCCGGTCGACCTCCGGCATGTTCCTGCTGGGCTGGTCCTGCTCCTGGTCAACCACGGGCGCTCCTCACGGCTGAGACGGAACGTTCGACGGCGTCCGCGATCCCCGAGGGTCCGGCGGCGAGGATGCTCCGGGACTCGGAGACAATGACGCCCGGCGCGAGGTCGCCGTAGATGGATCCGAGGTCGGCGACCGCGGCTCCCTGGTGGCCGAAACCGGGTGCCAGGATCGGGAGCGTGGTCGTCGGCGGTACCGCCGTCAGGCCGAACTCCTCGAGACGGAGCGTGGCACCGATGACCGCGCCGATCGAACCGGTCGACCCGGGGTGGTGCCGTGCGTTCCAGTGGTCGATCTCGTCGAGCATCGACGCCGCGACGGTGAGGCCGGCGCTGTCCTCGGCGAGCTGGACGTCGCGACCCTCCGGGTTCGAGGTCGCCGTCAGCACGAACACGCCCTTGCCGTGCTGCTCGGCGAGCTCGAGTGCCGGGTGCAGTGAGCCGAAGCCGAGATAGGGGTTCACGGTGAGGGCGTCGACCTCCAGCGGTGAACCGGGGGTCAGCCACGCCTCGGCATAGCCCTCCATGCTCGTCCCGATCTCGCCGCGCTTGGCGTCGCCGATCACGAGGAGCCCGGCGTCGCGTGCCGCTGCGAGGACCCCTTCGAGGGCGATGTACCCGGCCGATCCGAACCGTTCGAAGAACGCCACCTGCGGCTTGACGATCCCGGCGCGACCGGCTGCGGCCTCGACGACGGCGAGGCCGAAGGCCCCTGCGCCGGCGGCGGTGTCAGGCAGGCCCCACGCCTCGAGCAGGAAGCGGTGCGGATCGATGCCGACGCAGAGTCGGCCCGACCGGACGAAGACCTCGTCCAGCCGGGTTCCGAAGGAAGCCGTCACGAGCGCGCAGCCCGATCGAGTGCGTACTCCTGGAGCGAGCGGACCTCGAAGCCACCGCCGAGCGCCTCGAAGGAGCCGACCGCGGCGGTGAGCTGCGCGATCGTCGTGAAGAGCGGCTTGTCGGCCGCGACGGCGGCCGCGCGGATCTCGTAGCCGTCCGCGCGAGCCGACCGGCCACTCGGGGTGTTGATGACCATGTCGACCTCGTCGCGGTTGATCAGGTCGACGATCGAGTCGTCCTCGCCCGCGGCCGTGGTCTCGCTGTACTTGCGCACCGTTCGGGCACTGATGCCGTTCCGGTTCAGCACCTCGGCCGTGCCGTCGGTCGCGAGGATGTCGAACCCGAGCTGCTGGAGGCGCAGCACCGGCAGGATGATCGAACGCTTGTCGCGGTCGGAGACCGAGACGAACACCGTTCCGCTCGACGGCAGGCCGCCGTAGGCCGCCTCCTGGCTCTTCGCGAACGCGCGCGGGAAGTCCTTGTCGATGCCCATCACCTCGCCGGTGGAGCGCATCTCCGGGCCGAGCACGCTGTCGACGATCTGGCCGTCCTTCGTGCGGAAGCGCTTGAAGGGCAGCACGGCCTCCTTGACCGACACCGGGGAGTCGATCGGGACGCGGGATCCGTCGACCGGGGGCAGGAGCCCCGAGTCCTTGAGCTCGGCCACCGTCGCGCCGGTCATGATGAGCGAAGCGGCCTTGGCCAGCGGGATGCCGAGCGCCTTCGACACGAACGGCACCGTGCGGGACGCACGCGGGTTCGCCTCGATGACGTAGAGGATGCCGGCGCCGATCGCGAACTGGACGTTCAGGAGACCACGCACGCCGATCCCCTGGGCGATCGCGAGCGTCGCGTTCCGCACGCGGTCGATCTCGGCGCGACCGAGCGAGACGGGCGGCAGGGTGCAGCTCGAGTCGCCCGAGTGGATACCGGCCTCCTCGATGTGCTCCATGACGCCGCCGATGTAGAGCTCCTCGCCGTCGAACAGGGCGTCGACGTCGATCTCGATCGCGTCGTCGAGGAAGTGGTCGACGAGCAGCGGCTGGGCCGGGCCCACGATGCCCTGGTCCTCGATGCGCACGAAGTAGTCCGTGAGTGATGCGCTGTCGTAGATGATCTCCATGCCGCGTCCGCCGAGCACGAAGCTCGGGCGGACGAGGACCGGGTAGCCGATCTCCTCGGCGACGCGCAGCGCACCCTCGATCTCCACCGCGGTGCCGTTCTTCGGTGCGACGAGGCCGGCGGCGTCCAGGATCTCCTGGAACTGGCCGCGCTCCTCGGCGAGGTCGATGGCGGTCGGCGTGGTGCCGAGGATCGGGACGCCTGCGGCCTCGAGACCCTTCGCGAGCCCGAGCGCCGTCTGGCCGCCGAGCTGGACGACGACACCGACGAGTTCGCCCGACTCGCTCTCGGCGTGGATGACCTCGAGGACGTCCTCGAGCGTGAGCGGCTCGAAGTAGAGCCGGTCGCTCGTGTCGTAGTCCGTCGAGACGGTCTCCGGGTTGCAGTTGATCATGATCGTCTCGAAACCGGCGGCCTGCAGCGCGAAGGACGCGTGCACGCAGGAGTAGTCGAACTCGATGCCCTGGCCGATGCGGTTCGGGCCGGACCCGAGGATGACCACCTTGCGGCGGTCGCTCGCGACCACCTCGGTCTCCGTGTCGTAGCTCGAGTAGTGGTACGGGGTGAGGGCCGGGAACTCGCCGGCGCACGTGTCGACCGTCTTGTAGACCGGGCGGACACCCAGGATGTGGCGGACCTCACGCACCTCCTGCTCGCCGAACCCGCGCAGCTGACCGATCTGCGCGTCCGAGAAGCCGTGGTTCTTCGCGGTCCGGAGCACCTCGGTGTCGAGGCGGTCCGCCGCGGCGATCCAGTCGGCGACGTCGTTGATGAGGACGATCTGGTCGATGAACCACGGGTCGATCTTGGTGGCCTCGAAGACTTGCTCGGCGGTGGCACCCTTGCGGAGCGCCTGCTGCACGACGACGATGCGGCCGTCGGTCGGGGTCTTCATGACCTCGAGCAGCTCTTCGACGCTGCGGGACTCGTCGCTCCAGTGGAAGCTGGAACCGCGCTTCTCGAGCGACCGCAGCGCCTTCTGCAGGGCGGTGGCGTAGTTGCGTCCGATCGCCATCGCCTCACCCACCGACTTCATGGTGGTCGTGAGCGTCGGGTCGGCGGCGGGGAACTTCTCGAACGCGAAGCGCGGGACCTTCACGACGACGTAGTCGAGCGTGGGCTCGAAGCTCGCGGGCGTGACCTTCGTGATGTCGTTCGGGATCTCGTCGAGTCGGTACCCGATGGCCAGCTTCGCCGCGATCTTCGCGATCGGGAAGCCGGTCGCCTTCGAGGCGAGGGCACTCGAGCGCGAGACGCGCGGGTTCATCTCGATGACGATGATGCGGCCGTCGGCCGGGTCGACCGCGAACTGGATGTTGCAGCCGCCGGTGTCGACGCCGACCGCGCGGATGATGTCGATGCCGATGTCGCGGAGCTTCTGGTACTCGCGGTCCGTCAGCGTCAGGGCGGGGGCCACCGTGATGGAGTCCCCGGTGTGCACACCGACCGGGTCGACGTTCTCGATCGAGCAGACGACGACGGTGTTGTCGGCCGTGTCGCGCATGAGCTCGAGCTCGTACTCCTTCCAGCCGAGGATCGACTCCTCGAGGAGCACCTCGGTGGTCGGGCTCTGGTGGAGGCCGTCACCGACGATCCGGCGCAGTTCCGCCTCGGTGTACGCGAAGCCTGAGCCGAGGCCGCCCATGGTGAACGAGGGGCGGACGACCAGCGGGTAGCCGAGCTCCTCGGCGTAGCCGACGGCCTCCTCGACCGTGTGGGCGATGTACGAGCGGGCCACGTCCGCGCCCGCGTCGAGCACGAGCTGCTTGAAGATCTGGCGGTCCTCGCCCTTGTTGATCGCCTCGAAGTTCGCGCCGATGAGCTCGACGTCGTACTTCTCGAGGATGCCGTGCTCGTGCAGCTGGATCGCGGCGTTCAACGCCGTCTGGCCCCCGAGGGTCGGGAGGATCGCGTCGGGCTTCTCCTTCGCGATGATCGTCTCGATGACCTGCCAGGTGATCGGCTCCACGTAGGTCGCGTCGGCGAAGTCGGGGTCGGTCATGATGGTCGCCGGGTTCGAGTTGACGAGGATGACGCGGACGCCCTCCTCGCGCAGCACGCGGCATGCCTGGGTGCCCGAGTAGTCGAACTCGGCGGCCTGCCCGATGACGATCGGCCCGGAGCCGATGACGAGGACGCTGTTGATGTCGTCGCGCTTGGGCACTAGTTGTTCTCCTTGGTGCTGGAAGTGGTGGCGTGGCCGGTCACGAGGTCGCGGAACCGGTCGAAGAGGTAGACCGCGTCGTGCGGACCCGAGGCGGACTCGGGGTGGTACTGGACCGAGAACGCGGGGATGTCGATGCAGTTGATGCCCTCGACGACCTCGTCGTTCAGGCTGTAGTGGCTGACCTCCGCGAGGCCGAACCCGGCGGGCGTCTCGTGGCGGCCCTCGATCGGCAGGTCCACCGCGAAGCCGTGGTTCTGCGAGGTGATCTCCACCCGACCGGTCGCCTTGTCGAGGACCGGCTGGTTGATCCCGCGGTGGCCGAACGGCAGCTTGTAGGTGTCGAATCCGAGCGCGCGGCCGAGCAGCTGGTTGCCGAAGCAGATGCCGAAGTACGGGACGCCCGCGCGGAGCACGTCCTGCAGGAGGGCGACGTGCGCGTCGCTCGCAGCCGGGTCGCCGGGTCCGTTGGAGAAGAACAGGGCGGACGGTTCGAGCGCGAGGACTTCGGCCGAGGTCACCGACTGCGGCAGCACCACGACGTCGAAGCCGCGAGCGGCGAGGTGGTTGAGCGTCGACGTCTTGACGCCGAGGTCGAGGACCGCGACGGAACCGACGCGCTCCCCCACCGCCGGCACGGTGTACTGCTCGGTCGTGGAGACCTGGCTCGACAGGTTCAGACCGGCCATCTGCGCGCCGGCGCGGACGAGACTGAGCTGTTCGGCGCCGGACAACTCGAAGTCCTCACCGGAGAACACGCCGCCGCGCATGGAACCGGCGGAACGGATGTGCCTCGTCACCGCGCGGGTGTCGATGCCGCTGATGCCCACGACGCCGTCCTGGACGAGTTCGTCGTCGAGCGAGCGGTCCGCTCGGAAGTTGGAGACGACGCGCGACGCGTCGCGCACCACGTATCCGGCGACCCAGACACGGGCGGACTCCATGTCCTCGCGGTTGACGCCGGTGTTGCCGATGTGGGGCGCGGTCATCAGGACGATCTGTCCGGCGTAGGACGGGTCGGTCAGCGTCTCCTGGTAGCCGGTCATGCCGGTGGCGAAGACGACCTCGCCGAGCGTGCGGCCGGTCGCGCCGTAGGCGTGCCCGACGTAGCGGTTGCCGTCCTCGAGGACGAGTACCGCTGGACTGGGTGGGGTGAAGGAGGTCATGGTCAAGCCCTCTCGTGAGGCGGTGGGGTGGAGTCGTCGGCCGAGGTGACGTCGGCGAGGGTGTCTGAGGTGCCGGTCGGCCGGAGTCCGGCGTCCGCGGCGGGGATGATGCTCGTGACGATGTCGATGATGCGGGCGCGGTCCGCCTGCTCGAGGACGCGGAAGGTGCTGTCCGCGATCACCGTCGGGACGGGACGCCAGCTCAGGCGGATGAGCCCGCCCCGCTCGACGACCCGGTCGATCGTGAGGTTGGTCTGGTCGACGCCGACGATGCTCGTCGCCGGGATGAACGTCGGCCGCTCCCCCGGGACGTCGACGACGACTCCGGCGGCGCCCAGTTCGAGCGTGACCCGGGATCGGTAGCGCAGTCCCTGCAACGCCAGCCGTTCGAGCGGCTGGTCGTGCTTCGACGTCGCGACGTAGAGGACCTCGACCGTCAGTGACGGGACCGGCCGCGGGTCGGGGAGCTCTGCGAGGGGACCGACCTGGGCGTCGCGCGCGACGCGGCGTCGCCAGGCGAGGCCCATGAGGGCGAGGATGCCGAGGAGGACGAGGGCGACGAGGACGGCCGCGAGGATCCGCCCGTCCATCAGCGCTCGACCTCCGCGGATCGCGCGGCGCGGCGTGCTGCCGCCGCGACCTGCTCCGTCGGGAGCACGGCGCCGTCCAGGACGGTCGCGTAGCCACGGTGGAAGGTGGCGACGACGCGGCCCGGCAGCTCCAGGCCGAGGTAGGGCGAATTCACGCCCTTGCCGGCAAGGTCGGCCGTGCCGAACGGACGGGTGGCGGCGGTGTCGTAGAGCACGACCTCCGCCGGAGCTCCGGCCTCGATCGAAGCCCCCTGCCCGGTGATCCGTCCGATCCTCGCCGGCGTCGCCGAGAGCACCCGGGCGACGTCGTTCCAGTCCAGGAGCCCGGTCGCGACCATCGACGCGTGCACGACGGAGAGGGCGGACTCGAGGCCCACCATGCCGTTCGCGGCGGCGTCCCACTCGCAGTCCTTGGCCTCGACCGGGTGCGGTGCGTGGTCCGTCGCGACGATGTCGATCGTGCCGTCCGCGAGGGCCTCGCGCAGCGCCTGGACGTCCTCCGCCCGTCGCAGCGGCGGGTTCACCTTGTACCGGGCGTCGTAACTCGCCACCAGCTCCTCCGTGAGCAGCAGGTGGTGCGGCGTGACCTCGGCCGTGACGGGGATGCCTCGGGCCTTCGCCCAGCGGATGACGTCGACGGACCCTGCCGTCGAGACATGGCAGATGTGGAGGCGGGAACCCACATGCTCGGCGAGGAGGACGTCGCGGGCGATGATCGACTCCTCGGCGACCGCCGGCCACCCGGTGAGCCCGAGTTCGCCGGAGAGGGCGCCCTCGTTCATCTGCGCACCGACGGTGAGCCGGGGTTCCTGCGCGTGCTGGGCGATCACGCCGTCGAAGGCCTTCACGTACTCCAGCGCGCGGCGCATGAGCAGCGGGTCGGACACGCAGAGACCGTCGTCCGAGAAGACCCGGACCTCGGCACGTGAGGAGGCCATGGCGCCGAGTTCGGCGAGCCGCTCTCCGGCGAGGCCGACCGTCACGGCACCGATCGGCTGCACCGTCGCGTACCCGGCGCGTTCACCGAGCGACTGTTCCTGCTCGACGACCCCGGCCGTGTCGGCCACCGGCGAGGTGTTGGCCATCGCGAACACCGCGGTGAAGCCGCCGGCGGCTGCGGCACGCGTACCGGTGAGCACCGTCTCGCTCTGCTCGAACCCGGGTTCCCGGAGATGCGTGTGGAGGTCGACGAGCCCGGGGAGAGCGAGGAGGCCGTCTGCATCGACGACGGTCGCGCCGACGGCGCTCAGCCCGGAGCCGCGTTCCGCGATCCGTCCGTCGCGCAGGAGGAGGTCGGTGCGTGTCCCGTCGGCGAGCGTCGCTCCGGTGATCAGCGTGGCGTCGTGATTCGAAGTGGGCTCAGACACGGGTGGATTCCTCTCGATCGCCGGACAGCAGCAGGTACAACGCGGCCATCCGGACCGACACCCCGTTGGCGACCTGTTCGAGGACGGTCGACCGGGGTGAGTCGGCTGCCCCGGACGAGATCTCCAGACCGCGGTTCATCGGCCCGGGGTGCATGACAATGCTAGCCGGATCGAGGCGGGCGAGTCGCTCGTCGTCGAGCCCCCAGCGCCTGGAATACTCCCGGCTGTTCGGGAAAAAGGCGGCGCGCATGCGTTCGGACTGGATCCGGAGCATCATCAGCACGTCGGGACGCTGGGCGATCGCGTCGTCCAGGTCGTAGCGGACGGTGGCCGGCCACGGGCCGAGGTCCACCGGAAGCAGTGTCGGCGGGGCGACGAGGGTCACCTCGGCGCCGAGCGTGTCGAGCAGCCAGACGTTCGAGCGGGCGACCCGGGAATGCAGGATGTCGCCGACGATCGTCACCGCCACCCCGTCGAGCGCGCGACCGCGGGAACGCTCGCCGTGGAGGCGCTTGCGCATCGTGAACGCGTCCAGGAGGGCCTGCGTCGGGTGCTCGTGCGTCCCGTCCCCCGCGTTCAGGATGCCTGCGTCGATCCACCCGCTGTCGGCGAGGGTCTGCGGCGCACCGGAGGCGGAGTGTCGGATCACGACGGCGTCGGCGTGCATCGCGGCGAGGGTCTGTGCGGTGTCCTTGAGGCTCTCGCCCTTCGAGACGCTCGACCCCTTCGCGCTGAAGGTGATGACGTCTGCGGACAGCCGTTTTGCGGCAGCCTCGAACGAGATGCGCGTGCGGGTCGAGTCCTCGAAGAAGAGGTTGACGACCGTCTTCCCACGGAGGGTCGGGAGCTTGCGGACCTCACGGAACTGCGTCTCGGCCATGTCCTCCGCGACGTCGAGGATCTCGATCGCCTCGTCGCGGGTGAGGGTCTTCGTCGACAGCAGGTGCCTCATTCGCCGCTCCCCTCGATCGTCACGGAGTCGTCGCCGTCGAACTCGGTGAGCCGGACGAAGATGCGCTCCGCCTGCGAGGAGGGCAGGTTCTTCCCCACGAAGTCGGGCCGGATCGGGAGCTCGCGGTGCCCGCGGTCGACGAGCGCGGCGAGCCGCACGACGCGTGGGCGGCCCAGGTCGGTCAACGCGTCGAGTGCGGCGCGGATGGTGCGTCCCGAGTACAGGACGTCGTCGACGAGGACGACCGTGCGCCCGTCGATCCCCTGCGGCGGCAGTGTCGTGGGCTGCGGTGCACGGGTCGGGTGTTTCGCCAGGTCGTCGCGGTACATCGTGACGTCGAGTGCACCCGAGACGATGGTCGCGCCCGAGATCGAGGAGATCGTGGCGGCGATCCGCTTCGCGAGGATGACCCC
The DNA here is from genome assembly GCF_058408345.1 of Plantibacter sp. MDV22-iso1. NCBI lineage: Bacteria > Bacillati > Actinomycetota > Actinomycetes > Micrococcales > Microbacteriaceae > Plantibacter > Plantibacter sp. MDV22-iso1. The sequence continues at coordinate 277,359 of NZ_JBZVDY010000004.1, forward strand.
GCGCGTCGGGATGCCGAGGATCACGAGGTCGTCTGCTCCGCGGTTGGACTCGAGGATCTCGTGGGAGATCCGAGTCAACGCCCGCGCGATGTCAGCTTCGTGCAGCACGGTACGTGCGCTCATCGCCGACTCCCTTCTCCGCCTCTCTGGACGGTCTTAAAGGTTGTCTTGGTCAACACCCGAGCCTAGCAGTCGGATCAGGCCTCGTAGAGCTCCAACGGGAGGCCGTCGGGATCGAAGAAGAACAGCATCTTGCGCGAGGTGTGCGGGTCGATCCGGACGTCTTCGACGCGGACACCCAGCTCGACCAGCCGCGCGTGGCCGGCGTCGACGTCGTCGACGGCGAAGGCGAGGTGCCGCAGCCCGAGCGCTTCGGGCCCGGATGCGCGCGCCGGCGGGTCAGGGAAGGAGAACAACTCGATGAGGTACTGACCGTTCAGGGCGAGGTCGCCCATCCAGGAGTCGCGCTCGGCCCGGTACACCTCGGTGAGCAGCTCGCAGCCGAGCACCGAGGTGTAGAAGTGCTTGGAGCGCTCGTAGTCGCTGGCGATGATCGCGATGTGGTGCACGCGCTTCAGCGGCAGGGCTGCACCGTTCTCGTCGCTCATCGTCACCGCGGGTTGATCTGCGAGATCTTGCCGAGCAGGCCGTTGATGAAGCCGGCCGAGTCGTCGGTCGACAGCGTCTTGGCCGCCTCGACCGCTTCGTCGATGGCGACGCCGTGCGGCACCTCGTCGTTGAACAGGATCTCCCAGATCGCGATCCGGAGGATGGCCCGGTCGACCGTGGGCATCCGCGCGAGCGTCCAGCCCTGCGCGTACGTCTCGATCTGCTCGTCGATCTCCTCGGCGTGGTCACCGACGCCGTCGACGATCTCTCGCGCATACAACCACGAGGCCTGGCGGTCGGGCTCGCTGACGGCGCGAGACGCTTCCGCGGACAGGACTTCAGCGAGGGTCTGCTGACGGACGTCGGCTTGGTACAGCAGATCGAGGGCGCGCTTGCGCGCCTTGGTGCGAGCGCTCACTCGTTGACGCGACCGAGGTAGTCACCCGTACGGGTGTCGACCTTGACCTTGGTGCCGGTCTCGAGGAAGAGCGGGACCTGGATCTCGTAGCCGGTCTCGACGGTCGCCGGCTTCGTGCCGCCGGTCGAGCGGTCGCCCTGGAGCCCGGGTTCCGTGTAGGTGACCTCGAGGATGACCGACGCGGGGAGCTCGACGTAGAGCGGGTTGCCGTTGTTGAGTGCGACCGTGACGTCCTGGTTCTCGAGGAGGAAGTTCTTGGTGTCGCCGACGACGACGGCGGGGATGGTGATCTGGTCGTAGTCGCTCTTGTCCATGAAGACGAAGGAGTCGCCGTCCGCGTACAGGTAGGTGAAGTCGCGGCGGTCGACGTTCTCGACGTCGATCTTCGTGCCGGCGTTGTACGTCTTGTCGACGACCTTGCCGGTCATGATGTTCTTCATCTTGGTGCGGACGAACGCGCCACCCTTGCCCGGCTTGACGTGCTGGAACTCGATCACCGTCCAGAGCTGCCCGTCGATGTTCAGGACGATGCCGTTCTTGATGTCAGCGGTAGAAGCCATGCGCGAGAATGTCCGTTCGTGGAAAGTGTGCGGCCGGATACGACCCAACGAACGAGTGTAACCGCTGCGAGGACCCGTGACCAATGCACCCGTGGTGGACCAGGGCGCCGCGCACGTCACTCGGCGCTGCGGCGCACCACGAGGTCGAGGGCGAGGCGGTACGAGTCGAAGCCGAAACCGGCGATCACGCCGGTCGCGACACCGGAGATCACGCTCGTGTGACGGAAGGCCTCGCGGGCGTGCGGATTCGAGAGGTGCACCTCGACGAGCAGGAGGCCAGCCTTCGTGACCATGGCCGCCGCGTCACGGAGCCCGTAGCTGTAGTGGGTGAACGCCGCGGGGTTGAGGATCACGGACGTGCCGGAGTCGACGGCCTCGTGGAGCCAGCCGATCAGCTCGCCTTCGTCGTCCGTCTGGCGCAGGTCGATCCGCGTCCCGTCGCCCGCGTCGGCCTCGAGCACGGTGCGCAGCGCAACGAGGTCGGCCGAGCCGTAGACGTCGGGTTCACGGCTGCCGAGGCGCCCGAGGTTCGGTCCGTTGAGGACGAGTACGGTGGTCATGAGTCGAGGGTATCCGTTCGGGACGAGCGCTCGCGGAGCGCACCGGCGTCGGTCAGGAGCCGATCTCCTGGTAGGCGGCGAAGAGCAGCGAGGTCTCGGGCCCTTGGAGGACGGTCGGCTTGGCGAGGTCGTCGAGCACGATGAACCGCAACATCGAACCGCGCGTCTTCTTGTCGCGCTGCATCGTCGCGAGCAGCGTGTTCCAGCGGCCCACCGGATAGGCGATCGGCAGGCTGAGGAGCTCCAGGACGCGACGGTGGCGGTCGACGACCTCGTCCGACAGCCGGCCGGCGAGGCGGGAGAGCTCGGCGACGTACATCATGCCGATCGCCACCGCGGCACCGTGTCGCCACTGATACCGCTCGGCGTGCTCGATGGCATGCCCGAGCGTGTGCCCGTAGTTGAGGATCTCGCGGAGGCCCTGCTCGGTGAAGTCCTCGCTGACGACGTCGGCCTTCATCCGGATCGCGAGCTCGATGCAGCGGCGGAAGGCGGGTGTCTCGGGGTCGGTCGCGGCGTCGACGTCGACCTCGATGAGATCGAGGATCTCCGGGTAGCGGATGAACCCGGCCTTGGCCACCTCGGCGAACCCGGCGAGGATCTCGTTCTTCGGGAGGGTGTCGAGCGTGTCGAGATCGCAGACGACGGCTGCCGGGGCGTAGAAGGCGCCGACGAGGTTCTTGCCTTCCGCGGTGTTGATGCCCGTCTTGCCGCCCACGGCCGCGTCGACCATGCCGAGGACCGTCGTGGGGACCTGCACGAGTCGGACGCCGCGCAGCCAGGTGGCGGCGACGAAGCCTGCGAGGTCGGTGACGGCGCCACCGCCGAACCCGATGACCGCGTCGGAGCGCGTGAAGTCTGCCTGGCCGAGGACTCCCCAGCAGAACGCGGCCACCTCGACCCGTTTCCCGGCCTCGGCGTCCGGCACCTCGGCGAGCAGCACCTGGTACCGGTCGCTCAGGGTCTCGCGCAGTTTGGCAGCCTTCTCGCCCAGCGTCGCCGGGTGGACGATGAGGATCCGCTGCACGCTGGTCCCGAGGGCGTCGACGAGCACGTCCTCCAGCCCTCTCCCGATCGTGATGGGGTACGGGGAGGATCCCGTCACCTCGATGACGGTCCGCTCGGTCGGGGTGGTCGGTTCGGTGCTCATGCAGGCTCCTTCACCCAGGCGACGAGTTCGTCGACGATGCCTGAGATGGGTCGGTGCGAGGTGTCGAAGGTGACATCCGCGAGTCGTTCGTACACGGGACGCCGGGCGGCGGCGATGCGCGACCACGCGCCGGGGTCGTCACGGAGGAGTGGACGCTTGTCGAGGTTGGCTCGTGCCAGCACGGCCTCTTCGGTCACCGTCAACAGCACGACGCGTGCATCGGCGAGCTGACGCTGCGTGTCCTCGTCGAGCACCGCTCCCCCGCCGAGCGACACGATCGCCGGCTGCTCGAGTGCGGCGGCGACCGCCGCCCGCTCCAGGGCGCGGAAGTGAGGCTCGCCGTGTTGCTCGAAGATGCGCGCGATCGCGCCGTGCTCGCCGGAGACGACGTTGTCGGTGTCGACGAACGGCAGGCCCAGGCGCTTCGCCAGCTGCTTGCCGACCCGGCTCTTCCCCGACCCCATCGGTCCGATGAGGACGACGGGGAGTCGGAGATCGGCGGCCTGCTCAGGCATCGGCGCTGGAGGCGTGGTCGCCTCGCGTGCGCAGGTTCGACGGGATCGCTGCCAGGTATCCGTCGAGGTTGCGCTTCGTCTCGGGGACGGAGTCGCCACCGAACTTCTCGAGCACCGCTTCGGCGAGGACCAGGGCCACCATCGCCTCGGCCACGACACCGGAGGCCGGGACCGCGCAGACGTCCGAGCGCTGGTGGTGCGCGGTGGCGGCCTCGCTCGTCGCGACGTCGACCGTGCGGAGCGAGTGCGGGACGGTCGCGATCGGCTTCATGCCGGCGCGCACGCGGAGGACGGTACCGGTGGTCATGCCACCCTCGGTGCCGCCGGCGCGATCGCTCTGCCGGGCGATGCCGTCGCTCTCCTGGACGAGCTCGTCGTGGGCCGCGGAACCGCGACGCGTCGTCGTGAGGAAGCCGTCGCCGACCTCCACACCCTTGATGGCCTGGATGCCCATGAGCGCTGCCGCGAGGCGTGCGTCGAGTCGGCGGTCCCAGTGGACGTAGGAGCCGAGTCCCGGTGGGAGTCCGTAGGCCAGGACCTCCACGATGCCGCCGAGGGTGTCGCCGTCCTTCTTGGCCGCGTCGACCTCGGCGACCATGCGCTCCGAGGTCGCCTTGTCGAAGCAGCGCAGCGGATCGGCGTCGAGCGCGTCGACGTCGGCCGGGACCGGCAGCGGGCTGTCTTCGGGAACGCGCACCGGGCCGATCGACAGCGTGTGGCTGACGAGGGTGATGCCCAGCTCGCCGAGGAAGGAGCGCGCGACGGCACCGAGGGCGACGCGCGCTGCGGTCTCGCGTGCGCTGGCGCGTTCGAGCACGGGACGCGCCTCGTCGAAGCCGTACTTCTGCATACCCGTCAGGTCGGCGTGACCGGGACGCGGACGGGTGAGCGCGGCGCTGCGGCCACGCGACTTGTCGGAGATCTCGGTCGGCTCGGGGCTCATGACCTCGGCCCACTTCGGCCACTCGGTGTTGCCGATGCGGATCGCGATCGGGCTGCCCATGGAGAAGCCGTGGCGGACGCCGCCGGACAGGTTGAGCTCGTCCTCCTCGAACTTCATGCGGGATCCTCGGCCGTAGCCGAGCTTCCGTCGGGCGAGGTCGGCGCGGACGCCGTCCATGGAGATGGGGACGCCGGAGGGGAGTCCCTCGAGGACGGCGATGAGTTCCGGGCCGTGAGACTCTCCGGCAGTGAGCCAACGAAGCATGGTCCTATCCTTCCATAGAGCCGGGACGCGACCGTGCGCCTTCGGTCGACGGCCCGGCGGGTGTGCAGGTGGGCGACGGATGCGTCCGGAGCGGTCAGTGCCAGGCGACCGGCGCCCCGGTGTGATCGAGGTGGACCGTTTCGAGCATCGCCCCGAGCACCGTCGTCTCGTCGTCGAGCGGCAGGAGCTGATCGCCGAGGACGAAGATCCGGACCTGGAGCAACGCCTGGTGCACGAGCATCGACAGCCCGCTGAGGACCGACCCGCCGGCCTGCGACCAGGCCTCCGCGAGCACGCTCGGCCACGGGTCGTACGCGACGTCGAGGAGGAGCGCGCCTGGAGCATGGGACAGGACCGGACCCGGTTCGGTGAGGGCGCCGCCCGGAAGGGTGCTGATCACGAGCGGTGCGTCAGGCGTCTCACCGTCGAACGGCCCTGAGGCGAACCGCAGCCCCAGCCGGCCGGCGAGGTCCTCGAGTGGTCGCGCCTGGGCCGGTCGTCGGAGCGCCACGTGGACGTGCTCGGCACCGAGGTCCGCCGCCGCCATGATCGCCGAGGAAGCCGTCGCTCCCCCGCCCAGGACGACCGCGGACGCGATCGTGTCGACACCGGCCGCCCCGATCGCGCGGACGATGCCGCCGACGTCGGTGTTGAACCCCTCGATCCGACGGGACCCGTCCTCGGCTCGTCGGAGACGCAGCGTGTTGACCGCCCCGGTCTCGGTTGCGGCGCGGTCGGCCACGTCGGCCAGCTCGAGCGCGCGATGCTTCAGTGGCATGGTCAGCGAGAGCCCCCGCCAGTCCGAGCCGAGGTCGTCGAGGAAGGCCGAGAGCTCAGCCGCCTCGAGTTCGTGGCGACCGTAGTCCCAGTCGAGCCCCAGCACCCGGTAGGCGGCCTCATGCAGTGCCGGCGACTTGGAGTGGGCGATGGGCGCGCCGAGCACGGCGAGCCGCGGCTGCCCGTCCTGGCCGTGACCCGGCCCTGTTCCACGCATGTGCGCCACGCTCCCGCTACTGGTACTCGGGGTGCTCGTCCATCCAGGACAGCCACTTGTCGACCGCGGCCTCGTGCTCCTCCTGGGTGGTGGAGAAGATCGTCTCACCGGAATCGAGGTTCCAGGTGACGAAGTAGAGCCAGGGTCCGTCGGCCGGATGCAGGGCTGCGTCGATCGCGAGGTCGCCCGGGTTCGAGATCGGTCGCACGACCATGCCCGGGTGGACGTAGGTGTTGTACGGGTTCGAAGCGTCGGCGCGCTCGGCGTCCGTTGTCGACACCCGGTGGGTGTTGCCCGTCCCGTACGCGACCGTCGCGTCGGACTGCAGCAGACCGCTCTCCCACTGGGCCGGGTCCAGTCGGTTGAGGAAGACCCGCGACACCTTGTAGTAGTCGTCGCGGAGGCCCGCCTCCTTCTGGATGAGCGAGGCCAGGACGATGGTCTTCCAGCGGTCCTCGGGCTTCACCCCGGCGTCGTCGAGCGCCTGGAACGACCGGTTCACGAGGGTCTGGAGGACGGCGTGCGCATCGCCGCCGTCGGGGAGGCTGTAGGTCGCCGGGAAGAGGAACCCCTCGAGCGAGGTCGCCTCGGCGGGGAGACCGAAGGACGCGACGTCGGCGGCCGCAGCCTGGAGTTCCTCCAGCGGGATGCCGGTGCCCTCCGCGATCGACGGCAGGGCGTCCTGCTCGGCGGTGCCCTCGGGGATGACGAAGGTGTCCTCCATGCGGTTCGCCTCATCGGTCAGGGCCGCAAGGGCGGACTTGGCGCTCATCTTGAGCTTCAGCTTGTAGGCGCCAGGGAAGAACTCCGGCTGGGTGGGCTGTGCGAGGAGGAGGTCGTAGAAGGCGTCGAACGACTTCGTGACCCCCGCGTCGTGCAGGCTCGTCGCGATGTCCTCGCCGATGTCGCCCTCGTTGACCATGACGACGGCCTCGCCGCTGCCGGCACCCTCGTAGTCGTTCGGTTCCTCCCAGCCGAGGACCTTGCGGATCTGCGGCTCGTAACTCGTCCACACGACCGCGGCGCACGCGACGAGACCCCCGACGACCACGATCGACACGATGAGCGCGATGAGCCCGCGACGACCACGACGGCGCTTCGGCGGTTCCCCGCCGGCCAGCGCACGACGGCGCCCCCGATGGATCGGCTGCGGCCCGCTGTCGTTCGCCGTGTCGTCCTCAGCGAGCAGGTCCTCGAACGCGGGGATGGTCATGGTCCTGGCCCGGGACACCGATGACTCGGTGTCGTCGGACTCGGGCGCACGTGAGGTCGATCCGCTCAAGGGTGTGGCGCTCGCGGCCGGCTCGCCGACGCTGGAGTCACCGGACGACGCGGCGGTCGAGGGGGCGTCGACGGACGTGGCGTCGACCGATCTGGAGCCGGCCGGGGCCGGTTCGACCGTGTCGCTCGCGGCGTCTTCATCGACGGGCTCGGGCGGCGTCGAGGCGGCTTCGGCGGCCTCCCGCCGCTGACGTGCCTCGCGTCGGGACAGTGGCACCGGCTGCTCCCCCGCTGCGTTCCGTTCGGACGTGAAGAGGTCGGCGAGCGGATCGTCTGCTGGGTTGTTCTCAGGTGTCAGATTCGACACAGGCACGTCCTGTTCACGGGTCGACGGGGCTTCCGGGGGGTCGCCCCGAACCGCGTTCGGCGTCGAGGGCGTACTGCAAGAGTATGACGGCCGCCACCTGATCGACAATCGAGCGCGTCTGCTTCTGTCGTTTCCCAGCGGAGCGCAAGGCGCCGTGGGCGGTCACCGTCGTCAGCCGCTCGTCGACGAGACGGGCCGGGACACCGGTGATCGACCTGAGCCGGGCGGCGAACTCCCGGGCGTCCTGTGTGGACGCCGTGTCCTTCCCCGACAGGGCGATCGGGAGACCGACGACGAGCTCCACGGCGCCGAGTTCTTCGGCGATGACCGCGATCGCCCGGATGTCGGCGTCGCCGCCCAGGTCCCGTGTGACCGTCTCCACCGGCGTGGCCAACAGGCCGTCGGGATCGCTTCTCGCGACCCCGACCCTGGCCTTCCCGACGTCGATCCCGAGTCGGACACCGCGACGGAACCCGTCCGTCATGTCAGGCGATCTCGCGGGCGATCGCCGCGAGGGCGTCGCCGAGCGCGGTGGCGTCGACGCCGCCACCCTGTGCGAGGTCGTCCTTCCCACCACCGTTGCCGCCGAGGACGCCGGCCGCGACCCGGACGAGGAGGCCTGCCTTGAGTCCGGCGTCGCGGGCACCCTGGTTCGTCGCGACGACGATCGCGGGCTTCCCACCGACGACCGCGCCCAGGGCGACGACCGCCGGGCTCGCGCCGAGCTGCTCGCGGAGCTGCGTGACGAGCGTCCTGACGTCGTTCGGTGACCCGAGCTCGCCCAGGTGCTCGGCGACGAGCGACACCGGGCCGACGCGGTGAGCGGTCTGCGCCAACGCCGGGAGACGTTCGCTCAGCCCACGGGCTTCGAACGCGGCGATCTTCTTCTCAGCCGCCTTGAGGTTCGCGACGAGTTCGGCGATGCGGTCGGGCAGCTGTTCCTTCGGCGTCTTGAGGCTGCCGGAGAGCTGTGACACGAGCGCCCGCTCGGCGGCGAGGTCGCGGAAGGCCTCGAGTCCGACGAGCGACTCCACCCGACGGTTCGTCGAGCCGACGGACGATTCGCTGACGAGGTTGATCAACCCGATCTCGGCGCTGGAGGTGACGTGGGTGCCCGCACACAGCTCACGCGACCACGGCCCGCCGATGTCGACGACGCGGACGGTCTCGCCGTACTTCTCGCCGAACAGTGCCATGGCGCCGAGTGCCTTCGCGTCGTCGAGCGCCATCTCGCGGGTGGTCACCTGCAGGTTGTCGCGGATGGCGTTGTTGGAGATCTCCTCGATCTCCGACTTCGTCGCCGGCGACAGCGGCTGGTTCCAGGTGAAGTCGAGCCGCAGGTACCCGGCCTTGTTCGACGAACCGGACTGGTGGGCGCTGTCGCCCAGCACCTGCCGCAGGGCGGCGTGGATGATGTGCGTACCGGAGTGCGCCTGCTGGGCGCCGCGGCGGTAGCTCGCGTCGACGATGGTCGTCGCCGGTGCGTCAACGCCCACCTCGCCCTGGCTCACCTGCACCTTGTGCGCGATGAGACCCTTCACCGGCTTCTGGACGTCGAGCACCTCGAGCTCGTATCCGGGTCCGACGATGACGCCCTGGTCGGCCTCCTGCCCGCCGGACTCGGCGTACAGCGAGGTCTCCGCCAGGATCACCTCGGCGATGTCACCGGCGACCGCGCGCTGCACCGGGTGGCCGCCGACGATGATGCCGAGGATGCGGCTCTCGGTCTCGAGCTCGGTGTAGCCGGTGAACACGGTCTCGCCCTTGGCGCGGATGTCGCTGTAGACCGAGAGGTCGGCGAGGACGCTCTTCTTCGCCTTCGCGTCGGCCTTCGCGCGCTGGCGCTGGGCGGTCATGAGCGAATCGAACGCGTCTCGGTCGACGGAGAGGCCGGCCTCCTCCGCGATCTCGAGGGTCAGGTCGATGGGGAACCCGTAGGTGTCGTGCAGGAGGAACGCGGAATCCCCGGCGAGGGCCGTCCGGCCCGTGCCCTTGGTCTGCTCGAGCGCGAGGTCGAGGATGGTCGTGCCGCTGGCCAGCGTCCGGAGGAAGGTCTCCTCCTCGGCGTAGGCGCTCTGCGAGATCCGGCCGAAGTCGGTCTCGACCTCGGGGTAGGCGGCCTTCATGGCGTCGCGCGACGCGGAGAACAGCTCGGGGAACGTCGCGGTGTCGACGCCGAGGAGACGCATCGCACGGACCGTCCGTCGCATGAGGCGGCGGAGGATGTACCCGCGTCCCTCGTTCGACGGCGTGATGCCGTCGCTCATGAGCATGAGCGAGGAACGCACGTGGTCGGCGATGACGCGCATCCGGACGTCGTCGTCGTGGTCGGCGCCGTAGCGACGTCCGCTCAACTCGGCGGCGCGATCAAGGACCGGGCGCACCTGGTCGATCTCGTACATGTTCTCGACGCCCTGCTTGAGGAAGGCCACCCGCTCGAGCCCCATGCCGGTGTCGATGTTCTTCTTCGGGAGTTCGCCGACGATGTCGAAGTCGACCTTGCCGCGGACGTTCTCGATCAGGTACTGCATGAACACGAGGTTCCAGATCTCGACGTACCGGTCGTCGTCGGTCGCCGGGCCGCCGTCGGCGCCGTACGCGGGACCGCGGTCGAAGAAGATCTCCGAGCACGGGCCGGCCGGTCCTGGCTGACCCGTCGACCAGTAGTTCGTGTCCTTGTCGAGCCGCTGGATGCGGTGCTCGGGGAGCCCTGCGACGCGCTTCCAGAGGTCGATCGCCTCGTCGTCGTCCTTGTACACGGTGACCCAGAGGTCCTTCTCGTCGAAGGCGAGGCCGCCGCTCGACTCACTGCCGGTCAGGAGCTCCCACGCGTAGGTGATCGCCCCCTCCTTGAAGTAGTCGCCGAAGGAGAAGTTGCCGTTCATCTGGAAGAAGGTGCCGTGCCGTGGCGTCTTGCCCACCTCTTCGATGTCGTTGGTGCGGATGCACTTCTGGACGCTCGTGGCGCGGTCGAACGGCGCGGGGACGACACCGGTGAGGTACGGCACGAACGGCACCATGCCGGCGACCGTGAAGAGGAGCGAGGGGTCGTCGCTGACGAGCGAGGCTGAGGGGACGACGGTGTGCCCCCGATCGCCGAAGAAGGTGAGCCAGCGGGAGCGGATGTCAGCGGTGTCCATGGTGTCCGTACGTCAGGGGTGTGCGTGTCGATGTTCGTGCGCTGCGGCGATGCCCGTCCGGGCGTGCCGCTACGGCTTGGTGAGGTCTTCTGCGGCGTCCTCGACGCGCGCGACGACGGACTCCGCCGTGTCGCGCAGCTGCGCCTCGCGCTCCTTGTAGGCGTCGCCGACGGTGTCGGTGAACTCCCTGACGCGTGAGTCCAGCTCGGAGAAGAACCGCTTGCCGGACTGTGTCTTGTTGATCTCGTGGGCGACGACGAAGCCGGCGCCGATGCCGACGATCAGCCAGAACACGTTCTTCATGGGGAACTCCTCATCTGCGGTGCGACCACCCGGGCGTCGCCGGGCGTACCAAGCATCCATCGTAGTCGAGCGCGGTGGACCGATGGCGTCGTACAACGACGAAGAGGCACCGGCCGGAGCCGATGCCTCTTCGTGTGGTGCCCGGAGCCGGGCCGCAGTCCTAGCGGGCTGCGTAGTACTCGACGACGAGCTGCACTTCACAGGTCACGGGGACCTCGGCGCGCTTCGGGCGACGCTCGAGACGTGCCTGGAGCTTGTCGAGCTCGACCGAGAGGTACGCGGGCACCTTCGGCAGGACGTCGACGTGACCGCCGGCAGCGGCGACCTGGAAGGGCTCGGTGCCCTCGGAGCGCGGCTTGACGTGGATGAGCTGACCCGGCTTCACGCGGAAGGACGGGCGGTCGACGAGCTGGCCGTCGACCATGATGTGGCGGTGCACGACCATCTGGCGAGCCTGAGCCGTGGTGCGGGCGAAGCCGGCACGGAGGACGAGCGCGTCGAGACGGGTCTCGAGGATCTCGACGAGGTTCTCACCCGTCAGGCCCTGGGTGCGACGTGCCTCCTGGAAGGCGATCTTGAGCTGAGCCTCGCGGATGCCGTACTGGGCGCGCAGACGCTGCTTCTCGCGCAGACGGACGGCGTAGTCGCTGTCGGCCTTGCGCTTGGTGCGGCCGTGCTCACCGGGAGCGTAGGGACGCTTCTCGAGGTACTTGGCTGCCTTCGGGGTGAGGGCGATGCCGAGTGCCCGCGAGAGGCGGGTCTTGCTGCGGGTACGTGACTTGGTAGACACGGTTTCCTTTCGATGAAGTCTCAAACGATGAATGACCGGCGCGAAGACGCGTCGGTGATCCGGAATCACACCGGACAAAGTCAGAGGGGTCCGCCGGGGCTGTTCGGCTACAGAACACGCCCGTCGAACACGGTGATCGAGCAGCCGCGCAGTCACACCGGTTCTAGGCGGATCAATACTAGCACGACGTGCCCCGGTCGCCGGGCCGCCGCGACCCGACGTTCACTCGCCCCGGACGATCTTCCGGAGTTTGTCCAACCGTGCCGAGATGTCGCGTTCGTGGCCGTGGTCGGTGGGCTGGTAGTACCGGACGTCGCGGAGCTCGTCGGGCAGGTACTGCTGGGCGACGACGCCGATCGGGTGGTCGTGCGGGTAGCGGTAGCCCTTGCCGTGTCCGAGGCGCTTGGCGCCCGCGTAGTGGGCGTCGCGCATCGGCTTCGGCACACGTCCGAAGGCTCCGGCCCTGACGTCCGCGATGGCCTGGTCGATGGCGACGTAGGCCGCGTTCGACTTGGCGGCGGTGGCCAGGTACACCACGGCCTCGGCCAGCGGGATGCGACCCTCGGGCATGCCGATGAACTGGACGGCGTCGGCGGCCGCCACGGCGATGGGCAGCGCCTGCGGGTCGGCGATGCCGATGTCCTCGGCCGCGGAGATGATGATGCGGCGGGCGATGAAGCGCGGGTCCTCCCCCGCCTCGATCATCCGAGCGAGGTAGTGCAGCGCGGCGTCGACGTCGGATCCGCGGATGCTCTTGATGAACGCGCTGATAACGTCGTAGTGCTCGTCGCCGTTGCGGTCGTATCGGAGCAGGGCGCGGTCGACCGCCTGCGAGACGAGCTCGTCGGTGATGACGGGACCGCGGGGCGCCCTCGTCGCGGTGTCGGAGTCGTCGTCCACCCCGTCTTCGTCGTCTTCGTCGTCCTCATCGCCGACGTCGAGGAGGCCCGCGTCGTCGAGATCGAGCTCGTCGGGGTCGACCGGAGCGCCGAGATCGGAGTCGGCGGCGATCGCGGCCGCCTCCAGTGCCGTCAGAGCCCGTCGGGCATCGCCGGATGACAACTGGATGATCGCGGCGCGGGCCTCCGGCGTCACGGTGAAGCGACCGGCCAGGCCGCGCGGGTCGGTCACGGCGCGGTCGATGAGGATACCGAGGTCGTCGTCGCTCAGCTGTTCGAGCGTGAGGAGCAGCGAACGCGACAGCAGCGGGGAGATGACGGAGAACGACGGGTTCTCGGTCGTCGCGGCGACCAGGATGACCCAGCCGTTCTCCACGCCGGGGAGCAGGGCGTCCTGCTGGGCCTTCGTGAACCGGTGGATCTCGTCGAGGAAGAGGACGGTCGAGCTGCCGTAGAGGTCGCGGCTCGACATCGCCTCCTCCATGACCTGCCGGACGTCCTTGACGCCCGCCGTCACGGCCGAGAGCTCGACGAACCGGCGGCCGGAGCTGTGCGCGATGGCCTGCGCCAGCGTCGTCTTCCCGGTGCCCGGTGGGCCCCAGAGGATGACGGACACGGCCGCCTGCGTCCCCTCGTTGTCGCTCGCCAGGCGGACGAGCGGCGAGCCGGGACGGAGCAGGTGCTGCTGGCCGGCGACCTCCTCGAGGCTGCGGGGCCGCATGCGCACGGCGAGCGGGACCGGTGCGCCGGCGATGCCGGGTCCTCGACTGAACATTCCACCAGGCTAGCCGCAGCCTGCGACACGCGGACCCGCTGCAGAACGGGGTCGCCGCCGTCGTGCGCCGTTTGGTCCGCGCGGAGCGCTCCCCGTAAGGTTCTCCTGGGCAGTCCGCCGCGGGCGTGGTGCCAGATGACAGCGCGATGCCGCCGCTCGGCCGACGGCACCTGGAGGGAACGACGTGGCAACGAGCAAGGGTCCGGACAAAGAGGCACGCGCAGCACGCGCACGGCTGCGCGCCTACAACGCCCGGCGCACCGTGCACGAGCACCGCTCCAAGCGCCGCGTCCGCGACAACGTGATCGCCGCTGCGGCGCTCGTCGTCGTCCTCGCCGGTGCCACGGCTGCGCAGGTGTTCTTCTTCGCCGGCGGTCCGGGCACCCCGGTCGCGACGCCCACCGCCTCCGCCGAGGCCGGGGCCTGCGGTGTCACCGGGGCCACCGACGGCTCGAACACCGGCGAAGTCCCCGCGAGCACGATCGCCGAGGACCGCGACTGGAGCGGTGAGATGACGATCAACGACGTCGTCATGAACCTCACCCTCGACGGAGCCTGCGCGCCGCAGGGCGTCTCCTCCTTCATCTCCCTCGCCCAGTCCGGCTTCTACGACGGCGTCACCTGCCACCGCCTCACGACGAGCGGCATCTACGTCCTGCAGTGCGGCGACCCCGACGGCACCGGCACCGGCGGCCCCGGGTACAGCTACGGCCCGGTCGAGAACGCACCGACGGACGACGTCTACCCGGCCGGCACCATCGCCATGGCGCGCCAGGGAGGGAACGGCTACAGCAACGGCTCGCAGTTCTTCCTCGTGTACCAGGACTCGACCATCCCGTCCGACGCCGCCGGCGGCTACACCGTGCTCGGCCAGATCACGAGCGGTCTCGACCAGCTCGTCTCGGGCGTCGTGTCCGGCGGCGTCGCGGACGGCAGCGGTGACGGCGCTCCGGCGGTCCCCGCCACCATCACCTCGGTGACGGTCCAGTAGCGGGTGCAGTAACCTGCACCAGACGGAACCGACCGGCGCAAGCGGTCGCCCCGAGCAGGACTCGGGGTAATAGGCTTGTGGATCGATCACGATCGCCACGAACGGCGGTCAACACACAGCAAGGGTGATGCGCGTGACCAGTCCAGAGATCGAACCGTGGGGTCGTGTCGACGACGACGGCACCGTCTACGTCCGTGAGGCCGACGGCGAACGAGCGGTCGGACAGTACCCCGACGGTTCCAAGGAGGAGGCGCTCGCGTACTTCGAGCGCAAGTTCACGGACCTCGCCGGACAGGTGACGCTCCTTGAGCAGCGCGCGAAGCGCGGTGCTCCGGCGACGGACGTCGCGAAGGCCGTGAAGTCGATCACCAAGCAGGTCGAGTCCGCCAACGCGGTCGGCAACCTCCAGGCGCTCCTGACCCGCCTCGCGGCGCTCGACGGCACCGTGAGCGAGCTGACCGAGGCGCAGAGCCAGGAGACCAAGGCAGCCCTCGAGGAAGCGGCACGTGCGCGTCTCGCGATCGTCGAGGAGGCCGAGCAGCTCGCGCAGCAGGATCCGGCACGGGTGCAGTGGAAGCAGACCTCGGCGCGGCTCGACGAACTCTTCGCCGAGTGGCAGCGCCAGCAGCACGACGGACCTCGTCTCGCGAAGAACGACGCCAACGACCTCTGGAAGCGGTTCCGGACGGCACGCGCGACGATCGAGCAGCACCGTCGTGCGTTCTACACGGAGCTCGACTCTGTCCACAAGGAAGCACGCGCGATCAAGCAGAAGCTCGTCGAGCGCGCCGAGGCCCTCATCGCCAAGGGCGCCGAGGGCATCCCCGCCTACCGCAGCCTGCTCGACGAGTGGAAGGCCTCCCCGCGTGCCGGGAAGCGCCAGGATGACGCGCTCTGGGCGAAGTTCAAGGCCGCGGGCGACGCGATCTACGGTGCGAAGGCCGAGATCGACGCGCGCGACAACGAGGAGTTCCAGGGCAACCTGGATCTGAAGCTCGCGGTGTTGGCGGATGCCGAGCCGATCCTGGCCGACACGAACCGGGACTCGGCGCGCAAGGCGCTCACCGACATCCAGCGTCGGTGGGACGAGATCGGCAAGGTCCCGCGCGAGCAGGTCCGCGTCGTCGAAGACCGTCTCCGCAAGATCGAGACCCACGTCAAGCAGCTCGAGGACGAGCACTGGAAGCGCAACAACCCCGAGACGAAGGCGCGCACCGAGGGGCTCGCGAGCCAGCTCGCCGACGCCATCGCCAAGCTCGAGGACGAGGTCGAGGCGGCACGAGCCTCCGGTGACGCCGACCGGCTCACCGCGGCCATCGAGGCGCTGGATGCACGCAAGGCGTGGCTCGGGGCGATCCGCTAGGCGGATCCGCTCCACCAACCGCGTGACGGTCGCGGTTCTCCACAGATCCGTCGACGATCCTCCTGCTGCCGGACGGCTGCAGGAGGATCGTCGTATGTCCACGGCACTCCAGACGTCCTCCCCCATCGAGCCAGGCTGCGCAACGGATCCATCGGCCTCCACGAGCCGCCTCCCCGCCTACCTCCAGCCACCCGAGCTCTCCGTCGCCGAGCTCGCCGCCGCGCGGCTCGACGGCGAGATCTTCGCCTTCGAAGACGGCTACTGCAGTGTCGACGAACCCGACACCGTCCGGCTGCGCGCGGCGGTCCTCGAACACCTGCCTGGGCTGGCCGGCGCGGTCATCGCTGAGACGAGTGCCGCCTGGCTGCACGGCGCGGCGCTCATCGCACCGAGGGTCCACACGGGCTTCGTGTCGATGGAACGGCGAAGCGCGCGTTCGCCCCGGTTGCGTCTGCGTCAGGTGTCACTCCGCGCCGACGACAGCGAGCGGTGCGGCGCACTGCGGGTCACGACCCCCACGCGCACGGTCGCGGATCTGGCACGGCGCACCGGGGCCGACGCGGAGGAGGCCATGACGACGATCCGCAACTACTTCCTGCTCGGGCTCACCACCCCTGAGGAGGTCGTCGCATGGGTCCGCTCCGTCCCGCGGGTCCTCGGCGGCACACGGATCGTCCGTGTCGTGTCGAGTGCCACCGAGGTGATGCTCCCCGGCCTCGAGCCGACTCGGAGCGAACTGGCGTCCTGGTCGCTCCCGCTCAGCCGCCGTTGACCCGGTAGACGTCGTAGACGGTGTCGATCCGCCGGACCGCGTTCAGCACTCGGTCGAGGTGGGTGGTGTCGCCCATCTCGAACACGAAGCGGCTGATGGCCAGGCGGTCGCTCGAGGTGTTCACCGTCGCCGACAGGATGTTGACGTGATACTCGGACAGCACCCGCGTCACATCCGACAACAGTCCAGCTCGATCGAGTGCCTCGACCTGGATCTGGACGAGGAACACGCTCTTCGACGACGGCGCCCACTCCACATCGATCATGCGCTCGGGCTCCTGCAGGAGGCCTTGGACGTTGTGGCAGTCCGAACGGTGGACGGAGACGCCGGAGCCCCGCGTGACGAACCCGACGATCTCGTCACCAGGCACCGGGGTGCAGCACTTCGCGAGCTTGACCAGGATGTCGGGAGCACCGAGCACGAGGACCCCGGAGTCGCTGTTCTGCAGCCGCTCACGGCGGCTCCCACGCACCGGGACGGTGTACTCGGCGTGCTCGCTGTCGGCGTCCTTCTGCAGGAGCGCGACCACCTTCTCGAGCACGGACTGCGTCGAGACGTGGCCCTCGCCGACGGCCGCATAGAGTGCCGTGACGTCCTCGTAGCGCAGCTGCGCCGCGACCTCGGCGAACGAGTCCTGGTTCATGAGCTTCTGGAGCGGCAGGTTCTGCTTGCGCATCGCCCGTGCGATCGCGTCGCGCCCCTGCTCGATCGCCTCGTCGCGACGCTCCTTCGTGAACCACTGGCGGATCTTGTTCCGCGCCCGAGGGCTCTTGACGAAGTTCAACCAGTCCTGGCTCGGACCGGAGTCGGGGTTCTTCGAGGTGAAGACCTCCACCACGTCGCCGGTGTTGAGTGAACTCTCCAGCGGCACGAGCCGCCCGTTGACCCGGGCGCCCATCGTCCGGTGGCCGACCTCCGTGTGGACGGCGTAGGCGAAGTCGACCGGCGTCGCGCCGGCGGGCAGGCCGACGACACGCCCCTTCGGGGTGAAGACGTAGACCTCCTTCGCACCGATCTCGAACCGCAACGAGTCGAGGAACTCCCCCGGGTCCGCCGTCTCCGCCTGCCAGTCGGAGATGTGGGCGAGCCAGGCCATCGAGCTGTCGGGTTCAGCGGAGGACGCGGCCTTCCCGCTGTTCATCCGCTCCTTGTACTTCCAGTGCGCGGCGACGCCAAACTCGGCCCGCTGGTGCATCTCGTTCGTGCGGATCTGGATCTCGACGGGCTTCCCGCCCGGTCCGACGACGGTGGTGTGCAGCGATTGGTACAGGTTGAACTTCGGCGTGGCGATGTAGTCCTTGAAACGCCCTGGGACGGGCGTCCACCGTGCGTGGATCGACCCGAGGACCGCGTAGCAGTCGCGCAGCGAGTTGACGAGGACACGGATGCCGACGAGGTCGTAGATGTCGTCGAACTCGCGGCCGCGGACGACCATCTTCTGGTAGATCGAGTAGTACTGCTTCGGGCGACCGGCGACCTTGCCGCGGATCTTCTGCGCCTTGAGATCCTCGTTCACCGCGTCGATGACGTGCTGCACGTATTCCTCGCGCTGCGGTGTCCGCTGCTTGACGAGCGACTCGATCTCGGCGTAGAGCTTCGGGTACAACACGGCGAAGGACAGGTCTTCGAGCTCCCACTTGATCGCCTGGATCCCGAGGCGGTGCGCGAGCGGTGCGTAGATCTCGAGGGTCTCCGTGGCCTTCTTCGCCGCCTTCTCGGCCGGGACGAATCCCCAGGTCCGGGCGTTGTGCAGCCGGTCGGCGAGCTTGATGATGAGGACGCGGATGTCCTTCGACATCGCGACGATCATCTTCCGGACCGTCTCGGCCTGTGCGCTGTCGCCGTACTTGACCTTGTCGAGCTTCGTGACGCCGTCGACGAGCATGGCGACTTCGTCGCCGAAGTCGGTGTGGAGTTGGTCGAGCGAGTAGTCGGTGTCCTCGACGGTGTCGTGGAGGAGGGCGGCGACGATCGTCTTCGGTCCGATGCCGAGGTCGGCCAGGATCTGGGAGACGGCGACCGGGTGCGTGATGTACGGCTCGCCGCTCTGGCGTTTCTGGCCGGAGTGAGCCCGCTCGGCGACCGTGTACGCACGTTCGATGAGCGCCAGGTCGGCCTTCGGATGGTGCTGCCGTACCGTCCGCATCAGGGTGTCGACGGCGCCGGCCGGCTGCGCCTTCGAGAAGATCCGTGGGACGAGACGGCGCAGGGAGGCCGTCGAGGATGTCGTGGTGTCCGCCATCTCAGGCCTCCCTGCGCTCGTGCACGCGGTTGTCGGTCGCTGTCAGGGTCAACGCGCCAGCGGCGCGTCTGCTTCCGTGCGTTCGCCCTCGGCGTCATCCGAGGTCTGAGCGCGATCGCGCGCCTGCAGCACGCGCTTGTCGTGTTTGGCGATGCGGGGCTCGTTGTGCCGGAAGTTCGCGTAGAGCGGTGCAGCGACGAAGATCGTCGAGTACGTGCCGACGAGGATACCGACCAGCAGTGCGAGCGAGATGTCGCGCAGCGTGTCGGCACCGAGGACGAAGGCACCGAAGAACAGGATCGCCGCGACCGGGAGCGCCGCCACCACGCCGGTGTTGATCGAGCGCACCAGGGTCTGGTTGACCGCGAGGTTCACCGACTCCCCGAACGTCCGGGCCGCGCCGTCGGCGTCGAGCGTGGTGTTCTCGCGGATCTTGTCGAACACTACGACGGTGTCGTACAGCGAGAACCCGAGGATGGTGAGGAAGCCGATCATGGCGGCCGGCGTGATCTCCCAGCCCGTCGCGGCGTAGACACCGGCCGTGATGATGAGGTCGTGCATGAGGGAGAGCAGCGCGGCCGCGGACATCTTCCAGGTGCGGAAGTACAGGGCCATGAGGATCGCCGCGAGCACGAGGAACACGATGAGGCCGACGATCGCCTGCTTGGAGACGTCCTGACCCCATGACGGGCCGATGAACGAACTCGTGATGTCGGACTGTTCGACGCCGTAGGCCTCGGCCAAGGCTGCCGACACCTGCTGGGTGACCTTGTCGTTCTTCAGCTGGTCGGTCTGCACGCGGACCGAGTTGCCGCCCACGACGGTCACGTGGGTGGTCGCGCCGCTGACGACGGACGCGACCGCGTCTTCGGCCAGCGTCTGATCGGTGCTCTTGACATCGGCGATCTGGAACTGCGAACCACCGCGGAACTCGATGCCGAAGTTGAATCCGCCCTTGACGACCGGGATCAACACCGAGAGGACGACCGCGACGATGGCGATCGTGTACCAGATCTTGCGCTTGCCGACGAAGTCGTAGGAGCGCTTCCCGGTGTAGAGCTCGTTTCCGAACCGTGCGAACGCACCCATCAGGAGTCCTTCCCATCGGTCGGCAGATCGTCTGCTCTGGTGTCGGAGCCGCCTCCGACGAGGGCCGCCTGCTTGCGCTCGGCGATCGTCTGGCGCTTGGCCGCCTCGCGGCTGCTGGATGCGGCCTTGGCGCCGGGCACCGAGACGGGCTTCCGGAATTCTGCACGACCACGGTAGATGGCGCCGAGCGCCGACGGGTCGAGACCGGTGAACGGCTTGCCGCTGTTGAAGAGCTTCGTCTGGCCGAGGAGCTGCATCATCGGGTGCGTGAACAGGAGCACGACGATGACGTCGATGATCGTGGTGACGCCGAGGGTGAGGGCGAAGCCGCGGACGTTGCCGATCGCGAGGACGTACAGCACCACGGCGGACAGGAGGTTGACACCCTTGGCCGCGTAGATGGTGCGCTTGGCGCGCTTCCAGCCGGCTTCGACGGCGGACTCCAGACCGCGGCCGTCGCGGAGTTCGTCCTTGATGCGTTCGAAGTACACGATGAACGAGTCCGCGGTGAAGCCGATGGCGACGATGAGGCCCGCTATGCCGGCGAGGGAGAGCCGGAAGCCCTGACGCCAGGACATGAGCAGGATCACCACATAGGTGAGCACCGCGGCCGCGACGAGCGAGGCGATGGTCACGGTGCCGAGGAGCCGGTACTGGAACAGCGTGTAGATGACGACCAGGATGAGCCCGATGAGACCGGCGATGAGGCCGCTCTCCAGCTGCGTCGAGCCGAGGGTCGCCGAGATGGTGTCCTGGCTCTGCACGACGAAGCTGATCGGCAGTGCGCCGAATTTGAGCTGATCGGCGAGGGTCTTGGCGGACTCCTCGGTGAAGGAGCCGCTGATCTCCGGCTTGCCGTCTGAGATGACGGCGAGCGACTGGGGTGCGGAGATGACGTTGCCGTCGAGCACGATCGCGAACTGGTTCTGCGGGCTCTGCAGCGAGGTCAGACGACCGGTGACGTCGGCGAAGAGCGCAGTGCCCTTCTCGTTGAAGACCGGGTACACCGCCCACTCGCCCGTGCTCGCACCCGACGACGTCGTCTTGATGCCGGCGCTCGCGTCGGACAGGTCTTCTCCGGACACCTCGACCGGGCCGAGGACGTACTTGAAGGTGCCGTCGACGTCGCACGTGATGAGTGGGTCGGCAGCGGGCGCTGCGGTGGCGTCGAGCGAATCCGCGTTCGCGGCGCAGTCGTAGGCCTGGAAGGCGGCGTACAGCGCGGGCGTCACCTGCGACAGGTCGCTCGCGTTGGTCGGCGACGCGGTCGGCGTGCTCTCGAGGCCCGGGTCCGGCGTCGGATACGGGGTCGAGGCGCCGTCTTCACCGATGAAGGTGTTGGACGGCTGACCGGGAGTCAGCTGCTGCGAGGTGAGGACCGGACGGAACTCGAGCTTCGCGGAGCTCTCGATGCGGTTCAGCGTCGCTTCGTCGGGGGTTCCCGGGATCGAGACGACGACGTTCTGACCCTGCGTCGTGATCTCCGCCTCCGAGACGCCGGACGCGTCGACGCGCTGGCGGATGATCGCCACGGCCTGGTTCAGCTGCTCATTGGAGACCGTCTGGCCGGACTCCAGCTTCGGCGCGAGGATGATCTGGGTGCCACCCTCGAGGTCGAGGGCCAGCTTGGGCGCCCATGAGCTGTTCCCCCAGAGGACCCCGGCCGCGTTGATCGCGAACAAACCGATGAGGATTACGCCAAGCCAGGTGAGCGAACGCCACGCTTTCTTGACCGGAGTCGACTTTGCCAAACTCGGAACTCAGCTTTCTCTGCCGGCGGTGGCACGACGGCCACCGCCCGGGAAGGGGTTGGGACTAGTCGTCGCTCTTCTGCGGCTTCGAGGTGTCCTCGACGCGCTGGCCGAATTCGGGCTTGGAGAGGTCGAGCGATGAGGCGTCGTCGGGGATGGACTCGACGACCGGAGCCTCTTCCGCGGTCTCGGCGACCGTCGGGGCGACGACCGCACCCGCGTAGCGGGGGTCGATGGTGACGATGACGCCGGGGGCGATCTCGACATCGGCCTTGCGGGAGTCGCGGTCCATCGAGATGAGGGTGCCGTAGACACCGAAGCCGGTGAGCACCTCGGCGCCGGGGACGAGCTTCTGCTCGGTCTCCGCGGCTTGCTTCTTCCGCTTGTTGTTGCTCACCATCATGAACACGATCATGACGCCGGCGAGGCCGAACAGGACGAGGGTCATTGCATCCACGATGGGAACCTTCCAGAGGAGATTGAGGGCGGGAGACGTTGGGAACGCACCGCCAAAGGGAAATTATAGGCCATCGAGGGTCGAGCCATGCTGAGAAGGTGTTCTGCCGAAGTGCCGCCAGGCGGCCGGGGTCGCCACGCGGCCCCGTGGCGTGCGCGTGATGAGGCCGATCCGGACGAGGAAGGGCTCGACGACGGACTCGATCGTCTCCGCTTCCTCGCCGACCGAGACCGCGAGTGTGCTGAGCCCGACCGGGCCTCCGGCGAAGCGGTCGAGCATGCCCTCCATGACCGACCGGTCGAGTCGGTCGAGACCCAGGGCGTCGACGTCGTAGAGCTCGAGCGCGGCCTGGACGGTCTCGAGGTCCGCGCGGCCACCGTGAACGAGTGCGTAGTCCCTGACGCGGCGGAGTAGGCGGTTGGCGATGCGCGGCGTACCCCGACAGCGTCCGGCGATCTCGGCGACGGCCCGACCGTCGATGTCGAGCCCCAGCATGTCGGCCGTGCGGTGCAGCACCTGCTGCAGTTCCGGCTCGTCGTAGAACTCGAGGTGCGCGGTGAACCCGAAGCGGTCGCGGAGCGGGTTCGGCAGCAGGCCGGAGCGGGTGGTCGCTCCGACCAGGGTGAACGGTGCCAGCTCGAGCGGGATGCTCGTCGCGCCGGCACCCTTGCCCACCATGATGTCGATGCGGAAGTCCTCCATGGCGAGGTACAACATCTCCTCCGCGGGGCGGGCCATGCGGTGGATCTCGTCGATGAAGAGGACCTCGCCCGGGGTCAGCGACGACAGGACCGCGGCGAGGTCGCCGGCGTGCTGGATGGCCGGACCGCTCGTGAGTCGGAGTGGTTTCCCCGTCTCGTGCGCGACGATCATCGCGAGGGTCGTCTTGCCGAGTCCAGGAGGGCCGGCCAGCAGGATGTGGTCGGGGGTGCGGTTCTGCATCCCGGCGGCCGTGATCAGGAGTTGCAACTGACCTCGCGCCTTGGACTGACCGACGAACTCCGAGAGCGACCGGGGACGGAGCGCCCCCTCGAACGCCAGTTCCGCGTCGGACTCGGCGGCTGGATTGGTGAGGTCTTCTGGAGCGTCCGTCACGAGGTACGGCCTCCGGCGTGCGCCGGGCCGAGTCTGCCGAGGGCCAGGCGGATGAGCGACGGCACGGTCGAGAGGTCGTCCGCACTCGCGGAGGCGGAGGCCTCCACGACCGCCTGCGTCGCCGTCTTCTCCGGCCAACCGAGCCCGATGAGCGCCGTGACGACCTGATCAGCGATCGCGGCGGCGTTCACGGTGGTCGCCGGGGCTTCAGGCGTCGTCCTGGTGACGCGGAGCTTGCCGGCGAGCGACACGGTGATGAGCTTCGCCGTCTTCGGCCCGATCCCGGAGACCTTGCGGAACGGGGCGTCGTCGTCCGCGGAGATGGCTGCGGCGATCTGCTCCGGCGTCAGCGCCTCCAGGACCCCGAGCGCCGACTTCGGCCCGACCCCGGTGACGCTCACCAGGAGCTCGAACACGGACAGCTCCTCAGCGGATCGAAACCCGAACAGGGAGAGCGAGTCCTCCCGCACGATCAGTGTCGTCGAGAGGAGCGCTTCGGTGCCGACCCGGAGTGAGAGTGCATGGGCCGGCGTGACCTGGACGGCGAATCCGACGCCGCCCACCTCGATCACGACGAGGTTGCCGACCGCGCTCAGGACGGTGCCGCGGAGGGAGGAGATCATGCTTCCAGCCTAGGGCTCCGCGCTGCCCGGGCCCGGACGGCCGCCTCGCGCGGAGCGCCGCCGCGTTCCGCCGCCGCCCACGCACGCTGGGCCGGAGTGAGTGCTCCACTCCCCTGCGGCGGAGCGCCGACGGGTGTCGCTGCCGTCGACACGACGGGTCGCCAGGCGTGGCAGATCGCAAGTGCGAGCGCGTCGGCGGCGTCAGCGGGCTTCGGGAGTTCGTCGAGACCGAGGATCCGGGCGACCATGGTCTGCACCTGGAGCTTGTCCGCCCGGCCGTATCCGGTCACCGCGGCTTTGACCTCACTCGGGGTGTGCAGGCCGACGGGGATCCCGTTCGCGGCCGCAGCGTGCAGTGCGAGCCCACTCGCCTGGGCGGTGCCCATGACCGTCCGGACGTTGTGTTGCGCGAACACCCGCTCGACGGCCATCGCGGTCGGCGAGGTGCGCTCGATCGCCTCGGCGATACCCTGCGCGATCATGAGGAGTCGCTGCTCGAGTGGGGCGTGCGCGTCCGTCCGGATGACGCCGTACTCGACCATCGTGGCCTGCCGTCCCGGGAGGACGTCGACGACCCCCACCCCGCATCGGGTCAGGCCGGGGTCGATGCCGAGGACACGCAGAGTCATGTTCCGACCCTAAGCGCGGGCGATGCGCCGGACGCTCCGCGAGGGCGGAGTGTCGTACATCCGTTCGAACGGGCTTCGCACGGCACGGGTGCCGGACTACTCGTCGTCGGCCTCCAGCTCGGCCTGCACCTCGGGGGTGAGGTCGAAGTTGCTGTAGATGTTCTGGACGTCGTCGTTGTCCTCGAGAGCGTCGATCAGCTTGAAGACCTTGCGCGCCGTGTCGGCGTCGATCTCGACCTTGAGGTTCGGGACGAAGGCGACGTCGGCGGAGTCGTAGTCGATACCGGCCTCTTGCAGGGCGGTCCGGGTCGCGACCATGTCGCTCGGCTCGGTGACGACCTCGAAGGTCTCGCCCTCGGTGTTCACCTCTTCTGCGCCCGCATCGAGGACGGCGCCGAGGACGTCGTCCTCCGTGGTCCCCTCGGCCTGGACGACGATGAGGCCCTTGCGCTGGAAGTTGTAGGCGACGGAGCCCGGATCGGCCATGGTGCCGCCGTTGCGGGACATCAGCGTCCGGACATCGGCTGCTGCACGGTTTTTGTTGTCGGTGAGGCACTCGACGAGCAGGGCGACGCCGTTCGGACCGTAGCCCTCGTACATGATCGTGGTGTAGTCGACGACCTCACCGGTGAGGCCGGCACCGCGCTTGACGGCGCGGTCGATGTTGTCGTTCGGGACCGAGGTCTTCTTCGCCTTCTGGATGGCGTCCTGCAGCGTCGGGTTGCCCGCGAGGTCTGCGCCGCCCATCTTGGCCGCGACCTCGATGTTCTTGATGAGCTTGGCGAACGACTTCGCGCGACGGCCGTCGATGACCGCCTTCTTGTGCTTGGTCGTCGCCCACTTGGAGTGTCCGGACATGTGCTCCCTAACTGCGTGAAAAGAACCTGACCAGTCTAGGCCAGCGACCTGGAACTCGCGATCACGCCGCGACGGGCCACGGGATCGGGCGCCAGCGCCTCAGCGGGATCGCTCGACCTTGTCGAGGAAGTAGGCGTGGAAACGGGTGTCGCCCGTGACCTCGGGATGGAAGGACGTGCCGAGGAGGTTCCCCTGCTCGACGGCGACCATCCGACCGTCGGGCAGCGAGGCGAGAGGTGTCACCGACGGACCGGCGGCTTCGACCACCGGAGCGCGGATGAACACGGCGTGCACGGGCGGGTCGCCGAGGACCGGGATCGACAGGTCCGTCTCGAAGGAGTCGAGCTGCGACCCGAAGGCGTTGCGCCGGACGGAGACGTCGAGCCCGCCGAGACTCTGCTGCCCGGCGATCCCGTCGAGGATCCGGTCGGCCAGGAGGATGAGCCCGGCGCAGGTGCCGTACACGGGCAACCCGGCGGTGATCGCTTCGCGCAACGGTCCGGCGAGGTCGAAGGAGCGAGCGAGCTTGTCCATCACGCTCGACTCGCCGCCGGGCAGGACGAGTCCGTCGATGCCGGTCAGTTCCGAGGGACGCCTGATGAGGCTGACGTCCGCCCCGAGGCCGGTGAGGACGGCCGCATGCTCGCGGAAGTCCCCTTGCAGGGCGAGGACGCCGACGCGTGCCGCCCCGGTCACGACGTCACCTGGTTCAGGGCGGACGCGGGGCTACCAGCCACGCTCGGCGAGGCGGTGCGGTGCGGCGAGGTCGGCGACGTTGATGCCGACCATCGCCTCACCGAGACCGCGGGACACCTCGGCGATGACCTGAGGGTCGTCGAAGAAGGTCGTCGCCTTGACGACGGCCGCCGCCCGCTGAGCCGGATTGCCGGACTTGAAGATGCCGGATCCGACGAACACGCCGTCGGCACCCAGCTGCATCATCATCGCGGCGTCGGCCGGCGTCGCCACACCCCCGGCGGTGAACAACACGACCGGGAGCTTGCCGGTCTCGGCGATCTCGACGACGAGGTCGTAGGGGGCCTGGAGGTCTTTCGCCGCGACGTACAGCTCGTCCTTCGACATCGACGACAGGTGCGCGATCTCGGAGCGGATCTTGCGGATGTGCTTCGTCGCCTCGGACACGTCGCCGGTGCCGGCCTCGCCCTTCGAGCGGATCATGGCGGCGCCCTCGTTGATGCGCCGCAGTGCTTCTCCGAGGTTGGTGGCGCCGCACACGAACGGGACGTCGAAGCCCCACTTGTCGATGTGGTTCACGTAGTCGGCCGGGCTCAGGACCTCGGACTCGTCGATGTAATCGACGTCGAGCGCTTGGAGGACCTGCGCTTCGACGAAGTGGCCGATGCGAGCCTTCGCCATGACGGGGATGGACACCTCGGCGATGATCGATTCGATGAGGTCGGGATCGCTCATCCGAGCCACGCCGCCCTGGGACCGGATGTCCGCCGGGACGCGCTCGAGGGCCATCACGGCGACGGCTCCGGCGTCCTCCGCGATACGGGCCTGCTCAGCGGTGACGACGTCCATGATGACGCCGCCCTTCAGCATCTCCGCGAGTCCGCGCTTCACGCGGTTCGAGCCGTGCTGTCCAGTGGTCGTGCTGCTCTCGGTCATGATGGCGAGCGTACCGCCGGGTGGCCTGACGGTGCTCCGTCCACAGGCCGGAAATTGGACTTGGCTGGGCCGGTCCACCTGGACTGGCCCACGATGGATCAGGCCGAGGTGGGCCAGGCGTCCGCGATCGACTGCCGGACGTCGCCGAGCAGCTGCGGGAGCGCCTTGGTCTGGGCGATGATCGGGAAGAAGTTGGCGTCTGTCGCCCAGCGCGGGACGATGTGCTGGTGCAGGTGCGCCGCGATCCCGGCACCGGCCACGGCACCCTGGTTCATGCCGAGGTTGAAACCGTCGTTCCTCGAAACGGACCGGACGACCCGCATCGCCGTCTGTGTCAGAGCGCCGATCTCGGCGACCTCCTCCGTCGTCGCGTCGTCGTACATCGCGACGTGGCGGTACGGGCAGACGAGCAGATGCCCGGAGTTGTACGGGAAGAGGTTCAGCAGCACGAAGGCGTGCTCGCCCCGATGCACGATGAGCGCTGACTCGTCGTCGAGCGTCGGCGCGATGCAGAACGGACAACCGTCGTCGGATGGTTGGCCCTGCTTGATGTAGACCATCCGGTGGGGCGTCCAGAGACGCTGGAACGCGTCCGGGACGCCCACCAGGTGGGAGGTGTCGATCGATTCGAACGACTCCGGCTCGGTGCCCGGGGTCATGCCGGCAGATCCGCTGCGGTGTTCACCTGCAGTTTCGCGGCGATGGCGGCGCGGATTCGGCGCACGGCGTCGGCGACCGGGACACCGTTCTCCTGGGTGCCGTCGCGGAATCGGAAGCTCACCGCGCCGTTGGCCTGGTCCTCCTCGCCGACGATCAGCTGCAGCGGGGTCTTCGCCTTGGTGTGGTTCCGGATCTTCTTCTGCATCCGATCGTCGGAGGCGTCGAGTTCCGCACGGACCCCGGACGAGCGCAGCTCGGCGACGACTCCGCCGAGGAACTCCTCGTACTGCTCGGAGACGGGGATACCGACGACCTGCACGGGGGCGAGCCACACCGGGAAGGCACCCGCGTAGTGCTCGAGCAGGATCGCGAAGAAGCGCTCGATCGAGCCGAGGAGTGCGCGGTGGATCATCGCCGGACGCTTGCGCGTGCCGTCAGCAGCCGTGTACTCCAGCTCGAACAACTCGGGGAGGTTGAAGTCGAGCTGCACGGTGGACAGCTGCCAGGTCCGGCCGATCGCGTCGCGCGCCTGCACCGAGATCTTCGGACCGTAGAAGGCTGCGCCGGCGGGGTCGAGGACGAGTTCGAGACCGGACTCGACCGCCACCTGGCGGAGGGTCTCGGTCGCTTCGTCCCAGACCTCGTCGGTGCCGACGTACTTGTCGGGGTCCTTCGTCGAGAGCTCCAGGTAGAAGTCGTCGAGACCGTAGCCGCGGAGGGTCTCCAGGACGAACTGCAGCTGGCGGCCGACCTCGTCCTTGACCTGGTCGTCGGTCACGTAGATGTGGGCGTCGTCCTGCGTGAGGCCACGGACGCGCGTGAGCCCGGAGAGCGTGCCGCTCTTCTCATACCGGTAGACCGTGCCGAACTCGGCGAGTCGAAGCGGCAGTTCGCGGTAGCTCCGCCCCCGAGCCCGGTAGATCAGGTTGTGCATCGGGCAGTTCATGGGCTTCAGGTAGTAGTCCTGGCCCTGACGGGTGACGTGGCCGTCGGCGTCGACCTCCTGGTCGAGGTGCATCGCCGGGAACATGCCGTCCTTGTACCAGGCCAGGTGCTGGCTGACCTCGAACAGGTGCCCCTTCGTGATGTGCGGGGTGTTCACCAGCTCGTAGCCGGAAGCGAGCAGGCGCTCACGCATGTAGTTCTCGATCTCGTTGCGGATGATGCCGCCCTTGGGGTGGAACACCGCGAGACCCGAGCCGATCTCCTCGGGGAAGCTGAAGAGGTCGAGCTCGGCGCCGAGCTTGCGGTGGTCGCGCTTGGCCGCCTCCTCGATCCGCGTCTGGTAGGCGCGCAGCTCGTCCTTGGTCGCCCAAGCGGTGCCGTAGATCCGCTGCAGCTGCGGGTTCTTCTCGCTCCCGCGCCAGTACGCCGCGGCGAGACGCGTCAAGGCCCAGCCGTTGCCGATCATGCGCGTGTTCGGCAGGTGCGGACCGCGGCAGAGGTCCTTCCAGACCGTCTCCCCCGTCTTCGGGTCGACGTTGTCGTAGATGGTCAGCTCCGCGCCGCCCACCTCGACGTTCTCGTCGTCGGCTGCCGATCCGCCCTTGAGGCCGATCAGCTCGAGCTTGTAGGGCTCCCCCGCGAGTTCCTCGCGAGCCTCGTCTTCGGTGACGACGCGTCGCACGAAGCGCTGGCCCTGGCGGATGATGCGGTCCATCGTCTTCTGCAGCACCTTGAGCGCCTCAGGCGTGAACGGTGCGGCGACGTCGAAGTCGTAGTAGAAGCCGTCGGTGACCGGCGGGCCGATGCCGAGGTTCGCGTGCGGGTCGACCTGCTGCACGGCCTGCGCGAGCACGTGGGCTGCGGAGTGGCGGAGGATGTTGAGACCGTCGGGCGAGTCGAGGTGCACCGGCTCGACGGTGTCCGTCTCCGTCACCGTGGCGGCGAGGTCCTTCAGTTCGCCGTTGACGCGCATGGCGACCACGGATCGGTCGGTGAACAGTGCGAACCCGTCACTCACGGATGATCTCTCTTTCTCAGGTGAAACCTTGGCCGTGCAAGCCTATCGTCGTCCACGACGAGGAGACGCTGCCGTCGGTCGGCGGCCATGGTTCGTGCTCGGTCGCATCGCTAGAGTGAAGGCCTACGACGTGACGGGGGTGGCGCTGATGACGGTTGTGCAGAGAAGCGGGGCTGCGACGGCGCTGTTCGCCGCGCTGCCCGTGGTCGCACTCGTGCACATCATCGCCCTCGCCTCCGGTCAGGAGTGGCTGTCGCTCCTCACCAAGCCGTTCATCATGCTGGTCCTCGCGCTGGCGCTCGTGTGGTCGGTCCGACGGCTGTCTGCCGCTGCGGTCACCGCGCTCGTCGCGATCATGTGCAGCTGGCTGGGCGACGTCGCCCTCATGGTTCCGGGCGAACTCGCGTTCGGCGTGGGGATCCTGTTCTTCATGCTCGCTCAGGCCGGTTATGTCTTACTCTTCGTGCGGCATCTGCGCACCAGGAACCGCCCGCCGGTCTGGGCGCTCGTGTACCTGGTGTGGCTCGTCGCCGGCATCGCGCTCCTCAGCCAGCAGGACATGGGGGCGCTGTATCCGGCGGTCGTCCTGTATGCCGTCGTGATCGGGGCCATGGCGGCGTCTTCCACGATGACGACGCCGATGATCGCCGTCGGCGGTGCGCTGTTCCTCGTCTCCGACTCGTTGATCGGGCTCGACCGCTTCGTGCCTGCAGTGACGATCTGGGCGGCGGACGAGATCATCATGGCGACGTACGCCGCGGGCCAAGGCATCATCGTGTGGGGCGTCGCGGAGGTCCTGCGTCGCCGGGAGCGGGCGGTCCTCGCCGTCTGAGCGGGCGTCAAGGGTGTACGACGGGTGGTCCGTGCAACGACGAAGGGCCCGAGCTGTTCGCTCGGGCCCTTCGTGTTCCTGTGGGCGATACTGGGATCGAACCAGTGACCTCTTCCGTGTCAGGGAAGCGCGCTACCGCTGCGCCAATCGCCCAGGTGAGTGGTGTTGCCAGCGAGGTGGCGACGGGATTCGAACCCGTGTGGACGGCTTTGCAGGCCGCTGCCTAGCCTCTCGGCCACGCCACCACGTGTGATGAAACACACTGTCGAGCGGAACGCTTGCACGTTCTCACTGACACTCGAGCGGATGACGAGATTCGAACTCGCGACCCTCACCTTGGCAAGGTGATGCGCTACCACTGCGCCACATCCGCATTGCATCCCGTTTCCGGGTGCTTGGAAACTCTAGCCGATGTTGAGGGCGCTCGTTGACACCTCGGCGCGGGCGAGTCGGCCCAACCCTTGATGTTCCGCGGAAAATCGGGCTGAAATTCCATCTTCCTCGGCGCGTCGGCCTGTGACGACGTCCGGAGCGGCAGCATCCAGGGCCGAACCATCCTCCGACAGGCTCAGGGACCGGAGCGGTCCGGGGGCACTCCCCCGGTCACCGGGTTGTTCCTGGTCACTGAGCTTGTCGAGGTGCTCACGAGGACCCCTTCGACAGGCTCAGGGATCGGCGGAGGTTAGAACGGTGCGGGATCAGGTTCGGTCCGATACTGCTTCCCGTCGGGTGTCGTCCACTCGAGGACCCCGCCCGGTCCATGGGCGAGGTTCCATCCCGGGAGGTGCTTCATCCGGTGGTGATGTCGACAGAGACACGCGAGATTGCCGACATCCGTGGTGCCGCCGTCTTCCCACGCGACCGAGTGGTCGAGGTCGCAGGCTCGGGCGCGTCTGCCGCAGCCCGGTGCCCGACAGGTGCCGTCCCGGAGACGCACCGCGCGCTGGAGATCGGCCGGAACCCGGTACTGGTTGCGGCCGACGGAGAGGATCGAGCCGGTTTCCGGTTGGACGAGGATCCGGGTGAAGCTTGGGGCGTTCACCGCGATACGTGCTGCGGTCTCCGGGTCGATCGGCCCGTAGCCGTCAAGGGTGGCTGGGGCGTCGGAGACGCCGGCCATGCTCAGTGCCGGCACCGTGATCTGCACGGTGGGCTTGATGTGCTCCTGGACCTCGATCGGGTGTGGGAGCACCGGGCTCGATGCCACGTCTTCCGGCGTGACACCGGTGAGGGCGAGGGCCGCGAGGGCGTCTGCCTGCAGTTGCGCGCAGGTGCGAGTGTCACCTGCGGCCCGCGACTCCGCTGCCGCCGCCTCGATCCGCTCGATGATGCCCTGCGCGATGGGTGCCGTGGTGAAGAGATGCACCCAGGCCATGCCGTCCGCTGCGGGCTCGAACTCCGCCCGACGGTCGGCCTCGGATCGGGTTGCGCGTGCGGTGATGGACTCGGGGTGGAGTCGCTCGCGCAGGACGCGGGCGCGTTTCCGGAGGTTCGCGTTGGTGGACTCCTCCGCGACCGCCAGGACTTCGGCGAGGAACGCCGCCCGCCCCGCGACAGGCACGTCACTGAGTTGGTCGATGATCGTCTGCGCGTGCTGCGCCGAGATGCGGCCGGCTTCGAG
This sequence comes from Plantibacter sp. MDV22-iso1, assembly GCF_058408345.1. Taxonomy (NCBI): domain Bacteria; kingdom Bacillati; phylum Actinomycetota; class Actinomycetes; order Micrococcales; family Microbacteriaceae; genus Plantibacter; species Plantibacter sp. MDV22-iso1. Next base: position 309,445 of record NZ_JBZVDY010000004.1, read on the forward strand.
GGAGGCAAGCACGGCAGGTGCGTCGTTCACGAGCCGCTCGGCGTCGTTCGTCGCCCGCTGGACCGTCTGCTCGGGCGTTCGGGTCGCCATCGCCAGGGCCGCGCAGGTCGACCGGCGGGACAGCGCCTGACGCTCGGCCGGCGGGAAGATCGCCGGGACCGTGGCGTCTGCGAAGGTGTCCGCGTAGGCGGCGGAGCGGGCAAGGAGGCGCGCTTTCCGTGCGTCAAGGACGGCCTGCTGCCGGTGGAGCTCCGCCCACTCGTCCGAGAACTCCGCGAGCTGCGCGGCGTACTCGTCGCTCGCGCGGATCGCGGTGAGGGTGGTCTCGGTCATAGGACAAGTCCACCATGGACCACTGACATTCCAGATGGTGAGTGGGATCGGTCGGGGAAGTCGCTCGTGTGCCCTTCGACAAGCTCAGGGACCGGTGGGGGTTGCTCAGGGACCGGTGGGGGTTGCTCAGGGACCGGTGGGGGTTGCTCAGAGACCGGTGGGGGTTGCTCAGGGGTTCGGCGGGGCGTCGCTTTCAGGGACCGGTGGGGTGTCGGTGGTTGTGGAAGTTGCTGGTCGGCCCGTCGACAAGCTCGGAGACCGAGCGCGTCGGCCAGGTGGTGGGACGGTACGTGGCTGCGCAGTGAGTGGAGCCACTCACCGGCCCTCTTGCTGGCTCCAGTCGTCGTTCGCATCGGCTAGGTGCGGGTAGATCTGGAGCATCCGAATCGGCTCCACCTCCCACACGTCGTCGTCCCAGGTGCGCCGGCCGTCGCCGTCAGAGTGGTGCTCCGGGTAATCGCGGAGCCGTTCCTCGGCGTTCGAGACCGCGATGGCCTGCCGTGTGTGTTCCGAGAGTGGGCGGATCGCCCCGGCGTCCGCGAGCCACTGGACAACGGAGTCCATCACCGCCGGCATCGCCCCCATGCCCCTCGAGTCGTCCATCAGGGAGGAGTGCGTCCGACCGGGCATAATGAGCCAACCGTTGGTGTCGGGCGTGTCACCGCGGCTGGCGACCTGCCGTCCCCACGCTCTGGCCTCGACGATCTCACGGAGGAGGTACTGCTCGCACTGGGCGAACGCCGCCCGGCCCGACCGGCTGAGTGCCGGGTACGGGACGGCTGCGCGGCCCGGGTCCGTGGGATGCCGTCGCGGTTTCGCGTTGCCCGACCGCCACCAATCGCCGAGGCGGCTCATGCCACACGTCCGTCGCGCGATGACGACGAGCACCGCTGCGGCCCGGTGGTCTCCGCCATGACTCGCTGAAGCATGGTCCCCCTGCGTTGCCTGCATGTGCTCGAACGACGAAAGCCCCCGGGGGTCCGGGGGCTTTCTGTGGTGGGCGATACTGGGATCGAACCAGTGACCTCTTCCGTGTCAGGGAAGCGCGCTACCGCTGCGCCAATCGCCCGGGTGGCGTGTGAGACACGACGCCGGGATGTTGCTGGTGGAACTGTGTTGCTGAGGTGAGGTGGCGACGGGATTCGAACCCGTGTGGACGGCTTTGCAGGCCGCTGCCTAGCCTCTCGGCCACGCCACCACGTGTGATGAAACACACTGTCGAGCGGAACGCTTGCACGTTCTCACTGACACTCGAGCGGATGACGAGATTCGAACTCGCGACCCTCACCTTGGCAAGGTGATGCGCTACCACTGCGCCACATCCGCATTGCCCGCATCACTGCGTGCTCGAACGACTCTAGCCGAAACCGGGACCGATGTTCAAACCGGCGCGCGTACTGGGTCGACAGCGTTGCGGATGTGCGTTCGTCCCCCGCCATCGGCTAGTATCGTGACTCGCGGCTGTTCGGCACCTCTCCGGTGCGGACGACCTGCGGGCGATTGGCGCAGTTGGTAGCGCGCTTCCTTCACACGGAAGAGGTCATCGGTTCGAGTCCGGTATCGCCCACATCATTCACCATCCCCCGAGGTGTTCCACCTCCACGGCGGCGACTCACTCCGCGAGATCAGGACGTTCCGCCCTGGCAGACTCGGTCCGGCGTGCATCGCTCGGGAAGAAGTGTCGTTCGACGGGTGCACCGTCGGCGTGCGCCAGCGCTGCAGCGCGGATGTCGCGGTCGCGGCCGGTCAGACGCTGCGTCTCCTGTCGTCGGAACTCGCCCCACGACGGCACCATAAAGGTCTCCAACTGCACGTCGGACTCCTCGCCACTCCGGTACAGGGCCCATCTCGAGGCGCCGGTCCGGCGGCGAGAGGACTCGACACGACCCATCGCTGTCTGGAACGCGGCGAGCGAGTCCGGATGGACCGTGTAGGAGATCTGTACGAGGACCGGCCCGTCGGTCGGCTGTGGTTCGAACACCAACGTGGGTGTCGGCCAAGACATCGAGATGCTGCGGTCGACGGTTCCGGTTCCGGGGAGCAGGGGCAGCACCCGAACACTGGCCGCCACCAGCAGGAGCAGGACGGCCGAAGCGCTGTAGGCGAGCGGCGTGCCGAGTCCCTGCGCTGCCACGCCCCAGCCGATCGAGCCGATGGCCATCGCGCCCATGAAGACGAGGATGTAGATCGAGGCGCCACGGGACCGCACCCACTGCGGCAGGGTGAGCTGCAGCGCGGCGTTCAGCACCGTGAGGGTGCCGATCCAGGCCAGCCCCGCGAACACGAGCAGCAGCAGTGCCGGTGCGAAGGGCAGGAACGCCGCTGCGAGCGATCCGGCGGCGAAGAGCACCGCACTCCCGGCGATCACGGTGTTGTCGGAGAACCGACGGCGAGCGAGCGGCAGGGCGAAGATGCCCAGCACGGCACCGACACCGAGAGCACCGAGCAGGAGACCGTATCCGCTCGAGTCGAGGTGGAGGCGCTTCGCCGTGAGGGGCAGCAGCGCCCAGAGGGCACTGGCAGGCAGCGCGAAGAGTGCGGAACGCAGCAGGATCCGGCGGACGAGGTGCGCGGACACGACGTACCGGACCCCCGCTCGCAACGCTGCCCCGAACGGCTCGCGGTCGTCGAGACCTGTCTGCGAGGGTCGCTTCCACCAGACGAGGGCGATCACGGCCATGACGAAGCTCAGCGCGTTGACACCGAACACGACGGGAGCACCGAAGGCCGATAGGACGACACCGGCCAGGGCCGGACCGACCGCACGGGCTCCGTTCACGGTGACACCGCCGAGCGCCGATGACGCCGCGATCAGGTTGCGGGGCACGAGCTCCGGCTGGATCGCCTGCCATGCGGGTGAGGTCAGCGTGGAGGTGATGCCGAGCAGGAAGGTGAAGGCCAGGATCGTCCACGGCGTCAGCGCGCCGACCGCCGCCACCACGGTGAGCGCGGCTGCGAGGACCGCACTCGCCGCCGATCCACAGATGAGCAGCCGTCGCCGGTCGAGTGAGTCCGCGAGGACGCCTGCTGGCAGGGCGACCAGGATGGCGGGCGCGAGGCTCGCGGTCTGCACGAGGGCGATGACCGCTGCGCCGGCGGCGGCCTCGACCAGGACCCACTGGGCTCCCACGGTCTGCATCCAGGTGCCGATGTTGCTCCCCAGCTGGGCGAACCAGAGCACCCTGAAAGCGGTGATGGCGATCGGCGCCCATGCCGACGGTTGCGACGATGGGATTGCCGAGGGTGAAGACATGGTCGAACGACAGGACGCCGTCGCGGCCCGGGCATCGTCGGTTTGTCGCAATCATCGAGCGGTGTCATCACCGTCGAGGGCCGGCTGGCGGCGACGCCCTATGGAGGATCATCGCCGGACCGTCAAGCTCTCCGTGCACCGAATCGTGCTGGCTACCGTGGACGCATGGCCATCACGGAACTGATCCTCGTCCGCCACGGTGAAAGCGCCGGGAACCTCGCCGCGTTGGAAGCCGATCGTGCCGGATCCCACCGCATCGCCGTCCCCGATCGTGACGCCGACGTACCCCTCTCGGCCCTCGGCGTCGAGCAGGCAGCCGCGGTGGGCGCTCGACTCGCCACCCTCGCTCCCGCCGACCGCCCCGACATCGTTTTCAGCTCGCCCTATCGGCGAGCGCACGAGACGGCCGTGGTCGCGCTCCGGACCGCCGCGTTCGACGCCGATGAGCTTCGGCCGGTCGTCGACGAACGGCTGCGCGACCGCGAACTCGGGATCCTCGACACCTTCACCTCGGTGGGCGTCGATGCGGAGTTCCCGGAGGAGGCCGCTCGACGACGGTCCCTCGGCAAGTTCTACTACCGACCGCCGGGAGGTGAGGCCTGGACGGATGTGGCCCTCCGCCTCCGCTCGTTCATCGGCGACCTGGACCGGCACACCGACCGCACGCGGGCCCTGGTGGTCTGTCACGACGCCGTCATCTCGCTCTTCCGCTACATCTGCGAGGGGTGGGATGAGCGTCGCGTCCTGGAGGAGGCCGCTCTCCGCCCGACGCCGAACGCCTCCTTCACCCACCTCGTCCACGACGGACGGGCCTGGAGAGCGCGGGCGGCGAATGCGACCGCACACCTCGAGCAGGCGCAGGTCTCGGTCACCGAGCACTCGGGGGCGACCGATGTCCGAAGCTGACCCCACCATGCTCACGCCTGAGGTCCTCGCCGACTGGCCGCTTCCCGATCCGGGATCGTCGAAGGACGATCGTGGGTCGACGCTCGTCGTCGGCGGCGCGCGGATGACGCCCGGGGCGGTCGCCTTGGCGGGCCTGGCCGTCCTCAGGGTCGGCGCGGGTCGGATCACGCTCGCGGTCGGTGCGTCAGCATCGTCGCCACTCGCGATCGCCTTCCCTGAGGCAGGCGTCATCGGGTTGGCCGAAACCAGCGCCGGAGCCGTCCGGGGTGACGAGGTCGGCCGCCTCGAGGACGTCCTGGACGTCGACTGTCTGCTGCTCGGTCCTGGCCTCGACGACGCGGACGAAGCCGTGGCACTCCTCCACAGCCTGCGCCCGCTCCTGGGCGCCGACACCGTCGTGGTGCTCGACGCCTTCGCGCTCGGTGCCCTGTCACACGCTCCCGACTTCTCGAAGGGGCTGGAAGGTCGCCTCGTGTTCACCCCGAACGTGGCCGAGGCCGCGATCCTCCTCGACGTGGACGAGGCCGACCCGGACACGGCGGCGCTCGAACTGGCGCGACGGTACGGCGCCGTCGTCACCTGTCAGGGCAGGGTCTCCGACGGTGAGCGGGACTTCATCGCGCCCGGCGGGAGTCCGGCCCTCGGGACGGCGGGTAGCGGTGACGTCCTGGCCGGAGCGATCGCCGGGCTCGCGGCACGCGGACTCTCCCCGCTCGCGGCGAGCTGCTGGGGTACCGTGCTGCACGCCGCCTCCGGCGATCGGCTCGCAGACCGGATCGGCCCTCTCGGAGCCCTCGCCCGCGAGTTCGCGGACGAGTTCCCGACGCTCCTCCGAGAGCTCGGGCGACCCGTCACGGGGCGGTCCTAACCGACAGCGGGCCAGCGCCAGCCGGTGATCTCGGGTGCGTCCTCGCCGAACTCCCTGGTGTGCGCTCGGGCCCGGAGCCGGGCGTCCTGCATCTCCTGACGGAGACCCGCGAACCGTTCGCCGAGCCCCGGCGTCCGGTCGATCGCGTCGCACACGAGCGAGAACCGGTCGATCTCGTTGAGCATCACCATGTCGAACGGTGTCGTGGTGGTCCCGTTCTCGAGGTACCCGCGGACATGCAGCTGATCGTGCCCGTGGCGCTTGTACGTCAGCCGATGGATGAGCCACGGGTACCCGTGGTAGGCGAAGACGACTGGACGGTCCGTCGTGAACACGCTGTCGTACTCGGCGTCGGAGAGGCCGTGCGGATGCTGATCCTCGCCCATGAGTCGCATGAGGTCGACCACGTTCACGACCCGGACGGACAGCTCCGGGATGCGTTCGCGCAGGATGCTCACGGCGGCCAGCGTCTCGAGCGTGGGGACATCCCCGGCACAGGCCATGACGAGGTCCGGGCGCTCCCCCGCACGCTCCGAACCGGCGAAGGGCAGGATGCCGAGCCCGCGGGCGCAGTGCGCGCGAGCGTCGTCGATGCCGAGCCACACGGGTTCCTGATCCTTGCCCGCGACGATGACGTTGATCTCGTCCGTGCTCTGCAGGCAGTGCTCCGAGACAGCCAGGAGGGTGTTCGCATCGAACGGCAGATACACCCGGATGACATCGGGCTTCTTGTTCACGACGTGGTCGATGAACCCGGGATCCTGGTGGCTGAAGCCGTTGTGGTCCTGACGCCAGACGTGGCTCGTGAGGAGGTAGTTGAGGCTCGCCACCGGGCGCCGCCACGGCAACTCACGTGAACCGTTCAGCCACTTCGCGTGCTGGTTGAACATGGAGTCGACGATGTGGATGAAGGCCTCGTAGCAGGTGAACAGGCCGTGCCGACCGGTGAGCAGGTAGCCCTCCAACCAGCCCTGGCACTGGTGCTCGCTGAGCATCTCCATGACCCGGCCGGCGCGGGCGAGATGCTCGTCGTCCGGGACGGTCTCGGCGTTCCACTGCCGTTCGGTCACCTCGAAGACCGCCTGGAGTCGGTTACTGGCGAGTTCGTCGGGAGCGAAGATCCGGAAGGTGGTCGGGTTACGCCGGATGACGTCCGTGAGCCACGACCCCAGGACACCCGTCGCCCCGGCGTCGCGACCACCCGGGGCGTCCACCACGACAGCGGCGTCGTCGATCGCGGGGAGGTCGAGCTCCGTGCGCAGCAGACCTCCGTTGGCGTGCGGGGTCGCGCTCATCCGGGACTCCCCGAGCGGAGCGAGTTCCCGCACGAGCGGAACCACCGCGCCATGATCGTCGAAGAGCTCCTCAGGCCGGTAGCTCCGCATCCAGGACTCCAGGATCCGGGTGTGCTCCTCGGTGTCCCGAGCGTCGGCGAGCGGGACCTGATGCGCGTGGAACGTCCCCTCGACCCGGACGCCGTCGATCACCTCGGGGCAGGTCCAGCCCTTCGGTGTGCGCAGCACGATCATGGGCCACACCGGCCGTCCGGTGTCTCCGGTGGCGGCCCGGGACTTGATGGCCGCGATGCGGTCGAACACGACGTCGAGGACCTCGGCGAACCTGCGGTGGACCTCCATCGGATCCTCGCCGTCGAACCCGCCCTCGACGAAGAACGGTTCGTGTCCGTATCCACGCAGGAGACTCTCGAGTTCGGAGCGCGGGATGCGAGCCAGGACCGTCGGGTTCGCGATCTTGTAGCCGTTCAGGTGCAGGATGGGCAGGACGACGCCATCCTGGACCGGGTCGATGAACTTGTTGGAATGCCAGCTGGTCGCGAGCGGTCCGGTCTCCGCTTCACCGTCGCCGACGACCGCCGCGACGAGGAGATCGGGGTTGTCGAAGGCTGCGCCGTACGCGTGGCTCAGGACGTACCCCAGCTCGCCACCCTCATGGATGCTGCCTGGCGTCTCGGGAGCCGCGTGACTCGGTACCCCGCCGGGGAAGCTGAACTGACGGAAGAACCGGGTCAACCCTGCTTCGGTCTCGGCGACGTCAGGGTAGATCTCGCTGTAGGTGCCGTCCAGGTAGGCGCTCGCCAGGATCGCCGGCCCGCCATGCCCGGGCCCGGCGATGAACATCGCCGATTGGTGGCGCTCCGCGATCACGCGGTTGAGATGCGCATAGGTCAGATTCAACCCCGGAGCGGTCCCCCAGTGGCCGAGGAGCCGGCGCTTCACATGAGCGGCTTCGAGCGGGCGGCGGAGGAGCGGGTTGTCGAGCAGGTAGATCTGCCCGACGGACAGGTAGTTCGCGGCGCGCCACCAGGCGTCGACCTGTTCGATGCTCCGCTCGGACACCGGCTCGGTCGTGTCGCGAGGCCGCCAGCTGTCCGTCGTCGACCCGTCCCGTGCGTTGTGCGTCATCGTCCCAAGATCCCAGGTCGAGCGACCGGAGGCCAGGGTGGTGCGTCGCTCCTGCGAGCGTGCTAGAGCGTCGGCGGGCGGTGCCGACCGGTACCGGCCGTCGCGCCCCACCAGTCGAGGTACGCGCTCGCGGTGTCCGGCAGCGCGGGGCGGAGGCTGCGACCGGCGGGCAGGCGCGTCCGGGAGGGATCCAGCCAGGCCGCGGCCAACTCGGTGTGCAGCGACGACGGGTCGTAGCGGACCATCGTCTCCGGCCGCAACTGCTCCATCTCCGCCGCGTAGCGCGAATCGACGACGAGCGGCCGGCGGCCTGCCTCGACCCAGTCGAGCATCGAGCGCGACGCGGAGACATGGCCGTGCGCGGCGAGCGGGATGCCAGGAAGCGAGATCTGCGCGGCGAACGCCGCATCGTCGAGGTATCCGGTCACCTCGAACGAGACCTCGGCGGCGCGTGCTTCCGCCTCGAGGTCGAGCACGTCGTCCTCATGGCCGGCCGAGGGGGCGCCGATGGCACGGACGACGACGTCGGCGATCGGGTGACCGGTGGCACGGAGATCCTCCGCCGCTCTCGATGCCGCCTGGATCGCCGCTGCGTGGCCCTTCCCCGGGTAGATGAACCCGGCGATGAGGACGGTGAGCGGACGGGCCGCTCCGCGCTGCGACGCATCGTCCACGGTGGCCGGAGCGGATGCGATCCGGGAGCCGAGCGGGATGGCGTATGGAACGACCGAGGCACTGACACCGAGGAACTCCTCGGCGAGCGCCTGCTCATGACGACTGTTGACGGCCGTCGCGTGGGCGGCGGCGATGAAGCGCGCGTAGGCGGCGATGCGGCGGTCCAGCATCCTACCGTCCGAGGTCTGCGGGATGTCGTGGAGGGTGACCGTCAACTCGGTGACGTCCGCGAGGCGCTCGACGGCGTCCGCCGCCTCCTCGGGCGACCGGCCGAACAGGCGGTCGGTGACGTGGACGTGTGCACGGTCAACGCCGTCGAGCAGGTGCACGGCGTCGGACGGGGTCGGGGCGTACACCCGTTCAGCGCGAGGATCAGCGTCGACCACGGCGTCGGCGACGTCGATCGCGTATTGGACGACGCCGTGGTGCTGGGGGCCGACCATGAGGAGACGGGGTGGGGCTGCGATCACCTGCGTCATGGTGGTGCAGTGGGGGGCCCGCGTCAAGGGTCGCGGGCACTCTCGTCATCGGACCTATGTTCGGAGGACGGCGCCCGTATCGCGCCGACCCGTCCGCGCGTCTCGCGCCCGCATCCGTACAGGGGATCCCGCCATGCAGTCGACCGCGACGCCGCACGCCACCGCTCGAGTCGCCGACCGCACGCCTCGTCCGATCCGCGTCGTGTCGATCCCGGCCGCGCACCCCTACGTCGGCCGGGTCACGGCATCGCCCGAGATCGACGTCCTGGACGATCCGCCGGTCGAGGGAGCACCATCCGGCGTCTGGTGGCCGCCCGTGGCCCTCGATCCGAGCTGGATCCGCGACCACGTCGCCGATGCCGATCTCCTGCACATCCACTTCGGCACGGAGTCGTTCCCACCCGGACACGTGACCGCCTGCCTCGAGGCCGCGCACGAGGTCGGCTGGTTGGTCGTCTACACGGTGCACGACCTCGAACACCCGCAGCTCGACAACCAGGCCGCCTACGACCGGCAGCTCGACGAGCTCGTCCGTGGAGCAGACGCCCTGATCACCCTGACTCCTGGCGCCGCCGCCGGCATCCGGGAACGTTGGGGCCGCGACGCCGTCGTCATCCCGCACCCGTCGCTCCTGTCGGATGACGTCACGGTTCCGCTCGTGTCACCGTCGGCGGAGACGCGGGTCGGCGTCCACCTGAAGGACCTGCGCCCCAATGTCGATGCGGTCGGTGCCGTCATCACCCTCATCGACGCGGTCGAACGCCTCCGCCGCCGCGGAGCGGACGTCGTCGCAGAGATCCGGATGCACCACGCGGTCCGCGATCCGGAGGCACGTGAAGCCGTCCGACGGCTTGTCGGCAGGTCGGAAGCGGCGCTGCTCATCGAGCACGAGCGTCTCGACGACCTCGGACTCGCCATGGCACTCAGCCGCCTGGACGTCTGCTTGCTCCCCTACCGGCACGGCACGCACTCGGGTTGGCTCGAACTCTGCTGGGATCTCGGCGTGTCCGTCGCCGTCCCGTCCGGGATCGGAGCGTACCTCGAGCAGCATTCCGACGACACGGTCTCCGCGTACGACCTCGGGGACGGCGCTTCACTCGAGCGTGCAATCGGCGCGCTGCTCGACGCGGACGGCACGACCCGCGCCGGCTCCTCCGACCGGATCGCAACCGTCGCCGGACGCCGCGCCCGGCGCGTCGTCGACGACGCCGTCGGTGCAGCAGCGCACGCCGAACTGTACCGACGAGTCATCGCCGAGCGCGCCTCGTGACGGCCGGTCCACGACTGCGCGTCGTCGTCATCGCCCCGCTGCGCTTCCCCATCCGTCGCCCACATGCCGGCGGGCTCGAATCCGCCGTGTGGTCGGAGGTCACCGCGCTCCGAGCACGAGGCCACGAGGTGACCTTCATCGGCGTCCGCGGGTCCGACTTCGTCGAGCGCGGCAGCGTCTTCGAACTACCGGAACTGCGGTGGCCGCGCTGGTCCTCCCCCGACGACGAGCGGTATCCCCCGGGCCACATGACCCGATCCGTCCCGGCATTGCGTCGCGCGCTCGAAGCGATCGCCGCTCGGCCAGGGCGATACGACGTCGTGTCCAACCACTGCCTGGACGCGCTCCCGGTGGAACTGGCACCTGAGCTGGGCGTCCCCATGATCACCACCCTGCACACGCCGGTCGACGAGGCCGTCGCCGCTGCCGCGAGCCGGGCCGGTTCCGACGGCAGCCGGTTCCTGGCGGTGAGCGAGTTCACGAAGCGCACCTGGGCGACGGCCGGTGTCGAGTCCGAGGTGCTCCTGAACGGCATCGATCCGGATGCCTGGCGGGCCGGCCGAGGGGGTGACGACCTCGTGTGGTTCGGGCGGGTCGTCGCGGAGAAGGCCCCGCACCTCGCGGTCGACGTCGCCCGCCGACTGGGTCGCCGGCTCGTCATCGCCGGTCGCGTGGGCGATCCGGTGTACGCCGAGCGCGTGCTGTCGCCGCTGCTGGGACGCGACGTCCGACATGTCGGGCCGCTCGACCCGGCGCGACTCGCCACGCTCGTCGGACGGAGCGCGGCAGCGGTCTCGACGCCGGCGTGGGCCGAGCCGTTCGGTCTCGTCGCGCCGGAGGCGCTGATGACCGGGACACCGGTGGTCAGTTTCGCCGTCGGAGGTGTGCCCGAGATCGCCCAGGCCAGCGTCGGGATGCAGGTCGTCGCACCGGGAGACCTGGCCGCCATGGCGGACCGCGTGGACGGGTTGATCCGGCAGTCGGAGCTGGACCGAGGGTTCCGCGCCTCGATCCGGGCATCCGCCCTCGCCCGGTTCTCGCTCGACGCCAGGGTGGGCCGGCTCGAGGAGCACTTCGCGGCGCTCCTCGGCGACTCGCCGGTGCTCGGTTCCGGTCGCGTGGACGAGTTCAGCTCGTGAGGCCGCGCATCGGTTGGTACGTGCACCACCACGGACGGGGGCACGTGACGCGTCTGCTCGCCGTCGCACCCCACCTCGACGCCGACATCGTCTGCTTCAGCTCGTTCCCGGCTCCGGTGGGACTCCCCTCGAACTGTTCCTGGGTGGTGCTCGACCGGGATGACGACGTGCCGGACGGCGCGTCTCCCCCGGACGACTGCGATCCGACCGCGGAGGGGCTGCTGCACTGGGCGCCACTCGGCCATGCCGGTCACCGTGCTCGTCTTGCGACCATCGCCGCCGCTCTCACGCAGCAGCAGATGGACGCGATGGTGGTGGACGTCTCCGTCGAGGTGGTGCTCCTCGCACGCCTGCTCGGTGTCCCCACCGTCGTCATGGCACAGCCGGGCCATCGCGACGACGAGCCGCACGCGCTTGCCTTCCGTGCGGCGTCGACGATCATCGCCCCATGGCCTCAGGGTGTGCTGCAGCTGGAGCACCTGCGTCCCGTGCAGGACAAGGTGGTGTACACCGGCGGCATCAGTCGCTTCGAGGGACGCGAGCGGACGGCTGCGGACGCCGGACGCAGCGGGGTGCTCCTCCTCGCCGGTGCCGGGGGTTCCGCGGTGTCGCGGGACGCCGTGGAGGAAGCCGCCCGCGCCAGCGGTCGCGATTGGACCTCACTCGGCACCGGTGCCGGGTCCGTCTGGACCGACGACCCGTGGGACGCGCTCTGCCGGGCGGAGGTGGTGGTGTCGTGGGCCGGTCAGAACGCGATCGCCGATCTCGCCGCGGCCGGCGTCACGGCCATCGTGGTCCCACAGGAACGCCCGTTCGACGAGCAGATGTCCACCGCCCGTGCACTCGAAGCCAACGAGCTGGCGGTCGTGCGGGCATCCTGGCCCGACGCTGCGGACTGGCCGGCCGTCCTCGACCGGGCTGCGGAGCTCGACCCCGACTGGTCTCGTTGGCAGGTGGCGGGCGCCGCCCGACGGGCAGCTGAGGCGATCGAGGCGGTCGCGGCCGGCGATCCTGCAGGGGGTGGGCGATGAGGACGTCGATCGTGACCCTGTGCTCGCGCCCACGACTCGGGCACCTCGAACGGCAGCTCGAGGCCGTCAGGGCGTTCATACCGACGTCGGGTGACGTGGTGGAGCGACTCGTCGTGTGGATCGGCGACGACGCACCACCGGCTCTCGACGCGGAGCTGACGGTCCACCTCCCACCGGGGCCCGACGGGCTCCGTCTCGCGGCAGGTCGGAACCTCGGTGCCGCGCTGGCCGTCGAGCGCGGTGCCGACCTCATCGTGTTCCTCGACGCGGACTGCGTCCCCGGGCCCGCACTGCTCGACCGGTACCGCGAAGCGTCAGCTCGCCATCCGGGGGCCATCCTCTGCGGACCGGTGACCTATCTGCAGCCCGGCGTGGACGTCACCGACCACCACGCGTTGGCGGCGGCGACGGCACCACATGCCGCGAGACCGAACCCGGAGGACGGCGCGGAGCGTGTCGCCTCCGAGGACGAGTACCCGCTGTTCTGGTCCTTGTCGTTCGCGACGACTCGCTCGACGTGGTCCCGGACCGGAGGGTTCGACGAGGGCTACGAAGGCTACGGCGGTGAGGACACCGACTTCGCGTTCGCCCTGAGCGCGGCGGGGACACCACTCGTGTGGGTCGGAGGCGCGCACGCCTACCACCAACACCACGAGACGCAGCGCCCGCCCTGGCAGCACTTCGACGACATCCTCCGGAACGGCGCGCGCTTCGCCGACCGGTGGGGAACCTGGCCGATGACCGGTTGGCTGGAGGCGTTCGCTCAGGCCGGCGCCGTGCGGCGGGTGGGTGAGGACTGGGTCCGCGTTCAGCCGACCGCGACCACCAGCGCGATGGCGACGGGCTCCGGCGCATAACGGTCGACGGGACAGTGCCGTCTCATCGGCCACTGCCCGGGCGTCACTCGTCAGCGACGAATCGCACCCGGTGGACCGCTGCGGAGTCGTGTGCTGCGCTGGAGCCATCGGACGGCGGGCAGATCCTCCGGCCAGTGCACACGCAGGGTGGTCCAGCCGCGACGCATCCGGAGGGCGAGCGAACCGGCATCGGTGAACGGGCGCATCGAGATCCCCATCCCGAGCGACCGGTCGTAGCGCACGCGTCGGTGCAGACCCAGGTGTGTCGACACGTCCAGATCGTCGTGCAGTTCCGCATCCTCGCGGTGCACCGTCTCGGCGATCTGCTCCCACGTCTCGCGTCGGACCGCACAGTTGGACCCGAAGATCGGGACCTGGGCGAGGGCGGCCCCGACGAAGAGCCGGTACGCCCCGAGGTAGAGGCCGGCGAGCGGTGCTCGGAGCGGGCGGGGACCGTCGATGAAGACGGCGGGGCCGGTGAGCGCCTCCAGCTCCGGGTCCGTCGCGAACGCCTCGGTGATCCGGGTCAACCAGTCCGGCGGCGGCACGCAGTCCGCGTCGAGTCTCGCGACGACCGTCGCCGTCGCGTGGTCGAAGCCGGCTGCGTTCGCCGCGGGGATGCCGGGCATCGGCTCATCGATGAGGACCGCGCAATACCGCTCGGCGATGGCCGCGACCTCGGCGCGATCGCGGCTGCCGTTGTCGACGACGATGATCGATGCGGGTCCGGTGTGCTGCGCGCGCAGGGAGCGCAGACAGCGGCGCAGGAGCGCGGCGTCGTCCTTCACCGGAACGACCACGTCCACGGTCATGGGCGGGTGGACTGCGGTCTCGTGTGCCTCGACCGTCATGCGTCTCGCCCATCCGCCAGCAGTTGTGCCTCCGCGAACACCCGTGGGTGGGCGAGGATCCGGAAGTGACCGCCGGTGTCGAGTTCCACGTTCTTGGCACCCTCGAGTCGGCTGCCGCCCGGGATGTGCGGATCGAAGCGCCCGTAGACGGAGACGATCCTCGGATTGACGGTCGCCTCGCGGGAGAGCGCGAGGATCGTCGGGTCGTCGGGGGTGAAGATGCGGAGGCTCGGGAGGAGCATGAGCCTCGCGTACCGCGATCCGGCGAACGGCGCCGCGACGGCGAGCATCCCCGAGATCCGGGCTCCGCCGCCGCCGAGCGACATGACGTACTTGCCGACGAGCCCGCCCTTGCTGTGCGCGAGGAGGACGACGTCGCCGAGCCCGTTCGCCTCGAGGTAGTCGGCGACGAGTCGTGCCGCCACCGGGACCGCGCGGTCGTTGCGCCCGAGCGGGTCGATCACGTGCACCGGGTGCCCGTCGTCGTGGAGTCGGCGGATGAGCGGCTCGAGGAACCGCCAGGTCTCGTAGACGCCCGGGAGGACCACGACCGGCGACCGGTCGCCGGACAGGAAGTCATGCGGATCGGTGCGGCTGACGAACGCCCGGAGCTGCCAGACGAGCGCGTAGGCGTAGTCGCGCGCCCACCAGCCGAGTGTCCGCAGCGCGGATCGGATCACCGGTGGTCACCGTTCGCGTGGCTCAACCGTCTCCCCGCAGGACCTGGGGGCGTCGCTCTGTTCCCATGTCCTCACCGTAACCGGACCACCCGGCCTCACCCTGCACCTTGACAGCGGCCGGACCGGACCCGGGCTGATCGGGACCGACGATGCTCGGCGTGGCTCACCACGGGTGCGGTGCGCTGATAATCTGGCAGCTGCGGTGGCCTCGGGGTGTTCGTGTGCCCGGACGATCGAGGAGTGCAGTGGGAGAGATCGACGGAGAGTTCGGCCGCGTCCGGGACGCGCTGGAGCGTCCCGCGATCCGGCTCCTGAGTCGCCCGACCGCACCGGCGGTGGTCGCGATCTTCCGCACCACGTTCGGCCGCGACGTCCAGTTCGTCGCAGCGGACCGTTTCCATCTGCAGGTCGAGGAGTACCTCGGCGAACTCGCGGCTCGCGGTGCGCGGATCCCGGCCGGCGGCGACGAACGCGGTGGCGGACGATCCCTCTGCCGGGAGTGGGTGCACGACCAGTGGCTCGTCCGGACGAGCACCGACGACGGCGAGGAACAGTACTCGCTCACCTCGCACGCGCTCGAAGCGGTCTCGCTCGTCGACGGCCTCGCACACGACCGCGCCCTCATCAGCGAGTCGCGCCTGACCATGATCCTCGACTCGGTGCGCCGATGGGCGCTGCAGGCCGACCCGGACCGTGATGAGCATCTCCGTCGTATCGACGCGCAGCTCGCGGAGCTCCAGGCGGAACGCGAACGGGTCGCGGCCGGCGGCACCGTCGTGGCGGCGAGCGACGACCGGATGCAGGACGGCTACGCCAACATCGCCGACCTCATCCGTCAGCTCCCGAGCGACTTCCGCCGGGTCGAGGAGTCGGTCATCGCGATGCACCGGCGGATCGTCGAGGACTTCCGGAACGACACCCGACCGATCGGCGAGATCCTCGACGACTACCTCCGGCGCACCGACGAGCTGATGACGGCGACGGCAGAGGGTCGGGCCTTCGAGGGCGCTTTCGAGCTCCTCCGCAACGACGATCTGCTCCAGGACCTCAAGCGCGACCTTTCCACGATCCTCGACCACCCCTTCTCGGCCAGGCTCGGGCCCGCGGAGCTCCGTGGCTTCCGGGGTGCCGTCGGGATCATCCGACAGGGGATCGACGACGTCCTCGCGCAGCGTCGGCGGCTCACCGCGACGCTCCGTGACCACATCGTGCATCACGACGTCGTGCAGGACCGCGAGCTCGACACGACCCTGCGAGCATTGAACCAGCGCCTCGGCATCTGGATGCGGACCGCGGGACCACGCGCCTCCGTCGACCTGCCGCTCCTCCCCGAGACCATCGACATCGAGCACCTGCGCGAGCGGTTCTACGATCCGGACGTCGAGGTCGCACCGCCGCCGATCGCGACCGCCGTCGAACGGATCGACGGCGCGGCGATGTCGCTCGACACCCTCCGGTCGCAGGGTGGTCCGCTCCTCGACGAGCTCCGGGCCGGACTCCTCGATGCGGTGACCTCCGGTGCCGAGGACGCCCATGCGGCGTTCTCGGCGCTCGATCCGGAACTCCGACGACCTGTGGAGCTCTTCGGCCTCGTCCACCTCATGACCCAGCTGGGCACGTACGACGAGCAGGCACCACGCCGTCGCTACGAGACGGTCCGTCCGGACGGGACGACCACCGCGTTCGAACTCCCGGCCTTCCCACTGGGTGAGGCCGGTGTCGCAGCGCTGACGCGAGCCACGACGACCACGACGACTGTTCCGGCCGACCAGGCCGGGCGCGGAACGGAATGACATGACCTCCGAGACGGATCCCACCGTGACGGCGACGACCGATTCGACGTCGGACGACCTGACGACGGACGGACTCGACGCCTTCACACCCGCCGACGCGCCGGTCGCCGACCCGGATGACGACTCGTTCGCCCTCTTCGAAGGGGACGAGGGACGCCTCGACGCCGCTCAACGTCGTGCGCTGGTCGCTCTGCTGAAGCACCGCTACGTCAGCCCCGCGCTCCAGCCTGCCGAGTGGCGGACGGTCCTCGAGTCCGAGTCGCTGCTGCGGTCCCGCCTCAACGAGCTGTTCCTGGAGCTCGAAGTGGACCGCTCGGCCGAGGTCGCCTTCAAGCGCCAGGCGGGCTCGGAGAGCGGGCGGCGTCCGTTCCCGACCCTGCTGCACGACACCAGCTACAGCCGCGAGGAGACGATCCTGCTCGTCTACCTGCGGACGCGTCTCCGGACCGAACTGGCCAACGGCGCACGGGCCGCGATCGTCGAACACGACGAGCTCCTCGGCTTCGTCGCGAGCTTCCGGCCCGAGCACGCCACCGACCGCGCCCGCGACGACGGACGCGTCGAGCGCGCGATCGACAAACTGCTGACCGCGCGCGTCCTGCTGCGGACCAAGGACGCCCGCCGCCACCGGATCGCGTCGGTGGTGGAGACGCTCCTCCCCCTCGAGCGCCTCCAGGAACTCCTGGAGTGGCTCGAGACGCAGACCGCAGCGGTCGATCCGGCCTCCGAACAGCCGCGAACCGATGCCGACGCGGACGCGGACGACGAGCCCGACGGCACCGTGGCCGAGTCGCAGGACTCCCCCGACGACCAGACCCAGCCACAAGCAGCAGAGGACGACCGATGAGCCGCTCCACGGACACCGACACCCTGCTGGACCTCGTCGAGCAGTGGCGCATCGAACGGATGCAGGTCATCAACTGGGGTGGGTTCGACGGGTACCGATCGGTCGACTTCGCCTCCCGCGCGACGCTCATCTCCGGCGCCTCCGGAACCGGGAAGAGCTCGCTCATGGACGCGTATCTCGCGGTCATGATGCCGTCGGACGTGCCGTTCAACGGAGCCTCCAACGACGCGGCGGTCGGACGGGCGCGGAATCCAGACCAGCGCAACCTGCTCACGTATCTCCGCGGCAAGGTCGACTCGGCACGGGACCCGCAGACCGGGGCGATGCGCGACATCAACCTGCGCGGCACGGATCAGCTCACCTGGGGTGCCGTGGCGGTGACCTTCCTCAACGACGACGACCGTCGCTTCACCGTCGTGCGCGCCTACCTCGTCCCGCGACGTGCGCTGCGCACCGGTGACCTGTCGATGACCATGGCGACCGTCGACGGGCCGTTCGAGCTCACGGATCTCGAAGCGTTCGTGCCGAAGCGGTTCGACGCCGGTGAGCTCCAGGGTCGCATCCCCGGATTCGTCGTCCGCGACACCTACGCGGAGCTGTCCTACACGCTGCACACTCGTCTTGGCATCGGTGCCGGTGGCGACGGTGGACGGGCGATGCGTCTGCTGGCCAGGATCCAGGCGGGCCAGCACCTGCCGACGGTCGACGGCCTGTACAAGTCGATGGTGCTGGAGCGTCCGAGCACGTACGACGCGGCCGACCGGGCGCTGTCGCACTTCGAAGCGCTCGACGAGGCGTACCTCGCGATGGAGACCGAGAGCCGTAAGGCTCGGGTGCTCGAGCGGCTCGGTGAGCTGCGTCGCGACTACGAGGACGGGCACCGGGCGGCGGCCGACCTCGAGCGCCTCGGCTTCACCGAGGACGGCACGACCCCGTTCACCGTCTGGCGCAGTCGCGCACACGAGGCATTGCTCGATGAAGCGGTCTCCAGGAACCGGCGGGAGAAGCTCGAGGCCGGGGCCACGTTGGAAGCGGCGCGGGCACGAGCTGCTGCCGCGGGTGTCCGCGTCCGCGAGCTCGAGCGTCAGGTGTCGGAGCAGGGCGGGAGCGCGCTGCGGCGTGCCGAGGAACGCCGTGAGGCCGCGGAGGCGACGCACGCCGAGGTGGCACGAGCCAGGTCGCTGTTCGACGAGCGCACCGAGGTCCTCGACGATCCGATCGAGGATGAAGCCTCGTTCCGGCGTGCGCTGGGCCGCAGTGAGGACTTCCTCGCCGACGACGACACCGCGCTCGACGCCATCGAGACCGATCGCGCCCAGCTGCATCGCGAAGCGTTCCCCCTCGAGGAGCGCAACACCGAGCTCCGCCGTGAGCTGCAGTCGCTTCGCGGCCGTGACGGCGCGGTCCCCGATCGACTCCACCGGGCGAGGCTCGCCCTCGCCGAGGCGGCCGGACTCGATCCCGAACAGCTGCCGTTCGTGGCCGAGCTCATCGACGTCGCTCCCGCCTATGCCGCCTGGCGTCCCGCGATCGAGGTCACCCTCCACGGTCTCGCGAGGACCGTCCTCGTCGACGAGGAACACCTCGACGCGTTCGGCCGCGCGATCGACGCCGTCCGGATCCCGGTCCGCCTGCAGTTCGAGGGTGTCCCGCTGCATGAGCCGTCCTCCCCGGACGCGGGCGACCCCGCGTTCATCTCCGGCCGCGTCACGTACCGCACCTCCCCGTTCAGTACGTGGATCGAGCAGCGCGTCACCTCGGACCGGATCGACGCGCGGTGTGTGGAGACACCGTCGGAGCTCTCGGGCGGAGGTCGCCGCGTGACCGTGAACGGCCAGCTGCGTGACGGCCGCCGCGGCTCTCACGGCGACACGGGCGGCGCACCGATCCTCGGCTTCACCAATGAGGCGCGGATCGCGTCGATCGAGGCGGAGACGGCCGAGATCCGCGGGCGACTCGAGGTCATCGCCGGTCGACAGGCCGGGATCCAGCAGCGGCTGTCGCGTCGTGAGGCCGAGCGGGCCGCCCACCGGTACCGACTCGACACCGAGTGGGCCCGGATCGACGTCGCCGGTGCAGCAGCGCTCCGTGACGCCGCCGCGGCCGAGCTGGAGCGTCTGCTCGACGCCAGTGACGTCCTGCAGGAGCTCCAGGGCTCGGTGGCGGCCGCCCAACGTGAACTCGACGCCGCCAACGCGGAGCGGTTCCCGGCCGAGGACCGTGTCAGACGCCTCGACGAAGAGCACGGGGTGCTCGTCGATCAGCAGGACGCGGCGACGACGGTCATCGACCGCTTCGAGCGCTCCGAGGTGGAGGAGGTCTCCCCCGCCGACGTCGAGCGGATCGAAGCCGCCCTCGCAGCGGTGGGCGGCGTGCCGTCACTCGGTGGGTTCGGCGATGCGATGAAGCGGCTCCGCGCCCGGCTCGGTGACGAGTTGTCGTCGGCCGTCCGCCAGGCGGAGCAGGCCGCGCTCGCACAGGTGCACGTGTTCGAGCAGTACCAGTCGATCTGGCACGACCCCAACCTCGGCACGACGCTCGAGTCCTACGGCGACTACCGGGCGATCCTCGACGGCATCCTCGGCACCGGTCTCCCCGAGCGCCGCCAGGAGTGGCGCCGCCGGCTGTCCCAGTGGAGCGGCGAGGACCTGGTCCCCCTCAGCAGCGCGTTCGACAGCGCCGTCGAGGAGATCGAGGACCGCCTGGTCCCGGTCAACGACATCCTGCGCGACCTGCCGTTCGGACCGGCGCACGATCGTCTCAAGATCGTCCTCCGCCGGGTGCATCGCGAGGAGGCCTCCGCCTTCCGGCGCGA
The DNA here is from genome assembly GCF_058408345.1 of Plantibacter sp. MDV22-iso1. Classification (NCBI taxonomy): domain Bacteria; kingdom Bacillati; phylum Actinomycetota; class Actinomycetes; order Micrococcales; family Microbacteriaceae; genus Plantibacter; species Plantibacter sp. MDV22-iso1. Next base: position 329,665 of record NZ_JBZVDY010000004.1, read on the forward strand.
GCTGCGCGCCCTGTCGAGCGAGGTCACCGCGAACCTCGGCGACGACGAGTTGGAGGCCCGGTTCCAGCGGCTCCGCCGGTTCATGGAGTCGATGCGCGACACGGGTGCCGGCGCCCAGTCGACCCGCGACCAGGTGCTCGACGTGCGCCGTCACGTCGAGATCACCGCCGTACGGTACGACACGTCGGGGCAGGACGTCAGCGTCTACTCCTCGCTCGGCGACAAGAGCGGGGGCGAGACCCAGGAGCTCGTCGCGTTCATCGTCGGCGCCGCCCTGCGCTACCAGCTCGGTGACGAGGACCGCCCGCGTCCGAGGTTCGCGCCGGTGTTGCTGGACGAGGGCTTCATCAAGGCGGACTCGGAGTTCGCCGGCCGCGCGGTGGTCGCCTGGCTGCGGCTCGGCTTCCAGCTCGTCATCGGTGCGCCGCTCGACAAGGTGACGGCGCTCGAGCCCTACATGGACCGGCTCCTGTCGATCCGGAAGGATCCGGAGACCCGACACGCCTGGGTCGCCGAGATCGAGCGGTCGGCCCCGGCCGAGCCGCTCGAACGCGTCGGATAGCGCTGTTCCGTCGATCTCAATGGATCGCGGCATGACTTGACACGACGTGTGTTCGAACATATGTTCGAACCATGTCCGACCGGCCCGCCGCCCCGCCGATCCGCATCGGCGAGGCCGAGTGGATCGTGATGCGGGATGTGCCCGACCGGCCGGCCGGTCTCGTGAAGTATTTCGCGCCGAGCGGCGCACCGGCCTACTTCCGCTGCGTCACCTGGGCTCCGCGGTCAGAGGACCGCCGACTGATCGGTCGGTTTGCGACGCTCGCCGAGGCGGAGCGTGCCGTGCCGGGTGGACGCCGGTCCGCCGCACCGGCCACTCCCAGCTCCGCGGACGCCTGGGAGCACGGGCAGGTGCCGTGGGACGCAGCGCCGCGACGGAGCGATCGGTACGCCTGAGCGGCCGGTCACCGCTCGGTCAGCGCCACCCGTACCGCGACCGGAGCCCGGTGGCGACTCGAGCGAAGCGATCCCGCGGGACCTGAGCCGCTTCCCGTCTCATGCCGTCGGGGTGCACGCGGAAGACGCGGTCGAGGTTCGCCCAACTCGGACGGCCGGCGCTGTCCCATCCGCCGGTGCCGAGCGGCACGAACTCACCGTCCTGCGAATGATCCTTGCTCGTCAGCTGCACGGCCAGCACCCAGCCTCCGGTCGAGCGCGCCACGATGAGCACCGGGCGGTCCTTGCCACGTCCGTCGCGCTCCTCGTACGGCACCCAGGTCCAGACGATCTCGCCTGGGTCGGGATCGCCGTCGACGGCCGGGGCGTAGTCGATCGACACGGCGCCCACCGTCCGCGGATCGACCTCGACCGTCGCCGTCCGGCCCGAGCGTCCGGGTGAAGCGGCGGTGGTGGTCGGTGGTGTCGCGAGGCCGGCGGTCCGCACCGCACTGGAGGCGGCGCGGGTGGAGGGGCCCAGGAGTGCGTTCGCGACGCGGCGGATGATCGAGGTGAAGGTTGACACGCCGTCACCCTATCGTCCGCGGCCGCCACCCCAGCGAACGACGGACGGGCGCCGTCCTGATGGACGACGCCCGTTCGGCGAATCGATGGCGGTCGAGGTCAGTCGACGAGCGCGTACCCCTCTTCGCCGTGCACGGAGGTGTCGACGCCGGCGATCTCGTCCTCGTTCTTGACGCGGAAGCCGATGGTCTTCTCGATCGCGAAGCCGATGACGAAGGCCACGATGAAGGAGTAGACGAGGACGGCGAAGGCGGCGATGGCCTGGACGGCGAGCTGCTCGATGCCGCCGCCGACGAAGAGGCCGGTCTCGGTCGCGAAGAAGCCGAGGTACAGGGTACCGATGAGACCACCGACGAGGTGGATGCCGACGACGTCGAGGGAGTCGTCGAAGCCGAGCTTGAACTTGAGCTCGACGGCGATGGCGCAGACGGCGCCGGCGACGATGCCGAGGAGCAGCGCCCAGCCAGGCGTCAGGTTCGCGCAGGCCGGGGTGATGGCGACGAGACCAGCGACGGCACCGGACGCGGCGCCCACCGAGGTCGCCTTGCCGTCCTTGAACTTCTCGACGACGATCCAACCGATGATGGCGGCCGCGGTGGCCCCGACGGTGTTGACGACGATGAGTCCGACGTTCGCGAGCTCGTTCAGCCACTCGGCGCCGGCGTTGAACCCGAACCAGCCGAACCACAGGATGGCGGCACCCAGGAGGGTGAGCGGCACGTTGTGCGGCTTCGTGATGCCCTTCTGGAAGCCGATGCGCTTGCCGAGCACCAGCGCGAGGGCGAGTGCTGCGGCTCCGGCGTTGATGTGCACCGCGGTGCCACCCGCGTAGTCGATGACACCGATACCGGCATCCTCACCGAACAGCGTGGTTCCGAGGTTCATGATCCAGCCGCCGCCCCAGACCCACGCGGCGATCGGGAAGTACGCGATGGTCGCGAAGAGACCGGCGAAGATCATCCAGGAGCCGAACTTCGCGCGGTCGGCGATGGCGCCGGAGATCAGCGCGATCGTGATGATCGCGAAGGTGGCGCCGTAGGTCGCCCCCACCAGGTCGGTGTTCGCGGTCTCGCCGCTCGCGAGTGCGGTCATCCCGAAGTCGGAGAAGGGGTTGCCGGCGAACTCCAGCGGGCTGCCGACGGCCGACATGTTGAAGCCGTAGAGGATCCACAGCACGCTGATGAGGCCCAGCGCGCCGAAGCTCATCATCATCATGCTGACGACGCTCTTCGCCTTCACGAGGCCGCCGTAGAAGAATGCGACGCCCGGGGTCATGAACAGCACCAGAGCGGTTGCCGTGACTCCCCAAGCGATACTGCCTGTATCCATTGGATCTTCCTCACACATCGTGGTCTTGCAACGGGTGCCCGAGATGGTGAGGACCGGCTGAGCTCGGCCTCGCCGTCCGACTCGGTACAGCGACCAGTCTGGGGAACGGAGGTTTCCGCACGACTGTCAGCGTGTTTCCGACGTGTTACGCGAGTGCCGTCCAGGTAAACAGCGTGTTTCGTGACCGGCTGGGACCGGTCAATCCATCGAGGTGAGGGCGATCATGCGCGACATCGCGCGCAGGTACTTCTTGCGGTACCCACCGTTGAGCATGTCGCCGCCGAACACCTCGTCGAGGGCGGTGCCGGTGGTGACCACGGGGATCTGTGCGTCGTACACCCGGTCGATGAACGCGACGAGCCGGAGCGCCTGGCCCTGGTCGGTCAACTCGTGGACGTCGCGGAGCGCGATCAGGTCGACGCCGTCGAGGAGTCCGATGAACCGTGAGGGGTGGACGGCGGCGAGGTGCGTGATGAGACCGTCGAAGGTGTCGACCGTGACGTTCCGGCCGGCGGCCGCCGCCTCCTCGGTGCGGGCGTCGAACCGCTCCTCGGAGCTCACCACGGCATGACCCTCGATGCTGCGACGGCGGTAGTCGGTGCCGTCGATGCGGAGGGTCTCAAAATTGGCGCTCATGGCCTGGATCTCGCGGAGGAAGTCGGCTGCGGCGAAGCGGCCCTCCCCCAGGGCGTTCGGCGGCGTGTTGGAGGTCGCCGCGATCCTCGTCCCGGTCGCGACGAGTTCCCCGAGCAGTCGGGTCATGACCATCGTGTCGCCCGGGTCGTCGAGCTCGAACTCGTCGATGCAGATGAGCGTCGCGCCCGTCAGCTGCGCGACCGCCGCCGCGTAGCCGAGCGCTCCGACGAGGGCCGTGTACTCGATGAAGGTGCCGAAGTACTTCTTCCGACCGGGCGCATCGTGCCAGAGCGCGGCCAGGAGGTGGGTCTTGCCGACGCCGAAGCCACCGTCCAGGTAGATGCCCGGCTTGGCCGCCGACACCTTGGGCTTCCGCCGTCCGAAGAAGCCGCCACCGCCACCGGCCTGGGGCGCGAAGAAGGCGCGGAGCTTCTCGACCGCGGCCGCCTGGCCAGGGAAATCGGGATCCGGACGGTACGAGTCGAAGCTCGCCTGCTCGAACTGCCGGGGTGGCGTCAGGCTCGCGACGATCTCGGCGCCACTGACCGTGGGGACACGGTCGGCGAGGCTGCGGAATCCGGTCGGGACGGAAGGCGTGGTCACGGCAAACCTCTGGCTCTGCATGGGTGCTGGGTTACGGCGTCTGACGCATCGGTGTGGTTCGGTGGCGCGGACGGCGTACTGTCGAAGGGACAGGCTTCCAGCCTAGATGCACGACACCCGAGCCACACCGCAGCCAGCTGCACGACCGGAGGTACCCATGACCGTCGACGCCGATTCGACCTCGACCAAGTTCACCGCCTACGCCCACCCCGAGCGCCTCGTCACGGCGGAGTGGCTCGAAGCGCACCTGGGCGAACCCGGTCTCGTCGTCGTCGAGTCCGATGAGGACGTCCTCCTCTACGAGACCGGCCACATCCCCGGCTCGGTGAAGGTCGACTGGCACACCGACCTCAACGACCCGGTCGAGCGCGACTACATCGACGGAGCCGCCTTCGCCGCGCTGCTGGGGTCCAAGGGGATCTCGCGAGACGACACCGTCGTCATCTACGGCGACAAGAACAACTGGTGGGCCGCCTACGCCCTGTGGGTCTTCAGCCTCTTCGGACACGAGGACGTCCGGCTGCTCGACGGTGGACGCGACAAGTGGATCGCTGACGGCCGGGCGGTCACCCGCGACGCCACGGAGCGCGACGCCGTCGAGTACCCCGTGGTGGAGCGCGACGACACGGCCCTCCGCGCCTACAAGGACGATGTGCTCGCCCACCTCGGCAAGCCGCTCATCGACGTCCGCTCCCCCGAGGAGTACAGCGGTGAACGCACCACGGCGCCCGCCTACCCCGAAGAGGGTGCGCTCCGCGCCGGTCACATCCCGAGTGCGCAGAGCGTCCCGTGGGGCAAGGCGGTCGCCGAGGACGGCACCTTCCGGCCGGCCGAGGAGCTGGACGCGATCTACCGCGACGGCGCGGGCCTCGCCGAGGGCGACGAGGTGATCGCCTACTGCCGCATCGGCGAGCGGTCGAGTCACACGTGGTTCGTCCTGCAGCACCTGCTCGGGTTCGACAACGTCCGCAACTACGACGGGTCCTGGACGGAATGGGGCAGCGCCGTGCGCGTGCCGATCGTGCAGGGCGCCGAGCCTGGCGACGCACCGACGCGCTGAGCCCGTCCACCCACCGCCCTTCCGCACTGCTTCACGGTGCGGGAGGGCGGTCCGCTGTTCCCGGCTGCGATACTGGAGTGACCATGACCGATTCCCTCCTCGCCCCGAACCTCGCCGAGATCCGAGATGAGTTCCTCGCCGTCGAGGAACGCTCACGGCTGCAGCTGCTCCTCGAATTCAGCGACGAGCTGCCAGACCTCCCGGAGCGGTACCGCGACCACCCCGATCTCATGGAGCGGGTGCTCGAGTGCCAGGCGCCCGTGTTCTTCTTCGTCGAGGTCGACGAGGACGGCATCGTGCACCTGTTCGCCACGGCTCCCGAGGAAGCCCCGACCACGCGCGGATTCGCGAGCATCCTCGTCCAGGGGCTCGCCGGGCTCACCGTCGACGAGGTCCTCGCCGTCCCCGACGACTTCCCGCAGATGATCGGACTCTCCCGGGCGGTGTCGCCCTTGCGACTGCGCGGGATGTCGGCGCTGCTCGGCAGGACGAAGCGCCGTCTCCGCGAACTCGCCTGAGTCGTCGGCCCGTCGGTCAGTGCCCGGGCGGTAGCGGCACGAGCTCGTCGAGCCAGTCCGAGACCGCGGCGGTCCACCGCTCCGGGTCGTAGTTCCAGAGCTTCGTGTGACGGGCGACGGTGAACGGGACGAACGTCACGATGTCCGGTCGTGCGAGGGCGAGCGCCCGCGACGGCCCCGCCGGGACGTAACCGTCGTCGTCACTGTGCATCAGCAGGATCGGCAGCGTGAGGTCGGCGGCGTTGGCGACGTAGTCGAGCCGACCGAGATCGATGCTCGTCGCCTGCCCGGTCAGGAGGCGTCCCCACCGGCGGCTGATGGCGAGCAGGGCGACCCGACCCACGACGCTCGGGATCCGGTTCTCGCGGGCCTGGTGCTGCAGGACGTCCACCCAGTCGATGACCGGCGAATCGAGCGCGACGGCGCGGAGGAGTTCGGGGTGCGTCGTCCGCCGTGAGGCCTGGAGCACGATCGCTCCGCCCATGGACCAGCCCATGAGCACGACGTCTGCGGCGCCCTGTTCGCGCACCCAACCGATCGCGGCGTCCACGTCGCGCCACTCCTCGTCGCCGAGCGCGTAGCGGAAGTCCAGCGCGGGCGGAGCATCGCCGTCGTTGCGGTAGGAGACGAGCAGGCACGAGTACCCGGCGTTACGGAAGCTCGGCACAGCTCGGAGCGCTTCGGATCGCGTGGTCCCCCGGCCGTGCACCAGGACGGCCCAGCGGGTGGACGGTCCGTCCTCCGGGTGGATCGCCCACGCCGGCGCCGGCCCGAGCGGGGTCGGGACGAGCACGTCCTCGTGGGCGAGACCCAGCTCCTCCGGGCGGCGGAAGAACCACCCGCTGAACTCGGCCTCCTGGCCGACGCGGAGCGCGTCGACGTCGCCGCCGAGGAGCGTCCGGACCACCGTGTGCTGCCGCACCTCGAGGATGTCGCCCAGCTGCACGTAGGCGGCACGTCTCGTCACCCAGCTGCCGTAGCGGCCCGGGACGATCGTGTCCGGGGACGCGACGAGTTCGATCGTCCCTCCGGCACGGTCCAAGCCGACGATGCGTGCCTCGCTCGGGCGGTCCCGAGCCGGGACCACCACCTTGCGGGCGATGGTCGCGACGACGGCGAGTCCGAGGGCGCCGACGGCGGCAGCGGCTCCGCCGGCGATGACGATCGCATCCGTCGCCGAACCCCGTCGTCGGATGCCGGGGCCCGCCACTCCTCGACCGCCTGCCTGCGACCGGGGTCCGCGTCTCCGCCCGGCGTGCCTCTGCCCATTCATCGGGATGTAACTCTAGTCTTCAGTCGTGGTAGAGAGTCCGACGACGGCAAAGGTTCCCGAAGAGTTCGCCCGAGCGGTGGACGCTGTTCGCGCTGCAGCCGTCCGGCCCGATCTGAGAGTCACGGAGATCCCCGCGCCGAGCAATCTCGCGCCGTTCGCCATCGCCCTCGCGGCGGACGTCTCGCCGAGTCGCCACGATGCCGACTCCGACCTCGGTACGGGGCGGTTCGTCCTCCTCTACGACCCCGACGGTTCCGACGCCTGGGGCGGACGCTTCCGCGTCGTCTGCTTCGCCCAGGCTCCCCTGGAGACCGAGATCGGACTCGACCCGTTCTTGGCCGAGGTCGCCTGGTCCTGGCTCGTGGACGCCCTCGACACCCGTGGCGCCTCCTACCAGGCGGCGTCCGGCACCGCGACGAAGATCATCTCGAGTGGCTTCGGGGAGCTCGCCCGCCAGGGCGACGGCGCACAGATCGAGCTCCGCGCGTCGTGGACACCGCTGGAAAGCGACGTCGCGGCGCACGTGGAAGGATGGGGAGAGCTGCTGTGCATGCTCGCCGGCTTGCCTCCGACCACCGAAGGGGTCTCCCTGTTGTCCGTCAAACGAGCTCACCGTGAGTGACGCGGCGCCCGGATCGGCGCCGCTCGTCCCGCCGCCCGCACCGACCGCACCACGGGTCGTCACCGACACCCGCGAGGCCTACCTCGCCTCACTCGAGGTGCTCGCCGCCGGTCACGGACCGTTCGCGCTCGACGCCGAACGCGCGTCGGGCTACCGGTACTCGCAGCGGGCCTACCTGATCCAGGTCTACCGCCGCGGTGCCGGGGTCTTCCTCTACGACCCGCCCGCGATCGGCTCCATGGCCGAACTCGGTGCCCTGATCCAGGGTGAACGCTCGATCCTGCACGCGGCCAGCCAGGACCTCGCCTGCCTCCGCGAGGTGGGCGTCGACCCGAGCGAGCTCTTCGACACCGAACTGGGTGCCCGTCTGCTCGGGCTGCCGCGTGTCGGGCTGGGTGCCGTGGTCGAGGAACTGTTGGGCATCCATCTGGCGAAGGAGCACTCCGCCGCCGACTGGTCGACCCGCCCGCTCCCCGCCTCCTGGCTCGAATACGCGGCGCTCGACGTCGAGCTGCTCGTCGACGCCGCGGAGGAGCTGGCAGCCCGCATCGAGGATGCCGGGAAGAGCGACATCGCGCGCCAGGAGTTCCAGGCGACGCTGGCCCGGGAGGCGAAGGCACCCCGCGCCGAGCCCTGGCGCCGCCTCTCCGGACTCCACGCCGTGCGCGGACAACGCAACCTCGCCGTCGCTCGCGAGCTCTGGATCGCGCGTGACGAACTCGCGCAGCGCCGCGACACCGCCCCCGGGCGGCTCATCCCCGACGCCTCGATCACCGCGGCCGCGAAGGCCAACCCCAGCTCGAAGCGCGACCTCGCAGCCCTTTCGGACTTCCGTGGGCGCGCGAGCCGCACCGAACTCGACCTCTGGTGGAACGCGATCCACACCGGCCAGACCACCGAGGACCTCCCCGGTGCCCGACCGGCGAGCGATACGCTGCCACCGCCACGCAGCTGGTCCGACAAGAATCCCGACGCGCACGCCAGGTACACCGCGGCACGGACGAAGATCCTCGCGACGGCGGAGTTCCTGACGATGCCGGTGGAGAACCTGCTCACGCCGGAGACGCTGCGCCGACTGGCCTGGACGCCGCCCGAACCACTCACCGTCGAGACGGTCGCCGCAGCACTCGCCGAGCACGAGGCACGCCCTTGGCAGATCGACGCGACCGCCCGGGCGATCACCGACGCCTTTGTCGAGTCGGCCCAATCCCCGGTGGAGCCTGACCCGGACGCTTCGTAGGAAGCGCTGCACCCGGGTGTCCACCCGTGTCTGCCGCCTAGGATCGGGGCGTACCCCGAGAATGAGGAGGCAACGTGGCCGAACAAGCCGACGTCGTATTCGTTGATGGAGTCCGGACACCGTTCGGACGAGCCGGCGAAAAGGGCATGTACTGGAACACCCGGGCTGACGACCTGATCGTCAAGGCGATCATCGGGCTGCTCGAACGTCATCCCGGTCTGCCGCTCGACCGCATCGACGAGGTCGCCATCGCGGCGACGACCCAGCAGGGCGACCAGGGGCTCACGCTCGGCCGCACCGCCGCGCTGCTCGCCGGCCTCCCGAAGTCCGTCCCCGGATTCGCGATCGACCGCATGTGCGCCGGAGCGATGACCTCGGTCACGACGCTCGGCAGCGGCATCGCGTTCGGTGCCTACGACCTCGTCCTCGCCGGTGGCGTCGAACACATGGGGCGTCACCCCATGGGGCTGGACGCCGACCCGAACCCGCGGTTCCTCGCCGAGCGCCTCGTCAGTGAGGACGCGCTCAACATGGGCAAGACGGCCGAGCGCATCCACGACCGGTTCCCGCAGCTCACGAAGGAACGCTCCGACCGCTTCGGCATGCGCAGCCAGCAGAAGGTCGCGGCCGCCTACGAAGCCGGGCGGATCCAGCCCGACCTCGTCCCGGTCGCGCTCCGGAGCGACAGTGGATGGGGTCTCGCCACCTGCGACGAAGGACTCCGGCCCGAGACCACGATGGAGGGGCTCGCCGGACTGAAGACGCCGTTCCGGCCCCACGGCCGTGTCACCGCAGGCAACGCCTCGCCGCTGACCGACGGCGCCACGGTGAGTCTGCTCGCCAGCGCCTCGACGGCGAAGGAGCTCGGTCTCACGCCGAAGATGCGCCTCGTCAGCTTCGCGTTCGCGGGCGTCGAGCCCGAGATCATGGGTATCGGTCCCGTCCCCTCCACGGAGAAGGCGCTGCGGAAGGCCGGTCTGTCGATCGAGGACATCGGGCTGTTCGAACTGAACGAGGCCTTCGCCGTCCAGGTGCTCTCATTCCTCGACCACTTCGGCATCGACGACGAAGACCCGCGGGTGAACCCGTGGGGTGGCGCGATCGCGGTCGGGCACCCGCTCGCAGCCTCCGGCGTCCGACTCATGATCCAGCTCGCGGCGCAGTTCGCCGAGCACCCCGAGGTGCGCTACGGCCTCACGGCGATGTGCGTCGGCCTCGGCCAGGGCGGCACCGTGATCTGGGAGAACCCGTACTTCACCGGCAAGAAGGGACGCAAGTAGATGACCGACTACACGACCATCGACTTCTCGGAGCTCGTCGCGATCAGCGGCGACGACGAGGTCGTGACGCGCTCCTACGTCAAGGACGTGCGCCTGGCGAGCGGACGCACGATCGCGCTCATCACCCTCGACAACGGACGCGACCACACCCGGCCGAACACGCTCGGCCCGGTCACGCTGCTCGAGCTCGACGGCGTCCTCGAGGCGCAACGGACCCGTGCCGCATCGGGCGAGATCGACGGCGTCGCCATCACGGGCAAGCCGTTCATCCTGGCGGCCGGCGCCGACCTGAGCAAGGTCGGCGACATCCCGTCCCGTGAGGTCGCGACCAAGCTCGCGCAGCTCGGCCACCATGTCTTCGGCAAGCTCGAGGACCTCGGTGTACCGACCTTCGTCTTCATCAACGGACTCGCGCTCGGTGGCGGACTCGAGATCGGCCTCAACGCGAACTACCGGACCGTCGACGCCTCGGCGCCCGCGATCGCGCTCCCCGAGGTGTTCCTCGGACTCATCCCGGGCTGGGGCGGCGCCTACCTGCTCCCGAACCTGATCGGCATCGAGAACGCGCTCAACGTCGTCATCTCCAACCCGCTCAAGAACAACCGGATGCTCAAGGCGCAGGACGCGCTCGCCTACGGCATCGCCGACGTCATGTTCCCCGCCGCCAACTTCCTCGAGGACTCCCTGCGGTGGGCCGACGGGGTGCTCGGTGGCACGGTGACCGTGCAGCGCAAGAACGTGCCGGGGAAGGTCGAGCGGACGATCAAGTGGCCGCTCGCCATCAGCACCGCCCGCAAGATGCTCGAGAGCAAGATCGGCACCGTCGCGAAGTCGCCCTACGCGGCCCTCGACCTGCTCGAGGCCGCCCGCAGCGGCACGAAAGCGCAGGGGTTCGAGCGGGAGGACCGGGCGCTGTCCGAGCTCATCGTCGGCGACCAGTTCCAGGCCAGCATGTACGCGTTCGACCTCGTGCAGAAGCGGGCCAAGCGTCCTGCGGGTGCGCCCGACAAGCAGCTCGCCCGACGGGTCACCAAGGTCGGCATCATCGGTGCCGGGCTCATGGCGAGTCAATTCGCGCTGCTCTTCCTCCGGCGACTCCAGGTGCCGGTGGTCATCACCGACCTCGACCAGGGCCACGTCGACGCCGGCGTCGCCCGGATCCACGGCGAGATCGACACCCTCCGCGGGAAGGGCCGCATCTCCCCCGACGAGTCGAACCGTCTGAAGGCGCTCCTGTCCGGAACCACGGACAAGGCCGACTTCGCGGACTGCGACTGGGTCATCGAGGCCGTCTTCGAAGAGGTCGGCGTCAAGCAGAGCGTCTTCGCCGAGGTCGAGCAGTACGTCTCGGAGCAGGCGGTCCTCGCGACGAACACGTCCTCGCTCTCCGTCGAGGAGATCGGGGCGAAGCTCGCGCACCCCGAGCGGCTCGTCGGCTTCCACTTCTTCAACCCGGTCGCCGTCATGCCGTTGCTCGAGGTCGTCCGCACACCCCAGACGGACGACGAGACGCTCGCGACGGCCTTCGCCACCGCGGCGAAGCTGAAGAAGAGTGCCATCCTCACCGCCGACGCTCCCGGCTTCATCGTCAACCGACTCCTGGCGAAGGTCATGGGTGAGGCGGCGCACGCCCTGGACGCCGGCACCCCGCTGCTGACGGTCGAACGTGCCTTCGCGCCCATCGGCCTGCCGATGACGCCCTTCCAGCTCATCGACCTCGTCGGTTGGAAGGTCGCCGCGCACGTGCAGGACACGATGGTCGGGAAGTTCCCCGACCGGTTCTTCGCGTCGGAGAACCTCCACCGGCTCGCAGGCCTGGACTCGGTCGTCGAGAAGGACAAGGGCGGCAAGGTGACCGGCTTCACGAAGCAGGCTCAGAAGGTGCTCGTCACGGGCGACAGCCCGCTCAGCGAGGACGAGATCCTGCGACGGGTCGAGGACGGGCTCGCGTCGGAGATCAAGCTCATGTTGGACGAGGGCGTCGTCTCAGCCGCCCAGGACATCGACCTCGGGCTCATCCTCGGTGCGGGTTGGCCCTTCCAGGACGGCGGAGCGACGCCGTACCTGGATCGTGTCGGTGCGAGCGAGCGTGCCTTCGGCGACACCTTCCACCACCCGCCCATCCGGGGCGTCCAGGCGTAGTCCGCGCGATGTCGCGAGAGCGGGGTGTCCTCCACCATCGGTGGACGGCACCCCGCTCTCGTCGTTGAGCCTCGAGCGACGCCGGCCCTCAGCGAATGCCAGAGCTCAGCGGTCGACGGTGCTCATGTCCGGATACCGGTCGCCGGCCGGGAGACGGAGTGCGTCGAGTCGAGCGAGCGCATCGGCCGACAGGGAGAGCTCGTCGGCGCCGAGGTTCTCCTCGAGGTACGGGATCCGCTTCGTGCCGGGGATCGGTGCGATGTCGTCACCCTGGGCGAGCAACCAGGCGAGCGCCACCTGGGCCGGTGTCGCTTCGAGGGACGCGGCGATCCGGTCGACCTCTTCGACGATCGCGATGTTCGCAGCGAGGTTGTCCCCCGCGAAGCGTGGGTTGGCGCGACGGAAGTCGGTTTCGTCGAGCACGTCGAGCGATCGGATCGTGCCGGTGAGGAACCCGCGACCGAGCGGCGAGTACGGGACGAAACCGATGCCCAACTCACGGACGGTCGGCAGGATCTCCGCCTCGGGGTCGCGGCTCCAGAGCGAGTACTCCGTCTGCAGAGCCGTGATCGGGTGCACGGCGTGTGCACGCCGGATCGTGTCCGGAGCCGCCTCCGACAGACCGATGTACCGGACCTTGCCCTCGGTGACGAGCTCCGAGAGTGCACCCACCGTCTCCTCGATGGGCACGCCCGGATCCACGCGGTGGAGGTAGTAGAGGTCCACGACGTCGGTCCCGAGCCGGCGCAGCGATCCCTCGATCGACAGGCGCACGTTCGCGGCGCTGCCGTCGGCGCCGAACTGTCCGTCACTGGAATTGCGGATCGTCCCGAACTTGGTCGCGAGGGTCACCTCGTCCCGGCGTGATCCGAGTGCAGCGCCGAGCAGTTCCTCGTTGAGGTAGGGACCGTACATCTCAGCGGTGTCGAAGAAGGTGACGCCGAGGTCCAAGGCACGGTGGATCGTCGCGGTCGACGCCGCATCGTCGAGGGCGGCACCGGTGTAGAACGCCGACATCCCCATGCAGCCGAGGCCGATCCGGGCGATGTCTGGTCCGGCTGTGCCGAGTGTGATGTGCTTCATCGTGTTGCCACCTGTCCTGTGTAGAGTTCGATCTTGCGATCGATGACCTCCAGCGACTGCTGCATCTCCTCGAGGCGGGCCAGGAACGAGATCCGATGCCGCAGCAGCAGCTCGAGCCTCGCCTCGGCGGTGTCGTCGCCACGCTGCGCCAATTCCGTGTACTCGCGGAGCGTCGCGATCGGCATGCCCGTCGATCGGAGTCTCGTCAGGAACACGACCCAGGACACGTCGCCCTCGCTGTAGCGGCGGTGCGTCGATGAGCTGCGGCCGATCGGACGTGGCATGAGCCCTGCGCGCTCGTAGTACCGGAGCGTGTGGACGCTCAGTCCGGTTCGTTCGGCGACGTCGGAGATGGCGTAGCCCTCGTGAAGAGTGGTCATGTCCACACGATACGACTTCGAGTGCACTCGAAGTCAAGCGCGCCACAGCCCGCGGTCAGGCGCCGTGCGGCCTCGTCGTGCTCCGCTCCGAAGACGTGTCCTGCTCGACGCGGTCGTCAGGCAGTGGGCGGGCTACGGGGATCCGGCTGCCGAGGACCTGTGCCACGACGTCGCGGGCGATCTGCTGCGCCGTGAGGCCCGCATCCTCGAGGATCTGCTCGCGGGACGCGTGGTCGATGAACTCGTCCGGCACGCCGAGCTCGTCGACGGCCGTGTCGACGCCGGCCTCGCGGAGGGTCTGCCTGATGCGGGTGCCGATGCCTCCGACGCGGATGCCGTCCTCGATGGTGATCACGAGCCGGTGCGCCGCGGCGAGCTCGACGAGCGATTCGGCGACGGGGACCACCCAGCGGGGGTCGACGACGGTCGCGCCGATGCCCTGCTGGGCGAGTCGGTCCGACACGTCGATCGCGATGGGCGCCATCGGGCCGACGGCGACGATGAGGACGTCCGGCTGCTCGGTCGTCCGGAGGACGTCGACACCGTCGTGGAGACGCTCGACGGCCGGGAGTTCGGCGGGGGCGCTGCCCTTCGGGAACCGGATGACGGTCGGGGCGTCGTCGATAGACACGGCCTCACGCAGTTCCTCGCGCAGCCGCTCGCCATCACGCGGTGCAGCGATCCGGATACCCGGGACGACCTGCAGGATCGCGAGGTCCCAGATGCCGTGGTGGCTCGGTCCGTCGGGGCCGGTCACGCCGGCGCGGTCGAGGACGACCGTGACTCCCGCACGGTGCAGCGCGACGTCCATGAGCAGTTGGTCGAAGGCGCGGTTCACGAACGTCGCGTACACGGCCACCACCGGGTGCAGCCCGCCGAAGGCGAGCCCGGCCGCCGAGGTGAAGGCGTGCTGCTCGGCGATGCCGACATCGTGCACGCGCTCGGGGAAGCGTTCGGCGAAGGCGTGGAGCCCGACCGGTCGCAGCATGGCGGCGGTGATGGCGACGACGCGGTCGTCGGCCTCGGCCACCGCGAGCATCTCCTCGCTGAACACGGCCGTCCAGGACGGGCGGGCGGCCGCCCCGACGGGCTCCCCGGTCTCGGGGTCGATCACGCCGACGGCGTGGAACTGATCGGCGTCGTCGTCCCGTGCCGGCTGGAAGCCACGACCCTTCTCGGTGATCGCGTGGACGATCACCGGTGCGCCGTAGTGCTTCGCCTGGGTCAGGGCCTCCTCCATCGCGTGGATGTCGTGTCCGTCGACCGGCCCGATGTACTTGATGTCGAGGTTGGAGTAGAGCGCCTCGTTGTTCGTGAGACGGGACAGGAACCCGTGGGCGCCTCCGCGGACACCCCGGTAGAGCGCACGTCCCGGACCGCCGAGGAGGTTGAAGGCCCGCTGGCTGCGCTCGCGCAGGTCGCGATAGCTCCGGCGGGTCCTCACGCCGCTCAGGAACCGCGCCATACCGCCGATGGTCGGCGCGTAGGACCGGCCGTTGTCGTTGACGATGATGACGAGCCGGCGGGTGTTGTCGTCGCTGATGTTGTTGAGCGCCTCCCACGTCATGCCGCCCGTCAGCGCGCCGTCGCCGACGACCGCCACCACATGGCGCTCGTCCTGCCCGGTCATCTGGAAGGCGCGGGAGATACCGTCCGCCCAGCTGAGCGAGCTCGAGGCGTGCGAGCTCTCGACGATGTCGTGCTCGGATTCGGAACGCTGCGGGTAGCCGGCGAGGCCGCCGCGGGTCCGGAGCCCGGAGAACTCCTGACGGCCGGTCAGGAGTTTGTGGACGTAGGACTGGTGACCGGTGTCGAACACCATCGGATCCGTCGGGGAGTCGAACACCCGGTGCATCGCGATCGTGAGCTCGACGACGCCGAGGTTCGGACCGAGGTGTCCGCCGGTCTTGGAGACGTTGGCGATGAGGAAGGCGCGGATGTCGCCGGCGAGTTCGACGAGTTCCGCCTCGGAGAGGCCGTCGAGGTCCCGGGGTCCGTTCACCTGATCGAGCACTGTCACGCTGTCGTCCCTCCACCGTGGGCCGACCGATCGCTCGGAGCCCGTCTTTCGAGTGTACGCGTCGTGGGCGGGGTGGGCGGCGAACGCCGCAGGCCGGCCCCGACGGTTGCTGTCGGGACCGGCCTGGTGGTAGAGCCTCGTCGTCAGACGAGGCTGCGGAGCACGTACTGCAGGATGCCGCCGTTGCGGTAATAGTCGGCTTCACCGGGCGTGTCGATGCGGACGACCGCGTCGAACTCGACCGGCTCCTTGCCGGGAGCCGAGTGCTCGCTCGGGACGGCGCTCACGCGGACCGTCTTCGGCGTGGTGCCGTTGTTGAGCTCCTCGAGACCGGCGATCGACACGATCTCCGTGCCGTCGAGTCCGAGGGAGGCCCAGCTCTCGCCTTCCGGGAACTGCAGTGGGACGACGCCCATACCGATGAGGTTCGAGCGGTGGATGCGCTCGAAGCTCTCGGTGATGACCGCCTTGACACCGAGGAGGCTCGTGCCCTTCGCCGCCCAGTCGCGGGAGGAACCGGAGCCGTACTCCTTGCCACCGAAGATGACGAGGGGCGTGCCCTCGGCCTGGTAGTTCTGCGACGCGTCGTAGATGAACGACTGCGGTGCGTCGGGCTGCGTGAAGTCGCGGGTGTAGCCGCCCTCCACACCGTCGAGCAGCTGGTTCTTCAGGCGGATGTTCGCGAACGTGCCGCGGATCATGACCTCGTGGTTGCCGCGGCGCGAGCCGTAGGAGTTGTAGTCCTTACGACCGACACCGTGCTCGTCGAGGTACCGGCCTGCGGGCGAGTCTGCCTTGATGTTGCCGGCCGGGCTGATGTGGTCGGTCGTGACCGAGTCGCCGAGCTTCGCGAGGACGCGCGCACCGACGATGTCGGAGACGGGGGTCGTCTCCATGGTCATGCCGTCGAAGTACGGGGGCTTCCGCACGTACGTCGACTCCTCGTCCCACTCGAAGGTCGAGCCCTCGGGGGTCTGGAGCGAACGCCAGCGCTCGTCGCCGTCGAAGACGCCGCTGTACTCGTGGTCGAACATCTCCTTGTTGATGGAGGTGTCGATCGTGTCCTGGACCTCTGCCGCGTCGGGCCAGATGTCCTTCAGGAAGATGTCGTTGCCGTCGGCGTCGACACCCAGGGCGTCGACCTCGAAGTCGAAGTTCATCGACCCCGCGAGGGCGTAGGCGATGACCAACGGCGGGCTCGCCAGGTAGTTCATCTTGACGTCCGGGTTGATCCGGCCCTCGAAGTTGCGGTTGCCCGAGAGGACGGCGGTGACGGCGAGGTCGTTGTCCTGGACGGCGGTCGAGATCTCGTCGAGCAGCGGACCGGAGTTGCCGATGCAGGTCGTGCAGCCGTAGCCGACCGTGTAGAAGCCGAGGTCCTCGAGGTACTCGGTGAGACCGGCCTTCGCGTAGTAGTCGGTGACGACCTTGGACCCCGGAGCGAGCGTGGTCTTGACCCACGGCTTCGCCTTCAGGCCCTTCTTGCTCGCGTTCCGGGCCAGGAGGCCTGCGGCCAGCATGACCGACGGGTTCGAGGTGTTGGTGCACGAGGTGATCGCGGCGATAGCGACGGCGCCGTGGTCGAGGGTGAAGTCGACCCCGTTCTCCTCGAGGGTGACCTGGGTCGGCTTCGAGAGGGACGCCGGAGCGTGGCTGCGGTGCGTGTGGTGGTGGTGGTTGTTCTCGTCCTCGTCCTGCGGCGTGGTGCCGGCCGGGTCGGAGGCGGGGAAGGAACCGGCGCCGACGAGGTCGACGATGTCGTGCTCGACCGTGGCGTAGTCGACGAGGTCCCGCTCGAACTGCGACTTGGCGTCGCTCAGCTCGATGCGGTCCTGCGGGCGCTTCGGGCCGGCGATCGACGGCACGACGGTGGCGAGGTCGAGCTCGAGGTACTCGCTGAAGACCGGCTCGACGTCCGCGTCGTGCCAGAGCTTCTGGGTCTTGGCGTAGGCCTCGACCAGCGCGATCTGCTCCTCGCTGCGGCCGGTGAGGCGCAGGTAATCGAGCGTGACGTCGTCGATCGGGAACATGGCGGCCGTCGAGCCGAACTCGGGGCTCATGTTGCCGATGGTGGCGCGGTTCGCGAGCGGCACCTCGGCGACGCCTGCTCCGTAGAACTCGACGAACTTGCCGACGACCCCGTGCTTGCGGAGCATCTGGGTGATGGTGAGGACGACGTCCGTCGCCGTGACGCCCGTCGGGATGGAGCCGTTCAGCTTGAAGCCGACGACCTTCGGGATGAGCATGGAGACGGGCTGGCCGAGCATGGCGGCCTCCGCCTCGATGCCGCCGACGCCCCAGCCGAGCACGCCCAGGCCGTTGACCATGGTCGTGTGCGAGTCGGTGCCGACACAGGTGTCGGGGTAGGCGCGCAGGACGCCGCCGACCTCGCGCGTCATGGTGACGCGAGCGAGGTACTCGATGTTGACCTGGTGCACGATGCCGGTTCCCGGCGGAACGACCTTGAAGTCGTCGAACGCCGTCTGACCCCAGCGGAGGAACTGGTACCGCTCGCCGTTGCGCTCGTACTCGAGTTCGACGTTGCGCTCGAGCGCGTTCTCGCTGCCGAAGAGGTCGGCGATGACCGAGTGGTCGATGACCATCTCGGCCGGGGCGAGCGGGTTGATCTTGTCGGCGGAACCGCCGAGTGCCTCGACCGCTTCGCGCATGGTGGCGAGGTCGACGATGCACGGCACGCCGGTGAAGTCCTGCATGACGACACGGGCCGGGGTGAACTGGATCTCGGTGTCGGGGTCCGCGGTCGGAACCCAGTCGCCGATAGCCCGGATGTGTGCCTCGGTGATGTTGGCACCGTCTTCGGTGCGCAGCAGGTTCTCAAGGAGCACCTTGAGGCTGAACGGCAGCTTCTCGTGACCCTCCACCGTGTCGATGCGATAGATCTCGTAGTCGGTCGTCCCGACAGTCAGGGTGTCTTTCGCCCCGAAGCTGTTCACGGTGGACATATCGTCTTCTCCTTCGTTGGCGGCGGCGAGTGCTCACTCACGTGCGTTCCGACCAATCTTGCTGCTGGCGGGTGCTCCGCGGCTAGCAAGGCTTGCCTAACTACAGGCTCGGGCGCGTCGTGTCATCTCGGCATCGCTCATCTATCTTGATGTCGAGACAATTCTAGCATCGAGGATGAGGTCCTCCCGACATGACGAGAGCCCGGCCCGAGACGCGGTGACGCGTCGGGCCGGGCTCTCGGCGGATCACTCGGTGGATGCCTGCGGCGCCTTCGGGAACACGGCGCGGACGACGAGCCAGCTGAGGACGAGTAGCGGCGCGTAGAGCGGGATGCCCATGAGGAGCCGGAGCGTCCCGAGGAGCTCGACGTTCCCACTGAAGTAGAGGGGCAGCTGCACGAGGAGTCGTGCGGCGAACATGGCCACCCACACCAGCGTGAGCCACCGCATGGCGCGTCGTTGTCCGGGGTGGGACCGCCAGCTCGTGCCGCTGCCCATGAGGTAGCCGGCCACGAGCCCGACGACGGGCCACCCGACGAGCACCGAGACGAGGAGGGCCACAGCGTAGGCGCCGTTGGTCCAGAACCCGACGACGTAGAAGTCCTCCGCGCGCCCGGACAGCAGAGCCAGGGCTGCTGAGAGTGCGATCCCGAGGAGGCCGCCGACGGCCTGCGTGACCGGCTGCCGCTGGACGAGGCGTGCCACGGAGAAGAGGACCCCGAGTGCGACCGGAGCGATGATCGACGGGACCAGGTCGAGGGTCAGCGTGTAGACGACGAGGAACAGGAGTCCGGGCAGGATCGCCTCGACGATGCCGCGCACGCCGCCCATGGCGAGCAGCAGCGCCTTGCCGGTGGGGGCGTCGCCCTCGGCCATCGCGCCCAGACCGGACTTGCGTGCGGCGGCACCGAACGCGGCGGACATCGATTCACCGAGCCGCTGCCGATCCGCGTCACCCGTGGCGTCAGGGGAATCCGACGCGTCACGGCGTTCGACCGGGTCGACTCCGCGGGGCTCCGGTTCTCGTGCGTCCGTCATCGACTACGCGCTCGTGGCAGTCGGCATGCGCAGCGGGATGAGGTCGCGCGGCGGCATGGGCGAGTTGCCCCGGACGACGACGAGGCTGCGGAAGAGGTCGTCCACGAGCGCTGCGGCGTCCGGCTTCGACGCGCCCTCCCCCGCGACGACGCCGCGGAGGAACCAGCGCGGACCGTCGACGCCGATGAAGCGTGCCAAGTGGGTCGCGTCGGTGCCTGCGGCACCACCGGTCGGCACCTCGGCGACGAGCTCCGGGCCGAACTCGCCTTCGCGCTCGGTCACGGTGCCGCCCTGCTGGGCGATCTGCTCGGCGATCTGCGCGCGGGTCTCGTTCCACAGGCCGGTCGACCGCGGGGCGGCGAACGGCTGGACCTGCAGGGTGGAACCGGCGTAGTCGAGGCCGACCGCGACGACGCGCTTCGTCGCCTCCTCCACCTCGAGGCGGAGGTTCAGACCTTCCCGCGGCAGCACCTTGACGCCACCGAGGTCGATGTAGGGGCGGACGGGGTTGGCCTCGCTCTCGTCGAACGGGCCGGCGGTCTCGCGGTCCTCGGGTGCGGACTTCGCGTCGTCGGGCAGCTCCGCGTCGAGGTCGAGGTCGGGGAGGTCTTCGAGTTCGCTCATGCGAGGTTTCCTGTCTGCGCGGCACCGTCGGTGCTGATGGTTGGGTCGGTGGCGGCCGGTGACGCGGCGAGCGAGCCGACGCCGGTCGAACCGAAGCCTCCGGCTCCACGAGCGCTGCCTGGCAATCGCTCCACCGGGATGAAGTTGGCCCGGGACACCGGCATCACGATGAGCTGGGCGATGCGGTCGCCCGGCTCGACGGTGAAGGAGGTGTGACAGTCGGTGTTGAGGAGCGTGACCTTGATCTCGCCGCGATATCCGGCGTCGACCGTGCCGGGTGAGTTGACGACGGTGATGCCGTGTTTCGCCGCGAGGCCGCTTCGCGGGACGACGAACGCGGCATGGCCGTCGGGCAGGGCGATCGAGACGCCGGTGCCGACGAGGGCGCGCTCACCCGGTTCGAGCACGACGTGCTCGGCGGACACGAGATCCGCACCCGCATCGCCGGGGTGTGCATAGCCGGGCAGATCCGGCGCGATAATGAGTACGTCAACGCTTTCGGTCACGAATCGAGGGTAGTGCAGTTCTCTGAGACAAGGCAGACATGCAGCCGTACCGTGAAACCCTCTGGCCCAGCCCCTGGGTCATCATCGCCCTCGCCCTCGTGGTGCCGGCGACCATGCTCGTCCTCGCGCCCGTTTCACTCGCGGCGGGGATCGTCGGGGCGGTGGTGCTGTACGGCGGATGCCTTGCGCTGGCGTTCGGGACGGCGCCGAGGATCCAGGTCTCCGAGTCGAGCCTCTCGGTCGGGAAGGCGTCGATCCCGCTCGGGTTCATCGGTGAGGTCGTGGTGTACACCGGGACGGACGCGACCGCTCAGCTCCGCACCAAGCTCGATGCACGCGCCTGGCTCATGATCCGCGGATGGGTGCACAGCCTCGTGAAGGTGGAGATCGTCGATCCGGCCGATCCGACGCCGTACTGGCTGCTGTCGTCCCGTCGCCCGCAGGCCCTCGCGGATGCGATCGCCAGCGCGCGCACGCACGCCTGAGGCTGCCGCCGCTCGAACCGGTCACCGCTCGAATCCGCAACGACAGAACCCCTCCGGATCGTGATCCGGAGGGGTTCTGTCTGCCGCTCGCGCGGCGGTGCTGTCAGGCTGCGCACTCCGCGCAGATCGGGCCGAACTTGCCCTCGTGGTCGAGCTGCGAGCGGTGCTTCACCAGGAAACACTCCATGCAGGTGAACTCGTCCGCCTGAGGCGGGAGCACGACGACGTCGAGGTCGAGGTCGGAGAGGTCGGATCCACCCAGGTTGTAGTCACCCGGGTTGTCAGCGTCTTCGGAGTCGACGACTCCGGACAGCTTGTCTGGAACGCGCTCCTTCAGGGCCTCGATCGACTCGGAATCGTCGTCGGTCTTGCGGGGAGCGTCGTAATCAGTTGCCATGCCTATCCACTTCTCGATGCCGTCGGAACAAAATCGGCGGGCACAGTTTGCATCAGTTCCGCATGAATTGCAAACCGTGTTCGGGAGGGTGTGCGGAACCTTCCCGTGCAACTGACGGCACGCCCGGCGTATTCCCCGAATACGCCCGTGATCCGTGAGAACGTGGGTCAATCACGTGGCACGCTGAGAGGCATTCATCATGCAGGAATTGAAGGTAGTCGGAGCGGAGCTCGGCGCTCTGATCGTTGCAGATCGGAACGAGGAGGAATACCGCCTCATCGTCGACGATTCGTTCCACGTCCACCTGCGGCGGGCGAAGCCGGCCGGTGCGCCGATCGGTGGCAACACCAAGATCTCTCCGAGGGAAGTGCAGGCGCACATCCGTAGCGGGCTCTCCGCCGAGGACGTCGCAGCGGTCACCGGTGCCTCGCTGGAGTACGTTCAGCGGTTCGAGGGTCCGGTGATGGCGGAGCGCGAGCACATCGTCGGCACCGCCCTCGGCGTCGCCGTCCTGCCGACGACCGACACGTCGGCCGACGACATCGAGGCCACCTTCGGGAACGTCATCCGGGCTCGACTCGAGAAGCTCGGCGCGACCGACGAACGGTGGACGAGCTGGAAGGAACCCGAGGGTGGCTGGATCGTCAAACTGTCCTTCACGGCCGACCAGGTCGACCACGACGCCCGCTGGGCGTTCGAGCCGAAGAAGCTCGCTCTCACGCCCATCGGGAGTGAAGCCACGACCCTCTCGCGTCAGGGCGACCTGCCGGCAGCGCTGATCCCCCGGTTGCGTGCGGTCGACACCGACGACTCCCCCGACACCTCACGCTTCGACAGCGGCGCGTTCTCCCTGGACCGGGTGTCGACGCCGCAGCAGACCGAGGCCGACCGGCCCGCCGAGACGCGTCCGATCGAGCCGTTGCCGTTCGCGGCCGACACGGGCTTCGGCCGTGCACCGTCCTCGAAGGCTGCGACCCAGGCCGCGATCAACCGTGAGGCGTCGAGCCCCGAGCAGCACAACCAGACCGCCGACCTGTTGGAGGCGCTCCGCAAGCGCCGTGGCGAGCGGGAGGCCGCTCCCAGCGAACCCGAACCTGCCGAGCGCCCCAGTGCGCCGCACGCCGTCCCGGATCAGCAGACGCCGCTGGCGGTGTTCGACACCGGTGAGTTCGAGGCGGCGCAGCAGCGACGCGCGGGCGATGCCGAATCCTCCGATGGTGGCGCGCCGTCCGGGGCCAAGGCGCGCCGCGGCCGAGCGTCGATGCCGTCCTGGGACGAGATCGTGTTCGGTGCGAAGTCCGACGACGACCCGGTCTGATCGGTCAGGGCTTCAGGGCTCGTAACGACCGAGGCCGAGGAGCGGTATCCGGCGTTCGTCGTCGGTGAGCGATCCGTGCTGTCCGATCATGCCCCTCGCGCTCTGATCGGCGGGACGTGAATCGTAGTAGGCGATGCGCTTGCGGGCGGCGACGATGACGTCGCCGATGCGCGGCAGCACCTCAGGGTCGACCTCGCCGTACCAGCCGTGGTCGACCGCCTGCTCGCGTGTCGCGATCCAGGCGCGGCCACCTTCCTCGGCTCGCCAGGCCTCAGCCAGGCGCTCCCGATCCGCTGGACCCGCGTCGGCGTCGAGATAGAGGTGCAGGCATCGCGGCTCCCCGCCGATGTGGCGGACTCCGGCGACCAGCTCGGGCACCTGGTCGAAGAGCACGTGCTGATGGGGTGCGACGTCGATCACCCCGTGATCGGCGGTGACGAGCGCGCCGGTCGACGCGGGCAGTCGCGACGACCACCGCTTGAGATCGCCGTCGAGCTCCTCGAGGAGCGCCGTCCAGCGTCCCGACTCCCACCCGTACTCGTGCGCCGCCTGGTCGAGCTCGGGGACGTACACGTAGCTGAGTGTGGGTCCGGCGGTCGTGGACGCGATCTCGCGGGCCGCGTCGAGGCGGTCCGCCATCGAGCGGCCTGCCCGGTAGTCCGCCCCTCGGAGCACGGCCCGGGTGAAGCCCGAGTTGCGATACCGCTCCTGACCGATCACCGTCGTCGTGACGCCCTCGGCTCTCGCCCGCTCGAACACGGTCGGGAGGCGCTGCCAGGTCTCGGGCACCATGCCGGCGTCCCAGCCGCTGAGCTGGTTCACGACCCGGTCGCCCGCCACGTCCCGTGCGCGATAGCTGACGAGGCCGTGCCGACCCGGCAACGCCCCCGTGGTCAGCGTCGCGATCCCGGCCGCGGTCGTCGACGGGAACGCCGACGTCGTGGTGGAGCGCGGACCGAGGCGCGGCGCGAGGAACCGAGCGTGGGCGGCTGCTCCACGGAGGTTCGCGGCGCCGAGCCCGTCGACGAGGACGACGACGGCATGGTCGGCCCGGGGCAGCGATCCACCGCCCACCGTCAGGGATGCGAGGCAATCCGGGAGGACACCGGCAAGGCTGCGTGACTCCGGATCGACCGTCGGTAGCATGGTGGTCATCGGGCTCAGTCTCGCACACCGCGCTGACGACCACGCCCCGCCATCCTCGCCGAGCACCGGCTCGACTCCCCTCAGCAGAGACACGGAATGACCCGCCAACAGCAGACCCCGCCGACGGAGACCAGTGGCGAGCGCATCGAGGACATCGATGTCTCGTCGGAGATGCAGACCTCCTTCCTGGAGTACGCCTATTCGGTCATCTACGCCCGCGCCCTCCCCGACGCGCGCGACGGCCTGAAGCCGGTGCAGCGCCGCATCCTCTACCAGATGACCGAGATGGGCCTGCGCCCGGATCGTGGCCACGTGAAGTCGGCCCGCGTCGTCGGCGAGGTGATGGGGAAGCTGCACCCGCACGGCGACACGGCGATTTACGACGCCCTCGTCCGCCTCGCACAGCCCTTCACCCTCCGCGTCCCGCTCATCGACGGGCACGGGAACTTCGGCTCACTCGACGACGGGCCCGCCGCGCCGCGGTACACGGAGGCCCGGCTGGACGCCGCCGCGCTCGCCCTGACGGCCGACCTCGACGAGGACGTCGTCGACTTCGTCCCGAACTACGACAACCAGTTCATGCAGCCCGAGGTCCTCCCGGCCGCGTTCCCGAACCTCCTCGTGAACGGCGCCAGTGGTATCGCGGTCGGTATGGCGACCAACATGGCGCCGCACAACCTCGTCGAGGTGATCGGTGCCGCACGGCACCTCCTCGCGCACCCCCAAGCCACCCTCGAGGACCTGATGGAGTTCGTCCCAGGTCCCGACCTGCCCTCCGGCGGCACGATCGTCGGACTGGACGGCATCAAGGACGCCTACGCCACCGGTCGCGGCTCCTTCAAGACCCGCGCCAAGGTCTCCGTCGAAGCGGTCACCGCGCGGAAGACCGGTCTGGTCATCACCGAACTGCCCTACCTGGTCGGTCCGGAGAAGATCATCGAGAAGATCAAGGACGGCGTCAGCTCCAAGAAGCTCAACGGCATCTCCGACGTCACCGACCTGACGGACCGCATCCACGGGCTCCGCCTCGTGATCGGGATCAAGACCGGGTTCTCCCCCGAGGCCGTCCTGGAGCAGCTCTACCGCTACACGCCACTCGAGGACTCCTTCAGCATCAACAACGTCGCGCTCGTCGACGGCGGCCCGCAGACGCTCGGCCTCCGGGACCTGCTGCAGGTGTACGTCGACCACCGCATCAGCGTGGTCACCCGTAGGAGCCGGTTCCGATTGGCGAGACGCAAGGAACGCCTCCACCTCGTGGAGGGGCTCCTCATCGCCATCCTCGACATCGACGAGGTCATCCAGGTCATCCGCGCGAGCGACGACTCCGAACAGGCCCGCGCGCGCCTCATCGAGGTCTTCGACCTCTCGCAGCTCCAGGCCGAGTACATCCTCGAACTCCGTCTCCGACGACTCACCAAGTTCTCGCGGATCGAGCTCGAGGCCGAGCGCGACAAGCTGTTGGCCGAGATCGCCGAACTCGAGCGGTTGCTCGGGAGCCAACGACTCATCCGCGCGGCGGTCTCCGCAGAGCTCGCTGCGGCGGCCGAGCAGTTCGGCACACCGCGCCGGACCATGCTGACGAACGCGAAGCCGAGCGTCGCGACCACGGGCCGGGGGAAGAGCGCCCCGGTCCTCGAGCTCGCCGACACCCCGTGCCGCGTCTACCTCAGCGCGACCGGACGGGCGCTCCGCGTCGACCTCGAGCAGGACGCGCCCGCACCACGACCCGGTCGACGGAGCAAGCACGATGCGATCCTGAGCGTCGTCGAGACCACGAGCCGCACCGAACTCGGTGCAGTCACGAGTCTCGGTCGCGTCATCCGGTTCACCCCGCTCGACCTCCCCGCGGTGCCGGCGGCCTCCATCCAGCTCGCGGCCGGAGTCCGGATGGGCGAGTACCTCTCGCTCCCGAACCGCGATGAGCGCGTGCTGGCGATCGTCTCGCTGACCTCGGAGCAGCCGATCGTGCTGGGAACCGAGACCGGCGTGGTCAAGCGGGTCATCCCCGGCGACCTGCCGAACAAGCCGGACTTCGAGGTCATCACGCTCAAGCCGCGCGACCACGTCGTCGGGGCGACGCAGGTCGGCGACGACGCGGAACTCGTCTTCGTCGCCTCCGACGCACAGCTGCTCCGTTTCCCCGCGACGTCCGTCCGTCCGCAGGGGCGGGCCGCGGGTGGCATGGCCGGCATCAACCTGGCAGCCGGTGCGAAGGTCGTCTCGTTCACGGCGGTCCTGCCCACCGACGACGTCGTCGTCGTGACGGTCGCGACCAATTCGCTGACCCTCGCCGGAACGGACACCGGGAGCGCGAAGGTGTCGGAGTTCTCCGAGTTCCCCGCCAAGGGTCGCGCCACCGGCGGTGTCCGATCGCAACGCTTCCTGAAGGGCGAGGACCAGCTGGCCGTCGCGTGGGTCGGCGCCGCTCCGGCACACGCCGTCGGGACGGACGGGACACCGCGGACGCTCCCGGAGGTCGGCGCGAAGCGGGATGCCTCAGGGGTGCCGCTCGATGCCCCCGTCGGGTTCATCGGCGGCGCGATCACCGCACCGGCGGCACCGGCGACGGACGACGCGGTAGCGAGCGACGAATCGTCCTGATCGGAGCTGCACACCGACGAAGGCCCGGATCGAGCGCACTGCTCGATCCGGGCCTTCGTCGTCGGTGCTGCGCCCGATGGACGACCGACGATCAGACGTCGATGCTCTCCCGCGACAGCCGGTCGGAGCTGTCGACGATGAACTCCTTACGCGGGGCGACGTCGTTGCCCATGAGGAGTTCGAAGATCCGTCCGGCCGACTCCGCATCCTCGACCCGGACACGCCGCAGCGTCCGGTGACGGCGGTCCATGGTGGTCGTGGCCAGCTGGTCGGCGTCCATCTCCCCCAGGCCCTTGTAGCGCTGGATCGGTTCCTGGTGCTTCTTGCCGGTGCGCTTGAGATCGCTGAGCACCGCGTGCAGTTCGGCTTCGGAGTAAGTGTAGATCGTCTCGTTCGGCTTGGACCCGGGGTTCATCACGATGACGCGGTGGAGCGGCGGTACCGCGGCGAACACGCGGCCCGCTTCGATCAGCGGACGCATGTACCGGAAGAAGAGCGTGAGCAGGAGCGTCCGGATGTGGGCGCCGTCGACGTCGGCGTCGCTCATGAGGATGATCTTGCCGTAGCGGGCGGCGTCGAGATCGAACGATCGTCCGGAGCCCGCTCCGATGACCTGGATGATGGACGCGCACTCCGCGTTCGACAGCATGTCGGAGACGGAGGCCTTCTGCACGTTGAGGATCTTGCCTCGGATCGGGAGCAGCGCCTGGTAGGAGCTGTCTCGGGCGAGCTTCGCCGTGCCCAGCGCCGAGTCGCCCTCGACGATGAAGAGTTCACTGGACTCGAGGTTGCCCGAGCGGCAGTCGACCAGCTTGGCCGGGAGCGACGAGTTCTCGAGCGCGTTCTTGCGGCGTTGCGTCTCCTTGTGCGTCCGCGCGGAGATCCGGGACTTCATCTCCGACACGATCTTCTCGAGCACGAGCGCGGTCTGCGCCTTGTCGTCGCGCTTGGTCGAGGCGAACCGCTCCTTGAGCTCCTTCGTGACGACGTTGGCCACGATGGCGCGGACGGCCGGCGTGCCGAGGATCTCCTTCGTCTGGCCCTCGAACTGCGGCTCGGCGAGACGCACCGTCAGCACCGCCGTGAGGCCCGCGAGGACGTCGTCCTTCTCGAGCTTGTCCGAGCCGACCTTGAGTCGGCGGGCGTTCTGCTCCACCTGGGCGCGGAGGAACTTCAGCAGGCCCTGATCGAATCCGAGTTGGTGCGTGCCGCCCTTCGGCGTCGCGATGATGTTGACGAAGCTACGCATGACCGTCTCGTACCCGGTCCCCCACCTCAGCGCGATGTCGACCTCTGCCTCGCGCTCCACCTCGGTGGCGACCATGGTGCCCGACGGAGACAGCACCGGGACGGTCTCGGTGAACGTCCCGCTGCCGGTGAGGCGCCAGGTGTCCGTGAGTGCGGTGTCTCCCGCGAGGTGGTCGACGAACTCGGAGATCCCGCCCTCGTAGCGGAACACCGCCTCGGTCGGCTCCTCGACGGTCTCGTCGCGGATGTGGATCCCGAGCCCCTTGATGAGGAAGGCGGTCTGGCGCGCGCGGCCGAGGAGCTCCTCGGCCTGGAACTGGGCGCCCTTCGTGAAGATCTGGCGGTCGGCCCAGTAGCGGATCCGGGTACCGGTCACGCCGCGCTTGGTCTTGCCGATGACGCGGAGTTCACTCTGCTTCTCGAACGGCGTGAACGGTGCGTCCGGGGTCGGCTCCCCCGTGTCGGCGAAGATCCCCGGCTCACCGCGGTGGAAGGACATGGCGTAGGTCTTGCCGCCGCGATCGACCTCGACGTCGAGCCGCTCGGACAGGGCGTTGACGACTGATGCGCCGACGCCGTGCAGGCCGCCGGACGCGGCGTAGGAACCGCCGCCGAACTTCCCGCCGGCGTGGAGCTTGGTGAAGACGACCTCGACACCGGAGAGGCCGGTCTTCGGTTCGATGTCCACCGGGATGCCACGCGCGTGGTCGCGCACCTCGACGCTCTGATCGGCGTGGAGGACGATCTCGATCTGATCGCCGTACCCGCCGAGTGCCTCGTCGACGGAGTTGTCGATGATCTCCCAGAGGCAGTGCATGAGGCCACGCGAGTCGGTGGAACCGATGTACATGCCCGGTCGCTTGCGCACCGCCTCGAGGCCTTCGAGGACGGAGAGATGCCTGGCGGAGTAGTCGCTGCTCACGGTTCCCAGCGTAGTCGTCGCCGCCGACACGCCGAGGGAGACACTCGGCGCGTGGACGTCCGGACCCGCTCGACGACGCGTTGTCGCGGGCCGTCGACCCATCCGGCTGCGCGGTTGATCCGAATCATCTACGCGCACAGCGAAAAGAGCGCGGAATGGGACCCCGTTGTGACAATCGCGTGCTTTCATGAGTACTACGAGTTTCGTAGCCGCCCGAGTCAGGAGGAGCACATGTCACAGACTGCTACCGAGAGCACGCCGAGTGACCTCGACGCCCAGCAACTGACTGCCGCCGATCGTTGCGATCTGTGCGGAGCACAGGCCTACATCCGCGTGCAGATGAACAGCGGTGAGCTGCTGTTCTGCGCGCACCACGGCAAGAAGTACCAGGAGAAGCTGACGCAGGTCGCGACCGATTGGCACGACGAGTCCGCGCGACTCTTCACCGAGCAGCGCGCCTAGTCCACCGGCATCACGATGAAGGGCCCCGGATCCGAGATCCGGGGCCCTTCATCATGTCATCGAGGAGGCGCGGTCTCAGACCAGCGCGGGCTCGTTCACCCGCGGCCTCAAGCGAGTGCGGAGACGATCTGCGCTCTGGCGTTGGCGGCGATCTCGTCGAGGGCGTGGAGTTCCGGTGATTCGTCGAGCATCGAGGTGCCCGCGGCGACCGTGATCGCCAGACGGAGCAGCCGATCGGCCAGCTCCGGGTTCTTGGCGAGGACGGGACCGTGCAGGTGGGTTCCGACGAAGGGGCCGACCAGCGCACCCTCCGTGCCGTCGCCGTTGCCTCGTCCGTGCTGCACGGCGCCGATCGACTCGACACCCGTCCCGGCTCGGAAGTCCCGCCCGTGGTTCTCGTACCCGACGAGTACCGGGGCGTCGAGCTCCAGGCCGCCGCTCGGCACGACGACGAGGTCGTCACTCGCCCGCGTGCGCCGCAACGGGGCGTCGCCCTCGATGATGGCGAGGCCCTCGACCCAGCTCCCCGGCGCCAGCTCGAGCCGACGAGTGAGGATCTTCCACCCGTTGGCGACCGCGAGGACGGGCACGCCGGCCTCCACCCAGGCGATGAACGCGTCGCGGAACGGCCGGAGCGCCTCGAGCACCTGTGGCGCCGACGGGTCGTCGCACGACCCGAGGACGACCGCGTGGACCGTGCTCGGGAGCTCGGCGACCGATTCGACCGGGACGAGCTCGACGGCGAGGCCACGCGCGCGCGCCCGGCGAGCGAGGACCGCACCGTTCTCGGCGTCGCCGTTCACATTGCAGCTCGAGGGCAGGAGGACGGCGATGGTGATCGTCGGCTCGGTCGTCATACGTCGTCCTGATCGTTCGAGGCGAGGCCGAGGTGCGCGCGGGTGCGGCGCATCGAGTCGGCGGTGAAGATCACGGTCTTCCGACCGTGCGCGGGCGCCGGGAGGGCGAGGAACGCGTCCAACGCCGTGCCGAGGTCCGGTTCGACGCGGTCGATCTCGACGCCGTCGTAGCCCAGCTGCAGCGCGGCCTCCCAGGCCTTGGACCCCGACACGAGCGCCACACGACCGAGCCTCGACGTGTCGACCGGCCAGAGGTACGAGGGATCGCGGACGTCGCTTCCGACGGCCACCAGGATCTGCTCCGTGTCGGCCGCCAGGCTGTCGACGTTGAGCTGGAAGCTCGCGGGGTTCTGGACGAGGACGAACTCGACCTCGACACAGCGGACGGTCGTCACCTCGCCGCGGCCGAACACCGGCGTGAGCGCGTGGAACGACTCAGCCGCGGTGGCGAGCTGGAACTCGGGGCCGAGGATCGCGGCGGCGCCGGAGAGTGCGGCAGCCGCATCCACGGCGTAGTGCACGCCGCGGGCCGGCAGACGGAATCGGACGGTCTCGCCGCGGTGGGTGATGGACACCAGATCGCCGTCGAGGGCTTCGACGACGGTTCCGGAACCGGGGTCGACCCGATCGGACGAGGTCGTGCTGTACCCGAGGCCGCGTGCGCTGGCCCCGAGCACGGCCGTCGAGACGCCGTACCGCCATCGCGTCGCGTCGCTGCCTGGCGCGACGGCGTCGACGAGCGCGTCATCGCCGTTCAGGACGAGCGATGTGCTCGATCGGGCAGCGATCGCGTCGAGCATGCGCGCCACCATGGCAGCGTCGTGGAAGCGGTCGATCTGGTCGACGGACACGTTGGTCAGGATGACGTGGGCGGGCGCGAGCCGCGGCGCGATGAGCGCGCCGTGTCCTTCGTCCATCTCGAGCACCCCGAGCTCGGCGTCGATCCGGCCGCGGAGGTCGGCTCGTTCCAGGAGAGCCGAGGTGAGGCCCTGGGAGATGTTCGCCGTGGACGGGTTCGTGAAGACCGACACGCCGTGGGCACGCAGGATGCCGACGAGCATCTTGGTCGTCGTGGACTTCCCGCTCGATCCGCTCACGATCACGAGACCACGCGGGAAGGCGTTCAACGTGTCGGGGAGGAACCCGGGCGCGATGCGGTTGACCACGAGGCCGGGAACGGCCGATCCCCCGCCCGGCTTGCGCAGCCTGGCGAGGAATCGGACGACACGACCGGCGAGGATGGCCGGGGCGTAGCGCATGCTCCTACTCGAGGTAGTCGCGGAGCGACTGGGATCGGCTCGGGTGACGCAGCTTCGCCATGGTCTTCGACTCGATCTGCCGGATGCGCTCACGGGTGACCCCGAAGGTGTCGCCGATCTGGTCGAGCGTCTTCGGCATGCCGTCGCCGAGGCCGAAGCGCATCCGGATGACGCCCGCTTCCCGCTCGGAGAGCGAGTCGAGGAGCGACTCCAGCTGCTTCTGCAGCATCGTGAAGCTGACGGCGTCGGCCGGCACGACCGCCTCGGTGTCCTCGATGAGGTCGCCGAACTCGCTGTCGCCGTCCTCGCCGAGGGGCGTGTGCAGCGAGATGGGCTCGCGGCCGTACTTCTGGACCTCGATGACCTTCTCGGGCGTCATGTCGAGTTCGCGGCTGAGCTCCTCGGGCGTGGGCTCGCGGCCCAGGTCCTGCAGCATCTGCCGCTGGACGCGGGCGAGCTTGTTGATGACCTCGACCATGTGCACCGGGATGCGGATGGTGCGCGCCTGGTCGGCCATGGCACGCGTGATGGCCTGACGGATCCACCAGGTCGCGTAGGTGGAGAACTTGAAGCCCTTGGTGTAGTCGAACTTCTCGACCGCGCGGATGAGGCCGAGGTTTCCCTCTTGGATGAGGTCGAGGAACTGCATGCCGCGGCCCGTGTACCGCTTGGCGAGGCTCACGACGAGTCGGAGGTTCGCCCCGAGGAGGTGGCTCTTGGCACGGGCGCCGTCCTTCGCGACCCACTGGAGCTCACGACCGACCCGCGAGCGCTTCTCGAGGTCGGAGAGCTGGGCGAGTTTGTCCTCGGCGAAGAGGCCCGCCTCGATGCGCATCGCGAGTTCGACCTCTTCGGCCGCGTTGAGGAGCGCGACCTTACCGATCTGCTTGAGGTAGTCCTTGACCGGGTCGGCGGTGGCGCCGGTGATCGCGGCCGAGTACACCGGGATCTCGTCGTCGTCGCTGTTGGAGAGCACGAGTGCGTCGGTGGGGAGGGTGATCTCCGGCACGGACTTGTCGTCCTCCTCCTCGACCGCCTCGGTGGCGTCGCCCGCGGGCGCGTCGACCACGGCGTCGTCGGCGACGACCTCGACGACGACGTCCTCGTCGTCCGAGCCCTCATCGGGCTCCGTGCTCGACGTCGTACCCGCCTTGGCGCGGGTGGCCTTCTTGGGAGCAGCCTTCGCTCGGGTCGTGGTGGCCTTGGTGGTCCGAGCCTTCGCTGCGGGAGCCTCCGTGGCCTCGTCTGCTGGCGCTGCTTCGTCTGCGCGAGCCGTCTTGGTGGCCATAGCTGCACCTTCCTGTTCGGACCCGGCATGGACAGTCATCGCCGGATCGTCCGTGATTTCGGACATTACGAGGACCCATGTCAAGTCTTGGTGCAGTGCAACCCGAAAAGGGCCGCCGACATTCCGAGAGGTGAACGGGTCCGTGTTCCATTATAGCGCGCGCAGGAAGGCCACAGAGCCACAGGCCGTTTGTCAAGGGTGGGATCAGGGGACGAAGCGAACGCTCAGCGACGGCGCCCGAGCCTCGCTCGGACCGCGATCCACAGTGGACCGACGGCGATGCCCTCGTCCTCGGCGAAGCGTCTGCGGGTGCGGGACCGGGCGACGAGCAGCATCGCCACCCCGAACCCGACCACCAGGTACTGCACGGAGAAGGCGATCCGGAAGCTGTCCATGGAGTAGTCGGCACGGGATCCCCCGCTGACCGCGTCGATGATGAGTCCGATGAGGAACATCATGACGAAGCTGGCGAGGAACCCACCGACGTTAACGATGCCGTTCGCCCCGCCGAGCGCGCGGATGGGGTTGAAGGTACGGGCGAAGTCGAACCCGATGAGTGAACCGGGGCCCCCGACCCCGACCACGACGAACAGGACGATCACGAGCCACATCGGCGGGATGCCCGGCCAGAGGAGGAGTGCAGCCCAGGCGACGCCCATGACCGTGACGATCCCGAGCACGAGGTTGCTCCGCCGATACGGGAACCGCGCGGTGAGCACCCCGAGGACGGGCCCGGCGATCATGCCGGAGACCACGATCACGATGAGCAACGATGCGGCGAGGGGCTGCGGGTAGCCGAGGGCGTAGACCATGAAGGGGAAGCCCCAGAGCAGCGTGAGGACCGTGCCGGAGGACTGGGTGACGAAGTGCGACCAGAACCCGAGACGCGTCCCTGGCCGACGCAGACTGATGAGGACCTCGCGGACGACGTGGCCCCAGGTCTCCGGGCGCGGCGCCTCGTCGGAACCGGACGGCCGGTCGCGGACGACGATCAACACCCCGACGAGTGCCAGGAGGACGAGACCGGCCGCACTGAGGAACGCCGGCGACCAGCCGAACGCGTGCAGGACGAAGGAGAACGGCACCGCCGAGAGGACCTGTCCGATCTGCCCGATGTTGCCGACCCACTGCGAGACGATCGGCACCCGACGGGTGGGGAACCAGGAGTTCACGAGCCGCAACACGGAGGTGAACACCGCGGCGTCGCCGAGGCCGACCAGCATCCGGCCGACGATCGCGCCGCCGAGTTCGGTCGTGAGACCCAGCCAGATCTGGCCCGCCATGACGACCGTCAGCCCCGCGATGATCAGGACGCGAGGCCCGAGGCGGTCGATGAGCACCCCGACCGGGACCTGCATGGCGGCGTACACGATCAGCTGCGCGACCGCGAGGGTCGAGAGCGCGGCGGCGTCGATCTGAAACCGCTCGGTGGCGTCCACCGCCGCCACACCGAGCGTCGACCGCTGCATGACGGTGATGAGGTAGGCGAACACCCCGACGCCGAACACCCACCAGACGCGTCGAGATCCCACCGATCCAGCTTAGGTGGTCGAGCGGTCCTCGTCGCCGTGGCGCCGGCTCGCGAGGAACTTCTCGAGCTCCGCGGCGATCTCGTCGGCCGTCGGGAGCGCCCCGTCGATGTCGGTGAGCGGCGATTTCGGCGAGTTGTCGGCCATGTAGGCGTCGTACCGCTCCTCCAGCGTCGTGACCAGCTGGCCGAGCTCGTGGTTGGTCCCGACCTGCTCGTCGATCTTGGCGAGGAAGTCGCGGCTGTCCTCGCGGAGGCGGTCCGTGGGGAAGATGAGGCCGGTCGCCGCACTGAGGCTCTCGATCGCCGTTATCGCCGCGGCCGGGAACTCGGTGTCGGCGAGGTAATGCGGAACGAGGAGCACGAAGGCCGCGATGCTGTCGCCGCGCTCGTAGAGGCGGTACTCGAGGAGGTGGAGCACGTTGGACGGCACCTGGGTGCGGGGGCGCCAGACCGAGAGCGACTCGATGAGGTCGAACCGGTTGCCGCTGACGGTGACGCCGATCGGCCTGGTGTGCGGGACCGGCATCGGGATGGCGTGCACCCACGTCGTGTCGCTGACCCGGAAGCGGTCGACGAGCTCGAGCACGGCCGCGACGAAGCGGTCCCAGAGGAAGTCGGGCTCGAAACCGGTGAGCAGCAGGAACGGCGACCCGAGCTCGTCGTGGGCCAGCGACAGGGTCAGCCGAGGCGGCCGGTACTCCGTCAGGTGGTCCTGGTCGAACGAGATGATCGGCCGGCGGGCGCGGTAGTCGAGCAGGACATCGGCGTCGAACTCGGCGATGACCGTCGTGTCGAGGACGTCGTCGAGGTAGGCGTTCAACTGCCCGACCGCGCCGCCGGCGTCGGAGAACCCGGTGAGCCCCGCGACGAGGTGGAGGCCGGCGGGGATGTCGATCTCCGGGTGTACCTCGTAGAGGTCGTCAGGCGTAGGCATGGTTCAACTCTAAACGGGGGTGTCGCAGCGCCCTTCCCCTCCGAGCCTCGGCCGTACCGCCGAGAGCGAACACCGGCGGCCCCGCCTCGGTCCTGAACCGCTCGTGCCTACGATGGAGGCATGACGATCCCCGTGCTCTCCGTGTTGTCCGCCGCCGTCGAGGGAATCGAGGCCGAGCTGCTCGTCCTCGCGGTGAGGAAGGGCGACGACGGACCGGAGCTCCTGGCGCCCGACGTCTACGCGCCGCTCGCAGACGAGCTGCGCGCCTCCGGAGTCACGGGATCCGAAGACCAGGTGCGACGCCTCCCGGACCGGTTCGGTGCGGCCTCCGGTCTCGTGCTGGTCGGTCTCGGGCCGGATGCGGACGACGCGGCCTTCCGACGAGCGGCAGGTGCGGTGACCAGGACGATCGACGGCCAGGCCTCGATCGCGTTCGCGTTGACGGAGGAGACGGCCGCCGCCGCCGAAGCCGTCCTCGAGGGGGCGGCCATCGGCGCCTACCGCTACACCGCGTCGCGCGGTGTCGGATCCGCGCCGGCACCGACACCGCTCGGGTGGGTCACCGTCGTCGTCCCGTCGACCGTGGACGCACCGGATGCCGGGCTCGCGGAGCACGCCACCGCGGTCGCCGAGGCCATCGCGCTCGTCAAGGACCTGGTCAACACGCCGCCGAACGAGCTCTACCCGGCGACCTTCGCCGACGCGGCCCGCGCAGCGGTCGACGGCCTCGACGTCGAGGTCGAGGAATGGGACGAGACCCGCTTGGCCGAGGACGGCTTCGGCGGCATCCTCGGTGTCGGGCAGGGTTCCTCCCGGCCTCCGCGACTCGTCAAGCTGAGCTACCAACCTGAGGCGGCCCGGAGCCACCTGGCCCTCGTCGGAAAGGGCATCACCTTCGACAGCGGCGGCCTCTCGCTGAAGCCGCCGGTCTCGATGGTCGGCATGAAGTACGACATGACCGGCGCGGCGACCGTGCTCGCCGTCCTGGCCGCGGCCGCGCGTCTCGGAGTGCCCACCCGGCTGACCGCGTGGCTCTGCCTCGCCGAGAACCTCCCGTCGGGCACGGCGATCCGGCCGAACGACGTCCTCACCATCCGGGGTGGACGCACGGTCGAGGTCACCAACACCGACGCCGAGGGCCGGCTGGTCCTCGCCGACGGACTCGTCGCCGCAGGCGAGGAGGGCCCGGACGCCATCATCGACGTGGCGACCCTCACGGGAGCGGCGGTGGTCGCGCTCGGCAACCGCTACACGGGCGTCATGGGTGATGCTTCCTTCGTCACCGACCTCATCGCGACCGGTTCCGGTGCGGACGAACTGTTCTGGCCGATGCCGTTCCCCGCGGAGCTGCGCAAGGTCCTCGACTCCGACGTCGCCGACCTCGCCAACGCGAAGCCCGGCACCACCGCGGGCGGCATGCTCGTCGCAGGCACGTTCCTCCAGGAGTTCATCGCGGACCGCACCGACGAGGACGGCGGCACCACCCGAATCCCGTGGGCCCACCTGGACATCGCCGGGAGCGCGATGAACGGCGACGCCCCCTACGGCTTCACCGCCAAGGGCCCGACCGGCGTCGCGGTCCGCACCCTCCTCGCAATGGCCGAGGAGATTAGCCACCCGTAGTAAGGTCGGTGGGGGCGGTTCGACCCGCCTCGACGCCGCCGAACACACCACGACGGTTTCCGATCGACCACGAAGCACACACAAGGAGCAACGGAGTGTCCGAGCAGAATTTTGACCTGGTAGTCCTGGGAGGCGGAAGCGGCGGATACGCTGCGGCGTTGCGCGCTTCGCAGCTCGGCCTCACCGTCGGCATGATCGAGAAGGACAAGGTCGGCGGCACCTGCCTCCACCGCGGTTGCATCCCGACGAAGGCGCTGCTGCACTCCGCCGAGGTCGCGGACGCATCGCGCGAGTCGGAGAAGTACGGCGTCAAGTCCACCTTCGAAGGCATCGACATCGAGGGCGTCACGAAGTACCGCGAGGGCATCGTCGCGAAGAAGTACAAGGGACTCCAGGGCCTCGTGAAGGCCCGCGGCATCACCACCATCGAGGGTGAGGGCCGTCTGGTCTCCCCGACGAGCGTGCAGGTCGGCGACGACCTCATCACCGGCAAGAACGTGATCCTCGCGACGGGCTCCTACAGCCGCTCGCTCCCCGGTCTCGAGATCGGTGGCCGCGTCATCACGAGCGAGCAGGCGCTGCAGCTCGACTTCGTGCCGAAGAAGGTCGCCGTCCTCGGCGGCGGCGTGATCGGCGTCGAGTTCGCGAGCGTCTGGAAGTCGTTCGGGACCGAGGTCACGATCATCGAGGCGCTCCCCCA
This sequence comes from Plantibacter sp. MDV22-iso1, assembly GCF_058408345.1. Lineage (NCBI taxonomy): Bacteria > Bacillati > Actinomycetota > Actinomycetes > Micrococcales > Microbacteriaceae > Plantibacter > Plantibacter sp. MDV22-iso1. The sequence goes on from NZ_JBZVDY010000004.1 coordinate 367,277, forward strand.
CCTCGTCCCCAACGAGGACGAGTCGATCAGCAAGGCGCTCGAGCGCGCGTTCCGCAAGCGCGGCATCGAGTACTCGCTCGGCGTGCGGTTCCAGGGCGTCACCCAGGACGACTCGGGCGTGCACATCACGCTCGAGGACGGCAAGACGATCGACGCCGAGCTGCTGCTCGTCGCCGTCGGCCGTGGCCCGTCGACGGCCGGACTCGGCTTCGAGGAGGTCGGTGTCACCATCGACCGCGGCTTCGTGATCACCAACGACCGTCTCGAGACGAACATCCCCGGCCTCTACGCCGTGGGCGACATCGTCCCCGGCCTGCAGCTCGCGCACCGCGGCTTCCAGCAGGGCATCTTCGTGGCCGAGGAGATCGCCGGTCTGAAGCCCGTCATCATCGAGGACGTCAACATCCCGAAGGTCACGTACAGCGACCCCGAGATCGCGTCCGTCGGTCTCAGCGAGGCCAAGGCGGCCGAGCAGTACGGCGCCGACAACATCACGAGCTACGACTTCAACCTCGCCGGCAACGGCAAGAGCGAGATCATCGGCACGAGTGGCAACGTCAAGGTCATCCGGGTCAACGACGGCCCCGTCATCGGTGTGCACATGATCGGCGCCCGCGTCGGTGAGCTCATCGCCGAAGGCCAGCTCGCCGTCAACTGGGAGGCCTACCCAGAGGACATCGCGCCGCTGATCCACGCGCACCCCACGCAGAACGAGGCGCTCGGCGAAGCATTCCTCGCGCTCGCAGGCAAGCCCCTGCACGCGCTGTGACGCATTCCGAACACCCCAATAAGCTAGTGAACACACAACAGGTTTCAAAGGAGACAAGGTCATGAGCGAATCCGTCAGCCTCCCGGCACTCGGCGAGAGTGTCACCGAGGGTACGGTCACCCGCTGGCTGAAGAATGTCGGCGACACCGTGGAGGTCGACGAGCCACTGCTCGAAGTGTCGACCGACAAGGTCGACACCGAGATCCCTTCGCCCGTCGCGGGTGTCATCGAAGCGATCCTCGTCCAGGAGGACGAGACCGTCGAGGTCGGCACCGCTCTCGTGACCATCGGTGATGGCTCGGGTGCGGCTGCGGCCGAGGAGCCCGCGCCCGCCGCGGAACCGGCTGCTGCCGAGCCCGCTCCGGCCGAGCCCGCCCCCGCGGCCGAGCCCGAGCCGGCACCTGCTGCCGCGCCGGCTCCTGCTGCTGAGGCGGCTCCCG
>NZ_JBZVDY010000005.1:0-74711 GCF_058408345.1 Plantibacter sp. MDV22-iso1
CACCGGCTCCCGCCGCTGCGCCTGCTGCTGCACCGGCTCCCGCTGCTGCACCGGCACCTGCTACTGCTCCGGCACCTGCTGCTCCCGCTGCTCCGGCACCTGCCGCCGCTTCGACGCCCGCCGCCGGCGGGGTCGTCAACTCCGGCTACGTCACGCCGCTGGTGCGTCGTCTCGCCAACCAGCACGGGGTCGACCTCAGCACGGTCACCGGCACCGGTGTCGGCGGACGTATCCGCAAGGAAGACGTCCTGCAGGCTCAGAGCGCCGATGGCGCCACGGAGTCGCCCGCTGCTCCGACCGTCCAGGTCTCCGAGCTGCGTGGCACGAGCAAGGCCATGTCGCGTCTGCGCAAGGTCGTCGCCGAGCGCGCCGTCGCTTCGATGCAGGGCACCGCCCAGCTGACGAGCGTCGTCGAGGTCGACGTCACGAAGGTCGCGGCACTCCGCACGGCCGTCAAGGACGAGTTCCTCGCCAAGACCGGCAACAAGCTGTCGTTCCTGCCGTTCTTCGCCCTTGCTGCCAGCGAGGCGCTCCAGACGTACCCGATCATCAACGCCACCGTCGACGGCGACCAGATCGTGTACCCGGAGACGGAGAACCTCGCGATCGCCGTGGACACCGAGCGTGGCCTGCTGACGCCGGTCATCCGCAACTCGGGCTCCAAGTCGATCGCCGAGCTCGGCGCCGAGATCGCCGACCTCGCGCAGCGCACCCGCGACAACAAGCTGCAGCCCGATGAGCTCTCGGGCGGCACGTTCACGCTGACCAACACCGGTTCGCGCGGCGCACTGTTCGACACCCCGATCGTGTTCCTGCCGCAGTCGGCGATCCTCGGTACGGGTATCGTCACGAAGAAGCCGGTCGTCGTGACGGTCGACGGTGCAGACGCGATCGCGATCCGTTCGACGGTCTACCTCGCGCTGAGCTACGACCACCGCATCATCGACGGCGCGGACGCTGCACGCTTCCTCGTCCAGGTGAAGAACCGCCTCGAAGCAGGCGACTTCCGCGGCTCGCTCGGGATCTGATCCCGAACCGACCGCACCGTGTCCACCGCCTCACCCGGCGGTGAATACCTCTCGCAGACGCCAGCCCGTCTCGCCCCTCACCACGAGGAGCGTGACGGGCTGTCGTCGTCCTGCGGTGGCGTCGTTCGTCTCGGACGGCTCGGCCGTGCCGCGAAGGACCGCCGCGTCGCCCTGACGGTCGACGAGGTCCAGACTCGCCGCATCGATCGAGCCGATCCCGACACCGAGGTGCTCGTCGTCGTCGAACGGGGACCCGCGTTCGACGGAGCCCCAGACGCACCCCTCCTCCCCCGTCGTGCGGCACTCATCACGTCGACGGACGAGCTCGCGGGCCGCGGCCGCCGGATCGTCACCGGTGACCACGTCGACGTCGCCGGCTTCGTCCGCCGCTGACGTCGGTGTCTCCACCGGTGGCGCGACCGTCGTGACCGCCGCGGACGCCGGGCCGCCCGGACCGGCCGGCGTCGGTGCGATCGCGGTGCTCGGGTCTTCGGACGGCAGGAACACCATCGCCGCCGACACCAGTGCCGCTGCCGCGCCTGCCGCTCCGATCATGAGTCGACGACGTCTCGGGCCGGTGTCGACGGACAGCGTCGAGCCGGTGGCCGCGGCCCGGGTACCTCGCCCGGGTCGCCAAGCCAGACGGCGGCGCAGCCGCGACACAGGATGCCGCGACAGACGCCTCGATTCGACCGCGGCTCGTCGGGTCGGCGGGAGCGGAGCGGCCCGCTGCGCGCGATCGGCGGAAGCACGGATGACATCGGCAGGCGATGCGGACGACGAATCGACCCGGTCGAGCAGGACCGGGAGCGGTCGTGCCAGGGCGTGGATCCGCTGTTGCAGTCGATTGGCGATCTCGTGGTCGGCGAGTTCATCCACGACGTCGGCCCAGGCCACGGTCGTGGGGGCTTCATCGGGGTCGGTCGCCTGCAGGACACCGTCCATGAGCCCTGCGAACGCCGTCCAATCGGCGGCGAACGCCGGCGCGGTGCGTCCGAGCCCACCATCGATGCTCTGTTGGTCCACGGGAGCTGCGCTCGACCACCCGGAGAGGACCGGTCGGCCATCGTCGGCGAAGCGCACGGCCGAAGCGCTGATCGACCCGTGACTGATCCCGGAGAGGTGCGCCGCGCGGATGGCGTCGACCAGCGGTGCCAGGATCGTGACGGCCTCACCGGGAGCGATCGACTCCCGGCGGCGCAGCAGTTCTCCCAACGTGCCGCCAGCGAGCCGCTCGACCAGCAGGCACGGGAGGCCGGTGGGATCCTCGGCGACGTCGACGAGTCTCACGATGTGCGGGTGGTCTAGTCGGGACAGGATGGCCGCGCGACGCCAGAGGTCGCGTTCGGCGGCGTCGGCCCTCGCTCGGAGCAGCACGGCGTCGCCCGCCGGGGAGGCCTGGTCGGTACGCCCTCCGTGCGCGGAGCCGGCGTGGGCGAGCACCGTCGAGTAGGCCGTCCACTCCCGGCCCTCACCCAGGCACCGGACGAGACGACGGCCGGCCACTCGGGTCGTGGTCGCGGACGGGTCTGGCAGTGTTTCCATAGCTCGATCCTCCGACGCGGAGTCCCGTCCGACGGCGTCGGCGCACGCGGCTGTGGACAAGGTCCCCGCGTCACCGGCCTGTGGAGCAGAACGCAGCATCAGGACCCTCCGTCACCGGCTATCCTGGGAGCATGGCTCAGAAGGACGCGCCCCCGGCGGCGCAGAAGGAACCAGGGCGGATCAAGCAGCTCTGGCAGGTGTTCCAGCTCACCCGTCGCCACGACAAGGCGGCGCAGTGGTTGATGCTCGGCGGCTTCATCCTGCCGGTGCTCATCGGTGTCGCGGTCGCACTGCTGTTCTCGGCGGGCAACATCTTCGCGCTCGTCATGTGGATCATCGCGGGTGTGCTCGCCGGTATCCTCGCGGCCCTGTTCATCCTCACCCGGCGCGCGGACAAGGTCGTCTACACGCAGATCGAGGGTCGGCCGGGCGCGGTGGGCCAGGTGCTCCGCGCTGCTCCGCGCTCGTGGCAGACCAGCGAGATGCCCGTCGCCGTGAACCCGAAGACCCAGGACGCGATCTACCGGGCCGTCGGCCGCGGTGGCGTCGCACTGATCGCCGAAGGACCCCGATCGCGGACCTCACGCCTGCTCGAGGACGAGAAGCGCAAGGTCACCCGCATCCTCCCGAACGTGCCGATCACGGTGTTCCACGTCGGGCCCGACGCCGACTCGGTGCAGCTCCGTCAGCTCTCCGGCGCCCTCCGGAAGGTGAAGAAGTCCTTGACCAACCCCGAGGTGCTCGCGGTCAGCAACCGTCTGTCCTCCTTCGGTACGCAGCTCCCCATCCCGAAGGGTGTCGACCCGATGCGGGTCCGCCCGCAGCGCGCGCGCTGACCCACCGGCACCGCTCGGAACACTTCGCGGTGTCGGAACGACGGCCGCCCTCCTGACGGAGGGCGGCCGTTCGCGGTTCCGGCTGCGTTCAGCGCACCCGCAGGAGCACCGTGCCGGCCACTTTGTCGTGGAAGCCACGCTGGTCCGAATCCCAGACGAGCGCCGGAACGACCACGCAGAGGAGCACGGTTCGCACGGCCGGCCGCCAGAGCCCGACCCACCCGCCGGTCAACGGCATCAGACGCATCCCGCAGAGGCGATGGCCGAGACTGCCGCCGATGGTCGGGATGAACACGAACTGCATGATGGCGAAAATCACGAGTGTCGCGGTGGCGTCGTAGGCGAAGAACGCGACCGAGAGGACGACCGCCACGGCCCAGTCGATGACGAGCGCGGTGATCCGCCGACCGACCCGCGCGACCGATCGGACACCGCTCTCCGGGAGTCCCAGGCGTTCACCGGGGAAGGCGCTGGGAGGAAGCTCTCCGAAGGTCCGTGGATTCTGCGGGGTGTGGGGCACTGTGCCATTCTATTCGGGCGGGGATTCTCGTAACATCCACGAAACATGGGTGTCATGGTGGGGTAACCCCCTCCCCGTAGTCTCACAGATGGCTGCGCTGTGCAGCCTCCCTGTACCAACCCCATTTGGAGCCATTCACATGTTCAGTGATTCTTCCGAAGTGCTCAAGTTCATCAAGGACACCGATGTCAAGTTCCTCGACATCCGCTTCACGGACCTTCCCGGCGTGCAGCAGCACTTCAACATCCCGGCCAGCACCGTCGACGAGGAGTTCTTCACCGTCGGCCAGCTCTTCGATGGTTCGTCCATCCGTGGCTTCGCCAACATCCACGAGTCGGACATGCAGCTCATCCCGGATGTCTCCACCGCTTACATCGACGCCTTCCGTGCCGAGCGCACGCTCATCATGGTGTTCGACATCTACAACCCCCGCAACGGCGAGATCTACTCCAAGGACCCGCGTCAGGTCGCCAAGAAGGCTGAGAAGTACCTCGCCTCGACCGGCATCGCCGACACCGCGTTCTTCGCCCCCGAGGCCGAGTTCTACATCTTCGACGACGTCCGCTACGAGGTGAACCAGCACTCGAGCTTCTACTCGGTGGACTCCGAAGAGGGAGCCTGGAACACCGGCCGCGCCGAAGAGGGCGGCAACCTCGGCAACAAGACCCCGTACAAGGGTGGCTACTTCCCCGTCAGCCCCGTCGACAAGCAGGCAGACCTCCGCGACGACATCAGCCTCAAGCTGATCGACGCCGGCCTCATCCTCGAGCGTGCGCACCACGAGGTGGGCACCGGCGGCCAGGCTGAGATCAACTACCGCTTCGACACCATGGTCGCCGCGGCGGACGACATCCTCAAGTTCAAGTACATCGTGAAGAACACGGCCGAGCTGTGGGGCAAGACCGCGACCTTCATGCCGAAGCCGCTCTTCGGCGACAACGGCTCGGGCATGCACACGCACCAGTCGCTGTGGAGCGACGGCAAGCCGCTCTTCTACGACGAGAACGGCTACGGCGGCCTCTCCGACCTCGCCCGCTGGTACATCGGCGGCCTGCTGAAGCACGCCCCGGCCGTCCTGGCGTTCACGAACCCGACGGTGAACTCCTACCACCGCCTGGTCCCCGGCTTCGAGGCTCCCGTCAACCTGGTCTACTCGGCCGGTAACCGCTCGGCGTCGATCCGTATCCCGATCACGGGCACGAACCCGAAGGCCAAGCGCATCGAGTTCCGCGCGCCCGACGCGTCCGGCAACCCGTACCTCGCGTTCGCCGCTCAGCTGATGGCGGGCCTCGACGGCATCAAGAACCGCATCGAGCCGCACGAGCCCGTCGACAAGGACCTCTACGAGCTTCCCCCCGAGGAGGCCAAGAACATCCCGCAGGTGCCCGCATCGCTCGGCGCGGCGCTCGAGGCACTCGAGGCGGACCACGAGTTCCTCCTCGCCGGCAACGTCTTCACGCCGGAACTCATCGAGACCTGGATCCAGTACAAGCGCGAGAACGAGATCAAGCCGCTGGCCCAGCGCCCGCACCCGTTCGAGTTCGAGCTGTACTACGGCGTCTGACGACCCCTGCTGTATCGCGAACCGCCCGTCATCCTCTCGGATGGCGGGCGGTTCCGTGTGGTCGAGGCGATCGGCTCAGATGCCGTAGAAGCCGTGCTCGAAGACCGTCCGGGCTCGCCGGGTGGCCGCGAGGTAGTCCTGTTCCAGGAGGCTCGCCGATCCGGTCGGATACTCCAAGAGTCGTGCCACACCTTCGAGCTGTTGGCGGTCGCTCGGCAGCACGTCCTGCGTCTTGTTCAACCACAGCGTCATGGCCGAGCGGATTCGCGAGGCGAGGATCCAGGCCTCGCGGAGTCGTTCGGCGGACTCCCCATCGACGAGATCCGCCTCCACCGCCGCGTCGAGCGCTCGGAGCGTCGAGGTGGTGCGCAACGGTGGCACCGCCGCACCGTGCTCGAGCTGGAGGAGCTGCACGAACCACTCGACGTCGCTGAGCGAGCCGCGCCCGAGCTTCAGGTGTCTCGTCGGGTCGGCGCCCTGCGGCAGCCGCTCGTTCTCGACGCGTGCCTTGATCCGCTTGACCTCGCGGACGGACTGCTCGCTGATCGCGGCTGGGTAACGGACCGTGTCCGCCACCTCGGTGAACGCCTCGATGAGCTCGGTGTCGCCCACGACCCCGGCGGCGCGGAGCAGCGCCTGCGCCTCCCAGGTGAGGGACCAGCGCGCGTAGTAGTTCCGGTAGGAGTCGAGGGAGCGCACGAGCGGACCGTTCTTCCCCTCGGGACGGAGGTCGAGGTCGAGGTCGAGCGGGAGCCGGGCGTCCTCGCTCAGACGCTTGAGCTCTGCGGCGATCGCTCCGGCCTGGCGCTGTGCATCCTGGGTGTCGACCCCGTCCTTCGGCCGGAACACGTAGAGGACGTCGAGGTCCGAACCGAGTCCGAGCTCAGCTCCGCCGTAGCGGCCCATGGCGATGACGGCGAACTCGATGTCCGCGCCGAGGCCGCCGATGCGTCTGACGGCGCCGAGGAGCCCTGCGAGCGTCGCCGTCGACACGTCCGTCAGTCCTGCAGCGAGGCCCTGCACGTCCAGCATGCCGACGGTCGACGACATCGCCAGCCGGAGGACTTCGCGTCGCCGTACCGCGCGGATGGCGGCGGCTGCGGTGTCCGGTGAGTCATGTCGTCTGAGGATGGCGGCGATCTCCTCGCCGAGCGCGGTCGACGATCGCGGGAGGAGGTCCTCGTCTCCGGCGAGCCAAGCGGCCGACTCGGGGATGCGGTCCATGAGCTCGCCGATGAACCGGGACCCCGAGAGGACCCGCGTGAGCCGCTCGGCCGCGCCTGAGGAGTCGCGGAGCATCCGCAGGAACCAGTGCGACTCGCCGAGGGACTCGCTGAGCCGACGGAACGCGAGCAATCCGTAGTCGGGATCGGCGCCGTCCGCGAACCAGCCGAGCATGACGGGGAGCAGATGCCGCTGGATGTTGGCGCGCCGGGACACGCCGGCGGTGAGCGCCCCGATGTGGGCGAGCGCGCCGCGGGGGTCGACGAAGCCGATCGCCGCGAGTCGCGCCTCCGCCTGACCGCTCGTCAGACTCAGACCGCTCTCGGGCAAGGCCGCGACCGCCGAGAGCAGCGGCCGGTAGAACAACCGCTCGTGCAGCTGCCGGACACCGTGCTTCGTGGTCTCCCATCGCGTGACGAGGGCCTGTGCGGTCGTCGCGAGCGTGCTCGACCGGGCAAGGGATCGGAGGGACGGCTCGTCGCGCGGCATCATGTGCGTGCGCTGCAGTCGCGTCAGCTGCAGGCGGTGTTCGAGCACGCGCAGCAGACGGTAGTCGTGAGCGAACTCCTGCGCCTCGGCGCGACCGATGTACCCGGCGGTCGCGAGGCCGTCGAGGGCGGCGAGGGTGCCGCGTTGATGCACGGAGTCGTCGAGCTGTCCGTGGACGAGCTGGAGCAGTTGCACCGTGAACTCGATGTCGCGGAGCCCGCCCGGGCCGAGCTTCAGTTGGTAGTGGACGTCCTCCGCCGGGATGTGTTCGGTGACCCGTTCGCGCATGCGCTGGACCGACTCGACGAAGCCCTCTCGGGACGCACTCCCCCACACCTTCGGCTGCACCGCCTCGATGTAGCGGGCGCCGAGCTCGGGATCGCCGGCGAGGGCCCGAGCCTTGAGGAGCGCCTGGAACTCCCAGCTCTTCGCCCAGCGGTCGTAGTACACGAGATGCGACTCGAGCGTGCGGACGAGGGCGCCGGCCTTCCCCTCCGGGCGGAGGTTCGGATCGACCTCCCACAGGCTCGGTTCGAGACCCGCCTGTCCGAGACCGCGCATGGTGAGGACCGCGAGCCGGGTGGCGATCTCGACGGCACGCCCGTTGTCGAGCCCGTCCTCACCGTCGCCCGAACCCTCACCGACGAAGATGACGTCGACGTCGGAGACGTAGTTCAGCTCCCGTGCGCCCGCCTTGCCCATGCCGATGATGGCGAAGCGGGTGGCCGCGACCTCCTCGCGCGGGTACACGCCGGGACCCCTCGGGCCGCTCGTCTGCGTGCGTGCGACGGCGATGGAGGCCTCCAACGCACCGGCAGCGAGGTCGGAGAGGGCACTGGCCACCCGGTCGAGCACCACGATCGGATCCGGGGCGCAGAGGTCGAAGAGGGCGACCTCGGCGAGCAGTCGTCGGTAGACCACGCGGATCGCGTCCCAGGCCGGCTCCTCGACCATCGCGGCGAAGCCGTCCTCGGCACCGACGCTCGCGAGCAGCTCGTCGCGCGCCTCCTGCAGCGTCGGGACGCGGGTGACGGGCAACTCGAACACCGACAGCTGGTCGGGGTGGCGGAGGAAGAAGTCGATGAACCCCTGCGAGGCGCCGAACAGCCGGAACAGCCGCTCGGCCGAGGCCTGATCCGCCAGAAGAGCTGAGAGCTCGTCGGGTGACTTCCGACCGACCATCAGCACACCGACCAGCGCGGCGTCGGGGTCGGCCGCGACGGCGAAGGACGGAGACAGCGACGCCGGGTCGAGTCGGACGAGCTCCGCGAGCTCGTCCAGTCGGTCACGGGCCTCACCCAGACCGGTGAACCCGAGTCGGGCGAGCGTGCTCAGGGAGATGTTCTCGCGGACCATACGACCGACCGGTCCCCTCGTCTAGAGCATCTCCAGGTTGCTGGACAACTCGAAGGGGGTCACCTGGGCACGGTACTCGTGCCATTCCTGTCGCTTGTTCAGCAGGACGTAGTTGAACACCTGCTCCCCGAGCGTCTCCGCCACGAGTTCGGAACCCTCCATGAGGCTGACGGCGCGATCCAGGCTGGCGGGCAGCGCGTTGTATCCCAGCGCCCGACGCTCGGTGTCGGAGAGCGTCCAGACGTTGTCCTCGGCCTCCGGCGGGAGCTCGTAGCCCTCCTCGATGCCCTTCAGCCCAGCGGCGAGCATGAGCGAGAAGGCGAGGTACGGGTTGGCCGCGGAGTCGATGGCGCGGTACTCGACCCGAGCGCTCTGACCCTTGTTGGGCTTGTAGAGCGGCACGCGCACGAGTGCCGAGCGGTTGTTGTGGCCCCAGCAGACGAAGCTCGGAGCCTCGGACAGCTTGTTCGGCCCGACGCCACCCCAGAGTCGCTTGTAGGAGTTCACGAACTGGTTCGTCACCGCGGTGATCTCCGGAGCGTGCGTCAGGAGTCCGGCGATGAACTGCCGGCCCGTCTTCGAGAGCTGGTACTGCGCACCCGCCTCGTAGAAGGCGTTCGAGTCACCCTCGAACAACGACATGTGCGTGTGCATGCCGCTGCCGGGCTGGTGGACGAGCGGCTTCGGCATGAACGTCGCGTAGACGCCCTGCTCGATCGCCACCTCCTTCACGACGGTGCGGAAGGTCATGATGTTGTCGGCCGTCGTCAGGGCGTCGGCGTATCGCAGGTCGATCTCGTTCTGGCCGGGGCCCGCCTCGTGGTGGCTGAACTCGACGGAGATCCCGAGGTCTTCGAGCATCCGGACGGAACGTCGACGGAAGTCATGAGCGGTGCCACCGGGCACGTTGTCGAAGTAGCCCGCGGAGTCGACCGGTTCCGGTCCGTCGACGCCGTACTGCGAGGACTTCAGCAGGTAGAACTCGATCTCGGGGTGCGTGTAGAACGTGAACCCCATGTCTGCGGCCTTCGCCAGGGTGCGCTTCAAGACGTTCCGCGGGTCGGCGACGGCGGGCTGGCCGTCGGGCGTCGTGATGTCGCAGAACATGCGCGCCGTCGGGTCGATCTCGCCGCGCCACGGCAGGATCTGGAAGGTCGTCGGATCGGGGTGGGCCAGGAGGTCCGACTCGTAGGAGCGGCTGAGCCCCTCGATCGCCGATCCGTCGAAGCCGAGGCCCTCGGAGAACGCGCCTTCCACTTCGGCCGGGGCGATCGCGACGGACTTCAGGGTCCCGACGACATCGGTGAACCACAGCCGGACGAACTTGACGCCCCGCTCCTCGATCGTGCGGAGAACGAAGTCGCGCTGCTTATCCATCTGCCCCTCTTCCTTCGGCCGGCGGCCCATGTCTAGGCTACTGGCTCCGTCCCCGTTCCCGCTCATCAGCGCGCGCCGGGCGTGGGCGATCCACGGCTCACCACCAGGCGAGGACGAAGAGTGCGGTCCAGCCGGCCGTCGCCGCCCACAGCAGCGAGAGTGCGGCGATCCGTAGTCGTGATCCACGGTGGGCCCCTTGCCAGACGGGCACCAGCCCGAGGCAACTCACGAGGAGGGCGATGGAGAGCCACGGCAAGGCGGCGGGCACCCCGACGAGAGCGATCGCCGGACTCGAGGTGGCCGCACGGACGAGCACGACGGCTCCGCCGATCGCCCAGGTCGCTCCGAACACCGGAGCGATCCCCAGCAGGAGACCGTCTTGCACCGGCTGGCGCCGAAGCGCCTGGGTGATCAACCGGTAGCCCCACGCCACGGACCATCCGATGGCCACGAGCCCGAACAGGATGGGCAGCACCAGCAGCGACCACCCGCCACCGGCGTCCGACGAGGTCTGCTGGGCCCATCGCGGGCTCGCCGCGACATCGGCTCGATCGACGACGGCGACGGCCGCGTCGTCGGCGTCGCAGAGCGCCGCCCGATAGCTCGCCGGATCGCTGAGCCACGCACGCATCGCGACCCGTGCGCACGCACTGCTGGCCGATGGGACGGCTCCCGACCCGGGGAAGACCGCCACGAGCGCGTCCGCCGTGCCGCCGGCGACGGGGCCGGCGAGGGCGGCTGCCTGTTCCGGGGCGCCGAGCACGAAGACCGACGTCCCGATCGCGCCCGGCGGCGGCGTCGCACCCACGGCGAACGAGGAGCAGGCAGCGGCCGCGACGTCCTCCAGCAGCGTCGTCGTGGTGACCTCCGCGTCCGAGCGTTCGGCGGCCCCGGGCCAGCCGGTCGTCGAACACCCGAGCACGCGGTCGAGGATGCCGCCGGAGTCGCCCAGCCGGGCGATCGCATCGTTCGCCACGGGATCCAGCACCGTGCTGTCGCCGTCCGCGATCGAGCTCAGGAGCACCGGGAGTGCCGCCTGGGCGATGGGTTCGGACAACGCGTGTGAGGCGATCGCCAAGAGCGCGTCGCCACCGAGGGTGATCGCGTGCGCGCCGGAGGTGCGGTGCGGTGCGGCGACGAGCGCATCGGTGGCGGCGGTGAGGATCCCGGCGGAACGTGTCGGCTCGCTCGGCGCGGTGTCCGGGGTCGCGGACTCCGGTTCCTCAGCGGCGGCGGCCTGTGGTGCCGCCGGCACGGACGGGACGGTGCCCTGCGGCTCGACGCGCGCACGGACGACGGCCAGGGCGGCCGCCACACCGCCTGCGGAGACGATCCCGGGTGCACCCAGGTCGGGGCCGTCGAGGACGACGCCGTCGACACCACCCGGATCGACGTCGGGGGCCGCGAGGGCCACGCCGGCCGACGTGCCCACGGCCAGGATGGTCCAACGCGCGTAGCCCAGCTGCTGCCGCAGGTCGCGGAGGTCCGCAGCCGCGGGGGCGACGCCGAAGTCGCTCGGCACGACGCCGTCCTCCTGCCAGGACGCGGTGCAGGACGCGAAGGCCGCGTCGACCGCGGCGACGCGGGCTGCACGGTCCCCATGAGCCCCGAGCGAAGCGCGGATGGCTGCGTTCGCCGGCGCGCAGTCGAGCGACGGTGTGGCGTCGAGACCGCCCCGGCGTTCGACGAACACCACGTCGCGGTCAGCGGCCAGCCCGTCCTCGACCGCGAGCCGCTGGATGTCGAGCGACGAGAGCGCCGACCCACCGGCGAGGTAGACGAGCGGCGGTCGTCCGGTCTCGAGGGCGGCCGGTACGAGCACGTACGGCAGGGTCGCCTCCGCCGAGTCCGGCACCGTGCGCGACAGAGGCACCGTCAACACACCGCAGCGGGAACCACCGGGGACCGTTGTGACGCACTCGGCTGCGGTGACCTCGGTGGCGACCATCGGCGCTGCAGCGGCCGGCGATGTCGGCATCAGCAGGAGTCCGAGGGTGAGGGCCGCGACGGCACCTCGTCCGACGGCGATCGGTCGACTCCGCGGACGGTCGATCCTGTGCATGTTCCCCCCGCTCGAGCTTCATCGCTCGGCCCATCCTGGCGGATCGCACCACGCCTGCGGAAGAGGGCAGACCCGCAATCCGCTCGCGACGCGACCCGGGTGGCTCACTCCTCGGCAGCCTCGTCGGCGTCCCACTTCGCGCTGTTGGCGCGGAGTCGCTCGAGTGCGTGCGAGGCCTCCGCAGCCGTCTCGAAGGGACCGACGCGGTCCACGACACTCGACTCGAAGCCGAACTCGACCTGGCCGGTCTTCGTGTTGTACCAGTACTGCTCGGATGGTTCCTTCGCCACGGCGCGTCTCCCCTGCTCGGTTAGGCTTGATCCTATGCCTTTCGACACCGCAGGTCACCTGGTCCCCGGTCGCGTCGGCCGCCCCCGATCGGTGCCGGAGACGATCGTCCGCCCCGAGTACGTCGGCCGCGCCGCACCGGCCACCGACACCCGGGGCGACCTGTATTCGGCTGAGGAGATCGAACGCATCCGGGTCGCCGGGACCATCGCCGCCGATGCGATCCAGGCCGTCGGTGCGGCGGTCCGTCCCGGGGTGACCACCGATGAACTGGACGCCATCGGACACGCGTTCGTCATCGGTGCGGGCGCCTATCCGTCGACGCTCGGGTACCGCGGCTACCCCAAGTCGATCTGCAGCTCGGTCAACGAGGTCGTCTGCCACGGCATCCCCGACGACACCGCCTTGCGCGAGGGCGACCTCGTGAACATCGACATCACCGCCTACCTCGACGGCGTGCACGGCGACAGCAACGTGACCTTCCTCGTCGGCGACGTCGCCGACGACACACGGCTCCTCGTCGAGCGCACCCGGGAAGCCCTCAACCGAGGCATCAAGGCCGTCGCCCCAGGTCGGCAGATCAACGTCATCGGTCGTGCGATCGAGTCCTACGCGAAGCGGTTCGGGTACGGCGTCGTCCGCGACTTCACGGGCCACGGCGTCGGCCGGTCCTTCCACTCCGGGTTGATCGTCCCCCACTACGACGCCGCGCCGCTGTACGACACGGTGATGGAGCCGGGCATGGTGTTCACGATCGAGCCGATGCTCACGATCGGTTCCCAGGACTGGGAGCAGTGGGAGGACGACTGGACGGTAACGACGCGCGACCGGTCACTCACCGCACAGTTCGAGCACACGCTCGTCGTCACCGAACGCGGGGCCGAGATCCTCACGCTTCCGAGCCCGATCGACACCGACGCAGCGCCCGCGGCGCTCTAGGCTGGACGCATGACGAACGCAGCTCCCCGGTCCGCCGTCGGCATCGATATCGGAGGGACCGGCATCAAAGGTGCGGTCGTCGACCTCACGACCGGTGCCCTCCTCACCGATCGGGTGAAGATCCCCACGCCGAAGGGTGGCGAGCCGAAGGACATCGTCGTGACGGTGCGCCAGGTGCTCGAGCAGCTCTCCCCGGCCTCGGACGGACTCCCGCTCGGCGTCTGCTTCCCCGCGATCGTCCGCAACGGCCGGACGATGTCCGCGGCGAACGTCTCCGACGCCTGGATCGGCCTCGAAGCCGAGCAGCTGTTCGAGCAGGGCCTCGGGCGTGAGATCACCTTCGTGAACGACGCCGACGCGGCCGGGTACGCCGAGACCGAGTTCGGCGCGGCCAAGGGCGCCAGCGGCCTCACGATCCTGACGACGCTCGGCACCGGCATCGGCACGGCGCTCATCTACAACCGCACGTTGATCCCGAACGCGGAACTCGGACACCTGGAGATCGACGGCAAGGACGCCGAGACGCGGGCGTCCTACGCGGTCAAGGAGCGCGAGGACCTGAGCTGGGAGAAGTGGGCCAAGCGCCTCCAGAAGTACTACGAGCGCCTCGAGTTCCTCTTCTCACCAGATCAGTTCGTGGTGGGCGGCGGCGTGTCCAAGCACGCGGACCACTTCCTGCCGCTGCTGAAGCTCGACACCCCGATCATCCCTGCCGTGCACCGCAACAACGCGGGCATCCTCGGCGCAGCCGCTCTCGCCGCCGGCCCCGCCGAACGCATCGCCTGAGCGCTGCGGGCGCGCTCTGGCGATTCCGTCGCGGCGCCCGGCGTTGAGTGTCAACGGGTCGACCGGTACGCCGGGTTCCGTCCCACGCTTGCGCGGGTGTCGCAGTACGGCTCGACGCAGTCGCGGCCGTGCTGGGGTGTGAACGGGTCGACCGGTACGCCGGGTTCTGTCCCACGCTCTCGCGTTTGGACGGCCATCTCTCTCGGGACGACGTTGCCGCCGCCCTCTAGCGGTCTACCCGGGAACTTGGCGAGCAGCCTCAGCGTTCCCTGTTGACCTTGCTCCGGACGAGGTTTACCGAGCCGACCGGGTCACCCCGGTCGCTGGTGGGCTCTTACCCCACCGTTTCACCCTGACCGTGGTCGCCCACGGCGGTCTGTTCTCTGTGGCACTGTCTCGCGGGTCACCCCGGGTGGGTGTTACCCACCGCCCTGCTCTGTGGAGCCCGGACGTTCCTCGGCACCGACACCCGGAGGTCTCGGTGACGCGACCGTCTAGCCGGCCCGTTCACGGAGACGAGTCTACCGGCCCGTGACAGCGGCCGCGGACCGCCGGTGTCGTGCAGCCCGCGTCCGACTCAGATGAGGCCTGACTCGTCCGTCCGGACGACGATCGCGGCGCACTCGGGGCACTGCACGACCTCTTCGGACGGCGCGGCGCGGACGGCCTGGAGGTCGTTGCCGGTGAGCGACATCTTGCATGCGCCGCAGGTGCCGGCGCGGAACAGTGCTGCACCGATGCCGCCGCGGGCGCGGCGCTGGTCGTAGAGGGCCAGGAGGTCGGCGGGGATGCCGGGTGCGAGTGACTCGCGGTCGGCGGTGAGTCGTGCCCGTTCGGCCTCGAGCTCGACGAGTTCTGCGTCGCGCTTGGCGACGACCTCGTCGAGGAGTTCCTGGAGTCCCGCGCGCTCGGCGTCGACCTGGGCGACGGCGTCCTCCGCGGCTTCGACCCGCTCCATGACGTTCAGCTGGATCTCTTCGAGGTTGTTCTGCCGGTTCTGCAACGAGGCGATCTCGCTCTGCAGCGCTTCGACGTCCTTGACGGAGGTCGACGACTGGAGACGGTCGGCGTCGCGCTTCATGCGGGCCGCGACGACGGCGACGTCGGACTCGATGCGCCCGAGCTCGGTCTGTGCGTCGTCGCGGACGCCGACCCGCTCCAGGCGACGGAGGCGGACGGTCTCGATCTCGGCCTGGAGCTGCGCGATGCGCGCGGCCTCGGGGAGGTTCGCCGCGCGGTGGGCGGTGCGCTGCACGCCGGTGTCGATGCTCTGCAGGGTGAGCAACGTCTTCTGGTCTGCTGGGCTGGCTTTCACGTCTGTTCCAAACTCTCGACTCATCACCCTACCGGCCGCGCCGACTACTGGGTGACGACGAAGTCCCACGGGTCGGTACGCAGCTCGCTGACCCGGACGTCGAGTCCCGGGAGCTCTCGTCGGAGCGCGTCGGCGGCCCCCTCGAGCCACAGCCACTCGCTCGCCCAGTGGGAGACGTCGACGAGGGCCGGCCCGCCGCCGAGGAGTGCCTGTTCCCGGGCCTCGGACGCCGGGTGGTGGCGGAGGTCGGCCGTGATGTACACGTCGGCCGCGCGGACCGCGGGGTGGGACAGGAGCGAATCCCCCGCTCCCCCGCAGAGCGCGATCCTCCGGACGGCCTGGTCGTAGTCGCCGGAGGCACGGACCCCGGTGGCGGTCGCCGGCAGGATCTCGGCGAGGGCACGCGCGATCGCGCCGAGCGTCGTCTCCTCCGGGAGGTCGCCGACCCGACCCAGCCCGGTCAGGCCGGCGGCGGCAGGGACGATCGGAGCCGGGTCGTGGAGGCCGAGACGTCGGGCGAGGACGTCCGAGGTCCCGTCGACGACGACGTCGGCGTTGGTGTGGGCGGCGATGAGTGCGGCGCCGCCACGGATCAGGCGTGTGATGAGCGACCCCTTGTACCGGTCACCCGCCACGGTCGTGACACCGCGCATCAGCAGCGGGTGGTGGACCAGCAGCAGACCGTCGGGGCGCTCGAGCACCTCGTCGACGGTCACGCCGACCGCGTCGACGGCCAGGAGCACATGCCCGACCGGCTGGTCCGGGTCGCCGACGAGGAGCCCCGGGGCATCCCAGTCCTCGGCTCCGGACAGTGGCCAGAGGCGCTCTACGACCGTGTTGACCTCACGCAGGGTTCTCATCACCCGGCAATCCTAACCAGGCACCCTCGAGCACGCTCAGGGGCGCAGGACGAGCATGATCGCGAGGGCGATCATGACGACCGCGATCGCGACGTCGAGGATGCGCCAGGCCACGGGCTTCGCGAAGACCCCGCGGAGCAGTCGCGCGCCGTACCCCAGCGCGGTGAACCACAGGATGCTCCCGAGGACCGCGCCGGCGGCGAACCACCACCGCCCCAGCTCCCCGTGGGTGTTCGCGATCGAGCCGAGGAGGAGCACGGTGTCGAGGTACACGTGGGGGTTCAGCCAGGTGAGGCCGATGACGGTGAGTACCGCCGCCCTGAGCGAGAGGCTGTTGCCACCACGGTCGGCGGCGAGACCGGACGGGGCGAGTGCACGGCGTGCGGCCAGCAGGCCGTAGCCGAGCAGGAAGGCGGCCCCGGCCCAACGGAGGACGACGAGGACCACGGGGAACCGCTCCACGACGAAGCCGATGCCGCTGACACCGGCGATGATGAGCACCGCGTCGGAGAGTGCGCAGACCAGCACCACGGGAAGGACATGCTCGCGCCGGATGCCCTGCCGGAGGACGAAGGCGTTCTGTGCGCCGATGGCCACGATGAGGGAGAGGCCGAGGCCGAGGCCCGCGATCGCGGCCTGCAGTGCGGAGGTCATCCTCCGACCGTAGGAGGCGCAGCATGATGAAGCCAGTTCAATATTCTGATGAATCGTAAGATCCTCTTATGATGGATTTCCATTTCGAGCAACTGCGGGCCTTCGTCGCCGCCGTCGACCACGGCACCTTCGAGTCGGCCGCCCGGGAGCTGATGGTCACGCCGTCGGCGATCAGCCAACGCATCAAGGCCCTCGAGCAGAGCGTCGGACGGGTCCTCCTGCTCCGGACCAAACCGATCACCATCACGGCGTCAGGTGAGATCGTGCTCCGCCTCGGCCGCGCGGTGCACCTGCTCGGTCACGACGCGGCGCTCGAGTTGCACGCCGACGACGCGCTCACGCCGGCCACCCCGGCGGTGATCCCGATCGTCGTGAACGCCGACTCCCTCGCCACCTGGCTGCTGCCCGTGCTGGCGGACGTCGCCGCACGGGAGTCGGTCGTCTTCGACCTCGCTCGCGAGGACCAGGACCATTCGACGGACCTCCTCCGTGCGGGCAGCGTCATGGCCGCGGTCACGTCGAACGCCGAACCGGTCCAGGGGTGCACGGTGCGGCCTCTCGGCCGGATGCGATACCGGCCGATGGCCTCACCCTCGTTCGCGGCGCGCTGGTTCGAGGACGGGGCGACCGCTCAGGCGCTCACCGCAGCGCCCGTCGTCGTGTTCGACCGGAAGGACGATCTCCAGGACGCCTACCTCCGACGACGTGGCGTCGACCCCGCCGACCCGCCGCGGCACCATGTTCCGGCCTCGGCGGACTTCGCGACCGCCGTCGGCCTCGGTCTCGGCTGGGGCATGCTCCCGGACGCGCAGTCCGACGCGCCGCTGCGCAGGGGCGATCTCGTCGTGCTCGACGAAACGGGCGGCGTCGACGTCCCCTTGTTCTGGCAGCAGTGGCGACTCCACTCCCGACTGCTCGAGCTCGTCACGACGGCGGTGGTCGACGCGGCTCGATCCACGCTGCACTGAACTCCTGCCGAGAGGTCCCGGAGAAGGTGCACCGGGCACGCACGACGGTGCAAGGATGGAGCAATGGATATCGCGTACACAGCAGTTGCCCATGCCACCGGAGGCGGACGAGACGGACACGTCCGCAGTGAGGACGACCTCCTCGACTTCGACACCCGTCCCCCGAAGGAACTCGGCGGCAGCGGCGAGGGCACCAACCCCGAGCAGTTGTTCGCCGCCGGCTTCGCCGCGTGCTTCCTCAGCGCCCTCCACGCCGTCGGGCGTACCGCGAAGCTCGACACGAAGGACGCCGAGGTGTCGGCCAGCGTCGGCATCGGATCGAACGGTGAGGGCGGCTTCGGCCTGGCCGTCGAGCTCGACGTCTACGTGCCGAACGTGACGCACGATGAAGCCCAGCAGCTGGCCGACCAGGCGCACCAGGTGTGCCCCTACTCGAACGCCACGCGCGGCAACATCGACGTGACGGTGTCGATCGTCGACTGACGAAGCTCCCGCCCGCAAGGGCTGTCGATCGTCGTGTCCGCCGGTTACCCTGGCGGGCACGACGATCGAGAGGAAGCATCATGTCTGATTTCGGGGCGGCCGAAGGCATTCGTGACGAGGGCGCGGCGGCCATGCTGCCGGGGCTCCCGGACGCCGTGGTCGAGGACGAGGCGCTGGATGACGACGCGCCCGCCGAGGACGCCGCGGACGATTCCGGAACGGGTCTCGCCGATTCAGGTGCCTGACGACGGGGTCGCGCTCAGCGCAACAGCGACGCGGCGATGACGCCGACGATGCCGAGCTGCAGTGCGAGCACGACACCGATCGTGATGAAGAGCGTGCTCCAGAGGACGATGTTCCCCAGGAGGACGCCCACGAACGCCCCGAACCGTCCGCGCGGTCGAGCCGTCGGCCGCGCCACCTGCAGCCGCTCGGTCTGTGCAACCCGGGGCGTGGACAGGGTGAAGAGGTTCGGGCTGGTGTCCAGGTGCGTGGTCATGCCACAAGTGTCCGTCGACACCCGGGGGCGGCACATCGGACGCCAGGGCGATCATCGTCCCCGCGGCGTCATCCTGTGAGCTGATCCTCCTCCGCCCGTGGGACGGTCGATCGTCCGCCGAACGGCGTGCCGGTCACACCTGCGTGAGTCGGATCCCCCAGGACAGCGACCACCGCTCGTCGGGCTCCAACCATCGGAGTCCGGTCCCGCTGTTCAGCGCATCGGCGGGGGCCGTCATGGGCTCGATGGCGATGGCCTGCGTCGGTCCGTCTGCCGCCGGGAAGTTCTTCGGCGTGTAGACCTGGACGAACCGGAAGTCGTCGTCCGCCCAGAGTTCGACGGTGTCGCCGTCGGGTGCGGTGAGACGGTGTCGGACGGCACCGTCGACCTGCTGGACCGAACCCAGGCCGACGTCGATCGAGAGGTCGCCCACGCGAGCACCCGAGCGCAGATCGTACGGGGTCCCGTCGACGGGACGGGAGGCGACCGGGATGCGCTGCTCGTCCGTCTCGAACCAGGTGTCGGCGGCCACCGTCACGGTGAGGTCGGCGGTCGGTACGTCGCCGAGCGCCAGGTAGGGGTGAGCACCGACGGCGACCGGCGCGGGGCGACTCGACCGGTTCACGATCGTGTGGGTCACCCGCAGGCCGTCGTCGTCCAACGTGTAGGCGACCGAGGTGTCGAGGCGGAACGGGTAGCCGTGCTGCGGGAACACCGAGGCGAGCAGGGTCACCGCGTGATCGGCGTGATCCCCCGCCCGGTACCCCGTGTTGCGCAGCAGACCATGGGAGGCGTTCCCGGTCGCCGCCTCGGTGACGTCGAGCTGCTGCGGTTCACCGTCGAGCGTCCACCGGGCATCGCGGACGCGGTTGGGCCACGGCACGAGCACCATCCCGCACCCCATCGGGGCGACGACGTCCTCACCGAAGGACTGCACGAGGGTGCGTCCGCCGACCGTCAGCTCGCGGAGTCCGGCGGCGAGTTCGGTGATCGTCGCTCGGACCTCGCCCTGCGGACCGGCGTGGTGGAGACGGTACTGGGTTCCAGAGGCAGCGGGCATGCCGCCAAGCCTACGACGGACGTCAGCCGGGCGGGGTGGAGCCGGGTGAGGCCGTCCACCGGTGGACGGCCTCGGCGATCCGGATCAGCCCGAGTTCGAGCTCGGCGAAGCCGGAGCTCAAGGGGGCGACCCCGATGCGAAGACCGTCCGGGTGCCGGAAGTCGGGGATCACACCCGCATTCCAGAGCAGCGGGGTGATCTCGCGGAACGACGGGTGACCGAGCGTCACATGACCACCGCGACGCGCCGGGTCACGAGGGGTCATCACCCTGACACCGGAGCCTGCGAGGTGCTCGTCGGCCCAGGAGATGGCGAACGTGGTGAGGGCCTCGGACTTCTCCCGGATGGCGGCGACCCCGGCGGACTCGATGAGCGTCAGCGAGTCCTCGAGCGGCAGCATGCCCACGATCGGTGGCGTCCCGCTGAGGAACCGGCGCATCCCGACGGCCGGCTGATAGGTGTCGGCCATGGCGAAGACGTCGGCGGCGCCCATCCACCCCTGGATGGGCTGGAGGAGCCGGTCCTGATGGCGTGCCGCGACGTAGGCGAACGCCGGAGCACCGGGCCCGCCACCGAGGTACTTGTAGGAGCAGCCCACCGCGAGGTCCACGCCCCACCCGTCGAGCTCGATCGGGACCGCACCGGCGGAGTGGCACAGGTCCCAGAGCACGAGTGCTCCCGCCTGATGCGCGATCGCGGTCAGCTCCTCGACGTCGAGCAGCGCTCCGGACCGGTAGTCGACCTGGCTGAGCACGACGAGAGCGGTCCGCTCGTGGACCACCTCGCGCAACTGGTGCGCGGCGACACCGTGGACCGGGTCGGCGTCGATCCATCGCACACGCAGACCGCGTTCAGCGGCGACCCCCTCGATCACGAAGCGGTCCGTCGGGAAGTTCTCCGCATCGATCACGAGCTCGTCGCGCGGAGCGGTTCCTCCGGCAGACGACGTCACGTCGACCGCCGCGCGGATCAGCTTGTACAGCAGCACGGTCGTCGAGTCGGCGACGACCGTCTGGCCGGGTGCGGCACCGAGCACGACCGATCCCAGGCGGTCGCCGAGCGTCAGCGGCAGCTCGAACCAGCGGTCGTCCCACGACCGGATGAGCCTCGTCCCCCACTCCTCCGCGATGAACGACTGCAGCCGCTCCGCCGTGGCCCGCAACGGCCGCCCCAGGGAGTTCCCGTCCAGGTAGGCGACGACGCCCTCGGCCGGGAGGAACGCCGCGCGGTGTTCCGCGAGCGGGTCGGTCTCGTCGAGGACGCGTGCGTCCGGGCGGGCGGAGGTGGCTGGGGCTGGGGCGTCGACCATCCTGCGACGGTAACCGCCACCAGTGCGTGCCGCAAGGAAGCGGACGGGACCCGGCTTGCTAGCGTTGCCGCATGCCCACGCTCCTGCACCTCGACTCCTCCGCCGATCTCGACACCTCCCGGTCCCGCCGGCTCTCGCAGGCCGTCGTGGACGCCTGGTCGAACGCCGACCCCACCGGCGTCGTCGTCCGTCGCGACCTGCACCGCGATCCGGTCCCCCACCTCGCCGACGCGAGTCTCCACTGGGCGCCGGCCGACCGCCGCCCCGGTGCGAACCCGCCCGCCGAGGCCGAGACGCTCCAGCGCGTCCTGCTCGACGAGCTGCTCGGCGCCGACATCGTCGTGATCGGTGCGCCGCTGTACAACTTCTCGATCCCGTCGTCGCTCAAAGCGTGGATCGACCACATCCACGTGCCGGGCGTCACCTCCGCGGACACGGGAGCGCTCACCGGCCGGCCGGTCGTCATCGCCACCAGCCGCGGGATCGCCTACGACACGGGCAGCCCGACCGAGGGTTGGGATCACGAGGTGCCGGCGCTGCGGACGTTGTTCGGCGGCGCCCTCGGCATGGACGTCCACGTCATCACGACGAGTCTGACCCTCGCCGACCGTGACCCGGCGCTCGCAGCTCAGCGCGAACGGAGCGAACAGGAGTTCGCAGAGGCCCTCCGGTCGGCGTCCGAGACGGGACTGCGGCTGGCCGTCTCGACGGCCTGACAGCCGACACGACGGGCGGACGGCGGATCCGACCCGTCTGATCCGGGCAGTGCTCCGAACTCCTGTCGAGCCACGATCAGGGAGTAGCACATGCCATCGAAGCACCAGACCGGCACCACACGGGGCGGACGACGTCTCGTCTGGTTCGCGGCAGCACTGTCCGGGATCGTCGCAGCAGCGGTGTTCCTCGCGATCGCCGAGCTGGCGGCGCTGTTGTTCGCCCGCGGCAGCAGCCCCCTCCTCACCGTCGGATCGTTCGTGATCGACATCGTCCCGCGGTGGGCGAAGGAGTTCGCGATCGAGACGTTCGGCAGCAACGACAAGATCTTCCTCCTCGTGAGCCTCGGGGTCGCCGTCGTGATCGCCGCGGCGATCGCCGGGGTCCTGCAGCAGATCCGTCCACCGCTCGGTGTCGTGGTCCTGTTCGCGGCCGGCGTCTTCGCCGGAGCGACGACCGTCACCCGCGCCGGTGCCACCCCGCTCGCCGTCGTCCCGGTGATCCTCGGTCTCGCGGCGGGCGTCGTGATCCTCATCCTCCTGAGCCGTCGCCTGCCGAAGCGCGCCGCGAACGGTTCGGACGACGAGCGCGCGGCGTTCGACCGTCGAGGCTTCTTCCGCGTGGTCGGCATCGCGGCGGCCGGTGCTGTCGTCGTCGGCGTGGGCGCACGCCTCGTCAACGTCACCACCTCGTCGATCACGGCCGTCCGCGACGCCCTCAAGCTCCCGGCGCCGAAGTCGACCGTCACGATCCCCGACGGAGCCGAGGCGGACGTCGACGGCCTCAGCCCGCTCTTCACGCCGAACGACAAGTTCTACCGCGTCGACACCGCGCTGACCGTGCCGACGGTCGATCCGGCCACCTGGACGCTCACGATCGACGGCATGGTCGGTGAGCAGGTGCAGATCACGTTCGAGGAACTCCTCGCCATGGGTCTCGACGAATACGTCATCACCATGACCTGCGTCTCGAACGAGGTGGGCGGTAACCTCCTGGGCAACGCGAAGTGGCTCGGTATCCCTGTGCGCGACGTCCTCAAGCGGGCGATGCCGGACTCGAAGGCCGACATGGTCCTGTCCACGAGCGTCGACGGGTTCACGGCGAGCACGCCGCTCGAGTCACTCACCGACCCGAACCTGGACGCGATCCTCGCCGTGGCGATGAACGGCGAGCCGCTGCCGCTCGAGCACGGTTTCCCCGTGCGCATGGTCGTCCCGGGCCTCTACGGCTACGTGTCGGCGACGAAGTGGCTGACGAAGCTGACGGTCACGACGTTCGACAAGGACGAGGCCTACTGGACCCCGCGCGGCTACGACGCGAAGGCGCCCATCAAACTCTCCTCGCGGATCGACACACCCCGGATCGACAAGCAGGTTCCGGCGGGCCCGGCGAAGATCGCAGGTGTCGCCTGGGCGCAGACCGTCGGGATCGCCAAGGTCGAGGTCAGCATCGACAACGGCGACTGGCAGAGCGTCAATCTCACGACCGCCATCAACGACGACACCTGGGTGCAGTGGTGGATGGACTGGGAGGCGACGGCCGGCACGCACTACGTCGCCGTCCGCGCGACCGACAAGGCCGGGAACCTCCAGATCGAGAAGCAGGCGCCGATCGCTCCGAACGGATCCTCCGGTTGGCAGCGGACGCTCGTCCGCGTCGGCTGACGGTCAGCCGCGGGTGTCGACCGGTCGCAGCTGGGCGATCTTCGGTTCGCGACCGTCGCCCGAGGACCGACCGGTCAGACGGCGCCCGATCCACGGGAGCACATGTTCCCGGTAGTAGGCCGCGGTGCGACGTTGACGCGGACCGGGCGGGGCAGCAGCGACGTCGTCGATCCCCCACTCCTCCGGGACCGGCACGTCGAGCGCCGTCAGCACGTTGCCCGCCACCCGTGCATGGCCGAGGGCGTTGAGGTGCAAGCGGTCCACCGACCAGTACCTGAGGTCGGCGAGCATCCGGTCAGCCCAGTTGTCGACGAAGGTCACCCCGTCACGCGGATACCGCACCCGCACGGCCTGGGCCAGCTGCTCGCCGCGGCGGGCGAGGAGCGAACCCATCGGGATGTGGGCGGAAGGGTTCGCGCCGCTCAACAGCAGCACGTGGGCTCCCCCGGCGCGCAGACGATCGACCGCACCGTCCAGGCGGTCGGCGACGCCGTCGATCGACACCCGCGGGCGCATGATGTCGTTGCCGCCGCCGTTGAAGCTGACGAGGTCCGGACCCATCTCGATCGCACGGTCCAGTTGTTCGTCGAGGATCGGGACGAGCTTCCTCCCGCGGATGGCGAGGTTCGCGTAGCTGACGGTCTCCGTGGACGCCCGGGCGAGGCCGAGGGCCACGAAGTCCGCCCACCCGCGGAGGGTGCCGTCCTCCCGGAGATCCCCGTAGCCCTCACTGAAGCTGTCGCCGATGGCCACGTACCGTCTGAACCCGTGCTGCGTCATACCTGCACTGTACGCGCGACCGGAAGGCGTCTCCGACTGGCCCGCTCAGGCGGGACGGGACTCTCCGTCTGCGGCCGGTCGCCAGCCGAGGGCGGGCCCGAGCGCGCCGGCGATGTCGGTGAGTAGTTGCGTGTAGTCGTCCGGTTCGAGTGTGAACGGGAGGGCGAAGGCGACCTCGTCGACCTCCTGGAAGCCGGCGTGCTCGTGCAGTCGCTCAGCGATCTCCGCACTGCTGCCGACGAGGTCCTCCGCGAAGAGCATCCGCCGCGGCCCATGGGCGACGCCGACGCGGTGCCGTCTCGAGTCGACGTACTCCTGGTACCGGGCTCGCTGGGACGCCGTCGCGGAGTCCGTCGGGATGACCACGAGCCCCTGCGACACGCGGGCCCGCTCCCCCGCCGGGTGGAGTTCTCGGAACCGACGGACCTGGGCGGCCTGGTTCGCGGCGAAGTCCGTCGTGCCGTCCTCGGCGGCGATGACGCTGCTCGTGAGCAGGTTGAAGGACTGCTCGCCGGCCCAACCCGCCGACCGCAGGCTGCCGGCTCCGTACCAGAGCCGCTCCGCCAGACCGTCGGCATGCGGCTCGACCCGTGAGGAGTAGTCCTCCTGGCCCTCACGACCGGCGCTGTCACTGACGACGTCACCGCGGATGAAGGAGCGGAGGCGCAGGACGCGGTCGTAGCCGAGGTCCTCCTGGTCGAGCGTCGACGGATAGATCGCGTGCTTGAACGCGTCGAACCGCATCGGCTCCCCGGTGCTGAAGCCGGGAAGCAGCCTGCCTCCCGAGAGGACGTCGACCGTGCCCAGGTCCTCCGCGAGCCGGAAGGGGTTCTCCGCGCCGAGCGGTGTGACCGCGGTGCCGAGTGCGATGCGCTTCGTGCGCTGCGTCGCCGCTGCGAGGACGGCGACCGGTGAGGAGATGCCGAACTGCAGGTGCCGGTGCCGCAACCAGGCGCTGTCGAATCCCAGGCGTTCACCGAGTTCGATGAGCTGCAGGGTCGCCTCGTGCCCGGCCGCCGGCTCATCGGGGTCGAACAGGCCCATCGTGAGGAAGCCGAGTCTGCGGAGCGGTGCTGAGGATCGGGCCATGCATCGACTCTACGACGCCGTTCCGACGCGATGCCGCTGCAGGAGCTGGACGTGCCCGCGAAGTGGGTGTCAGCTCGGCGATCCGGCCAACACGGTGAACATGGCGCCGATGCTCCCGAGGATGAAGAGCATCGTTCCGAGCTGCATGGTCAGCGACTTGTTGCGGGACGCCGTCGGGACGTCCACCTCCAGGATCGGACACCCGGACCAGCCGAGTAGGCCGATGCTCAAGCCCACGATGACCGAGCAGCACCACCACACCACGCGGAGTCCCTCGGCGAGGACGGCCGGCCTCCAGCCTGAGCTGAGGAGGAGCCCGAGGACGATCGCGGTGCTCCCGACCGCGACGCCGAACCAGACGGTTCCGGTGCGCATGATGCGCTGGACGTTGTTCTCGGGTGACATGAGGTCCTGTGACACGTGGTGCGGCTTTCTCGAGGTTCCGATTCCTGACGAGGGCCGCATCCGGCCATCATGGTCGCTCGCAGCCCCGAACAGGAGCATAGACCCGGTCGCGGGAGGCGACTCCCGTTCGACGGGGGCTTGCGCCGACGAGGGTCGCGACACAGACGAAGCCGATCGAGGATCCGTGACGGATCACGCAGACGGCGCCCGGGCCACCCACCGTGCCAGCGTCGCGAGCAGTGCACGGTGCTCAGCCGAGGCGTAGGACCGCTCGTCGTGTCCGAGTGCGTCGACGGCGACGCGCGAGGGCCCCACCTCGCGGACCCACACTGCGGGGAACCGCTCGCCGTCGACGTCGTGCTCGGCGACGGTGGTGCTCCGACCGACGGGTTGCAGCCGCAGGTACTGTTCGTCGTCCACGGGGATGTCGCCGAGCGCTCCGCCGTCGGGCGATGCCAGGCCGCGGACGACGGTCGGGCCCATCGGCGGATGCCAGGACACGCCGGGCAGCCAGAGCGCCCCGATCGTCGGCGCCCAGTCCGGGTAGTCGCGGAGTGAGGCGAGCGCCGCATGCATCGCGAGGACACCGATCCCCCGACCGAGTGCCTCCGCGAAGCCGTCGATGGCGGCAGCGGGCGCTCGACCCTGGTCCTCGGACCGCCACGGGTCGCCTGCGTTGACCACCAGGAGCTCCACGCCCTCGAGTCGCGTCATCGCACGATCGACGTCCTCGTCGATCTCGACCGCGAAGCCGACCGTCTCCAGGACCTCCGCGATGAGCGGGCTCGTGCGCGCGTACGGGTGCCACGGATCCGCATACCGGCCGCTCCCCGATGCGATGAGTGCTTTCACGGTTCCCCCTCGTCCGATCCGTCGGCGCCGGTCACCGTGTCCGCGGCCGACGTCTCTCCAGGGTACGGGGCCTCTCCCGACGGCTGCGTCGCCGACCGATTGTGTCCGCACATGTCGTCGTCACCTGCGCCCGCCCCGATCCCGACCGTAGAGTGCCTGTCACCGACGCCGGGGCGTCGACGACGGCCGAGCTGACGGAGAGGACGCGGCGATGCACGAGCGGGATCGAGGGGGCTTCAGCACCCGACAGCTGCACGCCGGTGGTGCACCCGATGCGCCGCTCCAGCCGCGGGCTCTGCCGATCTACGCGAGTGCCGGGTTCGTGTTCGCGGACTTCGACGAGGCGGAGCAGCGGTTCGGCCCGGACCCTGGTGGCTACAGCTACAGCCGGGTCGGCAATCCGACGATCGACGCCGTCGAGCGCCGTCTCGCCGCCCTGGAGGGTGGTGTGGACGCGCTGCTCCTCGGCTCCGGACAGGCGGCCGTCGGCGTCGCCCTGCTCTCCCTGCTCGAGGCCGGCGACCACCTGCTCACCGCGCCGAGTCTGTACGAGGGCTCGCGCAGCCTCTTCACGGAGAACTTCGGTCGGCTGGGGATCACCACGAGCGAGGTCTCCGATCCGCTCGACGCCGACGCCTGGGAGCGTGCCATCCGACCCGAGACGCGCGCGATCTTCGTCGAGTCCATTCCGAACCCCCGCAACGACCTCACGGATCTCCGTCTCGTCGCCGACGTCGCCCATGCGCACGGGGTCCCGCTCGTCGTCGACAACACCTTCGCCACGCCCTACCTCCTGCGTCCCATCGAGCACGGCGCCGACATCGTCGTCCACTCGGCCAGCAAGTTCCTGGCGGGCCATGGCACCGTGCTGGGAGGGGTCGTCGTCGACGGTGGCACGTTCGACTGGGCCGCTCGCGCAGACCGCTACCGACACCTCACCTCGCCGCTCGCCGCGCTCGGCGGGCTCAGCCACGTCGAGGCGGGCGGGCGTGCAGCGCTGGCCGCCTACGCACGGGCATCGGTCGCGCTGCGTCTCGGCCCGACGCCGTCGCCGTTCAACGCGTTCCTCATCGCACAGGGCATCGAGACGCTGTCACTCCGCGTCCAGCGGCAGAGCGAGAACGCCCTCGCCCTCGCGACGTGGCTGGCGGGACGGACCGAAGTGGCCTCGGTCGACTACTCGGGGCTCAGCGACAGTCCGTTCCGCGGCCTGGCGGACCGGTATCTGCCGGATGGACAGGGATCGGTGTTCTCGTTCACCCTGCACGGCGGACGGGACGCAGCGCGGACGGTCATCGACCACGTCGGCCTGTTCACGCGGATGACGAACCTCGGCGACGTCCGGTCGCTGATCCTCCACCCGGCCTCGACCACGCACGCCCAGCGTTCGGTCGAGCAGCTCGCGGCGAGCGGCATCGGCCAAGGACTCGTGCGGATCTCCGTCGGCATCGAAGACGTCGCCGACCTCATCGCGGACCTCGCCTCGGCGTTCGACGCGCTCCCGGTCCGGGAACCGTCGACGAGCACCGGCGCGAGCGTCACGGCGGACGAGGCGGTCGCCGCGTGAGCGCCCGGCAACGCTTCGGCTGGTTCCTGTCACGTGGGTTCGGTCCGCACGGTTGGGGACATCCGTACCTCGACTGGGACTACCGCTGGCAGGAGCCCGCGCTCTACCAGCAGGCCGTGCGCGAGCTCGAGCAGGCGGGCTTGGACCTCCTGATCATCGAGGATGCCCTCTCGCTGGGGAACTCCGAGACGCTCGACCTCCGCATCCGCGGCGCCTACGGCGGGCCGAAGCACGACCCGCTGAGCCTCGCCCCGTTCCTCTTCGCGGTGACGGAGCGCATCGGCATCATCCCGACCGTGAACCCGTTGCAACTGCCGCCGTACCAGGCGGCGCGGCAGTTCGCGACCCTGCAGCACCTCAGTCGCGGGAGGTTCGGGGTGAACGTGGTGACCGACGTCGGCAGCAGCCGCCACTTCGGCGAGCCGGTCGTGCCGCACGACATCGCCTATGAGCGGGCGGAGGAGTGGCTGGACGGCGTGCGCGCGCTCTGGCGGAGCTGGCGACCTGGCGCGTACGTGGGCGACACCGCCTCCGGACGCTTCGCCGACGGCCGCCACCTCGACCGCGTCGAGCATCGCGGCGCACACTACGACTTCGACGGGCCGCTCAACGCCCTGCCCTTCCACGAGGACTCCGGTGGGGAGCCCGTCATCGTGTCGCCGGGCTCCTCGCCGCGAGGGCTCGCCTTCACCGGACGACAGTCGGACGTCCAGCTCGCCCTCGCACCGCTCGACATCGCGAGCCTCCGTGCGTACCGGAGGCGGGTCCTCGACGCGTCGGCTGCCGTCGGTCGGGACACCCCTCCCGCGATCCTGTTCGTGTTCAAGCCCGTCATCGTGTCGAGCAGTGCCGAGGCCGACCGTCTCGTCGCCGCCTCGGAACAGCCGGACGATGAGACCCTGCGCTCCGTCGCACTCGCGTGGTCGAGCGACCTGGAGACGGACCTCACCGCGCTCGACCTCGACCGACCGGTGGACCCGGCCGTCTTCGGCGACCACGTGTCGCGCGGCAGCCTCGACGCGTTGCGCGGCCAGCACGAGTCCTTCGCGGCGGCGACGCTCCGGGAGCTGCTCGTGCCGAAGGCACGACTCGGGCGGATCACCGACGGCAGCGGTGTCGTCGGCACGGCGGCTGAGGTGGCCGACCACATCGAACGCGCCGGCAGTGAGGCGGACAACGACGGGTTCATCTTCTCGGGCGACCTCCACCCGGTGACGGTGCACCGCATGCTCGACGAACTCGTGCCGATCCTCCGACGCCGCGGGATCCTGCAGCGTCCGAAGGTCGACGCACCGCACGGACTCCGGAGCTCGTTGCAGGCCCCCTGAAGGATCGCGTCGTCAGCGGCTCGTGTTCAGGGCTGCTCGTGGTTCGGGCAGGTCCAACTCCCCGCGGGCGACGAGCGAACGGACGGACTCGAGGACCGCCTCCGTCGAGGTGTAGGCGGGCTCGTATCCGAGCAGCGACCGTGCCTTGTCGATCGACGCGCAATGGCTCCGCACCAGGTGCTCCCAGGTGGTGTCGGCGTGCTCCGTCGGTGTCTCTGCTCGGAAATGTTCCCAGGTCACCGACTCGAGCGCGGCCGAGCGTCCGAACCAGCCGGCGACGACCTCGGCGTAGCCCCGGACGGTCACCGCGGCGGCCGAGGTCACGTTGAGATCCTCGCCGGCGACACGATCCCGGTTCGCGACGGCGAGCTCGAAGGCCTGCGCGACGTCGTCGGCGTGCACGTGGTGCAGCAGCTCGGCACCGAGTCCGGGGATGCGCAGCGGTGAACCGAGTGCGAGGGTCCGCCAGACCCCGAGGTCGAGGTTGCCGAGCGGGTTGATGGGCGCCCACCCCGGTCCGACGATGTGCCCGGGATGCAGGGAGGTCGTCACCAGTCCTCCGTCGGCGCTCTCCTGCTGGAGCAGTCGGGCGATCTGATCCTTCTGGACACCGTAGTCGCCGAACGGCGCCGTCCCGGCGCCCTCGACGATGGGGACGGACGCGCTGGGACCGTAGCGCCAGATCGATCCGCAGTGGAGCAGCTGGCCCGTGTTGCCGCGCAGCCCCTCGACGAGTGCCGTCGCCGAGGCGACCGTGAAGCAGACCAGATCGATGACGACGTCCGGACCGAGATCCGCGATGCGTCGTGCGAAGACACCGTCCCGGTCCTCGGCCTCCCGATCGGCCCGGACCCGCTCGACCTGGTCCCACTCGGGAACCTCCGTGTACGGCGAACGATCGCCGCGGCTCACGCTCACGACCTCGTGGCCGGCCCGGACGAGTCGCGGGACGAGGAAGGTGCCGATGTGGCCGGTCCCGCCGATGACGACGATGCGCATGGTGTTCCTCCGTTCGCGCACGACGAGGGCGTCGACGGGTGCGCTCCTCGGGAACGCTAATGGACCGGACCGTCCGACGCACGCCCTTGCGGGAGGCGACGTGGTGACCCGCTAGTCGTCGGAGGGACGTCGTCGTTGCTGTTTGGTGGCGCTCCGCTGCTGTTTCGCGGCGAGGTGGCGCCGCGCCGATCCGCGGGTCGGACGCGTGGGCCGGCGTGTCGGCGCCGGCGGCGCGAGGGCCGACCTGATGCGCGTCGCGAGCGCTTCGAGTGCGAGTTCGCGGTTCCGGAGCTGCGATCGCTCGCGGGAGACGGTCACGGTGATGGCTCCGCCGACCAGCCGAGCGCCGAGCCGGTCGAGCAGTCGGTCTCGTTGCTCGTCGGTGAGGACGGCCGACTCGGCCACACTCCACGTCAATTGGACACGGCTGTCGGAGGTGTTCACGTGCTGTCCGCCCGGGCCGGACGACCGGGAGAAACGCCACTGCAGCTCGGCTGCTGGGATCGTCAGTCCGGGCGACACCTCGAGGTCCATGGGGCAAGCGTCTCACGAACCCGCGGCACGGCTCGCGTCCACCGCTGGTTCCGAGCCGGTGCCTCCTATCCTTGACGCTGTGAACGATGCACCAGCCGAACGCGGACGTCGACGCACAGCCGTCGTCGTCAATCCCTCCAAGGTCGACATCAAGGTCCTCCGCTCGGCCGTCGCAGCCGCTGAATCGACGCACGGACTGGCACCCTCCACCTGGCACGAGACGAGCGCCGACGACGACGGCCGGGGTGCGTCCGCAGCCGCGATCGCCTCGGCGCCCTCGGTCATCCTGGTCGCCGGAGGCGATGGGACACTGCGGGTCGCCGCCGAGGCCATCGCCTCCACCGGCATCCCCCTCGGGCTGGTCCCGGCCGGAACGGGGAACCTCTTCGCCCGAGCGCTCGGCCTGCCGTTGGGCGACCTCAAGCGGTCGGTCGACATCGCCTGTTCAGGGCGTGACCAGGTGGTCGACGTCGGTCAGGTCAGTCTCGGGCGCAGCGACGGCACGAACCGGGACGAGGTCTTCCTCGTCATGGCCGGTATCGGCCTCGACGCGCACATGGCGGGCCACACCAATGAGCGGCTGAAGCGACGGATCGGCTGGCTCGCCTACTCCGATCCGATCGCGCGGAGCATCATCGGCAACCGGCAGTTCGATCTGCACTATCGACTGGACGACCGTCCGGAGGCGGCCGCCCGAGCGCATACGATCATCGTCGGGAACTCCGGCACGCTCACCGGCGGGGTCCTGCTGCTCCCGGACGCCGTCGTGGACGACGGCCTCCTCGATGCCGTCATGCTGCGCCCCGGCAAGGGTCCGGGTTGGGGGAACATCGGCTACCGTCTGACGTTCAACCGGATGCTGCACCGCACGCGGTTCGGCCGACTGGTCGGACGATTCTCGCCGAAGGCACGCGCGATCAGCTACGCACAGGCGCGGACGATGCACCTCAGACTCGAGGAGCCGCAGGAGATCCAACTGGACGGCGACTCGCACGGTTCGGTGATCTCGGTCTCGCTGAGGAACCTGCACCACGCCCTGATCGTCCGGGTTCCGAGCGGCCCGGCTGCGCGCCCCGGCGGGCGCTGACCACCGGCTACGACGCCGCGTCGGTGGGAGCGGCCTCGGGGTCGATCGACGCCGCGAGCCGGTCGATCCGCTCGAGGGCGCGGTCGAACACGGGGACGAGTTCCCAGAGGCGCGGCTCGTCGGCTCGGATCTCCTCGAGGGAGCCGTGTGCGCTGCGGACCGAACCGAGATCGAAGCTGACGTTGGTCCGCGCTCCCGTGATCGCCGCGCGGAGTGCACCGATCGCCACCGCCACGTCGGCGATCAACGCCGGGTTGCCGTGCTCGGTCAGCCAGGCGAGATCGTCGATCGCGTCGACGGCATGCTCGCCCAGCCGCGCCGAGGCCGCGGCCGCCTCGATGGACGCAACACGGATCGCCTCGTCGCGTCCGACGCCGGCCGGTAGACGGAAGGCGCTGCCGAACGCTCGCGAGGCGTGGGCGTCCTCGTCGGCCAGACGCAGCGCCAGCTCGGAGCGTGCCTCAGCGCGAGCGCGGAGTGCGGCGATCGTCGCCTCGGCCTCGGCCGAGTCCCGCCCGCTCGCGTCCTCGGTGGCGTGCGTGGTTCGGGTGTAGCCGGCGACCATCGCGGTGAGGCCTGCGGCGATCGCCAGCATGAGTCCGGATGCGGCCCCGCCGCCGGGGTTCCCGGTCGCCGTGCCGAGCGCCCGCATCCACGCCGACACGCTCGAGTGCGCGGTCGACACGTCTTCGGTATCCGATGGTCCCGTCATGGCGACCATTCTCCCGCGTCCGCGTCCGCGTCCGCGTCAGCTCGAGGCGCGGACGATGAGTTCGGTCGGGAACTCCGCGCGGTCCCCGGGGTCCGTCCCGGGCTCCGCCTCGAGGACGAGCTGGACCGCACGCGCGGCCATCGCGCGCATCGGCTGGCGCACGGTCGTCATCGGCGGCGGCATCAACCTGGACTGCGGGAGGTCGTCGAAGCCGACGACCCTGATGTCGTCGGGGATGCGGAGCTGGAGCTCCTCAGCGGCGCGGTAGACGCCGTAGGCCATCTCGTCGTTGCAGCTGAAGACGCCGATCGGGAGCCCGCCCTGCCTGAGCAGCTTGCGCACGGAGACGAACGCACTCTCCGAGGACCAGGGCGACGAGATCTCCTCGACCGTCGCCCCGTCGGCGTGCCGTTCGACCGCCGCTCGGAAACCGGCCTCCCTCGCACGGCCGAACCGGTACTTCGGTCGGCCGGTGATGATGAGGAACCGACGTGTCCCCCGCCGTGCGAGATGCCGACCCGCGTCGAAGCCGCCCTGCCAGTCGGTGGACCCGACGCTCGGCAGGCTCCGCGCCGGCTCCGCACGCGGATCGAGGAGCGCGACGGGGATGTTGGCCGAGGCGAGGATGTCGAGCTGGGACACGTTGGGACGGATGAGGCACACGACGACACCGGCCGATCCCCGCGCACGTGCCCGACTGGGCCAGTCGTCGACCATCGACTCGCTCTCCGGCGTGAGCACCAGATCGTAGTTCGCCGCAGCGGCCGCCCGCCGCACACTCGTCACGACCGTGTTCGCCCAGGGGTCGTCCCACTGACTCATCGCCAGGTCGAGCAGGCGCGGGACCGAGCGAGGTCGCCCGCGACGTTGTGCTGCGCGGTCGTAGCCGAGGTCGTGCGCTGCAGCGAGGATGCGGTCCCTGGTGTCCGGGGATGCATGGCGCTTCCCGGCGAGCACCCGGGAGACGAGCGACACCGAGCATCCCGACCTCGCGGCGACGTCCGCGAGCGTCACGCTGAGATCGTCCCGCTCCGGCGTCGTCGTCATGGCTCCATGCTCCCGCATCCCGGGGTGCTGTGTGCGCCGGTACCGGTGGTCAGGCGCCCTCTGCGGTCAGCACTCGGAGCTCGGTGCACCGCGGGGTCTCGCAATCCGGCTGCGCGACGAGCGCGAACCGCCGGACACCCCACCCGGCGCTGGTGGGTGTCAGCGGGTACTCCGCCCACTCCAGGTCGTCGTCTCGCCCGACCTCCCGCGGAGCGATCGGCGTACCGTCGATCTCCAGGGTGAAACCGTGGCCCGCCTGATCGTGCAGCCAGGTTACTCTGACGACCCGGCCGAGGAGATGCGGATCGACGAGCCTCACGGACAGACGCTCGGCCGTGCTCCGCCAGCGGATCCCACCCACCGCGCCACTGACGCTGGAGCGCCCCTCGAACCCGTGATCCGCCTCCGGCTGCTGCTCGCCCAGAGCGACCCGGTCGACCGTCCGTCCGTCGATGCTCGCGGCGCGTCGGTCCCGCTCGACCAAGGCGGTGCGGCGCCGGTCGACGGCGTCCTCGTCCGCCGACGACGCCACGGGGAACGTGACGGTGTACCGCGCGTCGTGCAGGCCTGCGAACGGTTCCAACGGGATCGGTCCTCGGTCCGAGTCGACCCGGAGTCGCCCGTCGGCGTCCCGGTAGGGCACAGCCGTCCGCGTGACGATCGGTGCCGAGGCGAGCGGGGTGAGCGGGCCGACCGCCGTGTGCGGGGCGTGCGGCCGATCGGCCAGCACGACGCCGGTCGGGAGCGACTCGCCACGGGCCGCCAGGACGGACGGACCCCAGAGGAGCGAGATCCAGTCCGAGCCGTCCGGGTACGGTTCCGCACGACCGCTCATGGTGAGCTCGAACGACACGGTGTCGCCGTCGCTCCACTCACGCTCCACGACGAGATGGCCGCGTTCGCGTTCGGCGGTCACCGGAGCGCCGTTGAGGAACATCTCGGGTGTCGGATCACTCCACCCGGGGACCCGGACGCGGAGCCGGAACCGCCGCGAGCCGGTGAGCCCGAGGGTGAGTCCGACCACGCCGTCGGACGGGAAGGCCGTCCGTTGCTGCAGCTCGAGACCGAGTTCCGGGATCCGCACGACGGAGGGCGCGAAGAGCTCGACCGACACCGTGTCGTCGTCGAACCGGTACAGCGACTCGCCGTGTTTCGCGTGACTCTCCAGACCGGTCCCGACGCAGCACCAGAAGCTGTGCTCCGGCGAGGAGTAGACGCGGTAGTGGTCGGGTCGCATGGAGGTGAAGTAGACGAGGCCGCCGTGCTCGGGGTGCTGCGATGACAGGAGGTGGTTGAAGAGGATCCGTTCGAGCGCGTCGGTGATCGCCGGGTCGGAGTCGTCGGCACTGAGCCGTCGGCCCAGCTTGATGAGGTTGTAGCTGTTGCAGGTCTCCGGCCCCTCCCGATCCTCGGTCATCGGGGTGAAGTCGTCGATGGCATGGAAGTGCTCCCGGACACTGTTGCCGCCGATCGCGACCGTGCGCCGCGTCAGGATCGTCTCCCAGGCGAACCGGGCCGCGCGGGCGAGGGCCGGATCGTCGCTCCGCGTGGCGAGGGCGGCGAAGCCGACGAACTGCGGGATACGGGTGTTGGCGTGCAGGCCGGTCAGTTCGTCGGACCGGCGCGACAGCGGTTCGCTGAGGGCGACGGATGTGAAGCGGGCGGCCATCGCGAGATGTCGGGGGTCGCCCGTGAGGTCGAAGAGGTCGACGTACGCCTCGTTCATCCCTCCGATCTCGGTCTCGAGCATGAGCTGGAAGTGCTCGTCGTCGATCCCCGCGGCAAGCTCCTCCCACCAGGTGGCGAGGCGCAGGACCACATCACGTGCCGCGTGGTCCCCCGTCAAGCGGGCCGCGTCGATGAGCCCGGCGTACAGCTTGTGCAGGTTGTACCAGGGCACCCAGCGCCCGGCACGGAAGGTCGATTCGGTGATCCCCGCTGCGACCTCGGCCCAGAGCTCGGCACTCCGAGGGACACCACCGACGTATCCGGTCCCCAGATGGTCCTGTGCGCGGGCCAGTTCGGCGACCGTGTACTCGAGCCGGGAACGCAGGACGTCGTCCCCGGTGGAGGCGACCATCAGGGAGCAGGCCGAGAGGTAGTGTCCGGCGGTGTGGCCGTCGAGGCCGCGCACCTCCCAGTCGTCGTAGGACGGAGCCCGGGGCTCGAGACCCGCCTCGCGGAGGAACGGGGCGAGCAGGCGATCGGGTTCGAGGGCTCGCAGGTAGGCACGGTCGGCCTCCTGCGCCTGGAACAGCGGCCCACCCGTGAGCGTGACCTGGGAGATCGGGACGAACGGCATGGTCAGGCCTTCCTCGCGCCCGCACCGACGGGCCGCCAGTCCACGCGGAGCTCGCGCGGCCCGACCAGCTCCCGCCGGCTGCCGGTCACCTCGATCGTGTGGGTGAGTGGACGCTCGAGTGCCGACGGCCCGGCGGACAGCACGTACGTCCCCGGTTCGACCACCCGGCGGCCGTCGACCCCGGTGAAGGACAAGCGGTCGGCCGACACCGAGAAACGCACCGTGGCCGACGTCCCGGCAGCGACCGTGAGGCGTGCGAACGCGAGCAGCTCGATCGACGGGCGCACGACCGAGGCCACCGGATCCATGCCGTAGAGCTGGATCACCTCGACGGCGTCCTCGACACCCATGTTCTCGACGGTGACGTCGACGAGGACCTCACCGTCGACGGCGAGCTCCGCTGCACTCGTGAGCGATCGGTAGCGGACGTCCCCGGCGGTGAGGCCGTGACCGAACGGGAAGAGCGGCGTGGGGTCGAGCACGCTGATCCCGCGGGAGGCCAGACCGAGCGGCGGTTGCAGGTAGGTGCCCGGCATGGCCGGTGAACGAGGGATCTGCACCGGGAGCCGTCCGCTCGGCCGCACGCGGCCGGACAGCAGCCCCGCGACGGCCGCCGCGCCCTCCTGGCCGGGGAAGAAGGCCTGGACCAGTGCATCGGCCCGGCCGTAGTCCCCCAGCGCGTAGGGTCGCCCGGACAGCACGGTCAGGACGACGGGCGTCCCGGTCGCGAGGACGGCGAGCACGAGGTCGTGCTGGCCCCCGGGGAGGCGTAGGTCCTCGGCGTCACAGCCTTCTCCCGACGTGCCATCGCCGAACAGGCCCGCGATGTCGCCCACGGCCAGCACGACGACGTCGGCCGAACGGGCGGCCTCGACGGCGGCCGGAACATCCTCCTGACCGGTCTCGGTGATGCTGCATCCCGGTTCGACGACGATGTCCGCCGCGGGGAACTCGGTACGCACCGCGTCGAGGATCGTCGGGATGGTGATGCCGAGATCGTGCCCGGGGTGTTTCGACAGCACGTGGTTGGGGAATGCGTAACAGCCCACGAGACTGCGGAACTGGTCGGCCGCCGGCCCGATCACGGCGATGCGCGCTGGGGGCCGGAGCGGGAGCATGGCGCGGTTCCGGAGGAGGACGACCGACTCCTCGGCCAGACGCGTCGCGATCGCGCGGTTGCGGGGGCCGTCGAGATCGGTCGATGCGGCGTGCTCCGGCACGAGCGGACCCCCGTCGAGCAGGCCGAGCTCGATCTTCTGCCGCAGGTGCCGGAGCACGGCCCGGTTCACGATCCGCTCGTCGAGCGCCCCGTCCTGGACGAGCCCGACGAGACCGGCGCCGTAGCCGGCGGTCTCCGGGAGCTCGACGTCGATCCCGGCGGTGAGGGCGAGCGCGCCGGCTTCCGCCGCACCGCTCGCGACGTGGTGCATGGTCGCGAGGAACGGGATCGCCCAGTAGTCGGCGACGACGGTGCCGTCGAAACCCCAGTCGTCGCGCAGGATGTCGGTGAGCAATTCGACACTGGCACCGGCGGGGACGCCGTCGAGATCGGTGTAGGCGTTCATCACGCTTCGCGCTCCCCCGAGCCGGATCGCCGTCTCGAACGGCGGAAGCACGACATCGGCGAGCTCGCGGCGCCCCATGCTCACCGGGGCGTGGTTCTTCGCGCCTCGGGACGCGGCGTAGCCGGCGAAGTGCTTGACCGTCGCCACGACCCCGGACCGCTCGAGACCACGCACGTACGCGGCGCCGAGCTGGCCGACGAGGTAGGGGTCCTCTCCCAGTGTCTCCTCGACCCGGCCCCAGCGGTAGTCCCGGACGACGTCGAGGACCGGCGCGAGCCCCTGATGGACCCCGACCGAGCGGAGGTCGTCTCCGATCGCCTCCGCCATCCGCTCCACGAGCTCCTCGTCGAACGAGGCGGCCCAGGCGAGCGGCGTCGGGAAGGCGGTCGCACCGAACGCGGCGAACCCCGTCAGACACTCCTCGTGCGCGATCGCGGGGATGCCGAACCGGTTGCCGGCCACGACCTGCCGTTGCCGTTCCCGCAGGCGATCGACGCCCTCGGCCACCGTCACCGGTTCGGTCCCGAAGATGCGCGTCAACTGCCCGAGGCCACCCGTGAAGTCGCCGGTGGGCGCCGATGTCGGCGCAGCCGGGTCGTCGGAGCCGTCCACGCTCGGCGCGAAGTCGCCCGCCGTCTCGGTGAACCAGACCGAACCGAGCTGACCGACCTTCTCCTCGAGGGTCATCTCATCGAGGAGTGCTCGCGCCCGCTCGTCAGGTGACGCCCGTCGGTCGTTCCAGACGCCGCGGACGATACCCGACGTGGTCGGCGTGACGCCGTCGTGTTGCACGGTCATCCCTTGAACGCTCCGTCCATGATCCCGGTCACCATGCGCTTGCCGACGAAGATGAACGCGATGAGCAGCGGGATGGTGGCCAGGAACGACCCGGCCATCGCCAGGCCGAGATCGATCGACCGCTGCGACTGCAGGGCCTTGATCGCGATCTGGACCGTGTACATCTCGGGCGACTTCAGGACGATGAACGGCCAGAGGAAGTCGTTCCACGATCCGACGAAGCCGAGCAGTCCCAGGACGAACGCCGCCGGTCGGATGACCGGGAAGACGATCCGCCAGAAGATCTGCCAGGTGTTGGCACCGTCGAGTCTCGCGGCCTGGAGCAGCTCGTCGCTCACGGAGCTCGAGATGTGCTGACGCATCCAGAAGATGCCGAACGCGCTCGCGAGGCCGGGGACGATGAGCGCCTGAAGCGTGTCCACCCAGTCGAGCGCGGAGATGATCAGGTACTGCGGGATCACGCTCAGCTGCGTCGGCACGGTCATGGTGAGGACCACGAGGATGAACAGTGCGTTGCGGCCGCGGAACTCCAGTTTCGCGAAGGCGAACCCGGCCAGGGCGCAGAGCAGGGCCGATCCGACGCCGATCGACAGCGCGACGATGAGACTGTTGATCATCGATTGGATGAACGGCACGGTCTCGAGCACGAGCCCCACGAGGTGGAACAGGTTGTCGCCCGGGTACAGCCGCGGTGGCAGGGTGGTCGCCGTCGCCGAGTCCGTGGTCGCGACGACGAACATGAAGTACAGCGGGAACATGCTCACGACGACGGCGCACACGAGGAGGACGTAGGTGTACCAGGGGATGCGGCCGATCCGGCCGCCGTTCCGTTTCCGGCCGGCGGAGGTCGCGCTCGCCATCAGCTGGGTGGAGTTGAGCGTCTCGGACATCAGCGTCCTCCTCGGGTGCGGGTGGACAGGAAGAAGTTCAGCAGGGCGACGAGGACGACGATCACGAACAGCGCGACGCCGATCGCCGAGCCGTATCCGAACTCGAACTGGCCGAAGCCCTGCTCGTAGAGGAACAGCGTGAGCGTCTGGCACTGTCGTGCCGCACCGCAGGTGAGGCCGGTGGCCGGGTTCACCAGCAGTGGTTCGGTGAACACCTGGAGCCCGCCGATCGTCGACGTGACGATCGTGAACACGATGATGGGACGCAACGACGGGATGGTGATGTAGACGAACTGCTTCCAACCGCCGGCACCGTCGACGGCGGCCGCCTCGTACACGTCGCGAGGGATCGCCTGCAGTGCCGCCAGGTAGAGCAGCGTGGTGTAGCCCGTCCACCGCCAGACGACCATGAGCGCGACGAGGAACCACGAGCCGACCTTGTCGTTGAGGAAGTCGACGTGGTCACCGCCGAAGAAGCTGATGAGGTAGTTGAAGAGCCCGTAGTCACGGTCGAACAGCTGGGCGAACACGATCGTGGTCGCGGCGACCGAGGTGATGTACGGCACGAGCATCGCCATCCGGAACCCCGTGGCGAAGCGCAGGCGGACGTGGTTCAGCAGATGGGCGAGGCCCAGGGCGATGACCAGCTGCGGCACCGTGGAGATGATGAAGATCGCGAAGGTGTTGAGCATCGCGTTCCAGAACCGTGGGTCGGCCGCGAGCCTGGTGAAGTTGTCGAAGCCGATGAAGGTCTGCTGACCGATCGGGTTCCAGTCGAAGAGGGACACGACGAAGGTGAACAGGAGCGGGATCAGCCCGAAGACGGCGAAGATCAGGAAGAACGGGGCGATGTAGACGTAGGGGGCGAAGCGTTCCGGCAGGGTGTTGCGGATGCGCGTCCCGATACCGGGTGGCGACTGTTTGGGCAGCAGCCGAGGTGGAGTGATGTGCGTGGTCACGATGATCCTTCAGGGGCGTTCCGGCGTGTTGCTCGGCCGGAACGCCCCGGGTCGGAGCGGACGAGTGGACGGGGCCGTCGGGTCAGCCGCCGAGGGCGTCCTTCACGGCCTTCATCGCGACGTCCCAGGCCTTGTCCGGTGGGGTGTTGCCGGCTTCGACGTCCGTCACGGTGTTGATCATCGCCGAACCGATCGTCGCCGTCTCCGGACCGTTGAAGAACGGCTTGAACTCCTGCAAGGACTTGCCGAGCACGGCACCGATCTTCGAGTCGCCGAAGAACGGATCGGTGTAGTCGGCGATCGCCGTGGATTCGTACGCGGAGACCGTGCTGGGCAGGGCGCCGGTGTCGGTGAAGTTCTGCAGCTGCGACTCGGGTGACTGCATCTCCTTGATGTAGGCCCACGCCGCCTCGGGGTTCGCCGCGCGCTTCGGGATGGCGAGGTAGCTGCCGCCCCAGTTGCCGGCGACCTTGGGCACCGTCGTCACGCGCCACTGGCCCGAGGTGTCGGGCGCGTCCGTCTTGATGCTCTTCAGCATCCAGGAGGGAGCCGCCATCGCGGCGAAGGCGCCGTTGGTCTTGCCCGTGCTCCAGCCGGTGGAGAAGGCGGGGACGTTCGCAGTGATGCCGGCCTCGATCGCCTTGATCGAGATGTCGAACGCCTCCTTCACCTGCGGATTCGTGTCGTACACGAGCTCACCCTCCGGCGTGTAGTACTTCTCGTCGACCTGGTTCACGGTCTGGAAGAAGACCGAGGTGCCGGCGTTGTCCAGGAACGGCTTCCCGGTGGCGGCGACGTACTGCTGGCCGACGGAGATGAAGTCGTCCCAGGTGGGCCAG
Source organism: Plantibacter sp. MDV22-iso1 (assembly GCF_058408345.1). NCBI lineage: Bacteria > Bacillati > Actinomycetota > Actinomycetes > Micrococcales > Microbacteriaceae > Plantibacter > Plantibacter sp. MDV22-iso1. Next base: position 41,294 of record NZ_JBZVDY010000005.1, read on the forward strand.
AGCGCAGCGACCGCGTCCGGTTCCGATGGCAGGCCGGCGGCCTCGAAGAGGTCGGCACGGTACGCCATCGACATCCCGCCCACGTCGGTCGGTACCCCGATGACGGCGTCGTTCTGAGCCACGGCCTGGTCCCAGACCCACGGCAGGTAGTCCCCGGAGATGTCGTCGGCGCCCATCGTGCTCAGGTCGACGAAGTTGTCGGGGTTCGCGACGAAGTTGGGCATGTCGTCCCCCTGGATGAGCACCAGGTCGGGGACCTTACCGCCGGCCAACGCCGCGGTGAGCGCCTGGGCGGTCTCCTGCGTGCTTCCGACCTCGGTGAGCTTGACGGTGATGTCGGGGTGCGCTTCCTTGTACTTCTCGACATCGGCCTTCTGGTTGATGCCCGTGAAGGACCAGAACTGGAAGGTCTTGTCATCGCCGCCGCCGGACCCGGAACAACCGGTGACCAGGGCGCCGACCATGACGGTGACGGTTGCTGCTGCTGCAAGACGGAATCTCACTGGAAATCCCCCTCCTATGCGGGATCGTGTTCCGCGGTGTCGCGCTACGTTGCGGTCACCGGCCGGAGATCGCTCTCCGGCTCGCGCCGATGTCGACTGGATCGGGGAGCATCCGGACCGTTCGGGCGTGGTGATCACCATAGGCAGCGGGGTTCCGCGGCACCAGGGCAATATTGCGCAACTCGGAGAACGCTCTCTCAGATTCTGCGATGCTCGTTGCCAGACCACCGGCAGGTGGACGATCGCAAAGGAGCGAGGATGCGCAAACCGACCCTGGTCGACGTCGCCCGAGAGGCCGGCGTCTCCCGAGCGACCGCGTCGCGGGTCCTCGCCGGTGCCTCGACGGTCGACGCCTCGATGGTCGTCGCGGTGCGCGAAGCGGCCGCGAAACTGGCCTACCGCACGAATGTCGCAGCCCGGTCGCTCGCCGGGGGCAGGACGGGCGCCGTCGCGATCGTCCTCGCGGCGGGTGAGCTCGAACCCTTCTCCGGATCGTTCGTCGCGGCACCGCTCAAGGGCGCCACCGCCGCGCTCCTGTCGGCGGCCCAGCAGCCCGCGCTCTTCCTCGCCGACCCGCGCCAACTCGACGCGCTCGTCGCCTACCTGGCGGCGCACTACGTGGACGGGGCGGTGGTGATCCTGCAGCACGAGATCAGCACCATCACCCAGGCGCTCGCCTCGGTGGACCTCCCCATCGTCTTCGTCGGCCGCCCGATGGGTGAGCACACGGAGGACGTCACCTTCGTCGACTCCGACAACTACGCCGGCGGTCGGCTCGCCGCGGAACACCTGATCGCGCTCGGCCGCACGCGGATCGGCGTCATCTCGGGCCCCGCCGACATGGCCGCGTCCAGCGACCGTGTCCGAGGCTGGCGAGACGTCCTCACCGAACGCGGCCTCGACACCCGTGCGGTCGCCCGAGGTGACTTCACCATGCCGAGCGGGTCGTCGGCCATGGCTCGGTTGCTCTCCCGGTACCCGGACCTCGACGCCGTCTTCGCGGGCTCGGACCTCATGGCGGTCGGAGCGATGCGCGTCCTCGAGGCCAGTGGCCGCACGGTCCCGGACGACATCGCGCTCGTCGGGTTCGACGACACGGTCGTCGCGGCAACCGCGGAGCCACCGCTGACCTCGGTCCGTCAGCCGTTGGAGCAGATGGGCAGGGTCGCCGCGGAACTCGTCATGGAGCTCATCGCCGGCCGGACGACCGCTCCGCGCTGGCTCGACACCACGCTCGTCGTCCGGGACTCAGCCTGAACTTCGGCCCACCGGCCGTCACACCCGCCTCACCGACCGCTTCGGAGGAACCATGTCCGACCGCTCAGCGACGCTCGAACACCGCGTCGTCCATCTGCAGTGCGACGGCGTCTCCGTCGTCCTCGTCCAGCACGGGACCCGCCTCCCGACGATCGCGCACTGGGGTGCCGCCGTCGATGCCGACGACCTCGAGTGGCTTGCCGCGGCCACAGCCACCGTGCGCGGCGACCTCGTCGACGGATCGGACGCGCCGTACGAGCCGAGCCTGCTGCCCGAGCACGCGTCGGGCTGGTCGGGTCTCCCCGGCCTCCGGGCGCATCGCGCCGGGACGGTCTGGTCGTCGCGCTTCGACGTGGTCTCGGTCAAGGTCGACAGAGCGGCCCTCCCGGACGGAGAGGTGCGGCAGTGCGGCGCCGCGCTGGTCGAGGTGACCGCGGTCGACGACCAGACGGGCATCGCTCTCCTCGTGGCGATCGAACTGACACCGAGTGGCCTGCTGCGCACGCGCGTGACGGTCACGAACCGGGGCGACGACCTCCTGGAGATCGAGGGTGTCGTGCCGGCCCTCCCGATCCCGACGTCGGCTCGGGAGATCCTCGACTTCGCCGGTCGGTGGGGCAACGAGAAGCTGCCGCAGCGGCGTCCGGTCACGACCGGGACGCACCTCCGCGAGTCGCGGCACGGTCGCCCCGGTCTCGACGCCACCGGGGTCACCGCGATCGGAACACCGGGGTTCGACAGCCGGACCGGTGACGTCTGGCTGTGCCACGTCGGTTGGAGCGGCAACCACACAATCGGCGTCGAACGCACCGACGGACACCTCGCGTTCCGTGGCGGCGAGCTGCTCCTGCCGGGCGAGGTCCGACTCGGCCCGGGCGAGGACCATCGGACTCCATGGGTGTACGGGGCCTACGGTGTCGGCCTCGATGCCGCCTCGTCGCGGTACCACCGCTGGCTGCGTTCGACCTCGCGGGCGGCTCGGCGTCCGCGCCCGGTCACCCTGAACGTCTGGGAGGCGGTGCTGTTCGATCACGACCTGGAGGTCCTCACCGAGTTGGCGACCCGGGCCGCGGCCATCGGCGTCGAGCGCTACGTGCTCGACGACGGATGGTTCCGCGGACGTCACGACGACACCCGCGGCCTCGGTGACTGGACACCGGACCCCGAGCGTTGGCCGGACGGTCTCGCGCCGCTCGCCGACCGGGTGCGATCGCTCGGCATGGAGTTCGGGCTGTGGTTCGAACCCGAGATGATCAACGAGGACTCCGACCTCGCACGCGAGCACCCGGACTGGATCCTGCGGGCGAGGGACGAGCTCCCGTCGCCCGTCCGGCACCAGCAGGTGCTCGATCTCGGCAATCCGGCGGCCTTCGACCACATCCTGCAGGCCATCGACACACTGGTCGGCGAGCTCGGGATCGCGTACCTGAAATGGGACCACAACCGCGACCTCGTCGATGCCGGACATCCGTCGACCGGGCGGCCAGCCGTGCACGACCAGACCGAAGCCCTCTACCGGCTGCTCGACGAGCTCCGATCGCGGCACCCGCACCTCGAGATCGAGAGCTGCGCGTCGGGCGGAGGCCGCATCGACCTCGGTGTCCTCGAGCGGTCCGATCGCGTCCACACCTCCGACAACCACGACCCGATCGAGCGGGCCCGGATGCTCCGGTGGACGGGGCTCCTCGTCCCGCCCGAGATGCTGGGATCGCACGTGGCCTCGGCCAGATCGGCCACGACCGGACGCACGCACACGCTCCACACCCGGTGCGCGGTCGCCCTCCTCGGGCACTTCGGTGTGGAGTGGGACCTGCGCGAGCTCGACGATGCGGATCGGACGACCCTCGCCGGATGGATCACCGTGTTCACGCGTCATCGCGGACTCATCGCCACCGGCCGCGTCGTCGGCGACGGTGGGTGGGACGACGACGCTCCGACCCTGCGCGGGGTCGTCGCGGAGGACGGCACCACCGCGCTGTACACCCTCGTGACTCCCCCGCGGTCGGCCGACTCCCGTCGTCGGGTCCGCCTTCCCGGACTCCGCCCGGACGGTCACTACCGCCTCGCCGTCGCGCAGGACGACTCCCTCGGCCCCCGCTGGGTGATCCCCCAGTGGCTCCGGGATGCGCCGCCACTCGACGCCGACCCGGCCACGCTCGCGGCGGCGCCCGTGCTGAGCGGTGGCCAGCTGGCCGTGATCGGCCTCGACCTCCCCACCTTCCAGCCCGACCGCGCGATCACGATCCTCGTGACCGCCGACTGACCCACGACCCGCTGCACAGAACAGGACCACATCACCCATGGACTCCACTGCGACCGTCACCGTCGACCTCGACCGGCCAGGACCCACGATCAGCCGACACGTCTACGGCCACTTCGCGGAACACCTCGGACGCGGGATCTACGACGGCTTCTGGGTCGGCGAGGACTCGTCCGTGCCGAACATCGGCGGCATCCGGCTCGACGTCGTGGAGGCGCTCCGCGAACTGCGCATCCCGAACCTCCGCTGGCCGGGCGGCTGCTTCGCGGACCGCTACCACTGGACGAGCGGCATCGGACCTCGCGAGGACCGCCCGAAGCTCGTCAACACGCAATGGGGCGGGACGAGCGAGACCAACGCGTTCGGCACCCACGAGTTCATGGAGCTGTGCGAGCTCCTCGGTGCCGACGCCTACGTCTCGGGCAACCTCGGTTCAGGCACGGTGCAGGAGATGGCCGACTGGATCGAGTACCTGACCGGTGCCGGGGAGACCCCGATGGCCGAGTTGCGTCGCGCGAACGGCCGGGAGGAGCCCTGGGACGTCCCGTTCTGGGGGCTGGGAAACGAGCCCTGGGGGTGCGGTGGCAACCTGCGGGCCGGCGCGTACGCGGACCTGGCACGCCGATTCGGTACCTTCTGCGAGAGCGGCGGGAAGGTCCCGCTCTACCGGGTCGCCGCCGGCGCCGACGGGTTCGACGTGGCCTGGACCAAGACGCTGATGGAGGTCGTCGCCGACGTGGCCACCCACCCGTTCTCGGCGACCCCCTGGGAAGCCGTCTCGGTGCATTACTACACGATCGGCGGCAGCTGGAAGGCGAAGGGCAGCGCGACCGGGTTCGACGCCGCGGAGTACTGGAGCACGATCACCGCAGCACAGGGCGTCGAGCAGCTGCTGTCGTCGCACGCCGCCGTCATGGACGTGTACGACCCGGAGGAACGGTTCGGCATGGTGCTCGACGAGTGGGGCACCTGGTGGGACGTCGAGCCGGGCACGCACCCCGGGCATCTGTTCCAGCAGAACACCATCCGCGACGCCATGGTCGCCGCCTGGCACTTCGACGTGTTCCACCGATTCGCGGGCCGGCTGCGCATGGCCAACATCGCGCAGACGGTCAACGTCCTGCAGGCGATGCTCCTGACCGATCCCGACGGCGGCGAGATGGTCCGGACGCCCACCTTCCACGTCTTCGAGATGAACAGCCCGCACCAGGACGCCACGTCCCTCCCGACGCACGTGGTCGGACCGGTCCGCGACGCCGACGCCGCACACGCGGGTGGCATCCCGACCGTCTCCGCGTCGGCGAGCGTCAAGGACGGCGTCCTCCATTGCTCGTTGACGAACGTCGCCCTCGATGCTCCACTCGTCATCGAGGTCGACGTCCGTGGCGGGTCCGTGGTCGAGCCGCACGGCCGGCTGCTCACCGCTGCGCGGCCCGACGCCCACAACCGTCCCGGTGAGACCGACGCCGTGTCACCGCGACCGCTCACCGGTCTCGACGTCACACCGACGGGTCTTCGCGTCACGCTCCCACCGCACTCGTTCGCAACCATCACGGCTCAGGTCGTCGCGCCATGAGCGAGGTGGAGATCGCAGTCACCGAGGTGCGTGCAGCACGTCGGGCGCGGGCGGACCGCCCGCCGATGGGCTGGAACAGTTGGGACTGCTTCGGAGGGTCCGTCACGGAGGCCGAGGTGCTCGCCAACGCCGCGTTCCTTGCCGAGCACCTGCTGCCCGTCGGCTGGGACACGGTGGTCGTCGACATCCAGTGGTACGAACCGGCGCCCGGCGCCGGCGACTACGAGCGCGTCTCCCAGCCGACGCTCGACGCTTGGGGCCGACCGCAACCCGCGCCGAACCGGTTCCCGTCTGCGGCGTCGGGCGGCTTCCGCGCGCTCGCCGACCGCGTGCACGCGCTCGGGCTCCGCTTCGGGGTGCACCTCATGCGTGGCGTGCCGCGTCTGGCCGTCGACCTCGACCTACCGATCCTCGGTTCGACCGCCCGCTGCGGGGAGATCGCCGATCCGTCCAACGTCTGCCCGTGGAACCCCGACAACGTCGGCGTCGACATGACGACCCCGGGCGCCCAGGCCTACTACGACTCGGTCATGGCACAGCTCGCGGACTGGGGTGTCGACCTCATCAAGCTCGACGACGTGCTCTATCCTCCGATCCAGACCGCCGAGATCGAGGCCATCTCGCGGGCGATCGACGCGACCGGTCGACCGATGGTGCTCAGCCTGTCCCCGGGGAAGCGACTCTCGACCGAGCACCTCGACACCCTTCGATCGACGGCGCAGCTGTGGCGGATCTCCGACGACCTCTGGGACGACTGGTCGGCGGTGCTCGAACAGTTCCAGCGCCTGGCCCGCTGGGCACCCCTCCAGCGTCCGGGGGCGTGGGCCGATGCCGACATGCTCCCGCTCGGGCGGATCGGCATCCGGGCCCACGTCGGTTCGGACCGGCTGAGTCGCCTCACCCTGGACGAACAACGGACGCTCATGACCCTCTGGTGCATCGGCCGGTCGCCGCTCTTCTTCGGCGGCCACCTCCCGGACACCCCGGCGCACACGCTCGCGCTCCTGACCAACCCGGACGTGCTCGCACTGCTCGGCAGCGACGGGAGCCGGGAGATCATCCGCGACGGCGACCTCGTCGTCTGGGCGGCGGAGCTCGGCGAGACCCGGTGGCGCGCGGTGTTCTGGCTCGGCGATGCGGACACCGAGCTGCGGGTGCACCTGGCCGATCTCGGTTGCGCCGATCGATCGGCCGTCACCGAGCTGTGGAGTGGTCGGCCGGTGCCGGTCGTCGACGGCGCCGTCGACACGTCCCTGCCCGCGCACGGTGCCGTGCTGCTCCGACTCGACCACTGATGGATCACCGACAGCAGCGCGTCGAGCGTCATCGAATCGAACTCGACGGACCGGCCACCCGGTTCGTCGATCGGTTCCTCATCGGGAACGGGACGTTGGGCGCGGCGCTCGACATGGCCTGGGTCCTCTGCCTGGCCGCACGACTCCGTGATCCAGGGCTCGCGTCCGAGGCGCTCGACACGCTGCTCGGTCCGCTGTCATCGGCCTCGCTGCTCGACCTGCACCCGATGGGCGACCTCGACGACGTGTTCCAGATCGACGGCAACCTGGGTGGGACGGCCGGTGTCGTCGAGCTGCTCGTCCAGGGGCACGGCGGTGTCCTGTCGCTGCTGCTGACCCTCCCGGCCGAGTGGTCGGCGGGACGGTTCCGAGGGTTCCGGGTCCGTGGTGGACACGTCGTGGATGTCGAGTGGAGCCGTCATCGCCCCGTCGCGGCGACCCTGATTCTCACGGCCGGCGGCGTGCTCGTCGAGCTGCCGGACGACGGCTCGATGATGACCGTCGCGGGCCCTGGCGGCGCACTGCCGACCCGGCTGGAGGACGGCGCGCCGGCCGGGCGGCGGCGGATCAGGCTCGACGAGCCCGGTGTCCACCGGCTCGAGTTCGCGCGTCCACCCGGCGATCCGGAAGACTGACCGCCTCCTCCGGACGTCGGCTACTCGGCCTGTGCCTCGGCCTTCGCCGCTGCGATGGCGGCGTGCACTTCGGACATGTCGAGACCGCGCACCTGCGAGATGAGGTCCTCGAGTGCCGGCGCGGGGAGGGCGCCGGCCTGCGAGAAGACGAGCACGCCGTCGCGGAACGCCATGAGCGTGGGGATCGACGTGATCTGCATGCCGCTCGCGAGCTCCTGGTTCGCCTCGGTGTCGACCTTGGTGAACACGACGTCCTGGTGCTGCTCGCTCGACTGTTCGAAGACGGGGCCGAAAGCCTTGCACGGGCCGCACCACTCGGCCCAGAAGTCGACCAGGACGATGCCTTCGGCCGACACGGTGTCCTCGAAGTTCGAGATGGTCAGTTCCTGCGTGGTCATCGTGTGCCCTTCGGATCGGTGGTCGGACGCGTCGCATCCGACTGACGAGCCTACCGGCGGACGACCGGTCGTCCTCCCCTTGTGCCGTGCCGCGGTCAGCGCCCGGGCGGCAGATCCGGGAGAAGGAGGAGCCGGCGCTGCATCCGCGACATGATCAGGAGCACCCCGCCGAGGACCGCGAACAGGACGCCGCCACCGACGACGATGCCGCCGATGATCCCTCCGAGGAAGCCGTAGCCGTCGCCGCTGCTGTTGACGAGGATGACCACGCCGACGGCCAAGGCGAGCGCACCGATCCCGAGGACGGCCCAGGACATGACGAGATAGATGCGGAACGCGCGCGCTCCATGGAACGTCGGCCGGACACCGTACTGGGTTCCGACGTACTGGGTCCAGCGTGAGCCGGTCCACCACCTCGTCGCCCGCGGCGACACGGAGTGCCAACCGGCACCGGGACCGTCCTGCTCACCCGGCAATGGACGGACCACGTCGATGACCACCGGGGCGGCGACCGGCTGCGGGATCCGCCGCACCGCCGTCGTCTGGGCGGCGATACCGAACCAGAGCAGCGTCAGGAGGAGCATCGGGAATCCGTTGACCGACAGGTGGCTGGACAGCGCGCCGAGGCTGAACTGCACGAACGCGAGCACGAGGAAGACCGAGCCGAACACCCAGGCCAAGCTCGGTTGCTCGGTGGTCGCCCAGTCGGTCCCGGGCTTCCCGTTCTTGACCCTGAGCCCCGTCCAGTGCGAGCCGTCCCACCATCGGAGCTGATCCGGCCCCGTCGGATACCAGCCCGGCTGCGGTCCGGACGGCAGCTGCGACGGCGACGCCACGGGAGTCGGTGCCAGCAGTGTGACCGGCACCTCCCGCTTCACCGGTGGCGCGGCGTCGGCCTCCTGAGCAGTCCACTGCGTTCCATCCCACCAGCGCAACTTGCCCGGCGTCCCCGCCTCGTACCATCCCGGTGCAGCGGTCATCGCTGCTCCTTCCCCCGAAGATCACGCTCATGACGTCCATGCAGCGACCCCAGTGTCCCGTCTGCGAGTCATCGCGGCAAGCCACCGTTGTCGAACATCGTGCGAGCCAGGTAGGTTGACGGCGACGTGATGAAGGGACCACCGTGGCCAAACGCAAGACGCCGGAGCAGATCGCCGACGAGGGACGTCGCTACGAGCTCGCGCGATCGGCGAGCACGTTCGAGGAGTTCTCCGTCCTCGCGAACGACCCCAATCAGGCGATCCGCGCCGCTGCGGCCCACAACCCGGCAGCCGACCCAGCGGCGTTGGAGCTCTTCCTCGAGGACCGCTTCTGGGGTGCGCGCATCGAGATCGCGCTGCACCCGAACGCCACGGACGAGCTTCTGATCCGCCTCCTCGAAGCCGATCCGCGCAAGCGTGGCGTCGTCCACCACGAGGCGGAACGCCGGCTGGCAGCGAAGGGCTTCCGCTTCGACGACGACGGCCTCCCGCTGATCGACGACGCGGGCACGAGCGCTCGTTGAGCCCGTACAGCCAGGTCGACTGGGACGCGAGCCCCGAGCATCCGTCGTCCGTCGCCGAACCGTATCTGATGGGCACCGGCGTCGTCACCGACGAGGACACCGGGAGTCGCCCGCTCTCGCCACCGCACCGTCACCCGGACGCCATGCTCGCCTGGTGCTACCGCGGCACCGTGTGGGTGCACCTCCCGAACGCGATGTGGCGCCTCGCACCGGGTCAAGGCGTCTGGATCCCAGCACACACGCCGCACACCGCGCACCACGAGCGCGACTCCACCGGGTGCTACACCTACCTCCCCGCCACCTCGCTGATCGCGCCCGTCGAGACCGTCACCCAGGTCCTGGTCCCGCGTGCGGTGCAGGAGATGTTGCTCCACCTCGGGATCAACGACATGCCGACCGACCTCCGGGTCCGTGCGCAGGCGGTCCTCATCGAGATGCTGCAGCAGCCCGCGCCGGAGACGGCGGACGGCTGGGGCGAGATCCCGATGCCGTCCGACGATCGTGTCCGTCCGCTCGTCCGTGCGATCCTCGCCGACCCGGGTGACCTCCGGGGCGCGCGCGAGCTGTTCGACGTGCACGGCCTCCACGAGCGCACCGTGCTGCGGATCTTCCAGCATGACACCGGGATGAGCTTCGCCCGGTGGCGAACGGGCGTCCGGATGACGCTCGCGGGGCGGCTGATCATCGACGGCATGCCGATCGGCGCTGCAGCGCACCGGTGCGGGTACGCGTCCTCGAGCGCCTTCTCCGCGAGCTTCCGGGCCCGGTTCGGTATGACCCCGCGGGAGTACGTGGAACGGGTGCAGGCGGACCCCGCCCACCAGCTCTACTGGCGCTGATCCACCCGGGCACGCATCGTCCTGTCGGATCGGCGACAGAACTCGTCGGTTCCTCGACACTGTCACGCCGTCAAGCACCCTACGATCGTTCTGTTAGGACATGCTTACCTAACTTCCGGATCGCCAGCGGTGATCCCACTCCCCCCTCTTCAAAGGAGCCCCATGCCGCACGCTTTCGCGCGCCCGAACGTCCGCCGAGGATCCACCCTCCTCGCCGCCGTCATCGCCACCGCTCTCGCTCTCGCCGGATGTTCGGCCGCCACCGGCGACACCGGATCGACGACGGCATCGACCGACGGCGTCGTCATCGAACACGCCCACGGTGAGACCGTCATCCCGCAGAAGCCGGAACGGATCGTGGCCCTCGGGTGGATGACGCCCGACATCGTCGCCGCCCTCGGCACCAACCCCGTCGGCATCGAAGAGGTCTGGGGAGCCGGTGAGAGCGGCTACCAGCCCTGGTTCGAAGACTACGTCTCCGAGGCGTACGGCGAGATGCCCGAGATCATCCCCTTCACGGACGACGGCCCGAACTACGAGGCGATCAAATCCCTGAAGCCCGACCTGATCCTCAGCCTCTACTCCGGTGTCACCGACATCGAATACGAGCGGCTCACCGAGATCGCCCCGACCGTCCCCTACATCGAGGGACCCTGGAACCCGGGCACCTGGGAGGGCATGACCCGCACCGTCGGGAAGGCGATGTCGGAGGAGGCCAAGGCCGAGGAGCTCATCGGCGAGACCGAGGATCTCATCACCTCCCTCGCCGACGCACACCCCGAGTTCGACGACAAGAGCTTCGTCTGGGGCCTCACCCTGAACGAGGGCGGGACGGACCTCGGCGTCTACCTCGAGTACGACCCGCGGGTCCGCATCACCGAAGCACTCGGCTTCACTTCGACCTCGGCGATGGACGGCTTCCTCGCGAGCGCCGAGGGCGACAACTGGTACACCGGCGTCAGCCTCGAGCAGCTCTACGACGTGGACGCCGACCTGTTCGCCGCATGGGGCGGAAGCGCCGAGGAAGGGACGTACACGGTCGAGAACGCCGTGGTGTCGCGCTGGGCGCCGATCGCCGCCGGGTCCTACGTGATCTACGCCGACGCCGCCAAGGCCTCTGCGATCAGCGCGCCGACCGTCCTGTCCCTGCAGTACGTCCTGCCCGGCTACGTCGACGACCTCGCAGCGGCCCTGCAGGGCGAGCCGACCATCGACGGCAAGTGACGTCGGAGATGTCCCGGTCCGCCGCCCCGTCAGCAGCGCTGGCTGCGGGCGGGGCGGCGGACGTCCCGACGCCCGGTGGGGCCGGACGCGCGGACGTCTCGCCCCACCGCACCGGGACCCTCGCCGTCGGGCTCCTCGTCGCCACCGTGGTGCTGATCGCCGCAGCCGTCGCCTCACTCGCCATCGGCAATCGGGCCATCGACCCCCTGACCGTCGTCCGCGCGCTCGTCGCCTACGACGACGCGAACCCCCTGCACCTCATGGTCATGGAGCTGCGCGTCCCACGGACGCTGCTCGGCATCCTGGTCGGTGCGGCGCTCGCCGTCTGCGGCGGGCTCATCCAGGCCTTCACCCGCAACCCGCTCGCCGACCCGGGCATCCTCGGGGTGAACGCCGGTGCGTCGTTCGCCGTGACCTTCGCGGTCGGTGTCCTGGGACTGACGACTCCCGGCACCTACGTCCCGTTCGCCCTGGCGGGTGCGTTCATCCTCACGGTGATCGTCTACACGCTCGGATCCGTCGGGGCCTCGGGCGTGACCCCGATGAAACTGACCCTCGCGGGGGTCGCCCTCGGTGCCGCCTGCACCGGTTTCACCACCGCGATCGTGCTGCGGGACGAAGGCACCCTGCAGGTCATGCGCTTCTGGAGCGTGGGATCCATCGGAGGCCGCACCCTCGACCAGCTCACCTGGGCTGCTCCGTTGATCGTCGCGGGCCTCGTGATCGGCCTGCTCTGCGCCCGGTCGCTGAACGCGCTGACCCTGGGAGACGAACTCGCCCAGGCGCTCGGGGCGCGAGTGCGCAGCACCCGGGTGTGGGTCGTCGTGGCCGTGACCCTCCTGGCCGGTACGGGCGTCGCAGCCGCCGGTCCCATCGCCTTCGTCGGACTCATGATCCCCCATGTCGTCCGGTGGCCCACAGGCCCCGACCAGCGCTGGGTGCTGACGTACTCGATGGTGATCGGCCCCGCGTTCCTGCTGCTCGCAGACGTCCTCGGCCGGATCGTGCTGCCCTCCGGAGAGCTCCGGGTGGGGATCGTCACGGCACTCCTCGGCGCCCCCATCCTGATCATGCTCGTCCGTCGGAAGCGGGTGAGCGGACTGTGAGCGTCGTCGACCACGGCCGACGCCAGATCCGCGTGGAGACCGTGCACATCGCGACGCTCGTACCGGTGCGGTCCGTCCTCGTGTGCCTCGGACTCGTCGTGGTGATCATCGGAGCAGGGCTGTTCGCGACGACGATCGGCGCGTACGAGATCGGCTTCGACGCGGTGATCCGGGCGATCGTCGACCCCGCGTCCGACCCCGACGTCCGCCAGGTCGTGACCGAGTGGCGACTCCCACGGGTGCTGTTCGCGGTGCTCTGCGGAGCGGCACTCGCGCTCGCCGGGGGCATCTTCCAGTCGCTCACCCGCAACCCGCTCGGCTCACCGGACATCATCGGCTTCGGTGTCGGCGCGCAGTTCGGCGTCACGCTGACGATGCTCGTCCTCGGGCTCAACACCTACCTGTTCAAAGCCGCCGGGGCACTCGTCGGCGGTCTGCTGACCGCCCTGCTCGTCGCCGTCCTCGCGAACCGCCACACCATGTCGTCCTTCCGGCTGATCATCGTCGGCATCGGTGTCTCAGCCGGGCTCGGTTCCCTCACCTCCTGGATCCTCATCTCGGTCAGCGTCGAGCAGGCGATGATGGCGGCCACCTGGGGCGCAGGCTCTCTCGCCTCGCTCGGCTTCGACCAACTGCTCCCCGCCGCCACGGCGTTCGTCGTGTTCGCCCTGCTGGCTCGGCCACTCCGACGTTCCCTCCCCGTGCTCGAGATGGGCGACGACGCCGCCATGGCCCTCGGCGTGCGTCCCGGACGCACCCGGCTGATCGCCATGGTCGTCGGTGTGGCCCTTGTGGCGCTCGTCACCGCCGCCGCCGGCCCGATCTCGTTCATCGCCTTGGCCGCCCCGCAGATCGCTCAACGGCTCACCCGCTCGAACACCCCGATGGGCCTCGCGCCGGTGATGCTCACCGGAGCCGCCCTGGTCGTCGTCTCCGACGCCGTCGCCCAGCTGCTCGCGGTCCCGGTCGGCGTGGTGACGCTCTCGGTCGGTGGCATCTATCTGACCTGCCTGCTGGCCGCCCAGTTCGTGCGCCGCACGTGAAAGGAACTCCCATGACCACGTCGCTCCTCGCCCGCGACCTCACCCTGGGCTACGGCGATGCTCCGATCGTCTCCGAGCTGTCGCTCGAGGTGCCGGACGACTCGTTCACGATCATCATCGGACCGAACGCCTGCGGCAAGTCGACCCTGCTCCGCGGACTCGCACGGCTCCTGCGCCCGACCGCCGGCGCCGTCCTCCTCGATGGTGCTGACATCCGTGCGTCGAAACCGAAGGACACCGCTCGCCGACTCGGGCTCCTCCCCCAATCCGCCATCGCCCCCGACGGGATCACCGTCGCCGACCTCGTCGGGCGCGGCCGGTTCCCGCACCAGAGCGCGATGCGGACGTGGAGCCGGGCCGACGAAGCGGCGGTCTCGGAAGCGATGGCCGCGACGGGGGTCACGGAGCTGTCCCGCCGGCTGGTCGACGAGCTCTCGGGCGGACAGCGGCAACGCGTCTGGGTCGCGATGGCACTCGCCCAGCAGACGAAGCACCTGCTGCTCGACGAGCCGACGACGTTCCTCGACATCGCGCACCAGATCGAGCTGATGGAGCTGTTCACGGATCTGCACCGCAGCGGCACCACCCTCGTCGCGGTCCTCCACGACCTCAACCACGCCGCCCGCTATGCGACGCATCTCGTCGCGATGCGCGACGGCGCGATCGTCGCCCAGGGCGATCCGCAGGAGATCATCACCGCCGACCTCGTGGAGGCCGTGTACGACCTGCCGTGCCGGGTCATCACCGACCCCGTCTCCGGTACCCCGCTGGTGCTCCCGCTCGGACGGCGGAGCCGGTGAGCGGGACGACGACGAATACGCCGCGGCGCCTCTTCGGCATCGCGCTGGGAGCGGACGGTCGCGGCGCCATGCTCGTCGCCGCGACCGGCCTCCTCATCGTGCACGCCCTGTCGGAGGCGGCGATCCCCGTGATCATCGGGGCGACCATCGACCGCGCGGTGGTGCCGTCCGATCCGGTCACCCTCGGGGTCTGGATCGGGGTCCTGGTCGGAACCTTCCTCGTCCTGACGATGAGCTACCAGTCGGCGTCGCGCCTCATGGTGTCGATCTACGGGCACGGCGAACAGGCGCTCCGGCACCTCACGCTCTCCCGGGTGCTTCGGCCGCAGCTCTCACGACAGAACCTGTCGGCCGGTGAGGCCCTGACGGTCGTCACGTCCGACACCTACCGGGTGGCCGGCGTCGCCTGGTCGGTCGCGCAGCAGTCGGCGACCATCGCCGCGATCATCGGAGCCGCCCTGGCGATGTCGGTGATCTCGCCCGTGGCGACGATCGTGGTGTTCGTGTCGACCATCGGGATGATGCTCGTCATGCGCGTCGTGTCCCGCCCGCTGGAGCGCCGAGGGTTCGCCGAGCAACGGGCGGCGACCGAGGCCGGAGCGGTGGCCGCCGACTTCATGAGCGGGTTCCGAGTGCTCGTCGGCATCGGCGGGCGGGCTGAAGCCGTCCGGCGATATGACGCCGCCAGTGATGTCTCACGACGCGCAGCGACGGCCGCCGGGCGGTCCCTCGCCCTCTTCGACGCCGTGAGCGGCACGCTGGCGGCGTTCGTCATGGCCGCACTCGTCGGCTTGTCCGCCTGGTTCGCTGCGGATGGGCGGATCAGCATCGGTGAGCTCGTGACGGTGCTCGGTCTCGCGCAGTTCATCAGCGGGTACCTCGCACAGGCGGGTTCCTTCCCATCGAACTGGATCCACAAGCTCGCGTCCGCCAAACGACTGGCCGCGGTCGTCGACGCCGACGACCTACTCGAAACGGGCGGTCGGCTGGACGAGATGTCCGACTCCGGCCCTGCGTCCGACGTCGTGCTGTCCTTCCGCCCGGAACACCAGGACCGACCGGTGGACGTCCATGCTGGTGAACTGCTCGGCGTCCGGCCGCCCGACAGCGACACCGCGCGCGCCCTCTCCCGCCTGCTCGGCATGCGGACCCCCGCGGAGCGCGGCAGCGTCTCGCTCGCCGTCGACGGTACACTCGTCGACCAGCTGGACCTCGACCCGGTGGCGTACCGCCGTCGTGTGGTCGCGCCACCGCACGGCCAGCGCATCATGAGCGGCACCCTGGCGGAAGCGGTCCGCGGTCACGACGCGACCGGCGACCCGGATGCGGTGTTCGTCGGCATGGCGGCGCTCGACGACGCGGTCGTGCAGCTCGGCGGTTGGTCGTCTCCGGTCGGTGAGGCGGGCAGACGGCTCTCCGGCGGGCAACGCCAGCGCGTCGGCATCGCCCGGGCGCTCCATGCCGGTGCGGACGTGCTCGTCCTCGACGAACCGACGTCGGCCGTCGACGTCCTCACGGAGACCCGCATCGCCCGAGCACTCGCGGCGCACGAGGGCACCGTCGTCGTCATCACCACCTCGCCGGTCCTGTTGAACGCCTGCGACCGGGTCGTCGAGCTCACTCCCGGTTCGGAGACCCGCCATGACTGATCCCGCCATGGAGCCCAGCACCGCCGAGATGCTCCCCGTCGCCGACGGCTCCCGCGTCCGAACCGTCGTCGGTGCCCTCCTCAGACGCCACCGCGGACGGACCGCCGCCGTGGTGGTCCTCTTCCTCGCAGCCGCCGCACTGGGCGTCGTGATGCCCGCCTGTCTCGGGCGGATCGTGGACGCCGTCGCTTCCGATGCCGGACTGAGCGTCGTCTCAGGCTGGGTGGCCGCAGCCGCGGTCGGCGCTGTCGGGGCGGTCGCGGTGACGCTGTGGGCGACTCGGGTGCTCACGGGGCTGGTGCAGGACCTGCTCGCCGAACTGCGCGAGGACGTGTTCGCCTCGGCCATGCGGCTCCCGGTGAGCACCGTCGACGACGGCGAGCGTGCCGATCTCCTGTCCCGGGTCACCGGCGACGTCGACGCGGTCGCGGAGGCCGGCGGGAACGTCGCCCCGACCCTGCTCTCCGCCGGGTTCGCGATCGGGGTGTCGGCCGTCGCCCTGGCAGCCGTCGACCCGTGGCTCGCGCTCGCCGGTCTCGCTTCGGCGCCGTGCTACGTCCTCGGGACCCGTGCGTTCCTCCGGCGATCCCGAGTGGTGTTCCGCACGGTCCGGATCCGCGAAGCGTCGCGCAGTCAGGCCGTGCTGGACGCGGTCGACGGCGCGGAGACCCTCGCCGCGTTCGCGGGCACGGACCACGCGCTCGAACGCGTCCGGGAACGCGCGGCCGCCTCCATCGACGCGCAGATCGAGGGCGTGCGCGTCGCGAACCGTTTGTTCCGATGGATCAACTCGGGTGAGCTCGTCGGACTCTCGGCGATCCTGCCGACCGGCTTCCTCCTCAACCTGCAGGGCACGATCACCGTCGGACTCGTGACCACCGCCGCACTCCTGTTCCACCGGCTGTTCGATCCGGTGGGCCGGCTCATCTTCGGGCTCGACGACATCCAGCGGGCCACGGTCGGGCTGGCTCGGCTCATCGGGGTCATCGACCTCGCAGCAACGTCGTCCGCGATGCCGGAGTCGCCCTCGCCCGTCGGCGGTACCGCGGACGATGTCGCCGCACCGCCGGCGATCCGAGTGCACGACCTGACGTTCCGGTATCCGACCACGGACCGTGGGGTCACGCAGGTCACCCTGGACGTGCAGCCCGGGACGACCACGGCGCTCGTCGGCACGTCCGGCTCGGGCAAGAGCACCCTGGCGCGGGTCGTCGCCGGACACCATCCCCCGACGTCGGGGCGGGTGCTCGTCGGCCACGCCCCGTACTACCTGTCGCAGGAGCTCCACCACTTCCGTGGCTCGATCGCCGACAACCTCAGGCTCGGCGCGCCGGACGCCAGCCGGGACGAGATGGTCTCGGCGCTCCGTGCCGTCGGAGCCGAATGGGCGGTCACCGCGTTGCAGGACGACCCGGCGGCGGACCCGACCGACTCGCGGCCGTCGCCCGTGCCGCTGGACGAGGGACGCATCCAGCAACTCGCGGTCGCTCGGGCGTTCCTGACGGACCCGGCGATCGTGATCCTCGATGAGGCGACGGCCGACGTCGGCTTGCACCATCGCGACGCCGTCGAAGCGGCGATCGCCGCCCTTCGGACGGACCGGACCGCGCTGCTCATCGCGCACCGGTTGGAACAGGCCGCCACCGCCGACCGGATCGCGGTCTTCGCGGACGGTCGGATCGTCCAACACGGCACGCACGCCGAGCTCCTCGCCTCGCCCGGCCCCTACCGCGAGTCCTGGCTCGCGCACAGCCCGCACCCGACCCAGCACACCGAACCGACCCGAGAGGCCGAGACGCCATGAAGATCCATCGCGGCATCGTGACCGCAGCGACACCCCTGAGCCCGAACCTGATCCGCATCACCCTCGGCGGTCCGGGCGTCGAGGACTTCGCGAGCACCGGCACGGGTGATGAGTACGTCCGTGTCTTCTTCCCCCACGGCGCCGACCCGACGGAGGTCTCGCTCCCGGTACCGGCAGGCGACTGGTGGGAGACGCCGGAGGGCTCCCCACAGGCACCGATGCGGACGTACACGATCAGCGCCGTGCGGCAGGACCCCGTCGAGATCGACATCGACTTCGTCGTGCACGAGGCCGGGGTCGCGGGGCCGTGGGCGGCTCGCGCCCAGCCCGGGCACGTGCTCGGCCTGAACTCGCCCACCGGTCTGTACGCGCCGCCCGCCGACATCGGTTGGCAGGTGCTCGTCGCGGACCTCACCGGCCTTCCCGCAGTCAGGCGCATCGTCGCACAGACTCCGCGCGGACTGCGGACCCGCGTGCTGCTCGAAGTACCGAGCGAGCGGGATCGGGTCGCGGTCGAGACGAACGACGACGTGACGGTCACCTGGGTGGTGGGCGGCAACGGACACGGCCCGAGCGCGCTGGGCCGACTCGTCCGGAGTGTCGTGGACGAGCGCCTCCCGCTCGATCACGGCTACATCTGGGTGGCCGGCGAGACGGTGGCGCTCCGCGACGTGCGCAAGTATCTGCGCAAGGAGCTCGGGCTACCCGCCACCCGGTTCAAGGTGGTCGGCTACTGGACGCCGATCGCAGCATGGGACGAGAAGTTCGCCGCCCTCCCGGCCTCGGTCCAGCGGGAACTCGAGGCGATCTGGGCGCCGATCGACGGCGTCGAGCCGGAGGACGTACAGATCCGGTACGAGGAGCAGCTCGAACGGCACGGGCTCTGACCTCTCGCCGGTCCACGGGTTCGGGTGTCCGGCCCAATAGGCTGAGGGCGAAAGGACGACACGGCCATGACCTCACCTGCCGGGCGCCGGAGACACGGCCGCCCCACCATCTCCGATGTCGCCGCGCTCGCGGGCGTGTCGGCGGGAGCGGTCTCGAAGGTCTTCAACGGCACGGGTCGCATCTCGCCGCCGACCGCCGAGCGTGTCCGGGAGGCCGCGCGCAAACTCAATTGGACGCCGAACCCGGCTGCGATCGCTCTCCGGACCTCGCGCGCCCAGGCGATCGGGCTCGTCCTCACCAGTTCCTCCCCGGTTCCCGAGGTCGGTGCGGCCAATGTCGGACTCATCTCCGGGATCGAGTCCCTCCTCAGTCCCCGCGAGTACGGGCTCCTCCTGAACGTCTTCCTCACGGGACAGCACGACGAGTCGGCGTTCTACCGGTCCCTCGCTGAGCGCCAGCGGATGGACGGCGTCATCCTCACCAACTCGGTGGTCGGCGACACCCGCTTCGACCTCATGCGCGACCTCGGTGTGCCCGCGGTGCTCGTCGGCACCCCGTGGAAGCCGGGCGTGGTCGACTACATCGACGCGGACCCGCCGAGCGCCGGCATCCCCGAGACGGTCGACCACCTCGTCGGTCTGGGCCACCGCGACGTCGCGTTCGTCAGCGGCCCCGCCGGGTTCGTGCTCCCGAACATCCGACGCGAGGCGTTCACCGCCCGGCTCGCCCATCACGGGCTCACCCCGCACTCCATCTCGAGCGTCGGCTATTCGCCGGCGGCCGCCGCCGAGGAGACGAGTCGGCTCCTCGACGGGGCGGCACCGCCGACGGCGATCCTCTACGGCACCGACACCATGGCGATCGCCGGGATGCGGACGATCCAGAGCCGAGGCCTGCGGGTCCCCGAGGACGTCTCGGTCGTCGGGTTCGAGGGGCTCGAGGTCGGCGAATGGGTCGACCCCCAGCTCACCACCGTCCAGCGGTTCGCGTTCCAGCGTGGGCGGGCGGCGGCGGCGAAGCTCCTCGGCCTCCTCGGTGAGACCATCGAGGAGGACGTACCGCTCGAGAAGCCGGTGCTCATCGTCCGTCAGTCCACCGCCCCGCCGCGCGGCCGCTGACGAGACCGGGACGCGTCGGGGCCGACATCTGCAGTGCCGACCCCGATCAGCGGGCGTGGGCCCACCCTCCCTCAGAAGCTCAGTCTGACCATCCCGAGCTCGCGGACGGTCGGGAGCTCCACGATGATCGTGCCGTCGGCCACGGCCACCGGAGCCGGCGTCCGCCGATCGTCGAGGACCACCTCCGCCATGAGCTCGGCCGGGACGACGGGACGCCCCGTGGCCTCCGCCAGTCGCGCGGCGTCGATCTGCACCCGGATGCCGGTGAGCTCGGTCACCGCACGTTGCTGGCCCCGCATCGCCAACGGGTCGGTGAGATTGGCGAACGCCAGCATGAACGCCGCTCCGTCCGTCCACGCCGCCGCATCCAGGAGCCCCGGGCCGTCGATGCTGACCAGACTCGATCCCCCGAGTGCGGCCTCGATCGTGTTGCCGAGCAGGGTGAGGTGATCACCGAGGAGCGTCTCGTGGTACAGCTCGGCGAGGTTGAAGGCGATGACCTGGACCGTCCCGGCGCCCGCCTGCACCGTCCCGCCGTCGTCCGACGTCGCCAACGACGCACGGAACACCGCGGGGTCCACGGCTTCACCCCGCGGGTAGACCTCCTCCATGGGGAGGTCGGGGTGATCCGGCACGAACCGCCAGTGCACGACGGCCTCGGCGGTCGGCGCGAAGCGGGCCAGACGGGTTCCACCGATGATGCGGTCCGCGCCTTCCAATCCGGCGGCGAGTGCACCGTCGGACGCGCGTTGCACGTAGTTGTTCCGGACGACCCCGGCCGAACGGGCGGTCAGCGGTGCGCCCGTGAGCTCGGTCACGAGCGGTGTACCCCCGTCGATCAGGGGCCCGGCTCCGGTCACCACGAGCTCACCGCCGCCCTCGACGAAGGCACGCAAGGCGGCGGCGGACCGTTCGTCGATCTCGTCGATCTCCGGGAGGACGACCAACCTGGTCTCAGGCAGTCCGAGCCGATGCAGGCCACGGGGGCCGACGAACTCGAACGGCGTCCGCAGCTCGACGAGTGCTTGGTACATGCCGGAGGCGGCCCGTCGCGTCCGTGCGTCGGCGAAGGCGTTGTCCACGTCCCAGACGCACACTTCGGCGACCGGGCGCGACTGCTGCCAGATCGCACCGATCTCGCGATGCAGCGTGAACGCCCGCTCGACCGCTGGAATCCAGCGCGTGTCGTGGATCCGCGCGGCGAACTTCGTGAACCACGGGAACGCTCCGTGCACGAAGCCGTCGACGATCCAGCCCACGGTCTCCTGACCCGCGTTGACGGAGTCCTTCCAGCGGTAGCCGTGCGACTCGGGCCCGACGGAGGTGATGAGCCCCACCGGCTTGTCGGGGTGGATGGACCGGGTCCGCTTCGCGTCGCGGCCGGCCGCCCACTGGGTCTCCCCCTCGTTGCGCGCCTGGTGGTCCACGAGGAAGAACGGGACATGCAGGCGGGCGACGTCGTCGCGAAGCTCGCCCGCCGCGAACGAGCCGAGGTTGGGGATGAAGCGCACCTCCGGCTTCACGTCCTGGACCGCCGCGTCCCAGTGGGCGACCAGGTCGCTCAGCCGCTCCCGGCGCCAGCCCCGGTAAGCCCGCCAGGACTCTCCGTCGACGGCGTCGCGTGAGGTCGGCAGGGCGAGCCCGGACGCCGCGCGGAAGAGTCGCTGCGCGGTCTCGGTGTACCCGGGTCCGTGGCCCTGCCACCGGTTCGCGAACACCGCGTCGATGTCGTAGTCCGCGGTGACCTCGCGTGCGACCTCGGTCGTGAACTCCCAGTTGTAGTCGCCGAACGAGTCCGTCACGAAGGTGCCCGGGTGTGCCCAGTGCTCCTGGAGCTCCCCGTCCTCGGTCCGGGCGATCCACTCCGGATGGGCGTCACGGACGTCCCGATGGACGGCGTGCGGGTCGATCCGAGCCATGACGACCATGCCACGACTCCGTGCGAGATCGACGATCTCGCCGAGGAGATCGCGGTCACCGAGGTGCCGGCTGCGGTAGTGCAACGGGATCGAGGTCGGATAGAACGCGATGTACCCCCCGGCGCTGATGCAGATCGCGGTCGACGCGGTGCGGTCCAGGACGTCGGCCCACGCGTCGAGGTCGAAGTGGAGCGGGTCGTCCTCGACGAACGTCAGTTGTGTCCAGCGCTGGTCGCCGGAGAACCAGGCGATCGTGTCGGTTCCGGTCGTGAGCGGCTGTGTCGTCGTCATTTGATTCCCGTCGTGGCGATGCCCTTGATGATGTACTTCTGCGCGAAGAGGAAGAAGAGGAGGATCGGGACGAGCGAGATGAGCGACATCGCGAACATGATGCCGATCCCGCTCTGCGTCTCCGTGTCGACGAGCGACTTGAGCGCCACCGGCACGGTGTACAACTTCGTCTTCGTCAGGTAGAGGAGCGGTCCGAAGTAGTCGTTCCACGTCCAGATGAAGGTGAAGATCGTCGTCGTGATGAGTGCCGGCTGCATGAGGGGCAGGATCACCGACCAGAAGATGCGGAACGGGCCGGCACCGTCGAGCATCGCCGCGTGGTCGAGTTCCCGCGGGATGGTGCGGATGAACTGCACCATGAGGAAGATGAACACCGCGTCGGTCGCGAGGAACTTCGGGATGAGCAGCGGGGCGTAGGTGTTGATCCACCCGAGCTCCGCGAACAGGATGTACTGCGGGATGATCAGCACATGGAACGGCAGCATCATCGTCATGAGGGTGAGGCCGAAGTACAGCTTGTTCGCTCGGAAGTTCAGCCGGGCGAGCGCGTACGCCGTCACGGAGCAGGAGAAGAGGTTCCCGACGATGGCCCCGACGGCGATGAGGCCGGAATTGAGGAGGAACGCCGTGAAGGGCGTCCCCAGGGAGTCCCATCCGTCCCGGTAGTTCGACAACGTCACCTCGCTCGGGATGAGCCCCGTCTGCGACAGGATCAGGTTGCTCGGCTTGAAGGAACTCACCACCATCCACAGCAACGGGTAGAGCATGAGGAGCGCGAACACCACGAGGAGGATGTGGCGGACGATCCGTCGCGGTCGGCCGGCGTCCCGCTTGCGCCGGGTCGGCGTGGGATCGGGGTCGGCTGGAAGGGCGTCGAGGGTGGTACTGGTGATGGCCATCATTCGTCTCCGTAGTGCACCCAGCGGCGCGAAAGGATGAAGTTGCCCGCCGTGGCGATCGCAATGACGATCAGGAGGACCCACGCCATGGCAGCGGCGTAGCCCATGTCGAAGTTCACGAATCCCTCCTGATAGATGTAGAGGGTGTAGAACAGCGTCGAGTCGAGGGGTCCACCCGTGCCGCCACTGACCACGTGTGCTTGGGTGAACGCCTGGAACGCGCTGATCATCTGCAGGATCAGGTTCAGGAAGATGATCGGCGTGAGCAGCGGGATGGTGATCGACCAGAAGCGTCGCACCCGGCCGGCACCGTCGACCTCGGCGGCCTCGAGGAGTTCGTCCGGGACCTGACGCAGCCCGGCCAGGAAGATCACCATCGGCGAGCCGAAGGTCCACACGTTGAGGATGATCAGCGTCCACGGAGCGGTCGCGGGGTTCTGCAACCAGCTGTCCGCCTCGATGCCGAAGAACCCGAGCACCGTGTTGATGAGCCCTGCGTCGCCGAACAGCTGGCGCCACAGGATCGCGATCGCGACGCTGCCACCGAGGAGCGAAGGCAGATAGAAGGCGCTCCGGTACAGGGAGAGCCCGCGGATCCCCTTGTCGAGGATGACCGCCAGGAAGAGCGCGAAGGCGAGTTGCAAGGGCACGGAGACGAGCACGTACAGGCCCGTCACCCGTGCTGACGCCCAGAACCGCTCGTCGCCCATCATGCGGGTGAAGTTGTCGAACCCGATGAACGACGGTGCGGTCAGGAGGTCGTAGTCGGTGAAGGCGAGGACGGCGGACGCGATCAGCGGTCCTGCCGTGACGGCGATCATCCCGAGCATCCATGGGAGGAGGAAGACGTGTGCCACCCAGCCCTGCCGCTGGTGGGAGGCCCGACGCCGCTTCCGTCCGGTCGTCGTCGCGGATTCGGCCGTCCCGGTCCGCGCCTCGGGCTCGCGTTTCATGGTGAGGGTCATCAGTCGCCCACCGAGGAGGAGACGGCCGAGACGAAGTTCGACGCGGCCTGTGAGACCGAGGTGTTCCCGAGGGTCACGCCCTCGAGTTCGCGGATCATCACGGTGCGCCATGAACCGGAGCCCGCGGGAGCCTCGTATCGGGGCCGCTGCTCCTTCGCCGCGATGTCGCGGGTGGTCGCGATCACCTTCTGCTCGTCCGGGGTGGCCGACGGCTCGTACTCGTCGAGGAGCGCCAGGCTCGGTGGCGCCCCGGCCGACAGCCCCACCAGCTTCAGCAGGTCGATCGAGTTGAGGTTGTAGCTCATCAGTGCTCCGGCCGCGTCGACGCGGTCGTCCTCGATCCCGGCGTACATCGCGAACCGGCTGAAGTAGGTGAAGTGGTACCCGGGCGTCGCATCGGCGAGTGCCGGGACGTCCCGCTGCCGGAACTCGTAGTCGGGGAACGCTGCGGCCTCGTCGACGATGTGGTTCGAGTTGGCGAAGGTGGCGAGGACCTTGGCGCCGGTGTCGGACCAGCCGGGCTCGATGCCGTCCTGCTCGCTGATGCTGGTGGTCGCGCCCGCTTTGCGGAGCTGCTCCCACCAGTCGATCCACGCGGCGACGCCGTCCTCGCTCGCGGCCAGCCTGCCGTCCTTCGACCACAGGTCCTCGCCACGCTGACGCAGGAACGACTCGAAGGGCATGTCGTGGTAGGCGCCGTAGGTGGTGCCCTTCCGACCGGCGGCGTTGTTCTTCGAGTAGTCCGTGAGGAACTCGGCCAGGCTGTCCCAGGTGAGCGTCTCGGGGAGCGCGATGCCGTCCTCGTCCATGAAGGTCTGGTTGTACCGCAGGACCGGGGAGAACATCGACTTCGGCAGGGTGTTGAGCTCGCCGTCGATCCGGAAGAGGTCGAGTTCCGCCTCGCTGAACGCCGAAAGGTCGAGGGTGCCGACATCGTCGAGTGGCCGGTAGATCTTCGCGTCCCGGTAGGTCAACACCGCGGGCGAGGGGATCCAGAAGACGTCAGGAACGTCGCGCGCCGCCATCTGCGTGGTCATGCGCTCCTGGTAGGCGGTGTAGTCACCGAACTCGGGCTCGATCGTGACGTCGCTGTTCCGCTTGCTGAACAGGTCCATCCCGGCCAGATAGGCCTTCTGGCGTTCAGCGCCTCCCCACCAGGCGAACCGGATGGTGGTGGCACCGCCGGCTCCGGAACCGCCTCCGATGGAGCAGCCGGCGAGGGCGAACGCTCCGAGCGAGAGGGCGCCGACCCCGGCGTAGGTGAGGAATCGGCGCCGGCTGACGTCCTGCGGCATGTTCGACATGGTGTCCTTCTTTCGATACGGCGTTGTATGAGTGATGACGGTGGTGCGATGACGGCGTCCCCAGGACGCCGGTGTTCAGGCGAGGGAGTTCGGGTCGACGCGGTTGACGAGCGGCTCCTCGGTGACCCGACGTCGGAGGTTGTCGAGGAAGATCGCGGTTCCGCGATCGGCGGTGGCGGTCGTTGTGGCTCCGTTGTGCGGCGTCACCACCACGTCGTCGCGCGACCAGAACGGGGAGTCCGCCGGCAGCGGCTCGACCGTGTGCGCGTCGAGACCGGCTCCCGCGACGGCACCGGAGTCGAGGGCCGTCAGGAGGTCCGCGTCGACGACGATGCCCCCTCGGGAGACGACGACGACGGTGGCTCCCGGGCGGAGCGCAGACAGGACGCGGAGGTCGATCGCTCCGCGCGTCTCCACGGTGAGCGGGGCCGTCACGACCAGCACGTCGCACCGCCCGGCGAAGTCGAGGACCTCCTCCGGTCGGTACAGGCGATCGACGGCGGCCGGGGTGCGACCGACGTCACGACGGAGGCCGATGACGGTCATGTCGAAGGCGCTCGCGCGCGGCGCGAGGGCGGCGCCGATGTTGCCGAAGCCGTAGATGCCCAGCGTCTTGCCGGCGAGCTCGCCGTGGACGAACCGGTCCCATCTGGCCCCGCGGGCGGCATCCGACCAGCGATGTCCGCCTCGGTCGAGCTGGAGGGCCAGCAACATCGCGTGCTCCGCGAGCGGAACCGCCCCGTTGCCCGCCGAGGACGTCACCGTGACGCCGCTCCCGCGGAGCACCGGTCCCACCTCGGACTCGACGCCGGCGGCCCAGGAGTGCACCCAGGCGAGCGCTGGCAGCCCGGGCAGCTCCTCGTCGCGCACCCGGCCTGCGATGATCGTGGTCGCGGGGTGGGCGGTCTCGTCGTCGAGGACGCGGACCTCGGGGAAGTCGCTGCGGATGCGCGAGCGCACAGCGTCCGCCTGGCCGCCGCGGATGAGGACCACCTCAGGCGTCATCCCGCTCACCTCCGTCCGGGACCACGACGACCGCTCCGTCCACGACCTCGACGATCTCGACGAGGAGATCGTCTCCGACCGTCGACACCGTGGCGTCGACGTCGCCGGCGGTCACATGGTGGACGCGGGTGCCGACGGCGTCGGCCGCCCTCCCGGGGAGCCGCAAGCGGGTTCCACGGACCGGGACGGTGGGACCGAAGGAGTTCCGACGTTGACCGGAGTGGTTGAGCACGTGTACGACGAGACCCGCTCGGGAACGACCGACGGACACCTCCACGTGTTCGCTCGCCTCCACCCCCACCGTTCCATCCTCCCCGACAGCGTCAATCACGAGATCGGCGATCAGGTCGCGGATGGCCGTGAGCCCGAGTTCGCGATACGCCGCGCCGACGGTCCACGGGACCTGCGTGGCCCGTCCACGACCGAGCGTGAACACCCCGCAGGCCGATACCGGTCCCGCCACGTGACCGTGGGCCTTCTCGGGCGGTCCGTACGGTGCTCGCGGGACGAACCCGTGGCGCAGGCGGGCGTCGGAACGCCACGCCAGGGTGTGCAGCCGCCCACGCACGGGCACGAGGTCCGAGCCTTCGACCGACGGCCCACCGCCCCGTTGGACGTAGCTCGACTTGAGCGCCTCCGCGTCGTCTTCCAGCGACCGTTGCCGCGCTCCGGGGAGCCAGGCGACCACGGAGCCGTCCGCGTGGATGCCCGACCGCCCCGTCGCGACGACCCGCCCGCCGGCGCGCACGAACGCCTCGAGGGCGGCGTCCTCCTCCTCGGTCGGGGCGATGAGATCCGGGAGGACCAGCACGCGGAAGCGTCCGAGGTCCACGACGGGCAGCGACTCAGCCGGCACGACGTCGACGGCGACGTGCCGTTCCAGCAGGGCGGAGAACAGGCCGCGGAACTCGTCGACCGACGAGTGATGCACCTCTGCGGGCGCCGCGAGCGGGTTCGGTCGGACGATACCCACGTCGGCCGCGGGCGCCAGTCCGGCGTACATGTCGGCGTGATCCCGGTGGAAGCGCGTCACGACCCCGGCCGGAGCGAGACAGGCGTAGTCGATGAGCCCGGCCGGCCCCATGATGTACGTCGACGGGTTCGCCCCGCGCGACACCGCCTGGAGGAGGTACTGCCCGAACATCTCCGGCTGTTCACTCGCCAGCCGGTACGGCATGTCGATGAAAGCCACGGCGTTCACCAGGACCGGTTTGCCTGGCTGCGCGACCCGGAACGCGCTCACCGACTCACTCGTCGCGTGTGGCCAGAGCGGGCGGCCGAGGGCGTTGTTCGCCTCATGGAACAGGATGTCCGCCGAGCGGCCCAGGATGAGCCCAGCGTGGGGTGCTCGTTCGGCGATGTGCGCACGGATGCGTGCCGTCAAGCGGTCAATGGTCGCCGCGGCGAACCGTTTCCACTCGAGGTAGCCGGGATCACCCGCGAACGACGGCAGCTGCTCGATCCCGGTCTCCCGGACGAAGGCCTCGGCGCAGGCGTCGCAGTGACAGACGCCGTGGACCCGTCCTCCGTAGTCGACCTCGTTGAACCCGAACCAGTTGAAGAAGAATCCGTCGACGGGATACGCGTCGAGGATCTCGTCGATGATGTCGAGCGACCGGTCCTGGTAGTACCCCGCGCTGGGGCAGACGCTCACCAGCCCCTCGTAGACCTGTCGTTCCCCACTCGGTGACCTGAAGCACCACTCGGGGTGCTCGTCGGCGACGCGCGCGGCGACCTTCGAGAAGTCCATGCGGGCGAGGAGTCGGACGCCACGACGATGCGCGGCTTCGATCGCGTCACCGACGAGGTCGCCCCCGGGGCGCTCCTCGAGCAGTGGGTTCCTCGACTGGAACGGCAGCCCCGACGGGAAGTGCGAGAGGATGCCTCCGACGTTGAGCAGCCAGACGCCGGCACCGTGCTCCTGGATGGCGTCCAGGACCGTCTCGACGTCGAGCAGCGCGTCGATCTCGCGCAGGTTCGTCTGGAACATGTCGAACGGCTCGTGCCACCAGCCCGGGCGGACGTCGGCGGTCTCGACGGCCGCGCGTGGTTCCGTGACGGTCATGCGCCGGCCCCGCCGTTCATCGAGCGGGCGAGCTCGACGAGCGCGGAATGGTCGGAACCGCCCTGGCCGCGGGCGACCAACGAGCGGAGCAGCTGTGCGACGAGTCCGGTCGCGGGAAGACCGACGCCGGCGGTTCGCGAAGCCACTTCGACGATCGCGAGGTCCTTCGCGTGGAGCTCGGACCGGAAGCCGGCGCGGAAGTCGTCCGCCAGGACCGAATCGGTCTTGCGTTCGAGGACGGTGCTGCCTCCGAGACCCTTGCGGATCACCGAGAGCGCCGTCTCCACGTCGACGCCCTGGGCCTCGAGGAAGACGACAGCCTCGGCGAGGGCCTGCAGATGGAGTGCGACGACCAACTGGTTGGCGGCCTTCACGACCTGGCCGCTACCGCTCGGGCCGACGTGCACCACCGAGGCGCCGAACGTCTCCAGGACGGACCGCCAACGCTCCAGGGTGGACGACTCACCACCGACCATCACGGAGAGGGTGCCCTCGCGCGCGCCTGCCTCACCACCGGACACCGGGGCGTCGAGCGCGCCGTGGCCCGCCTCGATGAAGGCGGTGGCCACATCACGAGCCGTCTCGGGTCGGATCGTCGAGAGGTCGATGTAGTCGGCCCCGTCGGCGAGGTGCGCGAGGATCCCGTCCGTGCCGAGCGCGACCGATTCGACGTCCGGCGAGTCCGGCAGCACCGTGATGACGAGTTCGGCACCGGTGACGGCCTCGGCGACGGAGTCGGCCACGCGGAGGCCGGCGTCCCGGGCGGCCGATCGGCTCGCATCGCCCCGGCTGAACCCCGTCACGTCGTGTCCGGCTGCGGCGAGGTGCTCCGCCATCGGGCGCCCCATCACGCCGAGTCCCACGAATCCGATGGTCGTCATCGTCTCTCTTCCTGTCGTTGTCGCCCGGTCGATCGAGCTATCGATATACCAAGACAAGAAGTGAGCTCCATCACCCCGGCGTTGCGTTCGAGTATTTCGATATACCAAACTGGTGTCAAGCACCCCGATCGAAAAGGAACGAACAATGCAGTTCTCCGCAAACCTGTCCATCCTGTTCACCGAGGTGCCGTTCCTCGAGCGGTTCGCCGCTGCGAAGGCCGTCGGGTTCGTCGACGTCGAGTGCTGGTGGCCGTTCGCAACACCCGTCCCCGAGGAGGCGGAGCTCCAGGCCTTCCTCGCTGCGATCGAGCGGGCGGAGGTCTCGCTGCGGGCGATCAACCTGTACGCCGGCGACATGCCCGCCGGAGACCGCGGCGTGGTGTCGCACCCCGGGACCGAGCAGCTCGTCGCAGACACCGTCGACGTGGTGGCGACGATCATCGAGGCGACCGGGTGTCGTGCGGTCAACGCGCTCTACGGCGTCCGGCCGGCAGGCGTCTCGCACGAGATCCAACTCGCCACCGCCGTCGCGAACCTGGGTCGTGTCGCCGAGCGCCTCGATCCGCTCGGCGTCCGGATCCTCGTCGAGCCGCTCACGAGGGGCGAGAACGGCGACTACCCGGTGACGACGATCGACGAGGCCCTGGAGGTGATCGATCGAGTCGACCACCCCGCGGTGCGTCTGCTCTTCGACGCCTACCACCTGCACAACAACGGCGCCGACGTGGTGCAAGACGTCGTGGCGTGGGCCGATCGCATCGGCCATGTCCAGATCGCGGACAGCCCGGGACGCGGCGAGCCCGGTTCCGGGACGATCGACTTCGACGCGTTCTTCACCGCGCTGGAGGCCAGCGGGTACGACGGGTTCGTCGGGTGCGAGTACCGACCGACGACCACGACAAGCGAGAGCCTGGCCTGGCTCACCGAGCTGCGCGAGGCTCAGGCCCCGGCGATGCGATCCGGGGCGTAGACGCGGTCCGCGGTGTCGTGGAAGATCGCCCGCTGCTGCGCCGCCGACAGTGACGCGGCGCTGTCGAGGTACGCGTCCAGGAGCCCCGCGTAGTCGGTGAACATCCCGTCGACCGGGAAGTTGCTGCCGAACATCACCCGATCGGCGCCGAAGAGCTTCACCAGCGTGAGCAGGGGCTCACGCACGAGCTCGCTCGACCACGGGACCCCGGCGACGCAGAGCCCGGACGCCTTCACGACGACGTTCGCGTGCGCCGCGAGTCCGGCCATCGCCTCACGCCAGCCGGCCACCGTGGCCGGTTCGCGGTCGAGGAGGACGCCCGCGTGATTGACGACGATCAGTGTCTCGGGCACTTCGGCGGCGAGGTCCGCCGCCTCGTGGAGGTTCCACCAGGGCGTCTGGAGTTCGAAGTGGAGACCGTGCGTCGCGAGAGCCGCGTACCCGCGCCGCCACAGCGGGTCGCTCAGGAGCGTCCGACCACCGAGCCGCGCCTCGTCGGCGGTGGCCGGTCCCCCGGGCTTGTGACGCACACTGCGGACGATCGGCGAGGCCGCCTGGGCGGCGACGACCTCGGCGGCCGTCGGAGCGTCGAGCCACGCCTGCGCGGCCATCGCGCCCGGTACGCCGCCCTCGGCGGACAGCTCCTCGACGTAGCGCGTCTCGCCCAGCGGATCCGCCGGGTTCCATTCGGCCTCCATGTAGACGCTCGCGACGACGCCGAGACCGGCCGTGTCCTGCCGGTAGTCGGCGGGCAGGTAGCTCCGCTTGACGGCGCTGTAGTCGCCGTAGCGATGCGGGACGAGGACGTCGGGCAGCAGCCACGGGTACCGGTTCCGCTCGAGGTCCCACACGTGGTGGTGCGCGTCGATCACGGGGCCTGCGTACCGGGCGGCCGCCAGACCCGACGACTCAGGCACGAGCCGGCTCCGCCGGCGTCGGCTTCGCGACCCCGGAGAAGTTGATCATGAGCGATGCCGCGAGGTAGACCGCGGCTGCGATGGCGAGGAAGACGAGCACCGCGGTGTAGCCACCGGTGACGTCGAGCAGGACTCCGGCGACGATCGGCACGACGATGCCGGCAGACGTGCCGGCGAAGTTCATGACCCCGCCGACGAGTCCGACCTTCTCCTTCTTCGCGAGCATCGCCGGGATGGTCCAGTAGAGACCGCCGAAGAGGTTGAAGAAGACCCCGATGCAGAGCAGGGTGACCGCGAGTGCTGCGTCGGTCACGAACGGGAGCGAGATCAACGCGATGAGGCTGAGCGCGCCGGAGCCACCGAAGAGCAGTTTGAACGAGCGGTTCCGGCTGAAGACCCGCTGCAGCCGGTCCGCGAGGAACCCGCTGAGGATCTCCCCGAGGGCGCCGCAGAGGAAGATCAGGAAGGTCGCGAAGCCCATCGCCTGGAGGTCGAGCCCACGGGCGTTGCTCAGGTAGCTGGGTCCCCAGGTCACGAGGCCCCAGAACACCATCGCCCAACCGAAACGGCCGATGACCATCGCCGTCGCGTTACCCCGGGTCACGCCGGGCTTCTCGTCCTCTGGACCACCGGCGACCGTGATGAGGTCCACTTCAGCGCGGTTCACGAGACGGTGCTCGCTCGGCAGGTTGCGGATGTACAGGTACACGCAGAACCCGATGACGACCGTGGAGACGCCGATGATGATGAACGACCACCGCCACGAGCCGGTCGCGGTGATGAGCCAGGCGACCAGCAGACCGCCGAAGGCCGCACCGAGTGGTGCGCCGGAGTCGATGAGCGTGACGCCGGACGCGCGACGCTTGGGCGGCATCCAGTTCGAGACGAGCTTGGATGCCGCTGGCATGTACGGCGCCTCGAAGGCACCGAGTCCGAGGCGCGCGAGGATGAGCATCACCCCGTTCACAGCGAGCCCGGCGAACGCGGTGAAGGTGCCCCAGACGGCCGAGGCGATGCCGATGATCCGCCGTGGACCGAAGCGGTCCGCGGCGAGACCGCCTGGGATCTGCATGAGGCAGTACGTCCAGAAGAATGCGCTGAGGATGACGCCCTGCATCGTCGGGGTGAGCTCGAACTCCCCGACGATGCTCGGCATCGCAACCCCGAGCGAACTCCGGTCGATCGAGTTGATCGTGTAAAAGAGGAAGAGGACGACGACGACGCTCCAGCGGATGTTGGTCGCTCGACCGCCACCACGCTGCTGATCGGGTGCGTTCGCGGTTCGGCGGCTGTCGGCGGTCATGGACGGTCTCCTTCGACGGTGACGAGCTTGGGGATCTGGGCGTCGCCGCGGCGGGCCGAGCGGACGGTGAGGACGAGGACCGCGCCGAGGACCATGAAGCCGGCCGAGACGACCAGGGCGATGTTCGGGCTCCCGGTGGCGTCTCGGACGAAGCCGATGAGGTACGGCGCGGCGAAGCCGGCCAGGTTCCCGGTCGAGTTGATGAGCGCGATGCCGCCCGCGAGAGCGGTGCCGGTGAGCATGGCGGTCTGGAAGCTCCAGAAGATCGCCGGGATCGCGAGGGCGCCGGCGTTGGCGAGGCTGAGGCCGATGATGCCGAGCACGGGGTTCGGACCGGCGATCACGCAGATCGCGAAGCCGATGAAGCTCAACCCGAAGGCCGCGGCGATGTGCTTCTTGCGCTCCTGGTGACGGTCTGAGCTGAAGCCGAAGACGACCATCGCCACCATCGCGGCGATGCTCGGGATGGCCGAGATGAAGCCGATCTGGAGCGTGCCCTCGACGCCGAGGCCCTGGATGAGACTGGGGAGCCAGAAGCTGATGCCGTACAGCGCGAAGTTGTAGGAGAAGTAGATGAGCGCGAGGAGCCAGATGATCGGGCTGCGGAACACGTCGCGCAGGGGGGTGTGCCCTGCGGGTGGACGCTCCGCTTCGAGCATCTCGCTCAGGCGGGCCTTCTCGGCGTCGTCGAGCCACGGCGCGGTCCGGTGGTCCTCCCGGAGGAACTTCAGGATGACGAAGCCCAGGATGACCGTGGGGACCGCCTCGATGATGAAGAGCCACTGCCAGCCCTGCAGGTCGAGCGCCAGATGTGTGCTGTTCAGGATGATCCCGGAGAGCGGTCCGCCGACCACCCCGGAGAACGCGAGGGCGAGGTAGAACACGCCCCAGGCGCGGCCCCGGCGGCTCGCCGGGAACCACTGCGCCATGTAGAAGAGCACCCCGGGGATGAAGCCGGCCTCGGCGACACCCAGGAGGAAGCGCATGAGGTAGAACATCC